>NZ_CP134049.1:2400000-3600000 GCF_031582965.1 Bacillus sp. NEB1478
TCCAGTTAGTCCTAAGAAATAAGGAGCTGGAGCTTCAAGAGTTACTTTAAGAGTTGCATCATCAACTGCTTCAACACCTAGTTGATCAACTTTTCCGTATAACGGATCTTGATCATCTTGGATTGCGTTAGCGTTTTTAACTGGTCCCATGATATAAGCGTACTCAGAAAGTGTATCTGGGTTTAACGCTTTTCTCCAAGAGTAAACGAAATCTTTAGCAGTAACTTGAGATCCGTCACTCCATTTTGCGTTTGGATTTAAATGGAACGTGTAAACCAAACCGTCATCGCTTAGGTCGTACTTTTCAGCAACACCTGGAGTTGGTTGGTTATCTTTATCTAGACGATATAGACCTTCCATAACGTTGTTCATAACTTCAAATGAAACTTGGTCTGTTGCTAGTGAAGAATCCATTGAAGGAATTTCAGAACCATCTGTTAAGTTAAGTACTTGCGGCTCACTTGGTGCAGCTGCTTTGTCGCCATCTCCATTACCTGAATCCTTAGGTTTTTCGCCATCTTTACCACTACACGCAGCAAGGAACATGCTCAAAACTAGAACTAGAGTAAGAAGTAATGACCATTTTGACTTCTTCATGAGTCGACCTCCCCTTTTTATCCCATTAATTTGTTAGCAGATAAAAGCATCAAGAATTATCAGATATTTTCATCTACAAGTTCGATTATACAAGTTTTCAAAAAATTGTGCATTTGTTTTTTTTAAGACTTTTACAAAAATCCCATTATATTTACTTTTCCTTAACAAAAAATAGGGATAAAGACCTATATATTCATAGTGTGTTTTTTCTGATAATTCTACAAATTTTACCAATAATAGGGGATAAATAGCATGATTATTACATTCTCGATGAAGTCTTTAAACTTACATTGGAGTGAATCTCTGTTAAATTTCGTCATTTTTATATTTCATTTGTTACAATAGGCGTAAAGTCGGACGGTCTACTTTCAAATATGTGTTACATTGAAAGTAGTTTTGGTGTAATTTTTACTAGTCGGGGGATTTCAATTATGAAAGAAGAGTTAAAAAAGTCCTTTATCATTTCGGGAGTCGCAATAATAATTGCTGCTGCTATTACATTATTTGTTGATAACGGTTCCAGAGCGTTCCTGGAAACATTCATCACTACGCTTTTTTATATAGGACTGCCAATCGCTTTAATTGGTGTTGCTATGTACGTTGGCAAAAGCGGATTTTTTGATTTTTTTGCATTCAGTTTTAAGAAGATGACAAAAGCGTTATCCAGGAATCCTGATTACGATGAGCAAACTAGGTTTGAAACAAACTTCCGAATTTCAGAGCGTGTAAGCGGAAGTTATATGCGATCGTTTCTTATAAGCGGAATAATCTTAACTATTTTTTCTATTGCCGTTGCATATACGCTTTGATTTGTGTATACTACAAAAAATAAATGATAATGTGATGATAAAGAAGAGTACATGAAGTGAAGCTTTTAGAGAGCCTGTGGTTGGTGAAAACAGGCAGTGAACCTTTGTGGAATGGGCTTTGGAGCATTCTGACCGAACATTTTAGTAGGCTCAGACGTGTATATGTCCGCACGATATAAATGGACGCCGTATCGGATTATTCCCGTACGTATTGAGTGATTTTCAGTTAATTTGAGAATTATAAGGGTGGCACCGCGGTCCATTCGTCCCTTGCATAAGGCGACGAGTGGGCCTTTTTATATTGAATTTATTTATAAAGGAGAGATGAAACATGTCTGTAATCTTTTCAGGCATACAGCCGAGCGGAAATATTACGATCGGGAATTATATCGGGGCATTAAGGCATTTTGTGGAGCTCCAGGATGAACATGATTGTTATTTCTGTGTAGTAAACCAGCATGCAATTACAGTCGCTCAGGACCCTGCTGCATTAAAAAGAAACAGCCGAAACTTGGCAGCTCTTTATTTAGCAGCGGGAATTAACCCAGAAAAGTCGACACTTTTCATACAATCGGAAGTACCTGCACATACGAAAATGGGCTGGATGCTGCAATGTGTGTCATATATCGGTGAATTGGAACGCATGACACAATTTAAAGATAAATCAACGGGTAAAGAAGCTGTTTCAGCAGGATTATTAACTTATCCCCCACTTATGGCCGCTGATATATTGCTCTATAACACTGGGATTGTCCCAGTAGGTGATGATCAAAAACAGCATCTTGAGCTTACTCGAGATATTGCAGAACGTTTCAATAAAAAGTACCGTGATATTTTTGTTATACCAGAGCCTCGCATCGCTACTGAAGGTGCTCGAATTATGTCACTTGTGGATCCTGAAAAGAAAATGAGCAAATCGGATCCTAACCAAAATTCATATATCTCAATGCTTGATGATGAATCTGTTATCATGAAAAAAGTCAAACGCGCAACTACTGATTCTGATGGAGTTGTAGCATATGATAAAGAGAAAAAACCTGGTATTTCAAACCTACTTACCATCTACTCTCAACTAACTGGAGAGAGCATTTCTTCAATCGTCGAAAAGTATAAAGGCAAAGGATACGGAGACTTCAAACAAGGAGTTGCAGAAGTTATTATTAACACATTAAAACCGATCCAAAAACGATATCACGAATTTGTACAGTCTTCTGAGTTAGATGACATTCTTGATCGCGGTGCTGAAAAAGCAAACAGAGTAGCGAACAAGACGTTAAATAAAGCTGAACGTGCTATGGGATTAGCTCGTAAAAGAGTTTAGTCCGAAAAACAAGAAAAAAACTTAAAATAGCTGGCTCTTGATGTCCTGTACTATACATCATTTGAGACCAGCTTTTTTAATGCAGGTTCGGTATCTGGATGTCGTTTTTTGTCGGTTCGGGAGTATATGAAGAATTCTCGGTGAATTACGAGTAAAAGTCGGTGGAATATTGTTAATTCTCGGTGGAATAACGCCAAAACCCGGTGGATTATTCATATCTCATTAAAAAAATGATCAAAAAAAGACTCAAAAGTGTTGTTCATCAACGTCTTTTGAGTACTTTTAATATAATTTTAGTTAGTTCACATGTGTTCCGTTTTCAAGCTCCCAAATTTTTTCGAAATAAGGCTGACCTTTTACTAACCGTTCACACATATCCAAATGCTGTTTCGACCAGCCGCTTTTTAATTCCCCGTAAAGAGCTTCCCACGCTTCATCAAAATCCATTCTCTGGATTTTCCCGTATGCTTCAGGCATCCATTCTGTACACCAATAGCGCATTTCAGCGGCATTTTTTGTAGAATGAAGCTGATCGAGTGCCATGAACAGCAGCTGTTTTAATTGTCTTTCTTTTCTTGTTAAACCTCTCATGCTGTCAGGGTTAGGAGATAGGATATGATATTCTTTGTCTATCTGTCTTTGGCTGAATGTAAAAACTTTTGTATCGGTTTGTTCTGCCATTTCAAATACAAGCTGTTCTTGTCTCGGAATGAGTCTGCTTTTACGAATTGGAATTCTGTATCCCATTGTATCTGCAATGAGTGATTTCTTCATATCTGTGATGATGAAACAATGCTCCAGCTGTACGCGTTGGTTATTTTTTCTTACATACGCTTTTTGATGTACTTCTTCTAATAAGGCATCAGGGAGGTCATTTAAATCATTTTCAATATAATGAAAAAGTGTTGATTCTATTTTTAAGATTGGCACTTGATCCAACAACTCAATATAGTCGTCTTTTCGCCATTCATGAAACTCACAAACGTTATAACCGTTCTCCTCTCCCTCAAACCAGTTGACCCAAACATCACGCAAGTATAACATTTGTACCCCTCACTTTTTACCGATTTGTATTTAAAATCAGTATAGTCAGAGGTTGTCCTTTTTATTCTAAAATAAGGCAATTTACAAACTTAAATAAAACCCCGCTGCTTTTGTTATGCAACGGGGTTAGGCTTTATTTATTCTGCAATTTTCTTAAACACTAGGGATGCATTATGTCCGCCGAAACCTAATGAATTACTTAAGACAGCATTTACTTCAGCACGTCTCGCTTCGTTTGGTACATAATCAAGATCACACTCTTCATCCGGAGTTTCATAATTGATAGTTGGAGGAAGGATACCTTCTTGAATTGCTTTTACAGAAAAGATAGCTTCAATACCGCCAGCAGCCCCTAACAAATGACCTGTCATAGATTTTGTTGAACTTACAGGAATTTTATAGGCTTGCTCTTTAAAAAGCTCTTTAATCGCAGCAGTTTCAAATTTATCATTATAATCTGTACTAGTACCATGTGCATTAATATAAGAGATTTCATCCAATGCCAAACCACTGTCTTCTACAGCTTGTTTCATCGCGCGAACTCCGCCTTCTCCACCAGGAGCAGGCTGTGTAATGTGGTATGCATCACCTGTAGCACCGTAACCAACGATTTCAGCATAAATTTTTGCACCGCGTTTTTTAGCAAATTCATATTCTTCAAGTACTAATATACCTGCACCTTCACCAATAATAAAACCAGTACGGTTCTTATCAAATGGACGGCTTGCAGTATTTGGATCTGGATTAGTCGAAAGGGCGCCTGCCTGGCAGAAACCAGCTAAAGCCATATCTGTAATAGGCGCTTCTGTACCGCCTGTAATCATAGCATCTGCGTCTCCACGCTGAATAACTTTAAACGCATCACCAATAGAGTTTGCACCAGATGCACAAGCAGTTACCGTACAAGAGTTTATCCCCTTTGCTCCAATAGCAATCGAAACTTGGCCAGATGCCATGTCAGGAATCATCATCGGTACAAAGAACGGACTAACACGTCTTACTCCTTTTGCTTCAAAAATCCGGAACTGCTCCTCATGCGTATCCATTCCGCCAATTCCAGATCCAATCCATACACCCACACGCGGAGAAATTTCTTCTGTGATTTCTAAGTCAGCATCTTTAACCGCCATTATTGAAGCAGCTACCGCAAATTGAGTAAAGCGGTCCATTCTTCTCGCGTCGCGTTTATCCATAAAATCTTCCGGATTGAATTCCGTCGCTTCTGCTGCTACTTTAACAGGGAATTTATCTGGATTTCTTCTCGTAAGCGGACCTACCCCGCTTTGTCCTTCTATAATCTTTTTCCAAGTTTCTTCAACATTATTTCCTAGGGGAGTCACTGCTCCCATACCAGTTACAACTACTCTTTTCTTCATCGTAAATCAACTCTCCTTTAAGCTGCGTAAGTTCGTTTAGAGATTATCTTCCCCACTTAATGGCTAAAGCACCCCAAGTGAGTCCCCCGCCGAATCCAACAAGTACGATTGTATGATCATCTTTTATCTTACCATCTTTTAAAGCTTCTTTTAATGCCATTGGTATTGAGGCAGAAGAAGTATTGCCAAATCGGTCAATGGTCATAATCATTTTTTCTTTTGGTAGCTCTAATCTTTCTCTTGAAGCTTCCATGATTCTTATATTTGCTTGGTGCGGGATTAAGAAATCAACATCTTCTTTTGTTAACCCGGCTTTGTGAACTACATTTAAAGATGATTCTCCCATTTGTCTTACAGCAAATTTAAATACTTCTCTTCCATTCATATGGATAAATTCATTCTGATAAAGGTGTTTTGCACCCGTACCGTCTGAGCCAAGTTCAAATGACAAGATCCCTCTACCTTCGCTAACTGTTGAGAGTACGGCGGCTCCAGCTCCATCACCGAAAAGTACTGCAGTATTGCGGTCTTTCCAATCAGTAATTCTAGAAAGCTTTTCAACACCTACTACTAATACATTTTTATAAGTACCTGATTCAATAAATTGTTTTGCGACTACTGTAGCATATATGAACCCTGCACAAGCAGCACTAACATCCATGGCTACTGCCTTTTTTGCACCTAAATAATCTTGCAGAAGGCACGCTACTGACGGGAACGGATTATCTGGAGTTACTGTAGCAACAACTATTAAATCTATATCTTCTCCCTTAATTCCTGCATCTTCTAACGCTTCTTCTGCTGCATGTCTTGCCATATGTGATGTATTTACTGATTCGTCTGCTATTCTTCGTTCTACAATGCCAGTTCGAGTTCGGATCCACTCATCATTAGTATCTACCATTTTTTCCAGGTCTGAGTTCGCCAAAATTTTCTCTGGAATGTAACTGCCCATTCCGATAATTCCTGCTTTCATATTATTACCCCTTTGGCTTATATTTTTAAATTTTATATCAAATATTATGACCTGGTACTAATTTTATGTGAAATTTATGTTTTTGTCTAGTTAAAAGTGGTATTCTTTCACCAACAAACGCATAAGGGCATATCCTGTAAGGAAGAAAAATGTAAGTTTAGTGAAATTGACTATAGGAGTGGTTCAACATGTACAATTCTCAGTATCGACAGCAGCCGATGTATCCTCCACAGTTTCCTGGACGTTTTCAGATGGGTTCTGACCAGCAGCATCCAATGCAGCCAGGTATGCAACCCCATAATTTCGGAAACCCAATGTTTCGTCAGATGCCGCCAGTGCCGTTTCAACAGCCATTTCCCCGCCCATTTTTACATTCTTTCAGAACGCAGGAAGGATCGTTGGATTACAATAAAATCTTTTCAGTAATTGATCAATCTGTAAAAGTCGCACAGCAAATATCACCCATATTTTCCGCGTTTAAAAAGAAGTAAAAAAAGCCAACCGGGTCAGGTTGGCTTTTTTGCTGTTTATTTATTTTCTGCTTTTCCAAGTTCATACGCATCGTTCATTACATTCATTAAAAGCTGTAGCATTGGCTGAATATCTTCCATACCAAGCTCAATTCCTTTTTGCTCAAAAAAAGCTTTTGCTTCCGGCAGATGTGTCATGGCAATCTGCATAAGTTTCATGTTAAGTTCGTTATTCATTAGAAGGTCCTCCTGTAAAAAATTTATGCACCTTCTAAATTATAATAAAAAATGTACCATTACGAAATTAATTTTACTGCTGCTAAATTATTTTGAGTCTGATTTCCTGCTAATAAAATCAATAATCTGCTTTTGTATGCCTTCCTTAATCTTTGTTTTCGCTCTGAAACCTAGTTCTGCCTCCGCCTTTTCCCCTTTTATCCGCATCTTTCGTTTTTCAGTAAATGACATTTTTTCAGCCTTCAATTCTTTCAGTCCCTCCTGCCAATGATTCGGGTTTCCGCTTGATATGTTATATATCTGATTTACAGACCCGGATTTCCCTGCAAGAAATAATGCTTCTGCTGCATCATCTACAAAAAGAAGATCCTCTGTAACTGTATCTTTTGTAATTGAATCTTTTTTCCGGTTTTCTGAGACGTTCGAAGAAATAAGCTGATGGTAAGTATGATGATCAGGCTGCCCTGGTCCATACACTGTAGGCAGCCGCATAATAATAAATGGGAAAGAATGCTTCTCTGCAAGCTGTTTAATCATATTTTCTTCTGTTAATTTAATAAGTCCAAATAGCGTTTCCGGATTTTTGGGGGATTCTTCTACAACTTCCCCAGATCTTTTGCCATATACATCATAAGAAGAAACATAGACCACTTTTATATTCTCATTCGCATGGGAGAGTAGCTTTTTTAATACAGAAACATGTCGTTGTACTTCATCCTCAATATTTGCCCATGGAGCAGTAGGTTTAACCGAACAAGCAAGATGAAAAACAACATCGCATCCAAGTATATAAGGTTTCAATTCAACTTCATTTATATCAGAAGGAACATACTGAAATCCAGCATGGCGAGCAATAAAATCTATGCGGTCAGGTGATTCCGCCATGTCTATTCCAATTACATCAATTTCTTCATTTAACAACCGGCTGCACAAATGAAAGCCGATAAACCCCGCCGCTCCGGTTACAAATGCTTTTTTCATGAGTGGGCCTCCAGTATCTTTTTTCTCTTCTTAATATCCTATGGGGTAAAGAGCGAGAATACGATACTTTTTTACATTTAAAAAACCTCATTACCGATATTTTTCAAGTAATGAGGTCTAAAGCACTTTTTCGTGTTCTTTAAAATATTCACTGAAGGCGTTTGCTGGATTAAACGTTCGCTCTGGAACATGAAGGGATAAAGAGATGGGGGCTTTGATTTCCAACCTCTTTCTTTCATACACTCTGCTATGTTCTTTAAAGCTGAATAAAACACCTCTTGCTGCGTGAAAAATTTTCACTGGCGTTTTAGCCTGCCAATCACTCACATCAGTTATTGTATCTATAAATTCAGGTACTTCTTTTTGTGTTATTTTGTAAGAGTTACTTAATTCACGTACGAGTCTTTTAAAAAAAAGCCGGTTTTGTTTTTCATGATTAAAATGATGTTTCAAGTCAATACACGGGTTTATAAAAAGCGCTGATCGAATTTGCCCTTCCATTTCTTCCATTAATTGAAGAGCTACAAGTGCTCCCATACCTTCGGCGATCACGTGAATACTCGGATTTAAAATTTCATGCTTCATCACATAATGATAAAGTCTTTTTGCCAAGATGACAGCTTGAGGACTTCCCCAATGACGGCCGTAAAGGTTAGAATAAAAAATGGTATAGCCTTGCTCTTTCAAAGATTGAATGAGATGGGCGCGCTCCGTATTTTGTTTCCAAAGACTTGTATGTTCATCAACATAATGACTGCAATCACCTATGATCATAACAGCAAAACCATTTGGCCGATATGGCAGATGGATGATGTTCCATTGATTGTCTATTTGGAAGCAGCGTTTATCGATACTCACAGTTCTCCCCTCTCATTAGCGGTTCTTAACTAATGTATGCAGAGGAAAAAATTTAGCTAAAGTTATTTGCCTACAAATTTAAGAATTCAGCTCCTTTTTAAGCTGATCCAATGTTTCTTTCCCTTGTGGCGTAAGATTTTTCTCATCCTGTTCTTCTAACGCTTTTAGTTCTTCCTTTTTTTGATCCATGTGAAAAAACCCCCATGTTTCATTTTTAATTAGCTAAATACTGCTGCTGTTGTTACCTTTTTCTTTATATTAGCTTGACTTTCCTGTTAAGCTTGAACATTTTATGAAAATTACTTTTATTTATATGTTTAAATTCGCAAAGAATCTTTTCCTTTTTCCAAACATTTGTTACTATACAGGAGGGAAGAAAAAGAATTCGTTTACATAAAGAGGTGAATGTGAGCATGCGTTACATTTGGACGTTTATCTGGTCTTTATTATTAAGTAATATGATGTATTATGTTTTAGTATCAATGCAAGGCGGTACTTTTGATCTTGTTAAAGCTTCAATCTTTGGTGTTATTTTTGCAGTTGTTATTTCCGTTCTTGGAGAAATTTTACCTTCACAAAGTGAGGAAGTTTAACCCAAGAAACGTCAAAAACCCGGGTTTAAATATCCGGGTTTTTTTATTTTTACATTATATTGTGCTGACATGGTATCAGGTTAAGGTTTTCTTTTATATGTCCAGACCCGGTTATGGTTGGTCGTTTCCGGAAAACGGTCTCCTGCTGATAAATGAATTTGTTTAGGATCATTTACCATGCTTCCTGTTTCACCAATCTCCACATACATACCATTGTTTGGTGCTTTTTGACCGTGCGTAAAATGTCTATGCTGACCCATTTGGTATGCCTCCTTTCTTTTATAGGTTACCCGCCCTTTGCCTGATAACACTTGCTAAAAAAAAGAAAAGATACACACTCTTATGAAACCATCTAATAAGCTGGGTTTACTCCCGCTACTGCATGAAGCGGAAACATACATCGTTGTATCTGATAACCCGAAACGCTATATTGCATATCAGAACTCCGCACATCATTCATTTGATTTTGCAGATATGGAATCGCGAAATAAACATTCTGCTGATCAACGTATTCAATGAATCCGTTATAAGTTACCCCGTCGATTAACATAAGCTGAACATGCTGATCTTTATTTTTCAAACAGGTTTTATATATTTTTTTAAATGGAGACTTGCTGTTTCCGAAACCAAATTGTCCACCCGATGATTGACCTGGAAAGTTCCCCATATTATATGGATACATAACACACCCTCCTTTTAACCTATCCTATTCATTCGGAAAAGAGTTGGTTCAAGTGTCTATATGTATGCAATCACAGATAAGTTATAAAAGGGAATTCATACAACTTGGAGAAGGAATAAGTGAGTTATTTATTTTTAGAACAATCAAGAAATGTATCAGATATGAAGAGAATTCTTTCGTGGTTTTCAAATCGATATCCCGAATGAAAAGTGCAAATTGTCTTAAAAAAGGGAGGGCAAAACAAATGAAGGAATTGGTAGGCAAATGTGTTCGTTGTGAAAAAGAATTGTTTTGCATGGATGGTTTTTTCCAAGCAGAGGTCAGTGACTCCGGTGAAACGTTCTGCTTTACATGTGTTGAAGAAATGAAGAAGGAATCCAACGATTACCGATCGTCAAATTCCTAAATGGATTCACCCTCCGCTTACTGGGGGAATAAACGCTAACGTATCTCCTGCATCCACAGTTGAAGAGTCATCCGCATATTCTTCATTAATTGCTGTTAGACAATGGTCCAGTCCGTTTAATTTTCCTATTTTTTCTTGAAGCCTCTTTTTTATTTCCTTGATGGTTACTGGATCATTAACTACTAGTGATAATTCTTGCGTGCCCGCTTGCTGTGCAAGACCTGCAAATAGTAATACACGTACCATAATTCTTATTCATTCCTTTCAGGGTGACCCTGTGGATAATGTTTCGTTCCCTTTTGGTTGCCGACCCATTCTTCTCCATCGATATAATGTTCTTTTTTCCATATCGGAACTATTTCCTTTATGCGCTCAATTGCATAGCGACTCGCTTCAAACGCATCTTGCCGATGAGGAGTTGACACGGCAATCGTTACAGCAACATCCGAAATTTGGAGAGTTCCTATTCGATGGGTAATGGCTGTTTTGGCATTTGGCCATCTCTCGTTAATTTCTTCTCCAATTTTTTCAAGCTGCTTTTCTGCCATAGGAACATAAGCCTCGTATTCAAGGTATTTTGTTTGTTTATCCCCTGTCATTTCCCTTACAGTTCCTATAAAAACAGAAACTGCACCAGCATTTTGGTGTATAACTTGGTCTATTACTTTTTGATTATCAATGGGTTCTTTACATATATTAAAGAATTTCATGATTACTTTCTTTCCCCTTACTCATTTCCTTATTTATATATTCCATTAAAAAGGGCAGCCATTGTATTTGATCTTCATATAAAAAAAAGGGAAATGGATATTTTTCATCTAAACTTTTATCACTAATTATGACAACTGGAACTAATGAATTCTCGATTAACATTTTATCTTTATTATTTCTGCAAAGCACAACCCGAGGGTATTGCATTTGTTTATAACCTTCGATCAAAACGCAATCCATGTCTAATAATTTGTACATTTCGATTGTGTTTTCGAGCGACAAAGAGTGATCCATGTATATGATAGTATTCGCATCTGATGAAACACTTGTAACAATTGCACCTGCTTTTCTATGACGATCTGTATCTTTACCGGAGTCATTGAAAGGAAGAGTAGAATCATGACCATGGTGCTTAATTACACCTGTTCTTATCCCCATCTTTGTTAAACGTTCCAATAAAGAAGTGATTACCGTTGTTTTCCCGCTGTTTTGATATCCGATGATTTGGAGAATAACGGGGAATCCCATGGCCACTCACTCCCTTCCCCATCCCATGAGAGAACTCCGACTTGGCTGCCTTTCTCCCATCCTCTAGTTCCGCCGGGCAAGACGATTAAAGCGTTAGCATCCAAGAGGGATGAAACTGAACTTGATTTATCCAGACCTGCAGGTTTAACCGTGTTTTCATTAATTCCTATTGATAATTTTGCCCGAACAAATCGGGTGAACGGATTTGCTTTCGAAAAGTCGGCGGCAAGTGTCGCTTTGTATAATGAACAATGTGGTGTTTTATAATTCATACCTGCTAAAATGACTGGACGCACGAAAAGCTCACAGCCCACAAAACAAGCAGAAGGATTCCCTGATAGACCGAAGAGCCATTTTTCTTTGTATTTTGCTACAGTCGTAACACTTCCCGGTCTCATCGCAACCTTGTTGAATAGGACAGTTGCACCTAATTTTTTGTAGATAGCCGGCAGATAGTCGTAATCTCCAACAGAAACGCCGCCAGTGGTTATGACAAGATCAGATTCATTTAGAGTTTCTGTAACTGCTTCATACAATGATTCAAAGTCATCTTCTCTATGCTGATAAAGCTTAACTTGTCCTCCCATTGCCTTTACTTGGGCTGCAGTCATATAGGCATTGCTGTTTCTAATTTTTCCCGGTTGTAATGTTTCATTTACTTCTAAAAGTTCTGTGCCGGTAGATAATATCCCGACAACTGGTTTTTTAAAAACAGACACTGAATGGTAGCCGAATGTTGCGAGCAGCGCAACAATTCCAGGAGTAATAACCGTACCTTTCTCCGCTAACAATTCCCCTTCTTTCGTATCCTCTCCTTGAAATGAGATATTGTCATTTTTATTAACTTTCCTTTTGATCTCTATAAAAGTTTGTCCGTTTTCACTTGCTTCTTTTACTAATTCAAGCATGATCACAGCATCTGCACCAACCGGAATTTGAGCACCCGTCATTATTCTGATGGCAGTTCCGCTTCTTACATTATGCTTTGCCACTTGTCCCGCACCTATTGTTTCTAAAACTTGCAATGTAACGGGATTGTTTTCTGATGCCTCTCTCGTATCATTGGAATAAATCGCGAACCCATCATAAGGCGATCGATGAAAAGGAGGCACATCATTCGATGCTATGAGGTTTTCTGCCAATATTCGCTGATCACAATCGGTTATAGCAACGGTTTCTGTTCCCCATGTTTCTGTCCTTTCCAAGATTTTTTTCACAGCATCTCCAACAGGTATAGGGGTTCTTTTTTCTACCGGCATATGTTTCCTCCTTTTAAATAGTCAGAATATATTTACTTTTCTGATTATATTTGATATGATTTATTTAATTCAATTGAAAGGATGTTGTTTTTATGAAAGTTTCTTATGAATATTACCATCGAAGCGGCAATAAAATAACCATTACCGACATCCCTGAAGAGTTTAACGAATACGGGGTTTGGACTTTCCGGATTATGCATTCTCTGCAAAAACAAATTGATGAAATTGATCATATGTATCAGCCAAAAAAATCATACCGGTTAAAACTCGAAGAAACGGGGTAATGTCTACACCGTTTCTTTTGTTTTTTTAATATTTTCCAGGACCCAATCAACTGCATTCAAATAAGCAGGACGTGAAACTTTATGACCCGAAGTTTTATCGTTCATGTAAACAGATTTCTCATTTTGTACGATTAAGTCTTCAATAAATGGCTTTGCAAATTCATACGGGACAACTTGATCTACTTCACTGTGCCAAATAAACAATGGCCGCTTGTTTAATTTCTCATAATTTTGTGTAAGGTCAAAACTTCTTAAATACTCGTAAGTTTTTGTTAACTCTTCATCAGAAAACGGAAGCTTATGACCTGCATTTTCAATTCTTTCAATTTGCCATTTTGCAAAAGCTTCATGAGCTGGTGTGCCCATTAAAGCAATAGCAGCGTTAATCTCAGGATACTGTACAAGTGAACCATATGTTATGATGGCTCCCATGGATGTTCCGCCTAAAGCAATTTCCCCGTTTGAAATGAGTGTTCGATCCTTCGCCCAATTTATAAGGATTCCTACGTCTTGTATCCCTTGAGCAACAATATTCCAAAAATCATAATCATTTCTTTTTGCTGTATGATCATCCACTCTTTCTCCATGGTGCATTGCATCTGGCAGAATGACGCGCATTCCTCTTTCAGCTAATGTATAAGCAAAATGCAAGTTATGTTCTTTTGCACTTGTATATCCATGAACAAAAATGAAAAGCGGCAAAGGTTTCCCGGCATTTTCATGTTTCTCAGCCATTATAAAGGGAATACTCCCGACTGCTTCTCTTTTAATCGAAACCACGTGTATCTCCTTCTCTCTTTCTCATTTTTTCCATCTTATCATGTCACAGTTCCTTTTACATGAATGACGTTTTATATCATTAGACTTTTTTTAGGGAAAATATTACACTTTAAGTATTCATATATAAAAAGGCAGGTACATTCGTGACACAACCATACTTAATTGCACTGGACCTTGATGGTACTTTATTAACAGATGATAAGAAAATTTCGAAAAAGACTAAAGAAGTATTATTTAAACTGATGGAAAAAGGTCATCATGTCTGTATTTCAACAGGAAGACCTTATCGCTCTTCCAATATGTACTATGAGGAACTCGAATTAAATTCTCCGATTGTTAACTTCAATGGAGCTTTCGTGCACCATCCTCATGATGCTAAGTTTGGTATTCATCATTCACCCCTCGAGCTTGATGTGGCAAAAAGAATCATTAAAGCGTGCGAAACTTTTCATGTGAAAAATATAATGGTTGAGGTTTTGGATGATGTTTATTTAAAAAAACATGATGAAGTAATCGTTAATACCTTTATCATGGATGAAAATCCGCTGCATATCGGTGATCTTCACAAGACTTTAACTGAAAATCCAACAGCTATTCTCGTCCATCCTGAAGATCATCACATTAGTGAATTAAGATCCATGCTGGAAAAAGAACATGCTGAAGTTATCGACCAAAGAGTTTGGGCTGCTCCATGGAATATCATTGAAGTAATTCGTTCCGGTATCAACAAAGCAAAAGGTCTAGAAAAAATAGCTGCTTATTACAATATTCCTCAGGAACGAATTGTTGCTTTTGGAGACGAAGACAATGACTTTGAAATGATTGAATACGCTGGACACGGAGTTGCAATGGGAAATGCTATTGATGAATTGAAGGAACGAGCAAATTACGTTACTTTAACAAATGAAGAAGACGGGGTCGCTCATTATTTAACTGAAGTTCTAGCTCTTGTTTAAATGAATAATTAGTTTTAGTAAGAATCTTCGGTATCCTTTACCGGAGATTTTTTATTTTATGACAGCCTTCCAATTTCTTATATTACATAATGTTATTTAATCGGTAAAAACTAATGTTACGGGAGAAAAGGAGGTATTTTCACATGAGCAAAAAAAGCCGTTCAAAACGTTCCATCAAGCAAGGTGCTGATATGGTAAGCCAAGAAACAACAATGGCATTCAGCAAAGATGAACAAACAGAAAGAAAAAGAGAAAAAGAAGAAAGAAATGCACTAGGAGGTATATAAACATGGCAAACCGATTATTCCAAATGGCTAGAAGTGCTGTCCAAAATGCGGTTGGAAAGTTTCAAGGTTCTTCTAATGAAGGAAGTGCACATTCAGAAGCTCATTCCAATTTTTCTGGTCATGACCTGGAGATTGCACAAAACGCGCTTTCTTCAGCAATGGCTAATTCATCAGATGCGGAGCGTGCTCAGCTTGCAGAACTTCAGCAAGAGCTTGATGCACATACAAACCCTGGAACTTCACAAGCAGGAGCTACTTCAACTTCAATGGTACAGGAAGAAGCTGGAGCTAATTCTGTAGAAGATCTTTTTGATAATAATCAGCACAATTAACGAAAAACGGCTTTCTCTATCAAGGAGAAAGCTGTTTTTTTGGATTAGCTATACCAGATAATATTTGTAATTTTCGTAAGACAAGTTCGTATAATTCTTCATAGCCAAAATTGTTAAAGTGAAGTCCATCCTCAATTAAATAATGTTGAATATCTTTTGTATCCAATGTTTCAAAAAGAGGTACATATGCTGTTCCTTCGTGCTTAGCAACTTTTTTTACGATTTGGGCATAGTTTTTCATTCGTATGTTGGTCCGGGCTTTTTGCTTCTCTTCAAACACAGGAGCAGGACTAATTAAAATCACTTTTTGAGGTCCTATTTTATTTACCATATAAGTTAAATTTTTTTCGTATTCTTTCAGCGGAATTAGCCGATGATCACTGGAATCGTTTGCACCAAAAAGTATTGTTACATAATCGGGCTCATGCCGCAAAACGTCATCCTGCAGACGAACTAGAGCTGCCCTCGTTGTTTCTGCTGGTATACCTGCGTTCATTACTACCCATTCTGTGAGCTTTTGTCTTAATCGAGATGTTAGTCTTAAGGAGCCATCTTCACTCTTTTCTTTTGATGTAATACTATCACCGAAACAAACCAATGTCTTCATACCCACACATCTCCTCTTTTGTAATCCTTCTTACATTATTCGAAAGAAAATTCCATTTCTCAAACGTCATGGGATGATTAAATTTGATATAATGAGTAATGTATGTTTTTGTAGAAGTATATATGTTTTTGTTATCTGGGGGCATTGTATGAAAATTTATCGTGTTACGAATGACGTAGAATCTAATCACATTGAAGAAATTGCTCAGCTGTTTTTGCAGCAGCGAACCATGGATGGTGAACCTGAAGAACATTCTCGTACCATTACTGGAATTAAGCTGGCCCTTGAAAACCCGGATAAAAGCGGGATTATTGTTGCTGAGGATGAAGACTCAATTATTGGCCTGGCGTTTTTCAATCTAGGTGTAAGTATTCGAATCGGCGGACCGTACTTATGGCTAAATGATCTTTTTGTACATGAAGAGCACCGTAACAGAGGTATTGCCCGCAAACTGCTTCTTCATTTGATCTATTGGGCTGAAAGAGACGGTATAAAATCTATTGAGCTTGAAACGGGAATAAACAATTCGGTTACAAAGCATTTGTATAATTCCCTTGATTTTCATGATATTATCTCAAAAAGGTATGCATTTCATTTTTAATAATAGAAGGAGTGTTTATTATGGCAGTTGAATTTTCGATCCAGCCTACACCAAATCCAAACGCAATTAAGTTTGATGCATCTGAAAAATTTTTAGAAGGCAGATTATCTGCCCGGGCAGGAGACGATTCGGACTCACCACTTGCAAAAGCACTGCTATCAATTGATGGTGTAGAATCGATCTTCGGTTTTGAGAACTTTATTACGGTTAATAAAACGAACGACAGTGATTGGAACGAACTTATGCCCGAGATTCAAAAAGCTTTAGAAGAAAACGCGTAAAAAAATGAAGAAGCAGCTCCTTTGATTTTATCGAAGGGCTGCTTTTTTGAATTACGATTGTATTAATGTTTTGTGCAGGTATTTCTTATGTTGTCTCATATTTTCCATATTGCGCTCGTATTTTACATTTTTTTCGAACAGCTATTTAAAAGTTTGCAGCGGAATTGCTAGAACATCTGTTTTTGATCCGTCTTTTGGACTGAAATAGTACAATTCAAGTATTAATGTACCATTAATCGGCAATTCATCCTCTGGTATATGAACATCAAATGAAAAAGTCGCCCAAGCTGGTGCTCCTGCAGAAGCCTGTTTATGCTGTTCATCAAAAACTTGATGTCCGTCGGTAACAGTATAGGCAAATGCAGCCTCAAACACCCTCGCCTCTCCTGTTACTTTATATTTCCCATCAGTTCCAGTGAAATGAATATTACGGAACGAATTATTTTCTAGTTTTCCTGCTGGTGACTGCAGTGTTAACGTTTCTTCCATAGTTAGCGTTTCAGTTTTTAAGGAGCCTGGTGATATTTTTTCCGGTAGAACTTCTGCATTTACTTTATAGATTCCGCCGTTTCGACCAGGTGCTAATTTCCAGCTCGATGTCCAAATATGGCTGTCTCCTGCTTTAATTGCAACTTTTTCAGGATTTTCACTGTATTGTTTATTATCTGTATGCCTAAACTGTTTCTTTCCAGACGTATCGGTGACAGTTATATCAAACATTTTTGAGGTCGGAAATGTTAAGGTAACAGTATGATTGCTGTTATTTTCTAATGCGATTAAAAATGAAATTTCTTCATTCCTTTGTTGAATTGAAAGTACTGGGCTTAACTGAGAACTAACTTGTTGTTTATGAGTTTGCTTCTTATCTTTATCGTTTACGCATCCTGAAAAAATGGTAAACAGTAAAGCTAATAAAAAGATTGGAACAACCCTATCTAAACTTCCCCAACGCTTCAATCAAATCACCGCCTTTAAATTCATTTTTACCTTTATATGGCTGTTTTAACGAAAAGATTCATAAAGAAAACTCGGCTGCCGCCAAACCTTATCCGTCAGCCTTAGTTGCACTTATACTTTAAACCTAAACTTGTCACTGCGTCCCGTAATTCATCCTGCTAACAAGTTATACTTTCTTAAAGTAAAAAAAATACGTGGCACAGACTTTTTGTCCGTGCCACGTATACAAATGCGGTATTTGTATTTGTATGGGGTCTGTCCCCTAGCCGTCGTTGCGGAAGAATCCAAAGATGCCAGTGGTATGAACAATGTTCGTGAAGGCATTTGGATCGACTTCTTTTAAGACTTGCTCCAAATCATACAGTTCATAGCGTGTAATAACGATGATGAGCATCTCTTTTTCTTGATTAGAAAATGCCCCTTTCGCAGGAATAATCGTAATTCCCCTTACCATCTGACCATGTATAGCTTCCTGCAGTTCCTTTCCTTTCTTCGTGACGATCATCGCTGTCAATTTCTCGTGACGTGTATGGACTGTATCGATGACCCTTGAGGATACATAAAGTGCTACAAGTGTATATAGCGCTTTTTCCCAGCCGAACAAGAAACCTGCAGCTAAAATAATTAAGCCATTCAAAATGAAAAAGTAACCGCCGATCGGCTTGTTTTTCATTCTGGATAATACCATTGCAATGATATCTAATCCACCTGTTGAAGCACCATATTTCAATGTTATTCCTACACCAAGAGCAGCAATTACACCGCCAAATACGGCATTTAATAATATGTCAGTGGATACAACAGTGATCGGAATAACTTGCAAGAAAAATGTAATCATAAGTACACTAAAAAAACTGTATACCGTAAAGGACTTTCCTACCTTATACCATCCTAATATAGAAACTGGAATGTTAAAAACGAAATATAAAATACCTGTTGTGATAGGAAAACTTGTATTTTCGAGTAGTGAAGATAAAAGCTGAGCGATCCCTGTAAATCCACTTGCATAGACTTTTGCAGGAATTAAAAACATGTTTAATGAAACAGCATTTAAAATTGCCCCAACTATTATAAAAAATATTTTCTTCATTTCAGTAATTCCAAGTTCAGAAATACGAAAACGATCTCTTATCATATGGGTCCTCCTTTCGACATCCAAGATTCATTTTTACCAGAAAAGCGAGAACCGCGTCAATAGCCAGATTTCCTATTTTATAAACATGAGCATTGCCTTTTCATTCCAACACAAGGTAAACTATAAAAAAAGCCATTAAGCAGGTGAAAAAATGATACATATAATTACTGATACAGGTTCCGATCTGCCGAAACAAATCATGGACGAGCTGGATATCATCATGCTTCCGCTAGTCGTTCAAGTTAACAACGAAGAATACTTCGATCGTTCAACGATTGAACCCAAACAGCTCTATACATATATGAAAGATGGTGCAGCTCCAAAGACTGCACAAGTACCTCCTGCTCTTATTAAAGAAACACTGGAAACTATCGCAAAAAAGGGAGAGTCTGCAATATACATCACACTGTCTTCTGGTATTAGCGGTACATACCAGACAGCTGTACTTATGAAAAATGAAGTGCTTGAAGAATATCCTGATGCTAATATCGAAGTCTTTGATAGTCAGGCTGCCTCTTTAGGATACGGTTTAATGGTATATGAAGCCGCTAAACAAGCTAAAGACGGCAAATCGTTTGACGAAATAATACATACCCTAAATCACTACATAGAGCACCTTGAACTTATTTTTACCGTAGATGACCTTGAATATTTATTGCGTGGCGGCAGAATAAGCAAAACAGCTGCAGTGATGGGTACTCTTTTAAAAATAAAACCTGTATTGCACATGGAAGACGGAAAGCTTTTCCCTCTTGAGAAATTAAGAGGCAAGAAAAAAGTGTTAGGCCGTATGGTTGAAATCATGAAAGAAAGATCGCAAACAACGGATAATATTTCAACAATTGGAATCAGTCATGCAGATGATGTTGAGACTGCCCAGGCTCTTAAAGAAATGATTATTGAAGAAACAGGAAATAAAAACATCCTGATTACGATGATCGGATGTGCCATCGGAGCACATGCTGGACCAGGCACGATTGCATTATTCTTTTTAAATACACCATTAAAAGAATCTTAAAACATACGTATAAACGATTCCCTTCTGACAGATGTTAGTGACAGGAGGGATTCAAACATGACACATCGATATACAAAAGACAACGATAAGAGACCCGAAGACAATCAGGCAATGAATCAGCTGAAAAACGAAGCTGAGATGGCGACCAAACAAAAAGGCAAACAGCCATACTCGAAGAAGCCTGACCATTTATAAAAAGTCAACTCATATTAAAAAAGGCAACCCAACTGGGCTGCCTTTTCTTATGCTGCTCTGTCATTAAACCATTGGAAACGAAATCGTAAAGCACGTAAATTCCTTTTTTGATTTTACTTCAATGGTTCCGTTATGTTTCTCAACAATTTGTTTACAGACAGACAGTCCAAGGCCCGTGCCAAGCGATTTGGTCGTAACAAATGGCTGGAATACATTTTCTAATAAATAATCTGGAATCGGTTTTCCGTTGTTGCAAATCGAAAGTTCCACATGATTTTCTTTCTTTTTTAATGTCACTTCGATTTTTCTTTCGCCATTCCACTCGCTTAATTCTTCAACGGCATTGACTAATATGTTAAGTAGAACTTGCTTGATTTGTGAGCTGTCACCATTAATATATACTTCTTCGTTCAATTTTAGATGAACGATAATATTTGCTTCAGTAAATCGCGGATACATAAATGCAAACATTTCTTTAATCAATTTTGTAAAAGGGATTTTAACAAGATTGTCCTCAAGGCCCCTCATTTTGGATAAATATAAAAACTGACTAATTTTTTCTTCAAGACTAAGCATCTCATTTTGAATAATTTCAAAGTAATACTCTGATTGCTCTGTCTTCTCCAATTCCTTTTGCAGCAAATAAATAAATCCTTTTACCGAAGTGAGCGGATTCCTAAACTCATGTGCAAAACTGGCTGCGATCTGGCCAAGCATAGTTAGTCTATCATGATGCATTTCTTGTATAAACTGATTTTTGTCTTCGATTATGGAATCCTTCAAAGATGTATAGTGCTCAACGCTTAATAACAATAAATGATCAAAATAGCGCTGCATCAGAAGTACGCCTTCCCCTTTTTCCTGCTCTTTCAATAATGAACACATCAAAAGTTCATATACTATGCTTCTGCCTATATTTATGTTATGAACAAAATCCCCGATGTTCGCTTTCGCCTCTATACGTTCTTTGGCCATTTTAGTTGTAAGCGTTCCTACATGTTCCAGAGACCCGCTCTCTAAAAAATAAATTAATTCATCTATCGTTTGTAACCCGTTCGATTTAACTTCTGTATAAAAAGGGTCATTCTGCGGAAGCAGCACGTGTTCTAGCCACATATCAACAATATTTGACTTCTGCTCTAGTAAAAACTGAGCGAGATTCTTATTCCCTTTTACTTGAGTATCGCACTCTGCCAATGTATTCACCCTCTACCCATACAATCTCTTCATCCATTATGAAGTATATTTGCAAAATCTACAATGAATTGTCGAAATGTGTATACACTTGGAAAAATATACATGAGGAGGAAACGACATTAATTCAAACACTAAGTACTAAAAGACCGTGAAAGGATGATATTCATGCATACGATGTGGAAAGGTGCAATTAGCTTCGGTTTAGTAAATATACCGATTAAGTTATTTGCTGCTACAGAAAACAAAGACATTAAAATGAGATATTTACACGAAAAATGTCATACTCCTGTTCAATATGAAAAGATTTGTCCTTCATGTGAGGAAACAGTTGACGCAAAAGAAATCGTAAAAGGATATGAATATGAACCTGGCAAATTTGTTGTAGTCGAAAAAGAGGAACTTGACGAACTTGCTGGTGTCTCAGATAAATCCATAGAGATTATTGATTTTATACAATTAGAAGAAATTGATCCTATCTTCTATAACCGTTCTTATTTTATTGGTCCTGGAGAAAACGGAACAAAATCCTTTGCTCTTCTAAAAAAAGCTATGGAAGACACCGGGAAAATCGGATTAGCAAAATTTACTCTTCGCTCTAAAGAACATTTGGCAGCGGTTCGCGTTTATAAAAACGGCTTAGTTCTGGAAACGATTTTTTATCCGGATGAAGTACGAAACGTAGACCATGTTCCAGGCTTAACTGACGAAGTATCTCTTAATGATAAAGAGCTGGACATGGCTAAGCAGCTTATTGAACAGTTAACCGCGCCATTTGAACCGGAAAAATATGAAGATGAATACCGAGAAGCTGTTCTTGAACTAATCCATACAAAAATTTCTGGCAATGAAGTTAAAATCTCTAAAGAAAAACCGAAATCGAATGTTGTGGATTTAATGGAAGCACTGCAAGCTTCGATCAATGAAAGTAAAGGGAAAGAAAAAGACACAAAAAGAGAAGAAACAAAAGGAAAAGAGACGAAAGAACAACAAGAAGCTTCAGAAAAGAGTACCAAAAAGAAAAAATCAACGAACAAAAAGAAAGCATCTAGCTCTTAATGAAACAGCATTTTTTAAAACCAATGCTCCCCACTTTAGCGGAAACACTGCCAGTCGGAGTAAATTGGGTTTATGAAGTAAAATATGATGGATTTCGGTGTCTGCTTTATTGGGATGAGAATACGATTATCATGACATCAAGAAATGGCCATCCTTTACATGAAATTTTCCCTGAAATCCCTGCATTTCTATCTGTTTATACAAAAAAATTATCACCTTATTTCCCATTCTTAATTGATGGAGAATTATGCATTTTGGAAAATCCATTCAAAGCCAGTTTTGAACTGGTTCAAAAAAGAGGAAGACTCAAATCCCGTGCAAAAATCAAACACGCCTCTTCCGCATTCCCTTCATCTTTTTGTGCGTTTGACCTTCTTACGATAACCGGAAAAAACATTTGTAATGAACCTTTTTTGAGAAGAAAAGAAGTATTGATCAAGATTTTTGGTGAAATGGATATACCTGCTAAAGAAATATCGATTGATTCCCCATTCAATTACATTCCATTTACAACCGACTTAAGTCATATACAAGAGCTGGTTGTAAATCATCATGGTGAAGGAATCGTAGCGAAAAAGACAATGAGTAAATGGTCAACAGCTGCTAGAACTCCTTCTTGGATCAAAGTAAAAAACCTTAAAATGGGAACATTTTTTCTTCTTGGACTTGATACCGAAAATGGATTCTTTCATGTAGGAATTTTAAAAGAAAAAATCGTTACTTTCATCGGATTGTTTGCTCATGGGATTACAGATGAAGAGAAAGAAGCATTAGTTCAAATCGTGAAAAAAAATCAAAGTGCGCGAAGAGGTTCGTTTATCGAGATAAAACCTTCTATATGCGTTGAACTTTCCTTTTTGGAATTGTACAAAGAGCAACTAAGACAACCGCGTTTTATAAGGTTTCGGTTTGATGTGAAGTGGGAGGATTGTACATGGGAAAGCCTGCAAAAGAACAATTAAATGTACAAATTAATGGTGATCTTGTAACGATTACGAGCCCTGATAAACCTTTGTGGCCAAAAGTGGATTTGAACAAAATTGAATATATTAATTACTTAACTCAAATTGCTCCTTATATCCTCCCGTTTTTAAGAAACAGAGCGTTAACAGTAATCCGTTATCCGCATGGAGTCGGCGAGGAACGTTTTTATCAAAAAAACTGTCCTGATTATGCACCTGAGTTTGTATCAACGATTCGCCAAGAAGACATTGACTATATTGTCTGCAATAACCTTCAGACCTTAATCTGGTTAGGCAATCAGCTTGCTTTTGAATTTCATATCCCATTCCGCTTAGCCGAAGCATCGTTCCCTTCAGAAATCGTTATGGATCTCGATCCTCCGTCTAGAAATGATTTTATATTATCTGTTGAAGCGGCTTTAATGATTAAAGAAGTCTGCGATAATCTTCACTTAAAGACATTTGTCAAAACGAGCGGTAATAAAGGAATGCAAATCTACATTCCGCTTCCAGACAATCAAATATCTTTTGAAGATACACGTCTATTTACAGAATTTTTAGCTCACTATTTGATTGAACGGGAACCCCGATGGTTTACAATTGAACGATTGAAAAAGAACCGAGGTAATAAATGCTATATTGATTATATTCAACATGCTGAAGGGAAAACCATTATCGCACCCTATTCTGTTAGAGGAAATGAAGATGCATTAATAGCAGCCCCTTTATTTTGGGAAGAAGTGTCTAGAACTTTAAAGCCAGAATTATTCCCAATGCCCGTTATGGAACAAAGAATTAAGGAAAAAGGAAATCCATTTGAATCCTTTTTTACTGCAAAAGATACACAGCCAATACTTCATATAATCAAGGCTCTCAAAGAAAAAAGCCTCTAGCGAGTAGATTTTCAGATCTGTACCGCTAAAGGCTTTTTATTAGGCTGCTTTCTAAACAATTGTTGCTTTTTGGTTATTTTAGTAATCATTCTTCATTGAAAAGTAGATTGGAGTGCAAGGTGCGAGACTCCTCGGGATCAGTGTGACAGGTGGGACCCCGCAGGTGCAAAGCGCCACGGTGGCTCACCGTACGCTCCGAGGAAAGCGAGCTACCTGGAGTGGTAATCAACTTCTAAGAGCCACAATGGATACGAAAACAGCCTTATTATTAGAACTTACCGCATGATTGGCGTTTTACAAGTTTATATGGCACTGTGACACGCTTAGGATTATGCTTAGGACTTTGAATACAATCTAATAAACCTTTAGCCGCTTCATATCCTAATTGAAAAATGTTGATATCTACTGACGTTAAGGATGGTGAGGATAACTCAGATAACATTACATTGTTAAAACTAACGATCGAAATATCTTCTGGTACACCAAGACCAAGCTCATTTAACGTATGCAGAATACCAAACGACATTAAATCATCCATTACAATTAATGCAGAAGGAGGATTATCTAAGGCCAACAATTCTTTAATCGCTTCCTGTCCGCCCTCTTTTAAAAACTCTTCATGAACGATGTATTCATCATTTAATGGCATATTAGCTTTTCGTATGGCTTTTTCATAACCTAACAATCTGTCAATGGTTACAACTAAGTTCAAATTACCTCCAACAAAACCAATCCGTTCATGTCCCAATGAAAGCAAATACTCAGTCATTTCCTCTGCCGCTTTAAAATTATCGTTATCAATATGCGTAATATTTTCAGCGTTTTTAAATGGCTTGCCTATAACCGTGAAGGGAAAGTTTTGTTCTTGCAAATATGACATGATGTTGTCATCCACACGAGAATATAGCATCACGATTCCATCTACTCGGCGGCCTTGCACCATGCGGACTACACCTTCAAAGATCTCTTCCTCTGTGTTTCCTGTAGACATGTATAATGCATATTCCTGTTCATGGGCCATGGTACTAATGCCCCGAATGACTTCTGGAAAAAATGGATTCTGCATCGTCTTATCTGCTGAACTTGGCATAACAAGTCCAATCGCCTGCGTAGATCTGTTCGCAAGACTCCTTGCATTAAAATTCGGATGATAACCGAGATAGTCCATTGCCTCTTTCACTTTTCTCTTTGTCTTTTCTGATATTCGCGGATTGTTGGCAATGACACGCGAAACAGTTGAAGGAGCAACGTCTGCTAATTTTGCTACGTCTTTAATGGTAACTGACATTTATGAGACCCCCTTTCAAAATCCTTATTTACTCATAAACACCATTGTATACGCTTACTAAATCCATTCATAATTGTATAGAATCACAAGAAAAAAAGAAATGGTTTTTGGTAAAGTTTGTAAAGTGTTACGAACTTTTCTTTTTGCTCTTGAAAAAAAGGTATAAAAAGAGAACAAATATAAGAACCAGTCCGATTCCAACATACAACATCGTGTTCATTTTACTTTCTCTTAAAATAAAAACTTGTGCTGTTTCACCCTTCATTTCAATAGAGACTTTATTATCATTCACGTTTATTTCTTCATCTTTTAATAAATTTAAAAGTTTATGCTGTTTCAAATCTTTTTCTGAAAAGTTTATTGTGTGTTTCTTTTTATCGTTGTTATAAACGACATAAATGGTTTCATTTTTGTATTTTCTTTTAAATACAGCTATTGCACCATCATCTACTATCATTTTCTGGTCACCTCGTCTTAGTGCGGTGTACTTTTGACGAAGATTTGCCAGTGATGCAGTGAATGTTTCGATATTCTTGTTTTGATTAAAGTCCGTCATTTTGCGGTTATCAGGATCTTGTGCCCCATCCATCATATGCTCTGTACCTTGATACAAAATAGGAATTCCAGGTGCAGTATACAAATATGTGAGCGCTAGTTTTAGCCTTTTTTCAGGATTTTCCTGTTTAAGCAGCGCTTCTCGGACAAATCGAATATTGTCATGATTATCAATAAAGTTACCCAATGTATAAGGGTCGTTGTAATAATATTTGTTTCGTTCCCATACTGATTGCAGTTCAGAAAGAGACTGTCCGCTTTCTCTGAAAGCTTTAACCATTTCATTGAATAAAGGATAATCTACAAAAGACTGGATCCCTGCTTTGTTGTACTCTGCAATATATCTTGGATCATTGTGCCATACTTCGCCTATCAAATAAAAATCCGGCTTCGTTTCCTGCACTTTCCGAGAAAATTCTTTCCAGAAATCTTTTGGTACATGCTTTACCGTATCTAATCTGTAGCCATCAATATCAGTTTCTTTAATCCAATATTGTGCAGCATCCAGCAAGTACTTTCTCGTAGCAGGATTTTCTGTGTTCAGATCTGGCAAACCTGCCAGCCATCCGTTCTCAACATTTTTCTGGTCATCCCAATTTGTAATTTCCAACTCAGGATGAAACCAATTCTTTTTGCTGGGGTCTTGCAGCCACGGATGATTATAGCCCGTATGGTTCACAACGAAATCCAGAATAATTTTAATACCTCTGTCATGTGATTCTTTAACGAGCTGTTTCAGTTCTTCTTTCGTTCCGAAATGTTCTTCTGTTTCAAAAAAATCTTCCGTCCAATACCCATGATAGCCTTTTGGTTCGTTTTTCACGACCGGCGTCATCCAAATTGCTGTAACACCTAAGCTTTTTAAATAATCCAGTTTGTCCATAATCCCTTTAAAATCCCCGCCTTGATAAGCGGTTGGATCATTAGGATCTGCTTCAAAGTCATTCTCTTTATCACCATTATTAAACCGGTCAATCATTATAAAATAAATGTTTTCATCTTTCCATGTCCGTTCTTCCTTTTTTTCTGCAAACGCTTTATTCTGTACAGATAAAAAAAGAAGAAACGAGACAGCCAAGAGAATCATTCTTTTGCCCATCGCCGTTCCTCCTTGATGACTACTTATCCTTTTGTACCTCCAGCTGTTAACCCAGAGATGAAGAAACGCTGCAGTGACAGGAATAAAAGCCCGATTGGAATTGCAACTAAAACGGAACCTGCCGCAAAAAGTGTAAAATTATTACCGAATTTATTAGAAATCATGTTAAACAATCCAACAGCAAGTGTTTGCTTTTCATCTGAACTGATCAAGATTGAAGCTAAGATAAAATCTCCGAACGGTCCGATAAAGGTAAATAGTGCGATAACAGCCAGTATTGGTTTTGAAAGAGGCAAAATAATCTGCCAAAAAATACGGAAGTGTCCTGCACCATCTATACGTGCTGACTCATCCAATTCTTTCGGAATCGTATCGTAGTATCCTTTAGCAAGCCATGTGTTCATTGGAATACTTCCACCAACATATACAAGAATTAATGCAAGATGTGTATCCAAAAGACCAACTTGATTCGCTAGAATATAGATTGCTAGAATCGCAACGAACTGTGGAATCATCTGCAAGATTAAGAATGTCATCAAGCCGTTTTTACGTCCAACGAATCTATATCTTGAAAAAGCATAGCCTGTGAGCCCAATAAAGATAACAGATAGAACCATCGTACAGAAACAGATTTTTAATGTATTCCAATACCACGTTAAATACTCGGTTTCAGCAAATAGCTTTTTGTAGTGAGCCAATGTGGCATTTGTAGGAATGATTGTAGAGCTTGATAAACTGTTGCCTGGATTGAGTGATGAACCGACAACCCAAAGTACTGGATAAATGACAACAGCAATGGCAATCATAAGAACTAGATAGGATAAAGTTAAACGGATAAATTTTGCTTTTTTTATACTCATATTAAATCATCCCTTCATCCTTAAATGCTTTTGTTTTTCTAAATTGCCAAAGAGCAACTGTAATAATAATAATGGAAAGCATTACGGTTACCGCTGCTGCTTTACTATATTGAGCAGACGTCATCGTTAAGTTGTAGATCCATGAAATCAAAATATCAGTACCGCCTGCATTTTGATCAGGCACTGC
Source organism: Bacillus sp. NEB1478 (assembly GCF_031582965.1). Lineage (NCBI taxonomy): Bacteria > Bacillati > Bacillota > Bacilli > Caryophanales > Bacillaceae > Bacillus > Bacillus sp. NEB1478. The sequence goes on from NZ_CP134049.1 coordinate 2,428,379, forward strand.
TGGACCACCGTTATTAAACAAGTAAATGACGTTAAAGTTATTAAAATTGAATGTGTATTGTGTGATTAATATTGGTGCAATTGCAAATAGAATCATAGGAAGCGTAATTTTTCTGAATTTATCCAGCGTAGAAGCACCATCAACAGTCGCGGCTTCATATAATTCACCCGGAATAGATTGAAGTACACCTGTAGTCATAGCCATAATAAAAGGAAAACCTAACCACGACTGAATCATTATCAATGCAATCTTTGTGAAGAACGGATCTGTCATCCAGGGTATGGGATCGATTCCAAGAGCTCCTAAAATATCAGTATTAATTGCGCCGAACGTATCATTGAACAATCCGCTAAAGATCAGGATTGAAACGAACGCTGGCACTGCCCAAGGAAGAATTAATAATGTACGGATAACCCCTTTAAACCGCAAATCTGGTTGGTTAATAATTACGGCAAGAAGAATCCCGATCGCAACTTGCAATGTCGTAGCTGTAAACGTCCAAATAATCGTCCATGCAAATACGGATACAAATGTTTCACGCCAAATATCTAGTGAGAAGATTTGAGTAAATGTTTGCAAACCTACCCAGTCTACTAATTTAGCAGGCGGTGAATGATATAAATCATAGTTTGTAAAAGATAAAAGAAGCATGAAAATGATCGGAAAAATAACGACGAACAATAATAATAAGAATCCAGGTCCAATCAATAAATACGGAAAGCCTTTATCTACTACATTGTGATATTGTTCTCTTAAAGTGTTCAGTGTTAATCCCATATCACGCTTTTTGCCATTTTGATAAGCATCATAAATATTAAATACATAAAACCCGATACCTATTGCAACGACAAGCAAAGAAATAACACCTTGTACAAGTAGAAAAATTGAGTGGTCACGCGGAACTTCAGTACCAAGCGTAACGATTCCCCAAAGACCGATGTTTAGAAAATCTGAAAAAGCGATTACATAACATGCTGCCAAAAATAAAAATGCAATTCCTTTTACCCATTGTTTATTAAAAAACTGGCCAATTCCTGGAATAATGGACAGAAGAGCTGCCGTCTTACGATATGTCATTTCAGGGTTCTCCTTTCTATATCTCACATTAGTTTTGGTGTTTTGTTCGAAAGATTTCAGGACCCTTACCAGCAAAACCTTTCCAACAAACACCTTAAGTGAGAGAAAGCAGTACCCGGCAACGCTGGGTACCGCTTTCAATAAATCCATTATTATTTGCTGTGGTTAGCTTTAATGTTATCGTTAATTGTTTTAACTGCACTTTCTAATGCAGCTTGAGGCTTAGATTTTCCTGTTGCAGCTAATTGAAGTGCATTAGCAGCTGGAGCCCAAACTTCTGACATTTCAGGAATGTTAGGCATTGGAACACCACGTTCAGATTGAACAGCTACTGCTTTTGCTGCTTCGTTATCTGCAATAATTGGATCCTTCATTAGAGATACAACTGGTGGAATCTCCGCTGTTTTTTCATAACGAGCTTTTGCACTTTCTTCGTTCGTGATGAATTCAACAAGCTTTGTAGCCCATTCTTTGTTTGCAGAGAATGCACTTACGTTATATCCTTTAACTCCGATGAATGTTTTCACATACTCACCATTTGGAAGTTTAGGCATAGGAGCAACACCGATGTCAATACCAGCATCTTTATAACCTTGGAAAGACCATGGACCATTCATTACAGATGCAGCTTTACCTTCAGTAAACAACCCATCAATTGTCGATCCAGCTTTTTCACCGATGATTCCTTTAGGGAATAATCCGTCGTTGTACCAGCTATTGATGTATTCTAGACCTTTAACAGCACCTTCGTTAGCAAGTCCAACATCTTTAGGATCTAGACTGCCGTTGTCATCTTTAAATACGTATCCACCAAAACCTGAAAGAATTCCATGAGCAAAGTAGAAATCTGTCCAGTTAGCTAAGTAACCGTATTGAGCTCCGCCTTTGTCACCTTTCGAGAAAGCAAGTAAATCATCTAAAGACTCAGGAGCTTTATCCATAAGCTTCTTGTTGTAGATAAATACTGGTGTTTCAGTTGATTTTGGAAGACCATAAAGTTTTCCATCGTAAGTTAGTGCATTAATAGAAGAATCTGTGTAAAGTTTTGTAGTATCATCAGCCACTTCGATCGGTGTGATTAAACCTTCAATTGCTAAAGGTCCAATACGATCGTGTGGAGTTGTAATAATATCTGGTCCTTTTTTAGCTGGTCCGTCAAGACGAAGCTTTTCTTGCTGATCTAGCATTGGAATTTCTTTTAGTTCAACTTTAATGCCGTATTTCTCTTCGAATTTCTTAATAGCATCCGTTGTTCCAACACCTTTTTCTTGGTCTTCCCAAATAACTAGCTTATCTGGTTTGTCACCAGCAGCTTCTTTCCCGCCTGTTGACTTGTCGTCATCTTGCGGTCCGCAAGCAGCTAGAGCACTTGCAGCAAGAGCAAAAGTTAAAGGCAATGCTAATAACTTTTTCATGAATGTACCCCCCATTAAATATAAAAAATCAAAAGCATACAAACGTTTGCACAATGGATCAAAAAAATAAATCCCAACTGAAATATGTACTTTTTTGTCGTTTATGAAAACGATTGCATTGATTGCTCAATTTCATTATACCTCCCTGTTGAATTTTTACAATAGTTTTTTAACTTTTTTTGAATTCGCTTTCATTTTTCTTGATTTAAACAATTGAACTGTTTATACTACAACCATTAACAATTTGAAGGCAATGTACACTTGTGGGGGTACAACCTAAGTTCGATTAGGTTGTGCCCTCTTTTTAGTTGAAGGGAGAGTATATTCGATGTTAAAAGAAGCGATTTATCACAGACCAGGCAACAGTTTTGCTTATGCGTATGACGATCAGACACTTCATATCCGAATTAGGACGAAAAAAGGTGATGTTCAAAAAGCGTCTTTATTATATGGCGATCCATACGACTGGACAAAAGATGGGTGGCAAACTTCACTTGCTCCTATGCAATTAAGCGGAACCGATGAATGGTTTGACTATTATTTTATTGATATAAAACCACCTCACCGCCGATTACGTTACGGATTTATTCTGGAAAGCAACAATGAAACTGTTTGTTATACCGAAAAAGGCTTTTATCAAGATCCACCTTTAGATGATACAGCCTATTATTTTTGTTTTCCTTTTCTAAATGCAATCGATGTATTCCGTGCACCATCTTGGGTAAAAGATACGGTTTGGTATCAAATTTTTCCCGAACGGTTTGCAAATGGTGATACAAGTATTGATCCAGATGGCGCGCTCCCTTGGGGCAGTGAGGAACCTAAACCTAATAATTTTTTTGGAGGAGATTTTCAAGGTGTCATCGATCACATTGATTATCTAGTTAAGCTTGGAATAACAGGAATTTACTTCACTCCTATTTTTAAGGCTAAATCCAATCACAAATATGACACGATTAATTATTTAGAAATTGATCCTCAATTTGGGGATAAAGAAACATTTAAAAAATTAGTAAAGGTTTGTCACGAAAACGGCATTAAAGTGATGTTGGATGCAGTATTTAATCATAGCGGATTCTATTTCGAGCCTTTTCAAGATGTGCTGGCAAATGAAGAAAACTCCCGTTATAAAGATTGGTTCTATCTTCATCAGTTCCCTATTCAGACTGAACCTCGTCCAAATTATGATACGTTTGCATTTGAAAAAACGATGCCTAAGCTAAACACCGAGCATCCTGAAGTTCGAGAGTATTTACTGAAAGTCGCACGATACTGGATTGAAGAATTTGATATCGATGGCTGGAGACTTGATGTGGCAAATGAAGTTGACCACTCTTTTTGGAGAGACTTTAGAAAAACGGTAAAGTCCGTTAAGCCAGAAGCGTATATACTCGGAGAGATCTGGCATGACTCAATCGGCTGGCTTCAAGGAGACCAGTTTGATGCAGTCATGAACTATCCTTTTACAGATGCGGTCCTTGATTTTGTAGCAAAAGAGAAGATCGATGCAAAAACCTTTTCAGAAAAAATTACAGCTGTAATGAATATGTATCCCGAAAATGTGAATGAAGTGGCTTTTAATTTGCTAGGATCACATGATACAGCCCGTCCATTAACATTTTGCCATGACAACAAGGATAAATTAAAGCAGCTCTTTCTACTGATGCTGACGTTTAAAGGAACGCCTTGTATTTATTATGGTGATGAAATAGGAATGAGCGGTATGAGAGATCCTGGCTGCAGAGCATGTATGGAGTGGAACGTAGAAAAACAAGATCTTGATTTATTTGAACACGTTCAAAGTCTTCTTTCGCTTCGTAAGAAATATTCTGTTTTAGCTAATGAAGGATCGTTGAATTTCTTGTATGCTGAAGGTCATTCAATCGTGTATGAAAGAGCGTCTAATGAAGATAGCATGCTCATATTATTAAATGCAGATGAAGAGGAAGCTGAACCTGCATTTGATATCCCGAAAAATTACGAATTGATTTTTGGTGGGGATTATTCACGATCATTACCAGCTTATGGCTTCAGCATCTATAGAAAACTGTAAATAAAACTTCCCCTTACTGTAAAAAAAGTAGGGGGTTTTCATTTCATAACAATCAATTTATTGTACAATAGGAAAATACATTTCAATCCATAGATGGAGAGGGATTTACATGAAAGGAAATAAAGCAGTCAAGCTTTCCCTTTTTGCCATTACGTGGCCCATTTTCATAGACATTATGCTTCACATGCTGATGGGCAATGCAGATACCCTCATGCTCAGTCAGTACTCAGATCATTCCGTTGCAGCTGTCGGTCTTACTAATCAGCTATTATCAATCGTGATCGTTATGTTCGGTTTTGTAGCAACAGGGGCTACAGTTGTTATTGCTCAATCACTCGGGGCGAAGCTTCAGAAAACAGCAGCAGAAGTAGCTGTTGTCGCATTACTTGGAAATTTAATTTTTGGTATAGTAATTAGTGCCGTTTTAGTCATTTGGGGAGACTTATTCTTAAAATGGATGAATACCCCTCCTGAACTGATGGAAGAAGCGTCTAGTTATTTGCTGATTGTAGGCGGTTTTGTTTTTATTGAATCTGTCATCATGTCTGCAGGAGCTGCAATCCGCAGTAATGGTTTTACGAAAGATGCGATGTTTGTCACGATCGGTATGAACATATTGAACGTGATCGGTAACTATTTATTTATTTTTGGGGCGTTCGGCTTTCCTGTTTTAGGTGTAGAGGGAGTAGCCATATCGACTTCTTTCAGCCGTTTTCTAGGACTGCTCGTTATTTTGTTCTTGTTAGTTAAACGTTCTCCGTTTCCATTACCTTTTAAGCAATCATTCAAATTATTCCCGATTCATATTAAAAGTGTACTAAAAATCGGTCTTCCTTCTGCTGGCGAACACCTTTCTTACAGCGGTTCGCAAATGGTCGTGACTTTTTTTATTACGATGTTAGGTACGACTGCTCTGACGACAAAAGTGTATACGTTTAACATTATGATGTTCATTTTTCTGTTCGCAGTTGCTATTGGTCAAGGTACACAGATCATAATCGGACACTTAATCGGGGCAAAATCTTATGACAAAGCATATAAAACCTGTTTGCGAAGTCAGACTTACGCGATGATCATCAGCTTCTTGATGGCTGGTGTGGCATCTCTTTTTGCAAAACCTCTATTGTCCATTTTTACGGATAACCCGGAAATTTTGAATGAAGGCACGAAGTTATTATATTTAACACTGTTACTTGAGCCTGGCCGTTCTTTTAACCTTGTCATTATTTCTAGTTTAAGAGCAGCTGGAGACGTGAATTTCCCGATTATGATGGGTATCATTTCGATGTGGGGAGTGAGTGTTTCGCTGGCATATTTGCTTGGAATTGTGTTCGAACTTGGTTTGACTGGAATCTGGATAGCCTTTGCGGCGGATGAATGGCTGCGCGGTCTCTTTATGTTATGGAGATGGCGAAAACGAGGCTGGCAGAAAAAACATTTGGTTAAAAGTGAAGCAACTGCTTGACGAATGATTAAGAGCTGATTTAAAAGTGTGCTTGCCGCACTAGGATCAGCTCTTGTTTGTTTTACAAAACATATTCTTTTTTCTGTTACACGATTCCACTGAAAAAGTGGGTTTTCATCCTTAAACTCTTTACTTTCGCCATTAACTATCAAATCAGTCTTTCAGTTTTTGGATATGCCGTCTAAAAGTAAAAATGACTTAAAAGGATAATAGAATAATACCTTCTAAATCATTTTTTTGAATTAATCTATTATGTTTACATTATAATCTGTCAGCCAGCTGTCGATCTGTGCTAAATGCGCCATGAGCTGAGGTCCGGTCATTAACTGGCCAAACCATGGTTCTTTAAATGTTTCTCCGTTCGTATCGATAATTTCTTGAACTTTATTTCGGTTCAGTATTTCAAACAACGGAGAGCTTTTCTTGTTCACGATGTTCTGCAGCCAATCTTTTACGCCGTTTGTATACTCCGGATGGAATGTTTTTGGATAAGGGCTTTTTTTTCGGTACAATACATCATCAGGCAGAATTCCGGTTAAAGCTTTACGAAGAATTCCCTTTTCCCTGCCCCCAAGCATTTTCATTTCCCAAGGGATGTTCCACGCATATTCTACGATTCTATGATCTGCAAAAGGTACTCGAACTTCCAAGCTGGCTCCCATGCTCATGCGGTCTTTCCGGTCTAATAGCGTTGTCATAAACCAGAGCATGTTTAAGTAAAAGATTTCTCGTCTTCTTGCTTCTAATTTTGATTCGCCATCTGATACAGGTGTTTCATTTATTGTTTCTTCATATCGCTGCTGAACATATGATGATAGATTTAATTTTCTTGCCCATGAATCGTGTAGTAGGTTTTGCCTTGCTTCCGTTGAACGCATCCATGGAAACATTGCCCGATTCATAAGTTCCTCTTTATGAAACCATGGATATCCTCCAAAAATCTCATCTGCACATTCACCTGACAAAGCAACTGTTGACTGCGGTTTGATCTGACGGCAAAACCATAGAAGTGAAGAGTCGACGTCTGCCATGCCAGGCAGATCACGAACGGTTACAGCTTCACGAAGATGGTTGATCAGCAGTTCGTTATCAATGACACAGCGATGATGAACAGAACCTGTTGCCTCCACCATTTTTTCTATCCATGGCGCATCTGAGTTCGGCTGGTAGTCACTCGCTTTAAAATATTTTTCATTATCAACATAATCAACACTGAATGTATGAAGTTCACCTTTATTTTCTTCTTGAAAATATTTAGCCGCAATGGCTGTTATTGCGCTCGAATCGACTCCGCCAGATAAAAATGTGCAAACCGGTACATCTGCGACAAGCTGACGTGTTACGGCGTCATTTACAAGAAACCTTACATTTTCAATCGTATCTGCTAAAGAATCTTGATGCGGTTTGCTCTCAACATTCCAATAGCGCCATATTTTTAAACCATTTTTCGTATATGTTGCCGCGTGTGCAGGACGCAGCTCTTTGATTCCATTATAAACACCATTACCTGGTGTTCTCGATGGTCCTAGCCCAAAAACTTCTTGCAAGCCTTCACGATCGACTTCTGCTTTAATATCTGGATGTGAGAGAATGGCTTTCATTTCTGAACCAAAAAGCAATGTCCCGCCGCCTTCATAATAAAAGAAAGGTTTCACTCCTAATCGGTCACGAACTAAAAACAGGCTTTCTTTTTCTTCGTCCCATATCGCAAACGCAAAGATTCCATTAAATTTTTCAATACAGGCTTCTCCCCATTCCATGTACGAGACAAGGAGCACTTCTGTATCTGAATGACCTTCAAACCTATACCCTCTTTTCAGTAGTTCTTTTCGAATATCTTCCGTATTATACAGCTCTCCGTTGTAGCAAAGGGTATACGTCTTGTCGTTTTTGTATCTGGTCATCGGCTGAACTCCGCCTTCGATATCAACTACTGCAAGACGTGCATGGCCAAACCCCGCATGAATCGTACTCCATACATTCAAAGCATCAGGTCCGCGTTTAGATAATGGTGTTGCCATTTTAATCAGTATATTTTTCTCTCCATTGAGGTTTCGATTCCAATCTGCCCAACCTGTTATTCCGCACATTGGTTTCATCCTTTCTCTCTTCAAACTGCAAGTCGAATACATTTGCCCATTTACTTATCATATGCTTTCCTTCTTGTACCAGTGTTCAACTAATATTTGTGTAAGTTCTTCCATCCTGTGTATAATGTATCTATATTTTGAGAATACAAGGGGTTTTGGGATGCCACAGTCAAAGTTTTTTCGTTTTGGTTACGGATTGCTGCTTATTTTTCTTGTCATTTTAGTAGGAACAAAGATTGATTTTATCTTCCGACCAGTAGTGGTCCTTGTACAAACATTATTTTTCCCTTTTTTACTGGGCGGCGTTTTGTACTATCTATTCCGTCCTATCGTGCAGTTTCTTCATAAAAGGAGAGTTCCTAAAGTTATTTCAATTTTGCTAATTTATTTGCTTGCGATCGGTTTGTTCGTATTACTGTTTTATTCAATCGGACCGATCTTGCAGAGACAAGTAAGCAATCTAATCGAAAATACTCCTGCTCTCATTGATTCGATTCGTGGAAAATTAAATGATCTTCAGCAAAACGAATGGGTAAATCGTTTTCAGGAAAGCGATCAATTCGATGTAAAAGAAATCTCAGATAAGATATCTTCTTACTTATCACACAGTGTACAGACCATTGGAACAAACATCGCGAACTTCATTGGAATAATCACGAACATTATTATGATTTTTGTTACGGTTCCTTTCATTTTGTACTACATGTTAAAAGAAGGCGAGAAAGCACCGCAGATGGTACTGCAGACATTGCCTGAAAGACAGCGCAACAATGGCTGGAAAATTTTAAAAGACATGGACATTGCGTTAAGTTCATACATCCAAGGTCAGATTCTTGTAAGTGTATGTGTAGGAACGATGCTTTATATCGGTTATTTGATCATCGGAATTGAATATTCTTTGATCCTAGCGATTATTGCCATGTTTACGAACGTCATACCTTTTTTAGGACCCATTATTGGAGTCGTACCGGCTCTTATAGTTGCTGTAGTTGACTCTCCTGCAATGGTCATTAAAGTACTTATAATTATGGTGATTGCACAGCAGATAGAGGGTAACTTGATTTCTCCGCAAGTAATGGGGAAAAAGCTCGATATTCACCCGCTTACGATTATCTCGATCTTGCTCGTTGCTGGAAGCCTTGGCGGTTTGCTTGGATTGATTCTTGCAGTTCCTGTGTACGCGGTTTTGAAAGTCATCGTACTTCATACGTATCGACTAATAAAACTGAGAAAAGAACAGCAACAATAAAAAAACACCAGGCGACCGGTGTTTTTGTTTTATATAGGGAATGGCGCGCATATTTTCCGTATGGCGCGCATATTTATCTGGTTCCGCTCGTAAAAACAGCCCTGCTGAAATTTTCAGCGGGCTGTTTTTACCATTTAGCTATTTTACTTCCTGAGGTTCTTTATCATAGATTGGAACCCATCCTTCTTTTGCTTTAAAAATGCGGACGGCAACAACTTTTCTGTCTTCTTGCAGTGTAAAATAATGACGGTAATTTTCTGGTACGGAGATTAGATCGCCAGGCTCAAGCTCTACATCGAAAAATCTTCCGTTCGTACCTTCGATCGCAAAAATCCCGTGACCTGATACGATAAAACGAACTTCGTCATCTGTATGATGATGCTCTGCCAAAAAGTTTTTCAACATTTCATCCAGGTTAGGCGTAGCATCAGATAAGGAAATTACATCTTCTGTCACATAACCTCTTCGTTTAGAAATGTCATCAATCTCCCCGCGGAATGTATGAATCACTTCTGCTTTTTCTTCATCTGTTAAGTTATAGTTTTCACGAAGATTCTCTGGCAATTTTTCGATATTCCACTTTTCATAAATAACACCTTGGCTATTTAAATAAGACTCTACCTCATTTTGTGGTTCAATTCTTTCATTGTTATCATGAAATCTTAAATGTGCCATATTTAACCCCTCCAAATGAATTGAATTTATGTTTTTTATTTAGTAAAGCCAGTGACTGAAGCTTGATTTGATAAGAAAATAAAAATTCAAATGCCTCTAGATGTTTTTTCGCTTCAAAAGCATTTCTTCCCCACACTGTAATACCATGGTTTCGGATTAAGACTGCTTTCGTTTCTGGTGTGATGACTTCAGCAACAGTCTTTGACAGCATTTCCAAATCAGCATGATTTTTTACGATTGGAACTGTAATGCTTCCGTCTTCTTCCCAGATACCAAATGCTTTGATTAGCTCTTGATCTTTAAACGTGATTTTCCCAGCATCTCCATACAACTCAGAAATAAGATTGTTGTCGACGGTATGGACATGAAGACAACAGCACGCATCCGTTAGTTTGTAGACCTCGCAATGAATACCAGTTTCCGCCGAAGCTTTTAGTGAAGTTTGTTCTGCAGCTTTCCCTTCTCCATCTACTAATAAAAAATCCTCAGCTGTGCGTTTTGTTTTGTCTTTTCCACTTGCTGAAACGTAAAACGTAAGCGGATCGTCAGACACTTTGATCGATACGTTGCCGCTTGTTCCAGGAAACCAGTTTCTTGCAGCAAGTTCGTCCTTTACATCAGCTAGTTCATTCCAGCGTTCTTCATGTATCGTCAACTTCTTACCTCCTTTTTCACTAAAGCATGAATCACATCAAAAAATGTTTCAAAAGGCGTATACGGAATTGAATTTTCTTTACATTTTTCTATTAAGTAATCTCTGGCAAATACAACATCGGCTAACTTGGCTGCTTGAAGGTCTGTTATTGAATCACCGATTACTATTTTTTGAGAATGAGGATGCTTTTCCTCTAAGTTACGAATGACAGATGGTTTGCAGCAGCCGCAATCATTCGTGCATTGCTCATCACAAGAATTCGGCCATGTAATTTCAATAAAATCTTTTGTGAAAATACTGCCGTTGCAGATGATGTGTTCTGTCTCTAACTTATTTTCCAAAACAGGATGAACAAAAAAGTCGATCCCTCCGCTCACAATGTAAAGCGGTATGTTTTCTTTTTTTGTAAAATTGATAAATTCCTCAAAACCATCTCTTATCTTTGATCTGGTTAGAACAAACTGGATAATATCATTCCGTTTATTAGCTGATATTCTGGAAAACAACTTCCCTACCCCTTCTCGAATCGAGATTGACTCATTCAAGATATTGTTCACGATTGGCTGCCATCCTTCTGGTGAGAACTCCTCCATGATGGCAACAATATTATCTTTTTCAGTGACCGTTCCATCAAAATCACAAAAAATCACAGGTTGGCTAGTCATGTAGCAGGCACTCCTCCCCAAAGCTCTAATGCTTTTAAAAGTTCAGGATGATGTTCAGCATATTTCTCGAAGTCTTCACCTCTGACGACTGCATCGATCGCTTGCCTGAAAGCTCGTGCACCGCCAGCTGCTCCATCCGGGTGGCCATGTATTCCACCACCTGCATTAATCACACTATCGACACCAAAATCTTTGAACAAAATAGGTGTCAGTCCCGGATGAATTCCCGCTGATGGTACTGGAAAAGATTTTGCAAGCTTGATATTGTCTGTTGTCAATGCTTCACTTATACCGAGTGCCTCACCGCGTTCAAGTGCAACACTTCCATATGGGCTTGGGAATAAGACGAGATCTGCACCAGCATATCTTAATAATTTTCCTAATAGAACAGAATATCCAATTCCATAAAGGGATGAAGATCCAATTGCTCCTGATAACGCTGGATGGGCCATAATCGGCAGCGGAATTTCTTTATCTTCTGCCAGTTCTTGAAGAACATCAGGTCCATACGACAATACGTTGAAAAGTAAAGCGTTCGCACCTAACTCAGCTGCAAGCCTCGCTTTATCTCTCAGTTCACTCGTACGTCCAGTTAAGTTAACTGCGTATAGTGTTTTTTCACCTGTTCGTTCTTGAACTTGCTGCAACACTTTTTTTGCCGTTCTTATTCTGTCATCAAACGGTGTGAGCGGATTATCAAAAAGAATTTCATCATCTTTTACAAGATCAACACCGCCTAAAGCTTGCTCGTAAAGCTGTTGTTCAAAAAATGATATATCTTTGCCTAATACTCCTTTAAAGATACTCATAACGAGCGGCCGGTCGTGAACACCGAGAATATTTCGGATACCATCAATACCGTATTTCGGCCCTGGGAAACGCTGCTCCAGATGCTTATCTAACTCTAAATCTACTAGCTTTATTTCACCATCTAGTGACAGCTTCCCGAAAATAGTCGTTAAAATCGCCGGAAGATCCGGTGAAAAATTGGCAGCAGGATATGAAATTTTAATTAATCCTTTTGTACGCTTGCTTCCTAAAAATTGATTTGTTTTATTGTCGTCATCCAATACCACGACACTTTCTACAGTGCCTTTATGTTTTTCCAGCTGATTTTGTTCTAATTGCGGGAGATCTGTCCACGATCCTACAGTCAGACCGAGTGCGATCCCCTCAGCCTTCTTTTCCAAATTTCCTTTTTTATCATGTACCAAATATGTCGCTGTTACTTTACTCATCGTTGTTATACTCCTTTCAAACACAAAACTTGCTATAAACTTTTCATCCTTTGAACATTTAAAGGCAAGAAAGTCTAGGAATCATTTATTGGCTCCTCCATGAGCACCGAGAAAACAAAACTGACGACGAGATTCGACGCTTATTAATGATCTTCCAATCGTTTGATCATTTAGAAGCGAGAAGGTCGAGAAAGTGAAGGTTTCGAGGCGCGGAATGTAGTCCTCCTACATGAGCACCGAGAAAACAAAACTGACGACGAGATTCGACGCTTATCAATGATCAAACACAATAAAAAGCCCCATCCAAGAAGGAAGGGGCGCCAAAAATCACAGTCCACGCTTCCTCTCATCTCTCAGTCCTTTTATAGACTGCAAGAATTAGCACCGTTTTCAGCATAAAAAATAAGCTGAATGGTTGCCGGGTTTCATCGGGCTAGTCCCTCCACCTGCTCTTAATAAGAGTGCAAATTGTTTGAATATAATGTTAAATGTGATTATGACAGGGTCATTACGATCTGTCAACAAAAAAATTTATAGCAACGTTGCAATGCGGTCTGCAGCTTCTATTAGCCGCTCTTCTGAAGTAAGAAGCCCGACCCGTACGTATCGGTCACCTTCTTTTCCGAACCCGATTCCCGGTGCTACGACAACATGTGTTTTATCTAACACATGATCAGCGAATGTTTCTGAAGTGAATCCATCAGGAACTGGGAGCCAGCAGAAAAAGGATCCTTTTGGCGCCTGGACACTCCATCCGTGTTCTTTTAACCGCCCGATAAATGCATTTCGTCGCCTTTCGTAAGTTTGGACGAGTTCATCCACGCAGTCTTGTGGTCCATTTAAAGCAACTGCCGCTGCATGCTGAACAGCGCCAAAAAGACTAACGTAAAAATGATCTTGTAATAGATTGATTGACTCAATGACTTGTTCATTTCCGACCGCGAAACCAACACGCCACCCAGCCATATTGTATGTTTTAGATAATGTATATATTTCGATTCCTACATCCTTTGCACCATCAGCCTGAAGGAAACTTACTGGCTTTTGCCCGTCATATCCGATCGCACCATACGCAAAATCGTGGCAAACTAAAATATCGTGGTCTTTAGCGATCTTCACAGTTTCATCAAAAAATTCTTTTGTAGCAACACCTGCAGTCGGGTTGTTCGGATAGTTTAAAAACATGAGTTTCGCTTCATTCAGCACGCTTTCATCCAAGCTCTTATAGTCAGGAAGAAATTCATTTTCTTTTTTGAGTGGCATCGTTTCCATTCTTGCTCCTGCCATTGCAATGCCTGACCAGTAATCCGGGTAGCCTGGGTCAGGAACAAGTGCAACTTCATCAGCGTTCAAATAGCATTGAGAAAGTTCAACAAGTCCGACTTTGCCTCCAAAAAGAACAGCTACTTCTTTATCAGGGTCGAGATCAACATCATATTCCCGTTTATAAAAATCAACAGCGGCCTGCTTTAAAAACGGGTAGCCGCGAAAAGGGGAATACTTGTGATAACCCGAATGATCTGCCCCTTCTTTTAGTGCGTCAACAATATGATTTGGTGTAGGCAGATCTGGATTACCTTGTCCAAGATTGATAACATCATAACCTTGATCCACATAATCCGTTACTTTTTTTACGAGCTTAGCAAAAAATTGTTCCGGCAGCTTTCCCAAAACCTCTGCCTGTTCAAAACGTTTCACAGAATCACTTCCAGTCTAATTTGAATGTTCTTGAAATTCTAATGAGTTATGTTATACGCTTAAGGAAATTCTGTAAAGACTTTTTTTTACCATGGAGGGTTGTTATTCAATGAAAATTGCATGCATACAAGTGGATGTTCAATTTGGCAAACCGCAATTAAACTATGAACATATTGAAAAAAAGATACGTGAGACAGTACACCTTTATAAGCCAGATACAATTGTTCTTCCTGAGCTATGGGATACCGGTTATGATTTAACCAGATTAGATGTAATCAGCGATGATAACGGCGAAAAAGCCAAGAAGTTATTAAGCTCTCTTGCAAAAGAGTTTGCGGTCAACATAATTGGCGGCTCTGTTGCCATGAGAAACGAGCAATCCGTTTACAATACAATGATGAGCTTTAACCGAAATGGAGAGCATATTGGAACTTATTCAAAAGCCCACCTCATTACACTGATGGATGAAGAAAAATACATTTCAGCAGGAGATGCAACTGGTTTATTCAAGGTGGATGGCATTCTTTCGGCAGGGGTTATCTGCTACGATATCCGCTTTCCTGAATGGATTCGCAAACCTTTTTTAAATGGGGCAAAAGTACTTTTCGTTCCTGCACAATGGCCGATCCAGAGAGAGATTCATTGGCGGGCTTTGCTCATCGCGCGAGCCATTGAAAACCAATGTTATGTCATTGCTTGCAACCGTATAGGAAGTGATCCGAATAATACCTTTGCCGGGCAGTCGATGATTATAGATCCATGGGGTGAGATCGTTGCGGAAGCTTCAAAAACAGAGGAAGAAATTTTAGTTGCAGACCTTTCATCAACGCTCGTTGATGAAGTTCGCACAAAGGTTCCAGCATTAAATGACCGTCGTGTGGATTTGTATTAATTCGTAATCTTTTCCCAAAAATGTGGTTGACAACCTTTTATTATCGATGTAGTATAACGATTATGAATTGTGCGAATATTATTTCGCCTTGTACTTTTAATTGAATAACAGGTCTCTTATCAAGAGCAGGTGGAGGGATATGGCCCGATGAAACCCAGCAACCGACCGTAATTCCATTGTGAAATGGGGCGCCCGCAATTTAGGGGGAGCCGCTGAATGAATGAATTAAAGCGTATGGCACGGTGCTAATTCCAGCAGAACATTTTTGTTTTGCTAAGATAAGAGGCACGGGACTATACCTTTCCGAGCCTCTTTTCTTATATAGAAAAGGGGCTTTTTATATTTCAATATATAAGGGGGAAACGGAAATGAGTATCCAATTGGAGCGATCATACGAACCGTTAACTGAATTAAACGTGATAGAAGTCATTCGTGATTTAAATTATTTTCTACCTGAACACGAAAACGAATTAGTAGTAAATGAAATTGGCGATGGAAACTTAAATCTCGTGTTTCATATTAAACATCCTTCCACAAAAAAATCATTGATCGTAAAACAGGCATTGCCTTATGCAAAGGTTGTAGGAGAAAGCTGGCCTCTTACATTGGACAGAGCACGAATAGAAAGTGACGCTTTACGGGCAAAAGGTGAATCGGTTCCCCATCTTGTTCCTCAGGTGTATCACACAGATAGAACTCTAGCAGTGACTGTAATGGAGGATTTGTCCGACCATACGATATTAAGAAAAGCATTGATTGAAGGAAACACCTATTCGCAGCTAGCTGAAGATATCGGAACGTTTACAGCAAACACAGCATTTTATTCCAGTGATTTTTATCTTCATCCTTTTAAGAAAAAAGAACAAGTTGCTAAATTTATCAACCCCGAGCTTTGTAAGATCACAGAAGATCTCGTGTTTACAGATCCTTTCTTCGACCATGACACGAACGATTTTCCTAATGAACTTTCTACCAATGTCAAAAAGCTATGGAATGATAATGAACTTTTAAGAAACGTATCACAATTACGCTACTCTTTTTTAACCCGATCTGAAGTTCTGCTGCACGGTGATCTTCATACAGGCAGTATTTTTGTAACAGCAGATTCTACAAAAATTATCGATCCTGAATTTGCTTTCTACGGACCTGCCGGATTTGATTTAGGCCATTTTTTGGCAAATTTGGCACTGAACTATCTTTCACAAAACGCACATGCAAAAGAACCTTTTAACCGTGAAGCATTGCAAAATTATTTACTCGAAACGATTCAAAAAACTTGGGATACGTATGAAAAGACTTTCTCGGATTTATGGCATGAAAAAGCGGAAGGTCCCTTTTCAAAAACGAGTGGAGTATTAAAAGATTTCATTCGGCAAACATTCCAGGACAGTATAGGTTTTGCAGGATGCGAAATAATCAGACGGACGATCGGTCTTGCTCATGTAGCTGACTTAGACTCTATCGAAAACAAAGAAGTAGAACTGTTTTACAAAAAGAAAGCACTGGAGCTTGGCAGTCAGCTCATTAAGAAACGATCAAATTTCACATCGATTACTCAACTAACAGATTGGATCAGAGGTGCATAAGGAATGACAGTCACAGATAAATGGGTGGCTTCGGTTCGCTATCGAGGCAACCACCTCCTTTTATTAGATCAACAGCAGCTTCCACACAACACGGTTTACTTAAACGTAACCAGAATCGAGCATGTATGGGAAGCTATTTCAAAACTAAAAGTCCGCGGTGCCCCAGCAATTGGAATTGCGGCTGCATTCGGACTCACTCTTTGGAGTAATGCAGAAAAAGAAACGAACTTGAGTTTATTTTTAGAAAAACTGATTAAGCAGCGTGATTATCTTGCCTCTTCCCGTCCTACAGCTGTTAACCTTTTCTGGGCGATTGACCGTGTTACTTCTTCCGCTCAAAGTGCCCTATCTGTCGAGGACGCAAAAATACGAATCGAGCAGGAAGCCAAAAATATTCAAACAGAAGATGAAAATACATGCCGCAAGATCGGTGAATACGCACTATCTCTACTTCAGGACGGAGATTCAGTAATGACGATTTGCAATGCAGGTGCCATCGCAACAAGTAAGTACGGGACAGCACTTGCACCCTTTCATCTTGCAAAGGAAAAAGGATGGAATCTCAGTGTATATGCAAATGAAACGCGACCCGTCCTGCAAGGATCCCGGTTAACCGCTTGGGAACTTCAATCTAATGATATAGACGTGACTCTGATCACGGACAACATGGCAGCCCATACGCTGAAAACGAAGAATATTAAGGCTGTAATTGTAGGATGTGACCGTGTTGCCGCTAATGGAGATACTGCCAATAAAATCGGAACGTTCGGACTTGCGTTACAAGCTAAAGCGCTTAATATCCCTTTTTACGTCGCCTGCCCCCTCTCCACTTTAGATTTGGAAACAAAAAGCGGTGAAGAAATCCCGATCGAGGAGCGGCCAGAAGAAGAAGTCACTCACCTAAACGGTATCCGTATTGCACCAGAAGGAATCAAGGTTTTTAATCCGGCATTTGACGTCACTCCTGCTGATTACATATCAGCGATCATTACGGAAAAAGGTATCGTCGAAGGAAACTATATTCAGTCCCTATCAAAACTTAAGGAGGAGGAAACCAATTGAAATCATGGAAAGCACTGTCTGCCGGAATCGTGACTGCCTCTCTTCTTCTTACTGGCTGCACGAGTGAACAAGACGCAGTCGCTCAAAAAACAGAGACGAGAACGGTTAGCGCAGAGAAACCCACAAACAAATCAAAGGATGTATCATCCAAAGAAATTCCATCTCAGCTTCAGAAACCATTAAAGATTGCTTCTATTAATCAATTTTCAATCGGCACCTTCTCTTCTCAATACGTGAGCGGTGTTAAGAAACAAGTAGAAGAGTTCGGTGGTTCCGTTCAAGTATATAATGCGGACAACGATTTATCTAAAATGGCTGCGTATGTGGAAACCGCCATCAATCAACAAGTTGATGGAATCTTGATCGATCATGGCCGTGCCGATGCCATAGCTCCTAGTGTTAAAAAAGCAGTGGCAAAAGGAATTCCTGTTGTAGCTTTCGACAGTGATATTAACATCCCTGGAGTAACTGTCATCGATCAGGATGACTATAGCCTCGCTTGGAACTCACTGCGTACAATGGCTCAAGACTTAAATGGCAAGGGAAAGATTGTATATGTTTGGGTTGGTGGCTTTACGCCAATGGAACGGAGAAATGTGATGTATGAAGCATTTAAGAAGCGCTATCCAAATATTAAGGAAATCGCACGCTTTGGAAATGCAAGTCAGAATACAGCATTAGACACTCAATCACAAATGGAAGCTCTGTTACAAAAATATCCGAACAAAGGAGATATCGATGCTGTTTTTGCTCCATGGGATGAGTTTGCCAAAGGAGCGACAAGAGCTATTCAGCAGGCCGGTCGGAACGAAATAAAAGTATATGGCATCGACCTTAGCGATGAAGATCTTCAGCTGATGCAAGCTGACGGCAGCCCTTGGAAAGCAACCGCTGCCACAGACCCTGCTGATGTCGGAAAGATGCAGGTTCGTTTTCTTTATCAAAAAGTTGCAGGTGAAGAAACGCCGCAAGTATACAGTGTCCAGCCGCATTTAGTTAAAAAAGAGACACTTCCCGCTTCAAAAGTATCGATGAGCGAGATGGGCAAATACGTAGAGAGCTGGGGCAAATCTGATGTAGCGAAGTCCACTTGGATGAAAACATTAAAAGAGGCGAGTAAATGATGAGTGAACTTCATTTAAGTAAAATCACAAAATCATTCGGTGATCAGAACGTGTTAAAAGGAGTGGATTTCACTGTCAAAAGCGGCGAGGTCCATGCTCTCCTAGGAGCGAACGGTGCTGGCAAAAGTACGCTTATGAAAATTCTTTCCGGAGACTATGAAAAAAATGAAGGTACGATATTCTTAGACGGAATACAACAAAACTTTCAATCTCCTATTGATGCGAAAGAAGCCGGCATTGAAATGGTCGTACAGGAAGTGGATACAGCTCTCGTCTCTTCTTTAAGCGTTGCTGAAAACATAATGATGAACGCCATTATTAATGGCCCCTCCTTTTTTTCATGGAGACAGCGGAACAAAAAAGCTTCTGCACTTCTGCAGCGAGTCGGTCTGAAACTGGACCCTGCTATATCCGTCTCTCAATGTACTTTAGCGGAAAAACAATTAATATTAATTGCAAAAGCTCTGTCGCGTGACCTGTCTTTTATTATTCTTGACGAACCGACTGCTCCATTAAGTTTAAGAGAAGCCGAACGTTTATTTGATGTTCTGCGCGGGCTACAGCGTGACGGAGTTGGAATTATTTATATTTCTCACCGGCTACCGGAAGTGCTGGAACTCTCCAATCAAGTGACTGTTTTAAAAGATGGATACGTCTCTCTGCATAAAGAAACGGATTTATGCCAGAAGGAAGAAATCATATCTGCAATGCTCGGAAACGTCCTAGAAGAAATTTCAAACAAAGATGAGGCAAGAAACCATGGAGACACCATTTTTGAAGTAAAAGATTTCAGAGTTCCCTCTACAGGTGAAAGCGTTTCATTATCTGTAAAACAAGGAGAGGTCGTGGGAGTAGCAGGTCTTGTAGGTGCAGGCAAGACTGAGACCGCTAGAGCGCTCTTTGGAGCCGACCGTTCAATAGATCCTGTTTACGTTCATAACAAAAAATTAAGGTTAACGAGTACTGCAAAAGCAATTTCTGCAGGTATTTCTTTTATCCCAGAAGAGCGGAGAAAAGAAGGAATTTTAGTAGACTTTAATGTGATAGAAAACTTGACTCTCCCTGTTTTAAAACAGTTTACGAAATTCGGGCTCATTCAAAAAAAGAAAGAAAAAACTGAAGCTGAAAAGTGGATAAAAACGCTTGGAATCAAGACTCAATCCTCTTCTTCCCGCCTGAATCATCTAAGCGGCGGAAATCAGCAAAAAGCTTCTATCGGTAAATGGCTATTAAATGATGGTGAGATTTTTATTTTTGATGAGCCAACAAAAGGAATCGACGTCGGCGCTAAGCAAGATGTGTTTCAATGTATTCAAAATCTTGCTTTAAAAGGCAAAGGTATTCTTTATTTTACGAGTGAGATCAGTGAACTCCTTGCATTTTGTGATCGGATCCTCATAATGTTCGATGGAAAAATAGCCGGTGAACTAAGCAAAGAAGATGCAACAACAGATAAAATTATGTATTACGCGACAGGAGGTCACTATGGCACAGTACGTTCATGAAGAATCAGTTAAAAATACGAAACTGCCTTTTACTGATAAACTATTTCCTTTTTTATACCGTTATGGAACATTGCTCGTTATTTTATTAACGGTGATAACATTTAGTCTCATCAACGATAAGTTTTTGAGTTATCATAACTTCACAGATATATTACGCTCCATCTCCATTATCACCTTGCTTGCGATCGGGGTGACGATTTCACTCATCGTCGGCGGCTTTGATCTGTCTGTAGGCTCGACAGCAAGTCTTGCTACGGTTACAAGTGCTGCCGCTCTTGTTCTTTACCGTCAAGAAACGATTGTTGCCATTTTAATCCCGATCATAATCGGACTGCTCGTAGGATTATTAAATTCATTTTTCGTTGTGAAAGTACGATTGCCTGATCTTCTTGCCACACTTGCGGTGATGTACATTATTAATGGTCTGCACCTGACATTTACGAAGGGATTTTCCATCTATAACAATATGCCGTTAGCTGAAGGAGGAACTGCACCTGGTGTATTTCTGCCGTCATTCCTGTTTATAGGACAAGGTGAGATTTTCTCGGTTCCCTTCCCTGTTATCATTATGCTTGTGGCGGTTATTGTGGTTCATTTCATTTTGCAGCAAACGCGTTTTGGAAGACTTCTATATATTACTGGCGGAAATGAAGAAGCTGCGCGCCTTTCAGGTGTTCGTGTAAAGCGTTATAAAATGTATGCTTATCTTTTATCCTCCTTTTTCGCGACGCTTGCTGGTATCCTGCTAGCAGCCAGAATCGGAACCGGCCAAGTT
Source organism: Bacillus sp. NEB1478 (assembly GCF_031582965.1). Classification (NCBI taxonomy): domain Bacteria; kingdom Bacillati; phylum Bacillota; class Bacilli; order Caryophanales; family Bacillaceae; genus Bacillus; species Bacillus sp. NEB1478. Next base: position 2,449,603 of record NZ_CP134049.1, read on the forward strand.
TCGGCAGGTGCTCCCTTGTTGATGGACGGTGTTGCTGCTGCCTTTATCGGTTATTCTGTTTTTGGTGCCGGCAAGCCAAATGTGATCGGTACATTTGTTGGTGCCGTTTTGATCGGAATTTTGTTAAATGGTCTTACGATGCTGAATGTGCCGTATTACGCTCAAGATATTGTGAAAGGTTCTATTTTAATAGGAGCTCTCGCTTTTATGTACTACGAAAAGAAAAACGCTTAGGATAAAAAAAACAGCCCCTCCCTTAATCAGGATAGGCTGTTTTTTATGATGGAAGAAAATTTAAGAAAAACGTCAGCCTCGTTAGCCGGCATTGGTTTTGAGATGAAATACCCTTGAGCGTGATGGCACCCGTATTCTTTTAATAGTTTCAACTGCTCATATGTTTCTACACCTTCAGCAACGGTTGTTAAAGACAGCCCTTCGCACATCATGATGATTGCCTTAATAATTGCGGCATCACTTGAATTGAAGTAATCCTCACTTAAATGGCGGATAAAGCTCTGATCAATTTTTAACGAATCGACTGGCAGATCTTTGAGATAACTTAACGAACTATATCCCGTTCCAAAATCGTCGATTGATAGTTTCACGCCAAGTTCGCGAAGCTCTTCCATGATGCTGATGCTATATTCCACATTATGAATCATCGTACTCTCGGTAAGTTCAAGGTTCAGGCACTCTGCTGGTATACCGGTTAATTGCAGCACTTCTTTCACTTCGTATACAAAGGATAAACGCTGGAATTGCCTGCTGGATACATTTACAGAGATTGATAAATGAGCGGCACCTTCATCATGCCATTGTTTTAGCTGTTTACAAGATTCAAAGAGAACAAATCGTCCAATTTCATCGATCAGTCCTATTTCTTCTGCAAGAGGTATAAACTGCATAGGCGAAACAAGTCCTAGTTCTGGATGTTTCCACCGAATAAGAGCTTCAAATCCATTAATCTGTTCTGTTTTCATACAAATTTGCGGCTGGTAATATGGCACTAATTCACCTTTTTGAATGGCTTTGCGAAGGAAGCCTTCCAACCTTAACCGCTCCAGTGTAAAAGCGTTCATTTCCCCGGTAAAGAATTCTCGCTTTCCAAATCCTTTTTCTTTCGCTTTGTGTACAGCGATATCAGCATTTTTCAATAAAACATCTGTACTGATGCTGTCATCCGGATAAATACTGATCCCGATCGACGCACTCACTGTATACTCTTCTCCATCTAAATAAATCGGCATTTTTAACGCTTCTGTAATCCGTTCAGTCGTTTCAATAATTTCACCGGGCTTATTAAGCGACGGCAAAATGAGTGCAAATACATCTCCAGCGAACCGGCATAACAAATCGTGGTTTTTCGTAGCCTGTCTTAATTGCTTGCTGACATGTTTCAGCACTACATCACCAATGTGATGGCCAAGGCTTTCGTTTATGATTTTAAAACGATCCAGATCAATAAACATAACTGCAAGCTTTTGCTTATTATGATCGCTTTCTTCCAAAAGTTCGTGAAGCCTTTTTTCGAACAAACTGCGGTTTGGCAATCCGGTTAATGAATCATGGAACGCCAATCGTTCCATTTTTTCTTCTGCCTTTTTCTGCCACGTAATATTTTTTCCGATCCCGTAGATTCCCACAACTCTTTGATTTACAACGATCGGAATATTGGTTATGCTGCAAACGATATTTTTCCCATCTTTTTTTTGGATCGTTGTTACAAATGTTTGAGGCTTTTCATGTATGGCAAGCTTAAAGTGTTCAATAACCTGTTTGTGATTTTCCAGACAAACAAAATCTAATGCAAGTGAACGCATCAATTCTTCTTGTGAGTAGCCAAGCGTTTGCACAAGTGCAGGATTGACACTCGTAATGTAGCCCTTCAGATCCATTGAATAGATTAAATCAGGATTATGGTCAAATAAAGATTTATACCTTTGTTCACTTTCCAGGAGATTATCATTTAACTGCTGCATCTCTTCTGTACTTGTTTGAATTAAGTGCGATAATGCTAGCAGTTCATCGATCTCTTTTGATTTTTCAGGTTTCTTGGCGCTGAATTTTTTTTCTAAAGTCGCGTCAGCAGATTCACTTAAAATCAACAGAGTAAGTGCATGTGACAGCAGATGAACTTGTTTCCCATCATGAAAATATTCCCCATACGTAAAGAAACCTGTTGTAGGAACAAATTGTTCTATAGCAAAAAACTCTTCTTCTAGTGTGCTTTTTAAAAATCTTCTTCTTGCCATGCACGAATACATAAATATAGATTCAGCAGGTTTTTTTTGCAGATCCTTTGTCACAATATCTATCGAATTTAATAAGAGGCTTGCATCACGATACCCGATTTGCAACTGATTTCCTGTCTGAATATTTTGGTGGAACGAGTAATGATCTTCCTGTTCCGATGACTTAATAGACAAGGGGTGATAGCTTTTATCCTTCTTTTTGATCAGCGGATATTCAACCGCAGACTTTGGGAGGCTTTCGGCGATCTCTTTCCCCATATATTGAGCATATAATTCATAGATTGACATACCATCAATCTCTAATTCTCCCCGTTCAGATACGTCTGTAACAGTAAACACCTTACCTGCAGGTTTCCACTCTGTATATGACATCGTACTTATGTATAATTCTTCACTATCAATAGCAGCTGCTACAACACCTTTATCAAACACACCTTCTTCCGTAAAAAGGCAAATGTTTTTGAAAAGTCCATTATCGCCTGCATTTCCGCCTGATACGATTACTTCCGGTGCTACGGAATGAATACCCTGCAAAAAAGAAGAGCTTTCCATGTACATGCCGTTACCAAATATGAAAAGCAGCTTCGTTTTTTCATTAATGAAATTTTGTGCAAGCTGCTTTCCTAATTCTTCACTGTTGTTATTATCCAATAGTGGTATGTAAGAAGTTCGGGGGAAAGATTTTTCGAATACCGAAACAGAAATAACGGTCTCCTTTGTTGTCACACGGCCTTGCAAAACTTCCCCATCCGTTGTTACACCTATTATTTTGGCATCAGGCAAATGGATGGTTAGTTTTTCTCTTAATCTATTAATCCATCCCTTGTCGAGTCTTCCAGTGAAAACTTGCACTAACATCTTTTTATGTTGTTTTATGTCATTTTCTTTCATCCATTTTTTGAACTGGATTTCATTTTTATATAAACAGTTAAAGGTTTTCATGCTAACACCTCAATTAACAAGAACGTTCGAATATTATACTTCTATTATTATCGGTGGTATGTGTTATTTTTTAACAGTATAGTTGGAGGTATTTTTTTACAGATGCTTTTAGGGGGGACTGACCCCTTACAATTTATTTCCCTCTTCGTTTTCCTATAATCAATCTGATCAGATCCTCGATTTTGATATCGTAATAGAGTGCATTTCAAAGTTTAAGTTTTTTTCATTTGATTATTTCCTAGGTTAAGCGGATAGTGGCTGGATAGAAGACTTCATTTCAGAAGCTGAAAACAAACCACATAAAAAATCATATCAATTCATCGTCAAATATTTTAAATTCAATGAAAAAAGAAAGAAAAAGCCGCTCGGTAACCAAATCGGCTTTTTCTTAGTCTCATATAATAGTTCATGAAGTCACTTTTTTCGTAATCAAGTCTGTTTTACAAAAAATTAAGTCTGATGTGTTGCCAATTAAGCTAATTTATAATTTTTAATCTCTTTAAACTATAATTAAGTCTAATTTTAGTCAATTAAGTCTTTCTACAAATTTCGACAAAAACTCACTCCAAAAGCCTACACTACCAAGCAAACAAAAAAAGACCCAAAAAGTGTGCAATCCAGCACTCTATTGGGTCTTTCTTAATCATTAATTTTAACTTATCCAATTACAATGTAACCATAAAACAAGACTAATAAGAAGGTTACAAAGAAAAACACCCAATTTAGCAGTCGAACTTCGCCGCGTTTTCTTTGAACAAGGATGATTTCCATCAAACCGATTAATGTAATACCAAGAATACCTTTAATAATAATCGGTCCTTTGTTTACAATACCCGCGTCCATTAGATAGCTTCCAAACATGTGTCCGCCTGTTGCCAGGATTGCTAAATACAAAACGCGTGTGATCATGTGAAAAATTTTCGCCTTTTTCCCTGCATTCTTTTTGTATAACATATACGTTACAACAAACAGAATAAGCGCTAGAAACCAAGCTGCTACGTGATAATGGATAATCATAAATATATCCTCCTATGTATAATTCTCCATATTACTATACCACGAAGTCGTATGGACAAGACAACTAAAAGAGATTACCCTACAACGAAAGCCTTTTCATTGGTATAATAGCGTTGTGAGAAAACTTGCGAATAGAGGTGTTTCCATGAAACAGACAGAAACGAAGAATACGGAAAAAGTTATTTCTAAAACGGAACAATATGGTGCTCATAACTATCATCCGCTTCCGATCGTGATTTCCAAAGCTGAAGGGGTTTGGGTAACAGATCCTGAAGGAAACCGCTACATGGATATGCTCAGTGCATATTCTGCAGTAAATCAAGGACACCGTCACCCGAAAATCATTCAAGCTTTAAAAGATCAAGCAGACAAAGTAACGCTCACATCGCGTGCTTTCCATAACGATCAGCTTGGCGATTTTTATGAAAAAGTATCAAGCTTAACGAAAAAAGATATGGTTCTTCCGATGAACACTGGTGCTGAGGCAGTCGAAACAGCCATTAAAGCTGTCCGACGCTGGGCTTATGATGTAAAAGGTGTCGCTGAAAACCAAGCTGAGATCATCGTTTGTGAAGGAAACTTCCATGGACGTACGATGACAGCCGTATCTATGTCATCTGACCCTGATTATCAGCGTGGATTTGGACCAATGCTTCCCGGCATAAAAGTGATTCCATATGGTGACTTGGATGCATTAAAAGCTGCCATCACAACTAACACAGCAGCTTTTGTTTTAGAACCGATCCAGGGTGAAGCTGGAATCGTCATCCCGCGCGAAGGATTTTTAAAAGAAGCTCTTGATGTATGTAAACAAGAAAACGTGTTGTTTGTAGCTGATGAAATTCAGTCTGGTCTTGGCCGTTCTGGTAAAATGTTTGCATGTGACTGGGAGCAAGTTGAGCCAGATATGTACATTTTAGGAAAAGCACTTGGCGGCGGAGTTATGCCGATCTCTTGTGTTGCAGCTAATCGTGAAGTACTAGGCGTATTCAACCCGGGTTCACATGGTTCTACTTTCGGAGGAAACCCACTTGCTTGTGCCGTTTCAGTCGCTTCTGTTGACGTTCTGGTAGAAGAAAACTTAGTAGAACGTTCTTTAAAACTTGGAGAGTATTTCTTAAACGAACTTAAGAAGGTCAACAATCCTGCGATCAAAGAAGTCCGAGGAAAGGGATTATTTATCGGTGTTGAACTAAACGAGGCAGCGCGTTCTTACTGTGAACGATTAAAAGAACAAGGGTTGCTTTGTAAAGAAACACACGAAAACGTAATCCGTTTTGCACCTCCGTTAATCATCTCTGAAGAAGATTTGGAATGGGCAATTGAGCGAATCAAGAACGTATTGTCCGTATAAGGCTGAAGCCGGCTCGTAACATGAGCCGGCTTTTTTTCTCAAAATAAAAAAGAAGCAGCCACTACTGCTTCTTTTCAAATTTAACCTTACAATGCTTTTACCATACCGCCGTCTATTAACAAAGATTGTCCGGTTATATATGAATTAGCGCCTGAGCATAAAAAGACGACCATTTTAGCAAATTCTTCAGGTGTCCCATAACGTCCAAGGGGGATTCCTCCCACTACACTTGCTTTCACGTCTTCTGTTGAAATACCTTTTTTCTCGGCTGCCATTTGGTCCAGTTCTCCTACCCGATCAGTTCCGATTCGGCCAGGTCCAATCGTATTAATCAGAATATTGTCTTTCCCTAATTCTTGGGACAAACTTTTAGAAAGACCATTAATTGCCGTTCGGAACGTATTCGATAATATCAGTCCGTCGATCGGCTGCTTAAATGAAGAGGATGCGATATTTACAATTCGTCCACCGCCATTTTTAACCATGTTTGGTGTGACAGCACGTACTGTCCTGACAAGACTTAACAGTGTCAGCTCAAACGCTCCTTGCCAATGTTCGTCTTCAAAATCATTAAACCCTCCAGCAGGAGGACCACCAGCATTATTGACTAATACATCGATACTTCCGAAGGTTTCAACTGTTTCTGCAACGAGCTCATCAATCTCGTTTCGCTGTGTAATATCGCACTTTTTATAACGAACGTTCGAACCTGTTTCTATGTTAATCGCTTCCGCTGTTTCTGAAAGCAGCTCTTCATCGCGGCTCGTCAGCATCACGTTTGCACCTTCTTTCGCAAACTGCAAGGCACAAGCTTTTCCGAGTCCTTTGCTAGACGCTAGAACTAATACGTTTTTCCCTTTTAATCCTAAATCCATAAGTGCTCACCCGATTCTATTTATTTTTTTTATAAAACATAACTTACATATTTTGTTTCTAAATAAGCTTCCATTCCTTCAATTCCGCCTTCACGGCCTAGGCCGCTTTCTTTCATTCCGCCAAACGGCGCTTGTGCGGCTGATGGAACGCCATCATTCCATCCGATGATTCCATAATCCAGACCTTCTACTACTTGTGTCCCTTTTGATAAGCTTTCTGTGTAGACGTATGCCGCTAGGCCGAATGGGCTTTTGTTCGCAAGCATAATACCTTCTTCAATTGTTGAAATCTTATGAATGGGTATAACAGGCCCGAATGTTTCTTCGTTCATGATCAGCATATCTTGGTTCACATTTTTCAGCACCGTTGGCTCATAATAATATGCGCCGTTTTCAGCTGTTCCCTTCCCGCCAGTCACACACTCTGCGCCATTCGAAACAGCGTTCTCAACATGTTCCGCTATTTTTTCATATCCATCTTTGTTGATGATTGGTCCGATATCTGTTCCTTCTACAAGCCCGTTTCCAACTTTTAGCTTTTTCGCTTCTGCAGCTACGAGTGCTGTGAATTCATCATATATATCTTCATGCACATATACTCTGTTTATACAAATACATGTTTGACCAGCATTACGAAACTTTGAAGCTACAACTCCCGCAACTGCTTTTTTCAGATCTGCGTCATCTAGCACAACGGCTGGTGCATGCCCGCCTAGCTCCATAGATACGTTCTTTACGGTTGCAGCACTTTGCTCGATCAGTTTTTTGCCGATTTCAGTAGAACCTGTAAATGTTACTTTTCTTACTTTATCACTGTCCATGATCGCTTTTCCGATCACAGATGAAGCTCCAGTTACAAGGTTGATAACCCCTTTAGGAAAGCCTGCCTTGTCAGCCAGTTCTACTAGTTTAATGGCCGTCAAAGGGGTTTCTTTTGGAGGCTTCACGATAAATGTACAACCTGCTGCAAGCGCCGGTCCTAGTTTTCTTGTAATCATAGCAGCCGGAAAGTTCCACGGGGTAATCGCGGCAACAACCCCCACTGGCTGTTTCAAGACTTGCATTCTCTTATTTTGACCGCTCGAAGGAATCGTTCTGCCGTATATCCGCTTTCCTTCTTCCGCATACCATTTTATAAATGACGCGGCATACAGTACTTCACCTGCAGATTCTTTTAATGGTTTACCCATCTCCAATGTCATCAGTTCAGCAAGTTCATCTTTTTCTTCAACCATTAAATCATGCAGCTTCATAAGATAGTCAGCCCGCTCATATGCGGTTAATTTTGACCATCCTGCAAATGCATGATGAGCTGCATCGATAGCAGCATTCGTTTCGTCTTTTCCACATGAAGGCACGGTTCCAACTACTTCACCATTTGCCGGGTTATAAACCTCTATCTTTTCAAGATCGCTTCCTGTCCAAGAACCATTAATATAAAGCAGTTTATCCATGTGAATTCCTCCTCTATGTATCTTGTAAAATTCGACTTCATTCTACTATTTCATTACTGAGTGTCCCGATTCCTTCTATTGTAATTTCTATCGTGTCACCACTTTTTAGAAACACAGGCGGTTTCATACCTTTTCCAACACCGGCAGGAGTACCTGTTGCAATAATATCTCCTGCTTCAAGTGTCATTCCTTTTGACAGTTCAGCTATCATAGTCGGGATGTCAAAAATAAAATCTCTCGTGTTACCGTCTTGTCTTTGCTCGCCATTTACTTTCGTCTGAATTGATAATTTCTCTGGATTCGGGATTTCAGAATGATGAACAATCCATGGCCCCATTGGACATGTGCCATCCAGGCTTTTTCCGATCAAAAACTGTTTATGCTTTTGCTGCAGATCGCGTGCTGTAACATCATTGATAATCGAATAGCCAAAAATATAATTCATAGCTTCTTCCTTAGAGATATGAATACCCTTTTTTCCAATGATTATGGCAAGTTCACCTTCATAATCGAGCTGATCTGTCAGATTCACATGGCTTGGAATTCCTTTTTTATGACCAATAATGGATGTAGGGGCTTTTGAAAACACCATAATATCCTCTGGAATATCAGCCTCGCTCCCCATCTCAATTGCATGATCACGATAGTTTTTTCCGATGCAGAATACATTTTTTGATGGTCTTGGAATAGGTGCTAATAATTCGATTGTTTCTAAAGAATACGTAAAATCACTTACATCAAAACGCGAAATTAACTCCTCTGCCAGCGAAACAAAGGAAGGACCTTGTTCAACACCTTCTAAAAGGGTTCCTGGAAAGTTTTTATCATTATGTTGTGCCAAGTCAGTAAGGTTGATGATACTCTCGCCTTTAACTGCACCAATGAATAGATTTTCATTATGAAGCCCGGTTGCAAATTTCATTTATCAAAAGCCTCCTAGTTATGAATGAAATCATTTATATCTACTATAAAGTTTCTTACTTTTAGCCGTAAAGCAATATGCAATGCTGTTTTTTGATAAAACTGATTTTTTACTTCTTTTTAAAATATGGTAAAATAGTGTGTCATCTAAATAACCCGATTTTAGGGTAATCGTAATGAGGTTATAAATCATGAAAACTGTACTAAGTACGTTAAATGCAAAATATATACACACTTGTCTGGCACTTCGCTATTTAAAAGCTTACAGCGAGCCTGATTTTCCTATAACGATCCGCGAATTTACGATAAAAGATCCTTCTTTAAATATCGTCACTGACTTGTTTAATCAGCAGCCTGATGTTCTCGGATTCAGCTGCTATATCTGGAACATTGAAGAAACGATTAAAGTCATTCAAATGTTTAAGAAGATCAAGCCTGAGACGAAGATCGTTCTTGGAGGCCCCGAAGTTTCTTATGATGTTGCTTACTGGCTTGACCGTATTCCTGAAGTTGATTTTATCGTGGTCAACGAAGGAGAAGAAACTTTTAAACATTTGTTGAGCGAGATTCAAAATGAAAGTCAGTTTCAAAAAGTAGCTGGTTTAGCTTACCGGAAAGAAGGAAAACCAAAAATCAACGGTCCTCGTGAAAAATTAGACCTAAAAACAGTCACTTCTCCTTTCCGTTTTGAAGAAGATGTTCAGGATCTTTCTAAAAGGATTACTTATTTTGAAACGAGCCGTGGATGCCCATACTCTTGTGCATTTTGTTTATCTTCTATTGAAGTTGGAGTACGTTATTTTCATCCTGATGCTGTAAAAGAAGATCTAATCTTTTTGATGGATAACGGAGCAAAAATCATTAAATTCGTCGATCGCACGTTTAACATTCGCCGTGATTATGCACTCGACATGTTTTCCTTTTTAATAGAGAATCGAAGACCCGGGGTCGTGTTCCAGTTCGAGATCACGGCAGATATTATGCGGCCTGAAGTCATTGACTATTTAAATGAACACGCGCCAAAAGGACTATTCCGTTTCGAAATTGGTGTTCAATCAACAAATGACGCGGTTAACCTTCTTGTAGAACGCAGACAAAACTTTGAGAAGCTTACCCGTACGGTTACGACCGTTCGTGATGGTGGAAAAATTGTACAGCATTTAGATTTAATCGCTGGGTTGCCTAAAGAAGATTACACATCTTTCCGAAAAACATTCAATGATGTTTTCGCATTCGGCATCGAAGAAGTTCAGCTTGGATTCTTAAAAATGCTTCGAGGGACTGGGCTTCGTCTTACAGCAGCTCAACATGATTATGTTTATATGGATCATTCTCCATATGAAATTCTAGGGAATAATGTTTTATCGTTTGAGGAAATTATTCGTATTAAACAAGTAGAAGATGTATTGGAAAAATATTGGAACGATCATCGAATGGATCATACAGTAAAATATTTGATCAACCATGTATTTGAATCACCTTTCGATTTCTTCCAAGAATTTGGAACGTATTGGGAAACAAGAGGCTGGTCTCGTATCGGCCATCAGCTCGAGGATTTATATAAACGGCTTATCGCGTTTTTAACAGAAGCTGCACCACACTCTCTACCGGTTGCAGAAAGTTTAATGAAGCTTGATTATTTAGAGCGTCAGCAATTCAAACCACGTAAGCCATGGTGGGAACACACTCAAAACAAAGAGGAATCCTCAAAAGTCCTTACTATTCTTGCAAATGAACCTGATTTAATTGACGGTTTTCCAATTATGACAGAGAAAGATCTTCATAAGCATGGATTCGTTACAGAAGCGGCGATTGATCCGTTGTCAGATCAGCTAAAGCCGAATGAAACAATTTCTTATATACTCATTGCGTTATTCGATCCAAAACTGGATAACACACAAATTTTCACGTTGCCAAAATCTGCTTTTCAAATAAAAAAGGATGCGTAACCGCATCCTTTTTGTTTTATTTTAAGCTAAAAGCGGGCTCACCTGAGACGAAGACTTTAGAAGGGTTTACCACAACTGCTTCATTCTTTTTAAGTCCTTTTTTAATCTCAATGACACCTTTTTGTTTTAATCCTGTTATAACGTTTACTTTATATAGTTTGTCTTTATCAATCGTATACATATATTGTTTGCCATCATTTTTAATAACTGCATTTTGCGGAACACTCACTGCATTAGCAGATAAGGTTTCAGGAATGACGATATCAGCTTTCTGTCCTTCCGTTAAAGCCGATTCGTCTTGTGCAAGAAAAGAAATCACAAATAGATGATCTTTCTTTGAAGGCATTATAGTTGAACCGTTGCCTTTTGCTTCTTTTTAGAAGCTGATGTTGCAAATTCAACTTCATCACCGGTTTTCACAATGCTCGCGATATCCCCGTTCACTTCTGCCTGTATTTCATAATTGCCTTGTCCAACAATTTCTACAAGCGGTTTTTCGCTATCGCTTCCATTTACTACTGTGACAACACCATCTACCGGGCTTTTAACAGATTGCTCGTCTAGCTTTTTTTCTAACTCCAGTATTTCATCAAACAATACGGCACTTTCTTTTTCAGCTAAGTCTGCTTGCAGCTCAGCATCTGCCAGCTGTTTTTGTATCATAACTTTTGTATCTGCCGTATCTTTTTCTTCATCAAAACTGGACAATTCACTTTGCCAGTCTGTAATTTCACTTGAATAATGACTCGCTTTTACGTCTGCCGCTTCTTTTTCTCTTTTTAGATTGCGAAGTTCTTTTTCTAAATCATTATTTTCATAAGTTGCTATCGTTTGACCAGAAGTAACGGTTTCTCCTTCAGTAACCTGTATCTCTTTTATCGAGCCAAGAGATGGATTGTGATGTACATCAAACGTATTTTTGGACTTAGCTAATCCTGTAACTTCCCACTTTTTAATAAAATCACGTTCTTTTGATAGTTCCGTTTCAAGTCTTGGTGCCTCTACTGCAGTTGTTTTTTCTCGATCAAACAGCATAATATTCATTGTTAATAGGAGAGCAGCGATTACACCTGCTGAAATCCACTTCCATTTATTCATTTATACGCTCCCCCTTACACCAGTTGTCCGCTGACTAGTGCAGAATATAGAGAAAATAAAACAATCCAAAAAACACAAGTTCCAAGCGTGATAATTAAACAATAAGATTTGGACTTAAAAGATAATCGAACAAGTGCATAATAAGTCACTGCCGTTCCCCAAACAGTAAATACATTTATGAAGTTTAGAAGCTCCTGCCAAAATCCATGTTTAAAAATCAATACCCCTAAAAACCCTAATCCCAGCGGCTGAACCACTTCTTCCCCGCCTGATGTAAACTGAAACGGAAGTTCAAAGGCCATACCTGCCAAAAACAAGATATAGATCACACTCATTACATAAAAAAGAGCTTTATAGCCAATATCACGGAAAAACAAATATAGAAAAAGTGTACCTGCCTGAATAACAAAAAATGGCACGATAATTCCCCATACTAAACCAGCTAATCCCAGTAAATATCGTAGGAGCTCTAATTCAGGTGCAGAGAGCTTTGCTGAAACTACAAAATGAATGGTTTTAAACGAAGGAAATGCAGCAAAAAAAGACAATGCATGAAGTAAACCGCTGACTGCCAATATCGCCACAAACCGCAGCCAAAACCCTTCTTTGTCCTTTGATTCTTTGAAAAATGAAAAATATGTATAAGGCTTAGTCAGTGCAGGAATAAACTGAGCGTTTCCTGTCATACGGCCTCCCCCTTCTCTCTCTTTATGTCTATATCCTATCACAGATTACCTTCGGTGAATGACAATTTTTGACGTTTTCATCAAAAAATAGTCATATCTCCGCATAATTACATTTCATTAACAAAAACTAAGCCAAACTCTGTGATCGGGATGAGGCGAAATGACTTTCTTTAAAAAACCCAAAAAATTAAAACAAGTCATGCAAGAAAATAAAGAAGCAAATGAACAATCTGTTCAAAACAGTTCGAATAATGACACTAAAATAGACGCTCAAAACGGTTCTCAAATTGAAAGTAAGGATATTTCCGTAGTAGGACAAATGACAATCGAGGAATTAGTTGAAGAGGTAAAAAAACCTTTTTCAAATACAGAAGATATGGTGACGCATTGGATTACCCTTCCTTCTGACAACACCAAAATTGCTTTCCTATTTCTTGATTCTATTATCGATAAAAGTATTTTGAAGCTGCACATTTTAAATCCATTCTTTGAACTTAAGGAAGACATTGACAAATTATCGTTTGAAGAAATAGCACAAATTGAATTAAAGAAACAAGAGGATTTCACACAAGTACCCCAACTTTTGCTGCAATCGAATGCACTTGTTTTTACAAAAGATACATCTTGCTACTATTCCGTTTTAGCACCAGTAAAGACACAAAGAGACATAAAAGAACCCGATAATGAAGCGATTATTCGAGGTTCTCATGAAGGATTCATTGAAAGTATGACAATGAATCTCGCTCTCATCCGAAAACGGTTAAAATCCCCTAAGCTTACTTTTAAGTATTATAGAGTCGGCAAAGAAACACATACGAATATTGCGATGGCTTTCGTTGAGAATATCGCTAACCCTGATCATGTTAAAGAAGTAGAAAGAAGAATTACTTCCATTGAAGCTGATGCTGTTTATACGCCTGGAAACATAGAAGAGAGTATCGAGGAAAAACCGTTTAGTTTTTTTCCGCAAATGTTAAGTACGGAGCGGCCAGATCGGGTTGCAGCTAATCTTATGGAGGGGAGAATCGCACTCATTTATGATACTTCGCCTACTGCTCACGTAATGCCTGTAAACTTTTTTACTTTTTATCAATCTGTTGACGATTATAATAAGCGGTGGCATATTGGATCGTTTTTTCGTTTCATACGACTTTTTAGTTTTTTTATTGCTATTGGTCTTCCTGCACTCTATATCGCGATCGTTTCTTTTCATTTTGAGGTTATACCGTTTAACCTGATTTTGTTAATCAAAGGATCACTTGAAGATATCCCTTATCCTCCACTTTTTGAAGCAATGCTGATGGAGTTAACGATTGAATTAATACGGGAAGCTTCAATCCGCCTCCCTACTCGGATCGGTACGACCATTGCGATCGTTGGTGGTTTAGTAATCGGAGATGCTGTTGTAAAAGCAGGTCTCGTTTCTAACTTAATGATCATTGTTGTGGCGATTACCGCTATTGCAGCTTATATCGTTCCTTCTAACGAAATGAGTGCTGCAGTGAGAATTATGCGGTTTCCTTTCATGCTTGCAGCTGCTACTTTAGGTTTTCTTGGAATTGTTTTCGGCTTTATGATTTTGCTGTTTCATTTGTGCAAACTTTATACGTTTGGCTCTCCATATTTTGCTCCTTTAGCACCATTAAAGATCGATGACCTAAAAGATGCCTTTATCAGGTTGCCATTCTGGAAACAGAATAAACGTCCAAGCGATGTGACTCCTTTGAAATCAGATCAAGATAACCGCACAAGAAAGTGGGATAAAAATTGAAGCATCATACAATAACACATAGACAGCTATTTTTTGTTGTCATTCAAGCACAAATCGGTGTGGGCATCCTTTCCCTTCCATATTCGTTGTTTCAAAAAGCAAAAATTGATGGCTGGATGTCACTTCTTATTGCTGGGATTTTGATTCAATTTTCTTTGCTTGCCATTTGGAAGCTTTGCGATCGCTTTCCACAAAAAACACTTTTTGATTTTCTGCCAAAAATATTAGGGAAGTACTTAGGATTGATTTTCAATGTTATTTACACACTCCACTTTCTATTCATTTCTGTCCTAATCTTAATCTTGTATAACAGCATTGTAGCAAAGTGGATTTTATTTGAAACGCCAAGTTGGATAATTATATTAATTATGGCATTCACTGGTGCTTATTTCATTTCAAGTTCACCAAGGGAAATAGCAAGGTTCTCAACTATCGTTACACCCCTTTTGCTCATCTTATTTGGTTTCATATTGTACGGCTACACTGGAGTTCATCCACTCTATATCCTGCCTATGGGTGAAGTGGGCATGAGTACAATCTTAAAAAGCTCTCAAGACGCTGTCGTTGCTTTATTAGGATTCGATGTTGCCCTCGTATTCTTAGCTTATACAGAAGGGGCTAGATCGAAGAAAATTAAAGTGATATCCTATGCATCACTATTTGTAACAATTCTTTATACTTTTATTGTACTGACAACTTATATGTACTTTAATCCTTTAGAAATTGTTATTGTGCCTGAGCCTGTACTATACATGTTAAAAGCATTTTCTTTCAGTATCATAGAACGGACAGATTTAGTCTTTATTTCCATTTGGATGGTTTCTGTTGCTACCTCTTTTATAAGTTATTTATTTTTAACTGCCAAAGGTGTTCAAAAACTTTTTGGTTTGAAAGATAATAAAAAATCGGCACCATATATAGCCATTCTGTGTACTCTCATTGCAGTAATTCCAAACGATAAACTCGAAATATCCACTTGGAATAAATATATAAGTCTTACGTCATTAGCATTTTCAGCTATATTCCCTGTTCTTCTTTTAATTATTGCGGTTATAAGAAAAAAAGAAGACAAAGGAGCTGCTTCTTCATGAAAAAAAGGTGGTGTTGTTTCCCAGTTCTTTTTCTCTTAACAGGCTGCTGGGATACAACTGCATTAAATCAAACAAAACTAATTACAGCAGGTGGATTTGATTATACAAAAAAGGGAGATGTCACCACAACAGCATCGATTCCACAGACAACAACATCGGTAGCTGGCGGACAATCTCTCGTAAATCAAGCCTTTTTCGCAACAGGTCACACAGCACGTCAAAGCCGGCTAAGACTTGACAGAAAAGTGTCTGAACGATTAGATGCATCTAAGAACCAAATCATAATTTTTGGTGAAGATGCTGCAAAAAAAGACATCTACCCGCTCTTGGACGTTTTTTACCGTGATCCAAAATCTGCACTAAACGCCAAATTAGCTGTTACGAAAGGCAGAGCTGGAGATGTAATCAGCAACAAGTACTTAGAAACAGAAAAAGGGGCAACAGGGATCGGAGAATATTTACGAGATGTTGTTAAAAGTTCTGAAGAGGCGGCAACTGTTTCAAAAGAAAACATTCAATCCATATGCCCCGTCATGTTCGATCCCGGACAGGATTTTACATTACCTTATATCATTCCTTTGAAACATACGGCTAAAGTAGATGGTGTTGCCGTTTTCCATGGCGAAAAAATGGTAGGAAAGTTACTAGGACCTGAATCAGTATTGTACGTTATGTTGACAGGAAAACATTACACAAAAGCGATGTCAACCACAAAAAAAATTTCAACAGACAGAAAAAGTAAACTCAATAATTACACCACATTTAAAGTAAAAAGAAACAGACGGATATTAGATGTAACTGTATCTCCTTCTGGTGAAATATCCGTCGATCTTCATTTAAAAACAACAGTAGTCATCACTGAATATCCTCACGATAACCTGAATACACCTGCTGAAGTAATGAAAGTTGAAAAAGCATTATCAAAAGTATTAACGAAAGAGTCTCAAAGAATTGTTGCGAAACTTCAAAAAATGAATGCAGATACGTTTGGAATTGGAAGTGAATTAATGGCATTTCACTATCCTCTTTGGAAAAAGTTAGATTGGGAAAAAGAATATCCAAAAATCCCTATCCATACAAAAGTGGACATTACAGTAATAGGACATGGGATAATTGAATAAAAAAAGGATTCAAGGCGAAGAAACCTTGAATCCTTTTTCGTTTTAAACCTGATCCAGCCGTACTCTCGTTCCTTTACCGGAATGTTCAGCTGGTTCGACGATTAATCTTTTGGTTAATCGTGCTTTTAGTTCAGGAACATGCGAGATCACGCCGATTGCAAAATTCTCCATCTGCACTTTTTCCAGTGCGGTAACTACGGTATCGAGCAATCCTTGATCAAGTGTTCCGAACCCTTCATCTAAGAAGAAGAATTGCAGCGGATACTTTCCTCTTAGCTGAATTTGTGCAGAAAGTGATAGTGCAAGTGCCAATGAAGTCAGGAAAGTCTCTCCTCCAGAAAGAGAACTAACCGGACGCTTTATTCCACCGTTCGCATCATCACGAATGACAAATCCAGAATTAGAATCTACTTCAATAGCGTACCGCCCTCGTGTAAGCTTTGACAAACGGCTGGAAGCATCGCGAGTAACATGAATCAGCTGCTCTTCGGCCATAAATTCAACAAAAGTATTTCCCCTGAACACAGTCTGAAGCTTCCCGATTTGTTCAAGTAGTGTCGAAACTTTTGACTTCTCACCATCGAGTTCATTAAAGCGAGAATGATTTCTTTCGATCGTTATCCACTGTTGTCTAGATTGGCCTACCGCTTCTCGTGACTCATCGGTTTCTGACTTTGATTTTCTTAATTGTTCTTTTGCAGCTGTTAATTGTTCCTCAGTCAAACGTTCAGGAGGAAGCTTTTCTTTTAAAGTCTCAATTGATGTACGCACAGCTTTACATTGGTCATCATAGTGATTTAAGGTCTTTTCCCAAGACTGTTGTTCTTCTTCTGTCGTAAAACAACTTTCATATTCTTCAAAGGAGGAAAACATAGACTTTTCCAATTGTACTTTCCATTCATCTTCTGCTTTAGTTTTTCTTTTTTGCACATCTTCAAAACGCTGCAAAATGGAATGGTATTCCTTGTCACATTCTAAAAACTGTACACGAGCTTTTTTATAACCCTCCTCTGCGATTTTAAAATGGTTCTGCAGTTCATTAAGCTTTTCTTCCACCATTATTAATTGTTCTTGTGCACTCTTATTTCCAATCCGTTTTTGAAGTTTTTCCTGAAGAATTTCAATATCTTTTTGCAGTAGCTTTTGCTTATTTAAAGATGTATTCAATTCCAGTTCAAGCTTTCCTTTTTCACCTTTAGCTTTATCAATTTTATCTGTTTGTTCTTCTAAAAATCCGACAGCTACTTCGAGACTTTTTTGAATCTCAGCTTGACGGTCTTCTCTTCGTTGGAATTCTTGCCACATTTCAATAAGCTGTTTTCGATCGAATGGAATATTAGCTTCATCCCACTCTTTTTGAACTTGTTCCGTTTTTATATGAATGTCCGAAAGATTACCTCTTAGCTTCTGCAGCAAGTTTTCCGAACTCTCTTGTTCAAACACAATTCGTTCCAGCTTTTTTTGAAGTTCATCCATATGTTGGTGTGTAGATTCAAATCTTTCATCCATTGTGAGTCTGTCTTGTAAAATTCCCTTTACACGAGCGGAATGTCTGTTCACATTCTCTTTATCATAACGTGATGTCGATTCAACCGTTTCTAATGTCAATGTTTCTCTGGCTGCTGCAATTTCAAAATTGGATGAACCTATTCTGTTCCAGATTTTTTCTGAAACTTTTTCAAGCGATTCACGAATATGGTTAAGATTATGATTCAAACTTTTTAGTGATTCTTTTGCCGATTCCAGCTCTTCAATATTCTCCTGTTGTTCTTCTGCTTTTTCAGATTCCTTTATAGGAGATGGATGGATTTTTGATCCACATACTGCACATGGCTCATTATCTTTTAATTGTGAAGAAAGCTGAGCTGCCAGATGTTTAACACGGTTATTTTCTTGGACGGATTTAGCCGAATTCAACTCATTCTGCAGTGAAGTCGTAAGCTGTTCATTTTCTCGAATTAATTCACACGTATTTCCGTATAACCGTTCCACTTCATTGGACATACCTTTCCACATTTCCATACATTCAGATAAATGGTTTTGAAGTTCATTTTTGGATTGCATAATGGTATGGGCACTTTTCTCAGTCTCATCCAATTCGCTTTGAAGTTTATTTTCTTCTTTTTCTGTATTTTGAAATTGCTGAAATAACAATAAAGCTTGCTGAAACATTGTTCTATCTTTTTGGGAAATTTCAATGGACGACAGTTCTGTTTTTAGCTTTGATTGTTTCTCTTTACCTTTTTGAAGCATTTGCTCTGCATCTGATTCAATTTTTTTACCTTGTTCAAAATCATTTAACAATTGATTATGTCTTTGTTCTTCTTGTTTTAAGGAAAGCTGTTTTTCTTTAAGCTCTTTTTCCCATTCAAATGCATCTTTTAAGCCACTTCTTTTTTCAAAAAGAAGAGGTTCTTGCTTGTTTTTTTCTGTCTTACTAGACTCATATTCTTTTTCCGATTCTTCAAATGATTGTTTTAACTTTTTGGTAAGCATTTGAAGTTCATCTTTTTCTTTGCAAAGCTTTTGTTCAGTAAGAATTGAGTCTTGCCATTCTTTTGCATAAGGATATATTCGATCCGCATAAATAGCCTGCTTTAGACGGTGTTTGAGCTGTACCATCTCAGGTTTTTGCTGGTCTAGTTCAACTTGAGCTTTTAACAGTTTTTCATTTTCAGTCTGAACTTCCCAATAGGATTTTAAAGTTGTGAAAACCTCTTCTTCATTCTTCATTCGTTCAGAAACTAATTTAAGTTTTTGTTCGTTTTCTTTAAGAACTTTAACCGCTTCATTCAACGCTTCACTAGATGCATCACCAAGTCCAGCTTGCTCGGCATTGATTTCGTTAAGTCTGTTTTTCTGTTCATCCGATCTTCTTTTTAGCTTTTGGTTAAGTACATCACCATACTTTTCAAGCTGAAAAAGACGCTGAAGCATTTGACGTCTGTCAGCGCCTTTCAGTGAAAGAAATTCGGCAAACTTTCCTTGAGGAAGAACTACCGCTCGAGTAAAATCTTCAATTGTAAGCCCAATCAGCTCTTGAACAAGACGGGTTACATCTCTTTCTTTATCTGCATGTACAACGGAATCATTACCGTTTACTT
This sequence comes from Bacillus sp. NEB1478, assembly GCF_031582965.1. Taxonomy (NCBI): domain Bacteria; kingdom Bacillati; phylum Bacillota; class Bacilli; order Caryophanales; family Bacillaceae; genus Bacillus; species Bacillus sp. NEB1478. The sequence goes on from NZ_CP134049.1 coordinate 2,469,238, forward strand.
CAAATAGTCTGGAAGTACTTGTCCGAATGGTGTGCTCGCCTGACCTTTTGTAAGAACGTTCAACAGTGTAATGTTTTTCCGCAGCTCCTTGACCAATTTGAAATGTAAAAGAAACGGAAAGCTTATCTTCCGCTTGGTTCAATATTCCGTGTGTTCCGCTAGCTGCTCGTTCTACTTTACCGTATAAAGCAAGCGTCACTGCATCGAGAATGGTTGATTTACCGCTTCCAGTCGGTCCAAAAATACCAAACACTCCACCTGAACATAATTCACTGAATGGGATGGTTTGAGCCTCTCGGAAACTTTGCAATCCTGATACGGTTAGTGAAACAGGTCTCATATGGCGCTCTCTGCCTCCGTATCTTCTTCCCCAACGAGATCTAAGAAAAGGGATATTAATGCTTCATCTGGCTGTGCTCCGCCTGTTTGGCGTTTATAAAAAGAGGTGAATAGTTCATCTATCGGCATTTTATTTGCCGAAACAGCAGCTTGTTCAATACTATTTTCAATGAATACTGGTTTGATATGAATGATTCCTTCATGGGCTTTTCTAAGCCTTTGAATTTCTTCCATCGATAGGGAATCTTGTACATGGATAGAAAGGTCAATCCAGCAGTTTCGGTGCATGCCGTCCTCAATTCCTTGCAAAACTTCCTGTATCCCGTTTTTTGCTTCCCAAGTCACGAGTGGTTTTCCGCTCTTAAGATGAATTTCTTCCAATTGAGCCTGGCAATTCGGTTCCACATCAATGATGAAAACCGATTTCGTTTGTCCGCTCTCTGAAAAGCTATAAGACAAAGGCGAGCCGGAATATCTTGCATCAGTTTTTGCCCGCTTTACCACTTGCGGTCTATGAAGATGACCGAGTGCTACGTATTGAGCCGCAGCCGGCAGACTTTCTGCTGCAACTGTGTAAGCTCCACCGATGTGAACAGGACGCTCTGAGTCACTCTCCTTGCTTCCGGCCACATATAAATGACTCATTGCAATGTGTACATTTCCAGGCTGGAACTTTTTTGTCATCTCTTTAAAATAAGAGTCTACCCAAAGGTCATACTTGTTTCGAACATCAAGCTCTTCAGCTGATTCACTGAGCAGCATCTTTAACCTGGATTCAGAAGGATACGGCAGTGCCGCGATCTCCAGTATCTCTCCTGTACGTTCTATAGGCACCTTGCATAGCTCTAATGAGGGCAGACCGACTAACGTAATACCAAGTTCTTTTGATAGCGGAAATGAAGCCGCAAGCCTGTCTGGCTGATCATGATTTCCTGCTATCGCAATAAATGGACATGTCCCTTTGCGGCTTATTTTAGCAAGCGTTTCGTAAAACATCTGCTCGGCTGCGGCAGGGGGATTTACTGTATCAAACACATCCCCTGCCATCAAGACAGCATCAATTTTCTCCCGTATGACGATATCTGTTAATTCGTCTAAAAAAGCTTGCTGTTCTTCCAACCGGCTGCGTCCCTCCAGGACCGTCCTAAATGCCAGTCAGCTGTATGAAGCAATCGCATCAGAAAACCTCCTATTTAACTTGTAAAATATGTCCGCCATCAAAAAAGTACAGATAGCTTTCTTTTACAGGCTTCTTTAAAATCCGTTCAATCGCCTTTGCATATAAAGTAAGCTGCACTTCATAACGATCAAGCAGCACTTGTTTTGCACCTATGAATCCGTTAGTAAATCGATTTGTAATTTTGTCTGTTTTATAATCAACTAATATAAAACCATCGTCTTCTTCAACTAAACAATCTATCACACCTTGAACGAGTATGTGCTCATCTTCCTCCCCGCTCCATCCTGTCTTTGTTTCTGACAAAGGAAGTGCCAGACTGAAAGGGATCTCTCGATGAATGTTTCCAATCTCGATGATTCTTCTTCCTAATGGACCTTCTATGAAAGCTTTAATTTGCGGAAGTTGAATGTAACGAGCTTGTTCTTCAGTTAAGAGTTCTTTTGCAGTCATTGCCGCAAGTTGTTCTTCCAAATCTTCTAATGATATAGATGAGTTGAAATCAATGTGCTGCATAACCATGTGCATCGCTGTCCCTGCTTCTGCTGCATTCAGCTGTGCTTCCTGCATAAATCTCGGACGTTCGTGGATGACAGGCTGTGCCACTTTTACCAAGTCGGTACCGCTGTATTCATCATGGCTTTGAAACTGCTTTTTTATCTCGGTAACAGATTGCTTAGATCGGGTAACAGACGACTGTGAATATTCATATCTCCACTCTAGGCGCTGTATGATTTTTTCATTAGCTTCACTCGTTAATCCAACTGTTTCACCTTTTTGCAGCGTCGTTATCAGCTCTTGCTGATCTTGTTTTTGTTCAATATTCAGTTCCTCATAATCACTAGCTGGGAGAATCGTAATTTTCCAGTCTGCCTGATCGATGAACACTTCCCCACGGCCCTGTTCACTAGATTGTAAATGAGCCAATATCGGCGCTGCATTTTTATGACGGATAACGGCTGGTCCAATCCAATCAAGATAACTCATTACTTGGGTACGCTCAAAATCAGGTAACAGCCAGCTTTCCTCATAAAGGGAATCACTCCATTTGTCTGCTGATTTCTCAATATCATTCACTGTTCCAATTAGATACAATTTCTCTTTTGCACGCGTCAGCGCCACATAGAGAACTCGCATCTCTTCTGCTATGAGTTCCATCTTCTTGCGCCCTGTAATTGCAAGCTTCGGAAGTGTCGGGTACATCACACGGTATTGCGGATTGATATATTGCGTTCCGAGACCAAGCTCTTTATGAAGCAGCACCTTTTCTTTTAGATCCCGTGTATTGAACTGTTTATTCAAGCCTCCTACGAACACAATCGGAAACTCCAGCCCTTTACTTTTATGAATCGTCATGATCCTAACTACATCTTCTTGCTCACCAAGTGCTCTAGCGGCCCCTAAATCTTTTCCACGTTCCTGCATTCTTTCAATAAAACGAAGAAAGCGGAAAAGTCCGCGGAAAGATGTACTCTCATACATTTTAGCCCGGTCGTACAACGCTCTTAAATTAGCTTGTCTTTGCTTTCCTCCGGGAAGGCCGCCGACATAGTCAAAATAGCCTGTTTCTCTATAAATATCCCAGATCAAGTCTGCGAGTGAGCCTTGTCTGGCCTGATTCCTCCATGTATCCAGCTTTTCTAAAAAGAACGAAACCTTTTCACGAATAGCAGGATCACTTCCGCTCTTACTGTACTGCTCGGCAGCTCCAAGGTAGTTATCCTTTTTTTGGATAAGGCGTACAATAGCAAGCTCTTCTCCAGACATGCCAACTAGTGGTGAACGGAGAACGGAAGCCAAGGGAATATCCTGCAGCGGATTATCGATCACTTTTAAAAGAGACATCATAACATGAATTTCGGTTGCATCGAAATATCCAGTAGATAATTCAGCATAAGCAGGAATTCCTTGTTGTTTAAACTCTTCCAAAATAACAGGAGCCCAAGCTGATGTTGCACGAAAAAGCATAACGATATCTTTATATTTTGCAGGACGCATCGATTTTGTATATTTATCAAAAACAAGGTGTGGAGGTTCACCATTTGCACCAATAATTTCTTTAATCTTTTCAGCGATTACTCTTGCTTCAAGCTGAACGGTTTCAAGCTCAGACTTTTCCATTTCACCTGTATCCAAACCTTCTTCATCAACTGCCGGCTCGCTTTTATTTATTAAAATTAATTCTGGCTCATTGTTTTCGAACTCAGGATAATAAGATGCGCCTAGCTTAAGTTCAGCATCTTCACTATATTCGATCTCTCCAACTGTCTCATTCATAATCTGTCTGAACAGATAATTAGTAGCGTGAAGCACACTTTCACGGCTTCTGAAGTTTTTAGCGAGATCAATTCTGAGACCTGCTCCACCTTCTTTTGTAAACTGCTTATATTTTGATAAAAAAAGCAGTGGTTCAGCTAACCGAAAGCGATAGATCGACTGTTTTACATCACCCACCATGAACATGTTGCCTTGATCTTCATCTTTTGCTACAAGCCGTACGATTGATTCTTGTACAAAGTTTGTATCTTGGTATTCATCAACTAAAACTTCAACAAAACGTTCACGGTACTCATTTGCAGCATCTGATGGTACTGGATGATCCATTGTTGATCCTTCACCTTTTAATACATGCAGGCAATAGTGCTCCAGATCTCCGAAATCAACGAGTGACTTTTCTCGTTTTGCTTGTGAATATCGTCGGCCGAATTCCTTTACTAAAGAGGTTAATTCAAGAACAATCGGAGCCATTTCTTCAATATGGGTGACATATGATTCTGGATGGCGTTCAAAGTACTCTTCTTTCATCGTACTTAGACGTTTCTTAATGGTATCCCTCATACCTTTTACTTTTTCTTTTAGAATTTCATCAACTTCTTGTCCTCGCACTGCTTTTAACTTTGCTGGTTCAAAGTTTTGAAAGATTTCGTATAAAGAATTCCAGCTGTTCTTAGCCTGATTTAATTCGTTCAGGAACTGCAAGTCTTCTTGTAACGCAGAAACATATGCCGCCGGACCACCTGGGGATTCGGCAAGCTCATTTGCACGGATTGTCATTGCTTTAAGACCTTCAATCTGCAATCCAATGTCCAAGAGAAGCTCTTTTGTCCAAGGCAGATCATCGATTGATAAATGACTCACATTATAGTTTTGAGCCATTTGATCAAGCCAGCTCTCAGGATCTGGGTGGCTTCTTGCAAAATCATAGAGTGACAGCACAAGCTTTTGCAGATCGATGTCATTTCGGTCGGAACTATAGGCGTCCACTACTTGATAAAAAGCGTGATCTTCCCCCTTGCTGTATTCTTCTTCAAACAAATCCTCGATCACTTCTTGGCGAATCAGTTCTGCTTCTGTTTCCTCTGACACACGAAAACCGGGGTCCAGATCCGTTTCGTAATAATGTTTTCGAAGTACTTCAATACAGAACGAATGGAGAGTTGAGATTGAAGCTTTATTGAGTAAATTCAGCTGTCTTCTCAAATGCAGCGAAGAAGGATGCAGTGACAGTTCTTTATCGATCGCTTCACCAATTCTCTTTCTCATTTCTGCAGCTGCTGCATTTGTAAACGTTACGATAAGCAGTCTGTCAACATCAGCAGATTGTTCCCGAATCATCGTAATTATTCGTTCAACAAGGACAGCCGTCTTTCCGGATCCAGCGGCAGCAGCTACGAGAATATTTTCACCTCTTGCTTGAATCGCCTGCCATTGTTCATCTGTCCAGGTAGAACCTTCAGGTTTAGGAATTAACGTTTTCAAATTAAGTCCCCTCCTTCCTGCATCATTTTCTCTAAAATAATTTCATCTTTTTCTGATCTTAGCTGACGATACTGATTTTCATCGAGTGTCTGATCAAACTGACAGACAGGTTTATAAGAACAATACGTACAAGGCGTTTTTTTACTCATCTCATATGGCGATATATCAATGATTCCATTCGTAATTCCTGCACCGCTGTCCACTGCTTTCTTGCGCACATGGTTACGCATAGTTTGAAAATGCGGGCTAGTTGCAACAGAAGACTGTGTTTTGTGAAATCCTTTTGCCGTCAGAGCAACTGGAACGATATTTGAACGTTTCTCCATTGTGCTATCCATCAGGTTTACCGCTTCTTCATCTGCTAGCACAAGACCCTTCATTTTGAACTTTTTCAAAATTTCCTGCTCAATCTCTTCGACAGATAATAACTTCTTCTTATTCAGCAATGGATTATGAACATGAAAATAAAGCACACCTGCCGGTATCGATTCTTTACCAAGCCACTTTTCTGAATGAGTAACTGCTACATCAAGATACGTAAGCATTTGCAGCGCAATTCCATGATAAAGCTCAGATAAACTCAATCCAGTAGAGCTGGATTTATAATCGATAATACGCATTAATAACCCATTAGAACTTTCTGCTGTATCGACCCTATCAATACGGCCGACAACTTCCATGGTTGTACCGTTTGGAAGTTTGTACATGAGAGGCGGCAATGTCCCGCCTGTCCCAAACGCAAGTTCCAGTCCGGCCGGCGTAAAACCGCTTGCTTTTGCATGCTCACTCAGCACATGAGAAGCTTTCCCGACCACTTCTTTCAATTTCTTTTTTATATAAAGGTGCCGATTCGAACTCAGTAAGATTTCATGCTGAAGCTGTGGAGCCAATAATTCTACAATATCTCCAGCCATACGGTAACAATCCCCTTTTGAGAGATCGCTCCAAGACACTCTTCTCTGCTGCAATGCATCGTTCATCTGCTTTAACGCAGCATGAAAAAGCTGTCCGATATCGGGAGCTTCGAGCTTGTACATCTGCCGCTCCTTCAATTTCAATCCATACGATGCAAATTGAGAAAACGGACAAGACTGAAAAAGTTCCATGCGCGAAATACTTGTTAGGATTGTTTCACCGTACAGTTCTCTGGAAACTTCTTCGCTTAATTTCGCTTCTCGGTTTAAATAAAACAAACTGGATATCGTTTTTGCAGCATAATGGCCATATTTATGATTAGTTATGGACCAATTGTACACATCCCACCATATCGGCGAAATCGGATATCCCCTTTTCCATTCGCGAAGCTGAACGCTTAGGCAGGATATACTTTTTAAAGGATGTTGAATAAAGTCCATACTTCCTTCTATAGATGGTTCATTTTGATACAGCTCTTCATTTAATGCCGGAAAAAGGTCTTGAAGACGCCCAATAACCATTGAGGGCTGCAGGGTTTTCCCTTCTTCATCGGCAAGAGCATACGACACATATAGACGGTCACTGGCATTTGTTAAAGCCAAATAAATCATAAACTGTTCATCAAGCAATTTACGGCGTGATGAAGGTGCAAGTTCGACACCATTTTTGGAAAGAGCATCTCGTTCATCTTCAGATAATAGACCGTCATCTTTTGGTTTTGCAGGAATAACACCATCGTTAACACCTAAAATAAAATTCACTTTTACATCAGTAAATCGGGATCGTTCGATTGTTCCTGCAAGAACTTGATCCAGTGATGGAGGAACTAATGCAAATTTCATGCTTTCTAGCCCTGTATCCAGCATCTGCGTCCAAGTTTCTTTTGAAAGTTCTTCTTTTCCGGTTAGTTCAACCATCTCATCTAATAGGTTCAGCACAGCATTCCACACTTGACCGTGCTCTCTTGCTGCCCGAAGTTTCCCGTCAGATTCGGATCTGAATCTCATTTTTTCAAGTTTTAAAGGGATGCTGAGCTCCTCTAGAAATGTATAAAGCGCACTGCAATAATCTTTAATCGTCTTACTTGAAGACAGTCTCCTAGACAAGCGTTTTAATGGTGAAACAATCATTTCACGCAAATCATTGAATAGTTGTTCTTTCTCATCATCGCGTGTAGTTTTACCAAAATCTTCGGCTTCAAACCCTCTGAATCTCTTATATTGCCATGGTTTAGAGTCTGTCCATCTACTTCCTTGTATACCAAGAGCAAGTACATAGTTTTCTAGTTCGTCCATACCTCTTCTGATCTCTGTTGTCGTTTTGCTGATCTCATCAGCCGGGTATAGCAATTCTGTTTTGACCGCTCGGAAAACTGCCTCATACCTCCAATTTTTCAGCACAATATCTAAGGAAGAACGAATCAATTCGATCAGCGGATGATGAAGCATCGATTTTTTCTGATCTAAAAATACAGGAATGTCATAATCGGCAAAAACGGTTTCGATCAATGGCTGGTAGCTTCCTGAGTTACGGACAGTTACGGCGATATCACGATATCTGTATCCATGATCACGAACCAGCTCAATAATCTTCCGTGCTGCTCCTTCTACTTCTAATCTTAAATTAACCGCTGCTCCAATATGTATTCCTGATGAATCTGGAAAAGTCATTGCAGGTCTTGTATCATAATGTTTTTCAATATGTGAAATAGCATGCGATCTGAATTTCGGAGTTTCATAGCGTAAAACCGGCTCCATCAATTCCACACCAAGTTCTTGTGCTTTTTGTGATAATACTTGCCTAGTTCTTATCGTCATATAAAACACATCTAATTCATGAGGTTCAGACCCATTTTCTTGTGATGGATCTACAGTAAGTGCAATGGTTACTTTTTTCGCATGCTGCATCAATGCTGCTGTTACTTCTAGCTCCTGAGGTGTAAACGAGTGAAAACCGTCTATATAAATTTCACAGTTCTTGATCATTTCTGAATAAGCGATTTTTTCCTGCAGCAATCTCAAGTAATCTTCTGAATCTAAATATTGTTCAGCCAGCGCCTTTTCCAGCGCACTTGAAATTACGCTCAAATCGGATAATTTATCTTTCAGTACCTTCTTATTGTTTTCTTTCTGACCAAGACTTAAAAGCGTTTCTGCATTATAAGTTAAATGCTCTGAAGATACACAATATCGCTTCAGCTCTGTCATCATCATTTCTAGTAATTCATAAAAACCATTCTGCTCTGATGCTTTCTTAAAGATCTTAAGTTCTTCTTTTTTGTTCTCAATAATCTTTCTGAGCATCATCCGTACTCCAGAACTTGTGATGTGAAGCCGCGTCATACCCCCTGTTTCACCAAGAATACGCCAGGCTAGCCTTGAGAAACTATAGACTTGGGCTCTCATCATTCCGTTCAAACCTGGTGTACCTGCAAGTTTGTATTCTGATTGAAATGTCATCTGATCTGGTACTAAATAAATAATAGGACTTCCAGATGGATCATCTGCCAACTTTTGTTGGATGTCCTGAAAGACAGAGTGGGACTTTCCGCTGCCGGATCGCCCCAAAATAAATTGCAAACTCATATTTTCATCCCCTGTTCCGTACACAATTTCTGTTTTTATTATCTCATAATCTCTTATGAGAACAAAGGTTAGCATTCTCAAAAACAAGTAAATAAAGCTGGAATTTAAAGGATATCTCTTAATAAAAAGCTCGGTTTAATATTGTTTTAGCTCTTTTCTTAAAGATTATTGTTTTTTAATAAGATTTGGTTAAACTATCCTTTGATAAGAAGACTGGAGCGGAAATCAACATCGCCATCTCTAATAACAATAAAAAAAAAAGAAAACCCACTGTTATTTCAGCTGATTTCCTTTTTATGATCTACTTTGAATGTATTTCTTCCCGATGTTTTCGCATCGTAAAGAAGTGTATCCGCTCTTTTAATGAGATTTGCTGGCTTTTCGCCAGGATGATGGACGGCGATACCATAGCTTAATGTTACAGGCAGAACCCCTTGGTTTAATCTGTAGGGGTATTTTTTTAAATGGTCATTCACTTGTTCGATCGATCTCTTAACTGCCGATTCTTTATCTGTATGTATGATCCAGGCAAATTCTTCTCCCCCATAACGGTATGCAGTTCCTTCTTTCATTGGTAAATACCGTGTGAAGACAGAAGAAACAAGCTTCAGCACTTCGTCACCAACAACATGTCCATGAACATCGTTCACTTTTTTAAAATGATCAATATCACAAAAAACAAGTGTAAAGGAAGATTCATGTTTTGTTTTTTCTAATACATCTTCTTGAAATTTACGATGATTGAAAAGACCGGTTAAATAATCTTGAACAGACTGAAGCTGATACATGTTTTTCTCAAAAAAGTTCTGTCGTTCCTTCGAAGCTAATACCCCGCCATATAAAGCAATCAGCCACAAAAAAGTACTGTTAATAAAGAAATTAAAAAAGGTTTTTGTTTCTAAATATCCTGCATCATACAAGAATAGGGATACGAATCCTGTAAATATGGCGGCAGCTAAAACGATAGAACCTTTTAGTCTCCAGTAAATCGCAGCATGGATTACAATCAAATAACCTACTGGAATAAACGGACTTTCTGAATTTCCGGTAAGGAGCAGCAGCCACGAGTATACGATAAAATCAAAAACAATACCTCCACGCGTAAATATCCGATAGTAATAGGATTTCTCATGAAAGCGCCATAGAACAAACTGAGTAGCTCCCATATAAGCAATTCCTATTGTTAAAAGTAAAGGAAATGTCTCTTTATTAAAGTTCAATACGCTCGCAATCGGATTGTAATAAAATAAGGGTACGCAAACGATTACAAAAAACCACCGTAAAAGTGACGAGATTGTCTCTGAACGATGATCTGTTATTACAAATAAGTCTCTCATTACTGCCATCTTCTTTCGTATTTATGTTCCTAATTCTAGAAATTATAGCATATGGGCATACTTCCCTGATAAGACTTTTCTTTACATATTAGTAAAACGGTTCATTTGGCACGGGAATTATGTCTTGATTTCCCGTTTATTGCTATACATTCGTTCATCAGCTAGTTGAAGATAATAGTCAATATTTTCATATGCATCATTTAAGAGCTCTATAGCACCATAGGCGAGCGAAATGTCTTTATTCCAATTCATAAGCTGGTTCTCCATTTTTTCGACGAGAAGATACGAATCTTCTTCATTTAAACCTGGCAGTAAGAATACGAACTCATCGCCTCCAAATCTAAAGCCAGACGAAAGCTTTAGCCGTTTAGCCAATTCAGCAATTTGCTGCAGAAGTTCATCTCCGGCATGATGACCGTAAACATCGTTAATATGTTTGAAGTTATTAATGTCAAACATAACAAGCGTGATTGGCATTTTAATCTTCTTAGCATTTTTAATTTCACTTTCCAGACAATCATAAAAATAACGGCGATTATACAGATTCGTTAAAGGATCCCTGATACTGATCTCTTTTAAATCTTTAAATTGCTGTGAAGAAAATCCGCTCAAAAAGCCTGTTATCGAACGATGAGCCGCATGGTTCCATCGGTCAAGCATGATAAGCTGAATGTAAATATCTTCACTTTTAGTGACTTTCTTCATCTCTTGCAGTACGGCTTCTCTTATACTTGTTGAGAAACAAGCGAGAGAACGGTGCGGAATACGCTGATGCTTCAAAAAATGAATACCTGAGCGAAACGCTTTTTCCTCAGCTTGTTTCAAGAAGTCTTGAAAACGATGTTCTTTCAAAAACACAGCATGTACAATTCCGCGTAAAAATTTTTCCAGCACCCGCTCATATTGTTCAACAAAGCTGCTAAGAAAAGTATTAAAATCTTCATATAAATGCAGCTCTTTTTTATGTATATCAATCATAGATGGGATGGATTTTATAAATCTTTTATACAAATCTTTTTTGAGTGCGCGCAGGTCTAGTTGGCTTTCTTCCATATTAGCAACCCTCAAATCTTCAATAATTTACATACAAAGAGCCATCCCCCTTAAGAATTAAAGGGAAATGGCTCTTAATGCTTGATAAACTTGGAATCTCGTCTTGTTTTGTCCTTCCGGTGCTCATGTATTAGCAATACACTGAACTCCTCTGAACTCCACATCATCGATCTTCTAGCTTCAGAAACATTAATATGGCATCGTTCCCCTTTGGCAACCGGCTGCCATCGTATGCATCCACATACTTTAGGCCCATAGCTTTGCGTCCCAGCTTTTCAACTGGTTTGCCCTTATTACAAAGGTTTTTATGATTTATAGTTATTATATCCTATATAGGGAAAATGTGCCAATATTTTTTATAGGCAATATTAACTATTGTAATTTCTTTTCGATAGAATATTTTAACTTTCGATAATATCTATACCCTATTCGAACTAGATTTAAAACAAAATATGGAATGCGTATAGGGAAACGGTAAAGTGTTTTTTTGTAAAATTTGAAGTAGGCTTTTCTTAAATCTGCCCATTTTCTGCATTCTACCTGTTTTAAGAAGTCAGAAACATCGACAATAATTCCTCTGCCGTTACTGATCATGACATTCTTCCCATGAACATCAACAGGAAATAAGCCCTTTTTCTTCGCATAATTCAGAGCTTCATCGATATCATAAATGACTTTTTCAGGAATTTTAACACCTTTATGAACACAATCATAGAGAGTTACCCCTTCAATTCTCTTTAAAATCAGGAATCGATCTTCCGTATAATAGCATACGGAATAGCCAGGATGCTCTCCCAGTTTTTCATATACCTTCTTTTCTTGGATAAGGCCATGCGCTTCTCTTCCATAGATTTTAACAACATAAGCGGGATAGTCAGGATGAAGGAATACTGCGGCATAGTTTCCGCAGCCGATCAATTTCCAAGGATGAGGAGTGTTGATAGGGCATACCGGATCAAACGGACTCTGACTCTCTATAATCATTTCTCTATTTAACTGTCTTGTAAGCTGGATAAAGTGTTCCATACATTTCCTCTTTTTCGTTGGTATACCATGAGTTTTAGCATCTAGCAATACGTTCATTGTATACACAACCAGCTAAAAAGGAAACCAATTTGAAGGAAAGAAATTTCTATTGTGATGCAACGCGAAGATAAGACATCATGAGGGTTTCAGCTTTATTCTTCAAATGGACATTCGGAAATCTCATAATTTCACGATAACCTCGAATGAATATCTCATATTCGGTAATATCGTTATCTTTCTGGCCATCCATCACCTTAATTTTTCTTTTTCTTAGTTCAACGCGAACATCATGCAAGTCTTTGCTAATTTGATTCATTATCTGCTCTAAGAGAGCGATGTAAGGCTGCTTTAATTTAAATGCTGAACGGTTTACAACTTGTAAATCACGGTGAAAAACCGTTAATATAATCGGATACATTACGAATTTATCGATTAATGAACGTTCCTCTTCATTACCATACTGCATATAGATCCCCCTTTTAAGAAGGCAAAAATTTAAATTGAACAGATAAAATATTGCTGATTTCAAAGGTTCTTATTTGTTTTCGCTCAGAACAGAAAGCCGTAACAAGCTTACCGTCAAAAGCATAAGGCGTGATAAGGCGTTGTGTGATTGCACCGCTTTTAGAAAGGTAGATCACCTCAATCGGCGCCCTTTCTTGGATGCATCTCAAAAACATACTTGTCATGTTAGAGACCTCCTTTTTATCAGTATATACGAACACACGTTCTTTTAACACTAGAAAAAAATACCTGCCCTATTTGGGCAAGTATCTTTACAAAAATTATTTCGTTTTTGACTCAAAGCCCATCGCTTCAAGCTGCTGATACAGATTTCCCGCAATCGAAATTCCATCAAAGCTGATTCCCAAAGAAACTACTGTTTGTGCAAGTTCGGGGCGCATACCGCTTAATGTCACTTCAACACCTAATAATTTTAAGGAATTGATTACTTTAAATAAATTGTGTGCAACCATCGTGTCAATAACTGGTACTCCTGATAAATCTATAAATAGATGTTCTACCTGTAACTCGGTGCATCTCTCCAAAGCTGTTTCCATTATAAGCTTTGAACGATGTGTATCAATTGTCCCAACAAGCGGGAGTACTGCAATCGATCGAGTAAGACGGACAACGGGTACAGATAATTCTTCGATCGCTTCACGTGCAAGTCCCAATACTTTATTGTTGTTTTCTACATAAGCTACACTAAACGCGTGAACGGCTTCATCGAGCAGTGGATCTATAATGGAGGCTGCTTTTAACACCGTTTCTGCAGAGGATGTCTGCTTTTTTATCTCTTCTCTAATAAAATCCCATAATACAATTCTGTAAAAACGGGTACTGTGCAATGCCAGATCAAGAGGAACTTCATACTGAACAGCAAGTTCTCCATTTCTTTTTCCCCATTCGATGAATGCTCTTTCTACTTCTTCTAAATTTTCATATAACGCTTCTCCAAAATATGAAAAGAGTTCTCCGCGTAATTGAAGTACTTGTTCAGTGAGCTCCGGTGGATTTTGACCATGCTGGATTCTTACTTCATCAATTTTTTTTGCTAGTTCGTATTTATGTTTTACGATTTTCTTCCCCAATTGCTGCAAATGAACTTCCATCTCTATTATGATCCCCCTAAAAATATATAAAAATATTGCATAGCTCCTATCTATATACCATTATTATACATGAGGTAAACATTTTTATTTGAATAAAAAAGAAGTTTATCGGATCGCTAATTAGAGAGGGATACTTATGAAAATTTGGTTGGGGTTTATTTTTGGACTTTTCGCTATGTCTCATTGGTCGACTTACGCTTTTGCATTTGAATTAAAAGCAGAAACCGCTGCAGAACGAATTGGTGCAGTTTCTATTGGGGTTGCCATATTAATCATTATATTAATGTTAATCTACAAACGGTATGACTCCTCGTTTTTCCACGGATTCTTGGCTGCTATCGGATTATTTTTAACAGTAGACAATATTTTATTTCATTGGGTGTTTCGGCTGCATCGCATCACTAGCGGTCCAGAAGCGAATATCCTAGAACCATTATTTGTGATCGCAGGAATCGGTCTTGTTTATTATACGTGGAAAAAAGAGCAGCCGAAAAATTATCAATGATCAATAAAGACTGCAAAACCCGCTGCTTTTGCTTTGGCTGCCAGTTTTTGTGCATTATCTCTGGATGAAAAAGCACCGATTTGAACTTTATAAAGATTTTTAGAAGCAGTAACTGTATCTTTAAATACTTCATTTTGAACAATCATTTTTTTCAATTCATATTTTACATCCTCGATAAAAAAGGGAAATGACTTATCATACTGATGCATACTGTTAAGCGGATCTGATCTTCGTTTTGGATCCAGCTGAAAATGTCCTTTTATATGGTTTTCGGGATCCCAACTATACATTTCACACAAATAAGCAAAGAACCATACATAACGGTTGTATGCCTCTGTAAAATTAATCGACTGGCCGTAACACAACTCAACCCCGACTGCCCACTCGTTTGCATCTGATACGTTCGACCTCACATGCCAAGCCTTTTCTTGCAAAGGAATAATGACTAGAATCTGTTTATCATCAATAAAGACATGCGCTGATGACCCTAATTGCCTGCTGTTAAAATAACGGTAATTTTGTTGTGCAGTAGAATCAGGATTTCCTGTATCGTGTGCAACAACATAGCGGGGAATTCTATTACCGCCTGGTCGCTGCTGCAGCTCCTTTTTTATGTATTGATAGGTTACGGGGTACTTCTCTTCCATTTCATCAGCTCCTAATTTTTTCTTCCCTTCATCTATAAGTAGCTGAACAAAAGAAAAAAGAGCCATCGAAAAGGCTCTTTTTTTAAAGCTTTGTTAATTGATAGTGTTGATAATCCTTGAAAGTCAGAAAATCCACTCCCTTTCCGTGGACGAATCGCCAAGCCAGAAAAGAGCCTTACTAATAAAACAATTACGAGATTAATGATGTAACCATACCGCCAATAACAGCCGCAGCTACAATCATCCTAGGAGGCAATTTCCAGATTACGAGTGCTGTAAACGCAAGCGCAGATAAAACAAAATCTAGAGGTGCTTTTACCGTGCTCGTCCATAAAGGATCGTAAAATGCCGCAAGAAGCAACCCTACTACGGCCGCATTCACACCCGTTAAAGCTGCTGAGAATTTCATATTATTTCGAAACGAATTCCAATATGGAAGTGCTCCATACACAAGTAAAAAGGAAGGCAGGAAAATCGCAATGACTGCAATTAATCCACCGGTGATCCCAGCTGTCATCGTTCCCAGGTATGCAGCAAAGGTGAAAAGAGGACCCGGAACAGCCTGGGCTGCTCCATATCCGGCTAGAAATTCCGAACTGCTCACCCAGTGTAATGGCACTACCTCTCTTTCTAACATTGGCAGGACAACATGACCTCCACCAAATACCAATGACCCAACTCTGTAAAACGTATCTATAATCGCAGCTTCAATTCCGGAAAACTGTGATCGAAGAAACGGCAAAATAGCGAGCAATACTGCAAACAGAACTAACCAAACCCAGCCTCTACCTCTTTTAGAAGTTGGTTCAAACTGTTCATTATCTTTACTATTTTCACGATATAAAAAATAACCAATAATTGCAGCTATTAAGATAATACCAAGCTGAACGAGTGCAGATGGCACTAAAAGAGCTGCTGCTGCTGCAAGTACAGCAAGTCCGGCTTTGCTGTTCGTGTTTGCAAGATTCCTTCCCATTCCAAGCAACGCTTGAGCAACTACTGCTATGGCAACGATTTTTAGCGCATGAATCAAACCATCCAGATCATACGTGGTTCCTTTTAAAAAATAAGCAAATAAAATAAGTGCAATAACAGATGGCATCGTGAAACCAAGCCATGCTAAAAAGCCGCCTAGAAGACCACCGCGCATCGCTCCGATACCAATACCGACCTGACTGCTCGCGGGGCCAGGAAGGAACTGACAAAGTGCTACTAAATCTGCATATGTACGATCATCCAGCCATTTTCTTTTTTGGACATATTCATCTCGAAAATAGCCTAAATGTGCGATTGGACCTCCAAATGAAGTCAGCCCCAATCGTAATGCGGTAAAAAATATTTCTACTAAAGAGTGTCTATTTTTTTTCGCTTCCTTCAAGGAAAACATCTTCCTTTCTACATCCCGCCTCCAGGTGGTGATTGTGTAACGATTGCCCACACCCAGTAAGCGATTCCGATTAAAAAGCCAAAACCTAAAAGCAACAAAAACAAAGTTGAATTTTTCATCGTTTTTTCCCCTTAAACTATTTACTTTCTTTTTAACTATAAACTATCATATACTATTAGAAGAAACAAAAAACAAGGGTGTTTATATGAAAAATGTTGAGCAGGGACGCAAAGTAATCGAACACGAGCTAGAAATGAGCATTCGCAGGCTTTTTAGAACTCTGCGAAAAGGACTAAATGAGCTATACACAGATTATATTCCAAGTAATGAATTCGCTGTTTTGCAAACGCTGAGTAATCATAGTCCACTGATGGCTTCAGAAATAGCCAATGAACTTAAAGTTTCATCCAGCCACATTACAGCTGTGACTGACCGGCTTGTAAAAAAGGGGTACATCCAACGAGTAAGATCTGATTCTGATCGCAGAATTGTCTACTTAGAAGTAACGGATGATGGCAGAACTATCGCCGCTGAGATGGACGAAATCAAAAATGAGTATTTTGGGGATAAGTTCAGTCACTTATCAGATGAAGAAATGAAGTCAATGATAAGTTTTTTTACAAAACTGCTGGATTGATCATAGCAGTTTTGTTTTTCGAAGATACTTCACATTGTGAATTATTTACTATATGAATAGGGGGACAACACAAACATGGAACATCTCGAAATGAGACGTAAAGTCATAATTATGATTTCCATTATGGCGGCAATGCTTTTTGCAGCATTGAACCAGACGATTGTTGGAACGTCACTGCCGAAGATCATTTCCGACATAGGAGGTATTGAATACTACAGCTGGATTTTCACGATATTTATGCTAGCATCCAGCGTCACTGCCATTTTAGTAGGTAAGCTTTCCGATATTTACGGACGCAAGCCTTTTATACTTCTGGGAATTGGTGTTTTTTCTGCAGGTTCACTCCTTTGCGGAATGTCTGATAGTATTATTCAACTCATTTTATGCCGTGGAATTCAAGGGTTTGGAGGCGGCATGATAATGTCAACAGCATTTACAGCGGTAGGGGATTTGTTTCCACCACGTGAGCGCGGTAAATGGCAAGGAATCATGAGCAGTGTGTTTGGATTAGCGAGTGTATTCGGTCCGACACTTGGCGGATATATCGTTGATCACTTCCATTGGCACTGGGTCTTCTGGATTTTCCTTCCGTTTGGACTCGTTGCGTTCGCAGCTATCTATTTCTTATTTCCATCAGTAGACCACAAGAAAAAAGAATCAATCGATTATGCAGGATCTTTATTCCTTACGATCACAATGGTACCGTTACTCCTCTCTTTCACTTGGGCCGGCAACCAATATGATTGGGTATCACCACAGATCATCGGTCTATTCGCAGTAACAATCGCAGCCTTCATTCTCTTTATTTTTACAGAGAAACGTGTATCAAGTCCTGTTCTTCCATTAGAAATGTTTAAAAATAGGGTGTTTACAGTTTCTAATATCATTGGTTTCTTTTTAGGAGCAGGGATGTTCGGCTCCATCATGTATATGCCGTTCTTTATCCAAGGTGTTATGGGTACATCAGCAACGAAATCAGGGTTTGTTATGATGCCGCTGACATTATCTATGGTTGCAGGCAGTACGATTTCCGGCCAGATCGTAACGAAGACCGGTAAGTACAAAAAATTAGCGATGCTCGGACTATTCATTATGGTATGCGGTATGTCCAGCATGCACTTTATGGACACTGAAACAACAAACGTAACAGCTATTTTAAATATGATTTTAGTCGGTACTGGCCTCGGTATCGCATTCCCGATCTTCACCCTTACCGTTCAGAATGCTACAGAGCATAAATATTTAGGTGTTGCTACTTCTTCTGTTCAGCTGTTCAGGCAGCTTGGAGGAACAATTGGCGTTTCAATCATGGGAAGTGTAATGAATAACCAGCTTGCAGATCATTTTAATGAAAAATCACAAAAACTGATCGCTGCTACTCCTAACTTTCCAAAAAGCATGACAGAAAAAATTCACGAACTTGCTAATCCGCAAGTATTGTTAAACCAAGAAGCAGTCATGAAGAAATTCAGCAGTATGCCTCCTGAATCCGTTATGTTCCTCAAAAAAGTACTTGGCATTTTGCGTGAATCATTAAGCTATGCACTAAACGGTGTTTTCCTGACTGGGGCAGTCGTTATTAGTTTAGCGTTAATTCTTACTTTCTTCTTCTTACAAGAAATACCGCTAAGAACTTCAAATCATGAAAAAGCAGAAGCTGCCTCGAAATCAGAAACTGCCTAACTAAAAAAAATACGACTCAAAAGAGAAATTGACCTCTTTGAGTCGTTTTTTTTATTTAAAAGTCTATTTTTTCACTTTTAACCGCTATTTTATTGAAAAAATGGACAATGATGTAATCCGAACCGTCCTATCCTAAAATACTGGTTGTTTTTACTCTTGTGAAGCTATCATTTTTATTTAATTCCATCGTAATCCCCAATATATCCACGTTATTTTCGATAATTCCACGTTAATGCCTAATATATCCACGCTACTCTCAAATAATCGATTTCCAACAAAAAAATGACCCAAAAGATTAATAGATCGTCTTTTGGTTCACTTTTGATATGGATTCAGTTAGCATTTATAGGTTTCTGCTCCTTGCTTCTGATTTAATGATAATATTAATTTCTGATGCCTCTCCCTGTTCAAAGTGATTTTTCATCTAGGACACATCAATTTACGTTTAATCTGTCTTCCTTTAAATACAAAATTATATAAGAGCATCGTTGATAATTATTCAGGAACATTTCTGACAGCCGTTTTTACTTGCTCTAATTCATTATTTCGTGAAGGAAAATTCATACTCCATAATCCGATATCCTTGAATCCAAGCCTTTTATAGATGGATCCTGCTTTCGGATTATCATAGAACAGGCAGAGTGTTTTCCCTTCTGCCAGCACATCCAGACATAATGCGTTCATACAAATCGTCGCCAATCCTTTTTTTCTTTTTTCCGGATGTGAGCAAACACCTACTATCATAGCGGATAAAGAGTTTTCAGCAGTCGTTGATGCACAAGAAACAACCTTGTCTCCTTCTTCAATGAAATAAGTTCGTCCTGTCTTCGTTGTAATCGATTGTTCTAAGCTTTGGCGCGCAGTCTGGCGAATATGGAATTCCTTGATCATACTTTTAAGCTGCATCAGTTTATCTACATCACTTAACTTTGCTATTTGAATACTTTCTCTGTTAGTTGCCCTATTTAAAAATCGATCGTCTTTTAACTCTGCAAAATACGTTTCTTTTGTGCGTTCAAAATTTACATAGTTGTAAAATTGTTCTGTTATATCTTTTTTACCCGAAAGCATTTCGTACTCAGTATCACTGTTTATGATTGTTGAAAATGCTTCAGCATTAATCACACCTTTTGCATATGGCAGATAGTTTCCCAAATAACGCAGAAGAATTCCTTGAATGTTTCCCTCATCATCCACATCTGCCCAAATATCTTGAAAGTCTGTTTCGTAACCGAAGTTTTCAATGTCAGCGATGATAAATAAATTTAATGCTGGTTCGGTACTAAGATATTCCATCACCTTTTCGTGCCAGGTTTGATCTGTTTTTACAATCATCTGTCTGATACTCCAATCCTATATTTTCTATCTATTCTATAGGTAAATTGGAAAAAATCAATATAATTATTGTTAAATTTTTCTAAATAAAAAACACTCATAAGAGTGTTTTAAAATGGCTTACATTGAAACGAGCTGATTTTGAACTGCATAGATAACTGCTTGAGAACGGCTTTTCACTTCCAGTTTCTTAAAGATCTTACTTACGTGAATCTTTACCGTTTTATCACTGATATACAATTTTTCAGCAATCTCTTTATTGCTTAATCCTTCAACTAAGCCGATCAAAACTTCTTGTTCACGGTCAGTAAGATTTGAATCTTCCCTCCTAACTTGCGTCTGCTGCAAGTGCATCGTGACAAGTTTCTTTGTCATACGAGGTGTAATCATTGATTCCCCGCGGTGTACAGCTTTAATAGCGTCAATTACATGTTCTGAAGGTGCATCTTTCAGTAAATAGCCATCTGCTCCTGCTTTTAACGAAGCAAGCAAGTATTCATCATGTGTATACATCGTTAAGACTAATATCCGAGCGTTTGGTTTTTTTGCTTTTATAAGTGATGTCGTCTCAACTCCGTTTATTCCGGGCAGGTTGATATCCATGATGATCACATCTGGTGACAATTTCTCAGCCAAGACTAGTGCCTCTTCGCCAGAAGTAGCTTCACCTGCTACTTGCATATCCTCTTCAAACGATATGATGTTTTTCAAACCATCTCTTAAAATAGCGTGGTCGTCTACAAGTAAAATATTAATCAATTGAATGCGCCTCCTTTGGTTCCAAGTTCGGTATTTGCAATCTGATTTCTGTACCTTTTCCTTTAGCTGATTCAATATGAAGTGCGGCTCCAAGACTCTCTGCAAGTTCATTCATGTTTAAAATACCATAATGAGGTTCATTTTTAGCTTTTATCATAGATTCATAAAGTGAAAAACCAATTCCATCATCTTTTATTTTAAAGAGAACTTGTTCATTTGAATAACTTAGAAGAATATCAACTTTGTTCGCTTTTGCATGTTTAATTGTGTTGTGAAGGCTTTCTTGAAAGATATCAAATATCACTTTCTCAACCATCGTACTCAGCTGCCTGAATTCTCCCCGCTCTTGAAAACGAATCTGAAACGGTTGACCTTCTTCTTTTACGAAATTTATTTTTGCTTGAATTGCTTGAAGTAATCCAATCCGTTCTGTAGGATATGGTCTTAAAGCGTAAATGGACTCTCTCAGTTCTTGCAAACTTCCTCGCAGCTTTTCTGTGCTGAGTGCAACTAAATCTTTCGTTCTGTCTGGTTTAGTTGTGAAAAGGCGTCCTGCAGTTTCGAGCTGCATGACAGATCCCGCTAGTGTTTGGGCAATCCCATCATGGATTTCACGCGCAATGCGGTTTCTCTCCTCTAATAATACCCGCTTTTCTCTTTCTGATAATAACAACTTTGTTTTCCATACAACGGTTAGCTGGTTAACAAGGGTTGCCATCGATTGGGAATCGATACTTCTAAAAGAGTTCGTCCTCGTTCTCCCTGTAATCAATACACCCATCACTTCACCTTCAGTAATCAATGGGGACACCATTATAGATTTGATGCTTGCTTTAAAAAAGGAAAAAGCCCATTCATTTTCTTTCGTTTTTTGATTAAATAAATACTGGACCTGGTCTTTTTCAAACCTCTTCATCACGGTTTCCGTTAATTGATTCCCTGACAATACTTCACCGCTTTCATATATGTTTCGCCACGCTTGTCCATCGTTTAAAAACAGCAGAACGGCATCTGTACCTAAAAATTCTAAGATAGGCAGCTCCACTTTTTCAAGCCAGTCTTTTGACGGCAAGTGCTCATTAAAATTTGTACTAATATCATATAAAGCCTTTAACCTGTTTCTTTCCTGCTGCAACCGCGCGATAAAGGATGAGATTAAGGTAATGGCTACAAGTGGTGAGAAGAAAAAAATATAAGAAAAAACATCGACAATACCTCTGTTTTGATTACCGAGAGCCACCATTAATGTTACGTACAGAATCGAGAATAAGGCAACAAGTGATTCTGAAATGGTCTTTGTCTTCCATATCTTGAGAGTATAAGGCATTGGCCGGATCCATAATAAAACATCTATGATAAGGTTATTAAACAAGAAATAAAGCAAAGTAATCAATATCATGCGTATTTCTGCGAACCAGAGAGGCGCTAATCCTTTTGCAATCGTTTCTAATAAGAAATTTGATGCATGTATAGCACCAAAAAAACTGATAGCGAGCTGTGCTGGAGTAAAAAAAACAACACGTAATGGTCGCTTGTTTAGGGCATTTACTGTAAAAATAACAGCTCCAAAGATAAAAATTGCCATTCCCCAGCCATAAAGAAGCTCAATTGTATAAACAAGAGGAAAACTTAAAGAACTAAAACCTTTCCAAACTGGAATCGGAAAAAATTCTGTAATCAACAGCAGCATTAATAACGCTGAAAAAATAAGAAGGTCAGGGATTGGCGATAAAAAGAATGCACTATAGAGCCAAGTAAGTAAACCAGCCGCTATGATTAACGAAATAAAACGAATTGCTGCCGCTTCACGATTTAGTCCCACAATTACACCTCTTTTAGAAAAATTCTGTTAATTTATTATAACACAGGGTAAAACCAACAATTTCAATCCAATATGTGGGTTTTAAAGCGAAAAAAACCGAAATTGGCTAGTTAGCATATACCTTTAACCAATTTCGGAATACTGCAATTTTTATACATCGTGATTATAAAAGATGAGATAAGAACATCGTTGCTGTCCCAAAGTAAACAAGTAATGAAAAAATATCATTCAATGTAGTAATAAGTGGACCGGATGCAACGGCTGGATCGACTTTAAAACGGTAAAGCAGCAATGGAATCAATGTTCCTGCTAATGTACCTATTATTAAAGTAAAGAATAAGGAACTGCCAACGACCATACCTAATATGAGGTTCCCTTTCCACAAATAAGCAACAAGTGCGATTAAAATACCGCAAGTTACGCCTATAATAAAACCTACTCCGAATTCCCGAAGAATCAATTTAATAATGGTCGCTTTGTCGATATCGTTTGAAACGAGCCCGCGAACAACAACCGCGAGCGATTGGGTTCCAGTATTCCCCGTCATACCTGCGATCATAGGCATGAAGTATGTGAGTGCAACAACCCGGTGTATCGTACTTTCAAAGTTACTGATGATACTTCCGGATAATATACCGATAAAAAGCAATAGAATAAGCCATGGCAACCGTCTATAGGATGCAACGATTGCACTCGTTTGGAAGTCGATTGATTTACCAGTCGCTGATAACTTTTCAATATCTTCGTTCGCCTCTTCTATTAAAACGTCGAGGACATCATCGACTGTTACAATACCAATTAACCGTTCTTGTTCATCAAGTACCGGTACTGCGATAAAATCATAACGCTCAATGGTTCGGGCAACTTCTTCCTGGTCCATATCAGCAGGAACGGCAATAACCCTGCTGTACATAATTTCTTCAATTTTTTCATCCATCTCAGCTAATAATAGATCTCTGTACGAAACAACCCCAACTAGCTTTTTTTCATCATTAATGACATACAAGTAATAAATGTTTTCAGCAAATCCGGCAAATGTCTTTAGTTTTTCAACCGCATCACGAACGGTGTAGACTTGAGGAATCCATACAAAACGATTCGTCATGATCCCGCCGGCCGTATCAGATTCGTACTGCATCAGACTTTGAACAGATTTGGATTCGTCTGCCTTCATGGATCCTAGGAAATCTTGAAGTTCATTCACGTCAAGGTTTGCCAGCAAATCCGCCAGGTCATCGTTTTCCATCAAGTTCATAATATGAGATGAACGCTCGATGCCCAATTTATGCAGGATCTCCATCTGCAAGTCACTTTCTAATTCCTGAATCAGCGATGCTATCTGTCTGGTAGTTAAGAAAGTAACAAATTTATGCCTATGCTTCTCAGGCAAATTTTTATAAACGATGGCAATATCGTAAGGATGAAGTTCGTCCATTAACAATTGAAATTCTTTTTTTCGAAGCTCTTTTAAGTTTTTTATGACATATAATAAAATTTCGTTTTCTGACATTTCTTTAAACAAGGAACGTCACCTCCCTTACAAAATACCTATTCATTATAAGTGATTTTTCTATATGTGACTATGTATGTGAATATAATAATACCCTTATTTTTTGTTTTTTCCATAGAAAAAACCATCCTAATATTGTGATTAAGATGGTTTAGTACTTTTTATTCGATTAGTTGTTTATTAAAACCATAAATGATCGAGTGAATAAGTCCCTGCACCAATTAATGCAACCCCGATTACGACAGCAATTAATACTAAGTTAAATTCATATCCATTCGCCGTTACCCAAAAACCATTCTTCAAGTGAACTTTTGCTATAGCGACGACCATTGTTGCCGCAATTAAAATTGCTCCTACTGTTGTAAATAGCCCTGAAGCGAATAGCAAACCGCCAAAAAATTCGGCTAACCCTGCTAAAAGTGCCATCGTATAACCTGGTTTGATTCCGATTGATTCCATCCAGCCACCAGTTCCTTTTAAGCCGTAGCCTCCAAACCAGCCAAACAATTTTTGAGCGCCATGACCAACAAGTGCCAAGCCTACAACAAGACGAATAATTAATAATCCTAAAGATAGCATAAATAATTCCCTCTTTCTTTTTTAATTTTTTATTTAATAACTTACTTTATGTTAGTATATTACGATATGTCACTTACTTATGTCAAGCTACTTTAAAAAAATAAAATGGTGGGTAAAAAAAATGCCGCACCCCTTATTTAAGGATATGCGGCGTAATCATAATTTACGTCTGTTCAGTTAAAATAATTGGACCCTTTTTTGTAATGGCGATTGTATGCTCATATTGTGCAGATAAACTGCCATCAAAAGTCAGTGCTGACCAGCCATCACCAGCCATTGTTAAAAACGGCAAACCTTGATTTAAGATGGGTTCGATCGTAATAACCATACCTTCTTTTAGCTCCTCCCCCGTATTGCGTTCTCCAACATGGTGTACTTGAGGTTCTTCATGAATCTTTTGTCCAATGCCATGCCCAATAAATTCTCTTACTATGGAATATCCTTTTTTGTCAGCATATGATTGAATGGCGTAACCGATATCACCAATGCGATTACCAATTTGTGCTTTTTCAATCCCTTTATATAGCGCTTCTTTTGCTGTTTTCATAATTCTTTCTGCACTGTAAGATAACGTACCTACCCCGTAAGACCAAGCTGAGTCAGCCAGCCACCCATTTAACTCAACGACAAAATCAATCGTTACAATATCGCCGTTCTTAAGCGGTATTTTATTTGGAAGCCCATGACAAGCGACATTGTTTACTGAACCACATGTAGCAAAAGGATAGCCCATATAATCTTTTTGCACCGCTTTTGCACCATTGCTTTCCAAGTAATGATCCACATATTGATCGATTTCCCAAGTTGTAATGCCTTCATGAATTTTTTTAGCCAGCGATTTATGACAAGAAGCAAGCAGTTGACCAGCACGATGCATCTTTTCAATTTGTTCATTTGTTTTGTAATGAATCAATTTAAATACTCCCTTCTCCCATGTAAAAACTATATTCCACTGAAAATATATGTGTGCTTGATTAATGAGGAGGAGGGGGACTGACCCCAAACAATTTATTTTTCTTTATGTTTTTAGGAATCTTCCTATGAGAAGTTATTCTTTTTAAAGCCAAATTTTTTCCGTTTTCACTATTCCAAGGTGCAAAACAAAAGACTCAAAAGTCAGCTTACTGGCTGTCTTTTGAGTCTTTAACGTAATTATCATATTATTACTGTAAATCATGCCTGGCGTTCAGAGGATTTCAATCTGGATTCTACTATTTTTCCGCCGAGCCATAACACGAATATCCCAAATACAATCAGTCCTAATTTCAATGGACTTTTTAGAACATCTACAAAATCATATCCGATAAAGAGACGATCGCGATCATGACAAGTTTTCCAAGCGTCAAGGATAAAATGAAAGTTCGTGTATTAATTCTCGACAATCCACCAACTACATTAATTAGCGCTGACGGTGAGAACGGAAAACAATAAATGAGGAACAGCATCCCAAATCCGTGTCGTTCCACCCAATTTAACATACGGGTTGTATTTGCGTGCCTGTTTAAGAAATCCAAGAACTTTTTTTGTCCGAATCTCCGTACGACTAAAAATACAATTATGGAGCCTAAGCAGACCCCGATCCAAGAATATAAAAAACCTAACCAAAATCCATATGCGGCTGCGTTTCCAGCTACTACAATGAATAAAGGCAAGATTGGTAAAAACGATTCAAGCATCGGAAGCAATATACCTGGTAAAAAACCAAGATCACGATATTGTTCAAGTAAATTAAGTATATTTTTTTCTGTAAAATACTGCTGCAAGTTTCTCCAGTCCATCGGTCGCTCACCCATTTCTTCCTCATACCCTCATCGTTGCCATTGTTCACTCATTTAAAACCGATTACAGGAAAAACAAGGAGTTCTTTCAATTTATTTTATCATATTTTTTTCCGGCTTTAATACCAAGAATATATAAACAAAAAACGGTGATGAGAACCTCTGGAATCAAAAATAAAATCACCGAATGATCAAGGGCTGAAGTTTCAGGACTATTCGGAAACAGCAGCCAATAAAACGAAACGGAACCATGAAGAAGAATTCCAATCGCCGCGATCCCTTTCAACAAAGCAGGAAGACTCAGGCGATTAATTGAAAGCAATATTACCGCAATTCCCCAAAATAATAGCAGATAACCCCACGTGTTAAATCCTTTCGTCTTAAAAAGAAGAGGGCTTGTAATATACATGATTCCTATAAAAACCGATAATAGACCTGAAAACGAAAACAATCGCCATGGAGCCATATCTTTACTCCCTTCCTAAATGTAAAAGAAAACCGTCGCACCACATGATGTCAGACGGTTTTCTGCGATTATCCGTTATTATGTTTATGACATTAAAGCTTGGTACACTTTTTCGTCTAGTTCTTTCGCTTTCTTTTCATTATACGTTTTTTCATATACAGGTTCCTGTACGATCTTCGCACCCCAGAACATACTTTCAAAAACATGTTCAATATCTACTTCGATTTTTGATAGTTTCAATGGAACGTCATCCATAGTGTCTTCAAGAATGTTCGCTTTTCCGTTAATGGAATAAACCGTTTCGAGTGCAACTACAGTTAGAACAACATTGGAATTTGCCTTTATATTTGTTACGATCCGAGAATTGTTTGTAACGGTAAAACGGATTTTGCTTTCAGATAAACTCTTTACCCAGGAAATCGCATTAATAGATGGTCCATTGGATTCTGCATCTATTGTTCCGAGTAATACGAGCTGTTCTCCTTGCAGGTATTCAAACAGTTCTGGACTTAATGTTGCAGGTATTTCCTGTTTCGCCATAATAGTCGCCACCTTACATTTTTTGTATTATGTATGGTGTTTATTTTATCATAATTTTCTAACTTTAAATAGAAAAAGGCGTTGTTTCTACCCTTATTCCTCAAAAGTTCCTTTTACAACAGACTTGCTTTCACGCACCATGACTTGACCGAGTGCAATAACAGTATGAATGGTAAGGTCCTCTTTCTTTAAAAGAACTAGATCAGCATCAAGCCCGGTCAGCAGCTGTCCTTTATTTTTCAGTTTTAAAATTCTTGCAGGGTTGGAAGTAATCGTCTGCAAGGCCGTCTCCAGTGGAATTCCCTCTAATTGAACAGCGTCTCTAACTTCATTATATAAAGAAGACACTTTCCCGATGCGAAGACCAATAAATTCTCCACGTTCATTAAAAGCCGGTAAACTTCCTTGGGCATCAGAAGTAAATGTGATTTGTCCGCTATTGACGCCTGCATCAAGCATCCTCTTTAAACCAGTACTGGACTTTACTTCGCCTTCTTCAATAAACTGCTTCGTCGTGCTAGTTGTAAAATCAACATAACCGCCTTTAATAGCGTATTGGATCCCTGCTTCAAACACATATGAATTTCGGTTAATGTGTGTGGGATAAAATTGCGAAATCGGCAGATCAGTTGTCGCGATCACTTCTTCGATCAATGAAAGCATACTTTTGCTGTCACCAAGATGTATGTTGACGACTCCCGCTTTTCCTGAAAGCATGCCGGCAACCCGAGCTTGTGCGGCAAGTCTTGCAAGCTCATGTGCAGTCGGCTGACTTGAGCGATGATCTGCAATCGCAATTTCGCCGACTCCAATAATTTCTTCAACCATCATAATGTCTGTCTGGATACTGTCGGTCAACGTTCTAACAGGTACTTGATAAGAGCCAGTGTGGGCGTAGCACGAAATCCCCTCTTCTTTCAATCCCTTCGCTTTTGCGATTAAATTAGTCATGGTTCGAGCGGTTCCATCTGTTCCAATCACACCAACAATTGTAGTTATTCCTGAAGTAGTGATGTCCGACAGATAGATTTCAGGTGTTCTCGTTTTGTATCCGCCTTCCCCGCCGCCTCCAGTAATGTGAACATGACCGTCAATAAACCCAGGTGTAATGATCTTACCTGAGGCATCAATCACTTCTATGTCAATAGAAGAAGACCACACAATACTATCAGAGATGTTTGCAATTTTTCCTGCTGCTAAAAGTATATCTTTTTTACCAAGATAATGAGGTGCGTATACCTCACCGCCTTTAATGAGTTTAAACATGAAAATACCAGTCCTTAATAAATAATGTAGTATGACAATTATACCTGCAACTGTGAAAATCGTAAAAAGAATCTGCTGAAGCTTAATACATGTACGTGGCTTTTTTTCGGAACCTTTGCACCGTTTAGAAGTGTTGCTTTCCACACGGCGTGCGGTAATCACCTTGAATACTAAATCCGTTTCAACTTGGCTTTTCTCATCTGCCTTCCTTATTATTTAGATTTTTTTTAGCTTTATTGACCGTAATCTAATATTTGAACACGAAATGAAGTGGAATGACAATCTGTATTCTCCCTTTTAATCCGAATATCAGAATGACATGAGATATTCCCACACTTTTCCGTTTGAATCTCACACTTTTTAGCTTTCATTCCACACTTTTGCATAAAATACCCACGAACCGACTAAAATCGACAAAAATGAAAGTCATGAGAAACAAGAATATTTTATATAATTTCTTATCTTTTTAAAAAACCTGTCCCGGAAAACAATTCCGGGACAGGTTTCATTCATTTATCCAATCAAGTTACAAAGTCCGGCTTGCGTTGTGCAAGTGTCGGGCTTTTTTGCTTTACAGCTTCTCCTGTTTTCATGTCTAAAAAGGCTGTTGCTTCGTTAAACCAGCTGTCAGGCGCTTTATGCCCCCAGAATGTTTGCCGGCGAGGATCGTTAATATCCCATTTAACTGGTTTAAAATCGGGATCACTCGTTAAGTAATCCCCATTGTACAGTTCAATTCGATTGCCGTCAGGGTCACGGACATACAGGAAGAATGCGTTTGATAATCCATGTCGTCCTGGACCGCGCTCGATGTTATCCGCATAACCCATACTCGCCATCACGTCACAGCAATGAATGAGACTCATCGGATCAGACAGCCAGAAACCAACATGATGCAGTCTTGGTCCTTCACCGTTCATAAAAGCAACATCATGGACTGTTGGTTTACGGTGCAACCATGCCGCCCAAGTCCGGTCGTCTTCTGTTGCTGTATACTCCGAAACTCTAAATCCTAGTTCCTTCGTATAGAAGGAAACAGCCGCTTCCACATCAGGTACCATACAATTAATGTGGTCGATCCGCTGAACACGTGCACCTCGGTACAAATCGTACTTTTGAATGCAGCGCTCGACACCTTTCATCTCCACAAAAAATTCTAAAGGTATGCCTGAGGGATCTTCCACTCGCAATGTTTTACCGATTCCAGCTGCATCATCAGCTTCATACCAGATCGCTTTGGAACCTTTCCCTTTAAAGAAAGTTTCTAACGCAGCGAGATGGGCTTCTTCCCATACTTTGTAGCTGACAACATGAACACCAGGCTTTTCTCCTTTTTTCAAAAGAAGGCTATGGTGACAATGTTCTTCCAGTCCCCTCAATGCGATCCATTCTGAACTGGAATCTGTTTCAATAAAACCTAATGCATTGACGTAAAAATCTCTTGAAGCATTTAAGTCCGTTACATTCATAACAACACGGGCGATCCGGATAATGTTAAAGTCCATATGCTCCATCCTTTCTATACACGCGTGTAGTTATGACTGCTGGAATTCACACGCTTTAAAAAGTCCTGAACCATTACTTTATATGGTTCTTTATTGAATTGGTCGTAATAAACATTGGACATACGTGCAGGATCTCCAAAGAAGTAATATTCATAAAGCGCCTGACGCCCTCCAAAAGAACTTACTGAGATATCCCAAGCTAGACGGAACAGCTGAACACGCTCATAACCATCAATGTTGGCACCTTGCGTATAACGGTGAACGAGTTCTCCGATATCGTCTGCATTAAAGTCTGCCTCCGTCGGAATTCCCATCAAACCTGAAGCTCCAAGAATCCTCACGATTTCAACAATGCGCTGATACATTTTTGGATACCAGTTGCGTGCAGCATTGAGCGGTGCAAAGTCTGGTGTCATGTTTCCATATTTATCGATCGAAGCGTTATGCTCTGCACGATACAAGTGTGATCGCATCGTTTCTAAGATCAGCATTACTTCTGAGGCTTTTTCTTTGACGTGAGGAAACACATCGATGCCGATCGACTCCATCATGTTTAAAATAACTCCAAGAACAAACTCTGTTTTAACTGTGTTTTTTGCAATAACTTGATGAGCCATATGAACGATCGCATTTGTTTCAACATACGTTCTATTGCAGATATCAGAATTACCGCTTACGAATACACGCTCCCAAGGAACAAGGACGTTATCGAAAACAACGATCGCATCGCTTTCTTCAAATCGGGAACTTAATGGATGATCCCACTGGCTTTTTCCAGTATCAAATGATTCACGGCATAAGAATTTTAATCCTTCCGTATTGTTTGGAATCGCAAATGCCATAGCATATGGATCGTCTTCTGCAGAAGCTTTGTTTAAAGTTGATGGAAAAACAACGATTTCATCTGTCACTCCACCAAGCGTCGCAAGCAAACGAGCTCCTTTCACAACGATTCCATCCTTGTTCTTCTCAACGATACGGGCTGATAGATATGGATCTTTTTGTTCGGACTGTTTTTTTGAGCGGTTCGTTTGCGGGTGGATCAAGGTATGCGTTAAACTCACATCATTTTCACGGCAATAGTCGTAATACTTTTTGGCATTTTCCGCAAACATCGGATCATCCTGGGCAAAGAAACTTCCAGAAGTTCCGAACGCCATTACGCTCGTATTTAAATAATCGGGTGTGCGTCCCATCATTCCACCTGTATAACCCGCCCACTCGGATATCATTTCACGTCGGCGGATAAGATCTTCTACTGTTTTCGGAGCGATAAAAGAAAGACCTACTTGATCACCAGTCTGTTCAGAGGTATATAGCATCTTGTCTGCTTTTTCGTGTTGGAGGTCATACAAATTAGCAATGGATCTTACCGTATTACGGAATGCAGGGTGTGAAGCCACATCATCCACTTTTTCACCGTGAATCCAAACGTTATTTTTCGCTTTCTGAATTCCTTGAATATATTGTTCCCCCGTGCGTGCAGGCAAAGAAATCCCTCCTAGTGGTTGGCTTCAGTCTGAAGCTTTTGTTTTTTCTTTCCGAACTGCTGTATATGATGATCAGCGAGTGCAACATGCACCACTTTCATTTCCGTGTAAAATTCAAAGGCATAATGTCCGCCTTCGCGTCCGATTCCAGAGTTTTTGGACCCTCCAAATGGAATACGTAGATCGCGTACGTTTTGAGAATTCAGCCAAAGCATTCCTGCCTCTACACTGTTGGCAACACGAAGACCTTTCTTCATGTCGTTCGTCCAGATATAGCCAGCAAGACCATATTTGATATCATTTGCGAACTCAATGACCTCTTCTTCATCTTTGAACGTCATAACTGATAATACAGGACCAAAGATCTCTTCTTGGGCCACAGTCATATCATTTTTTACATTTAATAAAAGAGATGGAGCAACAAAGTTTCCTTTTTTATGAGTTTCAGAGAGTGATTGTGAATAGATTTCTGCTCCTTCATCTTCTGCGATCTTTAGATACCATTTTACATTTTCATAATGATCTTTATGAATGAGAGGACCAACTTCTGTATCAGGGTCAGATGGATCACCAACGATAATATTCTGTACTCGTTCTTTCAAGCGGTTAATAAATTCGTCTTTAATCGTCTCTTGTACAAAAAGTCTTGAATTTGCTGTACACCGTTCACCGTTGAAAGAAAAGATTCCCCATACACAGGCGTCAATCGCGCGTTCAATTTCACAGTCATCAAATACGATAATTGGTGACTTGCCGCCAAGTTCCATCGAAAATCGCTTTAATGAAGCCGCTCCGTTTCTCATAATCTCTGAACCTGTTTTTGTTTCTCCGGTAAACGAGATCAACTGGACGTCTGGATGGGCAACGAGTGACGCTCCAGCTGTTTCTCCAAATCCGTGAACAACGTTGAAAACACCTTGTGGCAGTCCCGCTTCATGGATAAGTTCTGCTAGTTTGTTAGCTGTCAGCGGCGACCATTCTGCTGGTTTTAAAATCACAGTGTTTCCTGTAGCAAGTGCTGGCGCAATCTTCCACGTTTCAAGCATAAAAGGTGCGTTCCAAGGTGTGATGAGCCCTGCAACACCTACGGGCTTTTGAATGGTATAGTTCATAAATTCATCGTCAACATGATAAGCTTCACCAGACATACGATTTTTCACCATCTCTGCGTAAAAACGGAAGTTATCCGCTGAACGGCCAACCATTTTCCTCGTCTGTGCAATCGGCAGCCCTGTGTCATATGACTCGAGCAAAGCAATCTCTTCTATATCACGATCGATCAAATCCGCAATTTTATAAATAAATTGAAGACGTTTTCCCTGCTTCATCTTTCCCCAAGGGCCTCGTTTAAAAGCTTCTTTTGCTGCTTTTGCAGCTAGGTTAATATCTTCTTTCGTCCCTTCACTTACTGTATTAATTTTTTCGTTTGTAAAAGGATTCAGATTCACAAATGTCTCACCGTCGAGACCAGATACGAACTGCCCGTTAATATAGTGCTGAATCTTTTCTTTAACCTCTGGCTTCATGATCCTTCCCTCCTGTTGGTACCTTTTCCGTACGGCCATCTACGATTGTATTTTCAAGTGCGCCTAAATAATCGATTTCAAGTCTGACAACATCTCCAGGGTGTATATGTGAAATACCTTTTGGCGTTCCTGTCCAAATCACATCATACGGTTCTAGTGTCATGAATGATGACACGAATTCAATAATTTCAGGAATCGAATACATTAAATCTTTCGTGTTCCCTTGCTGTCTGAGTTCGCCGTTCACATACGTACGAAGTTCTAGGTTTGTTACGTCAGGAATATCTGCCTCATCCACATAAAACGGACCCATCGGACCAAAAGTGTCATGGCCCTTCGCACGTACTGGCGGACGGTACCAATTGTTTACAAAATCACGTACAGTAACGTCATTCGCAATCGTGTAACCGCTTACATAATCCATCGCATTTTCAGCTTTTATGTTTCTTCCTTCTTTACCGATTACAACAGCAAGCTCATTTTCATAATGCATGTAAGTTGCGCCGTCCGGATAGAACACTTGACCTTTATGTCCGACCAAAGATGAATTTGGTTTGATAAACAATACCGGTTCTGCTGGTTTTTCTAGGCCAAGTTCATCTGCGTGATCCGCATAGTTCAATGCGAGTCCGATCATTTTATTCGGCTGAAATGGAGGAAGCCATGTTTCAATATCTTTTATATTTGCTGTATTCCCTGATGAAAAGGTGATTGTTTCATCAACTATTGTTCCTTTTTGCTCTCTTCCTTCATAAATAACACGTGCGTGTTTCATTACGCTTCACTCCCTATTTTTTCTACAAGACCATAATCAGCTAATACAGATCTAATTTCTTTTTGCAGTGATTCAGCCGGAAGGTCCATCGGCATTCTTAATGTTGGATTGATTTTACCCATCATCCCTAAAGCTGCTTTTAGTGGAGCTGGATTCGTGTCTTTAAAAAGAACATCGTTTAGCGGCATGAGATCGTAATGAAGTTTAAGTGCTTCTTGAACATTACCAGACTCCCAAGCGTTATACACTTCTGCCACTTTTGACGGCAGAACGTTAGCCGTCGCTGATATGTACCCAGCTCCGCCAATCGCAAGCATCGGATAGCACAGAAGTTCAATGCCCGAATACAGCAAAAAGTCACGTCCGCAATGCATGAGCACTCGATTTACGTGTTCAAAGTCTTTATTGGATTCTTTTACACCGATAATATTCGGACAATCCTCATTTAAACGGGCTAATGTTTTTACTTCAAGGTTTACAGCGGTTCTGCCTGGAATGTTATAGATGATTAATGGTATATCTACGCTGTCAGCGATTGTTTTGAAATGTTTGTAAAGTGCATGCTGTGATGGCTTGTTGTAGTATGGAACGATGACCATTGCGGCATCTGCTCCCATTTCTTGTGCGAGTTTTGTTAAGTGAAGGGATTCTTGGTGGTTGGTTGATCCTGTACCAGGTACGATTGGTACGCGTTTGTTTACAGCTTTAATGGCTTTCTCCATCACTTGTTCCCGTTCATTTAACGTAAGTGAGGAGGGTTCACCAGTTGTTCCAGTAACTGAGATACCATGACTTCCAGATTGAATATGCCAGTCTATTAAACTTTTAAGTGAATTAAGATCAAGCGATTCATCCTCATGGAAAGGGGTAATGATTGGCGCGATAGACCCTCGAATATTCTTTTTTGCTTCTTCTACGTTCATTCTTTCATCTCCTTATAAAGTTTTCGTTTTGGTTCTTGACTGAATCGTTTTGTCTTCCTGAAAAGCTTTAAGGGTGTTCATTTTGTGGCTGCGGGTAAATGCCTCGATTTTTTTGGGATCTTCTCTCTTTTCAATCATTTCGATTAATTGATAATGTTCAGCAATGGAACGCTTCATTCTTGCAGGCTGCATTGTAGTCCCGTTTTTCCGGACGGTACTGAGCCGTTCCCATGTTGCTTGTATCTGTTCCATTAAAAATTGATTATGGCAGTAAGTGTAAGTAAGTTTGTGGAATTCTTTGTTGAAGTTGGAGAAAAGAGAAAAATCGAGTACATCAAGTGCATCTTCCATTAGTCGAGTAAACGCTCTTAAATTCTTCAGCTTTTCATGAGGAAAGTGGACAGACGATTCTGCAGTTGCAAAACCTTCCAATACTGCTAAAACTGACAATGTCTCTAAATATGCTTCTTCATCAAATGGGGTAACAATCGCTCCTGAGTAGGGTTTAAATGAGATGAGAGAATCTGCTTCCAGTTGCCTGATTGCTTCTCGAACAGGAATTGCACTTGTGTGGAGCTCTCTTGCCAGCTGATCAATTACTAATTTGTGACCAGGCGGATATCTTCCATCTAGAATACGGGAACGGATGACTTGATAAGCATATTGCTGCTTGTTGGGTTTATGTGTAGTATTCATATCTCTATGTTAATCTCAAATCATATATGATTTCAACATTATTTTCAGAAAAATCATATATTATTGTCAATTTAGTAAGATAGTAATGTTTTATGAACATATCGTGAAAATTGATAGGGATATTGTCATGTTAACTATATTAGAAGTTTACATATGTAGTAAGAATAAGCTATTCTAATCCTATAGAATGTATACAAAGGGGTAAATAAACCCATGAAAGTTATTAACGCGATGGAAATACTTGTAGAAGAAGCATTAACGAATTACTGGGGCCAACTTCAGCTTCCATGCAAATGTGAGATTTGTAAAACGGATGTTTACGCGATTACACTCAACAATTTGCCGCCCCGATATGTTTCAAATGAAGATGGCTATGCATACGTAAAAGCACAAAACTTTGATGACCAATCTCGAGTTAATATTTTAAATCAGATCGTTAAAGCAACTGGAATCGTAGCAACGCGACCTTCACATGAAATAGAACCATCTTCCTATTCCGAATAGAAGATGGTTTTTCTGTATCATCAAGCCATTTTTAACTCTGTCTCTTTATTCCTATTTTTCAGAAAAGTCCCTTGATAGCGCTTTTTCTTTGTGATATATTGATTTCAACCATTCTCGACTGGATTACATCTTATGTGTTTAAGAGTTTGAAAGGAAGTTTGGTAATTCCGGCACAATTGTGCAAACGTTTTAGGAGGCATTCACATGCAAACAGGTAAAGTAAAATGGTTTAACGCAGAAAAAGGCTTTGGTTTTATTGAAGTTGAAGGCGGAGACGATGTATTCGTACACTTTTCAGCAATTCAATCTGAAGGTTTCAAATCTTTAGATGAAGGTCAAGAAGTAGAATTTGAAATCGTTGATGGAGCTCGTGGACCACAAGCTGCTAACGTAACTAAAAAATAATCAAAACCAATACACGAACCGGCAGCCTTCTGCCGGTTTTTTCTTATGTAAAGAAAGTTTTGGTATTCTTCGTTCTCTAGGAAGTAGTTGATCTCAGTTTCACGATACTCGCTTTCCGCGGAGGGTAAGGTGTGCTGGCTAATTGCACCTGATATGTCTCACTTGTCTAGCTTCTCCTAGCCGTAGTCCAGGAAGCAACAATCTTTTAGAAAAACCTCCAGAAACTGTTTATAGAAAAAAACGAAAGAGGTTTCTTCGTTAGAAAAAACCTCTATTCTTTCACCATAATTTTCGATTTATAATTTTCTATTTTTCCAAGTATATCCGCTTTATCTTCAGTAGAGAAAATTCCAAGTTTATGAAGGATCAACGTATACTGCTGCAGTTTGAATAAAGAGCTTTCTTTGTACCACATGGCATCCACCTGTCTTTCCTTAAGGAAACTTTTTTATCCTTTGAAAACATTATATGCCGTATGCTACTTTAATGACTCTATATGAAAACTATTTTTTATCGTTCATTTGAAATAACCTTTAAATCGTTTTCTTTATACTGATCTGAGAAGAACAGATCATCGTCAGTCATGACGTATTTATGAGTACGTAATAACGCTAATTTAAACGGGTCAGGCATATCTACTTCTTTGTATGCACACATTACCTTCAGATTCAGCTCAGCAATGAGTTTATCTACGCCTTCTTCCAGCTCCTCTACTATGGATAATGGTCCCTCGATCGTACTCCACTCAACATGTGTCCAAGTCCGAACTGGAATATTATGATCTAAAAATGGCTGCAGCGAATTTTCAATGTATTTAAAAATGGCTGGTGGATGATAGCTTCCACTTGAAAAATAAAAATCAAAATTACTAATATGGTGAACTCTCTTTTCATCCTTTTCATCCAAATGTTTTTCTAGTTCAATTAATATCTGTGGCAGCATTCTTTCACTTTCAATAAGCAGAACTGAATCCCCTGATTCAATCCCATCAAGAATATAGGCTATCGTGTTTTGTATATACTTCTGAGTATCACTAAATGAATAAAAAATATGAGCATTTTTTTGATCACTTAGCATCTGGTTCAATTTCTGTTTCATCTGAAGCCTCCTAACTTATTTCAATATCTATACCTTTATCTACTTTAAATTCTTCATATATCATATAAATCCTTTTGTTAATTGAAAGTGTTGATAATCCTTGGAAGTCATTGCAATTTCAACAACGATGTTTAAAAGAGCTTTAATAAAAAAACGCACCCGAGTTGGGTACGCTCTAAAATATATATTTATTTCATTTCCAAAGTGGATAACATCGCCCAGATTGCCTGTTCCCACTCACTGGACTTCGCATGTTTTGCCAGATTTACTGTATACTTTATCAGCTTATCATTCTTAAGTTTTTGAATGACAATATATTTTGAATAGGAATCCTTTGAAGCAGTTAAAAATAGAACTGAGCTTTCAAACGCAGGACCTGCAACTTCACTGCCTTTTACTTCTTTTACTTCCCCTATCGCTTCTAGCTCATCCTTTGCCCATTTCTTTAAATCATCGAGTGATGCTTCATCTGTTAGAGGTTCAATTCTAACAAATGTTTCTGCATCCTCTGATGCGAATAAGATGTCTTTACCTGGTTCTTCAGCAGTATATTCAAAGTCATCAACTTTATAAAAGGAATAATCTTGTTCACTCTGAATGAGTCCTGCTTCTTTTTGAACCTTTCTTCCATCAACGGTATACTCCAATATTTTCGTTGGAGGCTGGGCAACTTCTCCAGAATCAACCGCCATAATTTTTTCTAAAATATTTTGATCATTATCATCTTTTTTATATGTGATCGAGACAGTTGAACCATCTTTTAATGATTTTAGCGATTCACGTGTTGTATCTGTTAAACGAAGGACAAGAATTTCTCCATCCGAATCAACTTCGATTGAATTGTTATCAATCTGCCCAACATAAGTTCCTTCAGCTTGAATAGAGGTTTGATCCGTTACTGCTTTCTCTTCAGTATCTTTGTTTTGTTCCGTTACGGGTGCAGTTGCGGCAGTCTTCTTCTTTCCTTCTTTTGGCTCTGAACTCTGATCGTTGCTGCATGCTGATAACATAACAGCCAGTATTAATAAAAAACATTTCATTCGT
The DNA here is from genome assembly GCF_031582965.1 of Bacillus sp. NEB1478. NCBI lineage: Bacteria > Bacillati > Bacillota > Bacilli > Caryophanales > Bacillaceae > Bacillus > Bacillus sp. NEB1478. The sequence continues at coordinate 2,507,925 of NZ_CP134049.1, forward strand.
GTTTTATTTGTCATGTTTGGTCACCTCTTAGATTTAGACGAGTTATTAGAAAATTTTGTTACATTAGGGTGAAAATACCGTTAATTCTTCAAAATTAATGTCGATATATAGAATAGCACTTTTATATTCTAAAACGGAGATGAAAAAATTTGAATCCATCATTTGCCTCAAATTTACAAACGAACAAACTCGTTACAAAAATGTTATGGGGTATGTATTTTTTAGGTCTCGGAAGTACATATGCCAGTACGAAAACATTAGAAAGCGTTTCTTTTTACGGGATTGGAGGCCTGATTATCCTTCTCACCCTCACAATTTGGACTAGCAGAAAATGGGCTCCAGGCGCCGTTCAGTTTTTTGTTGTAATCGGTATGACTATACTCGCTGTTATCATGGCTGAATCAAACCCGAAAATCTCTACTTATTTGATGACTTATGTTTGTCTTGCTTTCATAACGCTTTATCATAACTACATTTCTATATTACTATCGGGTGTTAGCGGTTTATTTTTAACGAATTTTTTCTTTTTTCAATATAAAGATACAATGTTTGCTGGACAAGACCCTAAGATTATCATTTCTTTAAATGTCTTTTTAATCGTAATTACATCAGCACTCGTTGCTCAAGCAAAGATGGGGCAGCGGATGCAAAACAATATTTTGCAGGCGGAAAAGCGTGCTGAGAATGATAAAGTAAAACTGGAGCATCTATTAGCCAAAATAAAAGATGCGACTGAAAATCTTCATCTATTCAGCCAATCAGTAAAAGAAAACGTAACAAGAACCGGCGAAATCTCCAGCAACATTACTCATGCTTTCACCGAAGTGGCAAGAGGTGTTGAATCTCAAGCAGTCAGCGTAGGCGGCATGAACGATTCGGTTACGAGTACCAACGATGTGGCAAAAGGTTTGTTCCAGCATTCTACTGACATGAAACAATTGTCAGAAGAAACTGCCCATGTAACGAAGACGGGTGAAAATCAGGTTCTAGAACTTACAGCTAAAATGGAAGAAGTAAGTGAACTGATGAAGCAGACCAATACATTAATGAATGAACTTAATGAACAGAGCGAGTCAATTGGAGATATTTTAACAACGATTGAAGAAATTTCTTCACAAACGAATCTATTAGCATTAAATGCTGCGATTGAAGCTGCAAGAGCTGGTGACCAAGGACGCGGATTTGCCGTTGTAGCTGATGAAGTTCGACGATTAGCGGAAGACTCGCAAAATTCAACAAAACAGATTGCTGGAATCCTTGGGGAAATCCGCACCAAAGCAAAACAAGCTGCCCAATTCGTTGATGGCAGTCAAGGTGTTGTTTCTTCCAGTCTGGAAGCGACTCAAAAAACAGCAAATAATTTTAAACAAATCTTATCGAACACAGATCAGGTGGCTGCTCAATCATCACAAGTTCAATCTTTGATCAATCAGCTATATGAATCTACAGGACAGATTGTAGGCGAAATTCAATCTGTGTCTGGAACGGCTGAATCGTCCAGTGGTGCTGTGGAAGAAGTACTTGCTAGTGTCGAAGAACAATATAGATGTGTAGAAGATGTTGTGGAAAGTTTCACGAAATTCGAAGCATTAACTTCAGAGCTGAATGAACTTGTAAAAGAATAAAGTTTTCGGGTGAATGCCTTTTCATACTAATGAAGAGGCGTTTATTATAAAGGAGACGTTTTACATTGCATACACATAAAGGAATCTATTTAATTTGTGTGAATGATTCTGGTCATCTGCTAACGATTGAAAAAAACGGAGGACCTTACATTAACCGCTTAGATCTTCCCGGCGGGACCCCTGAAAATGAAGAGTCTGAATTAGAAACAGTTGTACGTGAAGTATATGAAGAAACAGGTTATCAAGTTCAGTCAGCTAATAAACTAGGTGAAAGAATTTACGAGATACCGTGGCGGTATAAAAAATGGACGCTTTCGCAGCATACAGCTGTTTACTTTATCGGAAAAGTAGATGAAGCTAATCAGCTTGCTTTAGCCTCTATTCCTGATCAGGATTCTAAAGGTACATTATGGATCGATCCAACAAAAGTGCAAGAAGAGTGGTGCTCCCCTCTAGTCTGGGAAGCTATACAATACTTAAAAAACTATCCTTTCCCCATGAATATGAAATGCTATGAATCATGGGACGTACTTGGAGCGCCTGAATATCTATATCAAAATGTTACTTAAAATAGGCTGTTTTCGTATTCATTGTTTCTTTTGAAAGTATTTGATTTCCGTTCCAGGTTGCTCGCTTTCCGCGGGGCAAGCGGTGAGCCACATTCGGACGTTTCACGTTAAGTGTCTCACCTGTCTAGCTGAAGCGGTTAGCCCCTCGAGGTCAAAAGTTTAATGGTCCCGAATGCAAAAAGCGCCTTCTCAGCCCATTTCCCTTTTGCTTGTCGGGGCTGACCCAACCGCTTCCGCATTTCGGACTGCCCGCCTGTCCCGCAGGACAAGGAAGGCTTCGGCAGCGTTATATCGCACGAAGAAAATGTGATTTTCATTTTCGAGGAGTCTCGCACTTTCCACTCCAATCAACCATCTAAGAAGACAATAAAAAAGAGATTTGAAAGCAACAATCTTTTAGAAAACAGCCTTAAAATAAAAACAACCGCCAAACGGCGGTTATTTTTATGAACAGAAAAATGAATTGATTTGTCGTGTATCCATTCCGAAGTACACCCAACGTCTGCCGTTCCATCTGAAGCCTGCTACAGAGCGGCGGCCTACAAAAGTAAGCCATGCCCAAAACCCAGGTCCCCAGCTCGGCCAGATAAAGACAAACTGGTACAAGCAAGGACGAATTGCTCCTGGATCTACTGCGTAAAGGCCAGGCTGTCCTCCTTGGCCACCGCCTCCCCCGCCTCCTAAACTAAAACCTTGAGACTGGTGTGGCGTGTATGATGGTGGAGGTGATTGCGGAGCCATTCCACCGCCGCCTCCCCCACCTGGAGGTCCAAATCCTTGTCCTTGTCCTCCCTGCCCAGGAAAGAACGGAAACATTCTTTGCGTCAAAATATCCAACTCCTATAAAAATTGTTTGTGCCCTACTATCTTATTCACGGATTTGCTAGACGTATAGACAAGTATCCTAATTTATAATAATTAAGATTGACGCTTCCCCATTTCGGGTATATTACTAGAAATCAAGCTTTCTGAGGAGGTATGCAACATGGGACGTATCAGCAAGGGAATTAAGGGGATGGCTTTCGCATTTCTGCTCAAACAAGGCAAAAAGAAATTACTGCCGATTATCGCTCGGAAATTAAAAAATAGATAAGGAACATTAAAAAGAAGCCATGGCTTCTTTTTAATGTTGAGGTTTATAAGCATAACGACGTACGTGACATGAATATTTTCAGTTATGTCTTTGAAGTTGTACTATTTTCATAGTGCCCGCCATAAAATCATAATGAATCTTATGATTTACAGGAGGCGCTATGACCGGATACATTGTTGAAGGCAAAAGTGATCAACTGAGAGTTCAGTGTGTAGATCCAGAGGCTCATTTTGTTATATTAAACGGGATTTCCTTTCGTCATAGAGAGCGAAGAGCGATTGAGGAAGCATTGGTTTTGTGTGATGAGGTATACGTTTTAACGGATCCAGATGAACCAGGTGACAAAATCGCACAAAAGATTATGGAGGCATACCCTGAGATCAGACGTATCTTAATAGACCCGAAGAAAGCTCGAAACGTTCGTGAACACCGTTATAAATACGGTGTTGAGTATTGTTCCAACCAATATTTAAAAGAGACATTGCCAGGAATATAGGATTATAAAACGGACTCGTTTGTGAGCCCGTTTTATGTGTTCACATCTGACGATGGCTAGCTGGCGACGTTTTCGAAAATCGGATAAATGGGAACCTAACGTGGATATATGTCTCCTTACTGTGGATATATTGCAGAAAACCGTGGAATTATTAACGATTATCGTGGATAAATGGAACAGTGGTGGCGTTTGGAGCTTGTTAAGAGGCTTTTATTATAATGGTAGAAGATGATTTGACCCATCTTCTTCCTTTTACCTCTCCCTATTGGCGGCTTTTTTGAATTAAATTTAAAAAAGCTGACTCGCAAGACAAGAGCCAGCCTTCATCTAATTATTTCGCTTCAAAAAACTCTAACGATTCCTCATCCGGTCCATAAAAAAAGAAATACTTTCCGTTTGGCAGTTCTGTAATCTCGTGATCTTTTAATTTGACTCCTTTTTCTTTTAGCAGTTCAAATTTTTCTTCAATATTTTTTACAGAAAAAGCGAGGTGATGCACTTTTCCTTCGTTTGTTACCTCTCCTGGATAACCTGCGATCAATTCCACTAGTACTTTTCCATTAAGTCCTAAAAATGCTAAATTCACATCAACGCTCGTGTGATCGAATCGGTCTATAAACTCCAAACCTAAAATATCCGAATAAAATGAAAGTGATTTCTCCATATCAGAAACCATTATACCTGTATGTTCTATACCTGTTATCACGATTTAATTCTCCTTTCTTATGTTGAGACAGATTGATTTGACGCTGTGTTTTTACGGACGATCTCCCCATATTGAAAAAATGGAAGTGATAATAATGAAATGAGTGTTAAACACCCAAATACATAAAATCCATGATGAAAACCAAATGAACTCAGAAGCAGCCCCCCGATCCACGGCCCGGCACTAAAGCCGATTGAACGGAAAGACATCGCTCCAAAATATGTACCCCTCATATGGTCCGGTGCCAAATCATCCAAAAGTACATCACTCATGACGAATACAATGATTTCACCCACTGTAAGGACCACCATGCTTATGACCAAAAATACGGCATTTGTGGATAGACCAAATCCTAAAAGAGCGAGACTGAAGGCAATGCTTCCAAACCGAAGTGCATTCATAGGTTCCCATCGCTTTATGTAATTCGTTACTGGAAACTGCAGTAAAAGGACCGTTACCGCATTAGCTACGACTAAATACGCAAATAGTTTTACACCATTCTCAAATTGAGGGGCATTCCCTATATATTGCGCTAAAGTAGTGTCCATTTGTGACTGTGACATCATAACAATTGTGTTTCCTACTAAGAAAAACGCAAGCACTTTGTCTTTTGATAATACAGTTATCGCAGATTTCACCGAGAACTTTCTTTCTTCTCCGCCTTTTAATTCAGAAGTGTATTTTGTCAGCGTACTTACTATTAAAAGGCCATAAATCAGATAAGCACCAGCTGTTATATAAAAAGCTTGTGTAGAAGAAGAAGTGCCTAGCTGTGTTCCGACTACCGGTCCGATTGCGGCTCCTACATTAATCGCGAAGTAGCGGGCATTAAACACACGAAGCCTATTTTCTTTCGTCGTTACATCAGCCAGCAAAGCTCTTGAAATCGGCTCGAACCAAGATCGGCATAAACCGTTTAACATATTCAATAAAAAGAAATGCCAAACATGATCAGCGAGTGCAAACCCAGCAAATACTATACTCCAAGTGAATATTGCAGCTGTCATTACCGGAAGACGACCGACGCGGTCTGATAGATATCCGCCAAAAAAACCGCCAAAAGTTCCCGTAAGAGCACTGACACCGATGATTATTCCAACTGTAGCTGGATCAATTCCTTTTTCACTGTATAAATAGATCGCCAAGAACGGCATCGTCATAAAAAAAGCAGCTCTTGTAAAAAGCGTCCCAGCAACAATAACAATAACAGCAGGATGCCACTTTTCGAAAAATCCCCTCATCCCCATCCCTCTCTTCTTTTTCTGCTTATATACTTTATCACTTTTTAAAGATACATTGGAAAGAAAATTTACATTTTTTGAAACTTTCTTTTATTTGCCTCGTCTTATATAGGTGTACCCCCTTTTCCTGAAAGAGCCCACCCCTTACTTGGGCTCTTTCCCCATTATTTTTTAAGGGCATTAGTTCATTAACGCGTCTTTGTCACAAAGTGATAACGTTTATCAAAAAAATCACATATTTCTCATCTTTTAAATCATACTTGCTATATTATAGACATCCCTATCAACAACCCCCTTTTTTCATTGTTAAGAACGTTAAAAGAGCGCCAAGAAGGACAACCTTCTAAGCGCTCTTTTTTCTGTTCTATTCACACTCATCACCTTCGCAAAACTCCATTTTTTCATCCCGTACCGCACCTCGCAACGCTCGTTCGATGTTAGCTTGCGGATGGAGTCCTTTTAATACACGGTCACCGATACACATGGTTGGAACCGCGGTGATATCACCTTCTTCACTCGCCATTCGTAAATATTCTTCTCTTTCGCTGCGAAATTCACGCGAATGGAGGGATTCTTCAAATGCTCTTCCGTCCATTCCAACTTCTTCAGCAATATTTCGGAGTACTTCTATCGTTCCGATATCTTTTCCTTCTTGATAAAAACTAGTAAATACTCGGTGAGCATATTCTTTTTCTTTACCATGTCTTTTTGAAAACAATAAGCCTTCATGTGCATAATGAGTATGTGGCTGTGGTGAAACATCTGGCAAAATCATTTCTACACCCAATTTTTTTGCAAGTGGTAATACAGATTCATACCATGATCTTTGAATATAGCTGCCTTCTGGTTTTAAAGTTTCTTGCGGATAAGGGTGCAGTTCAAAAGGTATCCATTCGATCGTTACATCTTTTCCCTCAATTGCCTTCAATAGAGGTGTTTCTGCTAAAAAACAATACGGACAAACGAAGTCTGAATAAACTTTAATGGGTATTGGCATGATTCTTCATCCTTCCTTCTATCATCTCTATCTCTTATTTTTCTCCAATTTCCGACAACAACCTCTATTCACATTTTTCATTCCGTGATATATTTAGAAAGGCTTTATGTCATACATACCATATATAGATTTTTCTTTAATACATATTGATTTGATATTTGAAATGAAGCGGTTCAGCATTTCTTGTCCAGCTTCACCGGCTAAAAGCTCGAGGTCGCACCGTTTTTACGCTTAACACAAAAAGCGTGTTTACACTCTAAAACTTGTACGCTTGTCGCTTTTGAACGAGCCGGTTCAGCATTTCTTGTCCAGCTTCAACAGCCAGACACTCGAGGTCACATCTCTCCTTCCTAGGATACAAAAAGCGTATCCGTTGTCAGGAGATTATGTGCTTGTCGTGTCCTAACGGCTGGTTCAGCATTTCATTTTAGGAGGATACACTGTGATTTTAATGGCAGGTATGATCGGTACTGGTAAAACAACATACGCTGAGTTTTTGAGCCGTGAGCTTGAAAGCGAAATTTATTATGAAAGCGTCGTTGATAACCCTATTTTACCCGATTATTACAAAAACCCGAAGCGATGGGCTTTCCCGCTTCAGATTTACTTTTTAAACACACGCTTTAAAACGATTCGTCAAGCGCGTTCAAATCCAGACAATGTTCTGGATCGCAGCTTATATGAAGATTTAATTTTTGCAGAGCTTAATTTCGACTCCGGCAATATGACTCAGCTTGAATTTGATACGTACAAAGACTTGCTTGAAACGATGATGAACGAAATCGATAAAACGCCAAAGTCACGTGCTGATTTATTGATTTATCTAGATAGTGATCTAGACACTGTACTTGAACGAATCACACAAAGAGGACGTTCATATGAACAAGTTGATGAAAATCCCGAGCTTTTGGCATATTATAAAACTCTCCATGGCAAATATAAGGAATGGATCAAGGCTTATGACAAGACACCAGTTCTTATCATTGAAAGTAAAGAGTACAACATTTTTGATGAAAAAGATCAAGAAAAGATACTTTCACTAGTAAAAGGTGAACTTAACCGTCTCGATTCATTGGAAGAACAGCCTGCTCTTATGAATGAAACACGATAAAGTTACAAAAACTAAAGGACAAACATGATTTAAGGAGTGAGTGTCATTTTCCCACTGCTGACTATTCTTTTTGTCCTTATTCTTGGAGCTGGTCTTATATGGACATTTCAGCTCGCAAAAAAACAAAAGACGTATACGAAAGATGAAGTAAACCCAGCGGTTACACGGCATACCGTATTATTCAATCCAGTTTTCCTGACTTACGTTGCGTTTAGTGTAATCGTTACAGTGATCATTTATATCGCGTTCTTTGTTTATTAATTAAAAAAAGGCCAGGAGATTATTCAGTCTCAGGCCTTTTTTCTTTGTTCCAAATACTCATTGTTTCTATAAATTTTCTTGTCTCGTCTTGTCCCAAATCATGAATGATTTCGTATGCTTCTCTTAGTTTTTGATCATACCGGTCATTATCAGGATCATCAGAATAAGGGACATACGGTACATGCGTTCTTACAAACGTGTCTGCTGAAGCACTGTCTACTTCCTCAAACTTTTGAGCGAGTTTCCGGATATCTTCGTCTGATGCTGAGATTTCAAACTGAAATGTGGAAGCAGTTTTAATTGGAAGGATTTCTCCGCTTTCCACGTTCACATAATAAGGTCTTTTCTCCAAGTGAAGCACCTCCTTTATGAATAGCTTTTCGCGATATTGCGCTTTTTATGTAAATGTCACCACCATCTTTTTTTCTTAAAATAACTCATGATCAAAACAGCCAGAGAAAAACAAAGGGTTAAAACATAAAAATAGCCGTATCTCCATCTCAATTCTGGTATATATTCAAAATTCATACCGTATAAACCAGCGATAAAAGTAAGTGGTACAAAAACGGCACTGACAAGGGTCAGTGTCTTCATAATACGGTTCATATGATCTGATTTTAATGACATTTGAAGATCCAGGACACCTTTTAAATTTTCCTTATAGCTGTCAAATGCAGCTGTTACTCTCGAAAAAGATGAAAGCAAATCTTTGAAATAAAAACCTGATTCTTCGTTTGCAAATTCAAAATCATCATGTCCCATCTTTTGAATGACGAACTCCTCAGCCTCTACATACTGCCTCAGGTTATGTAATTTGCTTTTCCATCGATAAACGTTATGTCCGATTTCTCTTTTCATAGGATCAACAAACACTTGTTTTTCCAAATCTAAAAATTCATCAGAAAGTTTATCAACGACTTCTAAATACGAATCAACGATATCCCTCATCACATAATAAAGAATATAACTGACATGCTCCATGTGCTCCGGATTCTCTAAAAAATCTGTTACGAGTTTTTTTCTAAAAGGGAGAACTTTCTCAGACATTGCGATTACATATTGATCCCCGATAAGCAAGTTGATCCTAATCGGTTTAAAATCTTCTGTATCCAAATAAAAAGTGGAAACAACTACATGACTCGCATAAATATTAATCTTTGGGTGATCTGAAAACGCGGAGAACGCTTGGCTAGCCAGAGGATGAATCTCCATCTTTTGCAGAACTTCATCCTTTTGCATCTCTTCAGGGGAATTATAAAACATCAATAGAGTTTCATCAGAATTTGGAAAGTTAAAATGATCATTTTTAGCTGTGCTATTCGATGATTTCGTATACTTTAGCATGTTAATCTCCTGTGTATGCCATTTTCATCATTGTCCCCTTTTCATTGAATTTACATAACAGCTGGAAAGAAATACGGCCAAATAAGAATATGAGAAACGATTTGAACAAATATTATATTTGCTGTCATGTAGTTTGGAGGTGAGATATTTGGACGCACAAAGAGCACAAGAAATATGTTCTTCATCAGAAATGGCAAACGTTACTTGTAATGGTGAGCAAATCTACATTGAGCATGTGGATCAAGAAACAGGAAAAGCGACAATCCATTCCCTTAATAATCCGGAGCAGAAGCAAAGTGTTGATGTTTCAAGCTTAAACGAACAGTAAGAATAATGACCCTTTATTATCCGTGGATTAAAGGGTCACATAACTTATCGTTTTTACTTTTTTTACTACAACCCTGTCTCCATGTGACGGGGGTGTTGAAGTTACTAGAAATTCAACGGAATGCTTACTTTCGTTTCTGATTTGATGAGGTATGCCTGGGGGGATCTCGATTCCTTCGTTAGCTTTTAATACATATTCTTCTCCTTCACGTTCTACAATAGCTTCTCCGTTTAGAATGAAGAAAAATTGCTTGGAAAAAACATGATAGTGCCTGACTTCAGATGTTTGGGGAGGCATTTTTTCATGAATGATACTCATGTCATCCCTCTTGAGAAGAAACCATCCATCGCAAGCATCTCCCCATTGATAATGTTCAGCATTCTCAGTGCTAATTTTTGACATTGGCCCTCCGTTTATCTGTTCAAAACATCTTCCAGTTTCACCTTCATACGCTGTGCTGTAGGCGGACATGACAGGTTGTGCTGAAATACTTTTTGATTAATCACTTCTACCGTCTTTTTTATGTTGTACTCCACTGTGTATGATTTTAGTTCTTCTTTTAATACGTCTATCTCTTTGCCTAGTTTCACCCAATTCGGCAAAATATTATTATCTTTCATCACTTTTTGAAGACGTTTCTCAGGATTGTATTGAAGATCCATGTCAATGTTGAGTGGTTTACCCAATCCTTCTAAGTCATCAAAAGCCCCTTCTTTTCGAGCACGATTCACAATTGCTGTAATATGATCTTCGTAGAAAAAACCGGTTGTCTGCTCGTCCTTCATTAAAATTTCACGTTTTTGTAATTCTTTATTAATTGATGGTTTTTTGCTCATATCAAAAACCTCCAGGAATATTTTTACTTCTTACTTACTAATTTATGCAAGACAGACATTTTCCCTCGTGTTAAATATGGCAAATTTATAACAGAAATGCGACAGATTAAGAAATCGTTAAATCCGATTTTGATTGATTCTGCTTTATGATAAGAGGAAGCATGAAAATATGTACGGCGACCAGCATTACCATCGATCCCCCCATAACAAAAAAGCGTCCTGGCAGCATTGACAAATGAAAATCTCTCCTGACAGATTCATAATTTATCCTTCCTCTAAGGGTTATCTCATACTAACTCTATTATAAGAAAAATAGGGTAAGGAAACGATCATTAGTTGAAGGATTTTTTCGAATAAAAAAAGAGGAAACGATTATCGCTTCCTCCTCCAAATCATTTATTTTTCTAAAAAGAACTTCTCAAGATCATCAAGCATCAAGTTAGCTGCTTTTACACCGCCAGCAGTATTCCAAACAGCGTCATCTACTTTGTGCGCATTATTTGATTTTACGACTTCTAAGTTCTTCCAAAGCGGGTTATTCGTCCATTCTTTTTCTGTGTCTGTTGCTTTCCCATCTCCTGCTTCATATGTGAAGTAGAACAGAACATCACCATTCATATCAGGTATACGCTCTTGGGTTACTTCTTCAGCGAAATCAGGTTTATTTTGGTCAGCAGGTCTTGCAAATCCGATCTGCTTTAAAATAACACCAGAGAATGAATCTTGGTGATAGATTCTTGTTTTACCAGGCATAAAACGGACCATGGATACTTTTTTGTTAAGCTGGTCGCCTGCTTCTTTCTTGAAGTCTTCGATACGCTGATCGAACGCAGCCAATACTTCCTTGCCTTTTTCTTCTTTATTTAATGCTTTTGCATATAGTTCAAAGTTAACTTTCCAGTCACCGCGAAGATCTTCTGCGAAAACGGTTGGTGCGATTTTGTTTAGTTCATCGTATTGCTTTTCTTGACGCATCTTGTTACCGATAATCAAATCAGGCTTTAGTGCAGCGATTTTCTCAACATTAACCGCGCTTTCGTCTCCAACCACTTCAACACCCTTCATGTCGTCTTTAATGTGGTCATACCAAGGGTCACCTAGCCAAGATTTAACTGCACCGACTGGCTTTACTCCTAAAGCTAATACAGCCTCTGTTCCTTCGTTTGTTAACACAACTACTCGTTTGTTGCTCTTCACTTCAGTTGTTCCCATTGCGTGTTTTACTTTATAAGAAGAATCTGATCCAGATGATTCTTTACCTTCTTGTGTTTTATCCTTGCCGCCGCATGCTGCTAAAGCAAGCATAAGTGATAATACTGCAGCAAACGCAAGCAATTTGTATGTAATCTTTTTCATTCTCAATTCTCTCCCCTTTTTCGTATGTGTAAATGATAATGAGAATCAATTACAATACGTATCATAATACGGGATGTATCCGTTGTCAACAATTAATTGATAATGATTTTCAAAGTCATTGACAGATGCTTTAGAAACTCTTAAACTGTAATTGAGAATAACTTTCATTATTAAAAGAGGCTGCAATGAACGGTATATTACATGGAAACAAATTAAAGACTGCAGGATTGATAGTCGGAATCGTTTTTACTTTTATCATCCTGGTACTAAGTGTCATTTTGGGATACACAGACACTTCCTTATCAACAGCTATTGATGCTTATACAGCTTTTAACGGTTCTAATGAACAGTTAATTATTAAAATTTCACGTGTTCCCCGAGCACTTGTAGGTATGGCAGTAGGGATGAGCATAGGCATTGCCGGAGTCCTGATGCAGGCATTAACGCGAAATCCGATTGCCTCTCCTGATATTTTCGGAGTCAATGCGGGTGCAGGATTTTTTATCGTATTTGGCGTTACTTTCCTGGGGATATCTTCCATACAGGAATTCATGTGGATCGGATTTTTGGGTGCAGCCGTTGCCTCTGGGATGGCTTATGTACTGGGTTCTGCCGGAAAAGGCGGTTTAACACCCGTTAAGTTAACGCTTGCTGGAGCAGTTATGGCCGCATTATTCGCTTCTCTAACGCAAGGTATGCTTGTAACGAATGAGAAAGCTCTGGATGAAGTATTGTTTTGGCTGGCAGGATCGGTTGAAGGCCGAAAACTTTCGATGCTGATAACAGTCATGCCTGCTCTTCTAACAGCATGGATTGTCTCTATTCTTCTTTCACGCCAGTTAAACGCGTTTGCATTAGGAGAAGATGTTGCGGTCAGTTTGGGGCAAAAAACAGTATTGTTTAAGTTTCTTGCTGCACTTATGGTCATTTTGCTTGCTGGCGGATCAGTTGCGATTGCAGGACCTATTAGTTTCATAGGTATCGTCGTTCCCCATTTTGCTAGATACTTAGTTGGAAACGACCATAGATGGATTGTTCCATTCTCTGCGTTAATAGGCGGGATCATGCTAGTTGCTGCCGACATAGGTGCCCGATATATCATTATGCCTGAAGAAGCCCCCGTCGGAGTTGTAACCGCACTGATCGGGACACCATTCTTTATCTACATTGTTCGTAAAGGAATATTTCAAAAATGAGAAAGTATTGGGTCATTCAACAGAAGTCATTTTCTTACTTAATTGATAAAAAAACCACTTTTGCAATTATCATTTTAGCGCTGATCGCATTAGTTTCAATGTTAGTCAGTATCGGGGTCGGCGAATTATATATCGCCCCATGGGATGTTTTCTCAGCCCTTTTCGGATACGGATTGGATATGAATCAGCTGATTATTACTGAATTCAGGCTGCCAAGAGTAATCGTTGCTTTTATTGCAGGTGCGTCACTTGCTCTCTCTGGCGCTATCCTGCAAGGTGTGATCAGGAATCCTTTAGCCTCCCCTGATATGATTGGAATTACTGGTGGAGCAGGATTTGCTGCTGTTACGTTTTTAACGATGTTTAGTGATGACAGCAACAACTTGTTAATAAGTATTAATTATTTACCTGTTTTCGCATTTGCCGGAGCAACGATCGTCGCTTTCTTAATATACGGTCTCGCTTGGAAAAATGGTGTGACCCCGATCCGTCTCATTTTAATCGGGATCGGTGTTATGGCGCTCTTTCAAGCACTTACAACACTAATGATGTTAATGGGTCCCATTTATAGAGCCAGTCAAGCAACGATCTGGCTGACGGGTACCGTCTACGGTACTTCGTGGAAAGAAGTAAAAGCGATCCTTCCTTGGTTTATCGCCATGCTGCCATTACTTGTACTGCTCGTTCGCCGTCTGAACATCCAAGGATTCGGTGATGACCTTACAACGGGAGCAGGAATAAAAGTTCACCGTGAACGTTTTCTGTTGCTCATGGTTTGCACAGCATTAGCTGGATCCGCCGTTGCTTTTGCCGGCGCTATCGGATTTGTCGGTCTGATTGGACCTCATATCGCGAGAAGGATTACAGGTTCATCATTCGGCGGTCTCTTCCCCGCATCTGCTTTTATTGGCGGAACAATGGTCGTATTAGCAGACTTAGCTGGAAGAACTCTTTTTTCACCATTAGAAGTGCCGGCTGGCGTATTTACAGCAGCAATCGGCGCACCATACTTTATTTATTTATTATTTAGAAATCAATAACAGGAGTGGATGACAGATGACCGTTTTAAAAACTTCAGATCTGACGTTAGCTTATGGGAAAGAACCTATCATTGACGAATTAAATTTACAAATACCAAAAGGAAAAATAACTGTCTTTATCGGAAGCAACGGCTGCGGTAAATCCACCCTGTTACGGTCAATGGCACGTCTCTTAAGTCCTAGATCAGGCAATGTTCTCTTAAACGGAAAAGATATTGCTAAGCGCTCGACGAAACAAGTTGCTAAAGAGCTTGCCATCCTGCCACAAGGACCAGTTGCTCCTGAGGGATTAACAGTTCTGCAGCTTGTAAAACAAGGCCGTTTTCCTTATCAGTCTTGGTTGCATCAATGGTCACCAGAAGATGAACGAGCTGTGATGGACGCACTTAGAGCGACAAATTTGATTCCGTTTATGGAAAAGCCGGTTGATTCTTTGTCCGGCGGCCAAAGACAAAGAGCATGGATTGCCATGACACTTGCTCAAGGAACGGAAACGATCCTACTAGATGAACCTACTACTTATTTAGATATGACACATCAGATTGAAATTCTTGATTTATTATTTGAGTTAAATGAGCGTGAAAAGCGTACAATAGTGATGGTTCTCCATGATTTAAATCTGGCATGCCGCTATGCACATCATATTGTAGCCATTCAGGATAAATCGGTTTATGCACAAGGTGCTCCCGAAGAAATTTTGACAGAAAAGCTAGTTGAAGATGTATTTCAAATGCCTTGTTCAGTGATTCCAGATCCTGTATTCGGCACACCAATGTGTATCCCATTTGGAAAGGGTCGTGTTGTTCGACATGTCAATACTCCTCAGTACGCCTAATTCTAACGGCTGGACAAAAGATGAAAAAGAACATATCAGCAACAATTATCGATTTTCCTTTCAAGCTCCTTTCAAAAACGAGGTAGTCGTTTCTGCTTCCCAGCTGCTTGATGATGAGACATTGCTGAATTATTTGGATCAAACAGGTCCTCGTATAGGAGCAAAGCAGCGGCCTGTTACTGCTTCCCTTTTCTTCAAACGGTATGCTTTTTGCAGTCTAACGTCGAGTCTTTATGGGATGACGATACTCAACAAATCTTTTGATATGAATCTCGATAATGTGTATTTAATCGACCATGCCTCTGAGAGCATGTGGCTCCCTTCTTTTACATTAAAAGATGCGTCGGCTCGTATTTGTACAGGTAGTCGTGAAGATTGGCGGTCAAGTGTTTTAGAATCTCTTTTTAAAGAAAATATAACCGTTATGCTTAACCATGTTGCACATACTGCCCGTATTTCCAAAGCTACATTGTGGGAAAATGCTTGGATTTACATACGATGGGTTTATGAAACGTGGCTGGGAGAAGATCATCCATTAGAAGTGAAACAGCAGATTCAAGCTGACTATGCATTCTTCATGAATGCTCCGGCTTTCCATTTCGGTTTGTCAAAGAATCCTTTTCAACGGTTTGCTCCACCTATTGGCTGTAATGATTTTACGAAAATCAGGAAAACTTGTTGTTTGTATTATAAAACTGAAAACGGGACATGCTGCAAAACTTGTCCTAAGCGTTAAAATCGTGGTGTAACTACCCACGATTTTTTGTTTTTTCTTTAATGTTTACGGGTAATTTAAATAAGATAAGAGAATTGGAGGCGATAATGATGTGGTTATGGATATTTTTAGCAGCATGTGCCTTTGTGGCCGTATACTTTTTGATCCCTGGCATTAAGGCAATGAAAGAATCAATGACAACCGTTCAAAAAATGAAAAGTACTGGCGACAGCATGACAGCAAAAATGAATGATATTAAAGCACAGCAGCAGCTGCTTCAAGAAAAGAAAGACTACTTGCGTTATGATCTTTATCAGAAGAAAAATAGTTTTGTTGCCGTTAAAGAAGCTTTTTCCGGATGGAAAGACACCATTCATAAAATTAAAAACTAGAGGAATGTGGACATTCTTGAACATACACTTGTTTGCCATGGCAGAGATTAACACTCCACAAGATTCATATGTTAAACAGCTTAAAAAAGAATCTCTGCCTTTATACGAACTAAATAAAAAAGACTTGTTTACAGCCTACTCTACTCCTACTGGCGAGTATTTGTTCTTCGGTATTGATAAACGATGGTATGCTGGAGCGCATTTTATTAAAAATACACTGCATGGGTTAAAATACGGCAGACAGACTTTTAGTCCACCTTATAATGATATACCTGATGAAGAACTGTCTTTTATAATGATGCTTGAAAGAAATGGGTGGTCACCTGCCATTTCACACTATGATAAAGCAATTTGTCATGTTGTTTTAGAGGTGGATTCGATCGATGAGGTTCCATTAAATACACAGTCACGATTAGCACATGCCGATGGTGATGATGATCCTCAAGTCGCTCATTCCCTTCATTACATAGAGTCTTTATTGAATGGAAAACGATCCCGTTTTATTTCCGGGTGGGAATCGCATTCATTTGCAACCATTACTGAGAGCGAATCATTCTACGAAAACATTTTATTACCTGTTTCTTCCTGGCTTTATATATTGTACTATACACACTTTATCCGCAACGGTGGGGAAATTCCTTCAGACCAGATGATGCCCCGGCTGTTAGGAAACTTATGGGCTTCAACTTCTAAAAGCATTCCTTATAACGAAAAATTAGTGAGAATACAGCCGTTGTTTTAACTTTTAAAAAGTAAAAAAACCTTCCAGGTCAATTTCATAAAGAACTGGAAGGTTTTTTAAATTCTAAATTTTATTCAACTACTAGTTTTGACACCATATTAGCGTGTCCTTGTCCACATGGAACTGAACAGCGAATTGTATATTCACCTGGCTTAAGGTTCACCACGTCGGAATTGTCTCCAGAGATATTCACATCTTCTCCTTCAACCATCAAGCCATGGCTGCCTTCTACATTTTTAAGTTTAAGTGCAACGTCTTTGTTCGCTGGAATCTTATACTCTTTTTTATCAAATTCAAAATTCTTTGCTTCAATTGTTACTGTTTCTTCTGCTTTTTTCGTGCTTTCCTTTTTATCTTTTCCGCCACCGCAAGCTGCTAACAAACCAACAGCTAGGATTGCAATCATTGCAAGCCATAATGATTTTTTCAACATATGAATTGCCTCCTTATGTGTTTCTATTCTTATTATACCCATATTTTAGATCATCTAAAGTGGATAATCTGTGACAGATATCACACATAATTCCCTTTATATTTCTTTCTTTGAATTCCGCCTTTTATAATTGTGTTATGGTATTCTTACTATGAATTTAATGGTTGAAGGATGATAGAAATGAAAAAATATTTTAGTTTATGGCTGGTGATTACATCAGCCCTCTTGTTTGTTCTAGCAGGCTGCAGCCAATCTAGTGAAAACAATGGAAGAATACCTGTAAAAGTATTGAAAGTTGTGGACGGCGATACAATCCATGTTGAATTGGATGGAAAAAACGAGACCGTCAGATTCCTTCTAGTCGATACTCCTGAAAGTGTTCATCCGAACAAACCTGTTCAGCCTTTTAGTAAAGAAGCAAGCAATTATACGAAAAAATTATTATCTCAGAGTTCTAATGTTGAACTGGAACTCGGGATCGGTGAACGGGATAAGTATGGAAGATTGTTAGCTTACGTGTATGCTGATGGGAAAAGTGTTCAAGAAGCATTATTAGAAAAAGGACTTGCGCGTGTTGCCTATGTGTTTGAACCAAACACGAAGTACATAGATGAATATCGAGAAATTCAAAGCAAAGCCCAAAAACAAGCGATCGGAATTTGGAGTTTAGAAAATTATGCTTCAGAAGATGGTTTCGATTCTGACCAAAAAACAACTGAAGAATCGGCATCTAAAAAAGCAGAATCTGTCACTAATGGAAACTGTACAATTAAGGGGAATATCAATTCTTCGGGTGATAAAATTTATCACGTTGAAAGCGGCCGGTATTACAAAATAACAAAGCCGGAAAAGTGGTTTTGTTCTGAAAAAGAGGCTGTTGATGCTGGGTTTAGAAAATCGCAGCAATAATAGAAAAACCGCTGGTTGACTATTGATAGTCTCAGCGGTTTTTTTGTGAAATTGGTTAGCAGCAGTCGTTTTGCCCAAGCATGATAAGTCCTGCACCAGAACTTGAGTCTTCAAAATCAAGTTTTAGTGTAGTAGTCTGATCTTTTATTCTTGGATCGAACGCGACACGAATTCCGTTAATTTCTTCAATGATATCAGTCGTTTCAGGCTCATCCAGAGCCAGTCCTAGCTTTGGACCACCTCAGCCCATACCTGAGAAGTAAACTCGAATACCATTTGCATCATTAAGCTCAAGCACTTCTTGGATGTAATTTTTTGCGCTCAATGTAATTTCCATAACCATCACCTCGTTACACGTAGTATACCCTATTTAAGGTACATATTGAATGAAGAAGGCTTGACTTCATCAGAAGAGCTGTCTTGTACGAAAATAGTGCCATTGAGGTAATGTTAATAGTGTTTTAAAACAAATTTTTTTAAAAAATATAAAGTTTAATAAGATAGTGGATTTCCCGAATGGAATCTTCCTATTTTTTGTTTTCAGCCGTTTGATTGTGAAAAGTACATTTTGAGATCGAAAAGCATTTTGAGTGTGAAAACTGATTTTAAGAGTGAAAATGGAAATTTAATAAAAATTTTAAGTGGAATGATATAACAGATTAAAGAGTACATACCATAAATGTTTTTTAAATATCTTGTCCGCCTCAAATGAACAAGATGCTCCATATGTATTTGTAGGGGGTCTGTCCCCGGGACAGACCCCCCACCTTTTTTTACCTCCCCCCTCGCATTTGCTTCAGCACTTGGTCTATGTCTATCTGATTAAATCCGCAAATTTTCATAGCTTCTGAAACTCTGCCTTCTATTTTCGCATGATTATGATGAGCTTTTATTCGCTGCAGCAGCTCATTTACTTTTGCCACATTGTACGATTCATGGTAGTTTTTTATGAATGCCTCCATACACATACCCCCTCATGAAATTTTTTCAACGTAGGGATATATATGTGCTGGACAGTCTACATTAGAATTTGTCCTACAAAACCCAAAAAGCCTGGCTGAAAACAGCCAGGCTTTTGAAAAAAACTACTTCTTCTTTTTCACTTTATACACAATCAAAACGAATAATATAACGACTGCAGCAACCATGAATCCTCTTGTATAAGGTGCCGCATATGTTTTAATATCTTCCCAGTTACTGCCGAGCCGGCTTCCAAGTTCGATAAAAAGAATCGACCACGGGATGATCGCTACCGTTGTATAGAAGGTAAACTTAGCAAACGACATTTTTGCGATCCCAGCGGGAATGCTGATCGCATGTCGTACAACAGGAATAAATCTTGCAAAAAAGATAACCCCTGCTCCATACTTCGTGAACCATTTTTCCGAAAGATCAATTTGCTTTTTAGAAATCAAGATGTACTTTCCGTATTTTTCTAAGAACGGACGACCGCCATAGTAACCCATCCAATATAAAAACAGCTGTGCTATGGTTCCGCCGATTGTACCGGCAATGACTGCTCCTGTAAAATTCAAGTGTCCTTTTGCAACCATATATCCACCATATGATAGCACTAATTCACTTGGAATCACTTCGATCATAAGGCCAAGTGCGATGCCAAGGTGACCTAAACTCATAATCCATTCTAATAACGAAATGACTAATTCTTTCATTGTATCTCCTTAAAGATTAAATTGTATTTTCCCTTTTCATAACTTGTCCATACAGCAATACTCTTCATATGTATGTGAGAAATAAATTTATCATGATTGTGTATGTACAAAAAGACTAAGACAAAAAGCCTTAATCTTTTGCTACTTCCTTGTTCCAAATTAAATTCGCACAATACTTAATAATGTCTCTTCTTCTAATAATCCCGATAAAATAACCGTTATCATCGGTCACTGGAATAAAGTTTTGATCCGTTGACAAAGTAATCAGGTCTTCCATATTCGAGTTGATCGAAACTGAAATGTTATTGACCCGCTGGGGTACATTTGTTAACTTTGTCTTTATTACTTCTTCATAACTCGTTTCAAGTGCTTCTCTTAGTTTCCAGAGTAGATCGCCTTCTGTTAAGGTTCCGATATAATGGCCTTCTTCTGATACGAGCGGCACAGAAGTATATTTGTGATACGATAACTTCTCTAATGCCTGCCTCACCGTTGCTTCGGGATTTAAGAATTTCACTTCGTCTTTCGGCAACAAATAAAAAGCAATATTCATGTTAGTACGCGCTCTCCTTTTTAAGCATAGTTCCCGCTTATTTAAACGCTTTGATTAACACCTATTCCATTATATCAAAAAGTAGTGTAATCTGCTTTATTTAACTTATACATATATTACTTGTCTAGCTACACTAATATTAGGTTTATGTAATAACTTTTATAAATAAGAATAATATTTTACAAATCGTAATCATTACGCTTATAATGGATAAGGATTGAAAGAAAGGAGATTAACTACAATGCGAAAACTAGGATTAATAAGTGTCGCATTACTAGCAGCTTTACTTACAGCATGCGGTAACAACACATCAACTAAAACGGACGGAACATTGAACATATATACAACGATATACCCTCTTCAATACTTTACAGAGAGAATCGCTGGAAAACATGCAGATGTAACTGCCATTATTCCACCCGGTGCAGATGCACATACATTTGAACCTTCTACAAAAGATATGGTAAAAATATCAGACGGTGATGCGTTTATATACAACAAATCCAAATCAGATGAATTTTCCTCTTCAGTAGCTGATACACTTAAAGAAGAAAAAGTTCCAGTAATTGATGCAGCAAATGGGATTGCCTTTGCTCATATGGAAGAGCATGAGGAGAGCGAAAAAGAGCACGATCATGGTGCATATGATCCACACATTTGGCTAGACCCTGTACTCGCACAGCAAATGTCTGACAATATCTATCATCAACTCGTAAAACTAAAACCTGAAGCAAAGAAGGATTTCAAAAAAAATCATGACCAGTTAATAAAAGACTTGCAAGCTTTAGATGCTCAATTTAAAGAAAAAGTGAAAAAAGCTCCAAAAGATACTTTTATCGTTTCACATGCTGCATATGGTTATTGGGCAGAAAGATACGGTTTAAAGCAGATCGCCATCAGTGGACTTTCACCTGCTCACGAACCGACACAGCATCAAATCCAGAACATTATTGAATACACCAACAAAGAAAACATAAAATACATCTTATTCGAAGCCAACGTCAATAACAAAGTGGCTGCTACCATCAAAAAAGAAACAGGAACAAAAAGCTTGACCCTTCAAAACATAGAGACCTTAACAAAAAAAGACATGAAGAAGAAACGCGATTATTTATCCATTATGTACGATAATATCGATACATTATCAAAAGCACTTCAATAAAGAAACGCCTGGGATTCATTTCCCAGGCGTTTTTTCATTTAATATCGTATTAAATTGCATCAAGCATTTTGAATTGTGATACAACCAACTGATAATATACTCCTTCTTTGTCCATCAGTTCAGCATGGTTTCCTTGTTCGATAATTTCACCATGATCGAGGACCACTATATTATCTGCCTCACGGATTGTAGAAAGCCGGTGTGCGATGATAATCGCAGTTCTTCCATGCAGCAGTGTCTTCAATGCTTTTTGGATTTTCAGTTCGGATTCCGTATCTATACTTGCAGTAGCTTCATCCAAAATCAAAATATCAGGATCTGCCAAAAGCGCTCTTGCAAAGGAAAGCAGCTGCCTTTCTCCAACAGAAAGAACATTTCCGCGTTCCTCAACTTCTGTTTCATATCCGTTCGACAGTTTTTCAATAAAAGCATGCGCTCCTACTGCTTTTGCAGCTTCTTGAACTTCTTCATTCGTTGCATCAGGTCTTCCAAAGCGGATATTGTCCTGAATGGTCCCTGAAAAAATGAAAGTGTCTTGCAGAACCACACTGACTTTTTCCCGAAGGCTGCCCAAGCTGGCATCTTTTAAGTTCACACCGTCAATCTCTACCTGCCCGCTTGTTGGATCATAGAATCGGCTGACCAAATTAGCGATTGTCGTTTTTCCAGATCCTGTATGACCGACTAATGCAACCGTCTGTCCTGCATACATTTTCAAGTTGATTCCTTTTAATGCTTTTCGTTTGTCATCATAAGAAAATTCAACGTTTTTGAATTCAATATCTCCCTTAATTCGGTCAAACGTGTGAGCATCTTCTCTTTCAGCTACGTTTGGCTTTTCATCTAAAAACTCAAAGATTCGTTCTGAGGAAGCCATTCCGACCAGCAGCTGATTATAAACCTGGCCCAATCTCGATATCGGCTCCCAAAACATGCCTAAGTAAAATGCAAAAGTAACGAAAACTCCTATATCTAGAGAGCCGCCTTGAATCAAATGAGAACCGTACCATAATAGAATCGCTGTCCCTATAGCATTCGACATTTCCACAAATGGACGGAACATGGCGTTTTGCCTCGTTGCGTCCCTCCAGCTTTCAAAATTCTCGTGATTGATGCTGTTAAAAAAGTTCATATTCTCTTTTTCTTGTGTGTATGACTTTGTCACTCGTATGCCTTGAATACTTTCATTCAAATGGGAATTCAGCTTTGATTGTCTGATTCGAACGATTTGCCAAGAACGTCTGATTTTTCTTCTAAGGCTTGTTGATATGAAGAACATTAAAGGCAAGATCACCATGATCGCCAATGTGAGTTCGGGACTATACACAAACATGATCACAATAATACCAAACAGCATGATCACATCCATCAGAACATTAATGACACCATTCGTAAATAAATCCTGAAGAGAATTTACGTCATTAATAATTCTGACCAGTATAGAACCTGCGGAACGCTGATCAAAAAAACGATGTGACAGCCGCTGGATATGCCTGAACAGATGCTGGCGTATATCATAGATCACATATTGGCCAAGATAGTTCATCCATCGGATTCTAAGCGTATTGGCTCCCCATGAAATAAGGTAAAGCCCAAATATAGCAATAATGAGTTTGATCAACAGTGATGTGTCTTTATTTTTAATGGCATGGTCAAAAGTTAATACCCCTATGAAAACTGGAACTGCAAGCCGTACAGCTGTAGATACAAGCATGGCAATGAATGCTTTGGGCAGCAAGTCTTTCCCATAGGGCTTCATATAACCAAACAAACGAATAACCTGCCCCCAGTTAAAAGGTTTCTCGATAACTTGTTCAGAGGAATAACGGAACCTGTTTGATTTTTTAGCTTCTTTCATCCGTCACGCCCCCTGTCCGTTTTTTTGAAAGACTTTTTCTTTATCTTGATATTGAATATCGTAAATGCGCCGATAATGACCATCATCATTTCCGATTAGCTCCTCATGTGTTCCTCTCTCCACGATAGAACCTTCTTCAAGAACCAAAATTTCATCAGCATGTTTTACAGATGAAATACGGTGCGCAATGATGAATGTTGTTCTGCCTTTCATTACTTCTCTGAATGCTTTTTGAATTTTAAATTCAGTTTCCATGTCTACTGCACTTGTTGCATCGTCTAAAATCAGAATGCTTGGATCAATGAGTATCGCGCGGGCAATTGAGATTCGCTGCTTCTGGCCACCAGAAAGGCCGAGTCCTCTTTCTCCAAGTACTGTCTCATACCCGTCTGGCAGTTCCATAATAAAATCATGTGCCTGTGCACGCTTGGCAGCTTCAATAATTTTCTCCATATCTGCATGTGGGTTTCCATAAGAAATATTATCCTTAATAGTAGATGAAAATAAGAAAGACTCCTGCAGTACGGTTCCGATATTTTTTCTCAAGGAACGCAAAGCGTATTCTTGAATTGGTTTTCCATCGATAAATATCGTTCCTGATTTTGGCTTATAAAATCTGGAAATCAGCTGTGTGATCGAAGTTTTACCAGAGCCTGTTGCTCCAATCAAACCTATCGTCTGCCCTTGTTCTGCCGAGAAAGATACATCTTTTAACGCTGTTTTGGTCTCGTTTTTATATTGATGGGTAACGTTTTCAAAAACAACATCGCCATTTAGACGTACATTATTGATCACCCGCTCTTCCTCGTTCATCTCAAGCGGTTCATCTAAGATCTCTAGCAATCTTTCACCAGATGCCTTCGATTGAGAAAACGTATTCATAACGAAACCTAAGTTCATGATGGGTCCCATGATATACCAGACAAGACTGAAAAAGGCTACGAGTTCTCCCGCGGTAAGATCTCCCTGGATAACTAAGTATCCACCGTAGGCTAATAGAAGTACGACAGATAAGTTGCCGATCAGTTCCATAACCGGAAAATATTTTGCCCAAATATGAGAGGTATACAGAAATTGAGATTTATAGTCTTCATTCGAATGATTGAATTTACCAATCTCAAAATCTTCTCTCGAAAGTGATTTGACCGTATTGATCCCGCTTATGTTTTCTTGAACTTTCGTGTTAAGATTTGCCATAGATTTTCGGATACCTCGGAAGGCAGGATGTACTTCTTTATCAAACTTATACACGGCGATTGTTAAGAAGGGGAGCATACAAAGCGTAATGATCGCTAAAGGAATTGAATAGTAGAACATAACGGATAAGCTTAATGCGATGATGAGACCAAAGTTGATGAGTTGTGAAAATCCAAATGAAAGAAAGAAACGGAATCCTTCAACATCTGCGGTTAGCCGTGACATTAAATCGCCCGTTTTTGCATTGTCGTAGTAATTGAACGGCATAAACTGCAATTTCTCGTACAGAGATTCACGAAGCTGGAATACAGAACTGATTCCAAACAGATCTCCATAATATTGCGTGCAATATGTAGCTGCTCCTTTTAGAGCCATTAGTACGATAAACCCGATAGCTACATATGGAACATAGTTGTACTCCCCATTAAAAATAATTTCGTCAATGGTAAATTGCAGCACCATTGGATAAACAACCGTAATACATGATACAAAGAGCAACGTTAGAATCGACCAGTAAAAATATTTTCGATATGGCCAATAAAAGTCTTTTAATCTCCTAAATGTATCCAAACTAAGCACCTTCCCCCTATAGAAATTTAAAGACAATATACATCATATAACAGAATAGTTAGAAAAAACTATATATGTGCTCCAATTTCTTTAAATTAATTGAAAAATTTACTTTATTAAGCATTCATGACTTTGAGGCAATTTCAAAAAATAACAATGAACAATGATATTATGAACCACGTTGAAAATTTATGATTGAATTTTCACATAGAGAAAACTTGATTGATTCTATATGGCTGTTTCCTTCCACTGTAGTAGCCTCAAAATACAAAAAAGAGGAGGTGTTTAGAATACACACTCCTCTTTTTATCTTTGTTA
The DNA here is from genome assembly GCF_031582965.1 of Bacillus sp. NEB1478. Taxonomy (NCBI): domain Bacteria; kingdom Bacillati; phylum Bacillota; class Bacilli; order Caryophanales; family Bacillaceae; genus Bacillus; species Bacillus sp. NEB1478. Next base: position 2,533,481 of record NZ_CP134049.1, read on the forward strand.
GCTTCTTTTTCTAAAAACCAAAAATGATCCAACAGCGATTAATAATACTAATACAATTGTTAACGGCGCAAAGTATTTGGGATTACTCGGTTTATTTTCATGTTTATGAGCTGTCTGTTCATCGCCATTTTCTTGCTTGGGCAATTTCGCTTCTGCTTTTTCTTCTGTTTCCTTCTGGGTCGGTCTGTCTACAGAAAAGGTATAATCCCCTTCAATCACATGGCTATCGGCACCAATTATTCGATATTCAACTGTGTAAGTGCCATTTTTGAGCGGCTTCGTCATTTTTCCAGTCATCTGATTATCTTCATTGCTAATTTGAAGTGGAATTTCCTTATTTCCATTTTTAAGTTTCATCGTACTTAATGATTCGATTTTTGTAGAAAAAGTTAAAACCAATACTTCAAGATCCGTCGTAACTTTTTCTCCTTCTGATGGCTGAGCAGATTCTAGCTCAGAGTGCGCAAATACGGAAACTGGCAATTGAATTACAAATACAAATAATAAAAGAAAGGATAATACCTTTTTAATCATTCATCTAACTCCCTGTTAGCAAAATTTTCTTCTCTATCTTATTAAAACAAAAATAACTCACTTTTCACAAGTACACAGTCTTTACAAATCGTTGACAATTCTAAGCACATACATACATTTTAGCCTATTTTAATTAAAACTGGGCATTTGCCCACTTCGAAAAATGAAAACAGGCATACAATACAGTGTACTAACAATTGCAGGTTTAAAGGAGGAAAAACAATGGGTTCAAGTCATGGTAATGCTTTTGCATTAATTGTCGTGTTGTTTATTCTTTTGATTATTGTGGGTGCAGCTTTCGTTTGCTGCTAATGAAGTAATGGGTATGCATATAATTAATGCAGCTCATCATCGAACCATGATTGATGAAAGATATCTCCAATCATAAAAAAGCCAGCTTAATTGCTGGCTTTTTTTCATTATTCGACCGGTTATCTTTTATTGTTAATATTCATATCAAGACAGGAAACCCAATCCCTTTGGATTGCTTTCATTTAAATAAAATTCAGATGATTTCCAGTTGGAAAATCCACAGCCAAAAAAATTTCCTGCACAAAAAAGAAAAACCCAGCATCAATGTGCTGAGTCATCATCTTCTTTTTTGGATTTGTTAGCGTCTGCTGCTATCGTTTCTGCACTGGATCCGTACTCTTTTTTCAGTTCCCAATATGCTTCCAATCCACGCTGTCCGATGAACTTATTGATGCGTTGGAATCCGTTCATAGGGGTACCTTCAGGAACAACAACCGCAAAAGCAATTTCAGGGTTATCAGATGGCGCATACCCCACTAATGTTAGATTGTGTTTTTCAATCAATTGTCCCGTTCGCGGGTTTTTGAATATCCTTTGTGCTGTACCTGTTTTTCCCGACGGATTGTGATATTTCTCTTCGTCATCAAAATACCCTTTTGCCGTTCCGTGCGGTGCATGCATTACTTGCCAGAAGCCTTTCTTAACCCTGTCAATATACTTATCATCAACTTCAATTCTATTTAATATTTCAGGTTCAAAACGCTTTATTAGTTTACCCTCATGTTCATCACTTGTACTTGGCTCGCGAATTTCTTTTACTAGCTGCGGTTTTACACGATATCCGCCGTTTGCAATGGTTGATACATATTGAACCATCTGCATCGTCGTATACGTATCAAACTGACCGATCGCCATATCGTACAATGTACCATTTTCTCCTGGAATCGGTGTTCCCTGATAGCCAGTAGCTTCATTAGGAAAATCAATTCCCGTTTTTACGCCAAGTCCGAATTGATTATACATATATCGGGCTTTATCATAGGTTTCTGTCCAATGTTCAGGGCCAATCATGCGGTCCATAATATTGAACATATAGACGTTCGAAGACATTTTTAAAGCATCTAAGTCTGTAATGGGACCCATGTTTTTCCAGGAAGACTTATTTAATCCCTTTTTTGTAAAGGGTTTATCCACAATAACTTGTCCTGGATAGATGAGGCCTTTTTGCAAGCCCATTAATACAGTGGCACCTTTAATTGTTGATCCTATTTCATATGAATTATATAAGGCACCGTATTCATCATTAATAAATTTGCCGTTTTTATATTTTTTCCCCGCAATTCCCTTTACTTCACCCGTTTTCGGATTCATCATAACGATATAAGCGGATGAAAGAAGTTCGTTCCCTGGCAGTGATTTCGCTTTTAATAACTCTTCTTCTAAAATACGCTCTAATCGGAATTGCAGTTCCATGTCCAGCGTAAGTACAATATCTTTTCCTCTTTGACCAGGAATGGTTTTTGGTTCACCAATCGTCTTTCCGTTTTTCGGGTTCGTTAAGTATACGGCTTTTTCTTTTGTTCCTCTTAGAACTTCCTGGTATTGTTCCTCTAAGCCACTGACACCGACCTGATCACTTCTGTCATATTCCCTGCTAATGAAATACCCCATACTGTCTTTAGGGATTTGCTTAACAGATCCAAATATTGCTGAATCTCCATATGGATATATCCGCTCTGAATCCGCCATGATATCGATGCCCGGAAGGTTTGCCAGGTTTTCCGAGATTACAGAGATTTCTTTCTCATTCAACCTTGTTTTAACTCGCTGGGCCGAATATGCATAACCCGTTTCCATCGCCCTTTTATAAGCAAGAATTTTTATATCCTTATCGGAAAGATTATTAACTTCTTCTTCAGAAATCGTATTTACTAGCGCTTTATATTGTTCTTTATCGCTACGTTTCTTTTCTTGTTTACTTAATCGTTCTTCCATTAATTCTTTGATGTCATGTTTTGCGATAAAGTAATCTTTTTTATCCCGCATCGTAATTTTCTTTATTTGTTCTTCAGTAACGCCTAATGTATCTGACAGCCATTTCGCAATTCTCATCGTGTCTTCTGTTTTCGTATCGACTGTTTTCGTATACGTTAAGGAAAAGAAAGGTTCGTTTCCTACAATCTCTCGGAAATTGCTATCGAGCAGTTTGCCCCGCGGCGCTTCCTTTTTAGCAATAACTTCTTCTACGGCTTCAGACTCAAGTCGTTTTTCTTCTCCATTTACAATCTGCAGAACACCCAGTCGTAAAACAAGAATTGAAAATAGTAAAAAGACAAATAAAAACAAGACATTTAAACGAAAGGGTATTTGTGCTTTTTTCTTCTTTTTTTCTGGATCCACTTTCGTTACCATCATTTCGCCCCTTTTGGAAATTTTCCCGTTAATTTTACAATTATATTACAAAAGCATCTATTACTAGATTACTAGATGTTGGACTAAATTCCAACATATTCTTAACATTTTTCACATAAAGTTTTGATGCTTTATTTTGCTGGAAAATAAGAGCGCCTTAGAGAATAAGCCTGTTAAAAAAAGATCTTTGTGCGTCTTGAACATAGAGTGAACAAAATTAACTGAATATCATCTAGTATGCTTGTTTTTTAAACTTTTAGTTAGTAAAAAAAGAATTGCAAACTTTTGTAAAATTTGCTATTTTATAATTCTGCGCAAAAAACGAAATAAGGGGGACATATGGTTTATTGGATTCTATTACAAAAAAGTTTTATGCGGAATTTGCAGTATAAGGTAGCTCACCTCATAAATAATGCGGCTAGTGCGATCTTTGGGTTTGTGTTTATCGCGATCTGGACAGGCGTTTTGCAAGGCAAGGAACAGAACAGTCCATATGGAGTTTTGGACATGACCTACTACATTGCTGCTGTTCAATGTATCCTCTGGGTTTCAGGTTTTTTAACTGCGGGACTCAATATTCAAAATGGGGTGCGCAACGGCGCCATTTCGTTGGAACTTGTTCGACCAACTAACTTTTTTCTATATGTTACCTCTCAAGAAGCCGGACGGCTCGTTTATAACTTCTTCTTTCGCTCGGTCCCGATCGGACTCGTATTTGCCATAACTGTTGGCTTTTATGTACCGCAGCAAATGCCGACCTATCTTTTCTTATGTTTATCGATCTTTCTTGCTATTATTATCTCAATCAATCTGCACTATCTTGTCGGTATAAGTGCCTGCTGGACGACCGAAATATCATGGGCTCACTTCGTCAACTTCACTCTTTTAGCAGGGCTGGGCGGGCAGTTTGTTCCCATTGATTTCCTTCCAGCGCCGCTTTCGGCAATAACCCAATACTTGCCCTTTGCTAGTGCAATCTACTATCCAGTCATGATTTTTCTCGAAAAAACTTCAAGTCATGTTATTTTTATTCAGTTATTTTGGACGGTGGCTTTAACCCTTTTAAATCTTTGGTTAACGGAAAGAGCACGTCAAAAACTCGAGATTCAAGGAGGTTAATAGATGAACCTTTTTATAAAACTCGTATCAGGAAGCATTCGTTCACAGATGCAGTACAAAATAAATTTTCTTGTATCCTCCCTATCATATGGTTTGATCATGGCAGTTGATTTTATTTTGCTGGCTGCTATTTTGCACCGTTTTGATAATGTGAAAGGCTGGAACTTATACGAGGTAGGTTTACTGTACGGTATTTCTTCTGTTGCGCTGACCCTTTACAGAGTATTTGGGGTTGAGATCCACAACTTTGAGAAGTACATGGTTGAGGGAGAGTTTGATAGTCTTCTGATTCGACCTGTCTCACCACTGTCACTTTTGTTAACAAAAAATCTGGATCTCTCAAGAATCGGAGGAACCGTTCAAGGTGTTTTGATTTTGGCTATCTCCATTATTGGTCTTAATTTGGAAAATTTTGATATGTTCCTGCTTCTCATTTATTTGCCGATTACAATTATTTCGGGTATCATCATTTGCTTTTCGCTCGGGCTTTTGACTGCTACAATCGCTTTTTGGACTCAGCGCATTAAAGACTTCCAAGTTTTTACGCTTTACGCACCTTTTAATGCTGCTAACTATCCGATGAACATTTATCCAAGCTGGCTAAAGCTCATATTTTTCACTGTGATACCTGTAGGATTCATGAATTACACACCCATTCTTTTTCTTTTAGATAAAGGCGGGAGTATGTGGAATCTAGCATTACCACCAGCTGTGGCTCTTATTTTTCTTTTTTTTACATTGCGATTTTGGCAGTTCGGCATTCGGCATTACCATAGTACAGGAAGTTAAGGAGGAATCACTTTGATTGTTGCACACCAGTTAAACAAACATTTTAAAATTTATGAAACGAAAAAAGGCATCTTAGGGTCAATGACTTCCCTCTTTTCAGCGAAACATCATGTCGTAAAAGCCGTTAACGATATTTCCTTTCAAATAGGAGAAGGAGAGTTCGTCGGTTACATAGGACCAAATGGAGCAGGTAAATCGACTACTATTAAAATGCTATCTGGGATCTTGCACCCTACCTCAGGAAAAATCGAGGTGAGCGGTCTAAGTCCTCAAAAACGAAGAAAAGAGGTGGCAAAAAAGATCGGAATTGTGTTTGGACAACGGACACAGCTTTGGTGGGATTTGCCTCTCCGAGATTCGTTTGATATTTTAAAAGAAATGTACAAAGTCCCCGATGCCAGGTACAATCAGTTTCTTAAGCTGTATGATGATATGCTGCAAATCGGAAAATTCATGAATACGCCTGTCCGAAAACTCTCTTTAGGTCAGCGGATGCGAGGAGATTTAGCTGCGGCTATGATTCATGATCCTGATGTATTGTTCTTGGATGAACCGACGATTGGACTCGATGTCAATGCGAAGACGAGTATCCGTGCATTCTTAAAAGAACTGAACACGAACGAAAAGAAAACAATTCTCCTAACCACACACGACATGGATGATATTGAACAGTTATGCAGCCGTGTGATTGTTATTAATCACGGAAAGCTAATACTGGATGGTACTTTAAATGATCTAAAGCAAACGATTGGATTGCCGAGTGTGATGGAAGTGCAGTACAGAAGTAAACCGAATAGCATTGAGCCATTAAATGGCGTTGAGAAAATCAGCTGGGAAAACGAAAAACTGGTTCTTTTATACGACCGGAGTATTCTTTCTTCTCCTGCTCTATTGCAATCTGTTACAAAATGGGGTGAACCGATCGACATCCAGATGAAAGAGCCAGAAATAGAGGAAGTCATCCGGAAAATCTATTAGCAAAAAAAACAGTCCAAAGCATATGCTTGGACTGTTTTTCATTTAATTCGTCAGCCAGCTTCTTAATTGATCCAGCTGTTCTGTCGCATCTTTTCTTCCTTGTTCATAGAGCAGTGCAAGTCTTTGAGAATCCCGTTCTACCCGTTTCACCTTCATTTTTTCCAATGGGCGCAAAACGAACAGATTCCCTTTTTGCTCTTCTTCCTCAATATAATCCAATGTTTCATTGTATTTTAAGTAACGGCCCTTTAAGCTTTCATCGAGCCCTGTATATTCAGGATAAAAGCGCTTTGTGACCCAAGTTAATTTTGGTTTTTTCTTTCGGTATTCACGGTTTTGTGTTAACACAACGACCGCTTTTGAAACACCATCTGCTGCTGCTTTACGCACAGGTATCGGATCTGCAATTCCGCCATCCATGACATGTTTGCCTGCTAATTCAATCATTGGAGCAATAAACGGAATAGAAGCAGAAGCACGCAATACCTTGGATATATCGTTCACATCATAATCATCTCTTGTCAGATAAACAGGTTTTCCTGTTCTGCAATCTGTGACAACGATAACAAATTTTTCTTGTGACTGATGAAACGCGTGATAATCAAATGGAACAAGCCGGTTTGGTAGTTCATCAAAAATAAAATCCATACCAAATAGTCCTTTTTTCTTAAACAGCCAGTTTCGATAAGATATATATTCAGGATGCGAACAGTAATCCAAATTTACCGTCCGGTTTCTCCCATGCTGTCTGGATAAATAGGAAGCTGCATTACAGGCTCCAGCTGAAGCGCCTATTACATAAGGAAAATAAAGTTCATTTTCCATAAATACATCGAGTACACCCGCAGTATATACGCCTCTCATCCCCCCGCCTTCAAGGATCAATCCGGAGTTTTCCATAAACATTGCCACCACCTATAGTTAACTTACTTTATTATTTATGTTCTATAGTATAAAAATTTTGAAATAAAAAATCTAGCAAAGAGTCTTATTAAATGGATGTTTTCGTAATCGATGCTGCTATTTTCTGATTGATTTCTGCGCACACGAGCTCGCTTTCCAAGGGGAAATGCTGGATAGCCGAAAATCAGTGAAGGTCTTTTGATGATTTTTTCAAAAATTAAAATCGAATAATTGGAGTAACGTGGAATTATTGAAATTAACGTGGTTATATCAGCCATTACCGTGGATTTAAATAAAAAGGTTAACTCAAATGATAAGAAAACTGATGGATTTTAGGATAAGACGACCTGTTTAACGGGTTTATCTTGTTTTTCTAAAAAAATGTCGTCGAAAAAAAAGCATCAAAATAACAAAAAAGCGACTCAAAGAGTTTCATTTCTCTTTTGAGCCGCATCCTTCTCGTTCATCTATTGAAAATAGTTTGCGAGTCCATTCGTGATTCCGATCGCAGCTTTTGACTGGAATGAATTGCTTCTCACAGTTCTTTCATCAAACGGATTTGATAGGAATCCTAGTTCAACAAGTATAGCAGGCTGCTTATTCTCTCTCAATACGTGGAAATCGCCAAATCTGACATTTCCACCAGGAAGTCCTGTACCCGCTGCCAGAAGTCCTTTATGTACAGTGTTTGCCAGACTGATATCTTTTTGACCGTAATAGAACGTTAATAACCCTGTTGCTCTTGAATCATTCGCAGAATTGTAGTGCAGACTTACGAAGGCATCTGCAAAGTAATAATGACTGATCTCTACTCGCTTATTTAATGAGACATATGTGTTATCACTTCGTGTCAAAACAACAATTGCTCCTGCCTTGCTTAATTCTGTAGCAAGCAAACGAGCACTCATTAACGTAAGGTCTGATTCATGTGTACCTTGTGCTTTTCCGTTCGTCCCTGGATCATACCCGCCATGACCTGGATCAATAACGATCCGTTTCCCCTTTAATCCTTTCATTGAAGGATTTGAAGATACTGGTCCTGGACTTGTTGATGGTGATTGTGAATGCTGCTGAATCGCTACTAGCCAGCCAGCGATCCATGCACTGCTGCCATTGGATAATTTAATCTGTACCCAATCATTTTTGGATTGTACATAGGCGTACTCATCACCTTGATCTGCTCTTCCAACGATAAGATAAGATGTGGAAGGACCTTGACGCAAGTTTACACCGTCAGCCATTACAACTACCTTCTTATATACTGAAGAAGGAGGTGCTGCAGGAGGCTTCACATCTGGCTTGGGTGTAGTTTGGACAGGTGATGGACCGTTTTGAACTGATAAATACACATTTGAAACCCAACCTCTTTTTCCGTCGGCTGTTTGTACGGAAGACCATCCGTTCGCTTCATTTAAAATTTGAACGGCAGTTCCATTCTTTAAAGAACCAATGATTGGAGCATTTGCGCTCCCTGATGATCTGAAGTTTAAAGAAGTAGCTGTTACTTTTGCCCACTTTCCTTGAGTAGATGGATTGCTATTATTACCAGATGGTGCGGGCTTAACTGGTGCTGTAGCTGATTGATCAAGCAAGTAGGCGTTGCTTACCCACCCATTAAGGGCACCGGATGTAATATTTGACCACTTGCCTTGTTCTTTTTGAACGGTTACGATTGTCCCGTTTCGTAATGATCCAATTGTGCTGTAATTAATGCTTGGTCCTTTTCTTACGTTTAAAGATGTTGCTGTAACTTTAGCTTGTTTTACAGCAACTGGTTTAGAGGATTGAGCTGCACTTGTTTTAGAAGTTTTTAAGAATTCGGCACTCACCCATGCTCTGCCGCCATTAAAGGAAATGTTAGCCCATCCCTTTTCTGTTTTGTAAACCGTAACGGATGCCCCGCTTTTCAAAGACCCGATTTGTTTCCCTTTTAAAGATGGCTCTGAACGAACATTTAAACTCGTTGCATTGACAGTTGCACTATTATCAGCAGTTGCAGGTACTGCCTTATACATAGAAAGAATTATGATTGCACATAAAAATAAGTTTACAACTTTCCCGGTTGTTTTCACCCATTTCCACTCCTATATGTCGTCTTTTCTTGCTGTAAAGCTTATATCGTCAGTCTCCATTGTTCATTAAGTGTTTTTTCGCCAAATAGAACAATTTTCCTTCTGCAAATTTTCCATCATTTCTACTTTTTTCTATAAATTTCTTGTTTTTTTGACATAAGCAAATAGAAGGTAACAAAGGGCAAGAATAGAATAAATAGGGATATCATTTCCGAATCGAGATTTAATACACTGGAATAGGAGGGAAGGATTATGAAGTGTTTTTTCAATTTAAATGTTTTAAGCGCAGTTTTTGGATTTATCTTCTTCTGTACGATCGAACTTATGCTCAATACATACCGAATCAGCAATGCTGCAGGATTAAATATAGACCAATATGAAAGATTCAGTCCAATAATTTATATAACCTTTTTCGTTTTATCAACCATTCTATTACTGATCATCGAGAAGTATTGGATTGATTTTAGAAAGACAAATTTTTGGGCTGTCGGTCTGTGGATTCCATATTTCCTCATCTTTATCGTTCTTTTTAACAATGTGCTTCCTTTTAAAGATCCTGCTGAGGTTCCAGGTCCAGGTGCTGGAATCCTGTTAATATTTTCGATTTTTTTCTATTATCGGAGCTGGAATGGGATTTAAAGCAAAAAATGAATCGATATAGTGTTTTAAGCAGAAAAAAACTGGCCTCATCAGAGCCAGTTTTTCGTATTTATATCAAACCGTAATGTTTTAAACCGTGGTAGATACCATCTTCATCTACTGATTTTGTTACATAATCCGCTGCTTCTTTTGCTTCTGAAAGACCGTTCCCCATTGCAATTCCGGTTCCGGCAGTTTTGAGCATTTCGATATCATTTAAAGCATCACCGAATGCATAAACGTTTTCTGGTTTCATGTTCATTTTTTTCATAAACGCTTCGATTCCTTTGGCTTTCGAACCGCCTGTTGGAAGGATATCTAGTGCATCCTCATGCCATCTGATAAAATCAAACGTTCCTTTGTAACCATCGCGATACCCTTTTTCATGCTGTTCCTGGCAAAATAAAAGAACTTGATAAACTTCATTTTCTTTATAATATGCAGGATGATAAGCGGGATAGGCAGGCATTAGATTAAACGTACAATTTTTAATTATGTCATGATTATCTGCATTGCATGTTGCCTGCTGATGATCTAAATACACAAGGGGATGACCTGCTTTGTCAGCTTCTATTTCTATTTTCGAAATGGCTTCAGTTGAAAGAGGAACCTTCTGGATCACTTCATCCTTGAACACAACGTAAGATCCGTTGAAACTGACAAATGAATCAATGTTTAATTCATTTCGAATCGGTTCGAACATAAAAGGTCCACGACCAGTGGCAATCGCTACATGAACACCATTAGCAGTGAGCATTTGGATACTTTCTTTTGTGCTTTCAGGAATTTGTTTCTCATCATTTACAAGTGTTCCATCTATATCAAAAAATACAATTTTATCGTTCATTTTTGCATCTTCTCCTGTTGTAAGACTTACCCTACCATAGTGGTACGATTCGTAGAAAAAGTCAAATGAATCGATGCAGATTTATTTATTAACTGTTTGATTAATCTTCAGAATCCCTTTTTCAGGCATAGATAATAAAAATACCGTTAATATAATGAGCATTCCGCCTGCTGACTGATATGATCCAAATGAGGTTCCAAGCCAGATCACAGAAACGATTGTGGCCACTAAAGGTTCAGCACTTCCCAGCAGACTCGTCTCTGTTGATGTGATGTATTTTAAACTGTGCAAATACAAATAAAATGGCAAAAGCGTACCAAACACCACTACAAAGGCAAGCATCCATAAGAGAGACGGAGACCACATTACTCCATCTGCCCCAGGCCGTGTCAAAATGGAGACGCCGAGTCCTCCAATAAACATCGCCCATCCTACTATAGCTGCAGAAGAATATTTCTTTAAAAGTCTAACTGGATAAACGGTATAAACTGCAACTGAAATACCAGATAAAACACCCCAAAAGATAGCTTCCTTAGAAACGGTTATGTAGTTAAGTTTACCGTTTGTTAAAAGTAAGAACGTTCCCGTAAGTGCTATCAGAACAGCAATCCATTCTTTTCGCTTCGGCCACTTCAATACTTTTAATGCGAAATAGATTGTAATAAAAACCGGACCTAAAAATTGAAGAAGCGTTGCCGTAGGTGCATTTCCAGCCTCTATACTAAGAAAAAACGCAAGCTGTGCACCAATCATTCCTGTTAAGGAAAACACGACGAGATCTATACTGTCTCTTTTATTCTTCCATACTATAAACACGTTCGTCTTTATGGACAAAAGGCATAATAAAAGTACTCCAGCCATAACCATTCGAACAGATACAAGCCATGTTGCTTCAATTGCTGAATGGGAAAAAATCCATTCTGCTGCATTTCCTGAAAATCCCCATAGTGATGCACCAGTTAAGGCTAATACGATTCCTTTCCATCTGGAGGTTGTTTCATTTTGCACTACCATATCCTCCTTACCATTTCTAATTTTTTCATGGATATACGATACTTTCTGTAAATCTCCTTTCTATTATAGTTTAGAGATTCTTTGAAGATATATATTTATTTGTAAAACGAACGAATAAATGTGATAAATACTATCCGATCTCATACAGAGATCGTTTTTTTATAACTATAAGGGATATTTCAGCGGGAAATCTTCAAATCTCTGTCAGCTATCTGTTAATCAAGGTACAAACCCGACAAAATCATAGTGAAGGAGCCTATGGAGAATGAAGATTATCATTTGAGAGTTCGTAAATTATGTCTAATTCTAAATAATTAAGTCTCTTCGCTGATGAATTAGGTCTGAATTATTAAAATTAAGTCTCATTAAAGCAGAATTAAGTCTCATTAAGCAGAATTAAGTCTCATTTTAAATAATTAAGTCTTTCTACAAATTTCGAACATCCACCGATATTACCCTCCCACTCGAATACACTTAAAATAAAGAAAAACACTGCGCAGGAAACCTGAACAGTGTTTTGTATGAAAATAAAAATAGGGGGATGATTTACTATACGAAAAAACCAACAAGGTTGTGTAGGCAAATATCAAAATATGCGTATACCTATATAAATATTTTCCAGTACATGCATATTTTTGTAAAAGGTATACAAACTAGTATTACAAGGAGGTGATACATATGGCACGTAACAACTCTAATAACGATTTATCAGTATCTGGAGCTTGGGCAGCATTAGAACAAATGAAGTATGAAATCGCTTCTGAATTTGGCGTACAGCTTGGTCCAGACACAACTTCCCGTATGAATGGATCAGTAGGTGGCGAAATCACTAAACGTCTCGTTCAAATGGCTGAACAGCAACTTGGTGGCGGATACCGCCGCTAATCGCAATCGTAAAATGATGTTTGAAAAAGTCATCCCAAAAGAAGGATGACTTTTTATTTTGTACTTTATTTATTTAACTTTGTCTAACTTTACTTGAATCATAACAGGATCGTGGTCACTCGCCCTTCCGTGTTCTTCCATGAACTGCGAGTTGATATGAACGATATCTACTTTAGTCTTTTTAGCCATGTTGTTAGAGACAAGAATATGATCGAGCACCTGTGCGTTGCCTTGATAGGAATAAGTATATCGTTCTTTAAATGGGACTTCTTCAATCATGCTCGTCATTTCATTGCCCTTCACAGTTTGAAGTGTTGGCGTGAACTCAAAGTCATTGAAATCCCCAAGTAATACCACTTTTGCATTCGGGTCTTCCTTTTTAACATCCTTCACAAAACCGTTTACGATACTAGCAATCTTCAACCTTTGTTCTTCACTCTTCAAAATAGGAGGCTGATTTTTTCCAAACAGCGGCTGATCTCCGCCTTTCGAGTTAAAGTGATTGCCAACGACGATCACACTTTCGCCTTTAAATAGGAATTGTGCTGCTAATGGTTTGCGGCTATCTTCAAATGCCGGGTTCGTTGGATCAATACGTCCTGGGTTTAGTGTCAGTTTTCCATCTGTAAAATGAACAGAATCTGTTGCTGAACCTTTTGTTGCTTCTGCAAGTGACACGCGCTCAGGGTTGTAAATGAATGCCACGCGAATGTTTCCGCCTGGAATTCCGCCATCCTTGCCATCCGCAGGAGCAATATCAGTGTATGCGTAAGTTGGACCGCCTTTTGCTTCGATTTCAGCGATTAACCGATCTGCACTTTCTTTTGCGTCTGTATAACCGTTATTCGTTGGTCCGTTTCCATCCTGCATCTCAAGTAAACCTACGATATCAGGAGCATCCAAGTTGTAAACAATCGATTCAGCAATACGGCTTACTTTCTCATCACTTGTTCCATCTTTTCCTTCTTCGTTAGCAGAGAAATTTTCAACATTGAAGCTGGCAATTGTAAGTTCTTTATGTTTCTGATGGAACTTTGTGATTTCACGTTTCGTTTTGCCTTCAACAAAGGTTGGCAGATCTTCCCGATTGGTTAATAGCTTATAGTTTGAGAACCCATAGCTCATTACCCCTTTAATTGACCCAAGGAAGAAGTCACCTGATTTAGCAACGAACGATTCGTCGTTCATGTCCACAAAAATACGTTCGGGATTATAATCATTTGCAGTAATGTTTAAAGCACCTGATGTATTAAATTCTTTTTGCTTTCTCCAAAAGTCTGGAACAACTACAAGTTCCCCGTATTGCTGGGGTGCGATGACAGAAGGATTATTTACTTGTACAAGCATTCCTTCCATACTTTCATAAAAGTCAATTCCGTCTTCTTTCGGATCAAACAGCCCAAAATTATCATTATCGATGATCTCCGTTGGCTGCTGGCGACCGAACATGCCGATGATCGTAGCTCTAGGCAATGCTTGTCCTTCTGATAAAACTGTAATTGTTCCTCTATCAGCATTCAATTCTGTTACAGCAAGATCGGTTTTTAATTTATCAGAATAGCCATCGAGCACCCACTCTTTGACTTGTCCGCTTACTTCAATTACATTTCCTTTTACTTGACCGTGATTTTTTTGGTAAACAAGAATTCCTTCAGACGTGTTTTCATCAGCATCTGGATGTAAGTCCTGCATATAAAAATTGCTGGAGTCTACTACATGTGTGACGACACCTTTAACACCTTCAACTGTTTTACCAGCAACAGGTGATTGATGGCTCGCTCCTTGGATGTCATGAATACGGAGTCCGGCTAAAGCGACTTGGTAGCTAAATGTTGCAATATCACTATTCTTCAAGCCTTCCTTAACACCTAATGCTTTAATGGTTGTATCTTCATTAATTGTAATTGGACTTGTGTATAATGTGCTGTCTATCGTAGGATCCGAACCATCCGTCGTGTAGTAGATTGATGTGTCGGCAGTTTCTGTAGCAAGTGAAATTGTTGATCCTATTGAAACAATTCCTACTTCAGGAGTAGCTGTAATATCTTCTACTTGTGGTTCTGCAGGTGTACTGTCAACAAAATGATATTCATCTGCATTTTTATGCCCAGGAACCGAAAAATAAGCGAGGAGGTCTCCTCTGATCTGAATCTTTTTCCCAAGGTTTTCAGGGTGATCCGCTAAATTTAATTCAGTTCGTAAAGAAGTGTTAGGTAACTGAACGGGTAAAAGTTTCGTTTTATCTCTTTCATCTGGCGAATCTGCTAGTGCTAGATTCGTATTCACAGAAAACGGCCCATCAAACTGATATGAAATGGTTGCACCACTTCCACCTTTTACAACTCCAACAATATAACCTTCCACGGTTTGATCCGAACCTGTGTTGTTCGCTATGGCTTCACTGACGGTTAACACATCAGCTGCTTTTGCTGTTTGAGTCATGGGTAATACGAAGCTGAGAACCATTGCAAAAATTATGAAAACATGAGTCAAAATTCTTGGTTTCTTCCTCACCATATCGGTCCACCATCCTAAAATATTAGTTTGTAAATCGAAGTAATTCCATGAAAAATATAACATAATCTGCGGTTGTTAATTGTAAGAATTATGTAAAAATAGTTAGAAAGACTTACAAAAAATTTACAAAATAGTACACATTTCTCATATAGAAACTTATCGGCTGCTCAGACTTTACTTCAGCAATAGTAATACACCTTTAACTTCCTAAATTAAAAAGACTCCTGTTCTGGAGTCTTTAAATGGCTTCTATCTTTGTTTTGCGGGGCTTTCCAGTGTTACAGCTTCAGAAAAAAGAGTGAAATTACTTTGATCAATCAGATGTATTAATCTCTTTGTTTCAGCTGTTTTATTGAGCCATTCTTCACCTTCATCCGGCAAAAACATTACAGGCATTCTGTCATGATAGTCTTCGATAGAGGCATTTGCTTTTTTTGTTAAAATAGAACAAGTGATTTTCTCTTCAGTTCTTCCATCCGATTCCTGTTTCCATCTCGACCATATTCCTGCAAAAGCAAACGGTCTTTTGTCCGGTAAGCAAAACAGATATGGCTGCTTCTTACTTCCTTCTTTTCTCCACTCATAAAATCCACTAGCCGGTATCAAACACCTTTTATTAATAAATGACTCTTTAAAACTTGGCTTTTCATTGACAGTTTCGCTTCGTGCATTGATGAGTTTATTGCCGATCTTTGGATCTTTCGCCCAGTTCGGAATGAGTCCCCATTGCATATTACCGGCTCTGTTTCCATCTTTACTTTTCACAATCGCAAGTATCTGCTGGCTCGGAGCAATATTGTATCGTTCTTCATAATCAAATTCATTGATCAAGTTAAAAGCATCAATGATTACATCCTTTTCGTAATAAAGCATATAACGGCCGCACATTGATATTCTCCTTTCCTGTAAAACGGATAAGAGCACAATTCCAGTAAAAACTATGTAACAGGAGGTGCTGTACATGAAAATTTCAAAACCTTTACTTATTTATATCATTCTTCTTTTAAGTATGTTAACCCTGCTGATTACAATAGATGTAATCGTAGGAACTCCGTTAGTGACAATCCTATACAGGTCGTTTTACTCTTTCTTCCGTTATGTGGACAGGATTGAATTTTTCCTCATCATCGTTTTGCTCATTTACCCGATCCTCCTATTTATTTGGCAGATGTGGGTGAAGAAGAAGCAGCGAAATGCTTAAGTTTCTTCTTTCTGATTAGAAAAATGATAATAAAGATAGAGGGCAGCACGACTTGAAAAGGAATATGAATAAAATGTGGGACAATTCTTAAACCCTCTCTTATATGTTCTACGAAGTTTGATGCAATCGCAACAGAAGAAATAACCGCTATAATTCCAATCGGAGTTATGAGTGTTTTTTCATCCTTTACTTCAAATACATCTTGAGCCGCTTTTACTGCAACGTATAAAAAGATGGCTATCTTGAAGAAGCCCCCGATAATCAGAGTGAATACTACCAGTGCGTCCATCCGCTGAATGAACTCTCCTAAATTGATTTTTGCAACTGCGGATAATAGCGGGAAATAGACATGAGTAGCAACATGACCTCCAAGAACCATGATATCCACCGCTATCGTACCGCTTAAAATTAGCCCGCTGACCAGCATCGCGAACAACCCTATTTTTAATGTTTTATTTTTGGATTTCACATATGGGAACAGCATCAGAAATACGACCATTTCACCAAATGGAAACGTTGGAGTTACAGGAAATGCCGCTTTTATGACAGGCACTAACCCCTGCCCTAAAAAAGGAAGTAAATAATTAAGATCCATTAAATCTGCCGAAAAAACGAGAACACCTAGTGTCAGTCCAAGCATTATCACAAGCGTAAAAAAAATCTCACCTGTTCTTACAAGGACTTCAAAGCCTAGTTTAAGAACATAAATGATTGTAGCGATCATTAGTGTATTGACGACAATGATTGGTGTTTGAACAAATACTGCTGATAAAAGCAAGCTTCCAAAGTCACGCAGCACCCTTGTTGCCAAGTAGAGAAAATAAAGCAAATAACAAAACCCTAAAGTTTTCCCGACATATTTACCGAACAAAACCTGAAGATACTGCGTAAGTGACATTTCAGGAAACTGTTTGGATAAATAATAATATCCCGTAAACATCACCATTCCTATAACCATCCCCATCAAGATGGCTAACCACGCATCACGTCCCGCACTCATGCCGACTCCCACAAGAATAGCACTCCCGAGTTCGAACAAAACGATAATGATGAAATATTGTTGAATATCAATCTTATACATTTTCATGATGGTCCTTCTTTCTTTTCAAATAAAAATGGTGATGTACGAATACCTGACCTTCTAATTCGAGATTCTACGTGAACTTTTACTTTCATTTGAGGAAAGATACTTTCATAATTTTTACTATAAACGTTTAACCATTTCTTTGGATCTTCGCGATATAAAAGTTCTCCAAATCCTAATACATCACTATTAAGTTTTTGTGAAGCATATACGCCTTTAACTATTTCATTCTTTATCACCTTGTTAAATGTGTTTTCAAGCTTGAAAATTTCAGCTTCGTTTTCCAGATTAACTGGACAGTTTACTTCGGCTATATTAGTCTCTGGGTAAACAGCCACTTTTATCTCAGGGATATCCCCTTCTGTTAAGGCTGATAATGATGTTTTCGATCGTACTACTTCGATATTAACGGCACCTTTATAACCTTTACAGCCAACCGAGATGGCAGAGCTTTTAATTTTTCCTTTTATCCAAACAACTCCCCTGGCTTCTGGTCCATCTATCCAGCCTTTTAATTTACCGTTTTTAAAAACGCCCATACCAGACAGCCTGATTCGTGCAGGGTCTCCAACTTCATAGTTTTTTGCAGTTACGGCGAGTTCCTTGTCCCCCACGATTTCGAGGCCGTTGATAAGAGGTTCACCGCCCTCATTAATAATTGACTGCAATACTTCGTTAATATCTTGCTGAAGATTTTCCCCCCAGTTTTCTTCTGTTATTCTTAAGATAGCCGCTACCTCATCAGAAGTTACTTTGTCAATCGCGGAAAAAGTTCTCAAAATTTTAGAAGGTGTTGTTCCTCTTGCAACGAGCACTTGTATCGTAGAACGAACCTCGGGATCCCGGGAAACCATATCGAGCGCTTGATAAATACTGTCTTTCGCAAGCTTTTCACTGAGTACAAGCATCCTTGCGTGTGCAAAAAATAGACGGCGCGAAGTTTGTCTCGAAGCATTGCGAGTGGCTTCCATTATGTTTTTACCTCTGCTTTCGTAAACAGTAAATACGGGTTGTTTTCCTCCTCCGGCCCCTGTAATACCTGGAGCCACTTCCGTCGGGTTTACGATTTGATAACTTACGATTAAATCACCATTTTTTGCCACATTAATGCCCATTCCCATCACGATAGACAGTTCATCTAACTCATGCTGATCCCAGCACCCAGTCAACAATAACAAACACAATGAAAAGAGAATGAAACGCTTCAAGATCTTCATCTTGTCGTATCCTCCTCCCTTTTTTTCTTTACTGTATAAGGTGCTGTGCGCGTCTGATTTTTTCTTGCCAGTTTCTCAGGCCGCTTCAGCAGCTGTGTAATTGGAAAACGGAATAAACTGTCTTTTAAATCCTGAACTTGCAATGGGGCAAACGGGCTTAAGTATGGATAACCAAATGACCTTAAGCTAGTAAGATGCGCTACGATAACAATCAATGCAAGAGTGAGTCCGTAAAAACCGAAAATAGAAGAGATCAGCATTAGCGGAAAACGTAATAAACGGGCAGAAGTAGCTACCGCAAATGATGGCACAGCAAAACTAGCTACCGCTGTAATTCCAACAACGATTACCATAACCGGAGACACAAGTCCTGCCTGAACTGCTGCTTGACCTAATACGAGTGCCCCAACAATCGAAACGGTAACCCCAACCGCACGCGGCATCCGAATACCAGCTTCACGCAAAATTTCAAATGTAAATTCCATTATCATTGCTTCGGCAAGTGCTGGAAAAGGAACTCCTTCCCGCTGAGCTGCAATACCAAAAAGCAGCGTTGTCGGTATCATCGCTTGATGGAAAGTGGTCAGAGCTATGTAAGTTGATGGAGCGATCAACGAGATGATGAAAACTGAAAATCGTAGCAGCCTTAAAAAGCTGCTGATGTCATACCTCATATAATAGTCTTCAGCAGATTGGAAGAACTGAATAAACTGCGTGGGGGCGATTAATGCAAACGGAGTGCCATTAACTAGAATTCCCACGCGTCCTTCTAAGATGTTTCCTGCAACAACATCTGGCCTTTCTGTATCAACCATCTGAGGAAAAACCGTAATTGTTTCATCTTGAATAAATTCTTCGAGCTGTCCTGATTCAATAATGGCATCCGTTTTTATTTGGTTGATCCGTTCTTTTACTTCTTTAATTAAGAGCGGATTTGCAATATTATCTAAGTAAACAATCGCTATATCGGTTTTTGTGACCTCACCGACTACAAACTTTTCAATTCTTAAATCTGGTGACCTTACAATTCTTCGTATCATGGAAATATTCGTCTTTATTGTTTCCGTAAACCCTTGTTTCGGACCGCGTATTACCACTTCTGTCGTAGGTTCTTCAATTCCTCTCGCTTTACCGCCGCATGTGCCTAGTTTAAGTCCCTTTTTACTTCCCTCAATCAGCAAGACACTTAACCCAGCTAATAAGGACTCGATTAATTCTTCTTCTGTTTCGACATCTGATACTTTTCCAATAGAAATCCCATTTTGCTTAATATAGTGAAGAGTGTGTTCGAATGATATCGTTCTTGTCCTTTTTACAGGTCTTAGAGCCAATAAAGGCTCGATAATAAATTCATTGACTAGCACCGGATCATTCAATTCTTCTAAAAAAATTACTGCTGCCGTTACTTTTTGATTGTGGTTCATTTCAATTTCGAATTCTCTAATGATTAGATCCAGTGGATCTCCAAGCCGGGTTTTCAGCTGCCTGAACGTAGTGTTCAGCACAGGACTTAGCTTTCCTTCTTCAACAGTTTCATTGTTAGAATATTGTTCTGAACTGCCATTATCTTCAGAATGGGAAGCTGAAGGAGAGAAAGGGCTGTCACCTATTTTATTGTTAGCAACCATTTCAGAAAGCTTTTGTGTCTTCATATAAGGACGTTTCCTTCTATTTCGCATAACCATCCGCCTTTTTCCAATCTTTTCTTATCATTTGCACATCAGCTTATGGTTATGTAAATGGATTCAAAGGAAGGTAATTAACAACCATCTCACTAGCAAAAAAATCAATAAAGGAACGATTAAAAAGGTTTACAAAAGACAGAACCAGAATCATCATGGCAGAAAGGTTTTCGAGGAATCGACGGGCTGTTGCTTGCATTACAAACAACGAATAGCGGTGACTAATTGCGGGGCAGAAGATAAAATCTATGAACCATATAAAAAAGCCTCTGATAAGCATCAGAGGCTTGTAGGAACGTAACAAATTAAAGGCCAGGGTGCTGTATCCCTGGCTGGAAAAAGGTTAGCTTAATTATATCATCTTATTTCTTATTTGCGAATCTTTACACCGCGAAATTTCAAAAATAAATCTTTATACTCAAATTATCTCCCAAGGCTTTTTCACACCGAATTCTTTTGCTAATTTTTTGCTTTCTTCACGCCGCTTTTTACGTGCAACTGCTCGTTCTGGAGCGTGTTGGTGCAGCCATTTCTCCTCCTCTGTCTGAGGTATGACTTTTGGCACAGGAGTAGGCTTTCCTTCCTCATCCAATGCAACAAAGGTTAAAAATGAGACTGCACAAACCTTACGCTCTCCAGATAATAGATTTTCAGCGATGACTTTTATGAAAACTTCCATGGATGTTGTCTTTGTCCATGTTACAAAAGATTCCAGACATACAGAATGTCCAACCTTTATTGGCTGAAGAAAATCAACTGAATCTGTTGAAGCCGTCACTACATTTTTTCGTGCATGCCGAATTGCCGAAATTGCTGCAACATCATCAATGTAAGCCATTAGTTTTCCGCCGAAAAGTGTTCCGTGATTGTTTGTATCAGGCGGCAGTACAACAGAGGATTTAACCGTTCTGGATTCCATCACATATTTTTCATTCATTATTTCAAACTCCTATCCATTTTCAACATCATTATTAGTTTTTGATATTTTTCTTTGAAATATGGAAAGACCTCTGCTTGTACAACACACAGAGGTCTTAGAATACAGTGAGTTATTTTTTAACGACAGCATGTCCGCCGAATTCATTTCG
This sequence comes from Bacillus sp. NEB1478, assembly GCF_031582965.1. Classification (NCBI taxonomy): domain Bacteria; kingdom Bacillati; phylum Bacillota; class Bacilli; order Caryophanales; family Bacillaceae; genus Bacillus; species Bacillus sp. NEB1478. The sequence goes on from NZ_CP134049.1 coordinate 2,554,714, forward strand.
AAGAGCTGCTACCACTTTTCCGTGGAAAGTATCGTCTTCCAATGAACGGAATCGCATGAATTGAGAAAGAGCAATGACTGGAGCAGAAGCCTGATAATCAAGTGCAGCTTCGACTGTCCAGATCCCCTCGCCTGATGAATTCATCACTCCGCGAATATCTTCAAGTTTCGGCTGTTTGCTGAAAGCATTCTCCATAAGCTCCATAAGCCAGCTTCTGATCACTGAACCATTGTTCCAAACTTTTGAAACCGCTTCGTAATCGTAATCAAAATCACTCTTGTCAAGGATTTCAAATCCTTCACCGATTGCTTGCATCATGCCATACTCGATTCCGTTATGAACCATCTTTAGGAAATGTCCGCTTCCTGCACGACCAGTGATCATAAATCCGTTCTCAACACAGATTTTCTCATAAAGTGGTGCAAGATAATTTACAGCCTCTTCGTCTCCGCCCATCATCGCGCAAAGTCCATGGCGAGCACCGTCTGTTCCGCCGCTCGTACCAACGTCTACAAAGTGGATTCCTTCTGCTTTCAGCTCTTCATAACGGCGTAATGTATGTTTGTACATGGAGTTCCCTGCATCAATGATGATGTCACCTTCAGTCAGGTGTGGTTTAAGTTCACTGATTACTTTGTCTACGATTTCGCCGGCAGGTACAAGCAATATAACCGCTTTTTTCCCAGTAAAAGTGTTCGTAAGCTCTTCGATTGAGTTTACTCCTTTAACACCTTGAGAAGAAATCTCGCTAACTGTATCTTTATTAACGTCTGTCGCAATTACAGTATATCCTTTGTCGTTCATGTTCAATGCCATATTAAAGCCCATTTTACCAAGGCCGATTAAACCGATTTCCATAGTATCAATCACTCCATTTTATGTATTTCTTACTTCTCGTATTATTCCACAAAATAAAGGCACTTAACCTCTACTTGCAACACTGTCTATTACATTATCGAAAAATCAATAAAAATACAATTATTTTAGGTATTTTCTCTAATTTACTAAAGGATTTTTATATTAATAACCATTAACCTATAACAAAAATCGGTTGTCCACATATCTTATTAAATTGATGTTTTTAGTTGAGCCATCATTTTTACTTATTTCCACAGTAATCCCCAATATTCCCACGTTAATTTAGATAATTCCACGCAACTCTAAATTAACCGATTTCCGACAAAAAAAGACCCAAAAGATTAAAAAATCGTCTTTTAGGTCATCGTCTTTATATTGCAGAATAAAATGGTGTCCATACCACAAATACAAAATCAGGGATTTTGTATTTGTATGGGGTCAGACCCCTTGTACCATAGTATGCCCAGCGTGCCTGCGCCTACGTGTACGCCGATAGCTGGACTCAGTTTCCCTAAGTTTATCGTTATATCCGGATACTTTTCTCGCAAATAAGCAGCCCACGTTTCTGCTTTTTCTGAAGATCCGCTGTAAACAACACTAACACCTTCTACAGGAGAGCGGTTTGCCGCTTCCTCAAATAGCCCTAATACCCGTGCTTCTGCTTTTTTCAGCGTTCTCACTTTTTCAAAAGGAACGAGGGAGCCATTATCAAACGTCAAAATCGGTTTAATCTGCAGCAAATTCCCAACTAAAAAGCTTGCGCCGGACAATCTACCGCCTCGCCTTAGCTGCTCTAAGCTTCCAATACATACGAACCCATTTACCCGATTTGCCGTTTCACGCAAAGATTCTGCTATTTCTTCTGGTCCAAGCCCTTCATCTTCGAGTTTTTTTCCTTTTAATAAAAGCTGCCTCATGGATTCTGAAACAATTTTAGAATCTACAATATGAACAGGAAAATCGGCGGCTTCAGATCCAAGTCTCGAACCGTTTATCGTTCCACTGAATTTTTCAGAAACATGAATTGCTATCGCACAGTCATAATTATGCTTTAACACTTCATAGAAATCGGAAAATTCACCAGGTGTAGGCTGACTTGTCTTTGGCAATTCATCACAGTCATCCAGCTTGTTATAAAACTCATCCGGAGTAATGTCCACTCCGTCTTTATAAATGGTTTCATTCATTAAAATGGATACAGGAATAACATGTACACCAAGTTGTTTCGCTTCTTCTGGCGTAATACAACTCGTGCTGTCTGTAACCCAAGCGATACGTGTCATTCAATTTCCCCCTTTTTCTCTCTCTTCTATTGGCTATTTAGGAAACAAAATCCTCTTTTGCCAATAAAAAATATTTACAATACTACAAAATTTTATATTTAAATAACTTAAATACTCTCACATGTATACACATTGGGTACTAGATAATTTATACTAATAATAAAGTAATCGTAGTATAATCGAATGGTATTCGATTTTTAAGTGGTGTACTGTAAGCTAAGGAGGCATTACTGTGAAAGTGTTAGTGGAAAAAACGAATATTTTAGTAGAAGTTGAGCGAATAGAAAAAGCGTTCTTAGAAATTATGGACGTAATCAAGCCTGAAATTTGGGAAGATGAAGAGATTACCTCTACACAGTTTCAAATATTGAAAACACTTTCCACGCGTGACAAATGGACAGTCTCTGAAATCGCTGATGCCATGAAAGTACGTGCAAGTGCTACTACTGTAATCATCGATCGTCTTGTAAAAAGAGGTTACGTTGACCGTTATCGTTCTGAACTAGATCGCAGAATCGTTTATGTTCATCTTAACCAAAGTGGTTTTGATAATTTTGAACGCATTCAAGAGAAAAGAAACGGAGTACTTCTCAAATACGTTTCTCAACTTACAGAAAAACAATTGACTGAAATGGTCAGCTGTATCGAACAACTTTCTTCCATTGTAAAAAACTAATATTATTAAACCTATCCTAATAACTAATCGCAGCTTATTCCTACTAATTTATATAGATGGTTTAACACGTCTCTGAAAATGCGGCGTGTTTTTTTTATTCTTGTTCATAGGAAAACTGCGGTACTTTGGCTAGAAAAAGACTGCCGTATCCTTTGAAACGAAGGATCAGAAGCAGACTATATGTTCATTTTTATAAAGAGAGTATGTTTTCATTCATTTTATGTAAAATCAATGGAAAAGTAATAGCACTTTATTCAAACAAATTTCATGAAACACTAACATTTCTCCCATAATGTACGATATTAAATAAACAGAATAGTGCTAAAGGTTTACAATATCTCTAATTATGGGAGTCATATATGTCGAGAATCAAAAGATTGGAAAGATTGTTGCTTTCCATAAATTCAAAAAAACATTTTACTTTAAAAGAATTAGCGGAGGAATTTCAAGTTTCTACCCGGACTATACAGCGTGATCTATTAAGTTTGATGGAGATGGGACTGCCTATTATTTCTGAGTTTGGACCTCATGGTGGATATCGTATGGTAAATGACCGTATTCTACCACCGATCGGTTTCACGGAGATGGAGGCATCTGCTATCTTGTTTAGTTTGCAAACATTTGAAGAAGAAAGCTTTCCTTTTCAAATTCAGAGCCGTTCAGTTGCTAATAAGCTTCTTCATTATCTCCCAGATGATGCAAAGGACAGCTGGAATGATGTACAAAAGCGATTATTCGTTCAGAAGCCTCTTCCAAAGCACAGCAATTTTGCACCAGTAATGCTTGAAGCAGCCATTAAACAAAAAATAGTGACGATTCACCATCAAGAAGAAGGTACTAAACTATACAGCAACATACAGCCTATAGGAATTTATAGTGAAAATGGGGATTGGTACTGTCCAGCCTATTCCTATTCCCTTTCAGATTTTCATATTTTTTGTTTAAATGACGTCTTGAATGCTGTAATCAACTTTGAACCAATGGAAGTGAAAGATTTTTCAGAGATTACGATCCATAATTGGGCAGCCGAAATCGTCCCTCGGTCTTTTTTGCATCTGGATGCTGATATTGAACCCGAAGGAATATCTTACTGTAAGTCGCATCCTTATTTGAAAACAATGTTAACGATTGATGAAAATGGTGCAGCGCATCTAAATGGACAAATTTTATACATGCATATAAAAAAGTTCGCTGAGTATTTGTGGATTTTAAAAGGAGACATCATTGTACATTCCCCGCAGGAAATCAGGCAATTACATATGCAATGGTCTGAAGAAATCTCACAAAAATATTCCACTTTGCTAAATATGTAATCTAATTGATACATAATTTCCGTCATTTGGGAGTATACTATAAGTAGTAAAGAAAAAGGGGGATAACTATGGCTTTTTTTTCAAAACAACCTTCAGAGCCGATTCCAGACGTAGAAACAAAGGTATGGGCTTGCACAGGTGATGGCTGCACATGCTGGATGCGCGCTGATTATTCTTTGCAAAAAGAACCGCAATGTCCCATTTGTAAATCTGATATGAGTGAAGAAATTCGTATGCTTCCTGAACTCAAAAGCTAATAACAGATAGATGAAGCGAGCCGGGTAAACACCCCCGGCTTTTTCTATTTGTCTCTGCTCTATACCTCTTTCTGCTTATATTGTCGCTCCCGTCGTTTATGTTAAGTGTTTATCTTTTAACAGATGCGGGTACGTTTTCTATACAAGTAAAAAAGGAGGAATAGATATTATGCATAACGAAACAACAACTACTGCGACAGCCGAACCTGTTTTTACTCACTCAGATTATCAAACACAAGAAGCAGCGGAGAATAAAGGATCTGGATTTGCTACGGGACTCGTTCTTGGAGGACTAGCCGGTGCCGCTGCGGCTTTGCTATTAGCTCCGAAGAAAGGAAACGAACTGCGTGAAGACTTGCGCGATTCATCGATTAAGCTAAAAGAACGTACAATGCAAATGAAAGATGAGACAATGTTAAAAGCAAAACTCGGAAAAATGGATGCTAAAGATGGTGTTGATTCTATGAAAGAAAAATCAACCAATCTATCTGTTTCTGCTCGCCAGAAACTGCAAGAAGCTAAGAATAAAGCAAGTGAAATGAAGAAGGACACGAAAGATGCTGTAAATGAGGCAAAGGAAGAAGCGAAAAAAGATAACTATTCTACGCAATCAACATCAACTTCCTCTAACGGTCTATCAGCAGCTCCCACATCATCAGTTACCGTAACTAAAACAGGAACTGATGAAACAGCGTACGCAAAAAAACAAAGTGATCTAAACAAATAATCAATAAATAAAAAGAGGATGACCCAAAAGAAGATCCATTAATCGATTGGGTCATTCTTTTTGTCGAAAAATCGAATAATTGTGAGTTACGTCGAATTATTGAAATTAGTGTGGATATAATGGTCGTTTCCGTGGAATTATCGAAATTAACGTGGATATAATGGACATTACCGTGGAATTAAATAATATTGATAGCTTCGAATAACAAAAAACGGCTCAAATAGGTTCATTTATCTATTTGAGTCGTCTCTTTTTTTCTTATTATCTTAATAATCGAAGTCCGTTTAATATGACTAATATCGTGCTTCCCTCGTGTCCGACTACACCAAATGGCAGTGTTAGCACTTGAAAGAAATTCGCTCCAAGCAAGAGGCAAATGACTGAAACGGAAAAAATGATATTTTGCCTGACAATCTTCGAAAGACGTTCAGATAAGTTCATAGCATAGAGCAGTTTACTTAAATCATTTTTAACTAGCACTACATTCGCTGTTTCAATTGCAGCATCACTGCCCATTCCCATTGCTACACCTATATCTGCAACAGCTAGAGCTGGAGCATCATTAACTCCGTCTCCTATCATGGCAACTATCGCTTGTTTATCTTTCCATTTTTTCAGTGTATTGACCTTATCCTCTGGCATACAAGAATAGCCGACCTCATCCACCTTTGCTAATTTGCCGATCTCCTCTGCTCCGCGTTTCGAATCACCAGTCAGCATTAAAGTTAAAATTTGTTTTTGCTGAAGAGCTTGAATGGCTTCAACACTTTCATCACGAACAGAATCTCCAATAAGAAAATAACCTGCCAAAACTTTATCCGCTGTCACATACACAACAGTTTGCGCATTCACATCACCTTCTGCAAACACCTTAGAAAAAAGCTTTCTCTCTTCTTTATCAGTGATACCTGCAAGCTCACGGCTGCCTACACTCCATCTAATCCCATTCGCTATCGCTTTTACGCCTAAACCAGGAATATCCTCGTAGTCCGTTAACTCAACTTTATTTTCTTCTGCATTTACTTCCAGGATAGCTAAAATAGCCTTTGCCAATGGATGTGTGCTGTTTTTTTCAATAGCATATATAACCGGACGGATTTCTTCTTCTTTTAGTGAAGGGTGATTGAATACGGTTGTTTTCACCGTTGGATTTCCTTCAGTCAATGTTCCTGTTTTATCAAAAGCCATAACGTTTACACTTTTTATTTTTTCTAAGTAAATACCGCTCTTAAATAAAATCCCTTGTTTGGCTGCATTTGAAAGGGAAGCTAGTAAAGCAGGCATTGTAGAGGCAACAAGTGCACAAGGAGAAGCGACTACAAGCAAAACACATGCACGATAAAGAGATTCCGAATAACTCCAAAAACCAGCAGAACCGGGAACAATTACGGTTAAAGCTGCAGCCATTAGTACAAAAAGAACATATTTCGCCTCAAATTCTTCTATCTTACGCTGAACAGGAGGAGCTTCGTTTTGCGCTCTATGAACAAGATCGATCATTCTTTGAAAAACAGAATCTTTCATATACTTCGTCACGATAATTTCTAACAATCCTGATTGATTAAGCGTCCCAGCAAGCACTTTGGATTCTGGTTTAATTTCTTTTGCTGCAGCCTCACCAGTTAGAGCTGATTCATTTACAAATGAAGATCCCATCTGTACTATGCCGTCTGCGGGTATCCTTTCACCTGGCCGTACTTTTATCGTATCGCCTGGCTTTAAAGTCGAGGCATTTACCCTGACTTCTTTAGTTCCTGAAATAAGCATTGCTTCTTCAGGCTGCATGGAAATGAGCGCTTTAATTTCGCGATCGCTTTTTTGCAGTGTGTACATTTCAAGTGCACCAGAATAAGCAAAAATTAAAATGAGTGCAGCACCTTCTCCCCAGTAACCGATTGAAGCCGAACCAATTGCGGCTATCATCATCAGCAGTTCTACATTTAACCGTTTCTCTTCTAACGTTTGCTGAACGCCTTCAACCGCTTTCGCGTATCCGCCAAATAAAAAGGCAAGAATATAAAAAAGAACATAGTAAGGAGATTGTGAATATGTTTCCGTTAGCCAGGCTACAAGTATTAATGCGCCTGAGGTCGTTGCAAGAATAAGCTGTGCACGTGCAGAAAGCTCCATCCGTATTCCCTCCTCATCGCTTCCTGAGAATAACAATCATCCTCAATACCCATATAAAAGTAGAAATGCTGCCGTCTCAATGACAGCAGCCTGAAAACTTTCCAATATTCGGTTCCTAGCCCTACTAGTTTATGTTCAATCTAATAAAACGTGCTTATGAGTTATGTATTATTTTTTCATTATACCCCTAAAAAATGAGAAAAACTACTTCCTTAAGAAGCAGTCTAAACGATTACAAAGGTAAATTCCTTTTCTTAAAAACGACCACACTAAAGCTGAACAGTATTAGCGAGAAATACCTAATAAGACTCCAAGCAGAAACTAGTGTGAATTCAAGGGCTTTCAACCGAAAGCTCTTTTTTTGTCTGAACTTTTATATAGAGGGTAAACTGATAAAGATATATTAACTTTGTAAACGAATTGTAAATTATTCGTTACAATTCAATCTTTTTCGACAATGGCTCACATTTTTTTGTATAATGTGTTGGGTGGTAAAAAAAAGAGAAAATACTGCCAGCAATAAAGTTACAGAAAAAGGATTAAAGACATTTCTTTTGGAGGGTACTATGTTTAACAAGAAAAAGGACAAGTTTTCTGTCATGCTACTGGATATTGCCAGCAACTTAAAGGAGTCTGCTGAATATTTCCACGATTTTAAAATTAAGAACGAAAGTGATTTGCGTGAATTTGCAGATCGTTTAAAAGAACTTGAATCTAAAGGGGATTCCTTCGTTCATACAATTATTTTAGAATTAAACAAGGTATTTATTACTCCCATCGAAAGAGAAGATATTCTTCAGCTTGCGATGACAATGGATGACATTTTAGATGGTATTGAACAGTCTTCTGCTCTTTTTGATATTTATGCGATCACAAATCCAGACGAATACATGGTGAAATTTGTTGAGAACATTAAATTATGTGCTGAAGAGATCCTGATCTCTGTTAATTTACTTGCTGATAAAAAATTAGTTGCTATGCGTGAACACGCAATTAGAGTGAAAGATTATGAATCAAGATGTGACGATCTTTATCGTGAAGCACAGCGTCAATTATTTTCAACCGAAACTGATCCAATCAAAGTTATCAAGTATAAAGAAATGTACGAAGTGCTTGAAGGCATTGCCGACAGCTGCCAGAACGTTGCGAATACACTTGAATCTATCATCATGAAAAACGCGTAACGGGTGATCGGTATGGATACAGTTTTACTAATAACTATACTCATTGTGGGATTTGCACTCGCGTTTGACTTTATCAACGGTTTTCATGATACAGCAAATGCCATTGCAACTTCTGTTTCAACAAAGGCATTAACACCAAGGAGAGCTATTATTTTAGCTGCTGTCATGAACTTTGTCGGGGCTATGACATTTACTGGTGTAGCGAAAACTATTTCGAAAGACATCGTCGACCCTTTCACTCTTCATAATGGGGATGTCGTTATTCTAGCAGCACTTATCGCAGCGATTGCTTGGAACTTAATCACATGGTATTACGGAATTCCAAGCAGTTCTTCACATGCGATCATTGGTTCCATTGCAGGTGCAGCGATTGCAGCTTCAGGATTTGACTCGCTGCATTACTCAGGTTTCATTAAAATTATCGAAGGCTTGCTTATCTCGCCTGTTTTAGCATTTGCCGTTGGTTTTGTTTTCTATTTAATTATCAAATCAATTTTCAAAAATGCTAATTTATCAAAAACTAACAATGGATTCCGCAAAGTACAAATTGTAACGGCGGCGTTCCAAGCTTATTCTCACGGAACGAACGACGCACAAAAAGCTATGGGGATCATTACAATGGCTCTAATTGCAAATGGTTATACAGACAGCACAGATATTCAGACTTGGGTTCAAATTTCATGTGCGATTGCAATGGGACTTGGAACTTCAATTGGCGGATGGAAAATCATTAAAACAGTCGGCGGTAAAATCATGAAAATCCGTCCTGTAAATGGAGTAGCCGCTGATTTAACTGGGGCATCTGTTATCTTGGGAGCATCTGCTCTTGGTATTCCAGTAAGTACAACACACGTTATTACCTCTTCCATATTAGGGGTAGGTTCTTCTCATAGACTTAGAGGCGTTAAATGGGGAACGGCAAAAACGATGATTATTACTTGGTTCATCACACTTCCGATCTCTGCTACATTAGCTGGATTAATTTATTTCGCGCTAAACTTAATTTTCTAATAAGAAAAAGCCAGGAACTGGAGTCCTGGCTTTTTACTATCCTTCAAAATAATAATTACAGCTGCCTATACATTCCATTTTTACTCTAAATACGCCGCCTGCATGAGGGTATTTGACTAATTCTTCATCATTCGTACCTGTTCTGGCAGTTGTAATGTATAACTCATCAAGACTTTCACCGCCAAACGTACATGATGTCACATTTTTTGCTGGAACACAGATTTCGTCTATTTGTTCCCCTGTTTCAGGATTCCAGCGGGAAACTCTCGCACCGCCCCAATGAGCAATCCACAGCATTCCATCTTCATCAATCGTCATGCCATCCGGGTTGCCGACTCCCTGCGGAAAAGCAATAACATCTTCTGGATTCGTAATATTTCCTGTTTCGTTATCGTATTGATATCTTGTTACCTTTCTTGTAGGTGTATCAATCAAATACATATATCGATGATCGGGTGACCAAGCGATACCGTTAGAAATCGTTAACTGACTGACTTTTTTCTCAACTGTTAGATCAGTATGTAAACAATAAAGAGACCCTTTCTCCTTTTCTTCATTCAGACTCATCGTACCTGCCCAAAAGCGGCCTTTAGGATCTACCTTTCCATCATTAAAGCGATTACCAAGCATATGACCTTCAGGATCAACAATTTGTTCTAGTGAATATGTTTTCAGATTTAAAGAGTAGAAACCCTTTTCCATAGCAAGAATCAAACCGCCCGATTTTCTAAGAACTGCAGCTCCTACTAGCTGATCAAGCTGGATTTCTTTGTTGTCATTCGTGTTCGGATTATGAATGCATACTTTTTTATTCTGAATATCAACCCAGTAAAGCAGCTGATTTTCACGATCCCAGCATGGTCCCTCCCCAAGTGTAGCTTTTGCATCAACGACAAGTTGAATTTCTTTTTTCATAAAAATAACACCTCAATTCTAGTATTCGCTGCTTATCATTTCCCTCGTTTAATAAAATGAATGCATGATGAGAAGAAAACTTGGCTCTTTTGTGAAAAGAAGAAACCCACCGTCTGTATTTCTGACGCTGGGCACCCTCAGGTAATTTTTTTATGCTCCCATTTTCTCTTGTTTGGAAGACGTTTTGTTCGTTAGCCAATTCTTTCCTTCGACAAGTCGTGCTGTCATCATGCTGGCTACGTTATCTCCAGTAGCATTTAACAGTGTTGCTGGAGGATCAATGATCGCAGAAATAGCTGCTATGATTGGAAGAGCTTCAACAGGAAATCCAAATAAAGAGAGAATAAGCATCTCTGCAATTAGACCTCCTTGAGGGATCGCACCCATTACCATACCAACGAGCAGTGCAATCGCACCTACTAAAAGGTACGTGTTAAAACCTGAAAAATCCATTCCAAAAATACCAAACAAGAAGGTAATCTTCAATACTCCGCCGATAACGGAGCCATCCTTATGAAGAGTTGCACCAAGCGGAATGGTCGTTTCACTAATATCATAGGGAACCCCCATCTTTTTGGATGCTTCTAAGTTTACAGGAATGCTCGCCGCAGAACTGCACGTTGCTAGACTTGTAACAGATGGTGAGACCATGTTTTTCCAAAACGTGCGGATTCCGAGTTTCCCGTGTGCCATCCACGCATAAAGTGTAAAGAATCCAAAGAAATAAACGATCGAAAATGGATAATAAAACATAACTGCTCTAAAATAAGAACCTAATAAAGTTGGACCAAACTCACCTACTAGCGCTGCAAAATAAGCGCCAAGTCCAATTGGTGCATAATACATAACGTATTTAACCATCTGCAAAGTGACGGCACTTCCAGCGGTTAGAAAACCAGCAAGCGGCTTTCCTTTTTCACCTACTGCCGAAGTTGCGAGTCCAAGCAATACTGAGAAAAGAATGAGTGCCAACATGTTAGCACGGCTTAGCAGATCCACAAAATCGGGAACTGTTACTGTGCTGACGAGCTGTTCTCCAATTGATACTTTCTCACTTGCAGCATCAGGCTTAACAAGGTCAATCTTTACACCGTCAGCTGGCGGGAAAAATTTAATTGCTGCCATACTGACAACAGCTGCCACAACTCCAGTAAATAAAAAGACCTTCATCATAGAACTGATAATCTTGCCAAATCGCTTTGCGCCTGCCATATTAGCGACACTCGACGAGATGGAGAAGAAAACAAGGGGTACAACGATCATGAACATTACATTTAAAAATAAGTCCCCGAACGGTTTAAGTACAGTAGCCTTCTCTCCCATGACAGAGCCTATTACACTTCCGATTGCGATGGAAATGAGCAGGATGATAGGCGAGCGATAGGCTTTCCATGTGTTTTTCATAATAATACTCTCCCTTAATAATTTCATTGTTACTTTATATATTTTAAACGTAAAAAATTATTTTCATAGAGGTACTTTGAAAAATAGGAGAAAGGAGAGGGGGACAGACCCGGGTCTGTCCCCCTCTCCTTTTTTTCACTTTTGGGTTCTTTTGTTACTTTTAGTAAGCTTTTGCCCAATAGACTAAGTGCTTTGCCTCTTTCTCGCAGCAAACGCATTGATCAGACAGCTTTTGTTGGACAAACGGCATACATCTGGAAGTTGCCCCTGTTTCATCTTTTATAAAGTCCTCACACACTTGGTCACCGCACCACATGGCTTTAATAAAACCTGTATTTTCTTGAAGTGTTTCTTTAAATTCATCATACGTTTTTGCAATCGATGTTTTTTCTTCTCTATGTTTCAGCGCTTTTTCGTATAGGTTTTTCTGAATATCTGTCAGCAGCTTTTGCACTTGAGATTCTAAGTCACTCACAGACAAGGTTTGTTTTTCGCCGGTGTCTCTTCGAACGAGGATAACCTGTTTTTGCTCGATATCTCTTGGTCCCACTTCCAATCGGAGAGGTATTCCTTTCATTTCATACTCATTAAACTTCCAGCCTGGCTTTTTGTCACTTGCATCGATTTTGGTACGAATACTTCCTGAGAGTTGTTCTTTTAGTTTGTACGCATAATCGAGCACGCCTTCTTTATGCTGTGCAATTGGTATGATCATCAATTGAGTTGGTGCAATTTTTGGCGGTACTACAAGCCCTCTGTTATCACCATGAACCATGATCATGGCACCGATAATCCTCGTCGTAAAGCCCCAAGATGTTTGCTGCACGGTCTGCAGCTTACCTTCTCTGTTTGTAAAATCGATACCAAATGCCTTTGCAAATCCATCCCCTAGATGGTGAGAAGTACCTGACTGCAATGCTTTTCCATCATGCATCAAACTTTCGATCGTGTACGTATACTTTGCTCCAGCAAATTTTTCTTTTTCCGTTTTTTGTCCTTTGATCACTGGCAGCGCTAAATATTCTTCACAAAGCTCTGCGTATACATTAAGCATACGCACCGTTTCGTCGTGTGCATCCTCATCCGTTTCGTGGCACGTATGACCTTCTTGCCAAAGGAACTCAAGAGTTCGAAGGAATGGCCGTGTTGTCTTTTCCCATCTCACAACGTTTGACCACTGATTGTAAAGCTTTGGCAGGTCACGATAGGAGTGAATAATGTTTTTAAAATGCTCAGCAAAAAGGACTTCAGAGGTTGGCCGAACACAGAGGCGTTCAGTTAGCTTTTCTTCTCCGCCATGTGTTACCCATGCCACTTCTGGTGCAAATCCTTCGATGTGATCCTTCTCTTTTTGGAGAAGACTCTCTGGAATAAAAAGCGGCATATAAACATTCTCATGCCCTGTTTTTTTAATTGCTTGATCAAGCTGCTGCTGGATGTTCTCCCAAATGGCGTATCCGTATGGCCGCAAAATCATGGAGCCGCGTACACTCGAATAGTCGATCAGCTCAGCCTTTGTAACAACATCGGTATACCATTGGGCAAAATCATCTTCCATACTTGTTACATCTTTTACAAATTCCTTCGTCATCTTCTAGCACCTCACAGTTTTTGATAAAGAAAACTTAGCTGACGCCTATCCTTATCCGTCAGCCTTAACTGCACTTATACTTTAAACCTTAACTTGTCACTGCGATGCTAATCACCGTGGAAACAAGCTATGCACTCCTAAAGTGTAAATAAAAAAGCCCTGCTCATCATTAGGGACCAAAATTTGGCGGTACCACCCTAATTCAAAGCAAAGCTTTACACTCTTTCATGATAACGGTTTTGAACCGCTGTTATCTTCTCGTTGATCAGATACAGAACTCAAAGGCAGGTTCGATTGGCAGTCAGTAGGAACTTTTCAGCATTTAGCTCCCTCTCTGGAAAAGACAAACACAACGTACTAATCCTCATCCATGTTTCGATTGTTGTTTTTGAAAATTATATAGAGTTTGGCATGATCTGTCAATTATTGATTTTGATAAGCTTCGAATCTCTTCGTCATCTTTGTTCTTACGGTACTCACGTATATACGCTCCAATCCTCAGAACTTTGCTTCCTCGACCTTCTCGCTTCTGAAAAATCAATTTAATTTTTGAAAATTTCAAGGTGGGGACAGACCCGGGTCTGTCCCCCTCCTACTCTCATATAATCTGCTTTTTTTAATATATTAGTTACAGGGAAAAGGAGGCGTTTGTATGTACATTCATGTCGTTCAAGGCGGTGACTCACTTTGGAAGATTTCACAGCGGTATGGGGTAGGTATCAATTCTATCGTCAAAACGAACGGACTTGAAAATCAAAATATTTTAGTAGTTGGTCAGGCTCTTGTTATTCCAAACGACTTTCCTATATACACCATACAATCCGGTGATACACTGAGTAATATTGCAGCGCGTTATGGCACTACTGTTACCAGTTTAATTGGCTGGAACAATATTCCCTTAGCCTCTGTTATTTATGTTGGCCAGGTGATTGATATTCCCATACATGTTGTAAAACAAGGTGAATCATTGTATACCATTGCGAATCGGTACGGAGAAACGGTAAAGGCTATTCAAACAGAAAATAAAATCACAAATCCAAACTTGATCTATCTTGGAACTAGACTTTCAATTCCTTACAATCGACCGGTAAAAGAAGTGAACGCGTATATTACAAACTTTGGAGCTGTAAATCAGGCGGAAGTAAGAAATGTTGGATCTTTCTTAACGTATATTACGCCTTTCAGTTATTCGATAACAAAGACTGGTGAGCTTATTTCTCTACAAGATGAAGGAGTCATATCAGCCGCAAGAATAAATAGAGTTGCGCCGATTATGGGTGTAGCTAACATTGAGAACGAAGCATTCAATTCAGAATTAATAAAAACGGTTCTCGATAGTGAGAGTTTACAAGAAACGCTGTTAACAAACATTTTAAACACGATGCAGACTAAAGGCTTTAGAGGCGTAAACTTTGATTTTGAGTACGTTTATCCAGAGAATAAAGAAGACTACAACAACTTTTTAAAACGCGCTGTTGCAAAATTCAAACCTTTGGGCTATTCCGTCTCTACCGCAGTTGCTCCTAAATATAAAGAAGATCAGCCCGGTTTACTGTATGAAGCACACGATTACAAAGCACATGGAGAAATTGTTGATTTTGTCGTCGTAATGACATATGAATGGGGATGGGCAGGGGGACGTGCAATGGCGATTGCTCCACTGGATGAAGTAAGAAAAGTACTGGATTATACAGTAACAGTCATCCCTCGTGAAAAAATAATGATGGGAGTTCCGACATATGGACGTGATTGGACATTGCCTTTTGTTCAAGGAACATTCGCTAGAACACTGAGCCCTGTAGCCGCTGTCAATCTCGCCGCACAAATGAAAGTAAATATCGAGTTTGACGAAGGCGATGCCTCACCTTGGTTCAAATACACAGACTCGCAAGGTAAAGTGCACGAAGTTTGGTTTGAGGACGCGAGAAGTATGAAAGCAAAATATGAAACTGCCAAAGAATACGGGTTGCGCGGAGTAAGCTTCTGGGTGCTCGGCATACCATTCCCCCAGAATTGGCCTGTGATACGGGATCAGATGAGAGTGAGGAAGATCTGATAATAGATTTGAATATATTTTCTATATATACATTGAAGTTGTCCTCAAGTAGATGTCTAATTTTGTCGGATGATGTCATCTCGGGGATATATCGCCATTTTCCGTTGAATTATTGTAAAAATCCGTTGAATTATAGAGCTTTCTCGTGAGATTATTGCAGAAATTCGTTAGATTATTTTATTTGGAGATCACCGTTCACTATCTTCAGACCTTAACTTGCTATTTTATTTTCCCTTCATTACATAAATGGTCTTTATTTATGAAATGTTGATCAGTTTTGATTCAAAACTGTCCCTTATTTAAATAAAATCAGTGCATTGATGAAAAAAAGCCTGCAATCCAACTTAATCTGGATCGCAGGCTTTCTTAATAAAGGGGTGTGCACCCCACAAATACAAATCTGGTGATTTGTATTTTTAGGGGGTCAGACCCCCTCCTTTTGTACTAGACCCACCACATCTCTGTAGGCTGTTCGGCGATTAAAATAGACTGAAGGTTCTTCACCGCTCGAGTGAACCCTTCTTCGATCGACATGATAGGATCTTCATGTTCGATGCTTACCACATAGTCATAACCGTATGTACGCAGCGCACTCATCATGTCAGACCAATCTTGAACAGAGTGGCCGCATCCAACAGAACGGAAGCTCCATGCACGTTTCTGTACAGCGCCGTATGGCTGCATGTCCGTTAGACCGTACATGTTGATGTTGTCTTGATCCAAGTATGTGTCCTTCGCATGGAAATGATGGATCGCTCCAGCTTTTCCAAGGATTTTTATAGCAGCTACTGGATCGATGCCTTGCCACCAAAGATGAGAAGGATCTAAGTTAGCACCGATTGCGTCACACGTTTCCTCACGCAGTTTTAGCAAAGTATGCGGTGTGTGTACTAAGAAACCGCCGTGCAGTTCTAAGCCGATCTTCACACAATGATCTTTTGCAAACTGTCCCCATTTGCGCCAGTACGGGATCAGTTTCTCTTCCCATTGCCACTTCAGTACATCGCTGTATTCGTTCGGCCAAGGTGACACTGGCCAGTTCGGATACTTCGCACTCTCGGAATCACCTGGTACACCTGAGAAACAGTTTACGACAGGAATTTTCATCAGACTTGCCAGCTCCACAGTTTTTACAAACGTATCATGTGATTCTTTAGCAAATGCCTCATCAGGAGAAATCGGGTTTCCGTGACAGCTGAACGCTGAAATCGTCAGGCCGCGCTTTTCCACTTCATGCAGGTAAGAAGCTCGCTTTTCTTCGCTTTCCAGTAATTCGTCTAGTGGGCAGTGAGCGTTTCCAGGATAGTTTCCAGTCCCGATCTCAACCGCTTGAACCCCAGCTTCTTTTACGTAATCAAGCATTTCTGTAAATGTTTTTTGCGAAAAAAGAACTGTAAATACACCTAATTTCATGCTTTTGTCACTCCTTTTTCATTCTGAAGCTGAATGCTTTTACCCATCAAACTGCTTGCGTAAATGCCTTCGATAATACGCGAAGTATTCATCGCCTCTTCAGCTTTTACTAAAGGTTCAGCTTGCCCTAAACAGCTTTCCACAAAGTTCAGTGCTTGTGGGATACCCGGATTGTCATCACCTGAGATCCAATCCGCTTTTGTCGTTGTCATCATGCCATTTTCCGCTTTATTCACTGCGAAAGGAAATACGTTAAGTCCGCCTCGGTCGCCAGAGATGCTCAACAGCTCGGCATCAGCAGGAATGTTTG
Organism: Bacillus sp. NEB1478; assembly: GCF_031582965.1. Classification (NCBI taxonomy): domain Bacteria; kingdom Bacillati; phylum Bacillota; class Bacilli; order Caryophanales; family Bacillaceae; genus Bacillus; species Bacillus sp. NEB1478. The sequence continues at coordinate 2,571,842 of NZ_CP134049.1, forward strand.
CTGCCCACGACGTTTCAAACAAAACAGTCGCGCCATTTCCTAAACGGATATATGAAGTAACATGATCATCCACTTCAAACGTTTCAGCATCAAATGAACCCCATTGGTTCACTTGCTCAGCTTCACGGCTTATTGTGTTATACGTTTGGCCGGAAACTTCAACCACCTTTGGATTTCCTAACAGCCAAAGCGTCAAATCCAGCAAGTGGCAGCCATAATCTATTAAACTTCCTCCGCCTTGAAGTTCTTTGTTTGTAAAAACTCCCCAGCCTGGTACCTTACGTCTTCTTAAAGCTTGTACACGAACTACTAGCGGATTGCCCACTTCTCCCGCTTCCATCACCCGTTTAGCAGCTTGAGATTCTTTCATAAAACGGTAATGATAAGCAATGGAAAGCACTTTTCCTGATCGTTTTTCAGCTTCGACCATCTCAGCACACTCTTCTACTGTCATAGCCATCGGTTTTTCACAAAGCACGTGCTTACCTGCATCTAATGCGGCAACTGTGATCTCTTTATGAAACTTGTTCGGGGTACAAATGACAACCGCATCAACGTGGTCCCACATATCATGAAACGTCGTAAAATAGTTCGGTACGTGAAATTTTTCCGCGACACTTTTTGCCACTTCTACATTAACATCACTGATTGCTGTTATTTCAGCTTTGTCTCCAAGTTGTTGAAATGCCGGGATATGACGGCCTTGTGCAATGCCGCCAGCCCCGATTATGCCGATTCTTAACTTCATGCGTGAACACCCGTTTTTACTTTTTCGATGGTCTTCTTTTCGTTTGATTCAAGTGCCGCTAAAATAACAGCCAGTGAACGTTTTCCTTCTTCACCGGTGATTAACGGTGCACTGCCTGATTCGATCGATTCAACAAAATGATCGACAACCTGGGAGTTTGATTGATTTTCATTCGTTTGAATTGCACCAAGCTCATAGCGGACAACAGATCCGTTTGTATACTGTGCTACAAGCGAGTATTTCGGATCATCTTCTAAACGAAGAATACCTTTTTCCCCATAAATGATGGTTGAGTTGTCTTCTTTCGCTGTGTATGACCAGCTAGCTGCCAGTGTACCGATGATTCCGTTTTCCGTTTTCAGCACACATACTGCCGTGTCGTCTACAGAAGCAAAATCTTTTGCACTCGTTTCAATGAATGAACCTACTTCAACGATTTCTTCACCAAGGATGTAACGCATGAGGTCTGTTTTATGAACGCCGAGGTCGCCCATCGCACCGATAAAAGCTTCATCCTTTTTAAAGAACCAGCTGTTCTTGCCATCAACGCTCCACCCTTCAGGTCCAGGGTGGCCAAAAGCTGTACGGAAGCTGTAAATCTTGCCAAGCTCACCGCTCTCAATGATTTCACGAGCTTTTTGGTGAGCTGGAACAAAACGCTGGTTGTGGCCGATCATAAGTGTCTTGCCGCTTTTTTCTGCTGCATCAATCATCTCTTCAGCTTCGGTTAATGAAGTTGCCATCGGCTTCTCACATAAAACATGCTTGCCTGCTTTTAATGCAGCTACAGAAATAGGAGCATGCAAATAGTTCGGCGTACAAACGCTAACCGCTTCCACTTCTTCAAACGCAAGTAGTTCGTTGTAGTCCGTGAAAATCTTTCCACCGTATTTTACATTGGCAGCTTCGGCACGTTCTTTTACAACATCACAGACCGCAACGATTTCTACTTCATGATTGTTTGCATATTCCGGTAAGTGGCGGTGCTGAGCGATGCTTCCACATCCGATGATCCCAACTTTTATTGTCATAATTAGTTCCTCCTCATAATCTTGGTTAATATTTTATTGGACTGTTTTTTTAGAGATTGTTGTTTTAACAGGCTTTTAACACAATTAGATGAAAAGTTGATTGGAGTGCAAGGCGCGAGACTCCTTTGGGAGCAGAGACAGGTGAGACACAACCGGCGCAAAGCGCAAGGTGGCTCACCGCACGCCCCTCGGAAAGTGAGCATCCTGGAACGGAAATCAACCTCACCTTTTTGGGTTAATGTACAAAAACATCCTTTTATTTTGCTGCAATTGCTTCTAGCGGCTTAGCATTGCCGTAAACAGGTGCTGCACTTCCAGATGGAGCTAAGAATGACACTGCGTTCGTGATTACTTTTTGAACGTCTTTGTTGTGATAAGTCGGGTATGTTTCATGTCCCGGACGGAAGTAAAAAATCTTTCCTTTTCCGCGGTTATATGCACAACCGCTGCGGAACACTTCTCCGCCTTCAAACCAGCTGACAAAAACCAAATCGTCTGGAGTTGGAATATCAAAATGCTCACCATACATCTCTTCTTTTTCAAGTTCGATGTATTCACCAAGACCTGTTGCAACAGGATGGCTCGGATTCACAATCCAGATGCGTTCTTTCTCATCCGCTTCACGCCACTTAAGATCACATGATGTTCCCATCAGCTTTTTGAAGATTTTAGAAAAATGTCCTGAGTGGAGAACGAGCAGTCCCATACCTTCTAAAACACGCTGATGTACTTTATTTACAATCTCATCATTTACTTCGTCATGTGCAAGATGTCCCCACCAAACTAATACGTCTGTACTGTTAAGAACTTCATCTGTCAATCCATGCTGAGCGTCATCTAATGTAGCAGTTCTTACATCGTGGCCGGCATTCTCTAGAAATTCCGCAATCGCTCCATGAATTCCTTTTGGATAAATTTCTCTTACTGTCGGGTTCTTTTGCTCATGGCGGTTTTCGTTCCATACTGTTACTTTAATCATCTGATATCCTCCTAAAATTGTAAGCGTTTTACGTAAACGTTTACGTTATTTACAAATAAAAATGAAGCGGACGTTATGATCAGTTTTACTTTGTACGTAAATCACTGACAGACTGCCTCTCTACGATCGTAAATGGCATGAAACGACTTTCTGCTTCTTTTTCTTTACCTTTAATCAATTTCACTAAAATTTCTCCTGCTGATTGTCCCATCTCTTTTAACGGTTGTGAGACTGTTGTCAGCGCTGGATAACACATCTCTGCGATCTTTAAATTATCATATCCGATAATCGACAATTCTTCGGGCACCCGAATACCTAACTGATGTGCAGCTGCCATTGCACCTATTGCCATTTCATCACTTGCTGCAAATAGAGCAGTCATATGCTGCAATTTTTCAAGCAGCAATGGCAGTGATTCTTTCCCGTTTTGAAAACGGTAGCCTTCATTTGAAGTCATATGCTGATCCGAAAAATCCAGTCCATGTTTCTCTAGTGCATCTTGAAATCCTTTCATCCTTGGAACTCCAGCGATTGGGTCGTCAAAACTTCCTCCGATCATACCGATCTGCTTGTGACCTTTTTGAATTAAATATTCCGTTGCACGAAAAGCTCCTTCATAATCGTTCACTCGGACAAATGGCAGGTCGAACTGTGAGCCGGTCGATACTAGAACAACAGGCACTTGCATTTCCTGAAAGATTTTATAGTATTCTTCCTTCACATTTTCGCTGGCAAAAATAACGCCGTCTACTCTTTTTTCCTGAAGCAGCCGCAGATATTTAACCGTACGCTTTCCGCTTGATGTGGTGTTGCACACGATAACACTGAATCCTCCGTCATGCGCGGCATTCTCTACACCTTCTAACACCTCGGATGAAAGCATACCCGACACTTCCGGAAACAAGACCCCGATCGTCTGAGTCCTTTTGTTGATCAGTCCCCTAGCGATCGCATTTGGCTGATAGCCCAGTGCTTCAATGGCTTCTTGCACTTTCTTTTTCGTGTCTTCGGTATAGCCTGGCAATCCGTTTACGATGCGGGAAACCGTTGCAATTGAAACATTTGCATATTTGGCTACATCTTTAATGGTTGGATTCAAAACATCAACCTGCTTTCTAGTTACGTAAACGTTTACATTTACACTTTCAATCTATCAGCGCTAACAAGAAAAGTCAATTACAAATTAATTAAAAAAGATTACTAATCAAAAAAAAGGGAAAAGACTAGTATTATGAAATGGAGGTCCTTCGATGTGGTATCAGCATTCATTTTTTAAATATGCAGCCGGAGCAGTACTTTTGCTCACTATTCTATTTTTATTGGGAAAAATCGATTATCTCTTAGACTTCCTTTATCTTGTCATTTCAAGCGTGTTTTTTCCGTTATTTATCGCTGGCATTTTGTATTATTTACTGCGGCCGTTGATCCGCCGCCTCATTCGGCATAAAGTACCAAAGCTGCTCGCGATTTCAATTGTTTTTCTCATCTTGATTATGGCAATTTCCGGACTTTCAACAGTGGCAGTACCCGTAATAAGCGATCAGATGTCAAATATCACAAATGATTTCCCGAAAAAAATCGGAGAAGCTACTGAAAAGACTGGAACAATGATAACCGGAAAAAACAAATCGTTTATCGATAGTACAAAAGTGACGAAGATCGCCACAAAAAGGCTTGAAAAATTTACAAGTTCTATTTCTAAAGATGTCATTTCACTCATCACCACTCTGACGAACATAGCGCTTGTCTTACTTGTCGTCCCTTTTATTCTGTTCTACTTGTTAATGGACGATCACAAATTCTTCAATTATTTTTTGCGGCTTGCTCCAAAGCACCATGAACACGATATCTCAGCGATTTTAAGAGATATTGATTCTACTTTATCTTCTTACATAAAGGGGCAGCTGCTCGTTGCTCTCTTTGTAGGTATTTTCATGTATCTCGGCTACTTGTTAATCGGACTTAAGTTCGCATTAGTTCTCGCTCTTTTTGCTGTGGTGACGAATGTTATCCCATTTTTAGGTCCTTTTATCGGGGTTTTCCCTGCACTGCTGGTGGGGCTCATTCAAGATCCTTTCATGGCAATAAAAGTTGCTCTTGTCACATTAGTCGTTCAGCAAGTGGAAGGAAATATCCTATCACCTCAAATTATGGGGAAACAGCTTCGAATACATCCTCTTACCATTATTTTAGTCGTTTTGATGGCTGGAGCTGCGTTTGGTTTTATCGGACTATTACTCGCTATTCCAACTTATGCTGTAACAAAAACGATCATCAGCAATCTTTACCGAATCTATCTATTATACAATCCGCCCGAGACGAGAAGTGATTTACTATAAAGGATAATGATAAAAAGGAGAAGCGATCTCACCGTGAAACAGCCTTTTGTAAAAGAATTAACTTTAAAGGATAAAATAAACAATAAATTAAAACCTTACAGACCATGGGTACATCGCTTTGCCCGAATCGGGTACCTGTCAAAAGGTATTGTTTATGTAGTAATTGGGATACTTTCCTTGCTTATGTCGATTGGCAAACACCCGAATGAAGCAAGTTCACAAGGTGCTCTTTATACGATTGCAAAACAGCCATTCGGACCTGTTTTATTAATAATACTGGCAGTCGGTTTAAGTGCTTATGCCTTTTGGCAGCTCGTTAAAGTTGTTTTTGACCCGGAATGCTCGAATCATCATTGGAAAAGGTGGTTTAACAGACTTGGCTACTTGATCATCGCAGGCATTTATACCGCTTTGTGCGTCAGTGCACTTCGCATTTTGTTCCGTGCCAGAGCAGAGTCCTCTGATAAAAAGTACCAAGTGCTATCGGCAAAAATGCTTGCGCAGCCGTTCGGACAAACCCTTATTGCACTTGCCGGCTTGATCATTGGGATTATAGGAATTGTATTTTTAGTACGGGCAATATCGTTCAAATTCAAAAAAAATCTGAAGAAGAATGAAATGAACAAGGAAGAATGGAAATGGAGCGGATATATCGGTACGTTTGGGATTGGCGCCCGCGGTATCGTGTTCATGATTATCGCATTTTTCCTTATTAGAACAGCTTGGCAGGCTGACCCAGGGGAAACAAAAGGGTTGGACGGAGCCCTCGCTGAACTCCTCACAAAGCCATTTGGTCCGATATTATTGGCCATCGTTTCTCTTGGATTCATGGCATATGGTGTATTCATGTTTGCAAGTGCCAGATACAGGCGATTGAAAAACTAAAACCCTTGTCTCGTAAATGAGCAAGGGTTTCTTCTAATTAAAAACTTATCATGGCACCCCGTTCATCAAAAACAGAATCAGGATTCCAGGCAACTTCCCAAAGATTGTTTTCCGGATCAGCGAAATAAGCGATCCTTCCTCCCCAAAAAGCGTTATATGGTTCTTTTAATATTTTCCCATTTGCCATTTTAATGTGTTCCACTATTGCATCTACCTGATCTGGCTTATCGACATTAATTGCAAGCGATATATTTTTATAAGCCGTTGGTGAAGAAGTTATCTCAATGCCTGCATCTCGTGTTAGGTCTTCGATAGGATACAACGAAAGCAACACACCCACTGTCTTAAAAACAGCATACTTATCGGAACTAATCGGTGTCTCTTCCCATCCTAGTTTTTGATAAAAAGAACGTAATACTGGTAAGTTGAAAGCTCCAATCGTTATTAAGCTTACTCTTGCTGGAACCATCTTTCCTTCCTCCTTTTATTTATCATCCATCGACCATTCTGCAAGCTTTTTGTCAGTTGGCAGCATAACGGTTAATAATCCGAGCAACGGTAAGAAACTGACGAGCAGCATTGTGTGCGAAATACTTGTAATGTCAGCAATTTTCCCAAGCACGACTGAACCGAGAGCTCCCATACCAAAAGCGAGTCCGACAATCAAACCGGAAACCATCCCGATTCTCCCCGGTACAAGTTCTTGTGCGTACACAACGGTTACCGAGAAGCTAGTGTTAAGGATAAAACCGATTACGAAAAATAATGGGAAGATTGCCCATAGCCCGACATGCGGCAATAGAAGTGCAAGTGGCGCAGTTCCGATCATCGACCAGAAGATCATGTTCCTTTTTCCTAATCTGTCTGAGATCGGTCCGCCGAAAAAGGTTCCCAGCACACCAGCGGCCATAAAGACGAAAATGTACACTTGCGCCTGGCGGATGGTCAGTCCGTAATCATGAATCAAGTAAAATTGATAATAGTTGCCGATTCCTGAAAAATACCAAGAACGGGCAAAGACTAAGAAAACGAGCAATCCCATGGCGGCTATGACTTGATTTTTGCGCTTCTTATTAATCGCCTTCTTCTCCCCGGTTTGCTTTTTCACACGCGGAAAATGAACAAGCTGTTTTGAGTACCAGCCCGAAACGAAAAACAATACAAAAATAGCTATTGCCGCAAAAGATGTAAACCATACAGCTCCAAACTGACCAAGTGGAACAAAAACTAGAGCAGTCATAATAGGAGCTAGAGACGATCCTGAGTTGCCTCCTACTTGATAAATGGACTGTGCTAAGCCTCGCCGATTCCCAGCTGCCATATAGGCGACACGTGAACCTTCAGGATGAAAGACTGCAGAGCCAAGTCCGATTCCAATAACGGAAATGATAATCAGATAAAAGGAATCCGCATACGCGATTCCTAGCATTCCTATTAAACTAGCCATCATACCAAACGGCAGCAAGTAAGGAGACGTAGTCTTATCGGTGTACCACCCGACAACCGGCTGCATGATAGATGAAGTGATATTAAGCGTGAACGCAATCCATCCTAGCTGTGTGAAAGTGAGCCCCATCGACTTCTCCAGAATGGGGAATATAGCAGGAATAACAGCCTGCATAGAGTCATTAAGCATATGTACAAAACTAATAGCAAAAAGGATAGCGTAAATGGTTTTTTGTTCAGAAGATCCTGGTATTGCTGGTTTGCTAGTCGATACAGCCATGCTGCATTCCTTCTTTCTCTTTTTCATCTCTTAAAAACCTGAAACTATTTATCTACAAATAGTACCATATCAAGATGGGAATTTTCTAAAAATTAGGCTGGGAAATAAATTGTAGGGGGTCTGACCCCATTTCCCAACGTAAATAGCCAGCCCGGTTTCTTGCCGGGCTGGCTTCATTTTCAACTTTAATTACATACAATTAAATCTTATCGATGACTTTGTCGATGATTCCGTATTTTAATGCTTGTTCTGCAGACATGAAGTAATCGCGATCTGTATCTTTTTCTACTTTTTCGATCGGCTGGCCAGAGCGGTCTGAGATAATTTTATTCAATAGTTCGCGTGTTTGGAGAATTCGTTTTGCATGAATCGCCATATCTGTTGCCTGTCCTTGTGTGCCTCCAAGCGGCTGGTGAATCATCACCTCTGCGTTTGGAAGAGCATAACGTTTCCCTTCCGCCCCTGCCACTAACAGTACAGCGCCCATTGATGCAGCCATTCCGATACAAATCGTCGAAACATCTGGTTTGATGTATTGAATGGTGTCATAAATAGCCAGACCTGCTGTCACACTTCCGCCCGGTGAATTGATATAGATTGCAATGTCCTTGTCAGGATCTTCAGCCGCTAAGAAAAGAAGCTGTGCCACGATAGAATTTGCGACATTATCATCGATTGCACTGCCTAACATAATAATACGATCCTTTAATAGTCTGGAGTAAATATCATATGAACGTTCTCCACGATTTGTGGATTCAACGACCATTGGGATTAAGTTCATCTTGTTTCCTCCTTATTATGCCGCGATTGCCATCGGGCTAGTGTTTGTTGTATGAGGTACACTTATTTTACCAAATCCTGAAGTAATGAATATAATCGTTGCCGGCTGCTCCTGATTGTCAGAACCATCGATCTGCACTTCTTTTTTCATTGGAATTACGGTTGTTTCTTCCAGATTTTGATCCGGTTTAATCGGTGTGACTGTACTTCTCTGTTCCTTCTTCACGCTGTGCCGCCTCCTTCTGGTTTTGGGTACATCGCCATTGAAACATGAAACGTTCTGGAATCAGTTTGTTTAGGATCGTGATGTTTTTTGATCAGTTCAGTGAGCATGTTCGAATAATCTTGTAAAAATTCTTGCCGTTCAGCTAAACCAGCTAGCGAAATCTCCAGCTCCATAACAGCACTTGGAACTTGTTCCTCCTCTGTTTGTTCCATGAGGGAAACTGCATCCCGCTTTACTTTTTCAGTAAAAGCTAAAATATGTGCAAGAGCGGTTTGGTCTTGCAGCTTTCTTACTTGTTCTTGTGAGAGACCAAGCGAATCAGATAAAAGGAACGACTTTCCAACACTTCTATAAAGTACTTCCACAAGATTCCTTACATTCCTTGTTCCAGCACGAACGACGAGCCCTGCTTTTTCAAGTGTCTTTAGATGATAGTTCACCTTTTGAGCGGAATCGTTCATTTGTTTTGAAAGCTCTGTCGCAGATCTAGGTTCCTTTAACAAGCTTATGATTTCTGATCTGACGGGATGCAGAAGTGCAGCAGCCTGTTCAGGTTCTGAGACGATAAACGTTTCTGGCACCGTTTGATTCCTTTTCACTCACATCACCTCACAATACAGCATTTATGTTCCAAACGTAAAAATAATCTTTTACGTAAAATTATTTTATTACGTTACACTTCATTTTGTCAAAGATTTACACAAAATATACGTTAGCCTAAATATTGGGATAAATTTCAAGCAGATGTTGCAGGATTTTCTTGCAGACACAGAAGCAGCATATTCCGCGGCTCACCTTACCTCTAGTGGAAATCGAGCACGAGTAAGCGGAAATCAACCACTTCTAAGAACAATATCGGTTACCAAAAAAGCTTAAAAAATTAACAAAAAAAACAGGCTGCACATAAATGAACCGCCTGTCTTCACAAAATTTATAGCATTGGTATGGCACCGAGTATGAAAAAAATTCCTGCCATAACGAGGTTAAACCAAAATTCAGTTTTTTGCTTAAACATTTTTCTTTCCAAAGCGCGAAAAGAAAAAATGACCATTAAGATCCCAAACAACACGGTAGGGTTCTCCCAATGCTTGCCGTTGTAAATCGCCAGCAACAAACCTATGAACATGAGTACCATTTCTACGTAAACCCAACGTTTTGGACGTTTTTTCATATCGAAAAAGGCCCCCTTTTCACCGTATGATAGTAAACAGTGTACGGTGAGGAGGCCTATTCTGTGCATATCCTTACACAGAAGTTTTGCGTGATTCGCTTTGCAATTTCATTATAGCTTTATTTTTAAGGACGATACGTAAAATAAACAGCCCGATCAGTCCGCCTGCAAATGAACTTGTTAGAAATGGAAGGATGAAGAAAAAGGCTCCCGTTTTTGCACCCAGAAAGATAGATGCAATCGGAACAGCAACTAATGCGCCGATTATACCTGTTCCAATCCATTCTCCAATCGCTGCTGAAAGTAATGACTTTCTTTTCTTATAAAAATATCCTGCTAAACACGCACCGATCATTCCACCAGGAAAAGCGAGCAATGATCCAACACCTAAAATATTCCGCAGCAGCCCGATTGCAAAAGCGATAACAACTGCAGGAAGCGGTCCTAAAATAACTCCTGCTATGACATTAATTGCATGTTGGACAGGAAACGCCTTCGCTGCTCCTGCAGGAATCCATAGTAAATGAGATGAAAGTGTACCGATCGCAACGAACATGGCCATCATTGTGAGCTTTTGAACAGAAAACCTCAATTTTTATCCCCTCTTTGCTTTTAAAATGATTGAGAGTAATTCTTTAGATGCTCGTTTTGGATCAGCAGATAAAGTGATTGCAGATATGATCGCAGCACCATCAGCCCCTGCTGTAATTGTCTCAGACGTATTTTCTATGGAGATTCCACCAATAGCAACAAGTGGGATTGAGATGCCATTGTCTTGAAGTTCTTTAAAGATCCCAGTTCCTACTGGCTCTTCTGCGTCAGGCTTTGTGGATGTGGCAAAAATAGGACCTACACCAACATAATCCGCTCCACGTTCTGCAGCATCTTTCGCTTCAGTCAATGTATGCGCAGATATCCCTAGAATCTTCTCCTTCGTTTCTTTCCTGATCACATCGAGATTTCCATCGGTCTGCCCAACGTGGAGACCATCGGCATCTACAGCTTTCATTAATTCCAGATCATCGTTCACAATAAAAAGAACGTCATTTTCCTTACATAGATTCTTTGCATATAATGCCATCTCAAACTGCTTGTCTCCCGTTACGGCATTCTCCCCTTTTTCACGGTACTGAAAGGTGGTAATGCCACCATCTATCGCTTCTTTTACGATTCTTTTAAAATCGTCAGGGCCCTCACAATTCATCGTACCTGCTACAAAATAAAGAGATAGTTTTTGTGCGAGTTCTTCTTGCATTAAATTCGCCATTACTGTTTCTCCTTCACATTCTGCAGTTCTTTCCAATTGATCGTCCCATCTAAAATCGATTCTGTTGTCTCTAAAGAATATAATTCATCCAACAAGTTTTGCTGAAAGCTTCCAGGTCCTTTGGCCGTTTGGACTGCTGCTTCTGCTGCTTTAGTCAGCATCAAGATCGCTAAAGCTGTTCTTTCTAAAAGTGAGAGGCTTGTAGTCAATCCAGCCTTATGATTCGCTTGATAAAGTGCAGTCATGGAAGTCGCAAAGCAACCTGTACCTGTGACAAGTGAAAGCATTGGATGACCGTGGGATAGTTCAATAACCGTTTCTCCATCTGTAATCACATCCGTTTCACCTGTCATGGCAATGATGCATCCAGTACGTTTTGCTGCCGTAATCGCCAGCTCTGCAAGACCGCCTTCAGCGAATTCCAGGTCACCGTCAACTCCCCTGCCTTCCCAGCTTAGCCCCGCTAAAAACTTCATCTCTGCTGCATTCCCGCAAATTGTCAGAATTGTTTGGGGACTGACCCCCTTCAATTCTGAATATTCCGTTAATAATGTTTTGACGGTTTCTTGACGAAATGCGGATAATCCTACTCCTACAGGATCGAGAACAACAGGCACTCCTGAATGCATTGCTTTTCTCAATGCTAGAACCATAGATTTTGCTGTCGCTTCTTCTAAAGTTCCAATATTAAGGACAAGTGCATCTGATACGGCAACAGCATCTTCTACTTCACATGCATCGTGCACCATCATCGGACTTCCGCCAGCAGCAAGAACACCGTTCGCCAAGAAATTCATCGTTACATTATTCGTGATGTGATGAACGAGTGAACGTCCATTTCTTACTTGTTCTATAAACGTCCTCCACTCTTGCACTCTATCTTTGGTCATGTCCAATCCTCCTAAAAGCAAAATGATTTACCGGGCCGTGTCCTGTTCCAACATCAATTCCATGCTCAATCGCGGTTTGAATATACTTTTTAGCTCTTTCTATTGCACTTTCAACCGTTTTCCCGTAAGCAAGTTCAGCTGTCAATGCAGCTGAGAACGTACAGCCTGTCCCGTGCGTATTTTTTGTCTCCACTCGTTTATCCGTCAGTTCCCAAATTTCCACACCATCATAAATAAAATCGGTCACGATCTCTTCTTCATCCATATGACCGCCCTTGATCACCACATAATCTGCTCCTTGATCAAACAAGATACGTGAAGCTTCCATTTTTGCTTCTGTACTGGTTATATCGATTCCGGTAAGTGCTTCTGCTTCTGGAATATTAGGTGTGACGATTTTAGCTAACGGCAGCATGTATTTTTGCATCGCTTCCAAAGCTTCCTCTCCTAGTAATTCAGCTCCGCCTTTTGCAATCATAACGGGATCAACAACGACGTTTTTCCAGCCGAATTTTTGAATATAATAGGCTATTCTTTCAATATACTCACCTGAGAATAGCATCCCCGTTTTCAATGCGTCTGGTGTTAAGTCGCTTCCTATAGATGTCAGTTGTTTTTCCAGTCCTTCCAAAGGAACAGGGTACACCCCTTGTACGCCTGTCGTGTTTTGTGCAGTAATGGCAGTAATAACCGACATACCGTAAACACCGAATTCCTGAAACGTTTTGAGATCCGCCTGAATTCCAGCTCCACCGCCACTGTCAGACCCGGCAATCGTAAGTGCCTTGCACACCTTTATTAATTGTCCCATACCTCATCCTCCTCTTTTTCTCATTCATCGAATTCACAAAAAAACAAAAAACCACCCGCAACAGTCAGCGGGTGGCAGTTAAAGTTATATCCGAGCTACAAATATCCTTTAGGTTCCACGCCGCTTCCCTACGCCAGAATTATCCGGATCAGGTTCAAAGGGTCAAAGGAAATTTCCTTCTCTCAGCTCAAAACCGTGAGCACCCCTAGCGAAAAATGTTTATATTGATTTATATCAATCCTACTAACACTGCACGCTTATTGTCAAACGATTTTAGCAAATTGCAGTTTTCATGTGTTTAAGCATCCCCTAATACGGGGAAATAGTAAGTAACACCAGCTATACAAAACAAACACAAAAAAATAACAATTGTAACAAATTCTAGAAAAAGGCAATACAAGTGACAAAAAATAACAAACAACTTCCAAAAGGTGGTGAAGAAACAGTACTTTCGAATTAATGTCATAATTTTTTTCAGAATTTTCAAATAAAATGGTTGTCAGTTAGCACCTTGCTCAGTATACTAATAGAAACCTAGAAACCATAAAAAATGGATAGGGAGATAATCTTAAGGAGGGAATCAGGATGAAAGACAAGAATACTTCTTTTAACAAAAACCAAAACGAAATGGTTCAGTACAAACAACAAAAAAGAGACCCATTTTCCTTCAGCCTCATTGCCCAGATGGTACTAGACGAAGCTCTTCACAAATATTATCACGAGTATTATGAGAGAGAAATCAACAATGCCTTGGATGCAAAAGATAAAGATCGTTTTATGAAGCTAACGAAAGAATACCAAGCTTTCCTCGCTTAAGGCTTGAACGAAGGTTAATCAATCACTAAAGGTTAACCAAAAAGCCAAAACACCCTTTGAACAGCACGGAATAAAGATCCTGCTGCAGAGGGTGTTTGTGACGTCACAGCCTGTTATCACATTTTTAAATCAAATAATTAAGACATCGATGTCGGGGATTCCGGCTTTTTCTTTTGCCTATTTTTTCTTCTCCAAATAAAATAAACAATCACAGCCATTATCAGCCAAAGTGGTGCCAGACCGATCAAAGCAACGATAATAAAGGACACGGCAGAAACAAAGAAATTTACAGTCTCCATAAATAGCTTTTTCGTTTTCTTCCACGTGTTTAACTCTTCGGTTTGAAGTTTTTCTGCTTTCAAGTTTTTAACGCCAAAGTTAATCGTAACCGTTGAATAATCACTTTGGTTTTTTAGAAAGTTCAGCCGCCCTTGAATTTGTTCAATCTCCTCTTGAACATTAGCAAGATCAGACGATATTTTTAATAAGTCTTCCGTTCGTTTTGCATCTTTCATAAAAGTCTCTAATCGATCCCTGACCTGTTCTTTCGCTTTTAGACGAGAAGCTAAATCAACATATTCTTCTGTTACATCTTCCCCGCTTACTCTTTCATTCGGAGTTCCTTTGCTTAAGCTTTTAACTTGCTTTAGAAAGGGACGAAATTCGTTCATCGGAATTCTCGCTACGATCCTTCCATCCTCATAGCCTGCCTCACCAGTATTGGTATTCGATTCAACAATATAGCCGCCTTTATCTTCGACCATCGTTCTGACGTTCTCCATCGAATGTTGAAGCTTTTCTACTTTTATGCTTACATCTGCATTGTAGATTACTTTCCGCTGATCTTTTATGCTTTCAGCTGATTTTCCCTCACCTGAATTCTTTGTATCTGATTCTGCTTTATCACTGTTTTCAAGTGATTTACTTTCCGCTATTTTCCCGCTAGAAGATCCTCCAGCTTCATCCATCGATTTTTCAGCTGATTTTTCACCAGAACTGCAGGCTGCTAAAAAAAGCAAGACACAAAGAAACACCCCTGCTTTCCATTTTTTCCACATATCGTAAATCCCCCTTTTATATATAGACGTTTTTTCCAAATAAAGGTTTCAAACCGCTGAAGCTATCCATTCCAGTTAATTTTTCCAATGTATAAATTATGTTAGAATAGAGATTAATAGTAAGTGTTTTGAAATAAACTCGATCTATGCTAGTATGTACAAGGTTGAGTAAGTGTTTTACTGGAGGAATAGCATGTCAATGATAGGAAGAAATGATCCCTGTGTGTGCGGCAGCGGAAAAAAATATAAAAAATGTTGTCTTCATAAAGAAGAACAAACGCGCGAAGTCTCTTTTCATCAAGAGGGATTGATAAAATACGCACTTGAGAACTACCAAGCTGAATTAGCAGCCCGTACTTCTGAATATGTAAAAGAATATCCTGTTGCAAAGGATCAAACACAAACATATGCAAATATTGCAGTATGCTGGGAAGTCTTTTGCTCAAAAGTAAGAGACAACAGAACACCCGTTGAACTTTATGCGGAGAAAGTAAAAGGCTCTGTTAAGCCTGAAGTAGCTAAGATTATTTCTGGCTGGACGGAAACACTGCCATCTCTTTATAAAGTAATGGAACAAAAAACTGGCTTTATCTTCACTGTCCAAGATGTTTGGACGGGTGAAACATTTGATGTAACAGTTAATGCGGCTGAAAAGCCAAAAATAGATAGTGTTTTGCTTGGTACACTCGTTTCAAACGGCGTGAATTATGAATATTATGTAGGTTATGTAGAAATGCCATCTTCAGAATTGCCGCCATTAAAAGAAGCGATCGAAAGGCTCGATCCTAGCAGTGACCCGAAGGAAATTTTCAAAACAAAGTTCCCAGCTGTTCTTCAGCTTTCTTTGATCGATATTTCAAATGGCGTACCAAAACCGCAATCAGAATCTACGGAAACTGAAAAAGCTTCTGAATCTCATAACCTTGCTGAAACTGAAGCTGGGCAGAAAACAATTGAGAAAGATGACAAGTACACCGCAGTGTTAGATCTTTTAAATTCCACTTCGGAAGCTGAAGTTTCTCAGCAAGCTGAAAAGCTTTGGTACAATTACATCTCAGAAACTAAGCCGACTATACGAAAAGAAGAGATTTATGCTGCAGCACTTGAGTATCTGGCTTCAAAAGATATTGCTGGCATTGACGCAACACAATCCGAAATCGCTAAAAAGTATGGTGTATCACCAGGCAGCCTTTCGTCACGCTACCGTGAAATGAAAGAAACATTAAATGTGTAAGAATGAACCTATTCCCCGTCAGGATTTCCCTGGCGGGTTTTTTATTTAGGCTGTTTTCGCAATCTTTGTTGCTCTTGGAAGTGGTTGATTTCCGTTACAGGATGCTCGCTTTCCACGGGGCGTGCGGTGAGCCACGGTGAAAGACATATGAAGTACTTCCTCCTGCGTCTGCAAGAAATCCTGCCGAAGTGGGCTTCCTCGTCGCATGCCTTGCGAGAAGTATATTCAGGTGGCTGGCACGCACCTTGCACTCCAATCAACTTTTCAATGAAGAGGATAAACAATATGCGCCAAAAACAACAATCTTTAAGTAAAACAGCCTTTATTTATCAGTCATCCTGAATGAAAAAGATTGATTTTTGAGCAATTTGTAATATGCTCAATATAGCAAGATTTTTCCATATGTTGGAGGAGTAAAAATGACTAGTTTATTCGCAGAAAAAGAAATAACTTTTAAGGGAAAAAATCAGCTATGCGGGACTCTTACAATCCCGGCTGAACTTAGTGAAAATGACAAATTGCCTGCTGTTTTATTCATTTCCGGTTCCGGACCACTGGATCGAAACGCAAACGGTCCAAAAGGCAAATTTCAATTGAATGTGTACAAAGAGCTTGCCGAGTATATTACAGCACTAGGCTTCATAACGCTCCGGTTCGACAAACGAGGAACAGGAAAAAGCGAGGGGGACTTCATTTCAACTGGGTTTTGGGATTTTGTCGATGATGCTGAAAATGCGTTCCTTTACCTTAATAACTGTCCTGAAGTAGACCCTGACAAAATCATTGTACTCGGTCATAGTGAAGGAACGATCATTGGAACTGCCCTTTCGGAAAGGCAGCCTATTAATGGTTTAATGCTGCTTTCGGGCGGCGTCGGTAATTTAGATGAATTTACAACACACCAAAGAAAATTAGCATATCAAGAATTACGAAGTTCAAAAGGTCTGAAAGGGATTCTTTTGAGACTGTTAATTAATGAAGAAAAACAAGAAACCAAAAATAGAAAACTGATGCAAAAAATGTTTGCCTCAAATAAGGATGTATACAAGATTCTATTTTTTATAAAACAACCTGTAAAATGGATGAAAGAACATTTTGCTTATGATACTAGAGCCGCCTTGAGAAAAGTAACATGTCCTGTTCTAGCCATATTTGGTGACAAGGATCCTCTTGTAGACACTGATTTCCTGAAAGAATTACGTACACTTGTAAAAGGAGATTACGAGACTCATATTATTAAAAATATGGAACATGGATTCCGTGTACAGACTGAGGAAATGACTATTTTAAAGATGAAAAAGCTGCTCAAGATTCTTCCTTCTCGCCCGTTGCACCAAGAAGGTCTGGATGCCTTGTCAATTTGGCTTCATGATCATTATTTAAACGACACTGATTTTCAACAAAGTTTAGTTGATATAAGCAAATAATCATCTCACGGAAAAAAGACCCGATAGCCGGGTCTTTTCTTTTTTATTTTACTTCAATACTTGCAGAAGCATTATTCTTTGAACTTTCGCCACGCTGCAGCCAATAATAAAGCGGCAATCCCGCAACCGTTATGAGTATAGCAGTTAAACTATCAAACGGGTCATTGAGGATCGTTGCCCCAACGATATATACTGAGCCTAAAATGGCGAAAATCGGAACGACCGGGAACAGCGGTACACTATACACACGTGCTTTCCCTTTGTGTCGTTTCCTCAATTTGAAAACCGCGTAAAAAGCGAAAATATAAAAGATATAAACAGCAAAAATAGCCATTTCTGATAAATAATCTGGATTTGTTACAATCATCATGAATACTGCGATCACTACTTGCAAATAAGTCGCTGCAATCGGCGTTCCGTGTTTTTCACTAACTTTGCTGAAAATAGCTGCAAAAGGCAGCTGATTGCGTTCAGCCATCGCGAAAGGCACCCGCGGAATCGTCAGGATCTTCCCATTTAAACAGCCAAAAATGGAGACAGCTATACCAACAGCGATCAACTTTCCTCCGAGTGGTCCAAAAAGAACCACAGCAGCACTTGCTGCAGAGTTTTCCCCAAGTTTTACGATTTCAGATGCTGGCAAAATATGCAATAAGGCAATATTTACTGAAAGATAAGCGACCATTACAATAAGAATTCCACCAATGATTGCTTTCGGCAAAGTTTTACCAGGATTCTTCATTTCTCCTGCTACAAAGCCGACCATTAGCCAGCCATCATATGCGAATAATGTTGCGAGTATCGCTGCACCCATACTGATTTCGGCAACTGAACCACTCGGCGAGCTTAGAATTTGTTCATTTCCATTGGTCACCCCGAATATTGCGATCAATGCAATGGGAATCAGTTTTCCAAGGGTAAATATGTTTTGCACGAAGCCGCCATATTTAGTCCCTAAATTATTAACAATCGTTAAAAAAAGAACAGTCGCTATCCCTATCCAAGGCCCCAACTGTTTTTCCCAGGAAAACAAATTGGTGAGCAAAGAGCCAAAATATAAGCCAAGGGCACCGATCACGGCAGGGCCGTATATGACCGTTTGCACCCAGCCGCTTAAATAACCCCATAGTTTTCCGTATACTTCTTCCATATACACATAAAGACCGCCCGTTTTTGGGATTTGAGTTGCAACTTCCGCGATTGTTAATCCGCCGGCTAATGTGATCAAGCCGCCAAGAGCCCAAGCGAGAAGCGCCAATGATGAATCCCCTGTGTATTCGAGGACACTGCCAGGTTTCATGAAAATGCCTGATCCAATTACCGTTCCAATTACGATGGACATGGCTACAGAAAGCCCAATGTCTTTTTTCAATGCTGCTTCTTGATTCATGCTGTGTCCACTCCTTAGGAAACAATTGTCTCTTTTTGTCCATCTGAAAAAGACTAGTGTCACTTTACCATAAACATTACATACATGTCACTACTTGCCAAAATAGACAGGCAATTCAGTTTTTTGAAAGGGTTTACTGTCTGGATCAGCTTGATCAAAGCTCGTTTCTCCTTCTTAACTGTTTTTTAATGAAAGCTTTTTCCATGATGGAGTTAAGTTGTTTTTCAAGCTCCTTTTTTTCTTCTGGATTTGCTGCTGCTCGAATGTTCTTCTTCAGCTCTTTGATTACGAACTTTTCTTCAGACGAAAAATGAGAAGATTGAAGCACAAGAAATCACCTCTCTTCTATAGATGTTATGTGAATTTACATATAACAATAGAATATTCCATAATTTATTAATAATCAGAATCTGCGTTATATTTTCTAACACGAAAATTATCATGTAAAAAATTCCAAATTTTCCTTGTCTTATATAAATTATGATGGTAATATCTTACTTAACAGTACCGTGCATTAAACAGTACCTAGTAAAGTGGTGATGTATATCAATGAATGTTCAATTTAAAAAAGGAGTCCTTGAACTATGTGTACTCGTATTAACTTCAAAAAAAGACCGCTATGGATACGAACTCGTTGAAGAAATCTCCAAGAAATTCATGATTTCCGAAGGCACGATCTATCCCCTGGTCAGACGGCTAACGAAAGATGGCTTGTTTTCCACTTACCTTATGGAATCATCTGAAGGACCGCCAAGAAAATACTACAAAATTACCGATGAGGGTATTAAGGTCAAAGAAAAATTAGTGCAGGAATGGCAGGAGTTCACAAAAGGCGTTGGCGAAATGCTGGAGGAGGAATAAAAAAATTGAACAGAAAAACGTATTTAGAAGCGTTAAAAAGAGAGATTAGTACGTTACCTATAAACGAGCAAACAGAAGTACTGGAAGATTATGAAGAACATTTTGAAATGGCGGGTGAAAGCGGCAGGTCTGATGAAGATATCATCAGAGGATTGGGCTCTCCTCGCAAAATAGCAAAAGAATTGCTTGCCCAAACGGAAATTGCGAAAGCAGCTGAAAATCCATCCTTAAGCAGTGTCACCAAAGCGGTTTTTGCATCGGTAGGTCTTGGTTTGTTCAACTTGATTTTCGTGCTGGCACCTTTCCTAGTCATGATTATCATTCCGATTGCATTGATCATTATCGCAGCTGTTTTTTTAAGTTCACCTATTATTCTATTAATACAAGAAGGATTTACAACCTCCTTTTTGACTAACATTTTCTTGATTATGGGCTTTATTGGCATCGGACTTTTATTCATTATTTTTGCGATTAAAGTTTTCAAACTCTTTTATAAAGTCATACTGAGTTATCTAAATTTCAACCTTAGCATCGTAAGGAGGAACCACTCATGAATGTAAAAAGAATTTTACGTATTGCCATTATTTTAATCGGGCTTGCTATCGCTGGTAATGCTGTTTTATTTTTGATAGGGAAATCCCCTTTCAACTCAGCAAAAGTTGATCAAAAGCGACTGATAGACTCTGGAAGTATTACCGATATCAAAGTCTCATCAAACATTAGTGATGTTAAAATTATTCCGAACGACAGTGAAAAAATCGAAGTTCATATGAGAGGCAGAAGCACGAATATGAACACTGATAATGTTGAGCTGGCAGTAAAACAAAATGGGAACAAACTTACCATTCATACAGCTCATAAAAAGCCGCGTTTTCTTGTGGTTTTTAACGATTATGATTTACTGATTAAAATGCCGAATAAGGATTTTAAAAAATTAACTGTGAAAACAGATGCAGCTGAAATAAATCTGAAAGAAATTTCCGCGCACCATTTTTATCTAAATTCAGATGTTGGTGACATCACCCTGCATAATGTTAACGGAAAGATCAACGCTGAATCTGACGTTGGAGATATGAATATGTATGTTGATGAAATTACAAAAGATATTACCGCTAAATCTAATGTAGGAGACATTTCCGTTATTACAAAGAACGCACCCAAAAACTTGCAAACTCATTTGAAAAATAATCTTGGCGATGAAACAGTGGAACTGCCTAACGAGAAAAATGGCATGATAGGTACAGGCGGCCCATTAGTATCGATGATATCTGATGTTGGGGATCTGACACTTTCATTACAAAAATAAATATCAGAACATTAAGACCTCCTATGTATTGATTAGGAGGTCTATTTTACATAAGTATGAAGTTAATTTTTTTCAGATTGAGTAGTTTCAGAGGATGCAATAACGATTTTAACACCTTGCTGTTCTAGAGCGGTCAAGTGATCGCGTGGGGATTCTTCATCCGTAATAATGACATCTAAATTCGTTATTGGACCAACATGTGCAAATGCGTTAACTCCCACTTTATAATGAGGGAATAAGCCAACTCGTTTACGTGATATTTTCTCTACTGCGTTCATAAAAGAAGCCACTTCCGGTGTTGCTGTGGTAATGCCGCGCTCTGAGATTCCTCCACCAGTAACAAACGCCAAATCAAATGTAAACTGACGAACGGCATTTGTTGCTAGAGCATCCGTCATGTTTCCAGAGTTCTTCACTTTTCCTCCGATTACATACACATCAACATTCTCTCTCTCCCGAAGAAAATCCGCTGTAACTAAAGAGTTTGTCACGATCGTAAGCGGTATATTCGGGAGATGTTTCAGCAGCTCGTGATACATTCCTCCGCCACTCATAAAAATGGTGTCTCTTTCTTTTATCCAGTTTACCGCTTCTCGTGCAATGGCTCTTTCATATTTGGATCCTTCTCCAAAGCGGATAGCATTAGGCGAAGGTCCCTTTCGAACTTCAGTTACAGGAATCGCGCCGCCATGTGTGCGTTTGAGCAGACCGTTATCTTCCATAGACGATAAATCCCTGCGTATGGAATCGATTGAAACCTGGAGTGCTTCTGATAACTCTTTGGCAAGAACTCGACCTTCATTTTTAAGCAATTCTAAGATCTTTTCTCTTCTTTCCTCAGAAAACATGATAATTTTCCTCCATTACCTCTTATTTCCACGTGGTATATCCATCATATGCCAGATTATGCTTGTTTGTCAAAATAAATATGCATGTTTTTTCTGTATTTTTCATTTTTTATGATAAAAAAGGCATAAAAAAGCGTTATTTAATGCTTTTTTATGCCTGTTTATTTGAGACAGAATTATTTCCACACTTATTTTGATATTTACACAAAAATTGATATTAATTCCATGTAAATGGACTTCAATACCACATTAATGCCCAAGAAAACCACGACTCGACAATCTTTGACAAGCTTACGATGCAACTGTCTTACTGACAAATACAAATCCTCGATTTGTATTTGTCAGGGGTCTGTCCCCCCACGCTCAGTCTTCTACCTTCACCAGGAACAGTCTTTCTTTGTAGCCACCGTGCTTCTTTACTTTCTCTTTACGGATTTCTTCCATCTCTCGAATGCTGAGCTGACGAAGCCTCGATAACTCTATGAGCATCTCGTACAGTCCAGCCAATTCTTCTACCGCATCAATTTCCCGTCTTGCATCTCTGAACTCTTTCACACCTTCGATCAATTTTTTCTTTAGTTCACTTTCAAACTCTTTATCTCCTAAAATACGAAACGTTCCTTTTTTTCCAGCTTGTTCAAGCAGCTCTGGAATTTTATCACGGACTAATTTATTATAATAAGCCATGTTCTTTTTTCCCTTCTAACAAATTCATTTATATCAGAACCTAATTCATCAGTACTAGCACTAACTTCCATTTACATTTTTAATAGATACAACCCCTAAAAACACTAGAGCGATCGTGCCGAATAACGGATATAAATAATGAAGCAGCTCCGAATATCCAACTTGGCTTAGTAAATAGCTGCCTGCCAATAAGGATATCAAAATGAGGTTGTTTGATAGTCTCATGTTTTTCTGAAGGGATCCGGCAAGCCCAAACAGGTTTCCAATTAGCGTGGAAAAGATCTCCCCAAAGATTACGAAAATAAAAATATAATGAACAGTTACACCCAGCCCCCCAACGATCTCTGCAATAGGAATATCGTAGCTTAATACTCTCGGAACAGAATAAAGCACATACTGACTGTTTAATAGAATAAATGTCAGCCCTAATCCGCCAAGAAAACCTCCCCATTTGATAACCGACTCATCCTCTGCTTCCCTTGATAAAGGTACCAATACAGCTTGCGCCAATGTTAAGTTAAAAGCTGCATATGAAAAAGGGCTGAGGATCCATCTCCATTCCCTTGTAAAGTCATCAGCAAGAAATAGGTGTCTTGTTGCCGAAAAATCAAATAGTGAAATAGACAAGACGATCGAAAACAATACCATAACAGGAACAATCAATGAGTTGGTCCAAAGGATACCTTGAATACCTTTTTTCATTACAATATACGTTATGATTACCGTTACAATTACTCCTGCTTGAAATGGGAGCTGCAGCTGTTCGCGAAACAAAGCACCTGTCCCAGAGAGCATCACGCCTGTTACACCGAAGAGCATAATGAGCATCAGCAAGTTTACTACTTTGGATACAGCCGCTCCGAACAAGTAACGATTCATTTCATCAAACGAGTAAATATTAATTCTTCTAGCAATAATCATCAGTTTTGTACCAATCATGATAAATAAAAAGCCGCTGATTAAAATTCCAGCAAATCCGGCAGAACCGTATTTAGTAAAAAACTCAACAATTTCCCTTCCTGTAGCGAAACCAGCACCCACCACAGTGCCGATGTAAGTGGCGGCAATCTGCAATATTTGTTTCGTCCGACCACTCATACCCTCACCTCCATGGCTATATCTTTACAAACATATGCATGGACAAGATTTTTAGAAGAAAAATCAGAAGCAAGAAGGTCGTGGAAGTAAAGTTTCGAGAAAACAACGAGCAAGTTTTACACAAAACTGCAAGTTGCAGCGAGTAATTACAGTTGCACACAAAATTGATGTTTTGATTCGCAGCTTATCAATGAACAAAATAAAACAGCAAGGATTTCTCCTCGCTGCTTCCATTTTTTTTATTAAACTTCAACTGGCTGAAGGGTTTCTTTTGTTATGACGCGATTTTTTCCAAGCCGTTTAGCCGCGTATAAACTATTATCTGCCCCTTCAAAAAATGCCTGTTTGTGCATACCTAAACGATAGGTTTGCAGACCAATACTGATCGTAATCTGTTCCTTCATTACTTCAGGATGGACAACATCTTCAACAGCCATTCTGACATTTTCCAATACGGTAAACGCCTGCTCTTCAAAGACATCATTCAGAATAACAACGAATTCTTCACCGCCGTATCGAGCTGTAAAATCATCGTTCGATACATTTTCTTTAATCGTATGGGCAATCCGTTTTAAAATCAAATCACCTGCACCATGCCCATATGTATCATTTATTTTCTTAAAGTTATCGATATCAATTACCGCTAAATGAAATGGATTCTGAAACGTTTCTGCCTGCAGAATCAACACATCCAAATATTCATAAAAAGCCATGTGGTTGTAAAGTCCGGTTAGAGCATCGGTCTTCACTTGTTTTTCCATAATCGTCGATTTCACCATAAGCTCCTGATGCTCTGCTTGTGCCTTTTTCAAATCTTCCCAAATTTCATAGCCTCGCTGCATGATTCCGATACAAACAAGTGTAGAAGTCAGTAAAATGCATGTCATCGACAATTGATCCATCATATCATTTAACTGGCTGATGATCGGATGAAACGCAGAAAGAGCCAGATATATAAATAGAGAAATAGAAAACGCCAGCCAAACTTTTTTCTTTTCAAAATAAATGGTTGAAATCAGCATGGGAAAGAACAGACAAGCATACATCACATTTATTTCTGAATGCACAGCTACTAAAATGCCTGCAATCAAGCTCGCAGATCCAATAACAATATAATCTATGTAATTAGTTCTCTTTCGGTAAGCCCATTCTGCAATAAGCGTGACAAAAGATAAGAGAGCAGTTGGTACAATTATAAAAATCAATAAAAATTCCTTAAACGGTCTATCAGTTAATAAGCTGTTTAAGCCTTCTACGCACACAGAGACAAAAATGATGACCCAAAAAAAATTTAATATTTTCCGGTTCCAAGCAACATGGCTAAAGTGTGCAGGCAGGCGTGTATTCCCCAAAGCATTCACCCCATCTACCTATTCCAAACTAATTATAACATTTATTTCCTAATCTCAATGAAATTCTTTTTGGTAGATGACTCTTTTTTCTAGTTCTATGTGACATATCTATTAAGCATTGTTTAAAGGCATTGTTGATTGTAGGGAAATCTGCGATACTCCTGCCGTAAGGTCTGGCATTACCACTCTAGCGAAAGTATGGAACGAACTCGACTGTTCTACCTCCAAAGGAAGTGGATTTGATCCAGAGCCCCCAAAACTAAAAAGCACAGCCGTTTCGTAAACAGCTGTGCTGAGAATTTTTTATTTAAGCTTAATTCGTTTTTTCTTCGGTAACTTATCGAGAAGCCAGCCTCTGCCTACTTCACAAAATCGGATCGGCATTTCTAATGTAGCCAGTATCTTATCCTTTCCATGAATGGTGAGCAGTCCTGTCTCATCATTCACTTGATCGACTACGGCATTTTCGGTGTTAGAAAGAGGAAACGTCCATTTGTTATTACCAGAGTCCTTAATCTTGATCATTCTTCCATCATAAGATACTTTGTGGCAATGTGGAGGCAAGCCCAACGTGATTTTGTTCATTGCATTTCTTTCCTCCCTTTCCGGATTTGTTTCATTGTAACAGAAACCGTGCATGTCTGACTTATTATTTTTTAAATTTTTTGACTATTTAACACATTTGAAACAAAAGTTCTAAAAAATAGGAGGACAACCCCTGACATTAGCCAATTCGTATTGCTTTTTGCGTGCATATACTAAACTTAGCGAGAGATGAGGGAGGATTTAGTGGAGTGGAGAAAATTTCTATGTTTTATAACATGGCAGTGATTGCGTTAGGTGCTATTTCAAGTTATCTTTTCGGAACATCTAGCTTGTTATTTAAAACACTTGTATTGTTTGTCGTTTTAGATTATTTAACAGGGATGGCTTCTTCGGCTTATGAAGGAAAACTAAACAGTAAGATAGGTTTTAAAGGAATACTCAAAAAAGTAATGATATTTGCAATTGTAGCCATAGCCCATTCTCTCGATCAACTGACTGGCGGCAACATCATCAAAACCGCCACCATTTTTTTCTATTTATCAAATGAGCTGTTATCCATGATTGAAAATGCCGGCAGGTTAAACGTTCCCATTCCTCCGTTCATAAAAAATGCCGTTTCCCTGTTAAGACAGAAAAGCGGCAACCAAAATAAAGATGATTAAGTTGTGTAGAATTGTGAAATCTTTTTAGCGATCGATTGTGCATCAATCTGGTAGTCTCCAGATTCGATGCGCTTTTTTATATCTAAAAGTTTCTTTTCTCTTATGTTTAATTGTGCATTCTCATTTAAGGCTTTTGCTTCATTCGATATGTATAGATCATCTTTGGCAAATGAAGGTGGTTTAACTGAAGGCTGCTGATACATTTTATTTACATCATATTTCCGCTGCACCGGTTGCTGTCCATCAATTCTCATGATATCACCTCTCCTGCTTGGTTAATCGTTCCTAGCCATTTCCATTGTCCATCAGAATCCAGGTTGTCTAATAATCTCATAAACAAATCCTGTCCATAAGTATCCCATTTCACTTCAAATTCAAACCCATTTTCTTTGTCTTTGCAAAAAGAATGAATCCATTGAGAAGTAAACAAGTATGGCGTAAATTGTTCAAAGTCCAACAGATGATTCTCTAACCATTGGATAACATCCTCGTGTGAAAGTTTCTGCATCTTAATTCGTCCTTTGTCTTTTGTTCGTCATTACCTGTAAATATATCTTTCGACCCCCTCATATGCTTTATGAGGATAGCAGAAAAATATTTACAAAAATTTCAAACGTTGTCATGTTCTTTCTATTTGGTGACTTTCCCATAAATGCTCTGTTGTTAAACCTCTTTTCTTTAAAGTATCCTGTTTAGAAGACTATAATAAGATGACAAATATATATAAAGGGTGTTTTTATGAGATTAACTTTTTCATCTCTGCAATGGATGGTTTTTATACTCGCCGGAAGTCTTGTAGCACCTATTGCAATTGGTGCTGCATTCGGAATGTCACAAGCTGAAACGGCAGAACTTTTGCAGCGTTCTTTTTTCATTATAGGAATCTCTGGTATTCTGCAAGTTCTGTTTGGACATAAACTACCTATTAATGAAGGACCTGCCGGTTTATGGTGGGGTGTCTTTACAGTGTATGCGGGAATCGTAGCATCAGGGGCTCTGACAGCGGCAAATGGTCTTCAGCAATTAACTGCTGGGATGCTCATTAGCGGGGTTCTATTTTTCCTTCTTGGTATATTTCGAATAATCACTTACGTCCGTGGGTTGTTTACTCCGCTGGTTACAGGCACCTATCTCATTCTGCTCGTATCACAGTTAAGCGGATCTTTTATAAAAGGGATGCTTGGAATCGGTTATCTACAAGAAAAAGCAGATTCCAAAGTAGCAATTGCTTCACTTTTTATTCTTGTTCTTTCGATTGTTTTAGGAAAATCCACTGTCCGTTGGCTAAGAAGTTATTCTATCCTTATTGCCTTACTTCTTGGTTGGGGACTTTTCAAGGTCCTGCATATAACAAAAGAACCGATGGAATCCGCAAAACTAGTTTCCTTTCCAGAATGGTTTGCCTGGGGTACTCCCGAACTATCAGGAGGAGCAATTCTAACTTCACTATTTGTAGGAATGCTTTTATTGACTAACATGGTCGCAAGTATCAATGTGGTTGAAAAAGCGTATGATTCCGAGAACGAAAATTATGAACCCGTTAACTACAATCGGTCATCCGTTATGATGGGATTAAACACCTGGATTGCCGGACTGTTCTCAGCTGTCGCAAGTGTACCAATTTCCGGTGCGTCAGGCTTTATATTAACAACAAAAATGTTTAGCCGTGCAGCTTTCTTGCTCGGAAACCTATTAATTATTATCATCAGTTTTTTCCCTACGCTCACCTTTTTCTTTGCCGGAATACCTGCACCAGTTGGATATGCAACGATTTTCCTGCCTTTCTCAAGTATGATCGGATTGGCGTTCAGAGAGTACAAAACAGAATTACATTCAGATAAAAATCTCTTCATCATTAGTACATCACTAATGGTCGGGATCGGCAGTTTGTTCATCCCTGCAGCCGCTTTAAAAGATTGGCCGAGTATTATCGTCACCCTTTTAAGCAATGGACTGATTATGGGAATGCTCACTTGCATTGCTTTAGAGCAGTTTTACAAACGAAGAAAATCGAGAAAGAGTGAACATTAAGCTCCCTGAACACCGGGAGCTTTTTCTTATTTTGCTGGAGATGTATTCACCGGTAGTTCTTTGTAGAATAGTTGAATGGCTTCTATTAACTTTTCTTCATGATCGTACATCATTAAATGGATTGTTCCGGAAATAATAATTGTTTTGCAGTAAGGCAGTACTTTTGAAACTTTTCCAAGAAATTCTTTTGTCTTTTCTAGATGACCTTCTTGTTCTGCTGGTAAAAAGAGAACAGGGCATTTCACTTTTTCGTACCAAGTCAAAAAGTCCACATAATATAATTCAGAAATGATTTTCTCCAGCGTTTCTCTTTTTGTGCGAGGTCCAACCTTACCGTTTTTTTTAATACGGGGCTCATATTGTTCAACGTAAAAAGCTCTCGATTCATTCCAAGGTTCCCAGTTATCACGGTAAAATTGCTTGTAAGCTTCAACAGATTCGTAATCAGAATCAAATTGATCTTTAAATTTCGCTAAATGTTCTTCTAAAGTCTCTTCATACAAGCCATTATCACCGGTGTTATTTATCATTGCACCATCACATTGAACGAGGGACAAAACTCGGTCTTTCCGGTTTGAAGCATAATAGAGCCCAACCATGCATCCATATGAACTTCCAACAAGATGAGCCTTATTTACTTTAAAATGGTCTAAAACGGTATCCAGGTCTTTTGCCGTATCTTCAAAAGTGTACCCTTCTTCTGGTTGATCAGATTTTCCGTGCCCTCGCAAATCATAAGTGATGACCCGATGATTTTGAATGAAATGCTTGATTACGGGTTGCCACAATTGGGCAATACCGCCTAAATAATGAAGAAATATTATTGGCTCTCCTGTACCTCCGTGGTCATATGCTGTAATTTTTGTTCCGTCTGAAGATAGTAAATCATATCTATCCGATGTGATGTCCATTTATTTGACCTCCTCTTTCATTCTTTTTTGCAGGTTAGTCTTTGTTCGATTATTGATTTCTTGAAGCTTGTTTAAAATATCTTCTTCTATATCCCTTTCAAAAAACGTTGCAAATTTACATAAATACGCGATACAATCAGCGATTTCTTTCCCTATTTCTTCAGACACTTCACGTTTAGCAAACAAGAAGGCTTCTTCTTTATCCAGACCTTTTTCAATCATTTCATATTCGTAATTCATCATTTTTCTCAATTCTTCTGCTATTTCAGCGATTTCTGTCGTTAAGAGCATGTGGTTTAGCAGCAATGATTCTCTAGAATCACCGGAGTTTTCTGTACTGATTTCCCATCCTTTCTCTTTTTGAAATCGTTCAAGTTTTTCATGTAAGTTTTTCATGATCTAGTAACCTCCGTCTTTCCATTCTGTAAATCTTCTTCTCCAATTCTTTGTTTCCTTCCATTCAAGTATAAATTTTGCTATAATTTTACAAAAATATGGAGGTGCTTATGGAACATAAGACAGCAGATCGGCCTAATTGGAAAAGAGTTATTGAAAGATCGTTTGAAGTAGTAGATAGAGAAGATTCATGTTTTAAGGGAAAAGTAACGGCTATTCATCTAAAAAAGGTTTCTGATCCACTCGTTGTCAATTACAAAGATCGAGATGTTCGTATAGCCGATACAGGATATACATGGTTTCAGCACTTTCCTGAAGGAAAAAAATACGCGGTCACAACGATTCTTGATCAAAATGGAGAAATCGTTCAATGGTATATTGATATGTGCAGAGATCACGGGGTGAATGAAGACGGAGTTCCGTGGTATTTAGATCTTTATTTAGATATTGTTATCCTTCCTGACAACCAAATTTTCGTACTGGATGATAACGAACTTATGGATGCATACAGGAAAGGCGATATTACTGAGAAAGAGGTAAAATTAGCCAAGGAAACAGCAGAGGATATTATCAATAATTTCAACGATGGGAAATTCCTAGATTTAGATGTATGCAAAAAACACGCTTCGGAATGGCATTGTGAAAAAAAGTTTCTTTAAATATACGAAAACCAGAGGCCCGTTACCTCTGGTTTATTTTTAATTGATAGGTTTGTTTTTCCTTAAAAAGCGCAAAGCATCTTCTACTTCATCTAATACTTGTGATCCCAATATACTTTCTTCTTCATCTAAATATGTGACTTGAAAATAACCACTGTCACCTTGAGGAACATATCTAATCCTTACAAGTTCTCTCTGTTTATCTTCCTCAATCCAAAACTCCAATTCTTGTTCTGGATTTTGCATAAGTTTTTCTATTTGATCATTTTCCATGTTTAAATGACTCCTCTAACTCTCATGAATGTTTTGTCCATTATTTTCCCCTAAATCAAATCCTCTAAACCATTAGCAATATCCGACATTTCCTGGGGAATATTGACTTTATCTATTGAATAAATTGGGAAGAACTGATCCATTTCGTCAAAACTTCCTCAGTACCCACAATTTCCGCGAACTCTTTATTTAGGTGAGACAAAGCTGTTTCATGCACTTCTTGAGCGGAGTATCGTCTCCCATCATAAGAAACCATTCCAAATGCGGCTGTTGCGTCATGGACTACACAAACATCATATCCTAAATTAGCAGCCATTCGAGCCGTAGTAGAAACACAATGACTCGTTGTCAGTCCCACAATCACTAAAAGTTCAATACCTTTTTTGTCTAATTCTTCTTTCAAACTCGTTCCAATAAACGCACTGTTTACGCTTTTAATAAAAAGCGGTTCATTTTCTTTCGGTTCGAACCCTGTTTTCAGCTGATAACCTAATTTTGCAGGATGAAGCGGTGCACTTTCATTTTCAGACTGATGCTGAACATGAAAAATAGGCCGTTTAGCATTTCTGAATGCATCCATTAACGAAAGCATATTCACTTCTGCATATGGATTATTTCGTTTTCCCCAAAAATCAACATCTTCAAATCCTTTTTGAACATCAATGATTAATAGGCACGCTTTTTTCACAGTTTTGTTAGACTCCTTTATAAAAAAATGATGTTGAATCACCTTTCTTTTAATTTTCGTCATCTCCATCCAATTTCCTTCCGTAATATTCTTCCTTCTGATCTCATAATCTTAGAAAAGGACAAGTTAAGTTTAGTGGCAGGAGGCAAATGATGGATGATTTCGGAAGTTGGATGATCCGCTTTATCGTGTTAGGAATCAGCCTTGCTGTTCCTGTTGGTCCAATAAAATTAGAAATGATTAAGCGGGGGTTAAGCAGAGGGTTTTGGCATTCATGGCTTGTAGGATTAGGAGCTGTAACAGCAGACTTCTTTTTCATGTTTTGTATTTTTATAGGTTTAACACCCTTTTTACAACTTGAAATCATTCAAATTATAATGCTTTCAATAGGTACTTTAATGCTTTTATATTTAGGAACTACAACTATAAAAGCATCATTCGAAAAGAGAGCTTTACTAGTATTAGATGAAGCCCCACCTGCTCAAACACCATATTGGACAGGCTTTCTTCTAGCATTAATGAACCCATTAAATTTTGTGTTCTGGTTTGGTATATATGGAGGTACCCTGCAAAGTCTTCCAGATGAATTTGGACACATTGCAACTGGTTTTTTAAGCTGTTTTATCATAGTAGGTATCGTTTTATGGAATGTTAACGTTGCCTTTACTGTTCACTTTTTTCGAACCCTTATTAATGAGACTGCCGTCCGGTGGCTTATGCTCTTTGCAGGCACTGGTTTATTGGGATTTGCGTTACATCTTGGAATAAAATTAATTAATATATCCATGCCGTAATGCCTCTCCAGAAATAAAAAAACACTAAAACCTTTCTAAGTTTTAGTGTCCCTTTATCGAATAATCTATCTTGTTTTTACTTTTCGTATTTCTCCCTGTCTAATTGTCGATCCTCTTCTTCATCGAGCTCTTCTTCATACTTCTCATGTTTTCGGTTCTGCACTACTTCCACATTTTTACCTGTGATATCTGTTGTAACAAAACCTTCATATGCCTCCACATATCCATCATCATCATCAGAGTCTTCATACATAGCATTGTAATCTTCTTTTTCAGGATCTTCGAAATCAGAAGGCGTCTCACTCGTTCCGTATTGAGCTACGGATTGCCAAGTATCTTCGGAATCAAAAAAAGTGGCGTCTTTATCATCATTACTTCGTTTAGAATAATCGGGTCCTGCTACATTTTCTTCTGCAGGCCGATCATCTGATGAATGCTGCCCCGGGCTATGTTCTTTACAATATAATGTGGACGGCACAACTTCTAATCGTTCCTTAGGAATATCATCACCGCAAGTTTTGCAAACCCCATACTTGCCTCTTTCAATACTCATAAGTGCCGTATCGATGTCTTCGAGTTCTTTTTCGTGCAAATCGTTGATCGCAATATCTTTTTCACGCTCAAATAGCTCTGTGCCTAAATCTGCCGGATGGTTATCATAACTCGATAATTCCCCTGTTGATTCTTTTGGAAATTCAGAATCGATTCCAAACGAGTCGTTTCTTTCGCGCATCCCTTTTATCTCTTCTTTTCGTGACTTTAATATTTGTTTAAAATGTTCAATTTCTTTATTTGTTAATGTCATAATTCAAACTCCCTTCCTACGTCCGTATACCATTTCATACCCGTTTTACTAAGAAATTATCCATCCCGTGTATTTTGTACAATACGAGTAGATGCTATACTTTATCTCACCACCGTTCATTAAGAATCAGCCGTTTGGACAAATACAAAATTTATAATTGGAAGGTCTCTTTTTTACTAAATATCAATGGTTTAAACGTTCATCTAAAAAAATATGTAAAAATGTGTTGAAAAATCTCTTTTTTTCCAAGTTTTTGTAAGGTATGCTTATATTATCTTTATTGAAGCACTAGTAAGAAAGGCGGTGTGAAATATGACGCTGTATAAGCAGTTTGAGCGACGATTACTAAAAAATTATATACTTGGTTCAACAGCAGCCGTTCTTGGAGTAGGTGGCGTCTTTTTATTTACTACACTGCGTTTTTCATGGAAAGAAATTTTAATAATCGGCAGTATACTATTCCTTTCAAGTATCTTTATGTTTTCATTGGAATACTTATTTTTTCATATGCACACTGCTGTTTTCCGTTCATATTATTCCAAAAAGATTCCTTCTATCCAATTGGCGGAAAAAGTTTATTTTCATGCTCATCATTTCCCTGTACGGACAGTAAAACGGATATTAGGACCGCACTTATTCGGTTTGTCTATTCCAGCCATTGTTTTAACTGCTGCTGCTATAAAAATTGACTTTTTATCTTTGCCATACTACTATATTTATCTTGCATCACTTGGAGCTATTCTAGTTGCCGGTATGCACGCGATCATCGAATTCTTTTTGACTACAAAAGCAGTTCAGCCTATTTTAAAAGATATACTGAACCGGACATTAAAAGATCATGGTGTCACACTGTCACTCGCTTCTTCCAGACATATATCCATTCAGCGAAAAATTCAGTGGAGTACCCTTTTTATTGGAACATTTCCGCTTCTTCTTTTTGCACTTGCAAATCAAGTACGTCTTTATCAAATTTCAGGACCTATTAATAGTTCCTACTGGAGCTGGGCTTTGTTTGTTCTCATTATCGGAATCTCTTTTGCGATTTACGGGGCTTATCTTCTATTTAAAGATATTCAACAGCCAATGAACGAACTGCAGGCAGGTATGTATGAAGTTAGAACCGGCAACAGCAATGCCAAAGTTGATGACCTCTACTCAGATGAATTTTCAAAGCTGATTAAAGGGTTTAACCATATGGGACGGGCTATCCAATCGCGTGACCAAGAAAACAAACAGCTTCTGGAAAGTTTTTTCGCAACGATGGCTGCAACATTGGACGCAAGAGATCCTTATACAGCTGGTCATAGTTTGCGAGTAGCTGATTATGCAATGAAAATCGGGCAGATGGCTGGTCTTCCTTTCCAGCAGCTTTTGCAGTTAAGGAAAGCAGCTCTTCTTCATGATATCGGCAAGATCGGCATTCCTGATATGATTCTTCTAAAAGAAGATCAATTAACGGATAATGAGTTTGAAATGATTAAGAAACACCCTGTCATTGGAGCAGACATACTTGCACAGGTTCAGCCATTCGAAGCGATGAAACCTTTACTGCCAGGTGTACGCTATCACCACGAACGCTTTGATGGAAAAGGATATCCCGAAAACCTCTCAGGTAATGATATCCCCATTTTTGGAAGGATTATTGCCGTTGCAGACGCTTATGATGCAATGACATCAGACAGACCATACAGAAAAGGCATGACTCACGAAAAAGCTTTAGCAATTTTAGAAGATGGAAGAGGAACACAGTGGGATCCTTACCTCACACAGCTATTTATTGATGAAATGAAACTTAAGTCAATTTCATAAAGGAGTTTTTCTTTTGAATTCTTTTGAGCGATTCCCAGTAATAAATACAGATAGACTCACATTACGGCCTGTTCAAAAAACAGATGCAGCTGAGATCTTTTCAACGTTCTCCGATGCTGAAGCGTTAATGTATTACGGTATGGAACCTTTAAAGAATGAAGAAGAAGCTTTTTCTCTTATTGAAGCTTTTGATAAAGGATACACTTCTGGAAGTGCGATTCGCTGGGGAATTACGTTAAAAGATGAAGACAAACTGATCGGCACATGCGGCTTTCATAATTGGAGCAAAACAGATCGCAGGACTGAGCTTGGCTATGAGCTGAATCGCAAGTACTGGAGTCAAGGCTATATGATCGAATCACTTCAGGCGATCCTTCATTTTGGGTTCAACAGCATGGCATTCAATCGTGTGGCAGCAGTGATCCGGCCTGAAAACGCATCCTCCCGTGATCTTGTAAACAGATTAGGATTTACGGAAGAAGCATTGCTTAAAGAATACCAAAAAGCCGGCAATGATTTTTACGATATGTACGTCTATTCATTATTAAAAAAGAATGCAAAGTTCTATTAAAAGGTTTCTCCCATTTCGGAGAGGCTTTTTTGTTTAGAGTGACATGTTTTGAAAACTACAGTAAAAGGAATGGATTATAAAAGGAGGTTTTTGATAATGGAACCTAAGGAAACGTATTTTGTTACAGCAAAAGGGGAAATTCAGCCGATCCGGACTGATGATCACATTCATTATTTTGAAATTGAAGCCTCAATACCAGAAAAACAGAAACTAGAACACCTTTTCTATGAAATGCATGCCAATAATAAGCAAGAAGGTCTTGATATCTTTAAACCAACCCGTGTATTTGATGACTCTAATGCCATTTTCCACCGTGGGATTGACAGCAAACTCGTTTATGATTTATTCCGCTATCTCTACCTATTAGGTACGGAACAAACAAAACGGGACATCGAGGAGATGAACGTATTGCCTGAACTATACGAATCCAGTCATGACCGAATTGAAAAAGTGAAATAGCACCGGAAAATTCCGGTGTTTTTTATTTACTAAAAAAACATACTGCTCAAGTTCAAACATAGACTTAGTAAAGAAAACGGACAAGGTGCAACCCATTCTATCGCAAAGAGGGCATCAGTTATGCTTGTTTTCTTGAACCGCCTAATCATTGAACTGAAGAGAGCCAATATCAGTGATTTATCCGCTCAATTAGCTTACTACTTTTTATTGTCTATTTTCCCGCTTTTGATTTTTTTGCTTTCTCTTCTCCCCTATTTACATTTAGAACCAAAAGAGATCGTTATTTTTTTTCAGGAATACGCACCAGGCAATACTGGGGATATGCTCGAAAAACAAATTCAAGCTTTATTGAAACAATCGAACACTAGTCTTTTATCTTTTAGTATTATCGCAGTTCTATGGTCTGCTTCAGCTGGCACAAGCGCAATTATCCGAGCTATCAATTATGCTTACGAAGCGGAAGAAACGAGACCGATCTGGAAAATAAAATTATATGGACTTTTCCTTACCATTGGTATTGTAGTTGTCGTTGTCCTCACCCTCCTGCTGCCCGTTTTCGGAAAGACCCTGCTTCAGGAGATATCACATTTCATCTATTTGCCAAATCACATTTCGGTTTTATTTAATTTTTTAAGATGGATCGTCGGTTTTAGTGTTATGGCTGTTGTTTTAATGATGCTTTACTATTTAGCTCCAAACCAGCGATTTCACATTAAAGAAGTATGGGCAGGTTCTGTTTTTGCCACTCTCTCTTGGCAGCTGATTTCACTTGCGTTTTCTTTTTACGTTACGAATTTTGAAAACTACTCTTCCACTTATGGAAGTCTTGGTGCGGTTATCATTTTATTAATGTGGTTTTATTTATCAGGTATGGTTATTGTTATTGGAGGAATTATCAACGCAGTGCTTTTCAGCGTAAAAAACAAAGTTGATGCCTTGAAATGGGAATCCTTTTTCAAGCCATGACGACTTTAAACAGTCAAAACGCCAACTCTTTTTATGAATTGGCTTCTTTGACATTTAATTCTTCATTCCCACTCAATCGTCAAATCTTTCTTTACCCAGAAACGAACAACGCCTAGTTCGTCGAGTGCTGTTTTGATACTGTCCATATTTTGACGGATGATAGGTGTATCAGGGTTAGCCATCACGAGTGTTCTTCCTGGAATATTTTCATAGTTTCTTAATAATGTAACAAGCTGATTACTGAAGTATGTAGTAAAATTCTCATGCTGTTCTTCATGGTTTCCTAATGCATGAATAACAAGTGTATGGTATTCATTTTCAGCGATTAGCTCTTCCCCGTTCTCATTTGAATTGCTTTTTACGGCATAGCCATCTTGTATTAAGTAATTTCGGACAGCTTTAAGCACTTCCCAATTGCTCATAACAAAAGGGTCTGCTTTTAACATTCGATATTTTTGTATCGACAAACCGATCCCTCCTCCTTTTTCTTTATAAACCATTCGTATTTTCAGACTATCATTAAAGGGGTACGTTATTTCGTATACCCGCAAAATGATAAAGAAAAACGGTGGTAATAATTGATGTGAATAGAAACTTATTTCCACTTCAGCCGTATTTACTTTAAGATAGAAGAAAGAAAAAGAATCTGGAGGATCTTTACATGTCTGAAAAAGCAGTGAAAAGGGGGAAATCCCGCATTTGGACCGTATTAGCGGGAATCGGTTTATTCCTCTTAAATAAATTAAAATGGGTGTTTGGTTTATTAAAACTTGGGAAGTTCGCCACGCTCATCTCTATGTTTCTTTCATTAGGCGCATATGCCGTTTTCTTTGGATGGAAATTTGCAGTTGCGATTGTCTATTTAATATTTGTTCATGAGATGGGACATTTAGTCGCCGCCAAGAGAAAAGGATTAAAAACATCGCCTGCTATCTTTATACCATTCATGGGTGCTGCGATCGGTTTGAAAGAACTGCCGAAAAATGCAAAAGATGAAGCTTTTGTGGCTTATGCAGGGCCGCTGTTTGGTCTACTCTCTTTTTTACCGGCTGTATTACTATACCAATCAACAGGGGAGCCATTCTGGGCTCTCGTTATTCAGCTAGGCGCTATGATTAACTTGTTTAACTTGTTCCCTGTTTCACCGCTCGATGGCGGAAGAATTGTGGGAGTACTTTCTACAAAAATTTGGTTTGTTGGACTTTTAATCATCATCCCATATTTATTCATATCACCTGATCCGATCATGTTCCTTATTTTCTTATTTGGAATTCTGACATGGTGGAAAAGAGTTCGTGAAGATTTTGAACAGAATAAACTTGTACAGACTCTCGAGATTATTAAAACAGAGCAGCAAAAGCTTGATGTAATAAAAGATGAGATGGACGAATATCGTGATATGCCAAACTTTGAATATATTATCGGAACTTATTTAGAAGATGTTCGAGTGGCAAAAGACAGACTGAGACGAAATATTCCAACAGGCTATGCATTTCCTTTTTTTCAGGATAAGAAGAAACTGGCTAAATACACGGCCCTCATTGAGGAAGAAGTATTGATTCAGCGCGAGCGTTTTTTATCAACTTTAAGAGAAGAATATAAGAATGATAGAAGAAACAAAGACCTTGTGATCGAACAGTACCGTGAAAGTGATACAGATGCATTACCGGAGTTAACGCCTTTTGATCACCGGGCATATTTTGACGCTTATGAAAAAAGCATGCGGATTGAGCAAAGAAAAACCGAGGAACTATACGATCAAAGGAAAAATTATTATGTTTCCAGCTTGAAAACAAAGATTACGATTTTAGTTCTGTATTTACTTTTAGCAGGCATATTATCAGCTTTTGTCGTTTACGGCATGCACCTTATGGAAGTAAATCGCCATTTGATTATGTAAAAATAAACACCCTGTACCCAGGGTGTTTTTTATATCCTTCTTTAGTCATATGTTCCCTTTATTTTAGTCCAATTGTCCGGTATCCCCATTCCTTTTTCAGGTATATTTGACTTATCTTTCTAATTCCATAAAGGGGTTCTGCTAATAAACTCGAATTGTGAAGAAAAACAGAAGAAAAAGGAGCGACTAAAATGATTCGAAGTTTTATTAAAGTTTTATTTTCATTAGCGTTATTGCTTGGCTTATTTACAAATACCGTCTCTGCTGAAAAAGGAAAAACGGAGAGCAGTGTTGTCGGACAAGATTTATATGTGGATGTTGCCGCCGCTACGCTTTGGAGTAATCCGAACACAGCACGGCCGTTAGATGAAGCTTCCCTCTCAAATCCAGTCGATCTCAGAGACTGGACAACTAGCATGTCTTACGATGAGAAGCTTTGGTTAGTTGGCGAGCTGGAAACACAAGCGCTTTACGGACAAAAAGTACGTGTACTCGAACAGCAAGGCGACTGGGTAAAAGTTGCCGTCTATGGTCAGCCCACTCCAAGAAACGAATTAGGATATCCGGGATGGATGCCGGTCAGTCAATTAACAACATCTGACCGCTTTGAGCATTTTGACGGAAAGCCTTTCGCACTGATTAAAAGTCCAACGGCATGGCTGTCAAAAACACCATACGGAAAGAAGAAAGATCTAGAACTCAGTTATAATACGAAACTTCCTGTTTTAGTTAAGCTTCACCGTTCTATTGCTGTTATAACTCCTGAAGGTGAAGTTCGCTGGTTAGATGCAAATGATGCAGCTATTTATAAAAGCGAGAGCGATATTCCTGTCGCAACAGGTGAAGAACTTGTAAAAGAAGCGAAGAAGTTCCTTGGGCTTCCTTACCTATGGGCGGGTGCTTCCGGATTCGGATTTGACTGTTCAGGTTTCACACACACGATCCATAAAGCAAACGGCATCACGATTCCTAGAGATTCTGGTCCTCAGTCAAAAGCGGGATTGATTATAAATAAAGAAGATTTGCAGCCTGGTGACTTGATGTTCTTCGCCTATGATGAAGGCAAAGGCCGTGTCCACCATGTGGCGATGTATGCAGGTGACGGGATGATGATCCATTCACCGAATACCGCATCTACAGTACGTATTGACCCGATTTCAACTCCAGCCTATGCTGTAGAGTTTTCAGGTGCAAGAAGATACGTGCCTGAACAATAAGCCTCGGTTAAGTAAAGTGCTTGTTAATAAGAAAAGACTCAAAAGGCTGCAATACAGCACCCTTTTGAGTCTTTTTGGTTTGTGTGAATTCTCAGATTTCCGGAAATAACCTTTGTAAGAAACAGGAGTAAATGAAAACGGACTTTAATTTGGATATAAAATCGAGTAAACTCACATAAGCAAAATTTAATAACAGAAAGGGAAATAAATTGTTTGGGGTCAGTCCCCCTTTATTCAAGTCCTGCGATCTTCAGCTCTTTTACCGGCATAAAGGTTTCGC
This sequence comes from Bacillus sp. NEB1478, assembly GCF_031582965.1. Classification (NCBI taxonomy): domain Bacteria; kingdom Bacillati; phylum Bacillota; class Bacilli; order Caryophanales; family Bacillaceae; genus Bacillus; species Bacillus sp. NEB1478. The sequence continues at coordinate 2,611,739 of NZ_CP134049.1, forward strand.
CGGTATCTAAATAGGTTAACCCTACTTTGTCTCCTTCTTTTAGGTAGATTGCGAGTGGGCTGTTTTCAGAAGATACGATATAACTTTAACGATTGTCTAATAAGAACGACGCCAACGTAAATTCACCTGATTTTTCTTTGTACACACGAACCACTGTACCGCTTACTTGCTTAGCATCTGCTTTCGAGCTTCCATCAACAGAACTTCCGCCTCTTTGAAGTGCAGTCTTATACTGTTTCAGCGCATCATTAGGAGTATTAGCAAAAGCTGAAATTTCAGGGTTTGCAGCTGACACGATAAAATAGTTTTGCAGGAAACCGTTCGAGTCCAACACAGGTGTCAGCCAGCTTGCTTCACCGTAGAAGTTATACAGAACTGGCATCTCACCGTCCCACTTCTTTTCTATGAATCTTTTTTCGATGATCTGCAGGGCACCTTGTGAATCCATGTATGACTCTTTTAAGTTCCCCGTATAATAAGTCGCTTTACCTGTTCTCGCGTTTGTTAACGAGTAACCAAGCATTGAGTCTACACCTTCTTTTGGACTCGTGAAATCTGTGAAATAATACATTTCTCCATCTTCATCAAAAATAGGGCTCACATTTGCTTCAGTACCTTCATCTGAAGGCAGCTTCACATCTTTTTTCCCAAATAAACTATTCCAGTAGCCGTGCACGTAGTTCCCAAAATAACTATTTTGAAGACTGACTGCCTCAGGAGATACAGCACCGTCTACAAACGAAGGAACATCTTTAATTTTATACTCTTTCGTTAGGCCAGTCTTTGGATCAACCAAAACAAGACCTTTCACATCAAAACCATTCCGTGCGGATACAAATTCTCCATATGAACGAATATAGTATGGTTTTCCATCATCATCGATCTCTAATTGAGGATCACCATAAAAAATGTATTCTGGATAGTTTAAACGCATATGCCTTTCAACGTTTTTACCAAAAAAAGAAGATGGAGTGTACGCCATTTTCTCTTTGACAAACTTAGGGTTATCTGAAGAATCAGTAGCACTCAACATAAAATACCCTGGTGTAACATCACCTTTCCACCACTTAAACAGTCCTGAAAATTCAACTGGGGCAATGTAGACATACTTTCCGTTCACCTTTTGTATCTGCAAATTTCCAAGCTCATAAAAGCTCGTGTTCGGCACCTGCCCAAACGATTTTCTCATCTTATTTCGTGCGAATTTCGGCGGAACACTTGCAGGCGTTTCTTTTTCATCAAACGTCTCAATCTCTGTCTTCTGTGTCATTTTAGCTGTATCATATTTTTCATTTGCATTAAACAGGAAAGCGGTAAAGAAAAAGATACCTACTATAATACTAAATCCAAATAGAATTAATTTGATCATCCGCTCTTTTCCAGTCGCAAAGAACGCCCCGATTGCTGTTACTATGATTGCTAATAACCATAAAGATGATAGATTTCGGTCTAGATTTGTAATGTAATAGAATAGGAAAACCATTGGGATGGTCAATATTAATGTACCTATAATTGCTCCCGCTAAGTAGTTTTCTCCTTCTTTCATCGTGGATTTTTTTCTTTTATTGATCGAGTACGGTGAAACGATCAATGCCGAAAAGATACCTGCGATAATGGAAAATAAAAAGATGTTCATTCTTTAGCCCCTCTTACTCATTTTCTTTCTAATCATCTATACGAACAATCATACAAAAAGTTCCATTTGATCTAAACTATAATAAAAAAAAGAGCTTAAAAAGACTTAAGCTCTTCGTCAACATCCAGATGGCTTGTATTATTAAGAAAATGGACAACCTTTTTTGAACCTCTAATCTCCAATAAACTAATACCAGTATCCCCATTTAAGAAATAGAAATCCTGTGAAATGGGCATGTGAAAATAGGAGCGCAATAAACAGTTTATCACCCCGCCGTGCGCTACGATCGCGATACGTTCTTGTGTGGAAGCGGATATTATTTTGGAAAAGATTGTTTCAATTCTCATCCGGAATTCGATATGTGATTCTCCTTCTTCGTACCGATCATGCAAGTAAACAGGTGTTGGATATTTTTTTGCTTCTTCAAAACCGAGGCCAGCTTGAACTCCATTGTTGTATTCCATCAGTTCTTCCTCGAGTTGTAAAGGAACACCTGTAACTTCAGATAATACGGTTGCTGTTTCACGAGCCCTTTTTAAAGTACTTGCATAGATAATCTCTGGCAAATAATCTTTATTTACTTTTTCAGCCATTGCTCTAACTTGTTTTCGCCCTCTATCCGTTAATTCAAAATCTGCTCTTCCTTCATGAACTTGTAAAATATCAGCCTCTGATTCTCCGTGTCTGATCAATAAGATTTGCAAAATATCTCCTCATTTCTTATTCTCGGTTTAACATCCAAACACCATTTTACTATATACTGGAAATTAAGAATATAGAATTTTTTATAGAAAGGGGACAATTATGAAATTCGAATCAAAAATTGATCTGTGGCTCGTAATTCTCATTTTTGGTGCTTTTGCAATCAGCTTCGGCAGTGCATTAGTTCCTGTTTTAAAAGGGAATGCCAGTATGAATCAAGCATTGGTTACCATACTTCTTGCTGTTCTCTTCAGTGGATTATTTATATGGCTTATGAAAACAACTTATTATGTATTAGGTGATAAGGAGCTGATTATTCGTTCAGGACCCATTCGGAAAAAGATTCTTTATTATGAAATCAAGTCTGCGCGGAAATCCAGAAATCCAATATCAAGTCCAGCTTTGTCACTTAAGCGGATCGAGATCCTGCACGTTTTCGGTATGGCGCTAATTTCGCCAAAAGACCGTGATGGTTTTCTCACTTTGTTAGCAGAAAAATGTCCGAATGCAACCATTTCCAAAGATTATTGAACCGAGGTGAATAAAATGACTTTGCAAGCTGTTTTTCTAGATCGTGATGGAACAATCGGAGGTTCAATGCAAATCGAATATCCTGGTGAACTGAAACTTTTTCCTTTTACGAAAAAAGCGATAGAATCATTTCAAAAACAAGGAATACGTGTCTTCTCTTTCACGAACCAGCCTGGCATTAGTCAAGGCATGGCAAAAGAAGAAGACTTCATAAAGGAACTTAAAGGATTTGGATTTGAAGGAATTTATCTGTGTCCACATCATCATCGGGATGGGTGCTTTTGCCGCAAGCCTGGTACAGGAATGCTTGACAAAGCTGCCTTTGAACATCAGCTGGATTTAACTCGATGTGCCGTTATCGGAGACAGGTGGACAGATATTGAGGCAGCAAAGAAGGTAGGCTGTACTGCCATATTGGTTTTAACTGGATCGGGAGCTGCTTCCTGGCAAGAAAACCATCTTCATTCTCCCGTACAGCCAGATTACACAGCTGAAAATATACATGACGCTGCCGAATGGCTATTTAGCACAATTAAAGTTTAATAATGATCAATTAAAAAAACGCCCCCGACAGGCGTTTTTTGTTTCTTAATGAATTCCTTTTTTCTTAAATCGGCCGCCTTTTACTTCAGCAATATCGGCAATCGCAAGAAAGGCACTGGTGTCGAATTCATCTACAATATCTTTTAGTTTAGCTTCTTCCAAACGTGTGATGACACAGAACACGACTCCTTTATCATCTCCAGTATACGCGCCTTTACCTTTTAGATACGTAACGCCTCTCCCAAGTCTGTGAAGAATCGCTTCTCCAATCTCTTCGTGGCTATCACTGATGATCCACGCTGATTTGGACTCTTCTAGACCGGTAATTGTCACATCTATCGTTTTATAAGCAATGAAATAAGCAATTAATGAGTACATCGCACGGTCCCATGAGAACACGAAACCAGCTGCTCCTAAAATAAAGATGTTAAAGAACATGATAATTTCACCGACGGAAAATGGAATTCTGGAGTTTGAAAGAATAGCCAGTATTTCAGTTCCGTCAAGTGAACCACCGCTTCGGATAACCATACCGATTCCGATACCGATAAAAATGCCTCCAAACACCGTTGCAAGGAGCAAATCTTCAGTAAATGCCGGTACTGGATGCAGAAATGATGTTGCAAAAGAAAGGACAATAATGCCATATAATGTTGAAAATGCAAATGTCTTGCCAATTTGTTTATAGCCCATATAAATAAAAGGAAGGTTGAATAGAAAGAGGAAGATTCCCAATTTAACGCCGGTAATATGAGAAAGCATGATGGATATACCTGTTATGCCGCCATCAATTACATGGTTTGGAATTAAAAAGATTTCAAGCCCCACTGCCATTAGGATAGCTCCAAATGTGATTAAAACCGCACGGATTGCAAGTTTTCCTTTTGTTAATTTACGGTGCTGTCTGTTCAGCTGTTCAATCATTCCCTCATTGATCTGTGCTTCTTCAGTCATGAGTTATTCCCCCTCGTTACAATCTTTTCTTTCATGTTCACACTAACTCCTCCTTTAACGTATTTTTGTTTTACATTAAGGAATCAATCAAAGTCTGACATCTATCTCTGTTTTGATTTTTTCTTCTTTTGAAATGCCTAGATATTTTAATGTTTCAGATGGACTTGAATGATTGAAGTGTTTTTGCAGAAGTGAAATAGCGATGCCCCGCTTGTACGCATGAAATCCAAACGTTTTCCGCATTGAGTTCGTACCGATCTTCCCCTTAATTCCTACCTCTTCAGCAGCTTGATGGATGATCCGATATGCTTGCTGCCGTGAAATCGGTAATTTTGTTTTTCTAGATGAAAACAAATAATCTTGGCAATTTAGATCAGTATGAAGTATATAATGCTGAAGAATTTTCCGAACGGTCTCATTTAGATAAATATCTTTAGAGATCTCTGCTTCTTTAGAGGACAGGCAATAAAATGGTTTGATCATGAAATCCTCCTCCATAACGTCATCTACTTTAATTGAAAGAATTTCAGTAATTTTTAATCCTGTATTAATACCAAACACAAAAAGAACATAGTCCCGTTCTGATTGTTTTTTCAAATAGCGTTTGATCGCATTAATCTGCTTTATATCCCTTAATGCTTCCACATATTCCATCAGGATCATCACCTTAACTATGTTACTTAACCTTATTATAACACTATATTATGTAACATAAAAACGATATGCTTATATTCGCTAAATTCCCTAATATACCTATATTTCAATTCATAGAATTCCCCTATTCTGTTACATCATTCACCTTAATAAATAGAAAAAAGCCCCCTTGTGGAGACTTTCTTTATTACCAAACTTTCACTATTTCTTTATTGTCATTTAAAAACAGTATGTGTTCTGGAGGCTTTCCCTTTTTAGATGGTTCATAGTTGTACCAAAATTTCTTTTGATTTTTTAATGGAACTAATGATACTGCTTCTCTCTTCAAGTATTCTTTATCAGAAAAGCTTAAGTTTGGAACAGAAGCCATAAAGGAAATGTCGGTTCGATCTGTAATACCAAAATAGAGTTCTTTAGAAGCTGAAATAGCCGAATAAGAAACACCGACTTTCGGAAGTTTATCATGGAGATTTAGGGTAGTCGGAAAAACTTCATAATCTTTATAAAAGCCGAACGGATAAATAATTTTTGTTATAGCCAACGAAAAATTTCCTTCATTATCGATTACAAGCACATATCGGTCATCGCTTAGCTGGATATAAGTTTTATCACAATGAGTTAGTTCTTGATAAGCCCCATCCCTTGTTGTGTGAAAATGTGTAACAAAATAAACAATGAAGCAAGCTAACCCAACTGAAATAAGCAATAAAAATCTTCTTAACCAACGAGACATTTGTCGTTTGCTTCTGTGTGCTTTTCTTCAATAAGAATAAGTTCGGTTTCAGGAAACGCCTCTTGTACCTTTTTTGCGAAACTTTCTACCCCAAATACTTCGGTAAAGGTATGGCTTCCCACATATAAATTTATCCCTGTAAAATTTGCATACTGCACAGAATACAGCGTTCTTTCACCTGTAATAAATGCGTCACAGCCTTGCTCCACTGCATATTTTATAAAATCACTATTATTTCCTGCTCCAGTTAAGATCGCTACTTTCTTTACAAGCCGGTCATTATTCTGCCAAGCTTTAACAGGTTCATTCAAGACTTTTTCAAGTCGCTCTTTCAGTTCAGCAAAAGGGACAGCCGTTTCGAATATGCCGATTCCTGGGTAGTCTTTATCATTTCGGCAAGTTGAGTAGCTGGTTATCTCGTCAATCTGAATTTTTTCAAACAAAGAAGTACACGTTCCAAATTGTACAAAATCGAGCGGGGAATGAGTAAAGTAATGTGTGATCTCATTTTTTTCTAATTCTGCAGTACATACTTCTCTCATTCCATAAAGAAAATCCCAAGCATCATGATGGGTGAGTAAAAGGTCAGCATTTGATTTTGCTGCTTTTTCCACCGTTTCTGGAGTTAGATTCGTAGCATAAGCAATCCTTTTGATCTCTTTTTCAACACGGTAAGTAAAGCCATATTCTCCCTCATCTTTAAAGGTAGTTAGCCATTCACCAAATAATGATGCTGTCAGCTTTTCAAATTCACTTGTTTTCATTATCTCTTCCCCTTTTTTATCATCTCCTTTAATTATGTCATGATTTTCCATCAAAAACTATAATGAGATTCGATGCTTATTATTCATCAAAAAAAGATCAGGTGAATTTCACCCGATCTTTTTATTCGTTATTTAAACTTCCTCTTTCAATGGATTCTATTTGTTTCATTAAGTCATAATAGTCATCAGGCTGCTGAAATTGTTCGACTTTCCAATGTTGTCTAATCCAATCGGCAACTTCACTTGCACTATTAAACACCTCACCAGTTGTGTCGCTGTCTCGAATCGTAAAGACCATGTTTTCATAATCGACCGTAACATCACATGGAAACTTCCCGTCTTTTTTGTACAGCGAATACTCCACATCTCCCGCCTCCTATTCATACTTTCTTACAAAAAGTAATACCCGGACTTTACCTATTTTATGACACTTCACTTAAGAACTTTTGAAAAAAGGTATAAAAGCAGGATGGAACGCTCATTCTGATAATAAAACTAATTAATATGTTGCTGAGGAGGCAAGCATAATGACAGATGATAAACGCGAGAAAAAGCAAAACCCTGGACTTAAACGATCTGATGCATATCGAGGAGACTCTGTCGATTCCCATAAAAGTATTGAAGAAGCAAACCAATATTTAAAAGAAGCTGAAATCAGTCAGCAAAATAACAACTTGTAAAAGGAGTGAAAGTTTTTGCAAAGCTTAATGATAAAAATCATAGGTATTCCTCTCATTCTAGTCCTGTGCAATTTTTTATTTAAGAGTGTTGATTTTAGGCTTGTCTATCCGATCATTTGGTTTACAGCCGTTTTAGCTCCAATCGGTGTCGTGATGGAATATGTTGTGATCCCTCGAATTACTTATGGAAAACAGTTGTTTATTGATTTTGCAGCTACTTTTATTTTAGTTTACTTATTGGCTCTCATTCTTCCGGCGGTCGAAATTTCATTATGGGGTTCATTTTTAATTGCACTTATTACAACCTGTATGGAAGCCATGGTCCATAAACATCTCATTTCGGATCATCTGGATCATTCCTATCGATAGAGCGGCATTTAAGTTCATTTGAATTATGTATGTTGGAAGAAGTCTTTCTTTATTTGGACTTCTTCTTTTTTATTTTTCACAAAGATATACAAAGGCTGGTGGAAAGTTTTTTGGAACGAATGAAATTTCAATTTCTTTAAAGTACGATTGAAATGTACTTTTCATTTGAGTTGAATACTGGAAGGCAACCATTACCCCTCCTGGCCTTAGTGCTCGATAAGCTTCTTCAACAATTTGTTTGCGCACTGTTTGATTAAAATTTGCAAAAGGCAATCCTGAAAAAACGGCATCAAGTGTTCCTTCCTGTATGTTATCTGTCATGCGGCTGGCATCCTCATGAACGAAACACTGAGGAAATTCCAATTGAAGACCTTCACGCATCTCTATGTCTTTTTCAAAAATATACAAAGAAGTATCTGCAGCCATCGAATTTACAATTTCTTTTGTAATCACGCCTGTACCTGCCCCTAATTCAGCCACTTCTCTTATGTTGTTCCAGTTTACGATAGATGTCATTTTCTTAGCTAAAGTTTTCGAACTCGGAAAGAGACTGCCTACCTGTAAGGGTGATTGGATAAATTTCTGAATAAACACACCAGTTCCTAAATGCATTTTGATTCCTCACTTTAATTCCGATTAAGTCGATATGATTTATATATATTATTCAACTATCGGAAAGTGGTGAGGATTTACTTTCGTAGAATTGGAAATTGAGTTTGAGGGATTGTACTTTCATTTGGTATGATTCACCTGCGTTTTGGTAGGATTCCTTGCTGCGGTGACTGAAGGTAAGAAGCGGTGGTAGTCCTTTTGACTGATTTCGCAGGATTCGTGGATTCATAATCCATTTTAGCTTCACACAAAATAAAAAACTGACTCCTCCAGGTTCCAATTCAACCTCCATGAGTCAGTTTGCCATTATTTTAATGATTCAAGTTGTTTTTTCCTGAACAGCTGGCGAAAGAATATCCTGATACTGTTGTTCCAGATCTTCTAAAGTAAGCTCGTACAGCTGCCGGCCATCTTTTGTCTTGTATATATCATGCCGCAATAAGTTCGCAATAAGGTTATCCCTTTTTTGATGGTCGCCTGACACGCTCGATCCCTCCTGAAAAATCTCTTCAACTATTCTTACCCGCAAAATAATAAGGAAAAACACTTAAAATACAAATACGAAATTTTAGAAATATTTAGAGATTAGTTTATGTGTTTACCTTACGCTTATTTACTATAAATGTCAATAATTTCTAGGCGGATTTTGACTGTTAATTCTTATTTCACAATAAAAAAACTTGAGGATCACCATCCTCAAGTTCCTTATTTTTTCTCCACTTTTCTCACTTCAACTTGATGTGGATATGGAATTTCAATATTATTTGCATCTAATGCTTCTTTCAAGGATTGACGCAGCTGGCGTTCAACTGCCCATTGTTCCCCATTCCTTGTTTTTGAAATGATGCGGATTACAACATCTGACGAGCCTAATGTTTGAACCCCCAGCACACTTGGCCCTTCGAAAATACTGTCATTGTTTGCTTTTACTTTATCACAAGCCTCTTGCAGTACTTGGATCGCGGTATCAATGTCCTCTTCATAGGCAATCCCGATATCAACAAGCGCGCGCATATTTCCGCGTGAATGATTGGCCAGTGTGCTGATCTCACGGTTTGGCATGTAATTAAGCGTTCCGTCAAACGACCGGATATGAGTTGTTCGGAGTCCTACTTCCTCTACAATTCCATCCACACCGCCAATCGTAACGTAATCACCGACATCCATTTGTTTTTCTAAAAGAATAAAGAAACCTGTAACAACATCACTTACTAGTCCTTGTGCACCGAAACCAATCGCCAGTCCGACAACACCTGCACCTGCGATCAATGTACCGATCTCGAGACCAAACTGTTTAAATACAATTCCGGCAAAAATAAAGATTAAAATATAAGAAAACAAGTTAATAATCAGTTTTTGCAGTGTAATCACTCGGCCGCTCGGCATCTTTCTATGTGTAGCAGCACGACTAAACATCTGGTTGATTACGCTTCTGCCAATCGATCTTATGATGAAAAAGAGCACGATTATTAATAAAAACTTACCTGCCCATATTCCAGCATCGAGCAATAATTTAGCCCAATTTATTTTCTCCAGCCATTTCTCCAAAAAAAACCACTCCCATTGCTACTATAAAATAGAATAGTTCCTATTGTAGCAAGACTGAGAGCGGCATTTCAAATGATAACTAAAAATAGCTTACTTGTTTTATTGTGCTGTAACTGGTGTTTTATCGATCTCAAATCCCATATCTTCGAGCATTTTATGATCAGCCGTTGATTCTTGACCGGCTGTTGTTAAATAATCTCCTACGAAAATCGAATTTGCAGCATAAAGTCCGAATGGCTGCAGGCTTCTTAAGTTCACTTCACGGCCGCCTGAAATGCGGATTTCTTTTGTAGGATTGATATAACGGAAAAGCGCAAGTACCTTTAAGCAATAACGAGGATCCAGATCATCTGTACCTTCTAGAGGCGTCCCATCGATCGCATGCAAGAAATTAACCGGAATCGAATCGGCATCCAGTACCTTCAAACTTCTCGCCATATCGATCACATCTTGCTTCGTTTCCTTCATTCCAACAATGACACCAGAACAAGGTGAGATTCCGCTTTCTTTTACTACATTAACTGTATTTACACGGTCATCATACGTATGAGATGTCGTGATGTTCTCGTGGTTTCTGGCAGAAGTGTTCAAGTTATGATTGTAGCGGTCTACACCTGCTTCTTTTAAACGAGCAGCCTGTTCTGGCTTTAAGATCCCTAAGCAAGCGCACACTTTCATTCCGTATGTATCTTTTATTTCTTTCACAGCTTCCACTACTTTATCTACATCCCGGTTAGTTGGACCGCGTCCGCTGGCCACGATACAATACGTGCCAACGTTCAAGTTATAGGCTTGCTCTGCTCCTTTTACCATCTCGTCTTTATCCATCATTCTATACGTCTCGATCGGAGCTGTTGAGACAATCGATTGTGAACAATATCCGCAGTTTTCCGGACAAGCACCTGACTTCGTATTGATGATCATGTTCAGCTTTACTAGATTCCCATAATAATGTTTCCGGATCTGATATGCTCCGTGTAAGAGTAATAGCAAGTCTTCATCAGGGCATTCCAAAATAGAAAGTGCCTCTTCGTCCGTGATTTCATTTCCCGCCAAAACCTTTTCCGCTAGCAGATTCCAAATCATTGTTTGTCCTCCCTGTTATGATGCATGTTTTGTGTGATGTGACATTGTTTTTCTTCTAGCTATGTTGATTCTTGGAGCGATTAATCCTGCACAAACCGCTAAAAGGATGTCTTTTGGAAGTGGAACCATCATCCATGCCCATGCCATCTTGTATGTAAAACCATCTGGAGCTGCAGCCCACATTTTATAAGCGAAGAACATTAAATTCGTCCCAACAACATAATTGATGACCAAACCAACAAGAGTAGCAAGAATATACGAATTTTTACTGTCCTTTTTCTCAATAATAAGACCGGTTACATAAGCAACTAATATGAAAGATAGCAAAAACCCGAAAGTTGGACTGACAACCGTCGCAAACCCACCTTTAAACTGTGCAAAAACGGGTGCACCAACTAATCCAACCACTACATAAATACTCATCGCAATCGCACCTAAGCGACTTCCTAATAATGCGCCTGCTAAAATACAGAAAAACGTCTGCAAAGTGATCGGTACCCCGCCAACAACCATGAACGGAAAGATATTCGTAATGTTTGCCCCGATTGCCATCAATGAAACAAACATCCCGATCAGCGTAAGATCAATTGTTTTTAACCCCTTTTTTCTCGTTGTCATCTCAATAAACCTCCATATGTATGTATAAACTGTTTACCATTTAAGAGTAGCGGAGGTTTTTATTTTCGTCAACCAACAAAAATATTAGGTTGACATAAAAGATGAGGGACAGACCCCAAACTATTTATTTCCCATCGCGGTTTCAGTTTGCTGTTATGTACAGATGCCCCAAATGACGTTACTCCATTTACTCGTTTTGGATTCCCTGCTCAATACAAATCAAAATAAGACTCAAAAGGAGCATCGCTGCCCCTTTTGAGTCTTATTTATCAAACACGTTTAATGCTTTTTTAATTTGTAGTATTCGGTTTTGATCTAAACTAGCATAAACGGTATTTGCTTCGATGTTTTTCTTCAGGTTATTGATCGTATATGCCTGCCAGTCCTCGAGATGATTTATGTTCCACACTTTGTGAAAGAGCTGATATAAAAACAGTTCTCTTAATTTGAGAAAAAAGGGAATCTGATCGATAAGTTCTTCTGATAAGATATTACCTTTAGCATAGCCCTTCAAAAAAGGCACAAGAAATGTTTGATCAAATGTTGGATCGGGTCCATTAAAAGAAGTATGCTGCCAATAGGCATGATAAAAAGCAGCCGCAACATCATAGGCGAACCAAAAGTAAGAACAATCATCAAAATCAAATAACGTAATTGTTCCATCCTTTACAAAAATATTACCTTGGTGAAAATCGTTATGTATAAGTCCAAAATGATTTGCGTCCATCGGAAATGTATGAAGTGCGGAAACAACGGATTCATACTTTTCTTTCACAGCACCAGGCTTCAAATTCAAAAAAAACTCATGGTTATATGGATGTTCCTCACTCCACCGAGGTCTTTTTACTTGCACATCTGTTAATTCAATTTCATATTGTTTTCCTACCTGATGTAAACGGCCAAGCAATTCGCCCCAATTTTTAAACAAAGACGCGTTCCATTGAGCAGGATCTTGAACACGAATGGGTCCGCCTTCTGCTTTTACAAATACTGAGCAATAATAGGATTCACCATTGCATCGTAATTCCTCAATCAGGTTCCCTTTCATTGATGGAACGGGTTCACTTACTGAAATGTCGCATCTCTTTAGAAATTGGATGTATTCAAGCTCGCTTTTGATCGAATGCTCCGATTTATGTTTACCTGCCGTAATTCTTACTATCCACTCAGTGCTGTTTTTTGAAAATTGATAGATTTCATTTTGAAATCCTTCAGTAATGGGCTGTAATTCCTCAACTTCTGTTCCATAAAGCACCGCGGCTTGTCTTAAATAATGCATATCTTTTATCAAGTTATTCACCTATTCTTCTTTTCTATCAGATACACTAATTCTTTAAAACTCGCTAAATTCCTTTTTGTTCACGGGTGACTGTGTCAACTTTTGTCGACTCGGGACTTTATGATTAAAACCCGTTGGATTATTGCCTGTTTCCGTTGAATTATCGTTTGAATCCGTTGGAATATCTGTAAAACCCGTTGGATTAACCATTTCCCAACAAAAAAAAGGATTGCCCGAACAGGACAATCCTCTCAATAACTCTATTTATCCCCGGTAAACTTAATGCCTTTTATAAAATACCGGTTAAAGAAGGCGTACAGTATGATAATTGGCAGTGTGAATACCATTGATGCTGCCATGATGTAGTTCCAGTAACTGATGAACTGCCCTTTGAACGAGTTCAAACCGAGCGGCAGTGTGAACATATCCTGATCAGACAAAATAATGAGCGGTCTCATAAAGTCGTTCCAAATAGCCATAAACACAAAGATCGTCTGTGCAGCTAATGCTGGCTTTGCGAGCGGCAGTACAATACGGAAAAATGTTCCGAATTTACCGAGTCCATCGATTGCAGCAGCTTCTTCTACTTCTTTCGGGAAGTTTACAAAGAACTGTCTCATCATAAAAATGAACGTCGCGTTAACCGCGCCAGGTATGATCATCCCTTGGTACGAGTTCAGCCAGCCTAACTCTTTTAAAATCAAGAAGTTCGGAATGAGTGTAACCTGGAACGGAATCATCAGCACAGCGAGAATGATCAGGAAAATACTCTTTTTTCCCGGGAAACTGAGCCGGGCAAGTGCATAGCCTGCCATTGAATTAAACAATAAGTTGAGCAATGTACCTACAGTTGCGATGAAAAGACTATTAAAAAGCCATCTGCCGAATAACGGTTCCTTTGAAAAAATCTGTTTATAATTATCCCACGTGAAGTCTTTTGGAATAAAGTTGATCGATCCGCTTACAATTTCCCCTAGTGACTTAAAGGAAGAAGATAGTGCCCATAAAAACGGAATGACAGTGATGATCGCATATATGATCAAAAGAACATAAAGAGTTTTTCTTCCAGCCGATCGTTTTTTCATGGTATCCCCTCCTTAGTAAAGTGATTCCTCTTTAGAGAATTTGCGCTGCAGAAGTGTCGCTGTCAGGATAATGATCGCCAGCATGAATGCAATCGCTGTAGCATATCCCATCGTACCTAGTGTTTTAAATGCATATTGATAGATTAAAAGAACAACAGTCAAGGTAGAATTGTTAGGTCCGCCCGATCCTGCTGAGAAAATATACGACTGGTCAAATAGCTGAAACGTTCCGATCAGTCCCATGATCACAACAAAGGAAGTAACAGGTCGAAGGTTCGGAACTGTAATGTGCCAGAACTTCTGAACTGTACCAGCTCCATCCAGCTCTGCAGCTTCATAATGGCTGTCTGGTATATCCTGAAGTGCAGCAAGATAGATCACCATAAAAAACGGCGCAGTCGCCCAAATGTTCATTATCATAATGGCAATAAGCGCAACATCAGGATCACCAATCCAGTTATAGGTTGGCAGGTGCAGAAATTTCAGTACAAAATTAATCAAACCATTTTGGTTATACATCCACATAAAAATCAGGGTTAACACTGCGGATGACGTTAATGTCGGCAAAAAGTAAACGACTCTGAAAAACTTCTGTCCTTTAAGCCCGGCGTTAAGTGAAGCTGCAAGCACCAGTGCCAGAAATGTCTGTGCCGGAACAACGACAGCAACATAAATGGCAGTGTTCTTCAATGCGATAATGGCGCGGTCATCAAAAGTAACCTTTTTAAAGTTATCAAGTCCGCGAAACTCATAGCTAGCTCCGCCGATCAGCTCCACTTTATGAAAGGATAGAAAAACTGCATATAGAATTGGAGCGATTACAAAGACACCAAGAATGAGCAGTGCCGGAAGCAGGAACAAATAACCTTGGCCGGCTTCTCTTCTCTCCCTTTTTGAAAATGGTCTCATGTTCAGTCACCTCACTTCGTTTCCGTTATTCTGTAACTTTGATTTCTCGATTCGCTTGTTTCTCAGCGTCTTTTAATGCTTCTTTCAACGGCCTGTCGCCGAGGTATGCACTTAGAAACTGGTTGTTAAAATTGTTCATGACAATCGGAAGTGACGGTCCATCCTGCCAGACTGTTGCATAATCAGCTCCTTTAACTAAAGGTGCGCGCAATTCGTCCTTGTCATATCCGAGTTCAGCTGCAACTGACTTTCTGGTTGGCAATGCAAATCCCTTACTCGTCCACTTTTTCATTCCTTCCTTGCCAGTCAGATAAGAAATCAATTCCCACGATTCTTTTTTATGCTTAGATTCAGCGTTCATAGCATAGCCAACTGTGAAAGACATCGTTCCTTTCTTCCCATCAACCGTTGGCAGTTCTGCTGTTCCGTATTCTAGATCAGGAAAAGTATCCTCCAAGAATGGAATGTTCCAGTTCCCTTCCACTACCATAGCTGCCTTGCCGCGTCCGAACATCTCACCTGCCGATTGCCCTGCACCAACTTCTGAAGGAGATGCAGCAGATTTATCTTTTAAATGCATATCTACTACGGGCTGAATGGCATTGACCACTTTGTCATTCGCGAAAGTGGCACGTCCGTCCGTGATTACTTGTCCGCCGCCCGATTCTGCTAAATAAAACATACGCTCAATCTGAGGCATAAAACCGAATCCGTACACTTGTTTTTCTGCATCAGTCAGCTTTTTTGCTGTTGCTTCCATCTCTTCCCACGTTCTTGGGGGCTGTTTGATTCCATGTTCTTTAAACATTTTTTTATTATAAAAAAGGGCGAGCGTTGAGTAATCCTTTGGAAGTCCATAAAGTTCACCATTATCTTTAAAAGCATCCAGCATCGGCTTCTCAAAGTCATCGGTGTCAAAGTCTTTTGTTACATATTTGTTTAGCGGTTCGACAGCACCTGTCTCAATTAAAGCAGGGGCTTCAAACGCATCCAGATAGAATACATCAGCCGCAGTACCGCCGATCAACCGTGTTTTCAGCACATCCATATACTGATCATTAATCGTATTCAGTTTGACATTGATATCAGGGTGCTTCTTTTCAAAATCGGCAAGAACTTCATTCAAAAGTTTTTTCTCGACAGGATTTCCGCCCCATCCACTTAGAACGATTTCTGTTTTACCAGATTTCGATTCGTCATCCCCATTACCGCATCCAGTGAGTACAATAGACATTAATAGAGTTGAAATGCCCGCTGCACTTAGCCACTTTTTGGATTTCATCATAGAAAATCTCCTTTCTTATGAAAATAGTGATGTGTGCTGCTCTTTCTGAATAACCTTATACCCCGTCGTATTTTCATTGATCACGACACGTGTATTTCCGCTTTCGCTGCAAACCTCTATTGACAGATATCCTCTGCCAATCTTAATTTTCTCTACTTTTAATTCGTTCATATTGTCTAGCAGTTTAGGAGATAGATGGATTTCTTTCTTGAGTGCATCTGGAAATAGTCCAAGAATCGTTTGAATAAATACTAGTGGTGTTCCCGCTGCCCATGCTTGAGGTGAGCATGCCACTGGATATTTTACTGCACGTCCTGCCGATGTATCATATCCGCAAAATAGTTCCGGCAAGCGGTCGTATTCAAAATGTCGTGCCGCTTCCATCAAACCATTGATGACTTTGTTGGCATGTGATTGATAGTTGAGCTTGCTCATTCCGAGAAGGATCATGCTGTTATCATGCGGCCAAATACTTCCATCATGATAGCTCATCGGATTATATCCCGCTTCCCCTTCTGCCATCGTGCGTATGCCATAACCTGAATTGAAAACTGGCGTCACAAGCTTTTCAATGACTGCTTTCGCTTTATGATCGTCCAGCATTTCTGCAAAAAGGACATGTCCTGGGTTCGATGTTAACGTCCCTACCTGATTTTTTTCTTTGTCCAGAGCAATTGCGTGGAACTGCTTATCCTCCATCCAAAAATGCTTATCGTACCGTAGTTTTAACAGTTGGGCTTGTTCACGGAGTTTAGCTGCTGCTTCCGTTCTTCCTTGCGCTTCATAAATCGCAGCGATCCCTATCTTCCCTTGGTACACATAGCCTTGCACTTCAGATAAAGCGATAGGAGATTCTGCATAATCTCCATTCATGTGAACGATCGAATCGCCGGAATCTTTCCAGCCCTGGTTGGCGATCCCTTTGCTAGATTCTTGATGATACTCCACAAAGCCATCTTTATCACGGTCACCATATTCATCGATCCAGTGGAGTGCGGCTTCTACGTTACCGGCAAGCTCCTCAGCTAATGCAAGATCTCCCGTCCATTTTGTGTATTCGGATAAAAGAACGAGAAACAGGGGTGTAGCATCAATCGTTCCATAATAAGGAGTGAAAGGAATCTGGTTAGTTGCAGCGAGTTCCCCGTAACGGATCTCATGCATGATCTTTCCTGGCTGTTCATCCCGCCACGGATCCACTTTTGTACCTTGCTGCGAAGCCATAGTCAATAACGTTCCTTTTGCGATACCTGGATTAAATGAAAGCATCTGCAGTGCTGCAATCAAACTGTCCCGGCCGAATGGAACACCGAACCATGGGAGTCCCGCTACGGGAAAAGGACCTTGTCCAATATCAGTAAGCAAAACTCGCAAATCCATAATTCCTCTGTCTACTAATCGTTGAAGAGGTTCTAAGTCCGTATGAATACTCGTCGTTACCGATTCCCAGTGACTATATGAAGCCTTCAGTTTGCTAAGTGCATCTTCAGGGGAAATCACAGTACCTTTTTCCCCGTCAATTTCAGGTGCGATAGTAAAGGTGACCGCCTGGGCTTCACCATGATTTAAGTGAAAATCAAATTCTACTGAACCATTTTTGTCTGCAGATGCCGCTTCACGATTCCAACTAACTTTTGTTGTCCGTTTGATTTGATCTACGCCTTCATAATAATAAGTAAGATTCGTCTTCGTGACTTCTTCTCCAGAACGCTTCCCGACCTCGCCTGACTGAAAGCCGCGAATGATAAACATATCCGTAAAATCAACATCCAAATGAACACTGATTTTGAAATCAACAGGCTTTGGATAATAGTTTTTCAACCGGATGGTTTCATAAAGCACACCATCATAAATTAAACGCTTACGCTCAATTTCAACCGATTCTCGCCATAGGATCAATATTCCGTCCTCTTCCATATGAGGATTCGTCAGTAAAATGGTGGCCATGTAGTTCTCATCAGCATTTGATGAAAGAAGAATTGGATCCTGACCGTTTATTTTCACATCGAACTTGCTTAGAAAACGGGTATCCTTTGTATAGAGACCTAAGCCATAATCATTTTCTTGCGGTATATTTCCTTTGTCATCCGTTAAAAAAAACAGGTCATTCTCCTTGATTACCCTGTAGTTCATAAGTGTTTCCTCCATCTCCTCATTGTTTATCCGAAACGTTTTCGGTCGATTGTTAATGAAAAACCACTAGATGTGGTTTTCAGCAGTAGATTCTCTTTTTATTAAAGTTGTGTTCAGGACTTTGATCTTGCTTTCCTTATTTCCTTCCAGCATGTTCGTCAGCAGAATGGTCGCCTCATAACCTAACTGATAACGATTTTGAGCGATAGTCGTTAAAGCTGGAGAACAATAGTCCGATAGAATGATGTTATCGAATCCCACGATCGAAAGTTCTTCCGGAAGTTGTTTCCCCAGTTTCTTCGCAGCTTTTATCGCTCCCATTGCCATCAGGTCACTCGCGCAAAATAATGCGGTAATTTCGGGATAATTTTGCAGCAGCTCCTCCGCTTTTTCTTCAGCACTTTTTTCTAAAAATGCTCCGTCGACAACGTATTCCTTTTTGAATGGCAGTTCTCTATCTGCTAATGCCATTTCATAGCCTTGCAGTCTCTCTTTACTGACGAATGCTTTACTATGTCCGTTAATCATCCCGATGTGCCGATGGCCGAGATTTAACAGATGATCGACTGCCTCCTTCGCACCAGCCTTGTTGTCAGTCGTCACATATCCAACCGATTCCCCTTCTACAGGAATGTCGATCAGAATACATGGTATCTTGCTTTCCAAAACTTCTTCTAAGTAAGGATCATCCGTTTTGATGCCCTGCAGGATCACACCTTCCACTTTTCTCTCCTGACAAAGCTGGTTGTACGTTTTTTCCTGCTGTTTTTTCGAGTTCGTGCTTAACAGGACAAGCTCATATCCAATCTCACTTGCACAGTCATTCACACCGCACAATACTTCATATGTGAAGTTATCTTTGCTTCCTTCGATTTGTAATCCTGAAACGAGCAGCCCGATCGTCTTCGTCTTCTTCATGACAAGACTTCTCGCTAAAAGATTTGGACTGTATTTTAATTCTTGTGCGATCGCCTTTATTCTCTCTCTTGTCTTTTCATTTACATCTGAGTATCCGTTCAATGCTCTTGAAACCGTTGTAACTGATACTCCAGCTTTCTTTGCAACATCTCTAATAGTGGCCAATTCCAATCCCCCAAAACGTTTCGGATGTGATTTGTTCTCTATCTTAACGGTATTTGAATCCGCTTTCAAGAGGTAAATCAATATTATTTAGAGGAATTAAGTATGTAGAAATAAAAAAACCCTGAAAAATAGCCCATTAAAGCTTTCAGAGTTTCAACAGAAAATTATTTTTCCTAAGCTATTTCATGAGGAATTTCATGGTTAGTCATTCTCGTCCGTTTCTATACGAATTTGTTGGTTTTGAAGTAATTTCAGCCTTAGATTTATTATCATTTTTGATGATAGTCTGAACCTTTGCTCTACTACAGTTACTGTAAACGAACATGCAGCTGTGTTCCCTGCTGCATCAGTCGCTGTACAAGTTACAGTTGTTGTTCCGAATGGGAATAAGGAGCTTGAAGGCGGAGAACAAATTGCGATAGCGCCTGGACAATTATCGGAAACGACAGGATTTGAGTAGTTAACAATTGCCCCGCCAAGATCTGGGTCACCAGTTATTATGATGTTAGGCGGACAGGTAATGGTTGGCGGTTCTGTATCGTTCACAGTTACGGTAAACGTGCAGTTCGCTGTATTACCAGAAGCATCGGTCGCAGAACAAGTAACCGTTGTCGTTCCTGCTGGGAAGAAAGATCCAGATGGTGGTGAACAAGAACTCGTTACACCAGGACAATTATCGGAAACGAGAGGATCTGGGTAGTTTACGACTGCTCCACATTCTCCAGGATCATTCGGTACTGTGATGCTAGGCGGACAGGTAATGGTTGGCGGCTCTGTATCGTTCACTGTTGCGGTAAACGTGCAGGTCGCTGTATTACCAGAAGCATCAGTCGCAGTACAAGTAACCGTTGTCGTTCCTGCTGGGAAGAAAGATCCAGATGGTGGTGAACAAGTGCTTGAAACACCAAGACATGAAACGATAGGATCTGGGTAGTTTACGACTGCTCCACATTCTCCAGGATCATTGGATACCGTAATGTTACCTGGACATGTAATCGTTAACGGTGCTGTTACTAAACTGATTGCATCCAGTCCCATAAAAGAATCAAATGCAGCACGTCCAACATTAGTGACACGCGCTACTAAAGTATAAGTTCCAGGGGAAATAAAAGTATGAGTCCAATTAACCCAACCAGTATCCCCTGTTGTGTTGACCGAAGCAAAATAAGGAGTAGCTACTACAGCTGCTCCTAATAAAATTCGTACCTCCGCAAAATCGTTAAATTGAGTAATGGGAATTTCCGGAGACTGAAAAAAGGTCCATCCTGAAATTGTATCGCCCGCACATGCAGAAAATGTTTGCGAAACACTGGTAAAATTATCTGGACCGTCAGTTTTAAGCAGTGCAAAGAAATTACCGTTAACCGGATTAAAAGTAAGAGTAGGAGCAAATGGAGTTGTAAATGAAGTAACAACAGCGGCTGAACCGCCTGTTGGTATAGTTACAGTCCATCCGGTGAAGTTACCCGTTTCAAAACTTGGATTAATAATTGGCATTTTTACACCTTTTTTCGTATTTGTATTCGAGGGAAATATTGCACCCTGTACTCATTTTATGTACATAGAAGACTAGCCGTCTGTGCATATGAAGGAGGTTATTCGTTTATTTTTTTAGTCAATAAAAAAAGCGCTCTCCATTAGAAGCGCTTTCTTCACTCTTTTTTATTTCTCTTCCGCTCTCTCATAAGGAATTTCTTGAGGTTGTTCCACATTTTTTGTTGTTACAGTTTCTCTTTTCTGATTAGCATTCCAAGTTTCTTTTTCATTATGAAGTCCGTGCAGCTTTTTAACTTGTCTTTGCAGCTGAATGATTTTCATTAAACTGAAAAGACCAACCGTCAAACCTCCAATACCTGCGGATCCTAGAATTACAAGTACGAGCGGCCATTTTGCGGTTCCAAAAAGATAATTGATTTCAACATCGCCTACATTAATGACGGCAAACGTTGCAATCACAAGGGTAAAAATAAATCCAAAAATTAAGTACAATTGCATTTTCATATCGATCACCTCATTGTTATGTATTCCCGTAAAGGTTAAAATTTTACCTGAATCCTCTAAAATATTTTTTCGAGATTTGAGTTCTTACTTTTTCGGGTAAGATGTGTGAGTAAGGTGGTGTTGTTCATGACAATAAAAGCTTATGTATTTGATGCCTATGGTACTCTTTTTGATGTCCATTCGGTTTCGGAAACGGCAGATCGCCTGTTCCCGGGTAAAGGAAAAGAGATCAGTCAGCAATGGCGCAAAAAACAAGTCGAATATTTTATGCTTCATCAGATCACAGGAAATTACAAACCTTTCTCTGATGTGACGCGAAATGCACTTTTATATACTTTAAAAAATCTGAATGAAGAATGCAAAGAAAATGAAATTGAGCAGTTGATGGATTCGTATCTAGAATTAGATGTATACGAGGAAGTAATAGAAACCCTTCAGCTTTTAAAAGATAACGGAAAAAGAAGAACCATCTATTCAAACGGTACATACAACATGCTCGAGCCCCTTGTTGAAAAAAGAGAGCTCCATAATTTGCTTGATATTTTATCTGTCGATGATGTGAAACAGTACAAACCAGCGGCAGCAGCCTATAAATATGCTCTCGAAAAACTAGAATTGGAACGGCACGAGGTATTATTTATGAGCTCGAACTTTTGGGATATTACAGGTGCAAAATCATTTGGTTTCCGGACCGCCTGGATCAACAGATCTGGATTAGAACCCGATGTAATCGGGATTCAACCGGATTATATTTTTGAGGTTCTGAGAGGGATACTGAACGTTTAGTTTAATTAAAGAGAGAGCTGGAGCTGCAGCTCTCTTTTCCTTTTTGATCTATTTTGTATTGCGTTTTCTATTAAAATATTTAACATAATAAGCGATTAAAAGGATCAATAGAATGGGAAAAAGAATTAAACCTATGCTTCCTGGCCCGATTATACCTAATAACATCGTAATCACCCTTTTTCAATCTGTAAGAGCACGCTTTATCGTTGCCTTCGCTTCCACTAAGACCGCATCATCTTTGTCTTCAACGGCTTGGAGCAACAATACTATCGCGATAAAAACGGCTATGAATCTAGCTAACACCTTTGTTTCTTCATCAACTTCTCCATATACTTCATAAAAAGCTCCTCTTGATTGTGAGGACAAAATACTATAAACCGCACTTAAATCACAAGCAGGATGACCGATCCCCATATCTCCCCAGTCGATGATTCCAGAGATTTCCCCCGCTTCATCCACCATGATATTTTTAAAATGAAGATCACCATGAAGAAAGACTTCTCTTTGCTGAACAAAATCAGTGTCTAACTGATTTAAATAGTTCGACAGGGTCTCATACTCATTTTTTTCTAGATGTAGAGATAAGTCACCCAAAAAGCGGTTTATTACATATTCTTTTCTATCCTTGATATTGAACAAATCACGTGCGTCGTTTAATAGTCCGAGATCACGAGCGGTTTCTAATGGAAAGCTATGTAATCGTTTTAGGAATTGAGCCAGGATTACTGCAGACATTGCTCGCTGCTCATCACCCAGTCCGATTGGAAAGCTTCCTCTCATAAAAGGATAGCCGAGAAATGGAAACGGATAATTTTCATCTCCTTCTCCGTAAAATAATGGCTTTGAAAAAGGAAGATCAATAACACTTTCAAGTTCAGGAAGGATTTTCCACTCTCTTCTTAGTCCTGGTACTGTACTTTCCAGCCTTGGGAAACGAAAAACATAATCCTCTCCAACCAGGTAAACCGTATTATCAAGTCCTTCACCTAATTTTTTGATTTCCATAGACGCTAAAAGTGGAAACTGGCTGTCTAATAATTTACGGACCTGATTCACTGATGGTTGATATTCTGTATTCTGCATAAACTGTTCCCCCGATTATTTCTGTTACAAAAACTTTTGAAAAATCCGTTCTAACAGTGGTTTTTCTTCCTCCACATCTGTTGAAGAATAAACGGTTTTTCCGCTTAAATTCCGAATGAATTTTTCTGCTTGAGCATTTGAAAAATGAATGTCTGGAATCTTCCATCCTTCATCATTTTTCACGACATGAACCCATATATCTTTTTGACAATCAGAACAAGAATTCAACCCATAATAATGAAATTTATAAACCATATTTTTTCTATCTTTTTTCCATTGAATAATATCGTAGTTTAAAAATTTGTAATAAGCCTCTTCCATGTTCTTCTCATTTCGCAACTGGTCAAGCAATTTTTCGCGTCCTGCATCAGTCAGCAGATCGTACTTCACCGGGTCATTCGACTGCAGAACAGCTTTTGACCATTCCTGTGCTGTATACTCTGCATTTATTTCATCTTGGGGACGATGAGCGATGAAAAAACCAGTTATTGAGATTAAAAGAAACAGCCCCATAGCAACCAAGATTAAATAGAAAGGAATTTTATTATCTTCTTGAATATCCAGACTAAACCTCACTTTATCTGTGCTCATTTCACACCTCAAGAAACAATATTGGAAAATTATGATAATTTTAGAATATCATAAAAAGATGTTTTGTGAATGAAAAAAGAATGCTCTCTATAGTAACTGTTCTTTTTTGGAGAAGTATATTGTAATTTGCAAGCCTTTAAACAGGTGAAATAGCAGTAAAATTAGTAAAGATAATCACATCAAAAACGACCAGATTTTTGTCTGGCCGTTTTCATATACCTTTATTCAATTTAAGCATCTGATTGTGGAAGAAGGGAATTTAATGATTGTAAAGATATTCAATAAATTCTTTCACCTCTACTGCCTGTTAGCTTCATGAGAAGAGTTACATAAATGCTCTATGGATATTTAACTATTGCGCAAGTTTGCAGAAAATGATGACTAATCTTATACATTTAACTTAAAATCCTCCCCAAGTTCCCCAACTGCCCGGTCCTTGACCTCCTGGAGATGGGAAAGATTGACCTTGTCCCCAGCCTTGTCCACCCATGCCACCTGGAAGACTGCTAAATTGGGGAGGAATTGGACCATTATAAAGAGTCCAGCCATTCATCTGATCA
Source organism: Bacillus sp. NEB1478 (assembly GCF_031582965.1). Classification (NCBI taxonomy): domain Bacteria; kingdom Bacillati; phylum Bacillota; class Bacilli; order Caryophanales; family Bacillaceae; genus Bacillus; species Bacillus sp. NEB1478. The sequence goes on from NZ_CP134049.1 coordinate 2,635,964, forward strand.
TCAAAAACTGCAATTTTGAATTCACCTTGTGGAGTATATACTGTTAAATGAACTAAAAACTTTTTCTCTCCTGTTACGTAATAAATTTCCCTTACAAAAACAATGACCTCACCATAGTTTGGAAGACTGGTTATACCATATTTACCGACTATACCGACAACTTCTGATGAAGCTAGCCTTTTGTTTCGCAAAAAAATCCAACTCTCATAAATAAATTATCATTCATGATAATATATGTGTTTTCTAGAAATAGGTTTGGACAAGAACACAAAAATATTTTAAACAAAGCGATATTAGAAAAAATAACCCATTTTTGTATTTTCTACCTCAAAAGAAATCCGCTATTCTAAGGTACGTGTTTTTTTTCACCAATACACATAAAGGTCTTCCATTCCCATATATCTGGTATTTTTTTGAACATAAGAGCTTTTTTCCTCATAAAAAAACAGGAGAACCGCCCATTCTCCTGACATATCTCAGTTTTTCATTTCAATTTTATCTAAGCTTTCTCTTAAATTTGCAGTATCTAAATTTTCTCCAATAAAAACAAGCCGAAGGGGCATTTTCATGAGTTCTTTTTCATAATTGGGGAGCCCGTAAGAATATTGAAACAAATAGATTTGTTCGTCTTCAAGTTTAATATATCCTTTGATTCGATAGATAGAGGATGGCATATTCCGCAGCCAATTTTCCAATACTTCTTTCTTAACAGCACCTTTAAAAGGATAAACCCACGTTTTGACTTTCAGTTTCGCTGCAGAAACAGGCTGATGTTCTTTTCGTTCTTTTTGAGTTAAGTTCATCAATACATTAAGATCAACTTTCGCAAAGTCAGTCAGAATAAAAGGGGTTCCTTCATTCAAACGTTTTGCATCATCTTGCAGCTGCTGAATCTCATTTTCATTTAACTTCTTGCTCTTATTCCAAATGAGGTAATCCGCATGCTTAATTTGCTCGATCATCAGCATTTTTGATTGTACACTCATCGAGTCACGATTTAGCCAGCGAGGTGCATCCATCACGGAAACAATACCTGCCACATACAATTCGTCCAATAGATAAGGCGATAAACAAGCATCTACGACATCGATCGGATGAGCCGCACCCGTTGCTTCAATAATTAACGTATCCAATTCATTCTCTTTACACAGTGCCCAAAGCTGTTTTTCAAGTTGATCTGACAAAGAACAGCAAATGCAACCGTTAAGAAGCTCTTTTAACGGAACTTCACCTGGAACCGCATCAGAATCAATTGAAACTTCCCCAAGTTCATTCATTAAAACTGCTGTTTTGTGATTCAGATCTTTTTCCCGCTGCAAAATCTGTTTCAGCAGTGTCGTTTTCCCGCTTCCTAAAAAGCCACCGAGGATCAATACATTCGCTTTTTTCATACTGCACCTCATCATCAATAATCATCCACTTATTTTACTATATTAAAAGTGACATAGAAACAATGCACCTGAGAAAACGTCACTGACGAAGAGATTCGCCGCTTATCAATCAACAAATCAACAAATAAAAAACAGCCTTGATCAAAGGCTGTTCACATTAGTTTTCGTTATTAATTTTTTAATGATATCAAGACTAACTTCTTCCCAAAGAGCGTGGTCAGTCGTAAATAATGAAGCGATTTTTTCTGCAAAAAGCTTGAATGCTTTTTCATATCGTGGATCATCCTTGGCTGGAATCTTCTTTTTCCGCTCTTCTACCAGCTGTTGTAATTTCGGTGCACGCGGGCCCCACTTTGCTATTTCTTTTCCTTTTTCATCAATAAATATGATGATTGGGATCGATTTCGATTTATTTGTTAAATAGCGTTCCATTAATTCAGGATTCTGGTCACGTAAAATAAAACGCACATCAATCAGCGCTTCATCAGCCATACGCATAAATACAGGGAGATTCAGCATTGCATCACCACACCAGTCTTCTGTGATGGCAATTGCTCTCAACCGGCTCTTTTGCATGCCTTGTAATGCATCTTTCATCGGATCTGGCAGAACAAAAGCATTATAGATGGTTAGCAGGTTATCTTTGTGTGTTTTCATATTGTTTATATAGTCATAGCGTGTCATGCCTTTTTCAAACCATGGATTGAGGTCTGCCATTTTGTCTTCCTCCCTGTTCTTTATCTATTCTTATTGTAACCAAACAAGGGGGAGTTGTGGCAATGAAAACGCCTAAATTTTTTTAATTGCTACTTTTATCCCGCGCGATGTTTTTTCTGAAGTTGGGAAACAGCGAACAAAAGCAAGTATCTTTCATGCGGCGTTAACCGAAGCCAGTCCTTCACTTTGTACTTCATACTGATTTCCACCTTTCGCTAACATTTAAACCTTGTATTATAGTTTATACCACCTTTTCTAATAAAAGAAACTATTTTAAACACATAAGTTTTCGCCAATTTCTTTTGTTTTTCGAGGATTTTCTTCTGTTTTCATTATTAATAAAATATAGTGTAACGAACACACGTTTGCTATATAATGGAAATGCAATTATAAATTTTTTTGTGAGAGGGAGAGTTTGATGGACTTTACGAGTATGAACATTTGGGCTATTCTTTTGTGTGTCGCTGCGAACGGTATTTTAGGAGCATTATGGTATTCACCCGTTCTGTTTGCCAATCAATGGGTTGCTGCAAGAGGTTTGAAAATGGAAGAGATCAATAGAAATGGCATGGGATCCTCTTATGCATTCATGATGATCGGAGCACTGATTTCAGCCATTTCTTTATCTCTCATTCTATCTTCATTTGAAAACATGACGATCGGCACAGGAGCATTCACAGGATTTCTGTGTGGATTTGGTATTGCCTCAATGAGAGAACTGGCACCAACGATGTTTGAAGACCGCAGCAAGAAATTATTCTTTATCAGTGCCGGCTATCACACGGTATCACTTACACTTATGGGAATCATTATTGCAGCTTTCATCTAAATAAAATGATTTAAGAAACTCTTCACGGGGAATCATTTGGATAAAACCAATGAGGAGTTATGTATCTATGAAAACATTAAATGAAGATGTGAAAACTTTATTTTTCTCAGATGACGGAAAGATTCCGAATCATCCATCATGGCCAGTGCTTTTATATGTCGGCGCATTAAATGAAGTGCCAGAAGATGCATTGAATGTGTTTGAAGTGAACGGCTGGAGCAACGGCTGGGAAAACGGTGTGTTTGATTATCACCATTACCACAGCAATACGCATGAAGTACTTGCTGTCATAAGCGGAGAGGCTGTGATTCAGCTTGGCGGTGAAGAAGGTGTTCCTTTAGAAATTTCGGAAGGGGACGTAATCATTCTGCCGGCGGGAACTGGACACAAAAAGATAAGTGCCAGTAATGATTTTAAAGTGGCAGGTGCTTATCCAAACGGTATGGAGCATGATTTAAAAAAAGGTCTTGCTGATGATCGTCCAGAAGTTTTAGACAACATTATGCTAGTTCCGTTTCCAGACACCGATCCTGTTTTCGGAAAAGAAGGACCGATGTTCGAACTATGGAAAAGCTAGGATTCTTGAGATCCTAGCTTTTTTGTTTCCACCAAAATGAATGCGGATATTCAGATTTAGTTAAAATCACAGTCTCCCCGATTTTCGGTGTTGAAACGGTAACATCTAGAGCAGAGGCAGCTTTTATAGCTCGTTCTACCGGCTCTGTCCAATCATGCAATGACAAGGTGAAAGCACCCCAATGAATCGGAATCAAAAGCTTTCCTCCCACATCCAGATGAGCTTGGACGGTTTCTTCCGGCAGCATATGTATCGCAGACCATTTTTCATGATATTGACCGCATTCCATTAATGTTAAATCGAATGGACCATATTTTTCACCGATCACCTTGAAATGGGGACCATATCCGCTGTCACCGCTAAAATACAGGTTGAAGTCTTCCCCTTTTATCACCCATGAACACCATAATGTAGAATTTCGGTCTGTTAAGCTTCTGCCCGAAAAATGTCTCGAAGGTGAACAAACGAGTTCGAGTCCTGCCAACTCTACTTCATCCCACCAGTTACATTCTTTTATTCTTTCTTTCTGAATCCCCCATCTCTCTAGATGGCCACTTACTCCTAAAGGAACAACAAACTGGGAAACTTTTTCCTTTAGTTTTTTTATCGTCCCATAATCAAGATGGTCATAATGATCGTGTGAAAGAATGACGAGATCGATTTCAGGCAGTTCTTCGATTTTGAAAGGCAGTTTCTTGCTGTACCGTTTGTTTCCGAAAATCGGAACCGGTGATGGGGCATGACCAAACATCGGATCGATCAATATGTTCTTCCCATTTGTTTGCAGCAAAAATGCAGAATGACCAAACCAAGTAATTTTCGTTTGGTGATCACTGGTTTGTGCAGTTAGGTTTAATGGTTCGATCGAAATCGGCTGTTTAGGCTGCCTATTGGGATTTCCTTTTATGAACTCTTTTAATACTGGCAGCATCTCCCGGAAGTTCGTCGCCATCACAGTTGGTATCTGATTAACGAATGTTCCTTCAGAAAAATGGTCTAGCCTATCAAATTCGCTTTTCATATTTTGGGATGGCGGCCTTCCGAAAACAGGATTTAGCGTCAAAAATAATACGGTGATTAATAGTATGGTGAACAGGATTAAGCCAATTATGATCATGATTCGTTTCCTCTCTGCAATACAATGGTATAAAATATACTACCGATTAAAGGAAGCGAAATCAATTTTTGGGATTGTATTAGATTTAGTGATATTTTTAGTTGCATGAATCAAATTTATAATTGCTCTTTTAAAAAAACGATATCTTCTACCTTCACAATCAGTAGCTTTCCCTCTTGAGGTGAGCCTCTTTTACATTATGATAAGATATATACAGAAAACTCACTTAAAAGGTTGGGAGAATTTTGAAGGAAAGTAGAGTGAAAAAGGTAGCTGTTTGCTGGAGTGGCGGGAAAGATTGTTGCCTTGCATTATACCGTACACTAACAGAAAACCATAAAGTAATTTGTTTATTATCTATGGTTTCAGAAAAAGATGCTCGAAATCACGCACATGGAATACAATTAGACATTTTAAAATTACAAGCTGAAGCTTTGGGATTACCTTTAATTTTGGTAGATTCAGCAGGGGAATATGAGGTCTCATTAAAAAGGGCACTTTCCCTCCTAAGAGAGCGATCTGGCGTAGAATCAGTTGTATTTGGGAGTTTATACTCGAATGAAGATAGAAGGTGGAATGAGCAAGTAGCCTATCAATCTGGAATTGAGCCTCTATTTCCAGTGTGGATTTCGCAAAACCACTCTTCCAAACTTCTTTTTGATTTTATATCGCTAGGTTTTCAGTCAGTAGTTTGTCGTGCGTCCACTGAGTATTTTGACCAAACATGGACAGGTAGAGATGTTGATTGGAGCTTTTATGATAAGATCAATCAAACAGCTAGTTGCGTTATGGGGGAATTAGGGGAATACCATACATTTGTTTTAGATGGTCCCATTTTTCATAAAAAAATCGAAATAACGAGATCAGATGCTGTTTTGAATTCGGGATTATGGTCTTTAGATATTCAATCGTGCCGATTATTGGACAAAAATTAAATCAGCTGTTTGGCATCATTGAACGAACGGGGTAGTTTAGTCAGAAGAAGAACCATATTAATAAAGGGATTTTTTTAGAAGTAAAGAAAGTATATAATTTATTTATTAATGATATTCATGAAAGAATCATCAACTATACCGAAAGAGAGTTGATTTAGTATGAATAACCTCACGAAAATGAAAATTGTAAAGCCAGCTAATGAAGTATTTGAAGCCTTTGTAGATCCTTCGTTAATCGGAAATTTTTGGTTCTCATCGAGCTCTGAAAGATGGGAAAAAGGCAAGACGGTTATATTGAAATATGATGAGTACAATGCCCAAGGGGAAATAGAAGTAATGGAAGTTGAAATAAATAAGAAAATAGTGTTCCAGTGGGGGAAGGGACATATTGTTACCATTACTCTTAGAGAGTTGGATAACTCGAGTACAATTGTTGAAGTTAACGAAGAAGGTTTTAAAGAAAGTGATGAAGAAGTAATAACTCTAATGATAGATAATAAAGAGGGATGGGTTTATATGTTGACCTGTTTAAAGGGTTATTTAGAATATGGTGCTAATTTGAGAGCAGCATTAGTTAAATAACTTATGCCTACATATGAATGTATGAAAACCAGGAGGATATGTTATCTCCTGTTTTTTTTGCGAACAAGACTTTTGCTCCAAATACCCGCGAACAGACAACATTCTACAATTTCCGCAAACCTTTTAGCCCTTTCACATAACAATACTAAAAAGCTGATCTATATATGGACACCATTTTGTCCAAAAGATCAGCTTTCGTTTAAGTTATTCATTTTTATGCAGTATCCTTTTCTTTTTTCTTTGTGACTTTCTTTCGTCTTTTCTTTTTACGCTCGAGTTCTTCTTTTTGTGCTTGTATTTTCGCACGCCGCCTCATCTCTTCATAAATCCTTACACAAAGAGTAGCAAAACTAATCAGCAGTGCCAGGATTTTAAACGCCATCTTCCATCACGCCTTTCCCAAAATAGAAATTGCGCGCTGTTATGAATCTGACTCTATTGATGCAGCCGTTTCGACCGGAGTTCTCATCACTCTGAAATTCTCTTGGTCACACACCGCTTTCTCTTGCGCATTTAATACGAGCAGACCGTTTCCTTCTGCTTTTTTCGTTAATCCGATGCTTAATGTATTTTTAACTAATTGAGCATATACTTCTGCCTCAGTCAGCTTACGCCCAAATAACTTTTCTTCTCGTGCGATCAATAAAGCTGCAGCACCTGAAACATGTGGTGTAGCCATAGATGTTCCAGACAGCTTGGCATATTTATTTCCAGGATACGTTGAGATTACATTAACACCCGGTGCTACTAGGTCAATTTCATCATTGGTGTTCGAGAAGGAAGCCAGCTTCATTTTGGCGTCCACTGCACCCACTTCTACTACTTCTTTATAAGCACCAGGATAAGCAAACTCATCTGTGTTCTCTTTGTTGTCCCCCTCATTTCCAGCCGCGCATACTACTAGCACATCTTCTAATACTGCCCGTTGAATGGCTTCATGCAGTTCAGGCACATCTTCTGGACCACCGAGGGACATCGAAATAACACGGACACGCTCATCATTTTCGCCGCGCCACTCAACAGCATAATCAATTGCGTCAATGATTCCCTGATATGATCCGCTTCCGTCTTTTCCGAGGACTCTGCAGATCAGGAGTTTCACTTCTGGTGCCACTCCTGCTACACCCGCCTCATTAAGAGTTGCAGCAATGGTTCCGGCTACGTGTGTTCCGTGGTAATGAGCATCTGTGTAATCATCCGGGTTACTGTCTACAAAATTCCGGCCACCCGCAATTCGATCCTTTAGTTCTGGATGACTTGTGTCACAGCCCGTATCAAGTACGGCGACTACAACGCTTTCTCCTGTTTCTCCTTCTCGCCAAAACGATGGTGCATTGATCATTTCAACGCCGTATGGAATTTCCTCTTTTGCAGACTGCAAGACTTCTTCCATAACATATGGAATTAAACGAACTTCACTCATTATGCTTACCTCCTTTTTTTAATCTTAAGACATTGATTTGGTTCAAGACAGGAGTTGCAAAAAAGATTTGTGGAGTTCTTGCTGCGATTTACAAAAGGTATGAGAAGACGTATACGAAGATGAAGTGATCCTCCTTTCCAAAATCATTTTTCGGAAACTGATGATCTAAGGTGAAGGATGTTATTATTACTATTCTATCAAACTGTAAAATGCTGTAACAAGTCCTATTTTAAAAATGAGTCTATTTGTTCAAATCGACATAAAATGCATTATTATTAAGGTTATTCTAATCATTTATCCTTTCATTCGACAGAATCCCCCCGTTCAATGATACTATTTCACAAAAGGAAAAACTCCCAAACCGAGAGTAATCTCCGATTTTGGGAGTCTTCTATTTTTTATCTAATAACTTAGTAGCGAACAGCATCCGCTGCGTTTACGCGGCCTTTAGAGAAGTATGTTCCTGTTCCAGAAACTGGATCTGCTGTATTCTCAATCGCTGCACGGATGTTGGCTGCACTGCGCCCTTGGGAAGCTAAGAGTCCTGCAATTCCTGCTACAAGCGGAGTCGCCATTGATGTACCAGACATGTATGCATATCCGCCGTTACGGATTGTAGATGCAATATCTACGCCTGGAGCTGCAACATCAACCCAAGAACCATAGTTAGAGAAAGAAGCTAATGTATCATTTGTTCCTGTTGCTGCTACTGCGATTGCGTTTGAATAGTAACCAGGGTAACTTGGAGCTGAAGTACTTTCGTTACCAGCTGCTGCTACAACAACTACACCTTTGCTCGCTGCATAGTTTACTGCATTTTGCAGAGAAGTTGCACCACTTGTCCCGCCAAGACTCAATGAAACAACCTTTGCACCATTATCTACTGCATAATAGATTCCATTTGCAACATCATCTAGAGTACCGCTTCCGTTTGCATCAAGAACACGAACTGCAAGAATGGAAACGTTTGGAGCCATTCCAGCGATACCTCTCGCATTGTTCGTTGCTGCTGCAGCGATACCTGCACAATGTGTACCATGGTTGTTTAAATCCATTGGATCAGTATCATCACTAACGTAGTCATATCCTTTAACTACTTTCCCTGCCAGATCAGGATGATTGTAGTCAACTCCTGTATCGACGATCGCCACTTTTACGCTGGATGAACCACGAGTGATATCCCAAGCAGATTGTGCGCTTACTTTTTGTGGAGCCCATTGCACGCCATTTGAGAAGTACGTATCATTCGGTGTCCAGGTAGCGTGGTATGTATAGTTCGGCTCTGCGTACTCTACCTTACCGCTTTCCTTGTATTCTTTAATCGCTGCGTTAACATCTCCATCTTTAACTTTGATTACGGCGAACTTTGAATTATTCTTTACCACTTCATCTTTTGCTTTTACAGCAAACGATTTTGCTGCTGATTCTGACACGCTGTCTTTAAATTTTACAATAATTTCTTGAGGAGTATTTGTCACCTTCTTTTCAGTTTGCACTGCCGCTGCTGCTGGTGACGCAAGAGAAATAACTAACGGTACTACTGCTGCCATAGTGGCGATTTTCTTAATCATTTACTTCACTCCTTTGAATTTTTGTTTGCTAGCAATTTCTAATATAGGGGTGAAATAACAGAAAATAAAGAAAAATTTTACTATTCTAACAAAAACAAATATATCCTACTAAAATTTTAAAGTTATAACTTAAAATGGGTAAAAAGTCATTTGTAACGCTTTAGATTTTATCTATCTTTTCTCATATCTGACTAAGCCTGATGCACTATTGTTAATGGTGGCTTCTCTATCAAAATGCTGGTGCATTTATTTGTTTATTTCACCACATTTTATTTTATTTAAATGGTTTACTATATCGAACTTTTCATAGATATTTTCTTTTTAAATAAGGATTTGTTTAAATTCTTACGTATGAGGAATAGCTATAGTAACAAGCTAATTTTTCAGGAGGGATATTCGTATGTTAAACGCAGGCGATCAAGCACCAGATTTTACTTTGTACAATGAGACAGGAGATCCTTTTTCCTTCCATAAGCATCTGGAAAAAGACGACCGCTTCCATCTGCTAGTCTTTTTTCGAGGCGAATGGTGTCCGGTCTGTAATGATCAATTAAAAGAACTGGAACAAAACCTCGACACCTTTAAAGAATTAAACGTTCATATCCTCGCCATTTCCACGGATGAACGAGAGAATTTGAACAAAATGAAAGAAACACACGCTCTTTCATTCCCTGTATTCAGCGACCCTGAGCGTAACGCCGCAGAGCCATATGGTGTGCACTATCATAATAATGATGATCTATATGAAGATCACGGAGGTCATGGGGAACCGGCTATTTTTTTAGTCGATAATAAAAAACGCGTCCTTTATTTAGATGTTCAAACTGGACCGTTCGGGCGTCCTTCTGCTGAAGATTTAAGAAAGACGATTAAATATATTAAAAAGACATTAAAAGAGTGAGGGCGTTTGCACCTCACTCTTTCTTGTATTCACGACAGTATTACTGTCCTAGTTAAATTTTTGATAAATCTTCTGACAACGTAGATATATGATAGCTTAGCCCTCTTCCCCTCCAACAAAATAATCATTTTTACGGTAAGATAAAGCACTTAAGTGAGCGACGAGTTCTGTTTCATTCTCTACTGTAACTTCATACCAAGAAGTGCGGTTATTCCGTTTAATCTCTGTTGCTTTTGCGGTAATTTTCTCACCTTGGCGGCTTGCAGCCAAATACCCTATGTTCACTTGTAAACCAACCGATGTTTTCCCGTATGAATTACATGCTACAGCAAATACAAAATCAGCGATTGCAAACAATACAGCACCGTGTGCCGTTCCATGGGCGTTCAGCATATTTTCTGTAATCGTCATCTCGGCAATTGCACTGCCTGGACCCATAGCCATCAACTCGATTCCGAGCCATTTGGCAAATGTATCTTGGTTCAGCTTTTCACGAATTTCTTCTGCATATTGGTAGTGTACCTCATTGTCATCTCGTTTTGTTTTCACTTCTATCACCTCTTTTAGAAAATTCTTTTCCCATATATGAAACACCTTCAACTACTTAATAACATTCTTTTAAATCATACGGTTATGTAAACTCTTAACCGTCTCACCAGATTTGTAAAGAATAACAAATGTAAAGCTAGGATACCTTACTGCCAACTGTTTTAAGGAAAGGCAATTCTACACCCCCTTCTGTTCAAATACAATTTTTGTGCATAACACTTCACATTTCCAATAAATAACCGTACAATGTAATAACTAATCCAATAAGAAAGGTCGGAATTAAAATGACAAACAACATTTCTTCAATCCCCAGACCTTTAGTCCGTACGAATCAATGGTTTATTTTCTTATCTGTCGTTGCCACTTGGCTAACGGGGCAAGCTTGGATTCTCTTACTTCCATTAACAGCTGGATTGCTGGGCATGTTCCTGAATTTTAATCCTATTATGAGAGCGGCTAAACTATTTTTGAAGAAAAAGCCGTCAGAATATATCCCAGAAGACAAAGATCAGCAGCAATTCAACCAAGTCATCGCCATCTCCCTTCTTGCCATGGGCTTCATTAGCTATATGATGAACTGGTCTACTATTGCCGTCGTTGCTACGGTCATGGTTGCAGCAGCCTCATTTATCGCTATTTTAGGCTTTTGCATCGGCTGTTTCATCCGCTTCAGATGGCAGCAATATCGGTATCACAAGACACATAAAACACAGTAACTAATGCTAATATAATTAAAGACTCCTGATTTCAGGAGTCTTTTTCTATTAATATAAAGCCTTATGAGAAACTTTAATAAACGGTGCTGGCTAAAAAGGAGCGCAATTTTGCAGTAGTTTATCTCTTTTTTGTCGCAAGAAAAAAATGACCTAAACGTGTTCTAAAAACACTCTATTAGGTCATTTTCTTTGTTATTTGAAGTTATAAAGAAGAAGATTATAATTATTCACCCTCGACTGCACCCAATTCTAAGGCTAACTCAATAATTGACTCATTAATCCGCCATACATAATAAAGATGATGGACAAGGTCACGTTGAGATTCTTTTCTTGTTGGTGCAAGCCGTTCAATTTGTTCCCTTTCATGGTTAAGGCTATAGATCGTAGCTTTAATTTCGGTTCTTTTTATCAGATCGTTTAATGAATCGATGTTACGACTCACTTTTTCTTCCATTTTCTCAAAGACTGCAGTGAGTTCCTCTGGGTAGTCAAATCCTTTTCGATACGAAGAGGCGACTAAATGCCTGGCATAATAATTGATTGCTGCTAATACGGTCATCCATCGGGTTATATCCGCATGGGTAGCAGATCCTGGCCGCTGAAAAAGCGATTGAGACTCGTCCCTAATCGACTGAAGCTTTTGATCCAAATGAAAGGCGCATTCGGAAAGTTCTTTTATGTTCACATCTTCTCTAAATCCTCTTATATACTCCGTTACAAATGGTTTAAGCTCGTCAAAGAAATCATTGATTGACTCACTTACTTTATCTTTTGTCTTCTTAGGAAATACAAATGTTGAAACGCCCAAGGCAATAGCAGCTCCAATAATTGTATCAAGTACGCGGGCACCAATCAGTGAAAAAGTGATTCCACCGAGCAATATGTCATACATAAATGCGATGAGCATCGTAATAAACACATTCATTAGCGTATACGAAACGGTCAACAAATAAAAAGCTAAAAACACGACGACAAATATAAAAATGACCTCAATAAAAGATTGTCCAGTAAGCAATTTTGCGAGCGTAAATCCAAGAACTGCTCCAATAATAGTTCCAAGTGAACGCTGAAATCCTCTCGTGTATATACGCCCAATCGAATCTGTTCCGAGTAAGACAACAAACGCCGTAAGAAGAATCCAGTATGGTTTTGAAGGGGAGATAAATTGACCAATAATGATGGCCAAAACGCCTGTTACCAATGCCTGATAAGCTTTTTTCGTAGATGGCTTGAGCCCTTTTTCTTCGTTATCGCCTTCATCATCATTTGGTTCCTCAGTCACTTCTGATACATTTCCTTCTATGTATTTACGATGCAGAGACTGCTGAATCGTAACGGCACCTTCAATTACATGATTTGCGATGGATTCAATACGCCGGATTAAAAATACCCACCCTTTAGGCTGCTGATCACGATTCAATAAATCCATGATAAGCTGTCTTAATTTTTGTACAGCTCGCTCTGCTTCTTCTAAATTTTGTTCCTCGTAATTTGGAGCGAGAACCTCAGCATCACGAAGAGACTCTGTCACCCAAATGAGAAGATATCTAATTTCGTCAATCTCCAGTGCATCCGCATTCTTCAAGCCTCGAATAGAGTCAGTCAAAGTTTCTATCAGCATACCTGTATCAAACACATACAAACGCAATTGCACAGGAGTCAACCCCGGCCACGTTTTCTGAACATCATCTGAATTTATGTAACCAGACACAATGATGGCATATTCTCTAAGTTTCATTACGTTTTTCTGAATATTTTTTCTCTGTTTCTGGTTCAGTCCCTTATCCTGTACTCCTTTTATTAATAGGTTAAGCGTAAGATTGCTCTGAATATGGAAGGAACGAATACTTCTTTTTAGATTTTTGGCAGTACTTTGGAACAGGATGAAATTCAGCACATATGCGTAAAAAATTCCAATTGCAATTCCCATATAAAACCATGGAAGCTGAACGCTTGATAATTTTAGGACAGAAGAAAAATAAACCGTCATAAATCCGATCATAAAAAGCGAAAAATACCGAACTCCAAAACGAGTAAAATAAAAAGTGCTAAAAACAATAAGGACGAGAAGGACATCTATGTAATAGGCATGATTTGCGAATAAAGAACCCAATGTTACCCCAATCATGGCGGAAACACCTAGCCATAGTGTCGTTACCTTCATCTCTTTCTTTGTTTCATCCACAACTACCATGATCCCCATCATGCCGATCATTCCGGATACAATGGCTGGAGTAAGCAGCGGTTTCCCTGTCGTATGCAAAATAAAAAGCGTTGTAAAGATAGACACCATTAAACTAACGGTTGCTCTTGCTGCTTTATGCAGTCTTATATACCCTGGGTCAGATGCCAGCAGCCTCCCAAGCCAGTAATGTTTTCTATGAAGCTGTTTCATTGTTTCACCTCCTGCTCTAAACACATATCACAATAAGACCCTATTTCTTTCGTTAATGCTAACACACGCTTATTTATTATCCCACGTTAACGATTTAAAAAAACCACCAGCAAAAAATGCTGATGGTTCTACTTATCCCTTATTTTGTCGCTTCAAACACAAAACTTTGGCGTGCATGTGCTGGTTCTTTTCCATACTGAAAATCTGCACTAATGGACACATTCTTAAAGCCGATACTTTCCATGATTAGTTTTAACTCATGGGTCCCGTACCACCGGATCGCAAACCGCTGCAACTCGGTCTGAATCAGATTACCAGAACGCCATTTTTCGTATTTCAAATAAGAAACTTTGTATTGTTCAAAGAAATTCACTTCTACTAGTTTATCTTCCATCGTGATGATATCTCCGTTCGGACACTCGACTGTTAACGTTCTGAGTACCTTTCCGGCTTCAAAATGATCAGTCGGCAAAAAGATATCAAAAATCAGACGTCCGCCTTCTGCCAGGTTTTCATACATTTGTTTTAAAGCAGCAAGTGATTCTTCACGTTTTTCGATTAATAAAAAAGATCCGCCCGGAATGATAATGGCGTCATATTTATGCGGCAGTTGAAGATTTTGAAGATCTCCTTGAAAAAGTTTAGAGGTAAAGCCATTTTCATCAATACGCTTTTGACAAGAAGCCAGCATTTCAGAAGAATAGTCTATTCCATCAACTTGAAGTCCAGCTTCTAAAAGTGGAATGATAACCCTTCCTGAACCAACCATTGCTTCTAAAATTCTTCCCTTTATTCCATTTAAACGATCCGCATAATACTCAATATCACCGCCGAATGATTGACCGACCTTTTTTGTCAGATCATAAACTTCCGTACAAAGTTCTCCATAATTACTAAAAGACATTCCTGAATTCCCCCATGTTTTTGAAATTGTACACACGGAGGGGTAATTTCTTAAATATTAACCCTTCCGCACCTTCATCATTTCAATGTTTGTCAGATTCATTTTTAACATCACAATCCCTCATTTCTAAGTAAGTTAGAATCATTATCTGATTTCCAGAAAATTTAATCAATATTTTTCTGCCATAGCGATATTTTTGTTCTTAGAAGTGGTTGATTTCCGTAATGCTTGAGATGAGCACACAGAAGTCTCACAACCTTGCAAAAAAAAAAATAAAGCACTGCCTTCCATTCCAATTAAGAAATTCGCAGTGCTTTTTACTGTTATTAGAAATTTATAGTTTTGTTGTATGATAACTGCCTAAAACTCGAATATCATGTTCATAAGCTTCCAGAATGGTAATTGCTTTTTTCATTTTGCTTTCATGCAACCCATTTTCTGTTTCGATAAAAAAATGGTACGTCCCCAATTTTTTCTTAGTTGGCCGCGATTCAATCCAAGTTAGATTGATCGATAAAGCAGAAAACACATTTAAAATGGATGATAATACACCTGAATGGTCTTGACACGGCGTAATCAACAGCATAGTTTTGTTTCCGCTTTGTTTCGTATTTTCATTGCTGATTACAACAAATCTCGTATGATTATTGCTATTATCTTGTATATTGCTTTTCGTAATTTGCAAATTAAATAGATCAGCAGCACCTTTTGATGCAATGGCAGCAACATCTGTTCTTTCTTGGTTTTTAACGGCTTGAGCAGCTGATGATGTACTGTCAAACTGTCTCGTTTTCATTTTTGCTGCTTTAATAAAATCCCGGCATTGAGCGATGGCTGGATAAATGGACCATACTTCACGGATTCCTTCAACACTAGCCCCTTCTAGAGCTAATAGATGGAGCGAAACCGGAAATATGATTTCAGCTTCCACAAATAAATCATGCGTTAATAATCCATCCGCAGTTATATTAATCGTACCTTCTATGGAGTTTTCGATTGGAACTATCCCTTTTTCAGCCGCTCCTTCACCAACAGCTTCAATGACTTCCAGAATCGAATCACACATAACCCACTCAATAAGCTCAGTCGTAAAATAACGAAATGCAGCTTCTTCTGAAAAACTTCCTTGAGGACCTAAATACGCCACTTTCATTTTTAAAACACACCTTTTTTTCTTTTCATATCAGTATACATCTATTGTTTCATTAAACAACTGATAAATTTCAATATGACTATAAATATTATTAAATATCGCATTACAAAAATGAGTGAGTACTCACTTGACAAAAAACTTCTTACTCGCATAGACTGAAATTAGATAATGAGTGATTACTCACTTTTATAATCTCACAAGGAGGTAAATCACATGAATCCTGTTATTGACGTTTCAAACGTTTCCAAAAGTTTTGGCAGACATGATGTACTACAAGACATCTCCCTCTCCGTCACCAAAAACGAAATTTACGGCTTGCTTGGTCCTTCTGGGGCAGGGAAAACCACTCTAGTAAAAATGATTGCAGGGATTGAAACACCTACATCTGGAAAAATTACTGTACTCGATACGAATATGCCGAGCCTGCAAATGATGAAACGTATCGGTTTTATGGCACAGTCCGATGCCCTTTATAGCGAGCTAAGCGGAAAAGAAAACCTTGAATTTTTTGCATCAATCTACGGACTTAAAGGAGCCAAGCAAAAAGAAAGAATCGAAGAAACAGCTGCTCTTGTCAACTTGACTGATTTCTTAAAAAAGCCTGTGAATCAATATTCTGGTGGAATGAAACGGCGCCTTTCACTTGCGGCAGCCCTGCTCCATGAACCAGAAATTCTGATATTGGATGAACCCACAGTCGGAATTGATCCAGTCCTCCGCCAGTCTGTCTGGAACGAACTTTACAAACTGAGCGAAAATGGAACTACCATTCTTGTAACAACACATGTAATGGATGAAGCGGAAAAATGCGGTCAACTAGGTATGATTCGTGATGGCAGGCTCATTGCCTCAGGTTCGCCACAGCAACTAAAAGATACAACATCAAGTGAAACAATCGAGGATGCTTTCCTCTATTACGGAGGTGTCCGTCATGAGAATTAGAGCACTTGTCAAACGAATCATCCGACAATTTAAAAGAGATAAACGGACGCTTGCTATGATGTTTCTAGCTCCTTTGCTTATTTTGACACTCGTTTCTCTCGTTTTTTCAGGAAACGATTATAATCCGAAAATTGCTGTCATAAGTAAACAAGCACCAATCGCAGATCAAATTGAAAAAGCAGATAAAGCTTTTATTCCATATGAAAATAGTGAGAAAGCTGAAGATGATTTAAAGAATGAAAAACTTGACGCTGTTTTGTATGTGAACCCGCCTTCAACGAAAATTAAACTTGAAGGCAGTAACCCGACTGCAAATAAAGCCGTTATGATGAAAGTGGAAAAAGCACTTAAAAAGATGAATCCGCTAAATAATCTTCAAAAGGCTGTAGAACCAAAAGTTGAATACTTGCATGGTTCATCTAAAATGGATTCCTTTGATTACATCGGTCCGTTTCTGATCGGATTCTTTATTTTCTTTTTCGTATTCTTAATTTCCGGCGTATCGTTTTTACGTGAGCGGACCACTGGGACACTGGAAAGACTATTGGCAACGCCAATGCGCCGCTGGGAAATGGTAGTCGGGTATGTGCTCGGATTTGGAATCTTCACGATTATCCAATCCGCCATCATCGTTTCGTTTGCGATCTATGTGTTGGACATCATGATGGAAGGTTCGATCTGGTACGTCATACTGATCACACTCATGCTTGCTATAACGGCATTGTCACTCGGAACTTTGTTATCTGCCTTTGCGAAAAACGAACTTCAGATGATTCAATTCATACCGATCGTCGTCGTTCCACAAGTCTTTTTCTCAGGTTTGTTCAACATCGATACAATGGCTGACTGGCTGCATCCGTTAAGCTATATCATGCCGCTCACTTATGGCGGTCAGGCCATTCGTGATGTCATGATACAAGGAGACGGCTGGTCACAAATATACGACGAAGTTCTAGTGCTTGCTGGTTTTTCGCTTCTATTTATGGTACTCAATACACTCGCGCTGAAAAAGCACCGCAAACTGTAGGGAGTTTGTCCGCAGTTTAATTGTGTCTATAATGAAATCAAATGCACGATTTAAAGGAGAAAACCGCATGACCGATCAAGAATGGATTCAAGAATTAATAAATGCTGACAATAATGATCTCGATCTCAGTGATAAACAGCGCAAGATACTCGAAGCTGCGATTGATATTTTTTCCGAAAAAGGATACGCCGCTTCATCTACGAGTGAAATCGCCAAAAAAGCTGGTGTTGCTGAAGGTACAATTTTCCGCCATTACAAAACAAAAAAGGAGCTATTGCTATCGATCGTCACACCCACAATGGGAAAGTTTGTAGCACCCTTTTTTATAAAATCATTTGCAAAAGAAGTGTTTGATAACGAATATGAACATTATGAGGATTTCTTGAGGACGGTTGCAAAAAATCGTCTGGAGTTTGTGAAAAAGAACTTTCCTGTATTAAAAATTTTCATCCAGGAAATCGCGTTTCACGATGAACTTCGAGAACCCTATCAAAAGCTGGTTATCGAACATATTTACCCAAAGTTCAAAAAAGTGATCGAACACTTTCAAGAAAAAGGAGAAATCACCAACCTACCGCCATCTGCCGTTATGCGAATGACCGCGTCCAGTATCATGAGTTACATTCTTCCAAGAGTCATACTGTTTCCTTCTCATGATTGGGATGACGAAAAAGAGATTGATCAGATCGTTCAATTCGTTATGTATGGATTGAGTGGAAAACAAAAATAAATGGAGAAAACCCGCCATCTTACTTCATGAGGCGGGTTTTTTGTTAAATTAATTCATTTTAATATTCATTGCCCTGATTACTTCAGATACATGCAAATCGTTTTTCATATTTTTAATTGATTGCCATTTTACTTCTGACAAATTTTGTTCGTTCAAAGGAAATTCAGGATCAAAACCTAATGATGGCTCTCTATCATCTTCAGTCACTTCAACTAAATAACACTTTTCGATGCCGTGTTCATAGTTTCTTGAAAATAAATACTTCACTACTTTTACGTCTAAGTTTACTTCCTCACGCACTTCTCGGACAACAGCTTTTTCAAAGGTTTCCCCAAATTCCAGCCCTCCTCCAGGCAGTGTCCAAAAATCATTCGTTTTGTTAACTTCACGAACCATAAGAATTGTGTCATCTTTTAATATTGCGGCAAATGCCCTTGGTCTGCTTTTATCCATTATTTCCTCCATCAAGAATGCGTTTCACCTATAGCTGTACAAAGAGGTGGAAGGTGGATAGATAAAGGATTTTGTTCTTTTGCGGCTACCGACAATGCTGTTGCAGGAGGACCTATTAATAGATATACGCAGATAAATAATAGTACGATCACTAGTTTCATATACACACCTTTCTTCCGTTAATTATAAAAACGAAAGAACCAAGAGTTTCCTACTCGGTTCACGTATTTGATTACTATGAATTTCCCCGCATTCTTATTTATTAAGCTTATTTTTTTACTCGTAACTGTTTATGAACATTTTTTTCATTTAATAAAATAAAAAACAAACACACGGCAAGAATTAAGAAAATCGTACCTGAACCTAAAAATCCATTCGCGTATGAAGGAATATCTGCAGCTGCGACACTCCCATTAATTTTCATTCCTAAAAAAGAAATCCCTATACCGTCCCCTTCTATTTCCGATAGAGATCTGACGTTCATTCCAGTCATTAACAAAGCAACACCTAACAATGAGAAAGCAACACCCATGACCCATCTCATAGTTACACCTCTGTTTGAAGTAAATTTTGCAACTGCTTAAATGCTGGACTTAGTTCACTCCATACATCAAACATATTCCCATCAGGATCAAAGAATACAAAATTCTTACCCTGGTGGCCGCGGTCTTCTATTTCTCCTGTTCGTACACCAGATTTGTATAATTCCTTTTGTAAGGAATAAAGGCTTTCCATACCATCCACTTCAAAAGTTAAACAAAATCTCACATTTCCTTTTTGATCTCTGAAATTAGATGTTTCTTTTTCTGGAGACTTTACGAGGAAGAAACTTTGATTTGCTAGATTTAAAATCACTTTTTCATCGTCTTGATAGTTAATTTCCGCACTTAACTTGTCTGAATACCAAATAGCCGACTTCTTTGGATCACGAACCGGCAAGTAAGTTGTTCCAACACGTAAAAGTTTTTGATTCATAGCTATTCACCTCAAATTTCTGTTCTTTTAAATTCTTTGTTTGGAAGGAAAATCCTTCTATCGACACGATTTTGTAATATATCCCAATAGGAAAGATATGGAGAATGATAGAATGCATGAAATAGAGAAAAGGAGGAATTCAGTATGACGAAAGATTATCAAAGCAAACATTTTACACTTGAAAAAGTTAGAGATGGTATTTACGGCGCTATTGCAAAAGACGGGGGCGGCGCTGTAGGAAATGCCGGATTCATCGATTTAGGTGATCAAACCATTATTTTTGATACGTTCAACACTCCACAAGCTGCTCTGGATCTTAAAAACATGGCTGAAGAGCTGACAAATCGTCCTATTACTTGGGTTGTTAACAGTCACTACCATGGTGATCACATACGCGGGAATCAAGTCTTTTCATCTAGTCATATTCTTGCGAGTGAAACAACATTCACCGAGATGAAAGAAAATCATCCTGCCCGAATTGAAAAACAAAAACTAGATCTAGCTGGTTTAGAAGGTCATATTAAAAAACTGAAACAGCAATATGAAGAAACGAAAGACCAAGAATTAAAATTTGAAATTAGCTTTTTGGAAGAAATTGCGATTTCACTGCCTGGGTTGCAATTAACGCTCCCACAATATACCTTTGAAGAATCTTTTACAATTTATGGTTCAAAACGAACAGCAAAAATATACACAATGGGCGGTGCACATTCTTATTGTGATTCTTTTCTGTATATACCTGAAGATCGTGTTATTTTTACGGGTGATTTATTAGTGATTGATACACATCCTGCTCTTTTCGAAGAATCGGACGTTGACAACTGGCTGCGGATATTAAATCAATTTGATACGTGGGATATTGATGCAGCGATACCTGGTCATGGTCCTGTCGGCTCAAAATCAGATTTTCATCTAATCAGTCAATACTTAGAAGACATTCGCGAAATCGCTGGAAATACTGAATCTATTGAAAGCATCGAAATTCCTCTTGCATATCGTCATTGGTCGTTTTCTAGTTTATTTAGAAACAACGTGCAAAATCTTAAAAAATTAATAAAAACAAACTAACATCGAGGAATCAGATTTGTTTTTATAAAATTGAATATAAATAGAAAAGGTTGACTCTAAAGACAGCATAATTGCGCGATTTAGAGTCATCCTTTTTTGTTAGGAAATAAACATTGATTTTTCAGTAACAAAAATTAAAAAGACGAGTTACTCCAGAGTGAAATGGAGTAACTCGTCAAAGCAATTTCCTCAAAACAATAGTGGGGAATAAATTGTTAGGGGTCAGTCCCCCTTTGAATTTAATGCTCTTTGAGCCAATGCGCTGATGACCATGTCATCCATCGGTGGATTGTGAAGGCCTGCTCTCACGTCTCGAAAGTGTCTCTGCAATGGACTAGACATCGCTAAGCTTCTCGCTCCGACAATACGCATCGCCAGATCTACTACTTTTGCCGCACTGTTTGTAGCTACATGTTTTACGGCCATAAGAGATGGCCCCATTTCCATTCGCGTTTCCGGTTCGTTCACCCATTTGGCAGCCACAGAATACATCAACTCTCGTGCCTTAAACAACTCTAGCTCCATCTCGCCAATTTTGCGCTGTACTTCAGGAACTTCACCTATTGGACCTGGTAAACTATTTGGTTTGTACGTTTTCGCGAAATGAACGGCTTCATTTCTGGCAGCAATTGCAATTCCTAGGTAGCATGCCGGAATATGGAGCAGCCATGCTTTAGGCAGTCCTGATATTCCTCGTTCTTCCTCTACGAGCGCTTCTTTTCTCACCCTTACATTTTCCAACACAAGATCATCACTCCGCGTACCTCGCATCGCGACCGTATCCCACGTTTCTTCAATTTTAATACCGGTTTGTTTCATATCAATTAAGAAATTCCCTTTTTTACCTGAATTACCGATTTGAGCAGAAACGATGGCATAATCCAATGCTGGTGCCATTGATGTAAATGTCTTTGTTCCATTGATGATCCAGTCTGCTCCATCTTCTGTTGCTTTTGTTTGCGGCATCCCTCCGCGAGTTGGACTGCCTGTAGCAGGTTCTGTTGCAGCACGGTTTAGAAGTGCTTGATTCTGAACCACCTTTTCACATAAAGAACGAAAAGCCTTTTCATCCCAAGTTCGTTCTTCCGCCAACTCCAAAAGCCCTCCAAGGTGCCATCCCAAACATAATGCTGTTGCTGCATCACCTTGAGCAATCCTTTCCTGGAGAAGGACAAATTCATACAAATTCAATCCCTCCCCGCCATACTCTTTAGGAATCGTCAGCGAGACATAACCTACTTGTTTTAGTTCGTCCACATTCTTAAACGGAAAGCTGCCTTCCCTGTCATATTGATCTGCGCGTTCTGAAAATTGTTGCGCTAGTTTATCAATCTTTTCAAACCAATCTCTTTGCATTTTTGTTTTTATATACATCTCATATAAATAAGTCATGTTAAGAAAATCCCTCCATAAAAAAACAGATCAGAATAATATGTTTTAAAGTATAGTGTATGTCCTTTTCTTTCAAAACGGCAAGGTATATGACCTATGCTTTTCACCTTATTTTCCCCTTTGACTTCTTCCTGACACAATTTTTTTTACACAAACGGCAAAGTAATCCATAAAAAATATATCTCGCCTCCTCTTTTTCATGAAAATTAAATTTCTTAAAAATTATTTTCATTTTCCTCTTCTTGACATTGGGCTGACATCTTTGTTGGTTAAATTAAATGTACAAGGTTCAAACAGACAAGAACCTTCTATACAAACAATCTAGGAGGAAACATTTTTATGAAAAGATCAGTTATAGGCTTTACGATTGCAGGGGCATTATTAGTCGGAGGTTATGCAACTACTTCCCTGGCAGCAACCAATGATACTGCGAGCAAGTCATCTGCTGAAAAACCAAAATGGGAAATGAAAGGAAAAGGACCTGGACACCATGGTGGCTTTTTCCGCGGAAATTCAGATGAACTGCTGAAACAAGCAAAAAGTTTAGGCATCAGCACAAGCGGCAAAGACGCAGAAACATTGATGAAAGAAATGCGTGATGCACAAATCAAAA
This sequence comes from Bacillus sp. NEB1478, assembly GCF_031582965.1. Classification (NCBI taxonomy): domain Bacteria; kingdom Bacillati; phylum Bacillota; class Bacilli; order Caryophanales; family Bacillaceae; genus Bacillus; species Bacillus sp. NEB1478. Next base: position 2,658,924 of record NZ_CP134049.1, read on the forward strand.
AAGAAGCGAAAGAATTAGGCATCAAAACTTCTGGCAAGACAATCGATAAGTTAGCTGAAGAAGTCCTGCTCGTACAGCTGCAGAAAAAAGCGAAAGCACTTGGCATCTCTACAACGAATAAGGATACTCAAACGCTTCATGATGACATCCACCTAGCCCAACTTAAGAAAGAAGCGAAAGCACTTGGCGTTACTACAGATGGCAAAGATGCTCAAACATTAAGACAAGATATTCAGACCGCTTCCCTTAACAAAAAAGCAAAAGAATTAGGTGTAAAAACAGATGGAAAAGATCTTCAAACCTTACAGCAAGAAGTGTTCACAGCATCCATAACGAAAGAAGCGAAAAAACTAAACATTACAGTAGACGGAAAAGACATTAGAGAAGTAGCGCAAGAAGTGATGAAGGCTAAAGTTAAAGCAGAAGCAAAAAAATTGAACATCACGATTGATGGAAAAATGATTCCTGAAATCGCACAAGAAGTTCAAGAGAAAAAAGTGAAGAATCTAGCAAAAGAACTAGGAATCTCAACTACAGACAAAACAAACCGCGAGTTGATAGAAGCGATTGAAAACAAAAATCCAGACAAATTGAAAGAACTTCAGGGTGACGACACTTTCATCGGATTTGGAGGCAAAGGCGGATTTGGACAAGGTGGTCGTCATGGTGGAGGAATGCATCATGGTGGCGGAAAATTTGACGGGAATGGTCCGATGAATGGTGATCGTCCAATGAATGGAGAAAATCCCTCCGCTAGCGGAAGCGAAATGTAATTTAACGGTTTATCTCCGGTCTATTTTGCCGGAGATTTTTCTTGTATCATTAGAATATCAGAGAAACGGAGGGGCGGAACTTGAAGAAAATAATGGTAGTGGAAGATGAAGAAACGATATCAAGGGTATTATCGGTTTATCTCAAACATGAGGGGCATGAAGTATTGCAGGCATTTGATGGTGAAAGTGCTTTAATGATGTTCAACGATCTTGCACCGCATCTTGTTTTACTTGATGTGATGCTTCCAGACAGAGACGGCTGGAGTGTCCTTCAAGAGATTCGCCAGATCAGTTCTTGCCCTGTCATCATGCTTACTGCTCTAGGGGACATCGATTACCGCTTGAAGGGATTAAATCAAGGAGCTGATGATTATATAACTAAGCCTTTTATTGGTGAAGAAGTGGTCGCGCGAATCAATGCGGTACTGCGGCGCTCTGCTCATGTACTCGAAACTGAAAATACGAAACAATATGGAAGTCTTAGCATTCATTTAGATTCACATGCTGTTAAAATAAACGGAGAAACGGTCGTTTTAACACCTAAAGACCTCTCCCTGCTCATTTTTTTAGCAACGAGACCAAACCGTACGTTCACACGGGATAATTTAATCGAAAATGTATGGGGATTGGATTATGACGGAAGTGATCGAGCTGTCGATTTGGCAATAAAACGAATACGGCAGGCACTCGCCAGCTGGCCAGTTTCACAAGGTGAAATCCGTACACTTCGAGGATTGGGGTATCAGTTCGGTGTTTATGAAAAATAAGAAGCGAACAACTCTTTTAAGATATTGGACAACGAGATATCTTATAACCTTATTCGCAGGATTGTTTATATTAGCTGCAGGCTCATTATGGTGGATCAGACATACAACTCTGGAAAACCGTTTGAATATTATGGAATACTTGGCCGTTGAAACAGCAGATCGAATCGCCCATTCTGACCGAAATGATGATTTCGGCATGTTTAACCGAAGGCTTGAAGAACGAGCGAGTGTCCTTCAAATGGAAAAACAACCTGAGCTTTTTATAACTGATCTTGAAGGAAATGTTCTGAATAAGCGTCCACCAAGAAAAGGACGGTTGCCTGATAACGAGCCCTTTCACGAACTGCAGGTAATCCCATCAGGCATACTTAAAAATGACAAATCCGTACAAAAAATAGAGATGGCTGGGGCTAGTATTTATTCTGTTAAAAAACCTGTAATCTACGATAACAATCAAGCAGGATGGGTAGTCGTCATGCAGGACGCTTCCGATTTAGCTGACATCAATCAAGAATACCGTTTATTGATCATACTTTTACTTGGTCTAGGACTTTTAGGTTGGGCTGTCATCTATCTTCTTTCCAAAAAGATCGTAAAACCGATTCAAGATGTCGCTCATGCCGCTTCGCAAATAAAAGAAGGAAATTATGAGGTCCAGCTGCAAACAGACGCAAAAGAACAGGAATTATATGAATTATTATCTTCTTTTAAAGAAATGACTAACCGTTTAACACAGCTCGAAAAACTTCGTGCAGAATTACTGGCTGGTGTCACACACGATTTAAAAACACCTGTCACATCGATCAGCGGTCTCGTCCAAGCCGTTAAAGATGGAATCGTTACAGGAGACGAACAAAAAGAATTTCTGGATATAACACTAAAGGAAGTCCATCGCCTCCAAACAATGATTGAAGATCTACTAAACTTTAATTCTCTCTCTGCCGGTGCATTCACGATCCGAAATGAAAAATGCAACATGAATAAACTTGTTGAGGATATCGTACATCAGTGGAAAATCACTTTGAATGATGAGATAGACTTGGATGTGGAAGTTCCTGTCGAGCCAATTTTTAAAGAAACGGATCCCCTACGCTTGCAGCAGATCTTGATCAATCTATTAAACAACTCTTACCAAGCTTTAGGTGAACAACGCTCTATCACCGTCTCATTAACAGAGCACTCAATTGATGTTAAAGATACCGGATCAGGAATTCCAGAAAAAGAACAATCATATGTATTTGAAAGGTTCTTTCGCGGAGAAATGAAAAAACTAAAAGTACGCGGGCTCGGATTAGGATTACCGTTCAGCAAAATGCTGGCAAAGGCAATGGGAACAGATTTAATTTTAAAGAAAAGCTCAATACAAGGAACCACTTTCTCAATTGTTTGGGAAAGGAAAAGCAGAATATAAATAATTAATAAAACAAATTGACAAGAACACTTGTTCGTATTATTCTATAGTTAGGTTAGATTTTCCAACGACTAACCTCCCCACCAGCAGACCGGCCTACCCAGCCGGTCGTTTCTTATTGGTTTCAACTTATCCATATAATCTTTTAATTTGTGTCGTACCTTTCCATGATTAATCTGTGTACTATTAACATTCAATAGGAGATATCATGATTCGAATACTTGCAGCTGACCACCAAAATAACCTTTTGATAGATCCACCGATTGAGGAATTGCGCAATAAAAAGATAAAATGGTAAACAAGAATTAATAAAGGAAAAGTGTTTTTTCTTTCAGATCTATATAAAAAGACAAACCTGTCAAAAAGGCTTGTCTCTCAATTGAATTTTTTTATTTATGCTGTAGCAATACTTTATTGTTTGTAAGCCAGTTTTCAATTTCATCAAATAAATGTAACGAATTTATTGTTACCGGTGATCTTGGAATGTGATCTATAATTTGGATTATAATTTCCTCTACGCTCTTTGCTTCAATCAAATGCACGTAATCAGGAATAAATGAATTTAGAGCATTGTAATATTGTTTGTGAGGTTCTACTATTTCAAGATTCTGTTCAAAATTACCTCGTTTTCTTGTAACATCATTTTCTTTACGATGGATTAAATTATTTTTGTCTGTGTAAAGATAGAAGTACTTATCAGGAAATCCGATATTTTTTTCCTTTATCTCATTACGATAAAATTCAGCTATAAAGCTTAAATCTAGATCAAATAATTTAAAATCAAAACACCAGTTATAGCTTAAGGGCTGAAAAATATCACCGTCAAGAAGAACAGTTTCATATGTTTTAAGTTTTTCTTGAGCGATCAGCCAGCGATCAACTTGACGTTCCAAATACCAAGTTTTCGACTCTGATTTTGGACGTTCAAATAAAAGGTTAACTTCCGGAATTACATATGTATTAGTACGTTTAGCCAATTCATTAGATGTTGTAGTTTTTCCAACTGCACTTGCCCCTTCAAAACAAATTAATGACATACTATCACCCCAATGTATATTTTTAAAAAATTTCACAAAAAAAGCTTCTACAAACAAGTATTGGCTGCAGAAACTTTTTCTTTTAAACAATTAAAAATCCAGACGCTGTCTCTTCGTCCACAGCCAGATTCCTGTGACAATGTGAATGGCTAATACAACGAATACTGCTCCATAATGATCTGTCATCCAGCTCACCAAAAACACAATCGGCAATGCGAGAAGTAAACTAACAATTATCAAAACCCATGATGTTCGTGCGAGGGCTACCAGATATAAGATAACGGGCAAAAAGACAAAAAACCAAAACAAAACAGTTTGAATTCCAGACATAACTTCCCCTCCGCTTTTCATTATATAAGGGGTTCGTTACTTTCTCCACTTTTTTTAGGCTATAATGCCGCTGGTATTTTTTCACTCGCTTCACTTACAGCTCGTCTTTCATTATCTTTCCTCACAAGGGCAGGTATCGTTATGGTATAGAACAAGCCAACAATTACCAATATGCCTCCAACAATATAATACAGGCTTTCGATGGTCAAAAAATTAGGGTATAAAGCTGCAATTAGGACTAAGGTTAACGATTGCAGCAGCATTTGAACAGGATTGATCCACCCCTGCACACGACCCATCATCTTCGGGTCAACGACCTTTGGAATCCAGCCTCCAAAACCAACATTGGCGAGCGGTAAGACAAATCCACAGAACCCACAAAGTATAAAAAAGCTCCATACGCTGTTAGATAATGCAATCGAACAAATTGAAATGCCCATCAGCAGGATTCCAAGGATGACAGTAACATATGACTTAATATTCTTTGCTATGAGAGTAGCAACAACACTGCCGATCATCACCGCCACACCAAATACGACCCCTAAGTAGATCAGCATTTGTTCATAGGTATCCGGTGCTAATTTATATTTTAAAATAAAAACCCACATTACTGAGAAACCGCCATTTACTATTCCGAACATTGAAGCTCCTGCAATGATGAACAACAATAACTTGTAGCCAGTAATGTATTTAAAACCGAGCTTATAATCATTCATCACGATTTGAAACTTTAATTCTTTTAAGCGATGCGATCCATTCGGAATTCTCGCTTTCTCGGGCATGCTGCATGATGTGATTATTACAGCTGCAACGATATATGTTAATGCATCAATCAATATACTTCCATATATCCCAAATGACCAATAAAGATAGACTGAGATCAAGTTGCCAAATAACATAAACACAGCTTGGACCATTTGCGTAAGCCCTGACGAAGTCGCATATTCATCATCTTTTAAAATTCCTTGAATCAATCCATACATCGCCGGATTAAAAAACTTATTGATAGCAGTACCGATAAACAATAAGCCAAAAGTGGCATAAATCCAATCCATGTAAACCGTTCCGAGCATCATGATGCATAGAACCCCGTTGATCCAGTTACAGTTCACTACAATTTTCTGCCGATCAAGACGATCTGCAAAAACACCGATAAACAAAAAAACTGTGAGCATCGGCAATGCGTACATTAATTCAACAACAGATGCATATGCAGGCTGATCGCTGAATCTGTCCAACAAGTAAAGCATAAAACTCGTGATAGCAATAACACTCCCAAGCTGCGAGATCGTGTTGCCAATGAAAAGCTTAGTAAATGCACGATTTTTGAAGATATCTGCAAACACTTTCACAATAGAAAAACTCCTTTTTATACTGGGATTTTCTCAGTTGCTGCCGATTCTTTTTCTGCATCCGTTGCTTCTTTTTCATATTTCGGCAACGTCATCATATAAAAGATACCTACGATAACCAGTGAACCGCCCACTACATAAAATAAGGACTCAACGGTTAAAATCTTTGGGAAGAACATCCCTATTAACATGAGAGTAACTGTTTGTGACAGCATCATTAATGGTGTAATCCAGCCTTGCACCCGTCCCATCATTTTTGGGTCTACAATTTTAGGCAGCCACCCGCCGATCCCGATGTTTACTAGCGGAATTGACAGACCGGTAATAGCTGTAATTCCTAAGAACACCCACACATTTTCAGCTAAGGCACATGCCCCAAGACTAAGGCCACCTCCAAATAGCCCCAAGATGATTGCCGTGGAAAGCTTTATCTTTTTGGCAATCATTGAACAAAGCACACTTCCAATAAGTACCGAGATCCCAAACACAATACCCATCCACATCATCATTTGTTCATAATTATTTGGTGACAATTTGTATTTCATAATAAAGGCCGGCATTACCGACAATCCGCCATTTACCACTCCGAACATGAAAAAACCAAGAATCAGGGAGAGCAATAATTTTGAGTTTTTTATATAAACAAAGCCACCTGCAAAGTCTTTCCATACCATTTTGATATTGATATCTTTAAACTTATGATTTCCATTCGGCAAACGAACATCTTCTTTAATTTTCATGCTCGTGATCAACCATGCAGAGATAATGTATGTAATGAGATCAAATGCAATCGCGCCTTGAATACCAACGGACCAATAAATAAAAATAGCAATCATATTTCCAAACAGCATGAACATACTTCCTACCATTTGATTGAGCCCTGCTGAAATGGCATATTCGTCTTTCGATAAAATCCCTTGTACCATCGCCTGATCCGCCGGGAAAAAGAACTTTCCGACTGCGCTTCGCAAGAATAGAATCGCAAAAACGAGCGGCATCCAATCCAGCCAGATCGCACCCATGAGCGCCACACAAAGAGCAGCACAGAGCCAATCACAATATAAAGCGATTTTCTGACGGTCCATTCGGTCTGCCAATACTCCAACAATAAAGAAGACAGCGAGCGTTGGCAGTGAATACATCAGTTCTGCCATTGTGGCATATATAGGCTGTTCACCAAATTTATCAAGCAAATAAAACATAAACGCTGTCACACCAATGATGCTGCCCATCGTAGAAGTAAATCCTGCAAAAAACAGTTTACTGAAATTGCGGTTCTGAAATATTTTCATAAAATCCTTCATAACTAACCCCCGATTGTACGAACTTCCACACTACACTTACCATTTTCTACCTAATTCCAACTTTTGTAAATGTTTTTTTAGGTTGAACTTTCGGCATTATGACGATACTCTAGACAGAGAGCAAAATAGAGAGGATACTGACATGATTCATTTATTTTCACATAATGATTTAGATGGAAAATCTTGCGGCTATTTGGCCCAGCTGGCTTTTGGAGACAACTGCAAAATATCGTATTGTTCTCATGGAACGATTAACGACCGCGTTGAGCAGCTGTTAGATAATCCAAAAGAAAGAAAAACGGAAATTATCATTACAGATATTGCTGTAAACGAAGACTTGATGATGCGTCTTGATGAAAGATCAAACGCTGGAGGCAAGGTAAAACTTATTGATCACCATGCAACAGCTTTACACTTCAACGGCTTTGACTGGGGGCACGTACAAGTTCGTTATGACGACGATCGCCTAACGTGTGCTACTTCTCTTTTCTATGAATATTTAGTAGAAAACGGAAAATTAAAACAAACTGGTGCACTTCAAGAGTATGTTGAACTTGTAAGACTTTATGACACTTGGGAATGGTTTGATGAAAAGATCGAAGCAAAACGCTTGAATGATCTATTCTTTATCCTCCCTCCAGATCAATTTGAAGAACGCATCATGGAACGGCTTAAAGGTAATAGCTTTGAGTTTTCCGAAACGGAAACAACCATTCTTGAACTAGAAGAAGCGAACATCTCGGACTACATCAAGAAAAAACAGCGTCAAATGGTTGAAATCTGGGATACGTGGGTCTTAGGTGAAGGATCTGAGGAGAAAACTTACAAGATTGGTGTTTTACATGCTGAACGTTACCATTCTGAACTTGGTAATGAAATCAATCGCGAAAACCCACATCTGGATCTAATCGTTATTCTTAACATTGCAAATAAGCGAATCGGATTACGTACGATACATGACGAAGTGGATTGCTCCATTTATGCAAAACAATATGGCGGTGGCGGACACCCTAAAGCATCTGGCGGAATGATAACTCCAGAAGCTTTTGAAAAATTTGTTGTCGCTGCTTTCAAAGAGCAAGCCCGCAGAATCGATCCACCGAAGAACGAACAAAACGTAAAAGAAAATCCGGATGGCAGTTTATATGTGAACAAATATCAAGATGTTTCAAAGATTTATTCTGAAGACGGCGAAACGTGGTTGATTACGCATAAAACACATCCAGTAGAAGAAAAATTTGATAGCTTCAAGGCGGCAGAAAATTATGTGAAACGCCACTTTGAAGGCTGGCTCATGCGTGATGATGAGGCAAGTAATCACTAATACTGAAAAACGCTCAGACACATTGGTCTGGGCGTTTTTAATTTTTCCTACTTTTATGTATTTTCACTTAAAATCAATAATCGAGATGTTTAATACTCTTTTGTTCTTTTTTTTCTTTTTGTTCTTTTGGTTCATTTATTCCCTTAATTGCATCAACTATCATGAATGTGCAGCCCGTAATCACCGCACATAAATATAATATCAGTACAGTAAGAATCACCTCACCATTTATTTCACCGAATAAGCCACCTACAGAAAAAAGCAAAATAATACCACCGAGAAAAACAAGCCATGCTGGACCGAAGTACTTCATTTTGTTCAAACTCCTATCATTAATGTCCTAAGTTTTAAAAAATCAATCACTTTACGATTCACTTCAGATGAACCTTTACCAATCCAGATCAGATGACCCCATGTATTTAAAATGTCTAGCTGTGCATTCGGAATATTTTCTTGAGCATATTTGGCATGCTTTATCGGAACGGCGGAATCATTTTTGCTATGCATGATTAGAACTGGTCTCTTAATGGCGTTTAGGTGTGAATGCTTTATTTGTTTTGTTTGTTTGATATCAATTAAAAATCCTGAGCCAGAACGCTGGCGATTATTCATTTTACGAAATGCATCAAGGTCATCATCGCTTATATGATTCCAAATTTCACTCCCTCTCATTTGACTAAATGAAGAGAGCATTTGCTTGAAGATAAATCTCGGAAACTGATTACTCATAAAACCAATCAGCTTCCACACATGTTTTTCGGTACTCGGACGAAATAACAAGTGAGCTGCCTTGTATTCTTTATCCCTTGGTGTAAGCCACTCTTTTGTAACTGCTGATTGAAGAACTAAACTTTTTACCCGCTCCGGATAAGAAGCTGCAAGGTGCAATCCGCTCGGCCCTCCAGCAGAAATCGCAATCACATGAACCTGATCAATACCTAATTGGTCCAATAATTTTATATATGCATTACTTGCCGTATCTAAGTCTTTTCCCCATTCTGAAGAAGTTTTTCCGTAACCCGGCCTCGATGGAGTGATTAACTGATAACCAGCTTCTATTAATTCTGCATAACCAAATTCCTCATAACAATTGGAATGGCCTCCATGGAAAATAAGGATAGGCGCGCCTTGCCCAACAATTGAATATTCAAGTATCTTACCTTCGATATATAAAAATTCTATATGTCTCACTTTACACCCGTACTTTCTGCATACTATTATCTTTATTTCGATATTTGTAAACAAATTCCTTTTTTGCTCTTAAACACAAAACGCCCGTGCAACATTCTGCACCGGGCGCTTTTTTATCATATAAGTTTTAATATCTTGGTGTTCTTTCACTGATCCGTTCTGTCAGGATATAACGGTACTGAGCGGTTCGGAATAGTTTGGCCTCAAGTGCGTATTTCGATTGGGGTAAAATCAGGTTTGCGGTGTTTTTAAAGTGGACGCTGCACGTGTCGGAGTCTACCGATTCAATACGCTGGACGTGAGATTGAGACAGCCAGATACATGATTCATTTTTGGGAGATTCTACGGGAAAAAAGAATATGCCAAGCTCGAGGTTAATCATTATAGGGGACAAACTAACATAACCCATGGAGCGGCGAACGGCTTCACGCCTGCCTTCATAACTGGAACCGAAAAACAAACAGCTTTCGTTGATGATTTTAATTGGACTAACTTCAATCCTTTCATTTTTTTCAGTTTCGAGCACTTCAGTATTTACATCGCCATACTCGTTATAAAAAGGTAAAAGGGCCATTGTGCTCGTATCAATTTCGTAGGAACTGAGAAGTACGTTTTTTTCCATTCATTCATCCTCCTTATTTTTCCTTGCGTTTTTACACAACCCTCCTTTCAAAATGAAAGAATCTAAATACTTTAATCATCCAATAGGTAAATTATACTGACTATTCTGACAATAATCTAGGTATTTTTACAATAATTTCAAATCTATTAAAAATAAGTACATATTTTACTGAATTTGGTTTCGGGTTCATCCATTAGTGGTATACATAACAGGGCGAAATAGGACTTGAGATTTTCGACCTATTTTTCGGATTACAAACTTAAGCAAAAAAGGCGGTTGAAAAATGGCAAAAGGTGATCTGCTGATCATTGGCGGTAATGAAGACAAAAGCGAAAACAAATTAATTCTGTCGAGGTTCGCAGCTTTATGCAGAAACCGTCAAGGTCCGATCGGAATCTTGACAACAGCAACTGGTTTACCTGAAGAAGTTGGCGGCGAATATGAAAGACTATTTAAATCATTACATGGAACAAAGCCTATCCTTTTCCATTTAGATTCCCGTGAAAAAGCGGAAGATCCAGCACTCCCGGAACAACTCTCTTCCCTGTCTGGATTATTCATGACCGGCGGAGACCAGTTGAGACTGACGAGTATTCTCGGAGGAACCTCCTTTTATAAACACCTTCACAAACAATGGAACAACGGATTGATTATCGGCGGAACGAGTGCCGGTGCTGCAGTCATGAGCAGATTGATGATTATTTCTTCTAAGCTTTATGAAAAAGAGGATATTTCTGTTTTGGAGATGGGCTCAGGCTTTGGCTTTTTAGAAGACGTTATTATAGATCAGCATTTTTCTCAACGAGATCGTTTTAGCCGGCTAATGCGGGCCATCGCGTTAAATCCCCAGATCATTGGCATCGGTATCGATGAAAACACGGCCATTTGGGTACATAATGATGGTGAACAATTTGAAGTAATCGGCGAATATAACGTAAGCATATTTGATGGAAAGACTTCCACTTACATTGATATTGCTGAAAACAAAGGGAACATGACCATATCCGATATCCGTTTCCATACGCTGGGTGCGGGCGCGGTTTTCAATTTACACACACGAGAATTGATCATCTCTTAAGGAGCGAACGAATAAAATGAAAATCAATCGCGTCAATTATTTAACAGGACCTAACCTTTACAGCTTCAAACCTACTATCTGGATTGAACTTGATATAGAAGAATACGAGGAAAAGCCGTCTAACATGCTGCCGGGTTTCACTGAAAACTTATTGCGAGTCATCCCTACCCTACACACGCATTCATGCTCGAGAGGCTATGCTGGCGGGTTTGTAGAAAGACTGCATGAAGGTACCTGGATGGGACATATTTTAGAGCATATCGCACTCGAGATTCAACACCTTGCAGGTATTAAGGTAAAACGCGGCAAGACCATTACGAGCGAGCGAAAGGGTATTTATTTCGTAACCTATGATTATGTAGAGCCGAAGTCTGGGTTCTACGCGTTTGAAGCAGCCATTGAAATCGTGACAGCTATTTTAGAAGGAAAAGAGATCAGTGCAGGTTCTTATATCCAGCACACGTCTGATCTTTATCACATGCATAAACTAGGTCCTAGTACAGAAGCGATCTATCAGGCAGCTCGAGCACGCAAAATCCCAGTCGAACGAATCGGATCAAACAGCATCCTTAGACTCGGAACGGGCAGAAAGCAAAAGTCTGTGCAAGCTACCATTTCTTCTCAGTCATCTTATTTAGCTGTGGAAAACTCGTGTGATAAAGACATGACAAAAACGCTGCTTAAAAGTGCAGGTCTTCCTGTACCCTCTGGTGATGTTGTATCAAACGAGTATGACCTCCTTAAGTCGGCTGAAAAAATCGGCTACCCGCTGGTAATTAAGCCGCTGAACGGACGACAAGGACAGAATATTGTAACAGACATTCGAAATGATGACGATTTAATCACGGCATTCCGCTGTGTATATAGTGAAGGAACGCTATATATTCTTGAGCGTTATTATGCTGGAAATGATTATCGCTTTTTTGTTGTTAACGGTGAATTGGTAGCCGCAAGTTTGCGCATGCCCCCTATCTTGATCGGAGATGGACGCAAAACGATTGCTGAATTAATTGAAGAAGAAAACGTAAACCCGCTGCGCGGTGAGGGGCACGAGAAGGCGATGACAAAGATCCCTCTCGATGAACGAACAGTTGTGCATCTTGAAAAATGCGGTTATTCTCTGGAATCTGTTCTAAAAAAAGGACAAGCTTTGGCCGTTCTTGGAAACGCAAACCTTTCGACTGGAGGTTCTGCGGTAGATGTAACGGATGAAGTTCATCCTCAATATCGCAAAATGGCGATCGAAGCGGCGACGGCTGTCGGTTTAGATATCGCAGGAATCGATATCCTTTCTACCGATGTTACGGTTCCTTTTATAGAAGGCGAAGCTGCTATCCTTGAAGTGAACGCAGCTCCAGGCATCCGCATGCACCTCTATCCATCGAAAGGAAAAAGCCGTGATGCAGGCGGAGCAATCGTTGACTATTTGTTCTCTTCAAGAGAAGAAGCTGCGATTCCTGTAGTTGCTGTAACAGGTACAAATGGTAAAACAACCACTTCCCGCTTGGTTTCACACTTGCTGAAAAAAGATAATGTGACGGTTGGCCTGACTTGTTCTGATGGCGTCTGGGTGGGTGATCAGCAATTGGATTCAGGAGATTGCAGCGGTCCTAAGAGTGCACGCAAAGTTTTATCACATCCAGGGGTTGATGTTGCAGTTTTGGAAACAGCGAGAGGCGGGATGCTCCGAGAAGGACTCGCTTTCCGTTATTGTGATGTGGGAATTGTAACGAACGTCAGCGAAGATCACCTTGGGCTGAATGGTGTTGAAACATTAGAAGACCTTAAGAAGCTGAAGCAAACGATCCCTGAAGTTGTTCTTCCGGAAGGTACGTGCATTTTAAATGCAGATGATCCGCTTTGCGTGGATATGGCGCAGCATACGAACGGTGAAGTCGTCTATTTTTCGCTGTCACTCATGAACCCTGTTGTTCAAGAGGCGTTAACGAAAGGCTCTAAAGTTTGGTATTTGGAGAGCGACTGGGTGATGTTCAGCGAGAAGGGAAAAACAGAAAGGTTCTTGCCTGTCTCTCATATTCCGCTGACGATAAATGGTGCAGCTCGTCATAATGTCGCAAATGTACTTGCGGCTTTGGCTGCTGCTCAATCTTTAGGGCATCAATTATCCGAACTGCGCAGCAAGATTATTACGTTTCTGCCGACTGAGACTCAGAATCGTGGCCGTTTCAATATCGTAAACATTCAAGACCGAACGATCGTAGTAGATTACGCACACAATCCGGCTGGATTAAAAGCGCTATTCGAAACGGTTGATCATCTGAAAAAGGGACGAGTCATCACAGTTGGATCCGCCGCAGGCGACAGAAAGGACACGACCATTCAAGAGATGGGCCGAATTTTTGGCAGTCATTCTGATATTTTTATCATTAAGGAAGACGTAAACTTGCGCGGGCGTATACCTGGCGAGACTGTTCATCTGCTTTATACAGGTATTAAAGAATCCCAGCGCAAACCAGACATACATGTATATCCAAAAGAACTTGATGCCATGATTCAGGCTTGGGAACGCTCACTGCCAAATGACATTATTGTCTTCCTCTATGACGAGTACACTTCCATAGAGTGCTTCCTGCAAAAAATCAAAAACTCTCAACCTATTTTACAAAAAGCAGAATAAGAAAAAACAGTGCAGTTTCTCAATTGGAGGAGATGCACTGTTTTTTCTTTAAGTTTTTATCTAGATTCCAATTCGGATTCATTTAAGTATCTCAAATAATCTAAATCTATGTTGTCATTCGTATACCCATAACCATCATACCCATCCAATCCCGGTGTAGCTCTTTTTCCCGCACCATCATACGGGACCCAGCCAAAATACATTTGCTGATTAAGATTGAATTCTATGAATGGACTTGTTTGCCCTTTTGTTTTCGATTTTACAACAGACTCTATCACGGTTTGCCACTCTTTTGGAAGTTTGAGAACACCATACGACTTTTGATTAACCGCGATTGTCTTTTTCATCTGTACTTTAGGAGAATAATAATGTTCTGTCCCATTGTCTATTGAATAGTTCCTGTCTTTTGATAAATAAAAATCAATATCACTTACTTTATCTTTTGGATCCATGTTCCACACGATGCAGAACGTCGATGGGTCATTTATATCAATCCGCCACAAACGAGGTTCTCCCCTGTTTCCTGCATAGAGCATCTTCCATTCGTGCTTTTTCCATTCCCAATAGCTTGTGCCGTAATGTCCTTCTTTTGTAATAAACGGAACAAAGTAATGACGGGAATCCACCTGAAGTGCTTTTTGAACTTTATTGGCTGGATCTTCAATTAAAAAGTTATTGATCCCGTTGATGATTTGATTATTAGATAGAAATGGTTCAGGCTTCGAAAAATAAAATCTATTTATAAGTAGAACAGCGGATAGAATTAGAATGATTCCAAGAATGGTGAACAGATAGCGTTTCTTTTTCAAGCTACTCCACTCCTTTCAGCAGCGAATGCTCAGAGCGGAAATAATATTGTTTTTGGTATAAAGTGATAAGCAAACCTCTTCCGTCTTCTTCCATATAAATCATTGGCTCGGTTTCACTCCCCCATTTCGGGATAGCCCCTGTCAGCTGATAAGGAAATCGTTCTTTTCTGTCTTCTGGCTCAATCTCCATCGTAATCGTCTCATTTACCCACTCATCACTATGCATATCTGCAGGTTTCATCTTCTGTATGACTTTAATGAGGTTTTCATTTAGTTCGGCGTTTTTTGCAGATGGATGCAGTTGAATAATAGCCGGTTTATCTACCTTTGCGATATATGTAGAAAGCTTGTCGTCAGGATACATCGCGTTATAAATTTGAAGTGATCCCAGTGCACCTGCTAAGAAAATAAAGTTTGTAAAGAATCCAAGCCATGCGAACCGACGATACACTTTCCATCTTCCTTTCCGATTTCTGAAGCTGAGATAAAGTAACCAAACCCCGAGCGGTAAGACGGGAATCTTCACCTTCGTATGCGCGACTTCAATATTAAAGGAAAATGTAACAAAACCGGCAGCTACTATGATTATGACTTTCCAGATTTTTGGCTTCACATCTTGTTTTCTATAAATACGATAAATAAGAAATCCAATGATAATCCAAGCTATGGTTGTCGTTAATAATGATGCCAAGTTGAAATCATAATCAAAATGAATGATAAAAACACCGCCTTCTGTAAATCCTAATTAGGAATATTGTACCAATAATTTAAGTTTGTGGGTTATATTGGAAATAAAAAAAAGTATTACTTTTTAAAGTAATGCCCTGACCTAATGCTTTATTTTTTCTGAATCTCTTTCACCACAATTGCTTGTGATGCACTCTTGATGAGGCACCCTTCTAAATCTTCTTCTTTTAAAAATCCTAATGTGAGTGCTGATTTCACTTTGTCTTCATCCGGTTTTTTAACGAGCTGGATAAGATCATTCATATTTAATTGTTCTAATTTTTGAACGGTCTTCTCATCATTAAATTTTTCTGATTTCCTGATTTGGCGCTGGAGCTTGTAATTATTTACGGTTACTTCGCCTTTTTCGTTTTTCCCAACCATGCTGTCAAAATAAATATGAAAAACTTTCTTGAGCTCATCTAGTTCTTTTTCGATTTCTTTTTTTCTGTCGTTGAGTGTTTGGTATTTAATCACCAAATCCTCTGAAATCGTGTAATCTATTTGGTTAGCCATGGCTCGTCCTCCAATACGAAATGTTATTTAATCTTATTGCGTAAAGGAGACATTTATTCTTCAAATAAAAAAACTAACTCTTCTGTAGATTATTTCTCAATAATCGTTCGAGTCAGTTTTTCCTATTAATTCAATACATCATCACTATTGTTTTCTTTTTGATTCTCTGGTTTTTTCGTTCCTTTACTTACATAAGGTTTGGGTCCTTTTTTCTTGCTGCTTGTTTTCCAACGGTTCCAGCCCTTTTTCCCAGTCCCTCTGCCCGTTCCGCCTTTGCCTTTTGCTTTACTCATCTTATCACTCCATGAACTTTATATATCTTAGTATCATTATTAAGTATTAAGATTGAATTATACTACACTCGGGCAGAAAACGGGGTGAATCCGGAATATTAATTTACGAATGTGTTAAACGTTGCGATGACAGCACATCCCATCATGAAAGACCTAAATCCAACTTCGATATTTCGTTTTCCAAGTATAAAGCGAAATATTCGGTCGACAAGGTGATAAAGAATGTAGGCAATAATTAAAAAGCTGATGAAGATCATTATGAAATTCCAGTGATGAGGAAAGTTCAATAAGTGAAGCGTGCACATGATCGTGATGTAAGTCAGCAATTCACTCAGCTTTCGTTCATTCCGATTGTTGAATAGGTAATCGACGATGCGGTTGTATAGTTTCATATTGAAACAGCCTTTCCTTTTAAGTTTGTACAGGATTTTAGCCCTTGTTTGTCGGATTGGGCTCTTCGTTTGTTGAATTACACGAACCTACCACTTAGACTCACTCATTACTTAGTTAGTCATTCGGATTCACGATGGCCAGGTGTACGTGGTCTTCCCACTTGCCGTTGATTTTTACATTTTTTCGGTTAAGCCCTTCTCTTTCGAATCCCGCCTTTTCCAGCACGCGTATCGAACCTAGGTTATGCGGCATCACTCCCGCTTCAACCCGGTGCAGCTTCAATTCTTCAAAAGCGTATGCAACAATCAGCTGAACAGCCTCTGTCATATAACCTTTTCCATTATGCTTTTTATCCAAAAAGTAGCCGACATACGCACTCTGAATCGAGCCTCGCATGATTGCAAACAGGTTGATCGTACCAATTAGCTCATCGCTCTCATTTAAAAAAAGACCAAAATAATAGTCGTTATCCTTCTTTGCGCTTTCTTTAAACGTCTCCAAACGTTTTTGCTGTTCTTCCAGCGTATAATATTCTTCATCTCGTTCAGGGGCAAACTGTTCAAAGAAATCTCTATTTTCCAACTGCAGCTGCAGCATAGACTCCGTATCTTCCTTGCTTAAAAACCTTAAATAAATATGTTCAGCACATAACTTCTCACTCAAATCCATGATCTTTTCCATCCGATCACTTCCTTTCTCGAATCTTCCTCATTGATCTTTAACAAGCCGAATACTATAGTTTCTCATACTGTCCAGTGTTCCTTCATATTCGAATGTTCCCTTTTCGATCAAATGAAGCAGGCGGTTTTGAATAAAAGCATCTCCTGTGTACTGTGTCATATGGCCGAGAACAGTTCCGATCAATCGGGGAGCCTTCATAAAATCTCCGCTCCGTTTTCCATGTATGCGTTTAGCCATTTTTATAATAAACGAATCAAAATAATCGCTTTCTACACTCTTAATCTTGTGATCTTCCCATATGCGAAGAATCTCGCGTGTTTCATTTAATTGATTCCATTCATTAATAAACAACTGTTTCTTCTCCAATGGCAGACGCTCATCATCTTTTGTCTTTTTCATGATTATATTCATATTCTCT
The DNA here is from genome assembly GCF_031582965.1 of Bacillus sp. NEB1478. Taxonomy (NCBI): domain Bacteria; kingdom Bacillati; phylum Bacillota; class Bacilli; order Caryophanales; family Bacillaceae; genus Bacillus; species Bacillus sp. NEB1478. The sequence goes on from NZ_CP134049.1 coordinate 2,676,587, forward strand.
GGAGATATCTCCCCTGTTCGTAAGGAATCATAATAAAGATCAGGCTCTTTACAATACATATCAAAGCTTTCATTTGAGTTAATCACGAGTATTTCATTCCTTTTGTTTTGAAGCAGCTTCAGCACAAAACGTAATCCAGTTTGTTCATGCGCATTATTTGCAGTCCAAATCGTGATCATTTCATCCTCAGATATCATCTCAATCTCATGAAGTGTTTGCTGAAAATTCCGCTCAAAATCTTTATCAAAGAAATCGTCAGCCAGATTCAGTTCATTCAGCCAATTCGCTCGTTTTATCATCCCGGAATCATTCTCTAAATGGTGAAGGGGGCCAATAGAAAATAAATCACCAAAACCTATTACTCTATTCAAATCCTCTTGTCCGCTTTCTTTCAGCATCCATTTCATGCAGCCAGCTGGAGATTCACCAAACAAAATATGTACGTTCATGAAGACTCCTTTAATTTTTATTCGAATTAGACCGTTCGTTTCCTCTCTTAAAGTTACCGGTCACTTTGGCAAGGATAAGCTGAACTTCTTTTTCACTGTTCGCAGAGTTGATCCTGCTCATTATTTTCTCCGCTTCTTTGCCTTTTAAAATCATAACTTGCTTCCCTTTGTAATCAATAAACACCGTATTATTCTTCGTTAAGCGATAAGTAAAAATCTCTTCATCAAGCTTTTTCCGTTTGTCAATTTGCCCCATTCCCGTCCCCCCTTATGCTGTCTTAAAAATTTTACCACAATTACCCATAAGAAAAATTAGATAATTCAAACTTTTAAATAAAATTTCTCACTTGCTCATCAATAAAAAAACCACCCTTTCATATTTAAAGGCTGGCAATTATTAATTTACAATCGCTAATCTTTCAACTATTTTATCAACACAAGCCTCAATTCCATCATGATAAGTATCAACGTTAATGTCGTACCTTTCATTTTGCTGATGAACAAATTTTAATTGATTCTTTGCTTGCCCGATAGTACGATCTCCCCTTACCCCTTCTCTTCGTTCCAACTCTTCAAGAGGACAGTGCACACCGACAATAAAAACGGGGTATTCATTCAGTGTTTCCAGGCAATCTTCCAATGAAAACTGATCATGCATTACCTGATCGACAACGAGATTAATTCCTTTATCAGAAAACATGGCTACCGTTCGATGAAAAAAATACTCTGTCGGAACCGGAATTAACTTGTTTTGATCCCGGTTTTCCATCATTTCAATGACACGATCAAAATCATCAATGCTTAAGTGAAAATAGTCAGGAAGCTTTTCTACTAATTTTTTGGATAATGTAGATTTTCCCGAACTGGATACACCGTTTAATAAAATAATTCTTCCTTTACTCATACTTCCCTCTCTTATTCATGATTTTGTATTCAGTGTTAAATTACCCTGAATTTGTATTTCAGTTACAATTTGTTCCTTCTTCCGATAATAAAAATACACGATTACAAACAGCAGTGACGCCATCATCAACACGATCATGTTATTCACCACCGGACTAATTTCACCTTTGGAAATAAGAATGATTCCGCCGCCTGGTTTCCCGATGAGTCCATATAATAATCCATAAGCGATGTTCAACCCAAAATGAAGGCCGGTATCCGCCCAGATGGTTCCTGTTTTATAGAACGCAAAGGTTAGTGAACAACCTAATACGAAAGAAAAGACAAAGTTCATAAGCGTAAAGTCACCGTTCCAAAAATCATCCAGTGCATAAATGATAATGCTGATGATCCCAATCATGATAGGAGACAACTTTCCTTTTAATAGATTCATCACATAGCCGCGTGTAACAAGATCGTTAATAAACGAACCAAGAAAAAAACCAACCAGCACTTGAAGCAAATTCCACGCGGCATTCCAACCCATTTGAACACCTGTTATTTCAAATTTGCCTAAACTCCAATATGTAAAATACAAAAGTGACCAAACACTAAAGCCAAACAAAAAACTAACAAAGAAATACTTGATGTAATTTGAATTCTTTGTTAATCCAATCCCTCGCAGACCAGGTAATCCATTTAATTTTGCAATATAGGAAGCGATCGGAAAAAATAGCAAAATACTAATAAATTGAATGATTGTGTTCGAGATCATATGAGTCGTGACATTAAAATACAAATCGAGTAGAATAAATCCACCTAAACCAAACCCTAATTTCTTCATCGTTTGCATCCTCATTTTCGCAGTACTGACACTGCTTTATGTTCTTCTTCTTTTTTTACATATATATCAAATTGCGTGTTTTCATTATAATGACGGGCTCGTACACTCACGGGGACTTCCGTTCTATATTTCACACCGGCCTCTTTCAGCTTTCCGGTAATTTGAAAATAATTCTCCTCACTTAATGCAGTATAAAAGAGTTTCCAATTACGGTTTAAAATAGATTTAATAACCATACTTAATACACTAAAACTAAGAAAGGCAAGCAAAATAAGCCAAAAAAAAGTTGTTGTCATGCGTAAATCAGCATCCTTTCTTGTCTTTTTAAACGTTCTTTTCCGTTTCTTTTTTCCATTCGTTTTACGCCGAAACAATTCTTATTTATAATCAAAAGAAAACGGAGGTACGTAATGGGAGTATTAAATAAGTTAAAAAACTATGCAAAGAAATTAAAACAAGATTTATTTGTCATATATCTCTCGTACAAAGATCATAGAACACCTTGGCATGCCAAGGCAGTTGCTATTTGTGTGGTGGCTTATGCCTTCAGCCCCATTGATTTAATTCCCGATTTCATTCCAGTTTTGGGATACCTGGACGACTTGATCATCGTTCCTCTCGGGATCTCCCTTGCTTTAAAATTAATCCCGCAGATCGTGATTGACGAAAATCGTGAAATGGCTGAACAAATAAAACAAAAAGGTAAACCGAAGAACTGGTTTGTCGGAATTATCTTTATTATGATTTGGATCTTGTTAGCCGTTTGGATAGGCAAATTAGTAATTGGATTTCGACAGTAAAAAAGGGCTGCGCGATCAACAGCTCCTTTCCTCATTAACCAAACAAAATATCTAAGACTGTACTTAACTGTCCCTTTTTGCCTTCTAACACATTCGGATCATACACTTCGACATATCCGCAATTTGCGCATGACACAAAAAGAAAATGATTATGCTGGATATCAAAGAGTTTGCTTAAACCTGATCCAGTCATAGCAAGTTCCTTTGTTCTGCACTGTGAATGACTGCATTTTGTACACTTAAATTTATTTCGGATCGCCTCTCCCACTCTGCTCATCTTCATCATCTCCTTAACGTAAATAACTTCCCATTGCTGATTATTTAACCAGCTCCCACTTCAACATGTTCCCATCTTGCCTTGTTTTGTTCATTTTTAGTTTTTCTAAAACTTTTATGGATGCAGTGTTATCATCTAAACATTCCGCAACCACGTTATGTACTTCCTGATGGTCCAACGCCCACTCTATGATTCTATGAACGGATTCAGTCGCATAGCCCTTATTTTGAGCCGATGGAATGATGCCATACCCAACTTCAACAGTGTGATCCACCGGTTTTCCTTTAAAGCCGATGTCACCGATAATCATGCCTGATTCTTTTTCAATAACAAACCAAACACCCCAGCCTAGCAGACTAGCATCCTCTTTCAAGTTCTCTAAATATTTTTTTATAAAACCGTGGATCTCATAATCATCTGGAGATAACTTGGATGTAAAGGCATGATCCCCCGGAATGATTTTCAGTCTGTTCGTTTAAATCATCCATTTCGTCCCCTTTTTCAACAATTAGTAATGGTAATTCAATCATATGTTTATGGAAAAATTTAGTCAACGAGAAAAATCAACCCCCATAAATGAGCGTTTCATTATAAATAGTTTAAGGAGTACATAAACGATCATGACTTATGTGAACTGTTTTAAAGGAGGAAAAAAATGGAGCCTTATGTAAAAGATGCTCTGCTAGAGTGGAAAGAAGAAATTGCAAAGCAAAAGAATGAATTAGATGAAGAATATGAAAGAGTGAAAAGTGAACTTCAGCTTTATTCTTATAAATTTGGTATAACAAAACAAGTGATTCAATCCACGATCAATGAGGAAATCATAAACAATATCAAATCAACTTATCAAAAGCCTTTCGAAGTGAAGTACAATGAGCTAAAAGAAACGATAAAGAAGCTCGAAGAAAAACGCAGTGTGTTTAAGATGTTCGTAGAGAAAATCGAGAATGTTAGTGAAATTAAAGAAAATTAAAGAAAAAGATAACTTCCCTCCAAAGAAGTTATCTTTATTTTTGGTTATTCCTTATCATCTGCTCCAGCTTTTTCACGGTTTCTGTAAGATCATCTATTTGTTTCTGCATTTTGTCTTTTTCTTGGTCAGACTTAAAATCATCTACCTGAGATTGAAAATCAGCACTAACATCTGAGTTTAGCTGTATAATATCACCTATTGTTCCGAACGTATCTCCAATAACATTTAGGATACCGCCAATTATTGCCAAATACGTTCCGGTATTATTAGGCGGTTTATATACAAAGTTCCCATCACCATCCGTTGCAGATGGTGTTGCAGGAGGGTCTTTGACAACTCCCGGGACCCTATAATAATTCAACGGTATCACTCCAGTCTGAACATAAACTTCTACCCAGATATCATATGGAGTTTTCTTATAAAAAGTTCGGCTTGATAATTATTTTGCCATGTATTCTTCATTAGCCTGTTTGACTTGTTTGCTGAAAGCACTTTCCTGAATGCGAAGCCGAGCGTGATGAGTTTAAATATGTATAACGTTTTTGCTGAGTAAAAAAGGATAATTATCTTTTTTGGTAGGATTACTCTTCTTTTTGGTAGGATTGATACCTCATTTGGTAGAATTCTCCTCCACTTTGGTAGGATTCGCTGCAAGTGATCAAGTCTCCACTGTACTTAATACCTTAAATCCTCACGAATCGGCATGCCCTTTTCGTTACAATAATCGCAATACTTCTTATATACGGAGAAAATATCATCTTGGCCGATGATTTGGTCTTGTTCATCGAAATACTGAAGGGATCCGCCCAAAATAAAGAGGGAAATCACATCTTCTCCTTCAGTAATTAATGTATGTATATCTCCAGGCGGTTCGAATATGAATGTTCCCGGTTTCGCGATCCATTCTTTCTCTGCGTATCGCCACCTCCCTTGGAGATTATAACCCATCACACTTCCACCTGTATGCCTGTGCCGTGTTAACGTTTGATTACTTTTTATTTTAAACAAATAAGTCCACGTTCCTCTTGTGAAGTCGAATCGAATCGGCTTAAAGTGGCATACTTCGTTCTCTTCAAAAGGAATCCATGGCATTTCTTCCGTATCCACTACTCTCTCGGGCAGCTGGAGAATTTCTGCAAATTTTATTAAACCATCATCCACAAGTTTGTTCATTTCATCGAACCTCTTTCTATCTGTAAAGTCTTAACTAAGAACTGAATACAAATTCTGTGGAAATGAACAAATTCCTTTTTAAATACACATTTTCCATTAAAACTTTATCCCGCCAATAAATAAGAGCCATTACCACCGTCGCTGTTTACAGCTCCTGATAATCGCCCTTTATGTTTCACCTGATTCAATTTGTCTTTCTTTGTTTTCGTTTTCTTTGATGCCATCATTTTGTAAATGTCCGCGGTCGCGAATGAACTTCTGTTCGACTCCGGATTTCTTTTTCCTTCTCGAACTAATTTATCTCTTAGTTTCCTGGCTTGCGTTTTCGCCATATTGATTCTCTCCCTTATTATTCGATAATCACTGCTGTTTTTATTATAGTGCCCTTTCATTATTATGATACTATTAACCTGTAATGATTTCCATAAAATTGAAAGAGTGATGATTATGATAGCCACTGAAATCATAGATGTTGTTGTTAAAGGAATCATTTTTCATGAAAAAAAAATGCTCATCGTAAAACGTTCGGATGATGACGAGTTTGGTGCCGGAACAAGGGAATTTGTCGGAGGTAAGATCGAATTTGAGGAAGAATTAGAAACCGCTCTTATTCGGGAAACAAAAGAAGAGGCTGGATTGGACATAATGGTAGACAAGCTTTTGTATGCAACATCCTTTTTTACAAGTACAGAGCGAAAAGTCATCCTTCTAAAATACATATGTAAAAGCGGAACATCTCATGTTGTGATTTCTGACGAGCACTCAGATTTTAAATGGGTTTCAGCAGAAGAGCTTCAACTGTATCTGCCTTCCCACATCCTGGCAGATTTTGAAAAGAACTGCGTATATTCTAAGCATGCAGTAATTTAGATAGGAGAATCCCTATGGAAAAAGAATTAGCGATCTCAATTATCACTCTAATGGACAAATGGCAGGAAAAACCATCAGCCAAATATGATGTTCAAAAGTTTCGTTTAACTGATAACCAGCTTCCTGACTTCCACCAATGGACAAAGGAAAAAACAGTACTTGCCGCTTTTTCCGTATCGATTCCTGAAGAAAACGGCTATTATTTTCTGTTTATCGACTGGCATAGAAATGACAACTTTTACCTGGTTATCTATACTCATAACAAATCAACCACTGTAGCAGAAATACAGCGCACATCGACTATAGATGAAATCCCTCAATTGATATGGACATACAATCCATTGAAAAGGGATGGAAAGAACGATATACGAAAATCTTATTTTAAACAGACTTTTGGTTCTTTAACTGTTCACATTCCAATCCCGCAGAAACCAAAAGACGTTGAACGATTTGCCGCTGACCTCTTCAAACTTTCCCATAACCGAATGAGAGCGGATAAAGCACATGAGATATTTAATTTGTAAGAAATGATAAACGCCTGATGACATAATCTCATCAGGCGCTTTTTTCTATGTAAGAGATGGTTCTCTTTCTTTTGTTCTATCGTTTAGAACGCTTCGATATTGAGCTGCTCGATGGAGTTTGGATTCTAAAGATCCTTTTGAACGATTAATGGGTAAGTCTATGCCGTTGGAAAAAATGGCACTGGAACGTTTATGTCCCATCTTTTCAATTTTCCGTGTGTGAGGCTGCGACAGCCAAATACAGGTGTCACTTCGTGGTGATTCGATCGGGAAGAAATAGAGGTTAAGTTTAGAATCAATCATAATCGGTGCAAAATGAATGAAACCAAGATTCTTTCGGGCAGCATCTTTTTTGCCTTCCCATGAACCTCCGTAAAAATAGCAGCTGTTCTTAATGATTCGGATCGGTTTTTGTTCAACCAGCAAGATTGCATCTCGTTCATAAATTTCTGAACAAACTTGCCCTCGCTCATTAATAAAGGGAACAATCGCTATCGTATCCGGATTAATAATATAGCTTTCTACTTTTTCATGCTTCATTGTTAATGTCATCAACTCGCTCCTTTAATTTTGAAATGTGTAATATTATGGTTTTATTTACTACACCAACAGAAATAACTACTTTAACATCTAACCTCCTATCTAAATTTTATAGATCAAATTATCTAGTTAAACGAATTATGTAGTCCTATCTTACCATTACATTTTTTCCAAGTCTACCCAATTCGACGATATTTTTCAGAATATTTCATCAATAGACAAAATAGTATACCAGAATTCGAGTTACTTCATAACGATACGTCTCTGGTCTTTGTGGAAATCACTTCTAAAAATCGCTTTTCAATCATTTATTATTTTTTACAATACACCTAAAAGATTCTAGAAACGGGGATTTCAGAAAATGGTTTTATCTCAGCTCACACTCAAAATCCAATTTTCCTATTAAACCTGAAATATAGACGTTTTTCAATTTTGCAAGAGGGAAAAATTACACTATCACAACAAAAAGGGATGATACGTAATGAACAGGGTTAGATGCTTATGTTCTGTTGTAGCCGTTCTCATACTGGCAACCGGATGTTCCGGAGCTGAAGATGTTTCCCAGCAAAACGAACAGATAGACAATAACCAAGGTGCTTTAGATCAAAACGCTGAACCGAAACAAAACCCTGATAAAGAAAAAGAATTATCACAGACAGAAGTGCTCGCGGAAATTAAAAAACAAATCGATATATACATTCCTATCACACTCCCAGAAAAACTTCCGCTAAATAAAAGTGATCATTTATCAGCCACTACTCAATCCGAAACGAACATGTATACTGTTCAGTTTTTTGTTGGGCCCGAACCCACCCCAATCAACAACCAAGCACTAAAAAACGGCAGTTCTGATGCAAAACCACTTGCCCGTCTCACAGTTCATAAATACGATACGCAAAAAAAGGCTGATGAAGAGATCGCTTTTCAGGATTTCAGCCAGGTTGGCGGACAGGAGCTTGACCTCGGACATAACATTATTGGTTATCAGGATGCTGGCGCAGGTTCGTTGTGGACCAGCTGGAACGAAGGTCGCTGGGCACTTACGAGTCATACTCAAACCTCCAGACCGGTTGACGGCGAACAACTCGCCCGAGATACAGTGGAATATTTAGAAAAACACACCTTGCCGATTCCAAAACAACATGGCTACGTTCATGTTGATGCCACCGGTACCAATAATCGGATTCTTTGGCAGAAAGAATCTACCGTTTATACGCTCGATCAAGTAGATGATCCGATGATTGCGCTAAAAATTGCAGTAATGTTCAAATAATGTGAACCGATCTTTAATCGAGATCGGTTTTTTCTTTTATTTTGTTCATTCATATGGTGCGAATCTGCTAATTGAGTCTAATTGGAGGTGAATTGAGTCTAATTTTAAAGAATTGAGTCTAATTAGAAATAATTGAGTCTTTCTACAAATTTCGACATCCCGATACCACTCAAATTCACATAATCATTTCTCACACACAAAAAAGAACAGCCCTTATCTAAGGGGAACTGTTCTTGATACATCGTTTCTTAAAGTTTGTGCAATTTCTCACAAAATGTTCATAAAATCCCTTCCTAATATGCTTTCTAACGTTTTATTATTTGAAGAGAGAAAGATTTAGGATTACAATGAATTGGTTATGATAGTGAGACGAATATAATGAAGATGGTGTCATTTATTATGGATACAGGTATTCAAAAACAAAAAACGTCAGCCATTCTCGGACAAACTGTGAAAACGGGAATCATCAAATCGAATCTCGTTCCGATGTTTGCTGGATTGACGCTGGCCTTATATACGTACGATATTAACCCCGCCGATAAGCTGTTTGATATCCTTTTTGCCTTAATCGGAACGATTCTTGTAATCGGTTCTGCCGGGGCGTTTAATAATTTATACGATCGCGATATCGATGCGATTATGGAAAGAACGAAAAGCAGGCCGACGGTTACGGGTGAGATGAACACGAAAACAGCTTTGCTGCTTGCAATTTTGATGGCTGTTGCGGGACTTACAGCTCTTGTCTTTACTACTCCGCTCGCTGGGGTGTTAGGATTTCTCGGACTTTTCTTTTACGTTGTTCCTTATACGATGTGGACGAAAAGAAGAACGATCTACAACACCGAAGTCGGTAGTATTTCTGGAGCAATGCCTCCGCTTATCGGGTGGGCTGCAATGGTCGGAAGTATTGCTCACCCCGCTGCAGCAGCTCTTTTCATCATTCAGGTTATTTGGCAGATGCCGCATTTTTATGCGATTGCAATTAGACGCCATGATGAATATAAGGCAGCAAGAATCCCGATGCTTCCTGTAGTAAAAGGTGTTGACCGAACGTACAAACAAACGAATGTTTACTTGGTTCTGCTCAGTGCTACAAGCTTCCTTTTCTTGCCTTTGAGCTTAGGACTTACATTAGTCGCATTGCTGATGAATGTCGGTTGGCTCGTTCTTAGTATCTATGGTTACAAAAAAAATAAGGATTCAGAGCAATGGGCAAAGTTATTGTTTATCTACTCTTTGATTCATATGACGATCTTGTTCTCAACCGTTATTGTCTACTCGCTCGTAGGAATCTATTTCTTATAAAATCTTGATATCGAGGGCTGGTTCAAAAGTATTTTTTACTTTTTGACAGCCTTTTTTTTCTTAAATCTTACAACCATCGAAATATTTGATAATTGATTAATTAAAGATAGACTCCGTTAATTAGAAAGAATATTATTGAATTAAAGGGGTTTATATTTCGGGTAATGGAGGAAACAGATGAACTACAAGTTGCAGCAATTTTTATTGAACCGAGCAAAAGATTCTTCAGAGAATTGGTATACTACACTTCTTAAGGAAGACCCAACCGGTGTCTTTTCATCAAGAGATCCTCATATTATTGAGTCGTATAAAAAATCAAATCAGGATTTTCAACTCATTCTATGCACTGTTTTTTCAGACGATAACGTCATTTTTCAGCAAAATTTGGAAAGATGGATAGATACCATGATAAAGAACCGCGAATTTTTGAATACTCCGCTCCACTTTATCTTAAGAGAACTTCAACGTACTCAGGACCTTTTCCTAGACCTCATCCAAGAATTCATACGCCAAGAATTCAGAAACGACGTGCCAAAGGAATCCCTTATGTGGACCCGGGCGATAATCGATGCTATTAATCTCGTCACATTAAAATTTGTAGAAGCCGACCACAAGAATAGTTTAGGAAAGTTAGATATTCAACGCGATGTTATAACAGAGCTAAGTTCCCCGGTGATTCAATTGAGCAGAGACACTGGCTTGCTCCCTATCGTTGGTGATATAGATACCCACCGCGCACAGCATTTGATTGAAAATACATTAGAGCAATGTACGAAAAAGAACATCGACAGACTTTTTATTGATCTTTCCGGCGTTTTTGTCATCGATACAATGGTCGCTCATCAAATTTTCAAACTGGTTGATTCTTTGAAATTGTTAGGCATCGATCCGATCTTATCAGGATTAAGGCCAGAGATTGCACAAACCGCCGTTCAGCTAGGTGTTTCTTTTGATAACATAAAAATCACTTCCACACTAGCCCAAGCTCTTAATTTCTAAGACGAAAAAAAAGCTTCCTTTGCAGGGAGCTTTTTCAAATTCAGATTTAAGCATATAAAAACTCTTTTGTGTTCTCTAAAATCAAAACCTTTTCATCAGACAGCTTGGCTCTTTCTTTCGTATGTTCAACGAGATATGCGATATGAGCGGAAGCCTGTTTTGCTCCCTGAACCAAAAGAGGAACTCCGATAAAGTCGATTCCTAGCCTTCTCGAAAATAACCCTCCAAACGTCATGGATATAGGAACGGTCGGTGAAGTGTTCGAAAACACGACCCTTTCGCCAGAATTGTTTCCGTTTTGCAGCAGTTCAACCATGTTTTTCAGCCCGGGTACGAAAATTTTGGAGTTGCCTCTGCCGACTGTATAAACAGAATGACCGTCCTCATCTACTCCATGAAAGATAATTTTTCCCATATCAGATGATTTGAGTTTGTTGAAGTAATCTACGTTCAATATTTGTTCTTTTGTGAGTGATTGATTAGAGGGAAGCTTCTTCAGATGAAAAGCAGCTGCAAGGGCTGTCGTGTGCGTTCCTCCATAATCATTATAGATAAAGATCATATTAACATCTCCTAAGATCATTTCATCCATAATTATCACCCATTTTGGCCTAGATATACTTTCTATTCCGCAGATTTCGCCCCAATAACTACAGTGGCATCTAATTCGCTAGATCTCACAATTCGTGAAATTAGTCCACTCTGGGTAAAAATTTTAAGAGTATGTAGCGCTTGCCGCTCGCTTGTCTCTACAAGCAAATGGCCACCCGGTGCAAGCCAATGTGACGCCCCAGCAGCAATCTGACGGTGAATGTCATGCCCATCCTTCCCGCCGTCGAGGGCGACTCGAGCCTCATGGTCTTGCGCCTCAGAAGGAAGCAGCTTTATGGCGGAGCTTGGTACGTATGGAGCGTTGGCAACAATTAAATGGACATGGCCGAACAACTCAGACGGAAGAGGATCATATAGATCACCTTCGTATACAAAACCGCCGACATCAGAAACATTCCGAAGAGCACATTTAACTGCGATAGGATCAATATCAGCAGCATACAAATGGATGCCTTCTTCTGTTTTCGCCAGCACTGCCCCCACAGCACCTGAACCACAGCACAGGTCAACGGTGATGTCACCGGGTCTGATAATTCCAGAAGCCTGACTTACAAGAAATTCGGTTCGCCGACGCGGTACAAAGACTCCATGATCTACCGCTATCCTGTAACCATAAAACTCTGCCCAGCCAATCACTTGTTCGAGGGGAAAACCAGCTACCCGCTGATCTGCCATAGCATCAAGATCACTTGCGGTCAGAGCCTCTGAAATCAGCAATCGAGCTTCATCTTCTGCGAAAACACAGCCAGCATCCTGCAGCCTTTTTACAATTTCGTGAAATGTTACATCTTTTTGAGAGACGGTTTTCATAATGATCACCCCCAGCAATTACATAAGCTTATAGTTCTTTATGTAACCCTTATTACCTTTTTAATAAACGAAGTGCTCTACTGAAAAAGAGGCTTAACCCTTATGAGGTCAGCCTCTTGTCTGCATTGTCTATCCTTTTCTGCTTTTCATTTTTAAAGATGCATCCTTCATCAGCGGGTACGTGACCCGCTGTAAGAAAACACCGATCAGCCCTAAGACTGTGAATGTGTACTTCGTATCCATCTCCATCAACCATGTGAAAATCGAATGACTGATACCGCTTATTGATAATAAAGTGAGAGCGATTCTCACATGTTAGTTGCGTATCATGACATTCTCTTGTTGGAATGGTCAATTGGTTCGTTGAAAATGACGTTTCATTCATCATCACATCCTCATTTCAGAAATTATATGGCAGGAATTCTCAATGATTAAAAGAACTTTCATACTGAGAATAGTTAACCAAGGAGAGTGACACAATGTTTCTATCAAAAGAGGATTTGTTTGAGATCATGGAAGGAAACAGAAGATTAACGATGCGAATAATCGAAGCTTTTCCGGAAGACAAATTATTTAATTATAAACCGGATGAAAAGCTCCGTCCCTTTGCAGAAATGACGAAAGAAATTATGAATATCGAGAATGGCTATATGCGTGGAATTGCACTCGATGTTTGGGAATATCAAGATTTGTTCGCTGGTATTTCTACAAAAGATGAACTAATTAAAGTGAGTAATGAGATCAGAGAGGAAACAAGAAAAATGTGGTCGGAAATGACGGCGGAAAGACTTGAGAAGATTGTAAAAGATCCTTTTTTCGGACCCGAACAAAGCCATTTTGCAAGATTTCAATATGCGCTAGAAAACGAGATTCATCACAGAGGACAAGGTTACACTTATTTAAGAATGCTCGGTATCGAACCGCCTGAATTTTTTGTGAGATAGAACGAATCATAAAGAAAAACCAAACCGTGAAAAGTTTGGTTTTTTTTAATCTATTACCCTATCACGATATTTGTAGAAACTATAAAACCAGCAATAACTCCATTTAAAGTTTCAAATGCGTTTGAAACAACATAACCACAAAAAAGCCACCGAGTGCATAGGATTAGAACGGCAAGTTGACGTTTACAAGTTCAAACACATACAGAAACATAGATTTAGTTTGTTGTAAAACAAGCCTTACACCGTCTCCAACTAAATGGGTTACTTAATTTATCAGCTAACACTGATAGTTCGTTTATTTTTTCAGAGCAGTATTTCGGGTAACATGTTGTGTAAGTACCAATGTAACGAGTAGCGTTTAAGTAACGACAACCAACTTGATGGAGTACATTACCCGTCTTTCCGCCTGCATTGTTGAACACAAAACCATTCTTATGTTCTTTGCACCATTCCTCGTATTCCTTTTCTTTGTCTTTAAAATGAATAACCATTTATACCACCTCTTTGAAATTTTGTTAAGGTTCACTTAATCTACACTATGTTCCTTTTCTTTTATGCATTTCTCACATATACAACGATTCTTTACCTCAGGAGTTTCAAGCACCTCTGCCGGAAACGTTACGTTCATACACCAGCAGGTTTCCGGGTTCTCCCCTCTAGAAATTGCACAATGGTTTTCTTCATTACATATCGGACAATTTGATTTCATAGTTTGAGACACCACCTTAGTAGTAAAATCAATACGATCAACGAGACATCGTTTTACTCATTTGATTCTCCTTCAATCGTATAAGTAACAACAAGAAAACCAAACTTTTAATGTTTGGTTTTTGAATGAATTTCTTTGCCATATTTATAAATCTTAAATGATTTTGCAAATACATCCGCGCTTTGTTCAGTGAAGAATGGGGTGTAAAAGTACACGTGATAATTTAATTTACTTTCTGGCGACTGAAAATAATAATGAACGATCTGAGTGTATTCCAACATTTTTTGGTGATCCAGCGTTACTTTCGCCTGATAACGGTATCCTTCCACATCTTCATTTTTAAACGTGTTCTGTTTGCTTAAACTCTTGTACATTTCATCTTCATTTAGGGGTTCAATTCCTCCAACTTGTTTATCTCCAGCCTTAAAAACTGCAGTGCCGTCACTTCTTTTTCGAATGGTAAAATCCTCTCCTGATCGCATTTTGTACGATTCTCCACTTCGATCAAACATGAACAACCCTGTTAGTTTATCCAACGGCACTTCGTTCTCATTAATGGCAAAAAAAGTGGCACTGCCTAAAAACACGAGCAAAACAATTATACTCAACACTGGATTTAAGTAACGCGACACACGAAGTTTTTGATTCTCTTTTTCGAGATGTTCTAGCTTTCTAATAATCGACTTCTGCTTATCTGCTTCCAATTCATATTTACGAAAGACTTTCAACTCAAGAATAAGGTCTTCATTCGTTAATCGTTTCAACGTTATCACTCCAATTCCCAGCATCAAGCTTTTTCCTTAGTGACTGTACAGCCCTGTGATAGGTAAGGTTTACTTTGTTTATCGGCCATCTCAAAATTTGAGAAGCTTCATCTGACGTATAATCCATGATCCCTCTTAAAATAACAACGTCACGGTAATCTGGCTTTAGATTGTTGATCGCTTCGTACAGCTCTTTTTTTCGCTCATCTTCCAACAACCAGTCTTGTGGAACTCTTTCCTTACCTGAGAACAGATTCTTTAAGGTGTGGAACAGCTGCTGCTGGCGTTTCTTCTTACGTGAGTGATCAATCGCAATATTCCGTGCGATGGAGATCAGCCATGTCTTTGGATTGGACCGTCCTTCGAAATGACCGATATGATGGAACCCTTTGATAAACACCTCTTGGACGATATCTTCAACGTCACGCGTACCCATGTAATAGATGAGAAAATTATAAATATCCTCGTGATATTCCTGAAACCATTGCTGAATTAAATCATGGTTTTTCATACCCTCTCTCCCTCTTCAACAGATCCTTTACCTATTAGACGTTTGAACTTTCCTTTGATTTCAGTTGTAATAACATTTTTTCTATGTAAAAAAGGCGACTTATGGAATAAGCCAGCCTGTGGTGTCACTATTCTAATTCAATATCGGCTTTTAAAATGGAGTACATATACAAATCATCAAATTTGCCGCATGTGAATTCATAATGTCTCAGTAATCCTTCTCTTTGAAATCCCTGTTTTTCAATTAATCTTTGTGAAGGTAGATTAGCAGGTTCTATCAATGCTTCAATCCTTTCCAGCTGAAGTTTCTGAAAACCGTATTTCACTACAGCTGCAAGCGCCTCACCGGCTATCCCGTTTCCCCAATACTCTTTGCTCAATTCAAACCCAACTTCAGAACGAAAATGCTTCTTATTCCTATTCAAAAAACCGCAGCTGCCAATCACCTTATCCGAACCTTTTTCCGTAATTCCCCATCGAATCCCAGTACCTTCTTTATAAATCGATTGATACCATTCTATTTCATTCAATACTTCTTCTTCAGTCTCATATGGCTCCAATCCCATATGTTTCATAACCTCTGGATCAGACAAATAAGGAAACATATCTTTCGCATCCTCTGCAGTCACTTCTCTTAATATCAATCTAGTCGTTTCCATTACAGGAAATTCTTTTGACATGCATTTCACTCCCCTTGAACATCAGCTATATTTCTCTAAAACTATTATCACATTTATATCAATTTTTTCCATATAAACCATGATATTTTCGTATAAAGATTTACAATTCCTAATTGCCGCACATCAAAAAAAAGAGAAACGGGATAACCTGCTTCTCTTTTCACATTATTTATTTTGCATCCTTGCTATATATTCTTTTACAACTTCATACACATAATCTTGATTGGCTGCAGCTGTATTCGGGTTATATGTTCCGCCATTCGTTTTATTGTTTGATAATACTCTAATGCCCAAGAATGCTACGTCATAAGCTTTTGATATTTGCGCAGCGGATGCACCTTCCATTTCTTCTACAGAAGTGCCAAAGGTTTCATGAAACCACTTGATCCGGTCAACTTCATTGTTCCAAACGTCTGCAGAACCAATTGTACCATCGACTACTTTGCCCTTTGTATACTTGTCTTTAACAGCATGAGCGGCTGTTAGCAGTTCCTCGTCTCCCTCATAATAACGAGCCTTATTAGCATTTGGATCTTCCCCTGCACTTCCCTCAGATGCCATTAAGTCCATAGGAAACCAATCCGATGGATGGATGCCTTCGTTTTTTTCTTTTGGAGGTGTTTTTAAAGAACCTAAGTTAACCGTTCTTTCCCCTAATACTATATCAAAAACATTCAAGTTAGGATCGTGACCGCCAGATGTTCCTTGGTTGATGATCGCGATCGGATGATATTTTTCAATCGCTATTGCTGTAGCAGCCGCTGTATTCTCCATCCCCTTACCTGTTTTCATAACAATGACAGGATAATTGTCCAACTTTCCTTTATAGAACACAAAGTTCCCTGACTTTTCTTCTTTCATATTCTTCAATCGTTTAGCAAAGTTTTCAGCTTCGATCGGCATTGGACCTTGAATGATAATCGGTTGTTTCTTCTTTCCTTGGCCAGACTCATTTTGTGAGAAACTAAATCCTGCAAGTGCTGATAAAATAATTACCGCCGCAATGGCAATAAATGCGTACTTTTTCCCCATTCTCTTTTCCATCGTTGATTTCTCCTCCGCTGAAAGGAATCACTGCAGATTCTGCTCAAATAAAAAAAGCCTAAAGTAATAGAAACATTTCTACCCTCTAGACCATAGGAGTTAAAGTAACATAATTAAGCATAGGAAAAATTGCAAAATCATCATTTGGCTGACTCGAATCTGAACAAACAGCCAAATGCTTCAACTCGTAGTCCGGTTCTTTCATTGGGAACCAGGTAGAAACACTCAGACCATATTACCGAGCATATACGAGTAATTCGTTTTTAAGTTAAATACTTTGATAATATAACAAATAGATAACCGAAAATCAACAAAAACTGAATTTTAATAATACAAAACATTATTATTGTTCGTGTTTTAATAACTCAAATCTTTATTTTAAAAGGCTCTTTTCTAAAAAATTTTTGCTATAGGACATTTTCGTAAAGAGACTTCATTGGCAAGTTGATTGGAGAGCAAGGTGCGAGACTCAGGCTAGGATTAGCGGGACAGTCTAAAAGCGGAAGCGGATTGCTCAGCCCCGACAAGCATAGGATGAATGGGCTAAAAAAAGGCGCTCTTTGCATTCTGAACATTTAGCTTAGATACCCAAGAGGCGCGCAGCGACAAGGGGGCTTACCGCACGCCCCGCGAAATGCGAGCACGTGTAAGCGGAAATCAACCACTTCCAAGAGCAACAATGGTTAGAAAACAACATTTAAAAAAGGAAAAATGCTTGTTTGATTTCTTTATCCATTCCTAAATACAGTAACTTTGTACACGCTTATCCCATATTTTAATATGAGGAATTGAGGAAATTATTTCAGGAAATATTATTTGATTCTTGTTCATCTCCTCAACCAGTTTTGATCAGATAAATCAATAAGGAGGTGTTTTTATTGGATAAGAAACACCAATGGAATCTTGAGGGATTAAGCACTGGTGATTTACATGTCAGCGGTGGTACACCTCATAATCCACAAGATCAGAATTCAAACGATTCATCTCGACTTTGCGTTTTTTTCTGTATTGGTTTCTGTACTCGTTGCTCCAGTTGTAGTTGTAGCTGTAGTTGTAGTTGTAGTTGTAGCTGTAGTTGCAGCTGTAGCTGTAGTTGTAGCTGTAGCTGTAGTTGTAGCTGTAGCTGTAGTTGCGGCGGTCGTTGCGGTGGTCGTTGCGGTGGTCGTTGCGGTGGTCGCTGCGGCGGACATTAATCAGGAATTCCTCTCTTATTTTTATTAAATTTCTGCCCTGCATGTATTGTTGCAGGGCTTTTTACGTTAAATAGACATAATGGACACAAGGAATCCATAGAAATAAATGATGCAAAAGATGTTGAGCTTATGAAAAGGAGGGGTACCATGCAAGCATTAAATTCTACTATGTGTTTGAAAGTGAATAGAGATACTTTTGTTTATCCAGACTCGAACAGAGGTGTTTATCTTCGGAACAACGTCACCTCAATAAGAATGGAAGGAAACACCATTGAAAAATGGCTTGAAAAATTAATTCCTTTATTTGACGGCAACCATACCCTTGAATATATAACAAACGGTTTACCTGATTCCTACAAAGATCAAGTGTATAAAATTGCACAAGCTCTATATGAAAAAGGGTTTGTCCGAGACATCAGCCAGGATCTCTCCCATCAGCTTCCTGATCACATTGTTACGAAATACGCTTCCCAAATCGAATATATCAATCATAACGGTGATTCAGGCGGATACCGGTTTCAAGTCTACCGCCAGGCGAAAGTAGCTGTAATTGGTTCAGGTTCTCTTCTCCTCTCTCTCGTTCTATCGATGATTCAATCAGGACACCCTAACTTCACTATCATCTCAACTGATTCTGAGCAAATTGATCACCGCCGGTTAGATGAAATAATAGCAAAAGCCAGTAGCTCAGAGCCTGAAACGGAAATCACCCTCTTATTCGCTGAGAAAAATGTATCAAAGGAAAATCTAGAACCCTTTGATTTCATATTATATGGTTCAAAGGACAGTGATCTCGATCAGCTTCGAACCATTCAAGGAATTTGCAGAGATCAAGGAAAACATTTTCTTCCGGTTACGATCTTAAAAGATTTAGCATTTGCCGGACCGTTCGTTTCTGCTGAATCAGAAGGATGCTGGGAGTCTCTGTACCGCCGATTGCACCAGCGGTCGTATGAAAGCAATGGTTCTAACGCCTATTCAACAACAGCAGGTGCACTGTTAGCGAATGTGGCCGTTTTTGAGCTGTTTAAAGAAATCACTGGAGTGCAGGCCAAAATACAAAATGGTACAAAAGAGAAACTCTATTATCTTCTAAACTTGGAAACGCTCGAAGGTAACTGGCACACCCTTATTCCCCACCCCCTAGTGAGTGGTTGTGTTAATGCAGAACCTATTAAAGACCCGCTTGCCTTTTTAGAAAAAGCAAATAAGGAACAAAAGGATTTGCATTCCTTGTTTTATCAGATTACTTCAAAAGAATCTGGGATTTTTCATCTCTGTGAGGAAGAAGACTTACTACAGCTCCCTTTGTCACAATGCAAAGTTCAGGTTGCTGATCCGCGTTCAGAAGGTCCTACCCAGCTTCATCCCGAGATTGTCTGTTCAGGACTCACACATGAAGAAGCTCGCCTAGAGGCAGGACTGAGCGGAATCGAAATGTATGTTAGAAGTTTTGGACATCTCTTGGATCAATCAGACCACACTTCATCTTGGGGTATTGGTACGGGGGCAACCGCTCTAGACAGCTTATGCAGAGCACTGCAAAATGGGCTTCATGAAGAATTAGTGAAACAATCTCATCTTGGTGCAGTCAGTAAACTGGAATTAAGTCTAGTAAACAATGATCGCTGTCAATTTTTTATAAATGCTTTATCAACTTTGAGGTCTGAACCAGAACTCTATTTGGGCCAAGAATTATTCGGTTTTCCTGTCGTATGGGTGAAGTCAAACTGCGAGTGGTATGGAAGCGTTGGATTGAATAGGAAGATAGCTTTATGCAGAGCGTTACAGACTGCTTTGATGGATGCACAAAATAAGGAAACGTTCGGAAATCCCTATGGCGTTATGGTTTCATCCATTACTTTGAAGAACGAGGTACAACCAAATGCTCCGGTCCCTTCTTTTGAGGAGGAGTCACTTCAAGAAACCTTCTCTTGGGCATTAGACACCTTAAAAAATAACAAAATGCAGGTGCGTTTCTTTACGATCCATGCGGAGTCTATTTTAAGCGAGAATACGGCTGGACTGTTCGGAATGACGATAAGCGGGGGTGAAATGGCATGAGCCACTCCATCGCCATTATCGGAGAATGTTTGTTAGCGGACTCGGTATGTGAACAATTAACCGAATTCTATCAAATCACGCGGTGGTCTACTATAAAAGAAGCCACTCCGAATAAAGAAAATCTAGTCTTAGTGCTGCACGATTTATGGAATCCCGCTGAACATTTAGAAGCAGAAAACTTCTTTCGGTCATTGGGCACCCCTTGGCTTCGGGGATTCGTATCCTTTGGTGAAGCAATCATTGGCCCTCTTGTTCTTCCAGACAAACAGGGCTGCTCGCAATGTGCGGATGAGCGCCGTCTTATGGCGGGGACTGACCGAAGAGAACTCTTTGAAATCAAGGAATATATGTCGGATCAACGCGAAAAGCAAGGAGACCCATGGGCTTCTAATCTAGGAATTTTACAAACTTCCTACCTTATTCAAGAAGAGGTTCATCGATTTTTGAACGGTGAAAAAACCCGAACGCATGAGCACATGCTGCTGCTCCACTTAAACACACTTAAACTATCACGTCATTTCTTTTTGCCAGATCCCTACTGTCGCGTGTGCGGTGACCTGCCTGAAGATACAGCGGATAACGCAAAAATAATACTGAAACAAAGTCCAAAGACAACAATCGATAGCTATCGATGCCGCTCATTGGAAGATCTGGAGAAGGTTCTAAGCCAAGATTACTTAGATAACCGGACGGGTGTCCTTAACTACAAAAGATATGACTACATCTCCCCTTTTGCCGACACAATAATCAATCTACCTTTGATAAATGGCGATGAACTGAATGCTGGACGTACCCAATCTTATGCACAAAGTGAACTTGGAGGGATTTTAGAAGGTTTGGAAAGAAATTGCGGTTACGGTCCAAGGGGTAAACGAACGATGGTGTATGAGCCGTATTCCAAGGTGGAAAAACATGCGATTAATCCACATTCAGTAGGACTGCATACACATGAACAATATGAGATGCCCGGCTTCCCTTTCAGACCATTGGATTCTGACCGGCCCATACATTGGGTTTGGGGTTATTCTTTAACACAGAACCAGCCTAAATTAGTTCCTGAGATGTTTGCTTATTACAGTTTGGGGAGTGGAGAAGGTTTTGTTTATGAAACTTCGAACGGCTGTGCAGTTGGCGG
The DNA here is from genome assembly GCF_031582965.1 of Bacillus sp. NEB1478. Taxonomy (NCBI): domain Bacteria; kingdom Bacillati; phylum Bacillota; class Bacilli; order Caryophanales; family Bacillaceae; genus Bacillus; species Bacillus sp. NEB1478. The sequence goes on from NZ_CP134049.1 coordinate 2,697,961, forward strand.
GAGCTTAGAGGAAGCTATTCTTTACGGCATTTTCGAAATTGTGGAACGGGATTCCTTTCTTATGACTTGGTACGGCCAGCTTCCTATCCCTCGTCTTGATAATAAATCGATAGACGACCAAGAGCTGCAGCTCATGATTCAGCGCATAAACGCAGTGACCGGATATGAGGTCCATTTATTTAATGCGACGACCGAAAATGGTATTCCGAGCATATTTGCCCTGGCTAAAAACACGAAGGAAAAAGGTTTGAATCTTACATGTGCCGCAGGAGCTCACATCGATCCTATTCGAGCTGTAAAAGGAGCTGTCCAGGAACTCTCTGGCATGCTGCTCAACGCGAAAGATAAGTTTGAAAAGAACCGTAAGAAGTATGAAGAGATGTATAAACAATCTCACCTCGTTCAAAAAATGGAAGACCACTCGATGCTGTATGGTTTAAAAGAAGCGGAGAAACGTTTGTACTTCCTGCTCGATCGGCGGCAAGTAAAGGACTTTCATCAGGAATTTGGTCCAGTTCGAAAATCAGCAGATTTACTAGATGATTTAAAAGGAGTCTTAGATGTTTTTCAAAAACTGAAGCTCGAGGTCATTGTTGTTGACCAAACAAGTCCTGAACTTAAACGAAATGGGCTGCATTGTGTAAAAGTTGCAATACCTGGGATGCTGCCCATGACATTCGGACATCACCTTACCCGGCTAATAGGACTGGACCGGGTGTTGAACGTACCAGCGAAACTCGGATATGTGAAAAAGCCGCTGACCTATAGCGAGCTCAATCCATATCCTCATCCATTTCCATAACGAGTGGTTTCCATAATTAGCAGCTAAGGGGGAAAAGGAATGAACCTCGATGAGTTTTTATATAAACTTCATTATGAAACAGACAAAGTCATCCCCCCTGACTGGGAGGTGAACTGGGAAGACGCCCCTCTTCCCTATAAGCTTTACCAAGGTTTGCCTGTGGTGGAACTATCAGCGGACATTCCATTCCAATTCGAACAAAAGGAAAGAAACACAATACCTGATCTTAAAGAGATCAGTCACTTTCTAAAACTTACATTCGGACTCACACAAGTTAGCGAATCGCTGCCTTTTGCTGGTCAAACGGAATCGGTGACAACATTGCGGCGGTTTGTACCTTCTGGCGGCGCATTGTATCCGAACGAACTATATATCTATTTAAAAATCGCTGACCTTCCTGAAGGCATCTATCATTATGACGCAGCACACCATCGATTGCTTTGTTTGAGGGAAGGGAATTTTGACAGTTACTTAAGCCGAGCTCTAGGTAATCGCTGTGACATGTCCTCCACTTTTGGGACTGTCTTTATCTCGACGTATTTTTGGAAGAATTTCTTTAAATACCATAACTTCTCGTACCGCTTGCAAGGGCTCGATTCCGGATTTGTGATCGGTCAGCTACTAGAAGTTGGAAGTCGATTTGGCTTTGAAACAGGAGTCTATTACCACTTTCTTGACCGTTCCGTTAACCACCTGGTAGGGATTAACGAAAAAGAAGAAAATGTGTATGGCGTCATTCCTCTTTCAGTGGAAAAAACGATGAATTGGTTTCGTGAAGAAGTGGTAGAAAGCATTACGGCCGAAGAATTGTGCAGTGAGCTGGAACCGCTAAAACATACACATTACGTTCGTTCCAAAGAAATCAGAGAGTATCCGACGATAATCAAAATGAATGAAGCGTGCAGGATGGATGAGTTCCCAGTCCATCAAAAAGTGGAGCACAAAAAGGGAAAAGAAGCAGGCGGTTCAAACATCAAGCTGCCACGAGTTGATCGGCTGTCTTATGATTTCGTTTCTGCTTGTAAAAGACGTTATTCCCCTGGAATGGATTTTGTTTTAATGCCGATTCATCAACATACATTGTCATCACTTTTATTTGAAACGATTTCAAATTGCTCTTATCGGAATGATTTAGACAACAGAATCCATAATCTCTCTTCTCGTGTTTCACTTCACTGCTGCACGTATAATATAGAAGGGTTGCCTGATGGTGCTTATAACTATGATGAGTCAGCACATGCATTAAAACAAATTCAATCAGGAGATTTCAGACGCGCTTTACAAGACGGATTGTTATCCGAATTTGTAACCATGGCGCAAATTCCGCTCTCCTTCAACATTACTGGTGATAAGAACCATTACCGAAAAGCTTATGGATACCGAGGACATCGCATTCAGCATATGGAAGCTGGCCTTCTATCTCACCGGTTGCTGTTGGCCGCTTCTGCATTAAATATGGGAGGGCATCCTATTCTGGGATTTGATGTGCATTCGTACGATGAACTCTATCGACTGAAAACAAAAGATCAAACCAGCCTGCTTCAGATTCCAATCGGACACTACCAGCCACATCCCAGGTTACAAGGGGCTTTGCATTATTAAAGTTAAAATAAAAAGAACCAGTCTACACCTGCACGAATAGGTGCTAGAGGCTGGTTCTTTTTTTCAATAGCATGTTTTTGTAGCAATTGTTGCTCTTGGAAGTAGTTAATGTTTTTTCGTCACTTGTTCATAAAGCAGGCACACTGATCCTAGCCGTAGTCTCTTACATTGCACTCCAATGTTATTATTTATAACTGTCTCTACAATCTTGCCTTTTTGAGCAATTGAAGAACCGATCACCTTTATCCTGCAATCGCACTCTATCAGTGAATAAAGTATATTACATCACTTGAATATGATATTCCAGTTCTTGTTCTTGTAAGAAAGAGTATTAAATATCAAGTTTACGTGTCCCTATCCATTTCACAATTTCCGGGTCGTTATGTGAAAAGAACAAGCTTTTTTCCGTATCTAATGTAGCCACTCTATCCATATCCTCTTGGCTTAATTGAAAATCAAATATATTGATGTTTTCTATGATTCTTTCTTTGTGAACAGACTTTGGAATTGCAACGACTCCTCTTTGTGTCAGCCAACGTAAAATCACCTGAGCTACGGATTTATTATACTTTTCGGCTATTGATACTAAAATTCCGTTCTGGAACATATTATTTCTTCCTTCAGCAAAAGGTCCCCAGGACTCTATCTGAACATTATTCTCTTTCATAAATTTATGACTTTCTGTTTGTTGGCAGAAAGGGTGCGTTTCAATCTGGTTTATGGCAGGAATGATTTCATTATGAATCATCAAATCCATTAGACGATCCATCTGGAAGTTACTAACTCCAATTGCCCTGATTTTTCTCTCACGATACAATTCCTCCATAGCACGCCAGGAACCAAATACATCACCATATGGCTGATGAATTAAATACAAATCCAAATAATCCAATTGCAGTCTTTCCAATGATCTTGCGAATGCTTTTTTTGTACTTTCATAACCAGTATCTTGTACCCATAGTTTTGTTGTAATAAACAATTCCTCTCTTGGAACACCACTCCGTTTAATGGCTCTTCCTACTGCTTCTTCATTTAAATAAGAGGCTGCGGTATCAATCAGCCGATAACCTGTCATAATAGCGTCATAAACGCTTTGTTCACATTCATTTGCATCTTGAATCTGATAAACACCAAAACCAAGTATAGGCATTTCAACACCATTGTTTAAAATTACTTTTTGCATATAATATCCTCCTGTTTATTAAATATTAGATATCCGTTATTTACCTACTCTATTTGCGTATTCTGCAGGATAGCGATCTCCCGCAATCTCGATCTTTGACAGCGCATCGTTCAAATCACTCAGTTCATCAGGAGTCAGTTCAACCTCAGTTGCACCAAGATTTTCTTCGAGGCGCTCCAATTTTCGTGTACCCGGAATTGGAACAATCCATGGCTTTTGTGCAAGAACCCAAGCTAGTGCGATTTGAGCCGGGGTTGCATCTTTACCTACAGCAATCTTCTTTATCAGTTGGACCAAAACTTGATTTGCTTCCATATTCTCAGGTTTGAAGCGAGGAACAATGCTGCGGAAATCGGAGTTAACGAATGTTGCGTCCTTATTAATTTTTCCGGTAAGGAAGCCCTTGCCCAACGGACTAAACGGAACAAATCCAATTCCAAGCTCTTCAAGTACAGGGAGAAGTTCTTCTTCAGGAGTTCTCCACATCATTGAGTATTCACTTTGAATAGCAGTGAGTGGATGAACAGCGTGTGCACGACGAATAGTTTTCACCCCTGCTTCAGAAAGTCCCCAATATTTAATCTTACCTTCTTTGATTAGGTCTTGTACTACTCCAGCAACTTCCTCAATTGGCACATTTGGATCAACCCGATGTTGATAGTAAAGATCAATAGTATCAACTTTCAGGCGTTTGAGTGAGCCTTCGACTGATTGCCTAATGTGCTCCGGCTTACTGTCAAGCACCTGCTTGCCATCCACCATTTGAATACCAAATTTAGTTGCGATGACTACTTTCCCCTTATAAGGAGTAAGTGCTTCACCTACTAACTCCTCATTTACAAATGGACCATAAACTTCAGCAGTGTCAAAGAAAGTAACACCCCGTACAATTGACTCATGGATAAGTGAAATCATTTTTTTCTTGTCAGATGCCGGACCATAACCATGGCTCATCCCCATGCATCCGAGTCCTATCGCAGAAACTTCTAAACCACTATTCCCTAATTTGCGTTTTTCCATTCTTTAATCTTCCCTTCTGATTTTTTGATGTAATATTGAAATTTTTAATTTTATCCGCTACCTGATGTTGGATAGTCTCACAACTGTGGTAGAACCAACCCAACAGTTCACCATTATTGATGAGCTACCTACATCAATTCCGCCTAAACCAGTACTTGATGCAAACCAAAATCGGACAAATTTTCTATTCAGGCTGTGTGTTGAACCAGGTGTAAAAAACTTTGGTATCCTTATTATGCAATAAATTAAAAAGCAACCGTTATCACATTTGTATCAAATGATTGCCTAATCCTCTCACAACCACTTACGCACCAGAGGTAGATATATTACAATCAGACTAGCAAGATTAAAGATACAAGGAGGTTCTAATGTCTGAACAAATTTTTGAAAAACAAGCTGAACTTACAAAACTCATTGAGCGTCATACAAGTCAGGATGGTTCTCATTCGACTGCTATTCCGTCTCTAATTTTCTCTCGTTACTCTAATGTTACTGGTCCGAATTACGGAGTTTACAAGCCTTCTTTATGCATTGTCGTTCAAGGTAAGAAGGTGGTTTTACTGGCACAGGAGCACTATGAATACGGTCCTGCCGACTACCTTATTGCATCTGTTAACTTGCCAATTTCCGGACAAGTCATAAAAGCCACTAACGAGAATCCATACTTAGCACTCAAACTCGAATTTACTCCAAATCAAATCTTAGAGATTTTGCGAGATTCTGTTAAACAGAAAGAAAATACTAAAAGAGGCATGTATGTAAACCAATTAGAGTTCTCCCTGCTGGACTCTGTGACTAGATTAGTCCGTTTGCTTGATAGCCCTAATGATATACCGGTACTTGCCCCTCTTATCACGAAAGAAATCATCTATAGAGTTTTACAAGGGCCGCATGGAGTTACGCTAGGGCAAATTGTAATTGAAGGAAGTTCCGCCTATAAAATCAGTGACGTTATCGAACATATCATGAATAACTATGACCATTCTCTTCGAATTGAGGACCTTGCAAAAATTGCAAATATGAGTGTTTCTTCTCTCCATAGACACTTTAAAGAGGTAACCGCAATGAGCCCTATTCAGTTCCAAAAACAACTGAGGCTACAGGAAGCTCGTCGCCTGTTATTATCCGAGTCTACAGATGCCACTGAAGCAGCCTTCAGGGTAGGATACGAAAGCCCTTCCCAGTTCAGTCGTGAATATTCCCGCATGTTTGGTTTACCACCAAAAGAAGATATAAACCGCTTGAAAGACGACATATGTATAAAAAAGTGCTTTAATCCAGAATCGGAGTAATGCACTTTTTCCATTCTTTAAATTTGACTTTATTAAACCTCTACCAATAATTCATTTAATATACTTCTCTGTTAAGCTTGTAACAGATTCGTTTACAGCTTTTTGTTAATAACAGGTCGCTCCAATAGTTACTTTAATTTCCATTGAAGTTTCATTCTTCTTTTTCTACAATCCTGCCCTTTTCTTAAGTATTGAATTATTGTGGAAGATTAGCACTCAATTTTAATCCACTCAGTCTCTTTTGGAAAATCATCTCGTGTTAATTTTTTACCGCTAATATATTGCCTATAAGAAGTTATAGTTCCATCATGGGAAACGATAAATATTCTCTTACTATCTTGTTTTTTACACCATCGAATGAAGTTTCCCGCTAACCCATTAAATTCTTCCTCAGTTAAAGTATTTATTCCATATTTCCATAGATCAACTGATAAACCCTCTTCTATTTGGAAATCAGGAAAATCTGTTTTTATTGTTTCCTTATCCAAAACTTCATCACAAGGCAAAGTTTTGCAATTCGCTTTTTGCGGAAACATTCTTGGTGATACCAAGGGACTTGCTATTTTATGGCACTTTATTTCACCACTCCAAATTAAAGCTGTTTGCAAAGTTCTTCTTAGAGGACTAATTATTATAATATCTTGATTAGTTAAGGGAAATAGTTTTTTAAGCAAATGGGCTTGATTGACTCCATTATTAGTTAATTTTGGGTCAAATGAATGTAAACTTTGTGGAATATTAAGCGTATGCTCACCTTGCCCGTGTCTGATAAATATTAATTGCACTTTATCCCCCCTGAAACAAGGTACTTATTGCTCAAACTTGCTACGTTCGTTTAATAAATTCAATAAAAAAGAGCATTAATCCTTTTTCGATTAATGCTCCCTTTAGTTTAAGTCACAAACTAAAGAAGTTTATTGCTCCTTTTACTATTTAATCTATAACTTGATCAAATTCTGGTATTTTAACAGACACACCTCGTTGAGCAAACACTCTTTTTGCCACATTCACTGCATTAATAACACGAGGAAAACCTGTATATGATAGTAATTGTATGAAACTTTCAATAATTTCCTCTGGAGTCAATCCAGCTGTTAATCCTGCATTTATATGCAATTCCAGTTGGGGTTCTGTTCCTTGTGTTACTAGAGATGCAATAGTAACTAAGGCACGTTGTTTGTTATCTAATCCTGGACGAGTATAAACGTCACCATAGGTAAATTCAATCATATATTTACTTACTGCTGGTGCGATATCTTTGAAATTTTCCGTGATTTTGGAATGTGTGGATACATCTTTGTTGTTCGATGCGGTAAATTCCTTTAATTTAGCTAAACCTTTTTGATAACGACTTTTATCCATTTCTATTAATCCTCCTAAATATGTTTATTTTTATACCTTGAAAAAAGAAGACGAGACTTATATGTATATACATATATTTAAGTAAAAAAATTTATCCTTTTATTAATATGTATATACATATAAAATGATAGTAACAACCATACTGTATGTCAAGAAATAATCCAATTAAGTAAAAGGAGACCTACCTAATGATTATTGATCTCAATGATATAGACTATATGCAAATTTGCGTTTGTTCAAACCTTAGAAAAACATCAAGAGTTGTTACTCAATTATATGATAAATTGCTACAACCCACTGGCTTAAAAATCACCCAGTATTCTATGCTTGTTAACATTAAACGAAATAAAGACATTTCGATTAGTAAATTAGGAGAGGTTATGCTCCTTGACCAAACAACAGTTACTCGGAATGTGAATATCTTAAGGAATAACGGCTATGTTAACATAATAAAAGATCACCAGGATTCCAGAACAAAAATTATTACATTAACCGATTTAGGAATTGAAAAATTAAAAGAAGCAACTTACATTTGGTCACAAATACAAGAAAGAATCGTAAATGATATAGGTAAAGAAACATACAAAAATTTTTTAGAAACTCAAAAAATCATACAAAAATCAATTGAATTATACGAGTAAGCTAGATTTGGTTTATCCTGTATTCCACCAAAGGAATGTCCAATAACTGACCACTTTTCAATGTTAAAGTGATTTCTTAATGCTTCACAGTCTTAGATAAGATCATTTAATCCAAATTGTTCGTTATCACGTATAATTTCTTATCGACAAACGCCTCTTTGATCAATAGCAATCAATCTATTTGTCTCTTAATCTTTTTGATTGATGGTATGAAAAGTCGTGACAGCTTTCCCCAGGACCACCGTGAAGATAAAGAATAGGTGGTTTATCAATCGGACCATAGCATTCAACATAGAGTTTTTTACCTCTAATCTCGATTTACAGCTCTTCTTGTGCTCTGTTAATAAAAAAACAGAAGGCTTATCCCTTCTGTTTACCTAAAAGCTTTAATGATATCCTTTATTTGTTCAATATGCCTTTTTTCATGTAATGCTATAAACTCAATTACTTGATCAAGGTTTAAGACACCGAGAGCACTTATTTTTGCCGATTTTGTTTCATTTGTGTGTTAAATGTGTATAAATATCCGATTTGTTTACTCACCTACTAGTCCATCACCATCTCGATCGTCCATATATTTATAGAGCCATGAATCGCTCGTAATTGGCATTTTAAAGCCAGCAGCTTTGGCTTCAGCGATCGTAACACTTCCATTATGATTGGTATCCACCTTACTAACATCTTCATTACTACTTATCGTTTCGATTGCTGGTACATGGTCTGTTTTCGGTGGCGTACTGCTAGTACCTGTCGTTTCTCCTAAATTTTTGTTCACTTCATCTGGGTTTACATTGTCAAATTCATCTGTAATGGATCTGCCCTGAATTTTGTATGTGAATTTATAATGGTTAGGAATTTGCGTCTGGGTATTTGGATATTGAATCACTGCTACGAAATCTGTACAACCTCCTGCATCTCGAATCACTTTTTCCATATAAGCTTGATCTCCGTGCCTATTGAGAATGCTGTCTTGAGGTGTAATGTTATATGCGTTTGATACTCCCCCAAGTGAGTCAGCAATCACATGCCCTTCATCTAATTCTTCACTCTCTGTACCGGGAACCTTTGCTTCATCAGAATAGTATCTCCCAGACGATAAAACATGTTCCGTATTCGGATTTTGGAGTGTTATATTTTTTGCCTCAACACGAATTAGCTGTCCGTATTCATTGGTAAAAGCCCAGTATTCCCTGTCGCCAAACCCGATATCAACTCTGACATTCGGCTTTCTATAAACTGACATATCTCCGCCATCTACTACAATTAGTGTATATTTATTGTAGTCAAAGTCACCATTAACACTTGTTATCGTTGGTGTACTAGTGGCAGGAACGCTTGGACTGCCTATGCTTTCACTAGTCGTTTTTTCCGCTTCATCGTCAGGTGCACTTTTTTTGCTTTCAACAGTGGCTGCTCTCTTTTTGCTTACTTCTTGAGTTTTATTTTTTTTGATTTCTGTATTATTTTGTTGTGAACAACTAGTAAATAAAATAAGTAGTGAAAGGAGTAATAAAATATTCCCCCATGATTTTTGATACCATTTTAGTTGCATATTGAACCTCTTTTTTAATTGAATTGGAATTATTTAACAATATATATCTGGGTTAACAAATTCTTAGAAGAATTTTTGACTAATAACAAATAAAAAAGTTAATAAGAGTATATACTCCAAGACATCCTCAGAATGCGTCAAACATTCCACAATAAACCATTTAAAGTTTAATAAGTTATATTCTTACAGAAAATAAGCCCTTCTCATTTATTTGAGAGGGACCGATTAGTACAAATATATTACCTCATAAGTTTATTAATTCTCACAAGCATAATTATCATGATCTCTGTCCATTTTAAGTTGGTATGCTGGATGATTAGCTGGAACGCCTTTTGGATATACCTTTCTTAAATCAGTACAGTTGGCAAAAACCTCTGACTCTCTACTAGAAGTAGTTGAACTTGCTTTTGCTTCTGCCTCTGCTTTTGCTTTAGCCTCAGCATCTGCCTTTGCTTTTGCTTCTGCCTCAACTTTTGCTTTAGCCTCAGCTTCTTCTTTCGCTTTAGCTTCAGCTTCTGCCTTTGCTTTAGCTTCTGCCTCAACTTTTGCTTTAGCCTCAGCTTCTTCTTTCGCTTTAGCTTCAGCTTCTGCCTTTGCATTAGCTTCAGCTTCTTCTTTCGCTTTGGCTTCAGCTTCTGCCTTTGCTTTAGCCTCAGCTACACCCTGTTCCTTTTTTTTCTCTTCTTTCGTTGTTTCAGCATTTTCCTCTTTGCTAGTTGTTTCATTTGATGAACAAGCTACAAGGAAAACTAATAAAAACGCCATAAATAAGTAGGTTAATTTCTTCATAAATTGTCCCCTTTTTGTAAATTTTTATGTAAATACCAATACTATTATACTGCTAAAATACTTCATAAAACGAATAAATTTTTTATAATTTAAAAAAAAGATTCCAAGCTAAAGCTAACGGGTTCTCTTTTGGAGGAGAAAATTGTAATTCACAAGCCTTTTAGCAGGTGAAATGGCAATATAATTGGATATGTAAATCACATTAAAAAACGACCAGATATGTCTGGTCGTTTTCTTATAGCCTTATTCAATTAAAGCACCCAATTGTGGAGTAAACATCTAAATTATTTGAGTATAGGGAACAATCTATATACTAAAACAGCCTTTAAAATTAAATGTATATTGAAGAGTATATAGCATTGTTATTGGAAACTTTTCCCCAAAGTTGATTTCCAAAATCATAATGCCACCATTCTTCGTGATAGTTAGTAAAACCTACTGACGTAAGTGTGTGATATAACAATCTTCTATTTTGTAAACACTCTTTCTCAAAACGATTTAATTCATTGTCGTTTCCCCTGACTTCATAGTACCTCGTTGAAGCTTTATTAGATAAATCATCAAAATCTGTTCCCATATTAAGTAGTTTTCCTTTTTCATCTAAAATAGATAAATCCACTGAACCACCTGTTAAATGTGGAGAAGGTTTTAATACGTTAGTAGATGGTAATGCTGCATATTTTTGTGTCAAAGTTATTAACTCTTCTTCGGTGGTATTTGGATGTTTCGAAGATAATTCTTTTTTAAAATTATTAAATATTGACTGTTGTACTTCTACTGGTCTCCAAGTATCCCAAATAATAAATTTATAACCGATTGGAAGTTTTAAAGATGCTTGCTCTAACATATAAACAAGAGATTCACGAACATAGCATTCATTTATAGCACCTTGTATTCCATTTAAATAATACATAGGCTCTACAATAAAACTATTCCTTTGACTTAGCGGCACTAATTTTTCACTACTTATGTCTATCTTTATATCTTTCCAACCTTCGATTCGTTTGATATCTGGTATATATAAAAATTCTTTATCATTCATCATTCTCATCCTTAGCGATCAAAAAGTAAATAACTTTATTCCACAACCCTGATCGATTATTGAATAACATCAGCTTAACTTTTATATATATTCTTTATATCTGCCTTTTAACCCTTTTTCGGCACAATTGGTATGGTAATTAATAAGTGCATTCGTATAGCAAACAACGTTTTGGCAACACTTTTTGCCACGATGTTCAATCAAAACCCTTATAAAGCTAAGAAAAAACCGCAACGAATTCCGCTGCGGTTTATGGTGATCATTACTATGCGATTCAACTTGTTTTACTTTTCAGGAATTTCACATCCATCGTCGTCACATGTCGCACCATCTTGGTTTACGGCGCTATCATCTTCTGCGATGATTTGTTTCAAAGCTTGAACAAACACATCAGTTGGCTGCGCACCAGTTAGGGCATATTTCTTATCAATGAGGAAGAATGGAACGCCTGTAATGTTATACTGCTGTGCTGTTTGCTCATCGGCTCGAACGGCGTCTGCCATCTCATCACTTGCAAGCATTTTTGCTACAGCTTCCCGGTTCAATCCGACTTCTACTGCCAGCTCTGTTAATGTTTCATGATCCCCAATATGTTTGGAATCGGTAAAATAGGCACGTAATATCCGCTCGGTCATCTCTTTCATTAAGCCTTGGGTTTGAGCAAACACCGCAAGTCTGTGAGCATCAAAGGTGTTGGTTTGAATCACCGTATCCATATTAAATTCCAATCCAGCTTCCTTCGCCGTTTGCACCACGTTCCCAGCGTTTGCTTTTGCTTGCGCTATACTCATCCCATATTTTCGAGCCAGTTTTTCATATACGTTTTCTTTTACATCCCGTTCCATTGCCGGATCCAACTCAAAGCAGCGATACGTTACTTCGATCGGATGGTTAATCTGCTTAATAGCGTCCTCCAGACGCTTTTTGCCAATATAGCAGAATGGTCAAGCAAAGTCTGTCCACATTTCAATATACATATGTGTTCCCTCCAATTGTTGGTTTCATCTTTAGTATAGAAGCTGCGCCTGATTTTTACACGTGTTTTGATTCGGTGTCTTTAAAGTCCCACTATGAATTAAACGTTGTTGCAATGTGAAAATAACGTGGTTGATCTCCGCTTCAGGTTGCTCGCTTTCCGCGGGGCGTGCGGTGAGCCTCCCTGTCACTTTGTGATTGCGGGGTCTCACCTGTCCCGCTGCTCCCGAAGGAGTCTCGCACCTTCCGCTACAATCAACTTCTTTTTCAAAGATCCGCTTTTAAAAAAGTAATTAAAAAGAACCTTCAATCAATGAAAGATTAAAGGTTCTCTGGTTTAAAATTAAACTAAGACTGGCTCACGCTCTTTCTTTTTACTTACACTTAGTCCAAGTGTCTCTGCTGTTGAAGTATGAATTTTGTTCAAAAGAGCTGGGTTATCCATCAGTGACACGCCATAGGAAGGAATCATCTCTTTGATCTTCGGTTCCCACTCTGCCATATGCTGCGGGAAACACTTCTGTAAAATTTCAAGCATGACATGAACGGCAGTCGATGCACCAGGAGAAGCTCCTAGTAATGCTGCGATCGAACCGTTAGCTGCAGTAATCACTTCTGTACCAAATTGAAGTGTTCCTTTTCCAGCTTCCGTATCTTTGATCACTTGCACACGCTGGCCGGCTACCACCAGGTCCCAATCCTCAGCTTTCGCGTTCGGGATAAACTCACGCAATTCTTCCATGCGCTGTTCTTTCGATAACAAAACTTGCTGAATCAAGTATTTTGTCAGTGACATCTCTTTTGCACCTGCTGCGAGCATCGTTAAGACATTATTCGGTTTTACAGAAGTTACGAGATCGAACATGGAACCCGTCTTCAAAAATTTTGGCGAGAAGCCGGCAAATGGTCCAAACAGCAATGATTTTTTATTTTCAATATATCGAGTGTCCAGATGCGGAACAGACATCGGCGGAGCTCCAACTTTCGCTTTGCCGTATACTTTCGCATTTTGCTGTGCGACAACATCCGGATTATTACATACCATAAAGATACCGCTTACAGGGAACCCTCCGATATGTTTCCCTTCAGGAACACCGGTTTTTTGCAGCAGATGCAGACTTCCGCCACCGCCTCCGATGAAGACGAATTTTGCGTTATGGCGTTCTATGCGATCGCTACTAAGATTCTTCACTTTTAATTCCCAAGAACCATCGTTTTTTTGTTTAATATTTTCAACACTATGTTTGTATTTGATATCGACGTTTTGTGTTTCTAAGTGGTCAAACAGCATGCGTGTTAATGCACCAAAGTTGACGTCCGTTCCAGCGTCGATTTTTGTAGCCGCTATCGCTTCGTTAAGTGGACGGTCTTGCATAATAAGCGGGATCCATTCCATCAGTTTTACCGGGTCTTCGGAAAATTCCATCCCTTTGAACAGAGGATTTTTAGACATCGCTTCAAAACGTTTCTTTAAGAACGATACGTTGTCTTCCCCTTGTACCATACTCATATGTGGCAATGGCATGATAAAGTCCTGGGGATTATGGATCAGCCTGCTGTTTACAAGATAAGACCAAAACTGCATAGAGAGCTGAAACTGTTCATTTATTTTTATCGCTTTGCTAATATCAACAGATCCATCCGGATTTTCGGACGTGTAGTTAAGCTCGCACAATGCCGCATGTCCCGTTCCTGCATTATTCCATTCATTAGAACTTTCTTCACCAGCGTTTTCGAGCTTCTCAAATACTTTAACTTCCCATTCAGGTACTAGTTCTTTCAAGAGAGTCCCTAAAGTCGCACTCATGATACCGGCACCAATTAAAATGACGTCTGTTTTAGTTTCTCTGTTGCTCATTTCTACCAACCTTTTCACTTAAAATTTGCAGATAAGATGCAGGCGGCACACCAAGCTAAGGCGCGATCCTCGTCACACACTTTTTCTGTCTCACTTATAACCATATCATCAGTTTATTTCAATTATTTATAGTTCAATCTATCTACTATTATATGATAATTATAAATTATTTGAAAGCTCATTCGCGTATTAAGTGTGCTGACAAGGTGTAAGAGCACAAATAAATCCATGGTTTGACCAATAAATCATCACCCCAAAAAGTATCTTTTACTATATTGTTAAAATATACATTGTGTGAAAAAATGACATCAAACGAAACTCCTTATTTTTGAAAAAGTTCATTTTAGATCTGTTCATTGCACTTTTTTATCACAAACTTCATGTATTTCAGCGCATCTGTTCTTCTCTTGAAAATGGAACTATAGAGAGAAAACTTATTCCCATTTCTGATTCTTAAAGCTTCACGGATGATAAGGTGATACTCTTCTGGAACAACGCTTAGAGCATATTTCCCTGCCCCCATTTTTGAAGTGATTTCCTCTTCTCTCAATGAGTAAAACAGACGTGTCACACCAAGGACTCCCCACTCGATCATGCTGCTGCTCACAAACAAGCCAAAATATTGAGGCGATGAGATCCTCTCACACCTATTCACCCAGTTCAGCCAATAGCCATTGATGTTATGCATCAGGTTCGTTTTCAAACGATTCCAGTCAACGGATAAGTTATACTTTTCAATCGGAAGACCCTTTACGACTATCCCGTATTTTTTTAGCTGAAAAGCATCGATCCAATTTAGCTGAAACGGTCTGAATCCTTGAAGCTTTCCATCATTAAAATATGGACAAGATGATTCACCTTCGTTCTTTCCTTCTAAATCCTCTCTCATCACATACATGCCATCCAAGCTTATGGCAAATCTACTTTTCATCTCTTTGTGTATCTTTTTTAAAATCACAATGTCAGCTTCTGTTAACTTCCTTATTATCACCGCATAAAAGTCAATATCACTTAATCCTTCTTGATATGGACCGATTGAAACAGAGCCGAAAAGATAAAAGGATTCCAGTAAGTTAGGCAGACGATCATCAAGCTTTTTAAAGTACGTTTGTAATACCCTATCCACTTTATCTGGAATGTGTTTTGTTTCATACGGTGAAATTAAATCGCGCATGATTTTAAAACCCCGTTTCCAATACTTATTCTCCATATTTATTTTAACATATATATCCAGAAAGCTATTCTAATCATATCAAGCTCAAAAGTGAGAATTTGTTTCTTTTGATATTTCTCCTAAATATTGCTATAATTTATGTAATAATACTTCTTTATCGTTTTTGCCAAGCCCTTATTGCTTGGACCAATCATCCAACCATTTTAACAATGCTATGAGTCTTACAGTACTTTCTGACTCCTTCACAATAACTTTTAAAGTCTCGCATATTTGCGAGGCTTTTTTCATTGTGGAAAGGGGTCTATTTGTCGTTATTAATAAAAAATCAGGAGGGTATTAATATGGAGTCATTACCATGCGAAGGCTGTAAAGGGTTGTGTTGTGGACCAGTACCTGTCACAGAAAATGAATTAAAGAAGATAAAAAAGAAAATAAAAACATTGCCTTCTAAAACCCGTTCAGAACTGGAAAATCAAAATAGATACTATGGAACATGCATTTTCTATGATCTCGATAAAGATCGATGTGGAATCCATTCGGCCAGACCTGAAATTTGTCGTAAGTTTGGCTATTACAAAGAACTTGTTTGTTTTCGTAAACCTGCAATAGCAACTAAAAACATAAATCCCTCTTTTTCTGAGAATCATATTGGAATATTGACTTTGGATTTTACATGGAAAGATTTTAAGTAAGAGTGGTTTCGCAAACTTTGTAGCTTTTGAATAATGTAAATTTCCGCTGCAGTGGCTCGCTTTCCGCAGGGCGTGCGGTGAGCCCCCTCGGCACTTTGCGCCATATGAGGTCTCACCTGTCCCGCTTATCCTGCAGGACAAGGAAGGCTTCGGCAGCTTCACATCGCACGAAGAAAATGTGATTTTCATTTTCGAGGAGTCTCGCCCTTCCGCTCCAATTAACTTTTCTATGAAGAACTTCTTTAAAATCTCTTCATGGCAACAATCATTAGAAAAGAGACTTAAATAAAAACATCAATTGACATACAACCAAAAGGTGTTATATCATAAACGTATAACCAAATGGTGTTATTTAATAATGGAGGGTAAAACATGACAACATTACAAGACATTAAACAAACTGCGATATTCAACGCGCCTATTCAAAAAGTGTGGGAGAAGGTTTCTACGGCAGAAGGCATGACAGAATGGTTCATGCCGAACGATTTTGAAGCGGAAGTAGGACACGAGTTCCACATCCAGTCTCCTTTTGGACCATCGCCTTGTAAAGTGCTGGAGATCGATGAGCCTCACAAGCTCTCATTTGCTTGGGATAATGACGGCTGGATCGTTACGTTCTTATTAAAAGAAGTAAGTGATCGAACAGAGTTCACACTCATTCATAGCGGATGGAAAGATGCAGATTCGATTATTGGAAAAGCAGGCGAAAAGAGTTCGATTATTCGCGACCGCATGAACGGCGGCTGGGTGGGTCTTGTAAACGAACGATTGAAAAAGGTCGTTGAGGCTTAATGTCTGCAGCAGCAGAAAAACACGATGTCTTTAAAGCAATTGCCGATCCGACAAGACGAGAAGTATTGCGTCTTCTCTCAGAAAACGAACGACCGATCTCCGAAATTGCCGATCATTTCGACATCACCCGCACAGCCGTAACAAAGCACCTGCAGATCTTAACAGATGCAGAACTAATCACAGGACGAAAAGAAGGTAGAGAAAAGATCTATCACCTCAATCCAGAACCGTTAACCGAAGTGAAACAGTGGCTCTCTTATTACGAGAAGTTCTGGAGCAACAAGCTGGCGATGCTAAGACATATCGTGGAAAACGAGAAATAAGAAAAAATGCTTAAGGATAAACGCTTCCTTAAGCATTTCTTGTTTTATTTGCAATGAAAAGAATTCTATACTCTCGCAATTGTAGCAAAATGCTATGGGGCATATAAATAGGACTTCACATCATGACCGACAAAGGCTTTCCATATAATTAATGCGTATCATAATACTTCTACTCAAATAGTTGTTTAAAATTTTTGACCTTTCTATTAAATACAGGCGCAAATAAAGATGCGCCTGTTTTAAATTAATTATTTTCTACCTCAACTGTATTTACAGTATACTCCAAATCTCGTGTATTACTATCAGGGAAAACAATGGATAAACCTATTATTTTTTGATTGATATTTTCAATTGGCAGTTTCCCCTCTGTAATAATAATTGGATATAATAATAAAATGGGTTCTTGAATAGATTCAAGGTCTTCTTCAAGATATGAACTTATATCACTTAAGTCATTCCCACTCCTCAAAATGCCAATAGAAAGTCTGTCATCCATTCCAGTTGGATATATTCGTCTCCCTGGCCTATTACATACATACCCACTAACAGTGGCAGCATTTCCTTGCAATTGATTTGACATTAGAAAAACTCTAAAAGTCCCGAAATTTTCTTTGGTGACTTCGTGCTTAATATATTTTAGCCATTTTTCAGGTGAACCAAAAGTAACGTCTTCCGGCATTTCAACTTTTTCCAAGTAATTGATTACCTCTTCTGCGCTAACTCGATTCCACTGTCGAACCATACCATTAGATCCTAAGTTAAGATCTGTTTTAGGAAGACTTTCCAGGAACTCTACTGTACTTAAATAGTTTTTATCTATTATCTCATTATCAGAATAAAAGAAGATAGTTTGTGGTTTACGACCTGCATACGATTTCATCTCTACACTTGTTGTAGCACTCCTTAATTTCAAAAGACTCGTCACTTCCATAACAGAATGTGATCTTATTCGCAATCCAAATTCAATTGGCTTTTTCTTTTCTTTCTGCATTGATTGAAGTAATTCCCTAAACTCAAAGTTTGCTACTGCAATTGCTCTAAAATCTCTTACTAAATCAGGGGATATGTAGATTCTGCAAAGATCCTCAAAATCCTTTTTATACCCAAACCAACGCCCCATTTGCATCAATGTATCATAAGTGTTGCTAGAGCGTAGATAATAACTTACAGTGAGCCCCTCAAGCGTTAAACCTCTTGAAAGTTTATCTCCTCCAATAGCAATTACATATAAGCCTTCTTCCACATACTTTTGATAATCGAGACTATCATCTGACTCCCCGTTTATAACCATTATTTTAATTAGGGAAACAACTTGTTTTATCTCAGAGATTACTTCATCCCAAGGTTCAATTTCATTGAAAATTTGCATTTGTAGAGATGTAGGAATATAATCATCTTTCCATAGATCCTGGAATTCATTTATAATTTCTTCCTCATCCTGATCTAACTTGGTCTTTATTGAATTAAATTCTTCTCTAACTACCTCGGCAATTTTATCATGAGAGTTAACAGATCTGTTAATATGGATTAGCATGGAATTGTGTTCATTTACTTGCCCTCTCAAATGTCTTACTGCTCCAGACATAATAAAAGATTTGATTGCTTTGGATAGATCGCCAGGCACTTCAGTAGTTTCATATATCTGCTCTTCCGATTTATCAGGATCTATTATAGACCTAATCAATGGTAAGCCTTCTCCATCTTTAAAACCAAATAACTCTTCCGGACCTAAGTACTCTTCTTGTTTTGGCAAATCAATAATAAAGTCTTTCGGAAACAGATCCGGTCCATAAATGGGATGGTCTATACGATGGTCAATTAATACATTTGCAAATGGTGTTGCAGTATAGCCAACATAAGATCGTTTATTAAAGAGCATGAAAATTTCTCTAATCCATCCATTTATAGTAGACGGCGAATAAATCCTATCACTTCTATCAAGAGGTGAATTTTTTACGTCAATTGACGCCTGATCAGCCTCATCATCTATAATAAGAATTGGTAAATCTTTATCGACTCTACTTAAAATTTCTCTTAGTGACTCTAATACAGTAGCCACTTTCTTGGTTACGATAATTGTAGGGATTTCGTTATTAATGACCTGATGAATAGTAGTTCTAGCTGTAAAACTACTTATATCACCTTCCCTAATACGCCTAGTTACAGGATGAATTTCTAATTTTTTTATTGCTCCTACTCCTATAATCGTCGTTAAATCTTCGGTATCCAACCCAATTACTTCTTCATCTACTCGCTTTTGGGTTTGAGTTCTAAGATCATTGTGAATTCCTGATAAGATTATTACTATCTTATATCCTGCATCAATAGCTTTATTAGCTAGAGCAATATAGTTTTCTGTTTTACCAGATTGTACATACCCTACTACTAGGCCCCTCTTATCAAAACTCTCCAAATCAGGGTTGCCTATATTCGAAAGAACTGTTCGAGTTAATTTATTCAGCTGGTTTACCTGAAAGGCAGAACGTTTTTTTTGACTAGTAAGATAGTTTCTAAATCTCCTCCACCGTTCCCATCTATTTTCTCCTTGATATACTTCTAGCCAGTTCACACCATCCTCATCATTTGTTAATATTACAGTTTCTTCATCACCATACTCTCTGTAATGTTTCAAAAAATTCTGAAGGACCGTCCTAATACCATCATTATTTAAATCCGTATCTTTTAACGTAGGATGATTAGATATTTCGTGTACAACTTTATCTATTAATTCTCTTATCTCCTCAACAGATAGCTTTGTGACACCATTCAAATACATTTCAGCAGAGATTAAGGCCCACTCTTCCGCTATTAATTGCTTCTCCATTATGAAACCCCCTAAAAATTTATAGATGTTGATCTTTCAAATTTTATCAATAAATGGAATTAATATCTATATTTTTTCGAAAGACCACTAGATAGGATATTGATGAAGGTTAATATTACCAACAAAATATAAAAAAGCTTAAAATTTTCTTAATCTCAGCCAGAGAAAAGTTTTCAGAGATTTCATTACTGTTATTTACCCACATCCAAATGAGCCTAGCAAAAAACTAATAGATTAAATTATACAAGTCGCCTCAAATGGATAAAAATGTTAAAATATAGAAAGAATCAAAATAAATGATATTGGGGGGAAGTAATTGAAAAAACAAGTATGTTGTATCAGATGTGGAATAAGACTACATACAACTGACTGGAAGATTCTTAAGTATCACTCCACATTGCCTATTTGTGACAAATGTGACATTAAAAATTCTGAAGCTAATAAAAAAAATATTGAGTATATTTTAATAAACAAAAATTCATATCTAAAGTGATAGAAAGCAAGCAATTCCTAAGAATTGCTTGCTTTCATTTTTTCC
Organism: Bacillus sp. NEB1478; assembly: GCF_031582965.1. Lineage (NCBI taxonomy): Bacteria > Bacillati > Bacillota > Bacilli > Caryophanales > Bacillaceae > Bacillus > Bacillus sp. NEB1478. Next base: position 2,718,422 of record NZ_CP134049.1, read on the forward strand.
TAAAGTATTTTTGTACTAATACAGGATAAATTATTTTCAATCCTATAATCTTCCTGATGTTAAAAATAAACCATATACATTTTCTCTATGATATTGGATACTATCAAGTGAAGGTTTTAAGAAATCATCCTCAGGGATAAATATACTTCCAGCCTCATAACTTTTTAAGAAATCACTTTCAATATCAGGATGTACTAGTAGTGTATAATTATCATTTAATGTGAAAAAACCTTTATCAAAAGCCCAATGAATATCTCTACTTAAGGCTATACCATTACTTGGTAAAAAAAATCCGCCATGACTTTTAGGTTTTATATGTGCCGCTTCTAAATTTAAAAATTTTCCGTATTTAACAACATTTCCTGTAACAGCACACTTTCCATTATAAGCTACCATAGTAAAATCTCTAAAACTTGTTGGTGTAAATAAATCAGAAATCTGTGTATTTGAAGATTTAATTTTATTGGTTACGGTTGAATCTACAACTGCACTTAAAGGATTTAAAGTTAATGAATTTATTTTATTTTCTATTTCCAAAAGAGTATTTTCATAAATTGCATGATTACTTTTTATTTCATGTGTAGCAATAATATTTTCACATTTTTGATAAAATTTAGATTCAATAGGTTTTACAATGTCTAGAAAATATACAATTTGTTTTTCTTGTTCCCCTTTAATCTCATCTTTTTTCATCACAATAATATCTTCGGGTTCGAATAAATATTGATTCATTTCCAAAGAATGATTAGAGTATATTCGGAACTCATCTCTTGGTTTTGCAGACAAACTGCCATTATATTTATCATTATGGTAAATATAGTTACAATAGACTTTTTCAAAGTTTGATAAATAAAGAGGTATTATAGGTAAAAGTGATGAATCATTTTTTATATATTTTGATAGAGGTGGAAAGAAAGAAAGTATTCTTTCGTCTTTAGAAACATATATATATCTTCCACGTGAAGGTTTACCTCCAGGTGTTTTAATACTTCCTAACTCCTGAGATCCTAGTTTTTTCAGATAATAAGTCATAAATTTACTCCTCTATGAAAATGCTAATACAATCTCATTTTACATATTTTAAAAAGGAGAAGCTATATAAGCTTCTCAAAAAAAGGTTATAAAAATATCTCTAATGCACTTGCTAGTTTCTCTGAAAACTTTGGTGGAACAGCATTTCCAATCATCTTATAGTTGTCTCCCGCACTTGAAATAAATTCATAATCATCATCAAATGTTTGTAGCCTAGCAGCTTCTCTAACAGTTATTGTACGTGCTTGTGTAGAATCTGGATGTATATGTCTTAATCCATCTTTATAAAGATGAGCAGGAATAGTATTGCTAGGTTTATCCCATCTTAAGACATGATATTTATGAATATTTGAAGTTTTTCCGGTGATTTGTGTATAAAGTTCTTTTAAAGACTCACTGGATATATATTTACAATAACCACTTTCAAGATCTTCTGCCAATAATCGAAAAGTCTCAATATCTCGCTTACTGTGGAATCGTGGTATATGGTTAGAAATTTCATTACTATGTGAATGAGAGTATCTTTTACCATTAATTTTTATTTCGTCGTCTAATGGTAATAATTTAGGTAAATTTCCAATCGTATTCCGAACAGTACTAATAGATTCTTTATATTTAGGAAGGTGCACTGCATAGAAATGCGTTAATTGAGCTTGTGCATCAGGAAATACATCCTTTCTTAATCCAATAATGATAACACGTTTTCTCTTCTGTGGAACACCGTATTCAGATAAGTCTATTTGTGCATGCATCTTTAAATCATCAATTATATGATATCCAGAATTTTCAATATCATTTTTAATAAGCTCTGAAACAGGTATACCTCCAGGCTTAGCACTAAGCATTCCAGGCACGTTCTCAAAAACAAATAATTTGGGCTTATATCTCCTAACTACCTTCATATAACTTTCAAATAAGTAATTTCTATAGTCATTACGCATACCATTTTCATCTCTTATTCTTCCAGCTACTGAGAAGGCTTGACATGGAGGGCCACCTATAATTAAATCTAATGGTTTTTGATTTAATAATTTATCTAGTCCTTCATGGCTACCGTATTCAAGGTCTTCTTTCCATCCATTAATTAATTCCTCAGTCCGTTGAATATCAAATCTAAGTACTCTTCTAGCAGCATCATGTATATTCCATTTAGTTTCCATTCTATTAATAAGATTTAGTACTTGAGGCTTTTCCCACTCAACTGCACCTAATACGTTAAAATTGTTATTCTTTTCAAAACCCTCTGATAGGCCTCCACAACCTGCAAAAATATCTATTAAATTATATTGAATCATATCATTCACCATGTATATTTAAATATTTTTTTAATTGTATTCCTAAGTGATAACCTAACAGTGGTGGAACAGCATTACCAACCTGTTTATATTGTTCCGTTTTATTACCTAAAAACCTGAAGTCATCCGCAAAAGATTGAAGTCTTGCATTCTCTCTTACAGTTGGAACTCTATTATATTTATAATGGAAGTGGTTTCTATGTCCTGTATCAATAGTCTTAGAAGGTTTTTTGCTATGATAACGAGTCCATGCTTCATTAAATTTCCTGCTTTCCCCTACACCAGGAGGTAAGTCTTTATGATTCCCTCCCTCAGGAACTTGTGAAATAACTTCAATTACTTCGGGGGTATGTTTAGTTCCTACGTGATTAAATAAGTAATTTGAGTTTTTTCTCATTTTTCTTTGATAATCTGTTTTTGGAGGATTTATATAATTACAAACATCTGATCCCAGATTATTTTCAAAATCATGTAGATCTCCAATTGCAGCTTCACAAGGTATGTAATTATCTGGTGTACATACTGGTTCGGGAAACTCATACTTCATTCCATTATTCAATCCAACAATAAATAGCCGTTTTCTTATTTGTGGAATTCCGTAATCAGGAGCATATAAAACCTTATAATTAATCTTATATCCCATTTCTGAAAATTCTTTAATTATATTTTCTTTAGCTTTACCATTATATAGTGTCGCTAAGCCAGGAACATTTTCTAACACAAAAGCTTTAGGTTGAAAAAATCCAACCGCATTAACCATAGACTGGAATAGAGTATTACGTTCATCATTTTCATTACGTTTTCCTGTTAACGAAAAACCTTGACATGGTGGTCCTCCAATAATTAAATCAATACTCTTATTATTCGTAAGATGGGCCATTTCTAAAATTGTAGAGCCTTGAAATAAGTCACCGTCCATTGCAATAGCACCTTCATGATTTTCTTTAAAAGTCCTCAAAGCAGGTATATTATTATCAATACCTAATAAAACATCATATCCAGCATCCAAAAATCCTCTTGATAAACCACCGCAACCACAAAACATATCTATAACAGTAGGTTTTTTCTTTCTCATGTTATCCAACTCCAACTAATTCATTCTAAATAAATATTATTAATCTATTATCTCTTAATATATTGTTGTTGATTAGCACTGCTTTTCAAACCAACTTCTATACAACCTTTGAGTCCCCCATATTTTACTTCCTGTAAAAATAGTAAACCTAATGAACGTCTATCACCAATGCTTAAACGGTTCCATTCATAGCCTTTAAATAAATCTTTGACTAAAAATATCTCCCCATCGATTAAATTTTCAACTTCTTGAATAGCGAATTTCATGCAATCCATTATTTTAATATGCTCCTTTAAGAATTTATCATGAAGCATAAACATATGCATATGTTTATGCTAGAACATACGTTCACATATGTAAAGAAAAATAACTTATCTTCGAACTCAATTATTGCATAGTAATATAGATTTCATGATAAGTAAAATCTTTATCAATAATAACACTATGAATGAAGCTGATATTGCACTATGAACTGCCATGGCTTCTAAATACTTTTTTAAATGCCAGTTCAAAAAATTCATCTTAGCTTAATAGGAAGGATGAATATGTTTTTAAATCTCCTGATCATGATACTTTAATAACTAATCTCCAAAGCTGTTATAACCATGAGTGAACTCAGAAACCATAAGACGCCTTGATTCTGAAAAAGTAAAAACACATCTCTCAAAAAGCTTATGATGGAGCGAATAGTGCTATTTCATTAACTTCGGTATCAGGACCACCCACATGATGCCACTTAATATTTGCTGCTTCAATACCAACTAACTGCTCTGATAACCTGACATTGAATAGACAAACCGCTCAACTATATTTATATGCTTTAAGTACTTTTTCTCTAAAAGCAATCTTCTTTTAACATGGAAATCCAACCCTAAAGCATTCAATCTTCATGAAATGTTTTAGGGAAGTGTTGATTAGAATTATTTGCGTTAATTTTTGTATAAGCTCAGAATTCCCTAATGACCCTCCCATTACTTGCTTATCAAATAATAACTTGTTTGAAGATCTGTCATTTTGGATCGATTTCCATATTCCTTTTTTTTCGTAAAAAAGGGTGTTCAGGATAATATGATTTCCGAGCAGGTCCAAACTCTTTAAGAAGGTATCCTAGTTTTTCACGTACTGTATCATAGATTATATACCTGTTGTTCTTCATATCTACTTGTAATAGTGCATACAACAAAACCAAGGGTTTATGAAGAGCTCTTTGACTTCCTTATTCTATATTGCTGCATTTTAAATTCAATCCTTTAATTCTTCAGGGTGGAAGATGAATTGCCAACCTTTTAAGAAATTGGTCCTTCACATTATTTAATTTAAGAATGACGCTATTGAAACGCGGTAAAAAATGTAACGGATTAATATTATTTAGTAAATTAGTACTCCCTCCACCTCTTCAAATAATTCCTCTCCAATTTTTCTTTTTGGTTCTCGGTTTAACATTTTTAACATTGACTCTGCAACTGCTCTTGCCATTAACGGAGGTACTGCGTTTCCAATTTGTTGATATTGCGAGTCTTTTCTTCCTTTAAAAACAAAATAATCTGGAAATGATTGAAGACGAGCTGCTTCTCTGATGCTCAATGCTCTGTCTATTTCAGGGTGAATCCACATCGATTTCCTTACATTAACAACTGTTCTCGATGGTTCACTATACTTTAACCTTAAGTATACTGTGTTTTGAGTTCTTGAAATATCAGTATAATTTGATTTCAAATCATCCGTTAGATTATGGAAGTTTTGCCCTTCTTTTAATTGAGCAAATCTGTTTTTACTAATTTCACGACTTTCAGTAGTTACATGATTCGAAACTTTAAATCTAGTAAAACCAGCTGTGTAGTATTTTTCTAATTTACTTTCACTTTTTAAACGCTCTTTTAACGGAATAGTAAAGGAGTTATTTCCAGAAACATTATTTGATGGAGCATAATTTTTCAAACTGTATATAGCATCATAAACTGTTAGAGAATCTTTAATACGTTCAAGTCTTTTCGGAAAATCAATCTTTAATATATTATTAACTTCTTTGTTAACCCCTAAAATCATGTACCTTTTTCTTTCTTGAGGTACTCCATAATTTGAAGCTGTTAAGACTTGATCATCTACTATATATCCAAGCTCTTTCCTAAATATATTTAACAGATAATCAACAACGTTAAAGGAAAATACTTCAGCTTTTATTTCCAACCCAGTATCTCTATTTTTTTGTACAATGATTTCATATTGTATGTCTTCAGTATTTAATTCTTTACAATGCAACAATAATCGATTTAGTTTAATTAATTCATTTATTTCATTAGTATTTTCTAAAAGTACATTTTTTTTATCTGCAAGTGTTAATAATAAATTAATTGTATTCTTAAAAGTTACTTTATACTTATTCTCAAATTCTTTTAATGCCATTACCATTTTATGTAACAAAAGAGAATCTGATTGTTTAGTAAATGAAATACTTCTTTTATATTTTATAGCACGTTCGATCATTCTTATTTTTGATAACATTTCATCTAATTTAAATATAGGCTCAGGCCAATGACTTTTTTTCAGGAATTCTTTTATTATATGTGGATCAATTGTTTCAAGATCTCCAAAACTAGCTAATATAATATGTTCTTTAACAGTCCTCACACCATACTTTTCTAGAAATTTATTGTTGGTGTCTATTCCATTTTTAGTTACAAAAAATTTATGCTTATCAGATTTCATAGCTTTAACATTTTCCATTAAAAATCCAGCAGGTTTTATTTCCCTTATGACTCTTACAAACTCCCTAACCAACTTATTATTTCCTGATAACAAATAATTTTTTTGTCTATTTGCATTAGAAAACCCTTGACAAGGCGGTCCACCAATTACAACCAGTTCACTTTGAGGAATATTAATTAATTCTTTTTCTTTATTAGGAAAAAAAGTGGTTATATCCTGACGATATATAATCTTATCATTTTGTTTATGATTCGCTTTATATGTTTCTAAAGCTTCTTTATTTAATTCTACAGCACATACCACTTCATAACTTTTTGTTTGTTCGAACCCGTTGCTTAGTCCCCCAGCTCCAGCAAATAAATCAATTACTTTTAACTTTTCCATAAAAAAACTCCTAAAAATTGTACATACGAATGTACTTTAATATTTTAGCAACTAATACATCAAATCAACTTTTTATTTTACAACAGAAATTACTTCTCTTCAGACCCTAACCTAATGAAAGCCAGAACAACTGTAGCAGATTAGATTTTTCTCTTTACTTATTTTACAGCATAATTATAAGTAATTACACTTCCCATTTTAAGGATAACTTCCTTAAATGGTTATAATTTATAATAATCGTTAAATAGAATATATCTACAGAACTAAAAATAGAAATGTAGGGTATACCATATAAAAAAGCTTAATAGGTGATTGTAATGGGAGAAAAACTCACGAAAGAACAAAGACGAAAGAATATGCAAGCTATAAAATCACAATCCAAGTTAGAGAACATGGTTTCACGTGAACTTTGGAAAAGAGGACTTCGCTTCAGAAAGAATGTTAAAACCTTATATGGAAAGCCTGATATAGCAATTCAAAAATATAAAGTGGTTATCTTTATAGATTCTTGCTTTTGGCATGCTTGTGATCTTCATGGTAATATTCCTAAAACGAATCAAGAGTATTGGATTAGAAAATTAAAGAGAAACAAAATTAGAGATTTAGAAGTTGAAAAATATTATTTATATAATGACTGGCATTATAAGAGGGTTTGGGAGCATGAATTAAAGAAAGATTTTTATAAAGTTATAAATGAACTCGAGTCATTTATTAAAGAGAGAAAAACTCACTGATAGCTGTTAAATCTATAATAGTTATGGCATTTGATGATTACGGAAAAGTCAAGTACTCAGAGATTTGAAATTTTATATTAAAATTGCTAGCTCTTAAAATTCACCTCATTCGTAATGGAAAATAAATCCAAAAGAGTTGATGAGTTAAAAGTATGCTAGCAATTTACATTTAGAAAATTAATTATATCTTAGCACGGCTCAAATGAAGACAGTTTACCGATAATTTATAATTGCAATTGGTGAATTTTATATTAAATTTTAAAAAACAACTTGTAAATAAACATTAACTATAGATAACTTCCCATCCTTCTTTAACCGCTTTTTGAAATAAATTATATAGAACCTTTGACTGTTTCTCAGATGGAAACGAGATTCTGCCCTCCGAATATTTTTTTAAAATGTCCCTTTGAGTAATTGTGAGAGATTTATAATTATTATTTGTCATATAATATCCATATAATTGTATCCATTCTTCAATATTGGTTTGAATAACAAATGCTTGAATTTCTATACCATTGTCTAATTCTTTTTGTTGCTTTTCTGATTTTTGTTCATATTGTACATCTTCTTTATCTTTAAACATTTTTTTGATAGGTTCTAAATCAATTTCAATACTTTTAACATCATTCCAACAAGATTCTTTTTTACACCATTGGGCTATATTTGCTGATCCAGGTGGGGGATTCGTTATCCTTTCATATACTTCCCTTGTAATTATTTTCATTATATTTTCTAGTTCAATTGGTAATCGTTGATCATCCCAGACTCTATTAAAATCAAAAAAGAGTTTCTTTTTATAAATAGTATGAGAGAGTAATGCTATTGAATAGGCAACAGTTTGTGCTCTAAAAGCATTTTCATACCATGCAGCTTTTGAAATAATTTTTTCCGTTTCTCTAAATAAAATAACCTTTGCAACTGCATCTCTAAAATAATTTTCTGTGATTGCCAAATGATTTTTCTCTAACATATCAGTTACAGAAATTGCAAAGTCTTCAAAATTATATTGTGCACCTTTTGAAACAATATGCGGTTTTCTATCCCAAGAATTTTCACTTTTTGCTAGAAAAGTCTTTTCAATTAGCTGATTCTTTGGATTTTCAATTTGAAATTGCTTTTTCTTTGCTTGGGTTAAATAAGCCTGTTCATTTAGATACTCTCCACGTACTCTTTCATAGAACCAATGAGTGCGTTTCTGAGATCCTCCACGAGTAGCCACCCATATACGCTTGGAATAATCCTTCATTTCTTTGTGAAATGGACTATTTGAAAAGAAATCAGATTTATTAACTTTATTTTGAGTATTTGCATACTGGGACACACTTGATACAAACTCACTTTTCTTCTCAATGTTATTAACAACAGATAATTTCATTTGTACAGATACATTTGAAATATCCAATTTCGAATTTTTTTTTGCAGCATATATAGCAGAAGTTGTTTGACCGCCATTTACAATTTGGAAATCAGTAATTTTGGTGATATAACCGTCTTTTGTTTCCAGCTGAGTTGCAGTTGCAGTTATCCCATTATTATAAGCAAAAAACATTTCAGGTTTATACTGTATGGTATTTCTTATTCCTTTATTGACCCCTCCTCTGAATTGCAAAAAGGTACGTACATTCTGTTCGAGGAGTTTTTGACCAAATTCATCATATATTTTAAATAATTGTTCCCCATCCATAATTCCTAAATAAGACTGATATTCACTAGATGAGTTAACAACTTTTATATATGGGATATTTAATTCAATATCGTACGAACCTGAACTATTTTCAGACATAAAGATACTATATAAATAAGTAATATCAATAATTTGATGTTCACACACTATATCTGATATTAAATTGTTAGGTATCTGGGAAATACTTTTAGTTAGTTTACCATCCGTTAATACAAGCAAACGAAATTTATCAATTAAGTTATTTTGCATAAAACGATGTATATTAAATGCCAGTGAATAAGCATCAGAGGTTTCTTCTAAATTTATAAATAATCCTTCCACACATAACTCGGCAAACTTTTTCAACCTATTAAATTTTATATTTACATGTTGTTTTGTTAATGTCTCAATTTCATCATTTTGGAAAAATTGAAAATTAATTAATGTAAATATTTTTCGGCTTTCATCATAATCATATCCATAAACTTCGGAACCGATTTTTATAAATTCTGCCATTGCATACTCGTTTGTTAAATCTCCCACTTGCATAAGGTCTTCACAAACTAATTCGAAAAATGATTGGGCTTTAAGTAGTCCACGGCTTTCGGAATCAGAAAGAATTGATTGTAAAAAATCTTGATGGAACTCTTCTAAAGTTATCATGGCTTACATCTCCATTATATTAATATATCGGGAATATTCACTTTAAACTGTGAACAACCTGATAAATCAACACTATATTTCATGTCTTTTATTAGCGAGGAAACTTGATTTAAAGAAATTCTTGGGAATTCTTCTTTTACTTCAAATCCATTAACTTTTTCTAATTTGAATTTTGATAAATCATCTTTCTGTAGTTCTGATACATAACCATACTGTTCAATCTTTTCTATGAACTCATTTAACACATTTTCCGTTTCTATTTGTAATGCAATAGTTTCGATTAAATCGACAATAGTCTTACCGGTACTAACTTCGTTTAAACCACAAGCAAAAAGAAATAAAGGTGTTTTTTCTGAATTCAATTGTTCCTTAGAGGATATCCAAACATAATTACCGGACGTCAACCTGAAGGATTTCACTTCTATTGCTAAGTTTCCCAGTAGAAAATCTTGTTTATCTCCAAGTGCTCCAACCCAACTGTGTATAGCTTGTATATTTCCATAGGCAGGGATTATGTAATCATTTAAAATTTTTAGTTCTCCGAATAATCCCATTTGTTCCTCTTTAGACATTATTTTCAGCGAAGTTTTTTGTAATAACTTCTGCCACCTTTCTAACCGTTTCATCACCTTTTCTATAACTACTTCATCATGCCCCTTCATTACATTAATTAGATCATTGCAAAGTACATAGAAAAGCTCCCAATCTTTCATTTCCTTTAATATCAATATAAGTTGATTCGGAGCTGTAGTATTATCAACCTTAATTTGAATGCCTTTAAGCTTAATTTCTTTTGGATAAATAAAATCTTCATCACATTGAATCATTAACCCATACTGATTTAACGCATCAACAATCCAAAAGACATTGTAATTAATAGAATCTTTGATTCTAATTTTACTAAGCGTACTTAGTCCGAACCATGGATTATTCATCATAGTCAATATCTTCACCAACTTCATCCTTATATGCTTCTTCAAGCTGCGTTCTGTATACATTATTAATTCGAACTTTTATACTATTAGTCTGTTTATTTTTTAAGTCAGGGAAACTTATGCCAAAACCAACAGCATTATAATTGGTACTGCTTTCTTCATAACTTAATTCTAAAGCATGTAACATAAGTAAAGGTTTTTCTAATTTCTTTCGCATTTCACGGGAGCTTAAATTTTTATGTTCTTTTTGCATTACTATACTTTCCGGTCTTGCTCGTGAAAGCTGTCTTTTTGCCACTTCAAAATATCCTTGTTTCTGCTTTCCATTACGTAATTGACGATTTAAAGTAATATTACCCTCTTGGAAAATTTCTTTTCCATTTCCATTAAACAAAACTACATCCCATTCTAATTTACTCTTTCGAATATATTCTTTTATAAAATCAATCGGCAGTCTCGATTTTATACCAAGAGGATCATTTTTGTATAAACAATAATTATTAACAAAGTTCTGAATAATAGACTTATCTACATTCTTCCAGACATGACTGTTATTTTCTATATGCTCAGCATTACTTGCTATTAGCTCTTTAGTGGTTTCTTTTAAAAGAACCTCATTTGCTTCAAGATCTTCATTTAAATTACTAATCCATCTAGTTTCTTTAATTAACCCATCTAAATTCATTTCTAAATACATCTCTTCTGTATTTTTTGACTTATTACGAGCTGTAACCTGCAAGAGACTGTCTGGATGTAATTGAACAGCTAATCCAAAATCTTCAGGGGTTAAATTCTCCTCACGCATATCATTTAAACGATTTATTAAGTCATTAGTAGCTTCAATTATAAAAGCAAATTTATTATATAAATCGTCTGTTAAGTACACCCTGCAGAGATCTTCATAACCAATTCGATATCCAAACCATCGTCCCATTTGCATTAATGTATCGTAATAAATCGTCGTTCTTAAGAAATAACTTACGCTTAAACCCTCTAATGTAAAACCACGGGACAAACTCAATCCACCGATGACAATCACATTTGACTGTATATCATCTCTATATGCTAATGGTGTTTTTGCTCGTTGATGTACATCCACAATTAGTACAGTATCAACAGAAAGACATAATTCCTTTAATATCGTTTCAAAATCAAACTCGATATTCTGTAAGTTAGAATAGAAAGTTTCTTTCATAGCTTGTAAATGAGGCGAATGCTTAAAAGGACTCGCTACCCGTCCGTATGCTTTTATATGTATCTTCAATAATTCGAAATATTCTGCTACTAGTTTTTTTATTTGGATATGAACATCTGTGAATCTGGAAATATGAATTAGCATACTATTATGTTTTTTTTGATTACGCAAGTTTCGAATAGCTATATTAATTAAGAATAAGCGAATCGCATCATGTAAACTTTCGGGTAATCTGATTAATTCTTTGTTATAATCCTTTTTGTGCTTTATCAGAAAAGGCATATCTTTGGGAATAGATTTAAAATCCTTATCTAGTTCAAACATTACCTCATTATTTGGAATTTCAACTACATATTTCTTGTCCTCGTTACCAAAAATCTTCTCAGCTCCAAAATAATTTGATGGCGCATCTAAAGCGTAAATAAAATCACGTGGGAATAAATCTTTGCCAATATCATTGTTTTGTGCTTTATGATCAATAAAAATATTAGCATATGGTGTAGCTGTATATGCAACATATGCACTTTTTTTGAATTTTTGTAAAAGTAACCGTATTTTCTCATTTATCACTGTAGGGTCTTCTTCATTTTTGGTATTTATCGATGCATAATCTGATTCATCATCAATAACCAACATAGCTTTATCCACTTGATTTTTATAATGTTTATCTAACCAATCTAAAAGGTTAGATAACGGCTTGGTATGTTTTTTTATAACAACTAAAATAGGCAACTGCATATTTTCAAAGTTTGTAGTCCCTCTAGCTTTTGCTGTCTCAATTTTAAAATCATTATCCGCATTTGTTAGACTATCAGGCATTTTTTCCCTTTTAAATCCAGCTAATTGTCCAACACCTTTATAGTTTGCTCCTATAAATACTTCATCTAATCTCTTCTGTGTCTGATCTCGAAGGTTATTTTGCCCACCCGCAATTACGACAATAAAACGATAACCTGCATCTGCAGCTTTACAAATCAAAGAGGCATAGTTTGATGTTTTTCCTGATTGGACGTGACCGACAACCATCCCGTATATTGAAAATGCATCTAAATTAGGATCAGCTAAATTGTTCATGACTGCATTCGTATCTTCACTAATCGTATTAAGTATTTCTGTTGGTAAATTACGTTTCATGTAATTCATATAGTTATTTGAATAATAGTTATCGCTTTCCAACTGTTTTTTACTCGTCCACCAAGAGAGATCTCTTGTTCTCTGTTCTTCCCCTACAACAAGAATTCCAGATGAAATACGGACAATGAAAGACTGTTCTAATTCCTTTATTATGTAAGTCCATTCCTCTTTTGATAATCGACGTATAAGTTGCTCATTTTCAATTCCTAAAATAGTCTTTAGGATTGAAGGAGGAGTAAATTCAATTACTTTTTTCCATTCTTCAATTTCTTGCGCTATCGTTTCTTCTTGCAACATACTTTGTTTTGTAAGATTTTCCATAATTTTATCTTTTACATGGTTAAACATAATATTTTTTTTAGTTTCATCAATGAGTGGCATCTTCAAAATAAGCCTCCTTATTTTTATATACTTCCGTCTTTAATAACTCTTTAATAAAAGCTTCACTGATTCCACTTGATCGCCAACTTTCAACAAGTGCTTTTATTTCGTTTTCATTTAATAATGTTTCTTGTTTCACTTTCAGTGGATTCGTATTTAACTGAGCTACAATTGCATCTAATGGCAGATAACCCTCTAATCCCATTAATATGACATTTAATAATTTATGCTGCTCATCATTAAGTTTATTTTCAAAATCTCTGATAATTGGATGACTCCTATTAATGGCAAATTGAATTTCATCTTTATCAGCAACTAGTTCCCAGAAACGAGTAGTTGTAATGTCTTCAATTTTTTTTCCTCTACCAGTAAAAGGTCTCGATCCTTTTACTGTTACTTGTTGAATAATCCGTTTTAAATCTTTCTTTATTACACTAAGGGGATTTGCATAAGACTTCTTTATATCAATACCCCATGCAAAATCTTGATTATTTGGTATATCTATTTTTATACGGACAAGCTTATGAGCATCGTTTGTTCTATGCATACCCCACCATGTGCCGTAAATAAGTAATCGGTGGGCACGGTATAAATAAAATCCCTGTGATTTTGTATAACCATCTTTCGTAGCGTAATTTTCAAATTCTTGTTGAGATAATTTGGAATGATGAGGTAATATAAATGGCTGTACAATAATTTCCGAATCCAAAAATTTTATTTTCTCCTGTACCAATTGTTGCGTTGCTATATGTTTAGGATTAAATGGGTTAAATGGTTCTAATTGTTGCCCATTCACAAAAAGTTTTAAAGCTTTTTTCCCAGGTACTATTCCTTCCAAATAGCAATGAAAAACTAAAGATAAATGACTGTTTAAAATATCAATCTTATTAGGTATGTCAGATTCTGAAAAAGCATCGATTCCGCGCCATACTACTAATGTTCCAGATTCTTGCTCCATAAACTCTTTAAATAACGGTATATTTTCGTACCCAAGTATGTCAGGCGTTATTAGTAACCATTCGTTCTTTTCTGAAATATAATCCAAGTCCCATTGTTTAATAGAGATCTCGCCGTTTTTTTTAGAAATAACAGTTAAATCGGTACATTGTGAGAAAGAAGCTGTTTTCAAGCCTAATCCAAATCTCCCTAAATCATCAGCCACTCTATGTGTATCAGGATCATTAGTAGCTAAACGCATAGCATCTATAAGTTCTTTATTGTTCATACCAAGACCATTATCTAAAATTGTAAACACTGTTTCAGGATTCGGAATACATGAAATATGTATATTGTTTGCTTTTGCAGTTATACTGTTATCAAGTACATCAGCTACAGCTACTTCGAAAACATAACCAATATCCCTTAAGGACTTAATAAAATTTGATACAATTGGTTGTACTACTTCAGTTATCAATTTTCTCACCAACTTTAAATTATTTTTCATCTTTGATCTTTGTTTATAGCTTAATGTAACTTTTATTATATTGTTACTCTATTAATGGCAAGCCACTATATTAATTTGTGGTTTTTTTTGTTGCAATCAATCTAGCAACCTTTTTTTCGTCATATTCCGGCCATTTTTGAGCACTTTATCTGAAAGAATTTTTTTGTTTAGATAACGATGAAAGGAAAGAGCTAATTTCTTTATGACCAGGCTTAAATTTACATTTTTGAATAATAATTTAATAGTACCAATAAATTTATACCAAAAAAAGTAATTCTAAAAACAATATATACAAAAAGGATGAGACACCTCATCCTTTTAATAAAAAAATATTATACAGTTTGTAATTCTTCATGCTATTGCTTCATTGTTTTTGTAAACTCAACTGTTGAGTCGATGTCCTGAACTTTATTTTTTGGGTTTTCAATATCAGAGTATAAGTCTTTACGTTAGTTTATTTTAGATTGCTACTCTTGAAGCAAGTGCAAACAGCAGAATAATTTAATAGAATTAGGAAAAATTTCAATTAGTTCCTTAATACCAATTGATTCGCTTTTAAATTTAAAAGTTGCCTTTTTTAACTTCATTAGTTCTTTAGTTACATTTTCTAAATTTTCTTGTGCAATACATTTTTCTTCATTTATCATGATGAATCTCTGCAAGATGATCAATTTTTTATTAGAGGCGAATGGTAATAGAAAGCTAGAAATCTATTACGCACCTTTTGAATATGTAAATAAACGAGCTAAAATTCGTTTTCGAGGGAATCACTCCTGGTTTACACCAAATGAAAAGGTCCTTTTCTACCGTATTGAATACAAAGGACCAAATCGAAACTGATGAAAAGATTCTTCATCAAGTAAAAACAATTCAAGCTTTGAAGGAACGATAAGAAAAAATTTAGTTCAGATGTTAGACGAGTGGTTTATAAGAATACTTAGGATTGTCTTCGACTATGGGACTATTTAATGAAGCTAGTCAACTAGTACATACAGCTTCAGTGATCACCTTTCCTGTGATTTACAATGGGGAAAACTATTCTAGAATTGATAATTAATCATTTTAGGTAAATTATCAATATTAACATTAATCTTTTTTAAAGTATTAACCACAATTTGAAACTCATTTGGTATTTCTTTAGAATTTTTCTAGTTGATCCATATTAGCAACCCTTAGGTATCCAAACTTCCTCATACCATCTTTTTGGTTATGCCATAAGTCATCATCCCCTAATCCCTTTTAGAATCCTTCTAAACAATAAATATCAATATTAATGTGATGTTAGCAATTTACTAAACTCTTAAAGTAAATTACCTTTTTAGTACTACTTCCTTTAAATAATATTAATATAAAATATGGTATTATTAGTAGTAACTTAGGAACTAAGGAGTAAGATAATGAGCACACTTCTAAATATTTGGAAAGAAAATAAAAAGTTTTTTGAATTGAAAAATGTTAAACAAATTATTTCGATTTGTGGAAATGGTGAGCTAAGAGATAACGGTGTTACATCCATGGAATTTAGAGAACTTTTAAAAAACATTTCGTCAGATTACCTTATTAAATATGCAGATGAGTGCCTTTCTGAATCTTTCCCTAATAGCGGTTTTTTATTGCAGGATATTATGAATCAAATAGGGGTAAGGCTTGGTTATAAAGTAGAAAATGGACTGTACAGGGGAACCAAGAGGAAAGAAACAATCGGTTTTGATGGAATGTGGATTGCAAAAGATGGCCATCAAATTGTAGTAGAAGTTAAGACAACTGATGCTTACCGTATAAATTTAGATACTATAGCAGATTACCGAAATAGACTTATAGAAGATAAGAAAATTTCAACAAAGTCATCTTCAATTCTGATTATAGTCGGAAGACAAGATACCGGTGATTTAGAAGCACAAATTAGGGGTTCAAGACATGCCTGGGATGTAAGGCTAATAAGTGCGGATTCATTATTAAAACTTATGATTTTAAAAGAAAATATAAACGATACCAAAACATCTCAGCAGATCAATGAAATTTTGAAGCCTTTAGAGTATACAAAGGTTGACCCATTAATAGATATAATCTTTAATACCACAGAAGATTTACAAATTGAAAATACATTACCTGAAAATATTGAAGAAGAAAAATCACTACAACTTGATGACAGGCAAGATATAGATAAAATAGCATTAAATACACTAACACCTAAGACAGCTACAGCACAATTTCATGAATTATGCATAGAAAAGGTGTCAAAGCATCTTAATACAAATTTAGTTAAACTAGGTCGTTGTTTATACAATGGGGCAAATGATGATTATCATTTAGTTTGTATTGTCTCAAAAAAATACATAAGAAAAAATTCAACTAGATATTGGTATGCCTTTCATCCAGCACAACAAGATTTTTTGCTTGAAAATAAGAATTCTTACTTAGCATTTGGATGTGGTTCAGAAAATAAAGTGATTTTTATACCGTATGAAGAATTTGAGAAGACATTGAATTTTTTAGGGAAAACTGTAAAGAGTGAAGATAAATTTTATTGGCATGTTGAAATATTCCAAAATGATAATGAGTTTACTATTAGGCAGAATAAAAAAGAAGACTTAAACATAACTAAATATTTAATTTAAAAGGAATGACTAAGTTATACCACTCCTTTTTCGCTAATAAATACATAATCTAGTTTTTTTTGCAAATAACGTTGGTTCTGCATTTCCGATCATTTCGTAATTTTGAACCACACTTCCTTTTAATTCAAAATCACCTTCAAATGTTTGTGTTCTTAACGCTTCACACACAGTAATTGATCTAGCCTGTTTAGGATCTGGATGAATATGTCTTAGACCATCCTTTTTTAGGTGAGCAGGGATTGTGTTACTGGGCTAACCCCAACGCAGTACATAATATTTATAAATATTTGATGATTTCCCACTCAGCTATGTGTATAGTTCTTTAATGATTTAGTGGATTGATTATCTGAAATTATTCTAAATATCTCTTGTGTTCCATGGGAACATGCCCATTAACTTCTTTTGTACCTGGTTGATGTGAATATTTTATTAACATTCCCGATAATCTCTTTCGAAAGTTATTAATTTAGGGAGACCAGCAACTCCATCCCTAACAGTTTAACGCATTCTTTTTTATAAAAAGCCAATTTGTTATTATTAAAAAACGGTCTCCTGATTTTGCGTTTATTCAAATTATTTTTTCCTTTTTCATGTAAGTATTCTCGGTAATGGTGAAAATTCAATAAAAATACCCTTTGTAATAAAAAAGCACACGAGATTCCAAATGTAAAAAAACGTCTGCTTTGCATTAATACTCTATGTTTTAGTTTTTGAAGTCTGAGATGATTCTCTTGTTCCTCATTTTTATTAAAGCTTATTTTCAAGAATTAATTTTTTTCTTTGTAACAATAAAACTCGATCTAGCCACTCATTAATATGCAGATTCAATAGCTGTGGCTGGTCGATCTGCAGATTGTGTCCTGCTGTTTCGAGTACAGAGAATGATGCTCTTGGGTAGTTGTCCAGAATGTCATAAACATCTTTGTAGCCAGTGATGTGATCTTGTTTACCTGTTAGTAACACCATTGGTTTATTGAACTCAACTTTGTCAATTTCAAAGCTGTATCCGTAAGCTTTTTCGATTTTACCGAGAAACACGTAATCTGCAGCTTTCAATCCTGAAACAACTTCCTCTGAATACCTCTTCCATGTGTGTTCATTTAACTTCACATTGATTCCTCTGAAGTCATCTCTTTCTTCTTTTGTTAAGGTAGATAGAAAACCTTCGTCCACTTGTAACGCCTGATGCTCCGGAAGTGTTCGGTCTTCTTTATCAGGTATAATCATCGGGCAGATTAGTGCTGCACCTAACACTCGCTCAGGCATTTTCGTAATGATCCCTCTGATCATGTAGCCGCCATAAGATTGTCCTGCGAGGAGGAATGATTCATTAGGAATTAGCTTTTCAATAAGTTCTATTACAGCTTCTAACATTTCATCTGAGTTATTAATGGTTTCATAGTCTCTCGTTTGCCCCATGCCGGGCAGATCAAGATAGATTCTTCTGTAGTCCTTTTTCTCTTGAAAGATCGGTTCCATGCACCCTTCCATTAATCGGTGGTCCGGTGAGAACCCGTGAATCATAACGATTGGAGTACCTGTTCCTATATCTTCATAATACATATGGGCTTTACTTGCTTGATAATATGACATGACGATCCCTCGTTTCTTTTTATTCACGAATATACGTTCGATAAAAGTAGTATAATTCCTCCTGCTTTTTTATGTTAATATCAGGAATATACATTGATAATAAAGGAAGATCGTTTCATGAAAGATTATTTGATTCGTTTGTTTTTCGGAATATTAGCATTTGGTATTTATTTTGGAGTAAAACTTATACTTCATAAAGAGGTCCGTGTAGACTTTTTCTTCGTCCCAGTTATGATCGCTGGCGGCTGGGGTGGCTCGCGTCTTTATAAGTATTTTCAAAATAAAAATGTTGTATTGAAATAAAAATGAGCTTAGGAGATGGATCATTCTCCTAAGCTCATTTTTTTATAGTTTTGGATTCAAAGGCGTGAGTTCTAATTCGGGCTTTTGGTGTTCTTCTTGTTCGAGTAGTGATTTTTCGCTGTATACAAACTTAGATACTGGCAGGTCAATTGGTTTCATGATTTGCTTTTCTGGATTCGTCATTGACAGCATAACTATCCCTCCTTACCAGGTTTACTCATAATGTTCCCTCGTTATTATCTTAATAAACCTTTTTTAGCAAAAATAGGGCTTCAGTCCTGATGAGTTGTCTTAAGCGTGACTAAAGCGTTATGATACATATTATGATAAACAGAGGGCTTTTGCCTCTCCTGTGAAAGGGATGAATTCTTTGAGATTTGGTGTGATTGGTACAAACTTTATAACAGAACGTTTTATTGAATCAGCAAGTATGATCGAGGATTTTTCATTGAATGCGGTCTATTCCCGTACAGAAGATCGTGCAAAGGAATTTGCAGCGAAGTATAACGTTACTTCGACTTTTACTGATATCGTAGAGATGGCTTCAAGTGGCGAGATTGATGCAGTCTATATTGCAAGTCCAACGTCCTTTCATTATGAACAGTCCATGATCTTCATGAAACACGGCAAGCATGTGCTTTGTGAAAAACCAGTCGCTTCTAACGCGAAGGAACTTGAGCGAATGATTGCAACCGCAAAAGAAAACAACGTTCTTTTAATGGAAGCAATGCGTTCTACGATGACCCCTAACTTTAAAAGTGTAATGGATAACATACATAAAATTGGACCTGTCCGCCGTTACGTCGGAAGCTCGTGTCAGTACTCCTCCCGCTATGATGCGTATAAGGAAGGAAAGGTATTAAACGCGTTCAATCCAATTTTCTCGAACGGCTCTCTCATGGATATCGGGACTTACTGTTTGTATCCTATGGTCGTACTGTTTGGTAAGCCTGAACTCGTAAAAGCAAACGGCTATTTGCTCGGATCTGGTGTGGACGGTGAAGGAAGCATCCTTTTAAACTATGAAGACAAAGAAGCAGTTGTGATGTACTCGAAGATTTCGAACTCTTATGCACCATCAGAGATTCAAGGCGAGAAAGGCAGCATTCTGATCGACCATATCCAGAACATGACGAAAGTGGAGATCCGCTATAAAGATGGATCCACAGAAGATATCACACAAGTGCAGGACAAACCATCCATGTATTATGAAGCTAAGGAATTTATCGAATTCGCGAAACTACGAAAGCTGGAGTCTGAGATCAACTCCCATGAAAACAGTTTAAGAGTCATGAAGATCATGGATGAGGCTAGAAAGCAGATTGGACTCGTGTTCCCTGCTGATACCCGCTCACTCGATGACGTGGATTACACACCGAACGACAGAACTGCAGACGGACTGTTAAACTTAATCAAGGGACTGTCGAACGAAGAACGGCGGAAGCTTCTCGATAAAATGTAAGCTGAGTACTACAATAAGACTGGTTTTCGTTGTGAGCTTGAGGATTATTATTGAATGCTATAATTCAAAACGCTTAGTTCTCAAGAACTAAGCGTTTTCAGACTAAAATCTCTTATACAATAAGGAGATTTAATTAAGCTATTTATTTTCTCTCTTGAAATTCCATGATGTCTTCAATTGTTTTTATATCTAATGCTTCCGCAATAGCAGCTAAATGTTTAAAATTAATAACAGTACGTGTTCCTCTGACAATGTCACTAATTGTTGCTTCTCTAACATTGGATTTTTTTGATAATTCTTTTTGTGTTAAACCACGTTCTTCAAGTATTTCTTTTAATTTAAATTTTACTTCTAACATATATACTCACCTCTTAAATTATAAGAGGTACCATAAATTAGAAAATTCACGGCACCTCTTTAATTTATACTGCACGTTCAACAGTCATATATAAAATATCCCATGCGTTAGCATCTTTTCCAACTGCATTAGGATTGTTTCCAATTGCTTCCGTATACTTCATTATCTTTGTAGCTAATTGTTTTCTTAATTCATCGTAAAGTGCAAATACATCGCGTTTCCACTCATATTTACCTGTGTCGATATTAAGTTCTACAGCTGCACGGAATGACGCAACTAAGGGATAAATTAAACCATCAGGTACTCTATAAATCGAATCTTCTTGGCGGAACTTTGTTTTTGCAACTACTTTTCCTTCTTTATATCCTGAATATTTTTTTCCTCCATAGCGTCCACCAGTAGCATTATAAGCTTCTGGAAAATCCCTTTCTATTTGATCATACAAATCAAATATATCAGGGGCAATATTTGAAAAAATCTCAAATTGGTCTGGATTTTCTAAATAATCATCTAAAACTTTAGCTTTGGTACTATATGCTTGTGTAGGATGAACTGTTTGCGAATAAACATTGCGATTGAACATTGTAAGAATTGCCACAATTTCACGTGCGTCGATCATTTTGACCTTCGGTGCCAATTGCTGATTTTGTTTAAATGCGATTCTTTCGAAAAACGGCATACCACCAATAGCATCCTTAATTGAATCGAATTTATTGCTTAGTTCCGCTAATGATTTATCGTCAACTTGGACAGAAGTATTACGAGCTGCTGCTAATGGCTCTATTATATCCTCCACACCAACCATAATTTCAAACGCCATAAATTGATTAAGTCCTTTATTTTGATGTTTAAGAGCTATTTTTAAAGAGTGACCGCCATCTATATTTCCATGTTCATAGTCATCATCTAAAAATAACATCATTTCACCTTTTTTTGTATCATATTGGACTTTTTCAGCCGATACCACTACTCCACGATTTTTAAGATGGAAATCACCATCGTTACTTAATAAGGAATCTTCAATTTGTTTAGCCACAGATGTAGTTAGTTTCTGATCACGCGGATTCGGTCCAAATGAAATATCTTTTGGTAAATCATTAATATGCACATAACATACATATTTTCTTTTGTTTCCTCGTCCAATTGGATCTTCCATTCGTTTGAATTGAGTAGCTTTAATTTTTAACATAGTCATATTTCTTCCTCCTACAATTTAGTAGCCTAGCTAACTATGAGTAAGTTCAGCAGGTTTATAAATACATAATAACGCAATATCGTAATTACGTCAATTAGAATTTTGAAATTTTTTCTAAATAATTCAATACATACGTTTCGCTAAAATAATTAGCCATCATATACATTCACCCAGCTTATGTTCCAGTTCAGGTACAACTCCCCTTTTGTCGGCCAACTCCCCTGTTGAATCATAGTAATCAAAAATAAGTAATAACACTGGGAATTACATACACAAATTATATTCTAAAAAAGGGACTAATGAACTATAATTGAAGTATCATAAACATCTAAGGAGTCTCTATGAATATTGGTGGTCGTGCTCTCAAAAACGGAATCATGTTCCAATCGGATAACTACATAGTAAAAGCTAGATATAATAGTGATGGTAAAATCACCATCACAGAAGAATCCACATCATTTGTATTAGATAACTGGCTTGTCAGATTTTTAAGTTCCTTACCCTTTCTGAGAAGTCTGGTTGCACTCTTAAGGATTTTGTGGGATTCAAAGAAAGTTCTTATAATTACGTGTATTATCGTAATTCCAGTTACCATGCTCCTCGAAAAATATAATATTATTAATGATTCCAATATTGATGAAATCAATACAGGATTCCAATATTTCTATATCATTTTTATATTTTTTCTTTTCTGGCTGATATATCGTATATATGGTAAATTCCACGGCGCAGAACATAAGGCGATAAATACTTATCTTGAGTTTGGAAAAGTTGAAATAAAACAAGTCAAGAAAGCAACACGTATATCCTCTAGGTGTGGGACAAATCTTGTATTTATTGTTATTATGCTGAAAATTATCACCCTAGGTTTACACATAAACAGCCCGATTGTTAATTTGTCTGTTTGGATGATCGCTTATGAAATCTTTGAGCTGCAAGAAACTAAGTTAGCTTTTTTGAGTAAACCGTTTATTAAAATCGGGGAATTTTTTCAGAAACTGACAACTGCCGAACCAACAACTTATGAACTGGAACCAGCTGTAATTGGTATAAATCGCTTAATTCAACTGGAGAAATCCATTTAGAAAAAGACGTACTTTGTGTACGTCTTTTTCTACTATCTATCACTCACAAAATCTTTTAACTTATTCTCCAGTAGAGCAGAATTAGCTTTGACTTTTGTACAACTGTAGCTCCAACTTTATTGAAAGAGATGACTTGCTTAAGCTTTTCACTCGTCATCGCTTACTTTTACAAATTCAGCAATTAATAAAATCATTAGTCTGATAGAGCTTCTGAAATTTGTATCGTCTCAATCGATGCTTTCATTGGAGGACTTTCCGCATTTTTGGCAAATCCAAAGACGCTGTACAATACAATGGTTACACCGATAACAATCTTCTTATTTATTTTCATGGTTCCATCGCATCCAATTCGATCGTGACTTTAAATAGATCCCCATCTACATCAATATCCATCGTTCCATCGTGCAGGTCGACAATGGATTTAGCAATCGCAAGACCTAAGCCGGATCCATCTGTATGACGCGAAGTATCTCCCCGCTTGAACCGTTCAAACAACTCCTCGATGTTTCCGCCTAGTTCATATTTAGAGACGTTCTTAAATGAGATCTTCACTTTGTGTTTTTCATTCGTCACCGACATGTAGACCCTTGTGTTTTCAAGTGAATACTTAAGAACATTTCCTATTAGATTATCAAACACCCGCCACATTTTTTGACCGTCCACATAGGTGAAGATCGGACTGTTTGGGGTTGCCAGTCTAAAAGTTAAGGATGACTCCTTGATCGTTTCGTTATATTCGGCCATCGCCTGCTGCAGCAGCTGAACGATATCTACCTTTTGTTTCGTAAGTTCAATCTTGCCGCTTGCCATTTTAGAAGCTTCGAACAGATCATCAATCAAGATCTTCAGACGCTTCGATTTGCGGTCGATGATTTCCAGATACGAATCATGATCGTCTTTCGTCACCCCGGGTGACTTCAGAAGTTCTGTATACGTGATGATTGAAGTTAACGGTGTACGGAGGTCATGACTTACATTTGTAATCAGCTCGTTTTTCAGGCGTTCACTTTTGGCTTCTTCTTTCTTTGACGTTTTCACACCGTGTTTCAAGAGATTCAGATTCCCAGCAAGCATGGCTAATGCCGATTTTCCCTTATGAGGCAGATCTTGTTCCAATTGCCCGGCTGCAAGTTCTTTGGAATGCTGGATGATCCGGTTCAAATATCCGATCCGTTTGAACAGATACAGCAGTACAGGTACAGTGAAAACAATAAACAGAAAGAAATAAAGGATGAATGTTTCCGGGTACATGAACACAACCCCCGCACCAAATCCAGACAAAAAAATCACGATAAGGAGCAACAGAATCTGAATACCCACACTTCTGTTGTAAAACACATCTGATCCCAATCGATAGAACCATCGGGACATTTTTATGAGAAAAGCTTCTCTATACAATTCTCTGCTACCGATCTCCGGGTAGATCCATACCGCTTGGATAAGAGTGACCCCGACCATGAAGACCGCGATCAGAAATTCAAAGAGTCCGTCACTATATAAGAACGAAAAGGACAGTTGATCATAGTTTTGCGCATTCATCACGAGTGCTAACAACATAAGAAAAATCGTAATTAATAGACTCCCCAAGCGAATATCGATTGGGATTTTCTTGTATAGGTTTCTTTTTTCCGATGCAGCAATCATCTTTATAGGATGAAGTTTCCTTGCCCAAAAAAACACGAGGCATAACACGGAAAGACTGCCGATTGAAGTTGCATAAAAGAACATCTGCCTGTTTTTATAATCATCGTTCTGCTTTTGGAGCCAATCCCCTTTAGAAGCAGAAGCTGGCAAAGTAATGATTCCTTGAAGCAATCTTGGTTTATGGGCAAAGTATTCATCCTGTGTATAATCTAAAAAGGAATAATGACCATTTATCTGCAAAGAACCATTTTCGGAAGAGGAAGAATATTTCCTTGTGAACAAATTCGATTTATCTTCCAAATCTTCCGGGCTGTCTGTATTCTTTACATTTGTAAAAACCTCTCCAGTTTTCGCATCCTCCAGATAGTATTGGAAGCCAAGAAGATTAGGATCGTATTCGGCCAAATACCTTTCTCGCGCATCCAAAAATGTATCAATCTGTTTTTCTTTCTCTTTGATAACCTTTCCTTTGACATGTTCATCACTTTTAAAATTTTCGATGATATCTTTAATCTTCTCATCTCTTTGCTGTTCATAAAGCTTCACGACATCTTCATTTCCGGCAGCCCTGGCATCATCGATCTTCGGTGCGTACTGATCTCTCAAGTTGGTCACCTGCTCGGACAAAGTTCCGTAACGAGTGCGATGCTCCTCAATATCTTCCTTCTTAACTTTGATGTTGTCCTTTAACTCTTTTTCTGAAGGTTTATTAATTTCAGCAATGCCGATGTAGTCAATATAATCATCTAGTTGAACGTTAAACTCTCCTGTATGAAAATAATCTTTGTTAAAGTACCAATGGCCGTTCTCAAAAATGGAGACGATTCCGCTGATCCCAAAGGTCAACAACAGGACCCAAACGAACATCTTGGTTCTACTTTTCCATTTTGTATCCAATTCCCCATACCACCTTTAAATATCTTGGATTTTTCGGATCGATCTCGATCTTTTCTCTAATCTTTCGGATATGGACAGCGACTGTATTCTCCGCATTATAACTAGGCTCTTTCCAAACCCGCTCATAAATGTCCGTAATGGAGAAAACTCTGCCCGGATAGGACATCAGCAGCTCCACAATCTTATATTCGATCGGTGTGAATTTTACAGATTCACCGTTTACGGCAACTTCTTTCGCTTCCTTATCAAGTGTCAGTCCGTTCAGATTGATGACGTTGGTTTTCCCTTCATATGTACCGAGTGTGACGTACCGGCGGAGCTGGGACTTGACGCGGGCAATCAGCTCCAGTGTATTGAACGGCTTTGTCACATAATCATCTGCACCAATCTGAAGGCCCAGTATTTTATCGGTATCTTCACTCTTTGCACTTAGAATAATGATTGGGATGTTCTTTTGTTCACGTATCCGAAATGTCGTCGAGATGCCATCTAATCTCGGCATCATGATATCCAATATGATGAGGTGTATGTGGTGCGCATCTAATTTTTCAATTGCTTCGATCCCATCTCTCGCTTGTACGACATTTATTCCTTCGTTCTTCAAATATATTTCAATTGCATCGCGGATTTCTTTCTCATCATCCACGACCAGCACGTTACATTCATTCATTTTTTCACTCTCCCTTCTGCATTATAGCATGGTATATATTTGAAATTATTCTCATCTTATCCTGAAATTCTTTACATTTTCCTAGCATAAATCTTAAGACTTTCTTAATATTGCGATTGAAATTGAAACTCGTCTCATTTCCATCAGACTGAGCCCCATTCATTGCATAAAAAAGGCATCTCTCCTTTTTGGAGAAATGCAAGTTTTGTGGAGTAATAGAAAATTTGTACAATGCAGCAGGCGGGTGTCGAAATTAGTCGACTCGGGAGTATATGATCAAAACTCGTTGGATTATTGGCCATTCTCGTTGGATTAACGGACATTTCCGTTAGAATAATAGAAACACTCGGTGGATTGTCATCTCAAAGGGAAGATCATTCATAATGCGGGTGATCGTACCTATGTATGAATTAATCCTCTCTCTACTACATGTAATCGGTGTTTTTTTCTTTATGGCTTACCGTTTTATCATCGTAATAAATGCAGCTCTCTGAGTGCTGAATTCACCGTCTTTTACAAACCCTAGTTTTTCATAGAGATGCATCGCTCTTTTGTTGAATTCAGCTACCGTTAGCCGAATGGGAATGTCGCCGTTATTTTCTTTAATAAAATCCATTATGGTCGACACGAATTGAAAACCATTCCCCTTGCCAGTATGACTGGGATTCATTCCCAACCCCATATCAATCATTTGTTCTTTATAGACACCATGCTGATTTCCGATCGGAACTTGAGCAGCCTCACCCGTACAATAGAACCCTATTAATTCTTTATTGTCTTTCCTTAGAGAATAATAGGAACCATTAAGCAGTTCATTCATCGCCTCTTCGGTTAATGAATTATCATAAAAATCATAGGGTTTTTCGTAACTCCATTTAAGAATTTCCTCAGCCGTTTTTTCATTCATATGTTCTACACTTACTTTCACTTTCTAGACACCCCTTATTACAAAACTCACTCAGCACTTTGGCCCCTGCCGACACATTCTAACAATTAGGGCTATAGTTTAAAGCGGTCGTTGTTTGGATATTTAAATAGATTACTAGAATTCTTAATTACTGCTTTTTAATTAGCGGCAACAAAATACCAGTGATCATCAAGCTTTTCTATTTCTATAAAATCTTCACCGAAGAAGTGTGTTGGCTTTCGATCATTTGGTGAGTAGACTATGCCTGAGAAATTATCCAGTATTCCTCTGAACGTGAAGAATAAGACAGCGTAATTCTCTCCGTGTTTTTCGATGACAATATCACCGCCACCGTTTGATAAGTTTTTATACTCATTTGGCAAGTGGATGAGCGTTGGATTATAAGATACATTCGGTTTCAATGTTCCATCGTTCACTTTTGCAATGACTTCGTTTCTTTGCGACTCGTTCCACTTGAAGTCCAGGTCGATTACAATCTGGTTGAATGGGATGAGAATCCATAATACAATCGCAATTATTTGGATCCCCAATGGATTCCAATCCTTTTTCTTAAATAATCGTATGATAGATAAAATAAAAATGACGATGAAGGATCCATAAACAACGAGCCATGCAAAAGGCATGAGAAGTAAAGTCAATAGATCCATAAGCTTCCATTGTAAAAACGGAAGTAAAAGGATGAGCAAACTGCTTATTATGGAAGCCTTTAATTGGTTATTCAAACTCTTACACCTAAGAATTGTTTCAGGACAATTCCTTCTCTCTAATTTTTTAAAGTGACTGAAACTAGTTTAATAATCTACCCTCAGCTGTAATAGAGTCTGCAATTTTTATCATTTCTGATTTAGACAATCTATTTTTCCCTTTGTATTCAATACCTAATTCCAGCTCTTCTTTATCTTCTTTCCAATATAAATATTGTTTCTTATTTTTCTCTCGATAATAGTATTTCGTTCCTTTGATTTTTGTTTTCTTATCCCATTTCGGGTCATCATACCAGCTTACATAGTCTGTCGCTAATATGATGAGTTCGGTATCTGGCGCCTCATAATGCAGCTTCAGCTTCTCACAGCTTTTTCCGCAAGATATGCTCGTCATATAACTCTTCTCGTACTTAAATGGCAGAGAACTCGGCTCTGCTGTAATGCCAACCAAAAAATTGGACCAGCTAATCGGTAAATGGATAACGGGTGTTAAAAAAGTAACAAATAAGACCAAGGCGAGTCCTAAGATCAGAAGATATTTCATTACTTTTTTCTCGGTCAATCGTTTATGTTGCAAAATCAGCCTCCAGATGTAGTTTTATGTCTACTTACACTCTGTAAAAAATAGGATACGATCGTGATAAAGAGTGGGATGGAGATTAGAAAAATCCCTGCATTCCAAGCGGTTAGGTCTCTGATCATGGAGTCTTCTCCCCATTCTAAAAGAACACGCCAGAATAACCCTATTCCATTTAATAGAAAAGCGGATAAAAACACAACAAATATTTTCTTTTCATATAACACTGAGAATATATAGCCCATATAAAAATAGGGAGCTAACATACTTATTGAAAACAAGAGATCATCCTGAAATCCAATCGGAAAAAGCACACCACCCAAAAGAACCATCCAAATATAATTAAATAAAAGAACCATCTTTCTTTTGCTTTTGATCATTTCAACTGTCGCTGTGCTCAATCCCTGTCCTCCCTTTATCATTTGATTTTTTTTGCAGCAAGAAAATAAGAACTGCTTCCCATGACAAATCCACCTATGATGGCCATCAAAGTTCCTATTACAGTCCAACTCGTGGATATATATATTCCTACCATGAACAGGATTAAACCAATGAATAACATAGCTCTTCTCTTTTTCATTCTTCTCCTCCAATTTAACAATCCATACCTAAAAATATACGTACACCTGATGACTATTAAATTTCTATTCTTTATGAAAAAGTCCTGTTAAATTTAGGAATTAATGAACAGGTATCTTAATGATCGGGTTGAATATTTTTAATAAGAGAAAAGGAATAAATTGGGGGTGTAACAAATGCAAGAGCAAAGTAAAATGATGTGGAGTATTGCCTTAACCCTTTTTGTATTGTTTATCACAACTGCCATATTTTTCTCAGACCGCGAAATAAAAACAACTACTATTCCAAAAGAAGCTTCTTCAAGTAAAACAACTTCAGAGAAAGAGATGAAATTTATAGAACCAACAAGTCCAGAATGGCTGTTTACAAACGGTCCCTGGAAAGAAATCGATGATCCCGCTGTCGGAAAAGTAATGAAAGGATGGCTGTTAGGCAGTGACAAGCCTCACTTTGGCCGACGTGTAAAGATTGAAACAGATAGCCCTTTTGCCGTATTAAAACAAGTGGGAATCGGAGGCACACTTATGATCTTTGTGGATGGAAAACCTGCTGTAGAAAAGGAACTCCCGGCTGATGGTAAGGTGCTAAAAATACCAGTGTTTGAGAATAAATCGGGATGGCACGAGATCGAGATTGTCCACTCTTCGTTAAGCGAACTTGATGGCCTGTTTATCGGTAAAGAATCAAATGTCAGGAAACCCGCTGATCATAAAAAGAAGCTGGTCGTGATGGGTCATAGTTATGCAGAAGGTTATGGAAGCGACAATATTGCACTAAAATCATTCACAGGGATGTTAAGTGAAAAACTGGGTGTAGAGAGCATCAATCAAGCAGTGAGTAAAACAGATCTGAACGTTTCCGTCCCTGCTTCTAGAAAGAACAGCGGTCTGGACCGGCTGCAAAAAGATGTGATCGATCTTAAACCCGATTATGTACTGTTGGTATACGGATATAATGCGAGTTCCAGAGATCTTGAGCAATACCAGATTGATTACACAACCTTTTTGACTACTCTTCAAAAATCGTTGCCTGATACAAAGGTTTTCGCGAGCGGTATACCATCCGTCTCTCATTACTCTGAAGAGGATCTGGCACCTAAAAACACTGCCATTAAAAAAGCGTGTGAGAGTGTATCAAACTGTACGTATATCGATATGGCAAACAAATGGAACGAGACGAACTATACGAAATACATCAGTTCAGATGGCGTTCATCCGAGCGAAGAAGGTCATGCGTTTCTTGCCGAAGAATACGCGAAAGCAATTAGAGCAGCAGATCCTGAACTAAAATAATGCAACGAGGGTTTCGTGGATAAATGGCGCATTATCGTGGAATTATTGACGTGGGTATATTGGACTTTACCGTGGAATTAATTAGAAATGATAGCTTCATACGATCAAAGACCACATGAATTTTAGGGTGAGGCGACCTGTCTGACTGTAACGCCCTGTCTATAAAATGACGTCCAAGTGCGAAAAAACAGCCGCAAAAATAACAAAAAAACGACTCAGAGAGGATAACTTTCTCTATTGAGTCGTTCCATTTTCCTTAATGTGCAGCACCTTGTTTGACTTCTGTTGTTTGATCCTGAGGAATAGCTCGTTTTATAAATAATGAAATGATCCAGGCGAAGGCAACAAGCCCAAATGCGAGTATGAATGCGCTCTTCATTCCAGCAATCATCGATTGAATCTGTAATGTCGCTGTATTTTCTTTTGTTAAATGATTTTCCAAATAACGAGCAGAACTGTTCGTCATAATTGACACAAGCAATGCTGTCCCGATTGCCCCGGATACCTGCTGAAGAGTAGTGATAATTGCTGTTCCATGTGGATACAAAGGTGGTGGCAATTCGTTCAAAGCATTCGTCATAATCGGCATCATCACCATGGAAATACCTAACATTAAGAGCGTATTGAAAATCATAATCGTGATGTATGCGGTCGTTAATGTGATGCTGGCAAATTGCCATAGGGTAATGGCAATCAATCCTAATCCGATCAGCGCGAGCCACTTCGCACCGAATTTATCAAATAAGCGGCCTGTAATCGGTGACATGATTCCCATGACAATCCCGCCTGGCAGCATGATTAATCCAGCTTCAAATGGAGTGTAGCTTAACGCATTCTGCAGAAAAATCGGCAGCAGCATCATAGCAGAAAACATCGCCATCATAACGATCATCATGATCATTGTCGACATCCTGAAAATGTTATATTTAAACGTCCTTAAGTTTAGCAGCGGTTCAGTGATTGATAGCTGTCTCCAAGTAAACAGTGCTAAAGATACAACTCCGATTGCAATTGGTACCAATACATCATTGCTCGACCATCCGCCATGCCCTTCACCAGAACTGCTGAACCCGTACACAAGCCCCCCAAATCCTAAAGTTGAAAGCAGAAGTGAGAGTAGATCTACCTTTGGATTGGTTGTCTCCGTTACGTTTGTAAGCTTGGCATATGCAAAAATAATGACCAATAGAGCAATTGGAAGCACTCCGTAAAAAAGAACGCGCCAACTGAAATGCTCTACAATAATCCCTGAAAGAGTAGGGCCAATCGCTGGAGCAAAGGTAATGACTACCCCTATCGTCCCCATCGCCGAACCCCTTTTTTCAAAAGGAACGATCGAAAATACAACATTGGTCAGTAAAGGAAAAAGTAATCCAGTACCTGCTGCTTGAAGTAGCCTTCCTAAAATAAGTACTTCGATCCCTGGGGAAATAGCCGCTATAAATGTTCCCACTGTAAACAATGTCATGGCTCCGAGAAATAAGCTTCTTGTCGTAAATCGCTGTATCAGATAGGCGGTGACAGGTATTAGAACACCGATAACAAGGAGATATCCAGTAGTCAGCCACTGAGCTGTACTCGGTTTGATTCCGAAGTCATCCATGATTTTTGACAATGCGACGTTAAGCAACGTTTCATTTAGGATGGCAACAAAAACACCTAGAATCATAATCATCACGAGCAAGAAGTTGCTTTTGCTCCCGAATGTCCCTCCAGTTTGAGTCGATCTATCTTGATTTTTCAATTTTTTCTCCTTTCATTTCAATGGTGTGCAATCTCATACAGTACCTTGAAAATGATATTTATCGATTACTAGAATTTAATTTCTTACAATTTTTAGGCTGTTTTCGCGATCATTGTTGTTCTTGAAAGTAGTTGATCTCCGTTGCAGGATGCTCGCTTTCTACAGGGCGTGCGGTGAGCCTCCCTGGCGCTTTGCACCTTGCACTCAAACAACCTTTCATTGAAGGTAATTTCAAAAATGCCACAGAAACAAATATATTTCAGAATCAAAAACAGAACAAACATTCGTACCAATACTATCACATTTATGAAGAATCTGCCAATCTATCATACA
This sequence comes from Bacillus sp. NEB1478, assembly GCF_031582965.1. Taxonomy (NCBI): domain Bacteria; kingdom Bacillati; phylum Bacillota; class Bacilli; order Caryophanales; family Bacillaceae; genus Bacillus; species Bacillus sp. NEB1478. The sequence goes on from NZ_CP134049.1 coordinate 2,751,045, forward strand.
TCCTATTTTCGGTTTTTTTTAAATAAAAAATACCCCTTTATTCGTAATTTTTGCGAAAAATCCAAAAAGAAAGAGCACACATCATAATAATGAAGTGCACCCGTTAACATTCTAACAATCTGTTAATCTTGTCTAATTAACCATGAGTTAAAACCTTATACATGGAATAGTCTACTTCACCTGAGATTTCTGCCAGCCCCTGAACACACAACTCCATCGCCATTAAATATTCCTCTGCTGGCGGCAGGTTTTTCTTAGATGCTTGAATGCCAAAAAACGTTGACGTTCTAAATCCAAATTGCCTATAGTATCTAAAATCCCCTTCTACAATAATTCCTTTATATCCCATCTTGGCAGCTCGTTTAATGCCTTCTCGCAACATAAACTTACCGATACCCTGACCTTGTTTCTGAATATCCACTGAAACTGGTGTTAACATTAGCACTTCATTTTCATGCTTATTACTAATAGGAAATCGAGAGAGGATAAAATGACCTATAATCACTCCTTCATCCTCGACTACCAAATCAAGTTCAGGAATATAAAATGGCTTTTCTCTAATTTCTTTTACTAGATCTCTTTGAATGATGCCGTCTGAATTCGTACTATTTTTGAATACTTCATACACGAAATCTTCAGTAAAACGATGTTCTTCTTTTTTAACACATCTAATTTTCAAACCATCCACCCCTCATCGAAATTCTTGGCCACTTTTAATTCAATAAAAAAAGCATTTCCCCTTCTTGAAAATATGCATAAAGAATACTGCTAACCTAATGGGTTTATTCATTAACTTTGTAACCCGCTTGTCCAATCCGAATATGATATATCAACGAATATTTTTCGTAAAATTAATGGTTAAAGGATCGTGCATATGAACCAACAAGAAGTTTTAGAAATAGGAGCCAATTGTATATTACGACTAAAGGATCGTTTTTTTCTTGTCTTTGAAGTAGAAGCAGATGTTCCAGGTGTAGAATTAGAAATTTTCACAATAGCTAGAATTGATAAGGAAACAGCTAGGAGACTATTTGATGCAGGAATAGAATGTTGTGAAATCACAAATAAGGTACCTAGACCCACACCTGATAGAGAAGTAGAGTTTATCTGTATTTTTATTGACAGAGACATGGCTTTTGCCCTTTTTGATGTAGAAGAAGGTGGAGAAGACCACGCTGTATTCGTTAAAATTTCGTTAGAAGAAGCTAAGTGTGCAATTAGAAAAGGTGCAAGACATTGCAATGTTGTTGATGCAAGAGAGCATTGTTAATTTTTGTATTTTTGATGATTCCCGATTTAAATCCTAATATAAAGAGCCCTAGTAAGGCTCTTTTTTAATTCCATTCCCTCAAATGTAAGTTTAGTGAATGCTGAATATCGCCTTTGATATTCATGTCAAACTGTGTTTTATATCCAGAAAACCGTAATTATAAATTTTTTTAAGGCTTTAAAAAGCAACATACACGGATAAGTAAAAAAAACGACGAGACGTCTTTAATCCTTTTTCATTAAAACTCCCTTGTGTTCAATATAAAATTACCTTCTCTATCATGCAATTTACGTTGAAAAAGGATTACTTTTTTTCAGTAGATTTTTTTTCATAAGTTCTGCTACTTGTTTATTATCATAATTGGAAGTCTTCTCAAGTTCCTTAATGATTAATTCTTGACGTTCAACAGTATGATTTTGACTTAACTTAGCCTTTGCTTCTATTTTTGTGATATTTATTTTAAATGCTACAATTCCTTTACTCATTCCCTTGATAAAACTGGATTCTACAGCATCTAAATTATATAGACTTTCTGAGCTTTCGTATTTATTTACCATGTCATTTAAAGAATCGAGAATGATTTCTTGGTCTTCGATAATCTCTAACTTTCCATATAAATGGATAGATACATAGTTCCAAGTAGGGACTGCTTTCGTCGTTTCGTACCAAGAAGGTGAAATATAACAGTGGGGACCTTGGAAAACCACAAGAATTTGTTGGTTCGCTGCATCTTCCCATTGTTCGTTCGGACGTGCAAAATGACCATATAAAGAATTTTCATCTTTATTTAATATCAATGGGAGATGAGTAGCATATGGCTGTCCTTTATGCTGCGTAAATAAAGTCGCAAAGCTGTATTTTTCTATAAAATCATAGATCGTTTCTTCATCATCGAGTTTAAAATATTCAGGAATGTACATAGGTTTCTCCTTTCAGATTTTAATGAAATTAACTCTCTCAAGTATTAATGGTTGCCTTACGTATAGAATATAAAGAAAACCCTTAAATGTCACCTCTATCAAGGAGACATGAATTTACAATAAAAGAACCCCTCTAAACGGGGTTCTTCTTACTAAAACAAAAGGTTACTCCAAAAGTCGTGGCATCGACATTTTCTCTTTCTGCACCTTCTACATCTATGAGATGAAGAGGATGAAGAAGATTCACATCTGCATCTACTGGATTTACGATTACAACCGGAACACATAATATACGTCACCTCACTAAATGATACCAATAATTACTTAAATCGATATCTTTATATCCTATGAAAAAGTGAGACAAGTTGTGTAGACTAATGTCATGTAAATGGAGTCCAATCATTCATTTGATAGGTTACTAGAGAAGAAATTGTTTATATTCTCCTATAAATAAGTTAGCTAACGATATGCTTAACTATGATATCTTGTGCAAAAACCCCTTAATTCTTTATCTATCCATATTGAATTATGCACCTTTTTGTCCGATTATTCTAACGTTCGATCAAGTCTGTATCAGGCGGGATATACCCGAGTTTTCTTCCTATTTTAACAATTTGTCCTTTATGATGAAACTCATGAGTAATCGTATGTGTCAATAGCCATAAGGAGGTAAACTTAGCACTTCCGCCATGCTCAAAGGACACATGAACATTTTGATCCCATTTATTTTCAAATTCATTCAGGAATTCATGAACTAGTGCATCCGTTTTACTAAAAACTTCGCGCATTTCCTGTACGTTATCGATAGACAATGGGTCAATTTTGGGGATCGAATGGCCAAGTGCACGATTTCCCAACCATACGCGATAACAATCCGCAACATGAGCATGGAGACTGCGAATTGAGTCTCCGCCAAAAGCTTCAAGCTCTTTAACATAATCAGATGGTGATATACTTTCACAGTAATGAAATAATGTTTCTCTCGTGCTTTGTATCCAATCATACTGCCTTACGAATACATCCATTTTCTCACTCTCCCTTAAAATGTTAAGAACATCCTAATTTAACTTTTCCTTTCCCATACTTCAATTAAAAAGAGCATTTCTCCTTCTTGAAGAAATGCTCGCGTTTGTTATATAACCTTTTTAAGTCTATGGATTTACTTACCGATAAAAAAAGATGCTTTCCTTATTTAGACAGCGCTTTTTCTAATATAAAATTTAAACTTCGACAGCATCCACTTTCCAGCTCTTTTGAAGCTTTCGAATGAAAATAATTTGCCCAATGTGATAGGCGTTATGTGTTGCAACATTTCCAATTACTGCCCACCACTGCACAGGGACAGGGAATCCATTTACTTCACTTTCAATTTTTTCTTCCGATAGTAACCCTTGCCATTGTAACAATACCTCTAATAAACGCTCTTTAAGATCTTTAAAATTTTCATTTTCCGGAATGATAAAACTTTTATTATTATCGCCTATGGAAGGAACAGCGTTGACATCAGATTTTTGATATCTGGTTTGCCATGTTTCATTCCAATACAGCAGATGATGGACAATTTCAGCAATGCTATTACAATTTTCATTTGGCTTCCAAAACGCTTCCTCTTCGGTTAGATTTTCAACGGATTCGGAAAATGGAAGATACCAGCTAGGGTCATTAGCATTAGCTAATAATTGATCATTTAACAATTCTTTTGCATGAACCATGAATTTCACACTCCCAATCTATGTTTCTTATAATCCAAAAGTATATACAAGCCAAACTATTAAAACATGTTACAATTTATTCTCTTTTACATCTTCTTTTCCTTTTGTTACTTTCCAATAAAAAAGAACTGCTTTAACAGTTCTTTGACATCAACTTAATGTACACGTTAGGCAAGACATTCTATTCATTGATAAATAACAGTTTTGATTTATAAATCAATCCCAAATTCGATATTAATAAAAAAAGTTTATACCCCAATGATTGAATTAATCATTTAATCCCTTTCCATCTAGAATTTGCTGTGTATATTTTTCAACCCTGGATTGTCGCGTTTTGGGTTGTTTCGCTTGAGAAAAGTAAAGAATATATGCTCTTTGCCGTCCCGGTGTCAATGCCTCAAAGGCAGTTTTCAAGTCTGGGGTTTCATCGAATTCATTTTGAAGCTCTACAGGAATTACAAACTCTGTATTCTTTTTAAAATTCACTTCCAAGCCTGCTTTTTCAACTTCAATGGCTTCATAGATATAGTCTTTCAAGATGGTTTCCATTTCAACTATTTCTTGAACGTTTGTGAACCGAATCTGGCGCGCTGATTGTACATTCTCTGTTTGTTGGATTAGTATCCCATTGGCATCCTTTAACAAGGCACCTTTATGAAACAGAAGTGCGCAATATTCTTTAAACCCATGTATTAATACGATGTTTTTTTTCTCTAATGTGTAACAAGGATGCATCCACTTAAATTCTTCGGTCAGTTCACAGTCAAGAATGATATTTCTCAACTTCTCAAATTCTTCCTTCCACTTTTTAGCTTTACTTAAAAATTCATCAACCTTGGGATTCATTGTATGATTTGTCATTCAGGTACACTCCTCTTTAATTTTCCGATCAGCTTACAGTCAAGCATGAACGTTCTCACATTCTCCACAATCGTGTTATCTAGCCCCAATACAAGGTTTGCCTCCTGCCCCTTTTTAAATACTGTAAATCATTGAAAAAACCTTCCATTCGAGCATAAATTCTAGTTTGCATCAAATGGAAGATCGTCAATTTGTCTGTATAAAAAGTTCTCCACTAAATTGGTAAGGCGATATTTTTATACCGAATGAGGTGATTGTTCCAGCATCTTTTCAAGCTCGCTGCACCATTTACCCCAGCCATACTTAGCGCCAGCTACTGCTTGATCATTTGAGATTCCTGTTTGATCAAGATGTAGGTTAACTTTTCCGTCCCCTAAATCCTTTAGTGTCCAGGTGACCGTGTGCGTCTCTCCTCCACTCGCCCAAGTATAGGACAAACGATTTGGTGCATCCACGATCAGCACTTCGCCGTCAATAATCCCATTCCACCATTCGGTAGGTTGAGTGCGAAACTGAAAATGGTGCCCTACGACGGCTTTAAAATCATTTTCCATCGCTTGACCGGTGTGGATGTTGCACACCCATTTGGCAAGCTTACTTGAATCGGTTAAAGCAGACCAAAGCTTCTCGATCGTTGTCTTATACTGAAAATCCAATGATAATGTTAAACTCATTCTTCTTCCTCCTCTAAAAATTGGTTTAAGCGCACCATATTCGAACTCCAGAACCTACTGTAAAAAGCAACCCAATCATGAATTTCACTGAGTGGAGTGGCGTTTAACCTAAATAGTGTTTCTCTGCCGACTTTTCGGTCATATACCAATCCGGCCTCTTTAAGAATTTTCAAATGTTTAGAAACCGCTGTACGCCCCATTTGAAACTGTGTCGTTAACTCATGTAGAGGGATTTCCTCTGCCTCTGATAACAGTTGGATCAGTTGACGCCGGGTTGGATCTGCAATCGCGTTAAACACATCCCGCAACTGGTCGTTCTCGCTCATTGCATCCCCTCCAAAATATTATTTGCTGTAATAGATATCGATTGGTAGTAAGAAGGGATCTCTGGATTTCATCACCTCTTAAAGCATTCTGCTCTTCGGACGTAAAGCCCAGGAGGCAATGTTTAGTGCAGCATATGAAAGCGGAAGGATAAGGTTAAACCCGTAATCACCATAATCGTTAGCAAACGCATGAGATAAAGCTGCTCCAGTCATTAAAAAGAAGATACCAGCGTGAACCCATTCTTTAAGCCGTGGAAAACCCGGCACGACGAGAGCGATGGATCCAAGTACTTTCCAAATCCCGAGAATAGTCAAGATGTATAATGGGTAACCAAGATTCGTCACAAGCTCGACGTTGCCGCCATATTGCATTAGTTGCCCAATACCACTTAACATAACAGCTGCTGAGAGCAGTAATGTGACTGACCAATAAGCAATCATTTTTCCTCGGGGCATTAAGTCTGCTTTCACGGTTGTTTCCGCACCGATCATCTTACTCATTTGTTTCCCTCCTCATAATGTTTCAAGTGAAACTTATTCAGGTTTCAAACAGTTTAACAATTACCAATTTCTAATTTCCAACTGGACACTATTTGGTGTCACTTTTATAATATGACACCATTCAGTGTTCTGTCAATAATTTCTTTTTAATCCTGATGAAAACGATTGTCACCTGATTAAATAAAGCCTCCGCACCTCGATGCGGAAGCTTTTTGATAGTAACTCGGTTTTCTTGAGAATCACGAGTGCTTAATGAATCTACTAAAAAATCGACATCACCGGTAATAAAAATCTTTCAATAAAAAGGTACATTCCTCCTTCAAGAAGAAATGCACCAGGTGTTCATCCATGTTTTTAGTTTTTTTTACTTATATTCTAAATGCTTGTGTTCAAAAACGTTTTCATCTGAATTTCTTACCATGATAAAGTGATTGATGTTGTCGAGTCCGTGTAAGTTGCAATTATGATGAGAAATAATTTGCTCGGCATTTAAAACTTTATTATCCGTTGTGGAATGACCGTCCTCGACCAAGGTTACATCAATACCAAGAGTTGTTGCTGCCCTTGCTGTTGTATCTATACAATATTCAGTTTTCATTCCCACCATTACGACATGGTTAATGTTCAATTCTGTTAATTTTGAATGAAGATCGGTAGAAAAGAAGGCATTTGTTGCTTTCTTTTTAAGCACTGTTTCATCAGATGCTGGTAAAAGGGATGGATGAATTTCATGCTGTTCTGGGTCATCTTTTCCAACATCTAAATCTTGAATATAAAGAACAGGGATATTCTGTTCTCTTGCTCGATCAATTACATTTTTCATGACTTTGAGTACTTGTTCCTTCTTAAATACGGGTCCAATCGAGGGACCTTCAACGATACCGACTTGGGCATCTATGACAAGCAAGGCTGTTTGAGATAACATCCAATTATCCTCCTCATTTTTACAAGAACAAAGATGTCAGGATCACGTCCAATACCCACTCAAACTTTGAACTTATTAATCAAATAAAAAAGCTCTTTTCTAAAAGATTGTTGCTACAGAGAGATTTTTAAAAGTTCTTCATTGAATAGTTAATTGGAGTGGAAGGGTAAGACTCCTCGAAAATGAAAAATCGCATTTTCTTCGTGCGATGTAACGCTGTCGAAGCTTTCCTTGTCCTGCGGGACGAGTGGGACAGGTGAGACACTTAAAAGTGAAACGTACGAATGTGGCTCACCGTTCGCCCCGCGGAAAGCGAGCCACTGCAACGGAAATTAACCTCTTTCAAAAGCAACAAAGTTTACGAAAACAGCCAATAAAAAAGACTATCGAAGTTCGATAGTCTCACTAATAACCAAAAGAGTGTAAAAGGTTAAAAATATTCATAGTGAGGTTTTATATCGGACATTGTTCTTGTATGAAGTTTAAATGTACACATGATAAAAACCCCCTTCATTATTTATTTCCTAACAATTCCATTATACAAGTAAGGATGATTTTGGCAATTCTTTTTTTGCAATTTTCTTACTTTAAGTTAAAAATGCCCTTTCCAGATGCCATGCTTATTGGCAGTGATGAATGGAAATGAGTGATGATCCAAGATTCATTTTCTTTTTTTATACCGAATGTAAATCTATTTGTCATCTGACGCAGTTTCTCCCCTGATTGGTTATGGGCAGCAAATGTAACAGCACAATGAACGAAAGCAAGGTCTGCATTTTCTTCAATAACTACATCATTAAACTCAGTCTTAAGTAGAACCCCTTCCTCACGTAAACCGTTAAACCAATCTTTCACGATTTCTCTCCATTGAGCAATACCCGTACACTCCCAATCTTCCCAGCAATCATAAATATGAATGTTAGGCGAGAAGGAAGATACTAATCTCTCAACATCTTTCTCATAAATAGCAGCTTTATAATTTTCCAGAACGTCCTGCACTTTACTCAAAACAACCGGCATGAATAACAGCTCCTTTTTTAATACTAAATTTGTATTCTGCTTGTTAGGAGCAATTACCTTTTTATCATAAGAAAAAGAGAAGCAGATGAACTGTTTCTCTTTGAACACATATAAGATCAATTTACTGGATCAGTTTCTTTTTCTCTTCTTAATTTCCATAAGCGATACGTATGCTGCACGATCACCTTTAGAACGGCGTAAAAAGGAACTGCTAATATTAGCCCTAACACACCACCAAGACTTCCTGATACTAAGAGAATAGAGATAATCGTTAATGGATGAATCTCCAAAGATCTTCCCATGACTTGCGGGGAGATAATATGATTATCGATTTGCTGCGCGATCACCATGATAATCAGCACTTTGACTAACATGAACGGTGATGTGATTGCAGCTACGATCAGTGCAGGTATGATAGCAATAATTGGTCCCAAGAAAGGGATAACGTTTGTAAACATACCGATCAGAGCCAAAATCAAAGAATAATCAAGACCGATGATTAAGTAGCCAATGAACAACAAGACCCCTACACAAACACTAACGATAATTTGGCCTTGAATATATGAACTAAGAGCACCATCCAGATCCCGAAGAATTTTGATGCCATTTTTCCTCTGCACTACCGGAAGCAGTCTTAACACAAACTGCGGAGCTTTTTCACCTTCTTTAAGCATATAAAAAAGGATAAACGGAACGGTAACTAATACCGTAATAATACTTGTTATCACACCAATTAACCCTGTGATATTCCTTCCAAAATTGGATAAGCTCGTTGAAAGATAATTCGTTACCTTATCTGATATTTCAGCTGTATTAAAATCTTCGTTCTTTTGAAATCGATTGACCCATTTATTTTTCTGGATCTCTTCCAATTTAGAACGCGCTGAATCTACTAAATCTGGTGTATTCGTCACAAGGTTATTCACTTGCTTCTGCAGGATAGGTCCGACCCCATAAATAAGTGCCGTTATCACAACTGCTGCTACAAGATAAATTAATAAAATGGATAATACCCGGGGCTGGTTCTTGGATTCTAAGTAGTTTACTAAAGGACGAAATAAATAATATAAAACGCCAGCTACTAAAAACGGAAAAAAAAGTGTTTTTACGAGAATAAATATAGGATGAAAAATAAAATCGATCTTTATCCCAACATAGATAATGAGAAATGCTAATAATAGGCCGTATCCGAACCGAAATGCTTTTGACTGCGGCATAACATCACCTCTTTTTGTATAAATTAAAATGCCATTTTCTCCCCAGAGATTAGTCTATTATTCCCTAAAGGGAAAAAATTATACCTAGAATAGTATTTTCATAGTTTTTATGGATGAAGGATAGGTGGCGTAATTTGTCGATTTATGTCGGTTCGTGCTTAAATCGAATTTAACGTGGAATTATTAAAATTAATGTGGGATTATTCGTATTTACCGAGGAATTATGAAGGATTACCGTGGATATATGGAACTGTATGCTCTTATGAACTAGGTTCGAGGTACATTTTAAAGGAAAAGAAGATGGTTTTAACCACCTTCCCCTTTTTTAAAATTTATTTCGGATCATTTTATGCTAGTTTGTCCTTTTATCGGATCAATTTAAATCGTTTTCCAGAATTCTTCATTATTTAAATTGTCCACACACCATTGATAATGACCGTCGCTGCAATCTTCTGCATAAAAGTTCGCTGTAATCATACTGTATACCAGCACATAGAGATAAAGCCTGCTTTTTACGTTCTCACCTAAAGTGTTGAGGATCATGTTCAAATATCTCTCTCGAATATTTGCATTTAGCACATCGTACATATCAAAGCACACCCATCCAATGGCAACATCGAATAAGTAATCTCCATACATCGTCATGATACCAAAATCGATTAAACCGCTAACTCTATCCTTGTCCATAAGGAGATTTCCGGGATAAAAATCACCGTGAATAATGGAATACTCCCCTTTGTATCCTGCGGATAAAATTTGAAGGATTGATTTTAATTTCCCTTCGTAGTTCACTACATCCTTATTAAAATGGCTTTCTAGTCCGATCTGCTTTTTCACCACCATTTCTTTGAGCAGATCAAACCAATTATTTATTTTAGATTGCGGAATTCCGAAATGATCAAACAAGCAATACCCTTCTAAATCTTTTTTCAGAGTAATGGATTTCATTTCAATATTTGCATTTAGATAAATGCTCATTATTTCTTCTAATTTCGCACTGTTCATCTGTGGCAATTGACTTTGCAAGGGTGTGCCTTTTATTCTTTTTTCAAACGTTATTAAACTTCCCTTTTCCTCATTGATCTCGTATATATTAGGTAACTCGTAGCTCAAACCATTTCGTTCTATTGATTGATAAAAGCTTTTAAGTACTTTTTGCTTATGAACATCTGATAGGTGATTATACAACTTCAGCACTTTATCACTATCACAGGCATAGACTTCGGCTTCCATCCCGGCTCCCAAAAAATCAGATTGAGATATTTGGTATCGATCGAAAATCCATGTTTTATTTTGAATCGCAGGCATTCTATCACCCCATCTATTTAAAATAAGCGTCAAGTTCCTATTTCTAGTTAGGTCTCTCTATCCCTGCCTTAATTTACGTTCTAGTAACACTGGCCGCAGTTCCACTCAATAAGATCTTCAAAAACAAATTCGTTCCTGTATAGATGGTTAAAATTTCTAATCATTGATTCTGTAATTGTGGGAATAATCAATCATGAAACAAGAAAAGAACCCATTTTATGAGTTCTTTTGTAGAATCTTCTTCCACTAAAGCTCTAATTTAGTTTTCTAAATTCCACGATTCTAAATTATATTTTTTGGTAACCAGAAACCCAAAATACTTATATTTAACAGTCATACTTTTGATGGGTTCCTTATAAGACTCCACTTTAATTCCATAATAAATGGGTGTATTTTCTTTTCTATTAATAGCATCAGTAATTTCTTTTTTGTTTAACTTTGGAATAATGGGTGCTGAGTCAACTTTCATAAACTTAATCATTGGATTATCAATACCACTTTGTAATAAATGTCCAGTATCATAACTAATCCCTAGTGCCAATTCTTTAGGTTGTTTACTATGATTTAAAGTAACTTCTTTTATTGTTATCCTCTTAAGACCTATGTTATGAATTTGAAAAATTACTGTCTTTTTTCCATCTTCTTTCGTGCTAGTAGAAACCCCATCAATGCGAATAGGGTTACTTAATTGAACAAATGATAAAAAAACAGCACCTATAATTAATAGAATCAATGAAATTACGATTAATTTTGATTTTATTTTCAACCTCTCATCCCCATTTTATAACGCTCATTTAATTACTAATATATTCCATCAGCCCTTTTTGAATGCCTCTATTTTCTTATGTAATTAAGCTGATCTTTCGTACAATTATCAAAAATCCACAACGGTCTTTAACAGCCTTATTGGTAACGATTATGAGCCTATCTTATTTCCTCCAGCATCTCAGGTAAGTTGCAGTTTGAACAGCTGCTAAACCAGGTTAACATTCCTAAATAGTATTTAAGAGACATTTTGGATAAAATTTTTTGGAATACAAATACTATGATTACTAATCAAATTATTCGGGGGTTTGTATGCGTTCTGAAACTGGATTTGCCGCATTAATTTTCTTTGCTATCATTGGCCTTGTTTCGTCTTTTATTTTTAGCACCGTTCTTATTTCCAAAACAAATAAGCTTATAGAAGCGACAAAAAAAGAAGAATCTAATAAATCGTGACAAGCTCCACACGATAAAAAAATATCAATTTTTCTTTGAAGATGCTCGAGATTAAAGGTATTTGTCCTTTTATTTACACAAATCCAAGTTCTTTTCATTAATTTAGAATAGGTTACGTAATATTTGTCCATAGTGTTTATACTGCTTAGAATTGCAGGAAAACTCAAAGATACTTAGGAGAACCTTATGACTAAAGAAAAAAAGTCCTTAATTTCGGAAGAATTTTTAACAGAGCTAGCTGAGGAAATTAATAATCAATACGGTTTTCCTGATCAACTGTCTCAACAGGATATTGTTGATGATGAAGAAAACGATTAAGTAACACGAAAGAGGCTGACCAGGATAAAACCGGCAGCCTCTATTTTTTTACTAAATTATATGCTTCTTTCAGCAGCCATCGCCTCTGCTTTTGTTCGATGGACTGTACCAAATGGATGCTCAGGCGGCGCATAAATTGCATATAGCTTAAGCGGTTTATCACCGATATTCGTTACATTATGCCATTTGCCAGCAGGGATCATAATCGCATAATCATCAAAAGCTTCTGCCACAAAATTTAAATGATTCTGGCTATCCCCCATTTGAACAATTCCATGCCCTTCTTCAATACGCAAAAATTGATCGGTTGTCGGATGAACCTCTAAGCCGATATCGTCTCCAACATCTATACTCATCAATGTTACTTGCAAATGTTCCCCTGTCCATAAAGCGGTTCGATACGTATTGTTTTGTTTCGCGGCCTCGTTAATATCAATGACAAACGGCTGGCGTCCATAATCTTTAATCTCGGTCCGAGCTTCCTTATAAAGCCAATCTAATCGCGCCGCACTATCTTTTTTCTCATTAAGAGCTTGTGAGAACACATTGTGAATGTATGGATCTTGATTACGCAAACATTCTTTATGATATTCCTGATACCCCTTAGCTTCAGCTTGATATGCCTTTACTAAACCATCTTTATATCCCCGAAAAATCACTTTATCGATTTGGTAATCCGGCTGCCTTCCTGTAAGTGTGATATAAAGATCCGTAAATTGCCTCAGATGAACTTTTTTACCTTCTAAAGCATAAAGAATGTGATTCTTATGCTTTTGATTAGGTGCAGCATTTACTAATCGGCTATAAAGGTCAATTGAAGAAGCCTCTCGTTTGATTCCCGCAAGTAAGGGTTCCACTTGTGAATGGTCATAACTCCAGTTAGAATTATACACTTTGTTCATTCCCTTCAAAGGCGTATAAAATTATCATATGCCTAAGACTCGAGAATGCAGGTTGTTTGAAAATGTTCTATGAAGATTTATTCCTTAATTTTCAGTCCTAATAATTTTGAAAATCCGATTGCTTGGTTGGATGAGACTTCACATCCTCTTAAGCTTTCAGGAGACACATTGATCTGCTCATACGTACAAGTACTAATATCAATCCCCTTAAGGATTGTCTGTGTAAAATCAACATCATTCAGGTCGCACCGGTTTAATTGAACCTTATCCAATTTGGCTTCAAAAAAATTAGCACTTCTCAAAGACGACTCCTCAAATCCTATTTGTTTTAAGCGAGTATCTGAAAAGTTACTTAATTTTAAGTCACAGTTTCTAAAAACTACATTACCCAGACTTGCTTTTGACACATCCAAACCTAAAAGTTTGCAGTTCTTAAATTCGACTCTATGTATAATCCCTTCAGATAAACATGTGTTGGATAAATTACAATGATCAAAAACCACATCGGTCATGTCTATATTCAAAAATGTACTATTTATAAACGTTATATTTTTAAAAATAACCTTTGAAAAGACTGCTCGATTGATTACCTCATTGTCTACTTGGGAGTTTGTGATTTCACAGTTGAATAGTTCGGGCTCTTCTTCATAAAAAATATCATTGAAGTTAGCGGTTTTTAATTCAGAAAGGATTTTTGGGGATTCAATTTTTATCGTCTTTGCCATCATACACCTCTATTTTCTTCTAGCTAATAATAAACTCTACAAGAAAATAAAAAAGTATATAAGTCTTTATTTTTTAAAGCGATTGTGAGCAATTTTATTCGTTAGAACTTTCAATATTTAATTTACTTAATGTTCTTCTTTTTACCCAACTAACCCTTTTGTGGAGTAAATACAGAAACCCTTATTCCACAAGCTTGCTACTTAACAAAAGGCCTTAATCCTTCTTAGATCAACGCACCCTATTGTGGAAGAAAAAATCTTTACTTATTTGCTAATTTATTTTTGTTAAAGATAAATAAGATTACCCCAAGAAATACTAATGTAATAAAGAATGTGTCAGCCAATAATTTAAAAGTGCTCATTTTGACCTCTAAATTTTCATTTATCCTAAAAGTAGCATTAGGACCTAATTCAGAAGTAATAAAGAATCTAGCAAGCATAATAAACATCCCCACAGAAATAAAGCTGAATCCAACACTGACTATTCTCAATGTTGTGCACCTCCAAGCAAACGCGATCAAATACAGCACCGTGTTAAGTTATTAGGAATAACATTTGTTATCCAAATATTTGGATACAACCAAGTTTTTGATCCAGCTCATACTTCTGACGCAGATGATGACGAAAATGCATCCCGACAAGTGCAAACCATTCTTGTGCATTCAGCCAGCCAAAGCCTCCATGTTTATCTTTGTAATTCGGGTTTATATCTTCTACTTTCATTTCCAATTCTTTCATTCTATTTATTAGTTGATTGAGCTCAAGCATAATGTCCTCTTTACTTTTTGTATTGTCAGGTGGGGTATCAAGTTCATCCGGTAATTTGATTTTAATTGGCGGGAATCCACCAATATTAAATAAATATTCTCCAAACTCCGTCTTACCCTGCTTCTGCTCCCCAACAGTTGTCGCACAAGCTTCAACACTATCAAGATATTCATGAGCCACGACAATTAAATGGTCATACATTTGACCAATAGACCAAACCCCTTGCCCAGGTTTATGTCTTAGTTGCTCAAGTGAATCAAAAAACTTATATATGTTTTGATCAATTTCAGATCACTCATGTGTTAAAAAGCTCCTTTCAATTACGTTTAGAAACCTAACAATTCAAATCGTATAAGTTGAGTCATTCTGGTACCTTCTAATAAAATTTTTTCACTACAGAACTGTAATATGAATTTACCCATTTCGACTCAGTTAAACTACAAACGAACAAGGCTCTTCACTATTAATCACTAAGAAATACGCTTATTATAGTAACCTATTTATCATTCTTAAAAAAATGAACAGGACGGATTTCGGTGCGCCAGCCAAACTCTTCCGCTCTGTCGACTTGTGTTGTCGGATGAAGAGAGGCAAGCTGAATCGCCTCATCCATACTCTCTGCTTCAAAAATGAATACGCTGCCGATCCTCTCTTTCGTTTCTGTTAATGGACCATCTGTAACAATCACCTGACCGTCCACACGGCGCAAGCTTTTGGTCTCTGAGTCTAGACCGGCATCAATCAGCACGTTACCGCTTTCGTAAAATTTCTCAATGTGCGGCTGGCATTCACTCATTACGGCATCAATCTCCGCCCTTGGGCGTGCATCCATTTTTTCAGGGTTGAAATAGCCCATGCATAAAAATATCATTGTCATCTCTCCTAGATCACTCAAATTTTATAAATCTATTAATACGATCAGCAAAATGAAAAAGCGACTAAACTGTACTATTTTTTATTCATACAATTTTTAGCTTGTTTTAAAAGCTGCGTTTCGCTGCCCAAACTCCTTGCATTTTACTAAGGAATACAATTTGCCCAATATGATAGGCGTCGTGCATTGCTAAACTCTTCAGTTCAATCATTAATGGATTGTCTTTTGGGATTTCTCTGTACAAATCTTCTAGTTCTGATGTTGCTAGTATTTTTTCTAGTTCACGATGAACATAAAAGTATTCTTGTTTTGTTTTCTGCCAATTTTGAGACGTCTCAGTTGGTAATCGATATGTAGCATCATTATTTTCTGCCTTTGGTTCATTTGCTGTTTCACCAAGAAATCGTAACAGAATTCTTTTTTCAAAGAAAAGCAAATGACAGACTAATTCCCAAATGGAATGTGCCCCCTCAGCTGGTTTCCAAAGTGCCTGTTCAAATGTGATATCCTCTAACACTTTTTCAAGTGGTGGAAACCAGTCTTCTTGATCTAAGCAGCTTGCCCATTGCTGTAACAAAAGTGTCCTTACATCCATTTTCTATTCCCTCCAATGTAATCCTTCTACTAGATAATGTGTTGGATAAAATTCATTACGGCGTGCTGTTCTGACATAACTTACAACTTCAAGATGAACCACCTAATTACCTTCCTTACTCCAAAATCTGGCCTGATGCATAAAAAAGGACACATTTCTTCTTACTACAGAAATGCATCCTATTATCGAAATTTCCTTATTCCTATCAACTTTTTCCATAACCATATCGTGATGATTTTTACTATTAAATGTAGATATTGAAAACATTAAAGTCTCGTTTTCATGCAAATCAACCGAAGTTCCCATGTTTTTCAACATTTCTACTCGTTTGTAAGTTCAATAAAAAAGTGCAGACCTCTTTTTAGAGATATGCACTGATTGTTGCTCATTATAAGAATGTTATTCCTCGCTAACTTGTACCAAACCTTTTAGCTGATCTGACACGAGCACGCTCAGCTTCGACTTCACGATTGCGAGGTTCTGCACTGGTTTCCATAGTATCAAATAAATTCTTAGTTATCATTGCTACTTCATTGACTGCGTGATTAAAAGCATCCTCGTTTACCTTTGAGGGATTGTTATAGCCCGTTATCTTTCTGACGTACTGAATAGCTGCTGCATGAATCTCTTCATCGGTAGCTGGTGGGTCAAAATTAAATAATGTTCTAATGTTTCGGCACATAATTTCTCCTTTTTGTTTTCTTATTCTACATTCCATTCCACAAGAGATCCTTACAATCCTTTTCTACTTAAAAAGGAACTCGAATTTTTTTAGAACCAGAAAGTGTTCTAAAAAATACAACAAGGATGGTTAATATAAATGCTCCTGGTTGATAATCTTATTACTTTACTGCTGTTTAAATAGAATAAGATTAGGAGCAACCTTTATTGCTCCTGGTTTATTTCTTATGCTATTATCAGCCCTTTTGATCTTCAACTAAAGCACCCGTTTCATATAAAAAAGGCACATTTCTGATTACAGAAATGCACCAGATTGTAGAATATTAATTTACTAAATATGCTTTAAAATCCTAGCAATTAGTTATTTTTTCTCTCTCGAACCAATTCTTTTAAAACGTCATTCTGTTCTTTCAACTGTTCAGTTATATCTACGAGTGTCGAAAAAATTAGCCATACAAAAATCCCGAAAAAAACCAATGGTATAACCGTTAGAATGATACTCATCATTTATTCCTCTTTCTTAATTATTTTTATGTAATCTGTCCTATATTTCCAAAATAAAGTGCACTTCTCTTTTTAAAGAAATGCACCCGATCGTTGAATACCGATTCTGCTATTAGTTAATCAATCCTCTATTGACTCTTGCAATGTATTTAATAAAAATTCGCCAAAGCTTCCTGCTTCAACTTCAAATTTTTGCTCTTCAATCGGTAACCCACTAACAAAAGAAACAACCTCAGCATTATCATCATATTGATTTTGTACTTTGGAACAATCTAAACAAAAATACACGCCATCATACCCTGTGAAGTAAAAGCAAATTAAATGATTTGGTAAGTCTTCCTCTTGTCTAAATTGTTTTGTAATCCAAGTCATACTTGGAACTCCATTTTCTTCAATTCCCAAACCGTAAATTTCTTCTCCAAAAATATCTCCAAGACCATACTTCTTCAAAAAAAGTCTATAACTCATCGGGAATTTTACATTTAATGCTGCTTCAGCAGAATCAATTATTTGATCTTTAATTTCACCAATAAAATCTGCGTCATCTGAATGATCCTCGATTATTTCAAACGCTTTATTTATTAACATTTATTTCTCTCCTCAAATCTTTTCTATTAAGCTGTTCTTTTACTTCAATAGAAAAGTGCAATTCTCCTTTTTGAAGAAATACACCCGATTTTAAGTAAAAAAAATAACTATACATTAATCTTTGGCGAAATCTAATTAACTATGTAAATTTTATTTGCTTTTTTTATGGGTTCTTCTGTATTTAAATAATGCTCTTCTCCCAGCCAGTACCTTCTTTTATATTTATCTAATCTTGTTTGGGAATCACCAATATAATCTCTATTTAAAACTCTTTCAAACCTTATTTCTCTTGGACAGTCCCAAAAAATAGTGTAATCATAAAATGCTATCCATTCTCTTCTTTGCAGAAAAATACCCTCTATAAGAATAATGCTGTTAGGTGTTATGTGTACTTTCTTATTTGCATTTTTATCAATAGATTTATCATAATAAGGAAGGTTTAGTTCTGAATAGTTTCTGTGTAAACTTTTTAACAATTTTTCGGATATCATTTCCATATCCCATTGTAAATAATAATATTCATACCACTCTTCAAAAGCAGTATTATATCTTTTATTTCTTTCCACGATATGATCATCAATATGAAATAAGCTAACAATACATTTATTTTTTAGCTCATTCTCTAGTTTTTTTACTAAAGTTGTCTTTCCTGATCCGCTCAAACCATCAACAGCTATATTAAAAGGGCGTTCTTTATTTGTTCTGTTTTTAAACTGATTCAGCAGTTCGTTAACCACTTCATTGACATACATCTATTTCTCACCTCAAAATTATTTAGTTAGATAATTATTAACTAATGCTGCCCTTATTATTATAAATTGGTAAGCATCCCTTTGGATCTTCAATTAACGCACCCACTAATATAAATAGCTCCCTATAATATAGTAAACATAAGTTAAATAACTAATAATAACTAGAATCATGGAAGAGATGTTTATGAATTTTGAATTGCCCGCCTTTTTAAAATGACGATAGTTAAAAAATAAAAGACAAATAATAATTAACTGTAATATAAAGGTTATATAGAAATATGCATGTAAAGACTCTCCTATTCCAATGTACATACCTGTACCTACTAAAAAAATCCCTGATAATGCAGTTATCGCAACCATATTATTTAGAGCACTTCTTTTAAATTCAACTATTCGACCTAGAACCAATGCTATTCCTAACACCATGAAACTTATCAAAATATGAAGTAATAATACTAACACGATACTATCCCCTATTTTCTTCCAAATGTCATTTGCGTCCTAATTATGTTGGTAAAATTTATCATTCACAGAATTCTCCTGTAAACTATTTATGTAGTCATATAATTATATTCTGCTGATTGTTTTTCTTATTCAACTAAACTGCTACGTTTGTTCAATAAGAAATTCAATAAAAAATGCACTCCTCCTTCTTGAAGAAATGCAATCGAGTGTTAAAGAAAACCTATCAATGACTTAAGCCAAATTTGTTTAATTATTTTGCTTTAAATTTTAAGATCCATTAGTATTTAATCTTAAATTAGGTACTACCGTTTTTTACTTTTACTTTAATATTTAATTCATAATACGGCTCTTCCTGATTTGTATCATCAAACCATTTCATGCCTTTGTACTCAAACCCAACTTTTTCTAATATTTTTAGAGAACCAGTATTTTTTGATTCAGCGGATGCGTAAATCATCTTTAAATTAGGATTTTTAATAGCAAAATCAACACATGCTGTTGCAGCCTCTGTTGCGTATCCCTTTCCCCATGCAGTTTTAGAAAAATGGTAAAGCAATTCTACTGATTCAATAGTAGTTCTTACGTTAAATCCAGCTGAACCAATTACCCTATTTGACTCTTTTTCTATAACCGCATATACTGAAAGACCTTTTTCCTGGTGGCAAGCTGCATATGCAGCCAAAGCTTTATGTAAGTGATCGTGAGGAATAGCTCCGAGACAATGCTCCATAACTTCCTGATCTCCCCAAAATGCCTTTGCATCCTCTACATCCATTTCATTAAAAACCCTTAATAGCAATCGTTCCGTTTCAGCAATCACTTCCATAATACACCCTTTTTTCGTTAGTTTTTTCTCTCCATAAAACATTCACCCATGTTATTCTATAAAATAAAATCAAACTCCTTCTTAACACCCAGTATTTGTCTACTAACGCAACGACAGTATTATTCCACAATCTGTCCCGATTGTTGAATATTAGATAAATTACTCTTTTTCCTCTTGTTTATTTGGAGATGGAGCATCTGGTCACCATTTTTGGATCAACGCATCCATTTATGGAATAACAAACGTTTAAGTGTACTTGCATGCTTAACGGTGAGATAAACACTTCCATAAGAGACTAGTAAGTAAAACAAAAGTTAAAGTGGTTGTCAGTGTGTCCATTGTTCTTTTCGCCCCTCCATAAATTCCCCATTTAGTTGGAAAGCACTAAATTGTTATACTTATTTATTTCTTAGCAAATTGTTTTTGCGGAAACTCAAATCCTATCGAAAAGTCATCCTTTAATATGAGCATAGCATCAAACTTTTTCTTTTCTTTGGCTTTTGGCTTGAATCCTTTAATTACATTGGTTTTGCCTTTTGTACATAAATCCTTCACCTGTTTTTCAGTAATATTTTTACTGAGTAATTTTCCTGGGAAGGTTTGTTTACAACCACTTGCATATTCTGAGCAGCCATAGAAAGAACGATTCGTGGTGATACTTCCTTTTTTGCAACGAGGACATACAGTGATTGCGATCTGATTCACATTCTTAACACTATCAATACTCTGCTGGATGGAATCTACTTTCAATTGTTCAGGTACTTCTTCAATCAATTTATTTAAGAACCTTGCAATACTTCCCAAAAAAGCTTGAGATGTACCGTTTCCGTTTCCGATTTTCTTTAGATATGTTTCCCATTTGGCCGTCATGGAAGGACTGGAAAGCAGGTTACCTTCTATCGACTGACACAAGATCTTCCCTTTTTCGGTGATATGAACAATGTTCTTTTTTACTTCGATGTATTGATGTTTTTTAATGGTTTCGATGATTCCACTTCTTGTAGCTTCAGTACCTAAGCCTTCAACTTCTTTTAAAATTTCCATTTCTTCTTCATTTTCAACCGATTTCCCACACGTTTTCATCATAGAAATAAGTTGACCCTCCGTGTATGGCTTAGGAGCAGTGGTCATACCTTCTTTCATTTTGACAATACTATCTACTTTCTCCCCTTTTTCAAGTTTAGGAAGTGCTTGAATAGAAGCTTCATCTTTCTTAGCTGTGTTGTCATTTGAACCGTAGTTAAACAGTTCCTTCCAACCTTTGCTGATTTCTGTTTTTCCTACCGTCTCAAAGTCTAAACCATTTACAACCGTTGTGACTTTTGTCTCTTCGTACACATAATCATGATGAAACATAGCTAAGGTTGTGTTCAATACTTCAAAGTAAATATTTCTCTCTTCTATTGATAAACCTTGAATTTTTGCACGTGTTGGAACCTTTTTTGTAGGAACAATCGCATAGTGCTCCTGTACCTTTGATCCATCTACATACCTTTTATTTGGCTTTATAGAAGCTGCAGTAAAGGGGTTCTCTATTAGATCTTGATAGGATTCAAGATTAGCAGATAAATAGGCAAACTCATTTTCCGTAATGAATTGTGTGTCTGTTCTTGGGTAGGATAGAATTTTCTTATCGTACAGTTTCTGAACAGTATCAAGAACCTTCTTTGGACTGTATTTCCATCGTTTATTTGCTGTTGATTGCAGTGTAGAGAGAGCGTGCAACTTAGGTGATTTGATACGCATTTCCTTTTTTGATACGGATTTTATGATGCCAGTATCGTTACCTGTTATGTTGTGATGATTTAACAGCTGTAGAATTTCTTCTTTGTTTTCACTTTTTATTTTTGCTTTTCCTTTATATTTTCCGTTGGCAGCTGAAAAGTTACCTTCAATTTCATAAAATGGTTTTGGAACAAAATTTTCAATTTCGAGGTGCCTTTGATAAATTAAATACGTTGTTGGAGATTGCACTCTGCCAATGCTCAAGCTATCTTTAAGGCCTTTTTGTTGTAAAAGTAAAGTATAAAGGCGGCTTCCGTTCATTCCAACGAGCCAATCAGAGATTTGACGTGTTTTAGCTTCAGAATAAAGTAATAAATCTTTCTTGTTATCGTGAAGATTTGAAAACCCTTTTCGGACTTCATCCACTTCTAGAGAGTTAATCCAAAGGCGTTTAATAATTTTGCCTCTAACTCCTGTCATATGGTAGATCGAATAAAAGATGTTAGAACCCTCACGATCAACATCACATCCGTTAATGATAATGTCAGCTTCTTTAAATAACCATTTTACAGCATTAAATTGTTCATATTTTCCTGAAGCTACCTTAAATTCATAACGTTCAGGCAAGATCGGTAAGGAAGATAAGCGCCAAGTTCCCCATTCTGGTTTATATTCTTTTGGTTGCTTCAGCTCTACCAAGTGACCAATTCCCCATGTAATCATTGCTCCATTCGGAAATATACTGCATGGGTTTAACTCAATATGAGTTTTATCTTTCTTTTTTATAGAAAACGCGTCTGAATAAGCCTTAGCTTGTGATGGTTTTTCTGCTAGAATGACTACTTTGCTCATCTTAACTTCACCTTTGCACTTAAATTTTTTTACTAAAAGAAAGCTGAAATTCAGGTTTTAAGTAAGGGACTTTTTCAAAAAAGTTTATTCCCATATCACTTAGTTTCCTTCTTATTGTATCATTTCGTTATAATCCAATAATCATCCTCTGATTCTATAATCATGACCTGGAAGGTTCAAGTTGTTTCTCCTTTTTTCTTTACCCAAATATTATCAAACAAGCTCCATATGCACTTGATTACCACTGAACCATAAACCGTTTGCTCCTACTTTTTTAATCATGATGTCTCGCTCTTCATTGGGTTTGGCATACATCTTTAGAGTTTCATGTAATATTCCATACGTCGTTTCTCATCACTGCAACAGAGCATGTTTCCCGATACAACGATCTGAGCTTGGAAGACGAATAAAGCTTATAAAGAAAAGTAGACTTGAGCAGGAATTGTTACAACAGTGGTGAAATACAAGAATGGAAATAAATCGGGCTTTTTAAAAAAATGCCAATTGGAGTTGATTTAAAAATGGAAATACAAGTAAAACAAATTGAACTGAATGGACTTACTTTTACATATCGTGAGAGTGGAGATTCTACTGCACCGCCGCTTGTTGCACTCCATGCGCTAGGGGAAAGTGCAGAATCATGGGATAAAGCGGCCGCTGTATTAGGAAAAGAATATCGTGTCTTAGCTTTAGATCAAAGAGGACACGGTGGAAGTGCAAGAACGAGTACATATACAATTGAACTCATGTGTGATGACTTACTTCATTTTGCTAACGAATTGAATCTTGAGAGGTTTACCCTAATAGGTCATTCAATGGGAGGAATAGTATCCTATCTTTTCGCAGAAACATACCCAACCAGGTTAGAGCGATTAATTATTGAGGACATTGGACCTCCTTTTCAAGATAAACCAAAAGAAATACCTTCCAAGCCCTCTCATCCTCTACCGTTTGATTGGGAGGTTGTTCCCTCGATACTTAGTATTAATAACAAACCCGAATGGTGGGAAGGTTTGACTGAGATTTCAATGCCAACTCTTATTATAAGTGGTGGGTCTAGTAAAACGCCAAAAGACAAATTAACAGAAGTTTCAAAGCTTATTCCGAATTGCGAATTGGTGACAATAGTGGGCGCGGGACACTTTGTTCACGATGATAATCTACCAGACTTTTTAGATGCAGTTAATAATTTTCTAAAAACAAGAGATTCCAAAGAGATATCTAACAAAATTCTCTATTAAAAAAGTTTTTCTTACAAAGTGGTGGTATTATCTATGTGGGAATTATTTTATTGCTATTAAGTTCATTATCTAATAAAGATAAGTCCCATTTTGATGAAAATAATAGTAGATACATTAGTAAGGCATAACTATAAAAGAAAAATATCCTCTTGCTGCTATAAAACTCAATAAATACAAAATATAGCCAAGTAATTCATATGCGAATTACTTGGCTATTTTATAAGTATTTTATGTTTTTTTCTTCTGCAGAATCCATTAAATACACGAATCTATCTTCTTTTTAAAATTTGATGCTTTGTCCGGATTGACCTCAATTCCCAATTAAAAGATGCATAACTTACATTACGTCTAGATAATGTTGCAGAACACCTGGCGGGTAAAAATTTAGAGGCAACGGCCTTAAGGATATAATGGTGGCGTTGGAAATAATGGAATCCGTTTGTGCCTGTTTTAGACATCTGAACATAGCTTTGCCCCCAACTGAATTAGCGGAATGAATAGTAATGCGGTTAGCAAATAGATTTTCATCCACCATCATTTGAACAAGCATTAAACCATTCCTATTTTTATTTAATAAGTCGTGATCTAAAGAAAGATGTTCGACGTTAAAGTTTCGTAACAACTCTAAACACTCGTCAATCGTCTCCGTTAAAACATAGCCTTCTGGTTCTATCCTATAGTCATCTAAGAAAACACTGATTGTATCCATTTCTTACTCCCTTCCTTATAAAGGGGGTGACTAAGAAAAGTCAAAAAAGCCCAAAATAAATAGATTACATGTATTATCTTAACATAGATTCTACATTAAAATAACAACTTCGAATTATAAACAAAGGTTTAATTCCTTGTTTGTTCAACTATCCAATGTTTAACGTCAGTTCATTTTTTCACCTTAATAAATATTCGTTATTCCTTCCTTTAAATCCTACTGCGCCACAATTAATATGATACGAATCCAGGTGGTAAAAGGAGTGGTTCCACCCACAACGAAAAAACCGCAACGAATTTCGCTGCGGCTTTTAGTGCTAATTATGATACGTTTGGCATGTTTTCACTCAATAAAAAATTCCGTTAGCTTTTGAGCTTCCCTCTATTGCTTAGGCTTGCAGATCGCTAAATGCCTGATGCAAATTCCCTTTTACTTCGATGTTTTCAAGGTTTACCCCTAGAGCAACCATCGTTTGTGCTACCTCTGGACGGATACCCGTTAGAATGGTCTTAACTCCTAGTAATGATAAAGCACTAATTACTCTTAAAAGCTGGTCTGCTACCATCGTATCGACAATCAAGACACCTGATACATCGATGATCAGATTTTCTAATTTTAACTTAACTGCTTGGTTCAATGTTTCTTCCATTAATAACTTTGCTCGTTCTGTATCAATATTACCGATTAACGGCAAAACCCCTGTTCCTTTTATTAAAGGTACAATAGGAACAGACAACTCTAAGAAGGCTGCTTTTGCTTGTTCAAGCACTGTTTGGTGAGACTGAACAAAGTTTAAACTGAAATAATAAACGGCATGATCCAAGAGTGGGTCAATAATCTCTATTACTTCAAAAATTGTAGCAGCTGACAAACCTTGTGCAGTTGCCTCTTTTTTAATGACTTTCCAAATCGATTCCCGGTAAAAGCTCGTATCTTTTAACGCTTCCTCTAATGGAGCTCCTAGCTTGAATAAGTACTCCCCTGTTTCTTTCCCCCAGCGTTTTACCTTTTCAATAGAGCTGCTTTGATCATGAGAATCAACTAACGCTTCTCCAAATAGATTGATAAACTCCGCTCGCAATTTTAGAATCTGCGGCTCTATTTTTTGAAACTCGTTCTTCTCCGCTTGTGTCATGATCACGCCTTCCATCCGGTCAGAATGAATGATCTCCGCGATTTCATGTCTTTGTTTGATAATTGTTTCCCCGAGTTGCTGCAATTCTTTATTCATAAGATCCTCCAAGGACTTTTTAACTATTTTCTACCATTATATCCTATTAAATAATAAGTTTACTATATTAATGTCTCGCACAAAGTGCATTCAGCCATTTACCTTTTATTCACTAAGATCGTTCAGCAAATTTCCTGCACTTAAATTAGAAAAAAATAAAAAAACTCAAAGAGAAATTTACATCTTGGAGTCTTTTTTGATTATCTTGAAGCTTTTTTCCCACTATTCGTGGCCATTTTATAGAATAAACACGACAGACTCGATAATTAGGTCTTCTAATCATAATATCCTTGTTGTTTCTTCTGCTATGAAGCTATCATTTTTATTTTATTCCACGGTTAAGTCCAATAATTCCACGTTATTTTCGATAATTCCACGATAATATCCAATAATTCCACGTAACTAATAATTAGTCTTCTTTTGAGTCATCGTTATCTGTGTTGATCTATAAGAATGGGATTTCCATCTGGATCTTTAATCATAAAACTTCCTGGACCTTCACTTGTTTCATCCGCTTCTGTTAAAAATTGAACTTCTTTTGTTTTTAGCTGCTTTTGAAGGTCACGAACGTCTGTAAAAGAATCGAGATTTTCGGCATTTTGACTCCATCCCGGATTAAAAGTGAGCATGTTTTTTTCAAACATTCCTTGGAAAAGACCGATAACGCAACTTTCATTCTTCAAAATGAGCCAATTTTGGGTAATGTCTCCTCCCAAGGTTTCAAATCCTAGATTCTCATAAAAAGCTTTCGATTTGTGTATGTCTTTTACACTTAAACTTACAGAGAATGCTCCTAGTTTCATATGTAAAATTTCCTCTCTTTATAAAATTGACTTGCTTTTAAAATTGATAAATATAGTAATCTTGTGAGTGTACTTTTTCGAATCCAACTGATTCATATAAACCTAGAGCACGGTCATTATTCGTTTCGACCTCCAAGTGTACCGAGTGGCCAGCTGAATTTTGATCTTTAATAACTTGGCGCAATACTTTCCTTCCAATTCCTTTTCCTTGCTGCTCTGGCAAAATGGCAAATCCATAGATCCAGACTTGTCCATCTTCTCGTCTGAAACGAATTTTCCCTACCGACTTTCCGTTCACATCAATCATTAGCATTTCGTTGCCTTCATCTCCATCGATCTTGCTTTCCATCGCAATGGCATCTTCTTCATCCATACCGAATGCCTCAACTGATATACGTATACGCATGTCTGAATCATCTTCGTTTGCTTGTCGGAGTGTAATACCGTCCACTTCTTCAAGAGCTCTTTCTTGCCACTCCATTTGATGTTCTGAAAATGAATAAACAGCATTTTGTTTAATCAAAAATGCTTTTGCAGACTCTGATCCAGCAGGTGCGTTTAATAGAATTTTCTTGTATCTGTTTTGTTTTACAGTTTCCATTCCTCTCTGGAACAAAAAGCTGAAATATCCCTTCCGCCGTTCACTTGGTTTCACCATGCCACACACTTCTACCATGGATCCAAATGGATACAAACCTAAAAATGCTACAAGTTCGTCTTTTTCATAATGAAGAAAATCCAGCTGATCAGATTCGCGTTTTCTTAACATTTCCCAGTTAAGCTTTAGTTGAACATGATCATGGGTTTCGCACTCTTTTTGCAATTGTTCAATGTCTTGTAATTGTTTTGTCGTTAACATTCATTGTCCCCTTTATTATTGAATCGTTTCTCGCTTATGAATTGCTTGTCCTCCTAATAATTCAATACGGTTGGATTATTTTCCTTTTCAAAACATTAAAGATAGACTCCTTATTGTCAAAACCCTGATCCCCTTAATTAACTAGAATCTTTTTCCATCCGTACAGGGTATTTATCGCCTATAATATGCAATAATAGATTATCTAGTATTTTTTTAGGAAAGGAAACATCAAGATGAACAAACAAGAAAGCAGCTATAGATGGGTGGTATTTGGCACCGTCTTATTTGCTTACTTTTTAATTGTGAGCCAAAGAACAGCTCCAGGGCTTATTACCGATCAATTAATGAAGGATTTTCATGTATCAGCTTCCACAATAGGTCTATTGAGCAGTATTCAATTTCTGGCATACGCAGGATTACAGATTCCGGTTGGTCTCTTAGCTGATAAATATGGGCCTAATCGATTCCTAATTATAGGTACACTTCTTAATGGCTTAGGAAGCCTCCTCTTCAGCCTTGCTCCGAATGAGTATCTTTTAATTTTTTCTCGTTTATTAGTGGGAATTGGAGATTCCATGATTTTTGTCAACTTGGTTATTATTTTAAGTCAATGGTTTAAGGTAAAGGAATTTGTAGGATTGTTAGGAGTCGTTTCATTGGTCGCAAGCTTTGGGTCACTATCAGCTACTGTTCCTTTTTCCTATTGGATTTCACTTACAGGCTGGAGATCGCCATTCCTTAGTATTGGTATTATTTTAATGTTATCTTCCTATCTTCTTTATACCGTTCTTGTTGCAAAACCAAAACAAATCTTTAAGGATGATGATTCCAAATTGAAGAAGGAATCTGTTGAGGACAGACCAAGTGTTTGGTCCATACTGCGCAGAATTTTTACTACTCGGCAAGCTTTGGCAACATTCCTTTGCCACTTTGGGGTGGTTGGTACATATGTTGGATTTATAGGTTCCTGGGGAGTTCCATATGGTATCCACGTGTTTGACTTGTCGCGGTCTGAAGCAAGCCAGCTTATTATGTATGGTCTTTTTGGCGCCATGATTGGCGGTCCTTTAATCAGCTGGATTACAAGCAGATTAGATTCGATAAAAAGGATCTATATCCTTATTCATATCGTTGTGTTTTTTAGTTGGATAGGACTGTTTTTGTCCGGCATAAAGCCATCTTTTATTATGGTAGTCATTTTACTGTTATTCATAGGTTTCGGAAATGGTGCGAGCTCCTTAACTTTTGCCGTCGTAAGAAAGTCCTTCCCGATGACAGAAGTAGGTGTTGCCGCAGGATTTGCCAATATGGGTGGGTTTCTAAGCGCGGTATTATTACCAAGTATTTTCGGAAGTGTACTCGATCTCTTTCCTCAGCATTCAATAAATGCTGCCTATCATTATGGATTTATCATCCCTGTTCTCTTTTCTTTAATGGGACTGTTTGGCGTCATTTTAATAAAAGAGGAAAAAAAGAAAAACTCGAAAATATCACAAAAACAGTAGAAGAAACCGCAAAAAGAGGCTGCGTTGATACTAGTACTAAACTAAATTTGGATAATGTAAAAGAGACCAGTTTTATTGAAGTAAGGATATTAGTGAACTGACAAATTGTTTCAATATAAATTTATAGGAGATTAATAATGAATATTAGGAAATTAAACATAGGTGAAAATCTTCCAATGGAATTGTTGTTATTGGCAGACCCCTCTGAAGAGATTGTTAAGGAATATGTTAATAGGGGAGAATGTTTTATAGCAGAAAGTGAACAGAAGATCGTTGGAGTATATGTATTACTTCCAACAAGACCTGAGACAATCGAGTTAGTGAATGTTGCAGTAACAGAGGATCAACATGGTAGAGGTATTGGAAAACAGTTAGTTATGAATGCAATTAACACAGCAAAGAAAAAAGGCTACAAAACAATCGAAGTTGGTACTGGAAACGCAGGCATTGGACAATTGGCTCTCTATCAAAAATGTGGATTTAGAATTATTGGTGTTGATATGGATTTTTTCATTAAGCACTATCCAGAAGAAATTTATGAAAATGGTATACATTGCAGGGATATGATTCGACTCACTCAGGATTTATAGGTTTGTGGAAAATTACTTCAACTAAGTAAAAAGAGTGGTGGTTGTATGACATTACAACATAACCTAAATCAGTGAAAAATAAAAAAATAAGAAAACGACCAGACATAAAACTGGTCGTTTTGATATTGTTCTAATTACTGAGTTAAGGCGTAAATACATGTGTCAGTAAGTCTTCTACCATCTGCGGATAAATCTTCATTCTTCAAAATTCCTTCTAACTCAAATCCCAGTTTTTCAGGGATAGCCCTACTTTTATGATTGGTTGATTCACACCTGATTTCTATTCTTTTAAATTGGAATTGGTTTAGCCCAAAGTTCGTTAAACCTTTTAGTGCTTCAATCATATATCCATTCCCGCCAAATTTGGTATGAATCCAGTAGCCGATTTCACATTTCGGGATGTCCCAGCATATTCCTTGAATACTCGTTGTTCCAATATAATCATGACTATCTTTATGGAAAATTAGAAAACGAAAACTTTCTCTTTGTAAAAACTTCAGATGAGCTTCTCTTAAGTTAATTTCAGTTTCTTCTACAGAAGGAAGCGTTTGTGCAAATGGCAACCAGACTTTTAATTCGTTGAAGGATTCTTTTATTGCTTTATTAACGATCATTCCATCCCCCGATTTTAAAGGTACCCGCAGTATTAATCTTTCAGTTTCTATTCGCATTGGAACTTCTAATAAAATTGGATTCATTTGTTTTCCCCTTTCTCATGTCTTTCTTTATTTATTTTTAGACAACAAAAAAACTCC
The DNA here is from genome assembly GCF_031582965.1 of Bacillus sp. NEB1478. Classification (NCBI taxonomy): domain Bacteria; kingdom Bacillati; phylum Bacillota; class Bacilli; order Caryophanales; family Bacillaceae; genus Bacillus; species Bacillus sp. NEB1478. The sequence goes on from NZ_CP134049.1 coordinate 2,781,268, forward strand.
CACCCCCAAGATCAATAATCTTGAGGACGAGAGTTGAACTATCGTGGTACCACCTCAGTTTGTTGATACATCACTATATCAACCTCTTCAGGTACAAAACATACCCTATCTTTATATCGGAAGAAACCGTCTTATAATCCCTAATGTGTTTCATTAGCTTAATAAGAAGCTCCGAGACTTTTTTCGCTAAACTAATTATTACTCCTTTTCAGCAATATGGGAGCTCTCTGCTAATAATTAATCGTTAGCTACTCTTCTCTTCAGCGCTTACATCGATATTTTCATTTTTCAGGTTAGTATACTCTAATACTATTAATATTGTCAAAAATTCCCACGAATTATTATAACTTCTTAACATTTATAAAATTAAAAGGCTGCCCCACCGGACAGCTTTCCTTTAAGACCAATTACTTATGTATCATGTTTTTACACTTGATCAATCGCTGGTTTAACTCCCACAAGGCTGTTTTGTTGCTGTCCCATTTTAATAAGAATTGTGCTTCTTCATAAGTGGTCCACTTGTATAATCCATGTTCTTTCGAAAGGGAAAGATCTTTATTTTTGACCTCGACTCCAAAGGCATATTCCTTTAAGACAAACACCTCTTCTCCCCATAGAAAGCTTCCAACCACATGTTCTACAGGTAACGATGAAGTAGTATCCAGTTGAAGAAAAGCAGAATCAGCTGCAATACCCGCCTCTTCAAATGCTTCTCGCCTAGCTGAATCTTCTATTGTTTCCCCTTCCTCTCCTCCTCCAGCAATTCCTTGCCAATACCCTAGATCAGCTCTTTGAAAGATGGCAAATTTTATCGAGTTCTCTTCCATTAGATAAGGTAAAACTAAAACTTGATAAGCAGCTCTCATTGTTTGTCCTCCACATCATCAATCTAGCAGTATACAAGTTTTAAAAAGCAAAAAGAGATCAATAAATTGTTTTTTTTATACTCGTTTTTTCATGATTGGACAAAAAAATAAGGACAGGACAACATAAAAGGTCGTTCCCCCCTTAGAAAATCGTTTCTTTCGTCGTTTGGAGCTGTCATTTTACTTTTTATCCACGGTCGCAGCCAATAATTCCACGTTATTTCTAATAATTCCACGTTAATTCCAATAATTCCACGTTAGCACTAATTGGTTAAATAAACCACTCTTTACCTTGGTCACGAATGAATTTTATATCTTCTTGATAATGTTCAAGATGTCCTTCTTCTATCATCTTTTGAAAGGCAATGTCTCCTTCATTCGCTTTTCTTGTGATTGTTTTGCATAATCCTTCTAATCGCAGCAAAACCATTTCTGAAAAAACCTGTTTTACTTCCTCACCGTACGAATCGAAAAACATTTTCACTCTTTCTTTGATCCGATTCGCATGCACTGATGAATCATAGTTAATCTGCTCACCCTTTTCAGAATGATAAAATCTGCTTAAAGGTGCACATGTATATAGGGTGTAGGCGATGTCCCAAATTCTTGGACCAGGTGCTGCCACATCAAAATCAATAATACTAACAGGTTCTTCTTTATCAAAAATGATGTTATAAATAGCAAAGTCATTATGGCAGATGATCTCTAACGGTTTTGGAGTTTGATCTAACGGCTGCCAATTTTCATCAAAAGGAAAATCACTCACCGCATCATGATAAAGACGAAGCATCTTCGCAATTTTAATTAACGATTCATCAGACCACATATAGGTCTTCAATGGATAGTTGCCTGCTTCTCCTTCCATATAGGTTAAGATTTCTCTTCCTTTTTCATCGATCCCCAAGAACTTCGGTGCAAATTTATAGCCTTTATTTTCTAGATGCTGCAGCAATCTATGAATCTTCTGACTGCTTGGCTTTAACTCTCGCAAAACAGTATTACCTGATCGATACACACTGGAGACGTTTCCCCCGGTTAGTTTTTCTTCATTTGAGTGATTAGACATATTACGCCTCCCTTAATCTTTTAACTTTCTGAAGAGGATACTTCTAAATCAAGATCTTCAATTTCATCTCAATGGGCTTGAATGCTTCTTTTATTGGACTTTCTTTTAATTCCTCAAAAAGTTTTTATTCCCTTTAAAAAACACAAACGTTAAATTTCGTTCCTTCAACTAACTACCTTCCAATTTTCATAAAAAAAACCCTACTTCCCTCAAGAAGTAAGGCACTTTAATAAACGATCAGGATTGCTGGCTGCCGCTTGTAAGATGAGCATCAAACATATCAATGATTTCGAGAAACCTATCCGCTTCACGGAAAACATGGTCAGCTAAAAGCGGATGGATAATACTCTTGATTTTACATTGCTCAATTAAATCGCGTGCCGTTTTCTTGAAGTCACGAAGAGATGAGACCGACACACGATTTTGATCGAGGAATTGATCTAATAAAGGAACTGTTTGAGATTGTGGCCGCATTGAATCAAGGTCTCTCGCTTGATACATCAATTGATCGAAATCATTGCTGAAATCTCGAGCTATATCAATTAGCTTCCTTTCAGAGGGATCCAGCAAGTGACCGATAAATTTCGCATGATCTGCCATAATCCTTAAGAAGAAGACATTTTCTTTAATAATGGCGTCAGGAAGTGGTTTCAGTTTTCCTTCATTTAATTCAATTAATCGGTTTCTAAAATAATTGGCTTCCCTGCTTGTATGATCAACCAACAGCGGAAAATTATTTGCCCCCGGCATTTTACATGTGAGAATTAACCCTAATACTTTTCGTTTAAATTTAAAAATACTGGTTGCCGCAATTTGGACTTCTGTATTAAACTTTTTTATACTTTCAGGATCTGTTTGATTCGTATAGGAATAGGAAGTTTGTTCGATATGTTCAAACAATCGGTAAAATTGGTTAGCCTCTTGAATGAGTTGAGTATCGTCTGCTCTGAAGCCCAATCGAAGAAACAGTGAATGTTCTTTCATAATCCTCGACCAAAAACGTATTTCATTTAACGAACGATCAACAAACAAACCTGATGTAACTCCTGTATCTGGGTGTAATACACTGCCATCTCCGTTCATCTAAAACCCTCCCAGTAAATGCTGCGCTCGCTCTATTATTATTAAGTGATTCATTTAAAAATACCTACAACAAAATTGCATCGTAAATATGTTTTAGAAAAATAGGCAAACATGCCTTGTTATATCACAATCCACCACTGAGGTTTTCTTGAAATCTAACAGTAATTAGGTTACTTATATGGTAAAATATAGAAAAAGAGATAAAGGGTGGTCTTATTGAAAAAGAAAGAATTATCCGTAATAGGCATTTTGTCTTTAGCAGGAATATTGTTTATGGGAGCGATCCCCTTTGCATTTCAAGGGATGACCTTCAGCTTTTCTAGGTATCTAGAAGGGATTAACAAAATAATTTCATCCGTCTTCCACCCCTTTTCAATCACGTACCAAAATGAAGCAGGCGTTGTAAGAGATGTCATCCCCGCTATTTTAGATCCCTACTTTTATTCAATGACCCTATTATTTACTTCCTTATTTATTGCTGTGGCCATAGCTATCGTCTTCAGCATACTAGTATCCGCTCTGCCTCCGTTTTTATATAGGATCGTACGATTTATTTCTTTCCTTTTCGAAGCAGTTCCTGACATTATGATTGCCGTGGGTATGCAATTCTTTATCATCTGGTACTACAAGAAGACTAATCATTTATTGTTTCCGGTCGCTACTTCCTATCATGAACAGCCGTATTTTATACCGATCTTCTGTTTGACCATTCTCCCTGCAGTCTTTTGTTTTCGAATCCTTTTGCATCAGATGGAGGAAGAATGGGATGAACCATATATTCTGACTGCTAAAGGAAAAGGTCTGACTCGTTTACACGTATTGATTCATCATATTTTACCTCATACATTAAAGACTCTTTTTCATCAGTCAAAAGTCATCATATGGTTCATGTTGTCCAATTTGCTGGTGATTGAGCTCTTATTCAATATTTTTGGCGTTTCGAATTTTGTGTATGAATATGGAACACCAGAGATTTTTGCAATTGTATGTATTCTCATTTTCATTCCGGTTTACATGTTCTTTTTGTTCGGTTATTGGGTGACAAATAAAACTTCACCAAAAGAACAAGTTGAAGCTTCACTTTCTTTTTTGATTCCATACTTTAAAAAAGGTTTATCTGTTTTAATAAAAGTGCTTCAGCCGTTCATTTCTGTTTTTCGAGAACCGTTATTTGCGTTTGGTTTTTGTTTTATTGCGAGTTTATTATTCTTAAGTTTCTACCATCATGTTCGTTATGATGACTTCATTCCGCAACTGCAGGTGATCTATGATAAAGATGGGATCACTCCGCTCGATCAGGCGCCTTTTGAACCTTCATCACGTTTTTGGTTTGGGACTGATCAGTTTGGCTATGATTCCTTTTACCGCATTTTATCTGGTGCGAAATATACAATTGGCATCGCTATCATCATCAGTTTATTGAGACTATTAATCTCGTTTTTGATCGGGTTGGTTCTGCACCTTTCCCCTCCTGTTTTCAAGAACACTTTAAGAGGCGTCTCAGAATCGATTCACTATGTACCTGTTGCTTTACTTACTTTGTTTTTTCTGTTTCCTGTCTTGATTTCGGAAAAATTTGATTTCTGGGAAAAAGGTTTCTTTCAAATTATCATTATGACAGTCATTGCCCTCCCGGTTGTTTCTGTCATGATCGCATCCGAGATTGATACGGTTTATGAAAAAGAGTTCGTTACAGGAGCGAAGTTATTAGGAGGAAGCCGTTTCCACATCTTTTGGCGCCATCTTTTGCCACATTTACTGCCAAAGCTGTCTTTTGTTTTTGTTCAGCAGACGATGTACGTATTGATACTTTTTGCACATCTGGGACTGTTGAAAATGTTTTTTGGAGGAACAATTTTAGAACCATACACTTTTGGTGACGCAGATAAAATCGCCATTTCAGTTTCGAACGAATGGTCGGGTATGATCGGTTCTTTTTATAATCAAATTTTAATTCGTCCCCATCTGATTTTGATCCCGGTTTTATTTTTCACTGCGAGTGTTATTGCTATTAACTTTATGCTCGAAGCGATTAAAAAGCTTCCTGAAATTAGAAGTAAGTTTTACAATGTTTCTTTTCTTCATGTTAAGGGACTTGCTTCCATCGTGATTGTCGTCTTTTTTATCAGTGGGAATGTGTATAACATAAAGAAGTTTGAGCGGGAACTCGTTAAACCTGTTCCGGTAGCAGAAGCAGCTGAGAAGAAGACTGAACCATCGGAAACTGCTGCCGCTCCGTTGCAAGAAGTCGGTCAATATGTAACGTTGAACGAAACACTCGTAAATAAATTTAATGAAGGTATGATTAATCCTTTGCCTCTTAAAATCGGCGAACCGGTCAATACCGGAAATTTCGGTAAACCTGATAAAGAAGAGACGCGTGATGACATTACTACTCTTTCCTTTACGTATAAAGGGCATCAGCTATTCATAAATGTCGATCAAGATAAAATCATCACAAGTTTCCAAGTAAATATCCATGCGAACCGTGAAGAGATCATGAAAACAATGGCACAGAAACCTGACGAAAGATCTTCGAACAACACGATGTTTATTTTTTACAAAGGCGATTACAAAGTTAACTTTTTCCGTTTTGGAGATGATTTATGGTGGTTGAGCATCGAGAAAATGCAGTAACATGGATTTAGCCAGCCAATGATAAGATGGGAAATTGAAGCGGTTAATTTGAAATTACTAAGGGGATACAGAAATGACTTCATTCATATTTGACATGGACGGTACTTTGTTTCAAACAGATAAAATTTTAGAACGATCACTCGAAGATACATTTAATAGATTACGGTCTTTTGGGCAATGGAATGATGTGACACCTATTGAAAAGTATCGTCAGATTATGGGAGTTCCCTTACCCGTTGTTTGGGAAACATTAATGCCAAATCACTCAATAGAAAATCATGTACAAGCTAATGCAACTTTTCATGACCATTTAATTGCAAATATCCTTGAAGGAATGGGATCATTGTACCCGAATGTGACTGAAGTCTTTCAATATTTAAAGGATGAGAACTGTTCCATTTTTATTGCCAGTAACGGCCAAACTGAATATTTAACATCCATAGTAGCTCATTTTGGATTGGATCTATGGGTAACGGAAACGTTTAGTATACAGCAAATCTCCACACAAAATAAGTCCGATTTGGTTCGATTCATCATGAATAAATACAAGATATCGAGTGGTGCTGTCGTTGGTGATCGTTTGTCAGATATTATGGCCGCAAAACAAAATAATCTTGTTTCGATAGGCTGCAATTTTGATTTTGCACAAGAAATTGAACTTTCACAAGCTGACATAGTAATTGATGATTTACTGGAGTTGAAAACCATTTTCCAAGAACAATTAAAAACATATACAGTACAGGGATAATTCGCAAACGAATACAGACTGCTGAACCACTTAAGTATGCATTGTGTGCTAAAAACTTATTTCAAATTAATAACAGCGTACACCTAAAAAGCTGGAAGATCTCTCTCATTGTTATAAATGTGAAATTGGATATAGTAACAGCCACAAATTTATAAAGGGATGGTGTATGAGTGCTTGTAAAGATAGCGAGTATTTTAGCATTTATCGTTTTAGTAGCAATCGGATCATTTGTTTATTATCAGCAAACTTATTTATCAATTTGGGGATTCAATCTTTCAAAACAAGAATTAAAAGAAGTTATTGTTCAAACAGAAAACCATTCCTATATTGTTACAGATAAAAAACAGGTTTTGAAAATTGCAGAGGTTGTTTCAAAAATGAAAAAATATTCAAAGATTGAATCTTTCAATTTTCCTCCTCAAAATAAACCAGAACCGTATAAAGAACTTTTAATCAGAACAGATAATAAAGCTATATATGGGGGTAATTTTTGGGTTATGGATAATACCGTCACACTAGATAGTAGTGGTTATTATTGGGAACCAGATTACAAAAAATTGAGTTCTACCCTAAAGTCCTCCCTTAAAAAGGCGGCTATATTGAACTAAATACAAAAGATTGTGTATTCAAGATTTGGAGCAATAAGACAAAAGCAAAAATAAGATAGTTTTAAGCACTGCGATTTGCAGTGCTTTTTCAATTGCCAATTAACATGCGATTTATGAGTTTTCTTATTGGCGAATAGCGCGGCTGTTTATTGCGGTTTTACAGCATCCACAATTATAGAAACGACAATAAGGTTTCCTTGATGATTGCGATGATCGAACCGTTTTGAACGATAGATGAATCCTCTTTTTTCATCCCATTCATTTTCATCACAATATTCCAACAGCGTTACTGCAATTTTTCTTGTTTAAGCATGATTTCATCTCCTTACTAAAATCGGAATTTAGAAATAAATTCTACAAACTCTTTTTGTCTCGAATGTTCATATTTCATGAGGGCATATGTGTTGGCATCCGGAAGTGTGATCGAATGGCAATCGACCTCTAGCAGACTGCCTTCCAACAGCTCCCTCCTAACTGTGGATGACGGTAAGAAGGAAACGCCCATTCCTTCTGATATAAATCGTTTTGTGATATGCACCTGTGAAACTTTCATCATTCTTTGTGATGGATAGAAACTTTTGATTTGCTTGAGCAGCACATCCCAATAGCCCGGATGATTATGGGTCAGCAAATAGTTGTTGTTCAGTACATCTGATTCATCCAATGGCGGTGCCGTTTCGGAATCTCGTCCATCATGTGCTGAAACGAGTACAACTTTATCGTTATATAACGGTCGGCATGTCAGATCTGGATTCGTGCTTTCTAAACAGGATAAGCCAATATCGACTTCTTCATCTAGCACTGCTTTTTCAATGTCCATGGATTCGATGATCTTCACGTTAATTTCCACATTAGGATTTTTACTTAAGTATCTCTTCAAAACTGAAGGCAAGATGGTGTCTGCGATAAGAGGTGATATCGCGATAGAAAACTGTGATGTATACCCTTGACTGAGAGATTTCATATCTTCCAATCCCCGCTGATATACGTTGATCAGTTCTTTCGCATGCAGCAGATACTTCTTTCCTTCTTCTGTAAGCTTGATCTTTTTTCCTTCACGACGAAAGAGCTCCGTACCGATTTCTTTTTCTAAAAGTTTGATATGAACGGTTACAGACGGCTGTGAAATGTAAAGAATTTCTGCCGTCCTTCTGAAGTTTTCACACTCTGCTGCTGTGATAAAAGTGGTAAGCCAGCTGAATTCCATGTTTACACTCCTTATTAAAAATACTAAAGCTGTCCTTTAAAAAGATTTAATTTTCTTAATCATCTTCATTGTATACAATGATACTAAGTAAAGGAAGGAGATGTTGTTATGATTAAGGGATTAAAAGGTATTGTGGCAACGGAAACCTCCATCAGCCATATTGATGGAGATCAAGGACAACTCATTTACAGAGGCTATGAGATCAACGATTTGACGAATAAATACTCTTTTGAAGAAGTAGCTTATCTATTATGGTACGGAAAGCTTCCGAACGAGGAAGAATTAAAAGCTTTGAAAGAAGAATTGCAGGCAAACCGTTCACTCGAATTCCGTATGATCGATATTTTAAACAGCCTTCCCACTGACATGGATATGATGAGTGTACTAAGAACCGTTATTTCTTCTCTTGGAACGAAAGATTATGCTTGGAAACCAACAATCTCTCAAGCTATCAAACTGACAGCTATTATACCAACAATTATCGCCTACCGAAAAAGAGCGTTAGATGGTGTAGATTTTATCCCTCCTCATGATAAGTTAGATCATGTTGCGAATTACTTGTACATGCTGAATGGAACCGTTCCACAAAAAGCGCACGTTACTTCGCTCGAAAGCTATATGATATTGACCCTCGAACATGGGATGAACGCTTCTACTTTTTCAGCAAGGGTTACAGCTTCCACTGAATCTGATCTAGTGTCCGCTATCACTTCTGCGGTTGGTACGATGAAAGGACCGCTTCACGGCGGCGCTCCATCTGGAGTGATCGATCTTTTAAATGAAGTCTCGTTTGTCGGTGATGCAGAAAAAGTGATCCGCAATAAATTAAACAATAAAGAAAAACTGATGGGCTTTGGACACCGTGTTTATAAGACACACGACCCTCGCAGTATTGCTTTGAAAGAAACACTATTAAACTTAGTCGGACAGGATAAATGGCTTGACTTAGCAATCGATGTGGAAAAAATTGCTGTAGCGTTATTGGAAGAATACAAGCCTGGCAGATCGTTATATACGAATGTCGAGTTCTACGCAGCGGCAATTATGAAATCTATTAATCTTGATGCTTCCCTTTTCACCCCGACTTTTTCAGCGAGCAGAATCGTCGGCTGGACAGCACACGTAATTGAACAATCAGAAGACAACACCATTTACAGGCCACAATCTGCCTATGTGGGGAAAATGGTTAACGGTACAGTATAGCCAGTGCAATAAAAAGGCGTACTTCCTAGGTTGGAATGTACGCCTTCATAAATTGTTTAAAAGATCTTAATTCATTTTTGATAAATACGCTTCGAACTTATCCCACATTTCTGTAAAGCCTTGGACCATACCCATATCCAGTACAGTCTTTACTGCCTCTTCTGACGAGAACTGAGCGTGGTTGACAAGTTTCGTTTTACCTTCGTGTTCGATAAGTGTTAACGTGATTAAAGTGCCTGGCAAATTTTCGTTTATTTTTCCTTCTTCATCTGAGAAATAATCTTCATAGAAGATTCGCTCAGGCTCAACTATCTCTTTATATAAAGCTAATCCCCAAGACTTCATTTCACCATCAGGAGATTCCATGCAATAGTGCCACGAACCGCCTTCACGAAAGTCCATTTTACTTACAGGAATCGTCCAGTATTTAGGACCCCACCATTGTGAGAGATGTTCAGGATCTGACAGTGCTTGAAAAACAAGTTCTCTTGGTGCATCAAAGATTCTAGTAAAGATGATGTCAGTACCCTCAACCGTTGTAGTCATTGAATTCTTCACATGATTTTCAGCCATTTTTTAATTCCTCCTAGAAATATAAAAATTTCAATCAGCTTTAGTTTGAAGCTTTATCATTCGTGCCACCAGAAGGTTCATGGTGTACTTTGCTCCCTCCATAGCACCACATTCATTGATTGCCTTTTCAAGTTCGTCCACTGATTTAAAGACCATTTTCATAGAAAGTTCAGTCTGATTATCTTCATCATCCCATTTGTTTGTGACACATTTCAGCGGCTACTGGTGGTTATTTTTGTCCACTTCCTTTCTTTGGAGATTCTTCAGGTATTCGTCCAAGCGGTCCAATCGTTCGTTCCAGAGATGTCTGTAAGAATCAATCCAGGTGTCTAATTCTTTAAATGGTTCTGCTCTTAATTTATAGTAGCGTCGATTGGCGATTGGCTGCACTTCAACGAGCCCGTTTTCACTCAGAACACGAAGATGTTTTGAAACTTGGGGCTGGTTCAATCCCAGTTTCTCTGTGACTTCCCCTACCGTCATGGGACCATCACGCAGAAGTTCAACTATGTGCAAGCGGTTTGGCTCGGCGAGAGCATTTAATATAGTTTTCATGTTTATAATATACATCACAAGGAATATACGTGTAAAGGAATATTTAAAAATTTCCAGAAAATATTTAAATTTAGTTATAATGTACATATTGTTTTATTATTTCTAAAGGAGATTCCTATGGATTATAAAATCGCATTCTTCGATGTGGATGGAACGATAACACACCACGAGGATGGCAGCATTTCAAATCATACGAAAGATGCCATAACAGCATTAAAGAACAAAGGTCTAACAGTTGTGGCAGCGACTGGCAGACCCTTATCCATGTGCAATGAAATTAGAGAATTAGGCATAGATACGTTCATCACGGCAAATGGTGCTTTCGTGAAACACAATCAAGAAGTGCTTCATAAAGTGGCAATGGATAAGACGATCGTGCAAGAAGTGTTTGAATTTGCGAGTATAGAAAACCATGGTCTTTCTTTTTATACAGAAGAGTTCAGCATGAACGGTGTAAAAGACTCTGAAATCTTAAACGCATTGAAGGAAACATTGTCTTTAAATAAGTATCCAGCGATCAATGAGCTAATTTATCAAGAAGAGGTCTACTTAATGTGCTTGTTTGCTTCAGACGAAGCAGTTGAGAAATACATACAAAAGTTTCCACATCTAACCTTTAAAAGATGGCACCCTTTCGTATTGAATGTATTACAAGAAGATGTATCTAAATCGTTAGCCATTCTAAAAGTCTTACAGTTCTTTGGCATTGACCGATCGGAAGCTATTGCCTTCGGTGATGGAGATAATGACATTGATATGCTGGAATTAGCGGGGCTTGGAGTAGCTATGGGGAATGGAAGCGAAAAGTTAAAAAGTGTTGCAGATTTTGTTACTAAAAGATCCAGTGAAGACGGAATTGAATTTGCATTAAAAAAGTATGGGATCATTTAGCCCCATACCTAAAAGGTCTCTATTTACATTAATTTCCAAGTTCAAAATCATTCTAAATCCGATTCAGCCATTAGATTCCTTATTAATATTTTACCATAAATAACCTCATAATTGTAGTCTTGTTTTTGAATAATTTACCAATATAATAAGTGTGTTACACACCTAGATGGACATTGATTGAGTGATATGACTCACAAAAACAGGAGGAATCTATCAATGAAACAGAGAGTAATCGGTCATAACGGTCCGTTAGTTTCTGAAATTGGTCTTGGTTGTATGGGGATGTCATGGTTATATGGTCAAGCTGATCGAAGCGAAAGCATTGCAACAATCCACACTGCATTGGATGGCGGTATTACACTCTTTGATACAGGAGATTTATATGGAGACGGACACAATGAATTACTTCTACATGAAGCATTTCAAGGAATCCAAAGGGAAAATGCGTTCATTTCAGTAAAATTCGATGGCAAGCTGCACCCGCTGGGCAAGAATCATCAGGGGAGTAATAACCACCCTCAAACCATAAAGAATTTTCTTGAGGATACCTTACTGCGACTCGGTGTTGAATACATCGACCTTTATCAGCCTGCCACTGCCAGCCTCAATCCAAATGTACCTGTTGAAGAAACAGTTGGTGCAATTGCAGATATGGTAAAGAAGGGATATGTGCGTTATATTGGTCTTTCTGAAGTAGGTGTGGATACCATTCGACGTGCACATGCTGTACATCCGATCAGTTGGGTACAAAGTGAATACTCCCTTTTTAACAGGGGTATCGAATTAGATATATTACCGACATTACGAGAATTGGGCATTTCACTTTCAGCTTATGGAGTTCTTTCGCGAGGATTGCTAAGCGGAAAATGGTCAAAAGAAAGAGTGTTGGATTTGGATGATAAGCGCCAAAAAGCTCCAAGGTTTACGAGCGAAAATCTCGAAACGAATTTAGCACTTGTCGAGGCTTTGCGTAAGATTGCTAATGAAAAGGAAGTAACTGTTGCACAACTCGCCATTGCATGGGTCCTATTGCAGGGTGATGATATTATCCCATTAGTGGGAGCAAGAAAACGTTCACAACTTCAGGATTTATTTAATGCGGTTCATCTACATTTAAATTCAGAAGACTTAAAACGAATTGAAGAAGCTGTGCCTCCAAATCTCGTTGCAGGTGAATATTTCGCTGTACCTCGAAGCAAATGGTTCTTCTAACAAATCTACTATCCTTTTAATTACTTCTTTTTGAATATTCCGCTTTAACATTGGCGATAATGGTGTTGTGAATATTTACTGAAAGGAGTGTTGAAACGGATGAACAATAAAGATTATACTGCTGCAAATCTATCGGATAATTTAGTAAGTGAGATTAAATCTTTTGAGGAAAAACTAAAAGGACAGTCTAACAAAGATGTTGTGGTTATCGCCTATGAAAAGGGATCAGGTAACGCAAAGTAACTATCACTAAAAAAACGCTCAGATTTTTTTCTGAGCTTTTTTTTTATTCCATTAAAGCACTATTCAGCTGCACAAACAAATCCATTTCAGTATTTGAAAAAGGTTATTAAACAGGTTTACGCCATACTAATGAATATCTCCAAAAAAGATGAATTTTGAATTGATTCGCTGGCAAATAAGTATCAAAAATGCTAATTAACTCTTTTTTACTTAAGTATCTATCATGTTTCATATGTTCTTGCATTGCTATTAGCTCTTTTTCGGTCTTCAAGCGCTGAGGTTTTGTTTTTAGATAATAACGATTTAGCGGAATTGCTAAAAGATCAGGTAAATAATCCCAACGAGTAATTTGATTATATAAATCAAGAAATATGAGAACTCCACCTGGTTTTAGCGCCTTCTTTAACTTGGGCAATAACTCGTGAAGGTTGATATGATGTAAAACTGCAAAGGATGAAAAACAATCTAATGACTCATCTTCAAATGAATACTCTACTATATCTTCCGCCTTATACTTAATATTTCGATATGACTTAGAAAACTCGATCGCTTTTTTTATCGTGATAGGAGATACATCAAATCCATAAACCTGCTCTGATTTGTCTGCTAGTTTCCTGGCAAACTCACCTGTTCCGCAGCCTATATCTACCGCCACTTTACAATCATCAGGTATAAAGCGCAGAAGATAATCATGATAGTGATTATTGTGATCCCATTCCAACTCTTGGACCGCAAATTTACCAATTGTATCAAAGTCTTCTTTTACTTTCTTCATATTCTGCATTCGTATCTCATCCCTGATATCAAATCATTGTTTCAAACTTTCCGAGATTAATACACATGTTAATTGAATAAGAAACGATTAAATCCATTTTGCAAACCAGGCTACATAGTAGGCAGCAGGGATAAATAGAAGTTGCGCTACAACCGTCCCGAATAATTTCGAACTAACCATTGTCAATGAGTAACTTTTTAAGTAAATGTAATCACATTGTTTCTTCATTACTCTATCAGCTAGGACTGAAGCTTTCGGATCGATAAATAAGGTTAGTAAAATTGTTGCAATACCGTTAATGATACCTGATGACATTAATGCAGCCTGTGCATAATCTTTAGGTACTAGCATTGATGCATATATTGAGGAAAGCACTCCAATAGTAAATACCGCAGAAACTATTACATTTATAACAAAAAGACGTTTTGGAATCGTCTTTAAGGTTACGCCCTTTAAATAAGTCAATCTTGGTTTTCTAAAGCACTTAAATACATTTTTAATTCCCTTTGAATTAAATTGATTAATAAATAGGGCAATTACAGAACCACGTTGGTTTGACAGTTGTACGATGGCTCGAGAAAAAATATTTATGAAAGTTGGAAAAAGTAAGATTCCAAATAAAACTCCAAAAGATGTTACTCCAATTAATATTCGATATTGCTCTTCTTTAAAAGTTAATTTGTTCACATCAGGTGCTTCAGCTATAAGTTTTGCGGTTAGAGGCTGCTGGATCATTGTTGAAAATCTAGAAACAATCACTAGTGTGCTGAACAAAGATATTGCAGTTGCGATTAATTGCACTCTTGTCCCAGAAATTCTAGTTGAATAAGCCAGAGTCTCTATCATTGTGATAATTAATAGAAATAAAGATATTGTGATTAACTTACCAGTAATTAGTTCCATAATAAACCCCTTAAAAAAAATTCAAAATAAGCTACCAGAATTATTTATTAGATGAATTTACTAAATTATTATTACTTTTTTCCCTTTCATGCCACTTAGTTTCAATAAAAAAGTGCACTTCTCCTTCTTGGAGCAATGCACCGTTTAACTAAATAAGAAGTCATTTATTAAAATAGAATATTTTATTCATAGTTTTCATTAATGATTGCAAGTACTTGATGATCCTCCCACTTACCGTTTATCATCACGTTTTTCTTTGAGATTCCCTCCTTATGAAATCCTGTCTTCTCCAATATTTTAATAGACCCTGCATTATGTGGCATTACCTCGGCTTCTATTCTATGAAGCTTTAATTCTTCAAACCCAAAATCAACGATTAATTTAAGAGCTTCTGTCATATATCCTTTTCCGTTTTCCTCTATATCAAGAGAGTATCCTACCATACCCTTTTGGGCAGGTCCTCTTTCTATTTTAAATAAACTTATTTGTCCGATTAGATCATTGGATTGATTCAGGTAAATACCAAAGGAATAGCTTAAATCACTATCCCTGGTTTCCTCTGCCTTTTCCATCCTTTTCAATTGCCCTTCTAAGGTATAGAATTCAGGATCTCGATTAATGGAATATTGGCTGAAAAAATCTTTGTTCCTAATTTCAAGTTCTAATAAGGATGCTGCATCACTAATTTTTTAGCGGTTTTATAAAAATCTTTGTACATGTTTTCACTAACTATACCTCCATTAAGAGACTAATAGATACATCTCATTTTTATTCCATTATAAAAGGGGTATTTCCTCCAGAAATTTAACTACTTTATTTTTTCACCATTCCCTACAAGACTAACCAACAGTTCATTTGGTATGCCTTTGTCCTCCTTCAGCTTTTTTGCCTTTTTTTATAAAGTGATAGTCTCTTTTGATTTTCCCTGTTTTCTTTGTACGTTAATTAAAGTAAATGACAGTAGCGCAGACGCGCCAATTAGGCATGCTCCAAACACATACACCCACCTAACTCCGATCACATCTGCAACCCATCCAAAAATAGCAATTGAAATACTAGTAATTGTCGATAAAACGATATTTCTGGAAGCATAGATCTTGGGGAGAAGATCGCTATCCACGTTTGTTTGAATGGCCGTTTGCTGTGAGACATCTCTCAATTGGTAAGCTGGCCCCATTAAAACACAGAGAAACAGAGAAAGGATGGGTACGCTGTTTAAGCCATACAGCAGGGTGAACAAACTGAATAGTGCAGATCCTATTGCCATATTGATAATTAAATGTTTTTGTATTTGTTTAGCCATCCAATAAGTCAAGATGCCCCCGAGAATTGTTCCTATGTAGTAACTTGAATTGATATAGCCCCACCATTGTACATCTTGATGCAATGCCTCTTTCACATAAACTAATGTAATCGCACCTACCCAGATTGTTCCTGCCATTCCTTCAATCATATCCATGATCGTAACTAATCTTAACGTTTCGTTATTCCATAGATGTGACCAACCTTCCTTGATCATCATCCATTTTGATTGAGTTGTTTTGTGCTGATTATTTTCTAATTTGATGGAACCCGCAATAAAAGACAAACAAACTGCAGCAAGCCATAGCAGAATTGCGGCACCTATTAAAGTCGGCATATGCCCGAACTTAATCACGAGCAATCCGGTGAATGTATACCCTGCAATCTGTACCGCTTGATTCGTCACGGATAGTGAACTGTTTGCTTTTACTAGATTCTCTTTTTCCACTACTTTCGGTACTACCGTGCTTAAAAGCGGACTTCCCCATCCCTCAATGAAAGATATGATCAAAACACAAAAAAGCAGTAAAGTCATATTCGAGGTTATAAAAGGAAAACCAACGATTAAACAAGTTATGAGGCTAGCTTTTATGAAAGGAATAAAGACTAGTAATTTTGAAAAAGAAAATTGTTCAAGGATAAGCGGTGCTGTAAACCCTGCTGCTAAACTAGCCAAAGCTCTTAATAGAGGAAAAAGAGCCGCAAAAAACGCAGAACCTGTTTGTTGGTATATAAAAGTGGTAATGACCATGATATAAATAACATCCGCTAACGAAATACTAGCAGAGGCAAACCAATAACAATAAAATGGTTTTTTCATTAGTGAGACCTCCCTTTAAGTATGGGAAACCAAAATCATACAACTAAATTATGACTTTCTTGCACTTATTATACAAAAATGTTTATTAAATGTAACTAAAAAAAGACCTAGTTGGCCTTTTCTAGATACATGAAGGAATAGGAAATTCTATGTTTTTATACTTACTGTCTGTATTTTATTCATTCTATCCTTTTTTTCGGCTTCATTTTTATATTCAAAAAAGCCTAAACGATTTCCCCAGGGGTCCGCAAATGTCGCCCACCTCACTGGAACCTCTTCTCTTACGTGTATTTCAAAAGGCTCTACTTTCATTTCGCTTATCATTCTATTTCTCTCGTCTTCAATGGATAAAACACCAAAACGCAGTGGTCCACTTTCCTCAGTTGGTATACCTTCAGCTACTTGCAGCCAACAGCCAGGAAGCAGTTCCCATTCTGCAAATCCATCGTGTGGTGTAAAATCAGGTTCCTTATTTAATAAAGTTTTATACCATTTTAACCCTTCGCTAAAATCAGATACTCGAACTTGATAGGTCATTTCATAAATCATCTATTATCCCCCTTCATAAATTTATTTTAAAAGCATCAGGGCAAAAGGAGAAATGATCATGATGAACGGGCTTGCTAAAAACAAAATAACACTTGTTTTGGAATTTACTTTTAGAATGAGAGAGTTGATCAAAAGTGTAACGATGAATATCCCTGCAATGATGTAGATTTGAACAGGCAGTAATTCCATATCCGGTCCTAAAACAGGATTAGAAATATAGGAGAAGAATGGCACTAAAATCATATAGATCATGATTGCCAGATACCCGAATATCAAATTTGAGATAATGAAAGCTAAGATTCTTATCTTTGTCATTTTTTGCTTAGAGTCATTCATTTTATTTCTCTTAAACTCCAAAAAGAGATAAAACATAAAACTGATCATTAAGAAGATTGCTAGTTCAAAAATATTCGTAAAAAAGTTCACCTTAACAAAAACTAGCATCATCAGAAACCAAAATAAATGCGGGATAAAAAATAAAACCTTATACATGACTTCAGCTTTCTCCTTTTTTGTTGATTGGCATTTGTGTTTATTGTAAATTTTACCACAAATGGAATGGATATATGGATAAGAATTTTCCTTTTCAAACGCCTTTAATAGGGTCTGCAGGAGAAAATCAGACTGTCTATTTCTTAAGTTGACCGAGCTTATTAAATAGCTAATAATTCTCTTTCATGATAATATGTTTGATTGTTATAGAAATCGGAGTCTGTTTGTTTGAAAGGGGATCTCTATGAGAAAACAAATCATGACTGCTTTATTGCTTGTGACGGTGCTTGCTGCTATGGAAGGAACCATTGTCAGCACAGCGATACCGCGCATTACGAGTGACCTTTCAGGCATTGAACTCGTCAGCTGGGTTTATGCTGTGTATATGCTCGCAACAGCCGTATCGACACCGATCTACGGAAAACTTGCAGATTTATTTGGTAGGA
Source organism: Bacillus sp. NEB1478 (assembly GCF_031582965.1). NCBI lineage: Bacteria > Bacillati > Bacillota > Bacilli > Caryophanales > Bacillaceae > Bacillus > Bacillus sp. NEB1478. The sequence goes on from NZ_CP134049.1 coordinate 2,799,447, forward strand.
AGAAAGTTATTCTATCCGGTATCATCCTTTTCCTGGCGGGTTCTGCACTTTGCGGGATCGCCATGTCCATGGAACAGCTGATCTTTTACCGCGCCATTCAGGGACTTGGTGCTGGAGCCGTTATGCCGATAACAATGACGATTATTGGCGATCTTTATTCAGAAGCGAAAGATCGGGCAAAAGCGCAAGGATGGATCAGTGCTGTATGGGGAGTTGCTGGTGTATTGGGTCCGTTAATGGGTGGATTTTTAGTAGATACGCTTTCTTGGCGCTATATCTTTTTCTTAAATATTCCGTTTGGTTTACTAGCTTTCTTGCTGCTGGTCATCAATTATAAGGAAGATCTATCAAAAGGCAAACCATATATTGATTATTGGGGAGCTGTCACTTTTTCGCTTGGGACAATCGCTTTTCTTTATGCGCTATTAACAGGCAGCCAGAATAATGATTGGGGCAATCCGTTGATAATCGGTTTGTTTATTGCTGCAATTCTTATCTATGCTTGTTTTGTGTACATAGAGAAAAAATCTCCGGAACCGCTTATTCCGCTCAATCTTTTTGCAAACCGCAGCGTACTGATCGTGAATGGTCTGACATTAATCTCTGGTGCTGTGGTAATCAGCATCACCATCTACCTGCCAATATGGAGTCAGGGCGTAATGGGAAAAACAGCGACTGAAGCTGGTTTCGTGCTCATGCCACTGCCTGTTTGCTGGACAATTGGTTCACTCGTTACAGGTAATCTTGTCGGACGTATGAAAGAAAATTGGATCATCACACTTGGACTTACTGTGGTCAGTATAGCATCACTGATCTTTTTCACACTAAGCACAACCTCCCCCTCTTTCCTGATCTATTTTGCATCAGCCATATTGGGATTAGGAATGGGACTGATCACACCGATTTACATGCTGATCATTCAAGGCTCCGTTCCTTCTAACAAAAGAGGGGTAGCCGTCGCATCGAATACGTTTACGAGTACTTTCAGTCAGACCCTTGGTTCAGCCGTTTTTGGAACCATTTTCAATATGGTGACACTCTCAAAAGCGGAAAAATCCGGACAGGGAGATCTTGATCTGAACGCCTCATTTGAGCACGGAAGTCTTCCTGCTAAAAAACTTTCACAGCTGCAGGATATCCTAGCTTCAGGGATGCACGTCATCTATGGCGTATTGTTCGTGATGATAGTTATCGGCATTGCTATTTCATTTTTGTTAATTAAAGAAATGCGGCAATCTGCAGATAACTAAAATTAGGGCTGGCTCGTCTTAATGGTGAGTCAGCTTTTTTGGGGCTGATAGGGCTTCAATCATGCTTTCTTCAGTATCGCCCGGACATCATCGTTAAAGCATGCCGCAAAAAAGGATGACCCATTTGAACTTGGGCCATCCCTTTTTTTGTTTAACCTTAACGATATTGTTTTGCGCCTACATATTTGTCTTTCCAGTAAGAGCTGTCGAGTTCGCTTGTTGTTACACCTTTTGAAGATGAAGCATGTTTGAACTTGTTGTCTCCAATATAAACACCTGCGTGACTCGGTCCGTTCCCTTCAAGGTCAAAGAACACAATGTCACCAACAGCTGGGTTGTCGACTTTTGTTCCTTCTGCATACATTTCATCAACCGTGCGTTTTAGCTGAACACCTGTACCTTCATTGAAGATATATTTTAAGTATCCGCTGCAGTCAAAGCCGTCAGGGGTATCTCCGCCCCAAACATAAGGCGTACCTTCGTATTTTTCTGCAGTATCTACAATCGCTTTTTTACTGAATACACCTAGCGCTTTGTATGTCTCTAATCCTGTTACTCCATCAACCGCGATTCCTTTGTCATCTTGCAGTTTTTTCACGGCTGCTGTTGTGTAGTCTCCATAGTAATCAGTTGTTTTGTCATAAGTAAAGTAACCTTTTTTATCTAAAGCTTGCTGAAGATCTTGTACGTCTGAATTCTGCATCTCAGGTTTTAAGTTCTGGTCACCAAGCGCGGCATGACCTACTGCCGGGTTGAATGCCACAACACCTGCTACTGCTAGTCCTGCTACTAAATTTTTCAAAGTACCATCCCCTTCTATTAATTCGTACCTGACCCATACTAACAGCCAAATATAACAAAGGGGTTTTAAAGCGATTACAGCGAAATAACAATTATCATGAAATATATGAGAAATCACATATTTCGTTACGAAAGAGCTAGTCGAACCTTGTCAGGTGGTGTCGATTCGTGTTTATTTGAGACGATAGTCTGTAAAATGGTTAGATTGCCTCGGTAAATTGTTTGATTATCCTGAAGAATTGTCTGATTAGTTTAAGAAAATGTCTGAAGGCTTGATTAAATGTTTGCAACGATAGAATTATTATCATTATTCAGGTTTTCGGATCCATTCTTCAAAAATATCAGCAAAATATTTTAAGAATCTATCTCTCTCCCTTAATGTAAATTGATAAAATGAATAAAGGAGAATGGAAATGTGGAAGAGAATTGAATGTGTGGCCATTTAAAAATGATTTAAGTATTGGGGACAAGACTTTCATGAATAAAAAAATAGCGATCGTTACCGGTTCTTCCAGCGGGTTCGGCATGCTGAGTGCAGTTGAGCTGGCGAAGGCTGGATTTGAAGTGATCAGTACGATTAGGAATATGGATAAATCAGAGAGTCTGCTCAAATTAGCAGATGAGCAGAACGTTTCGGATTCCATACGTCTGCATCCGCTCGATGTGACATCGTCTGATTCGATAAATGAGTTTAAACTGTTTTTATTACAGCTGGGTCATGTTGATGTACTCGTGAACAATGCGGGTTTTGCGGCTGGCGGGTTTTGTGAAGAGCTTTCAGTCGATGATTATCGCGCTCAGTTTGAAACGAACGTCTTTGGCCTGATTGCCGTTACGCAAGCTGTTCTTCCAGTCATGAGAAAAAAGCAGCGCGGGCGGATCATTAATATTAGCAGTATCAGCGGCCGGTTTGGATTTCCGGGCATGTCACCGTATACGGCATCAAAACATGCGGTCGAGGGATTCAGTGAAAGCCTCCGTCTTGAAGTGAAACCGTCCGGAATTGATGTAGTGCTCGTTGAACCTGGTTCCTACCAGACCAACATTTGGTCGACGCTTGATAAGATAACACTCAATCCAAAATCACCTTACCACACTTATATGGAAGCCATTTTGAACAACATCGGCAATGTAAAAGTAGTGCATGGAAACCCGCTGGATGTTGCGAAACTTATAACCCGTATCGCCACAATGAGTAAAACACCAAAGCTTCGCTATCCGATCGGAAACGGAGTGAAGATGAACATCTTCATGAAAATGATCTTGCCGTGGAAGACGTTAGAGAGCATTATTTTGAAGAAACTGTTAAAAAAATAGGCTGTTTTCTAAAAGACACTGTTTTTTTATAAAGATTTTGTGAAAGTGGTCAGTTGTGATTCAACCACTTCTTCGTCTCAGCTTAATATCCATCAAAGTTACGAAAACAGAAAAAGCCCGTCCACTTAAAAAATGGCGGGTTTTTCTGCTTATATTAATTTATTTTCTAATTTTACGAAAAATGCTTTGGATAAACGTTCAAGTCATTTAAAGCTTAATTAAATTCCATCACCGAATTCAAACATTAACAAAGAATCATTTACTCCCTAAATAATCTTCAAGTGCTTGCTGCAAGGTAGCCTTCGTAATAGCTTTATTTTCAAACGTTAAGCCGAGTCTTGTAACTTTCCTTACGATTTCAGGACGCAGCCCGGTAATCACACACTCACACCCCATCATATTGGCGCCTTCCATAATTCTCATCATGTGTTCGATAACCTCTGACTCCATCTCAGCAATTCCAGAAAGATCCATAACTAATGTCCCAATACGTAACTTACTAATCTCCAAAAGTACTTTCTCTTCAATCGTGCTGGATCTCGACATATCGATGTGTCCAATTAGAGGAAGTACACAAACTTTTGAAGTAATCGGAATGATCGGGACAGAAAGATTTTCAACTAATGCTCTCTGCGCTTCAATTAATTGATCCTTAAATTCAGAATAGCTCAGAAAGAACGTATTTAAAAATTGATCGACACTATCATTTATTTGCCGTTCGAGATCATAAAAACTGATGGAATCATTGTTTGTATTCTCTTCATCATACCTTTGCAGAAAATGCCATATCGTTCTTCTGATGGCTTGTACCCATTCCAGCTTAAAAGCTAAGGTTAAACTATGAGAAGCCCATGAAATACCTTCGTTCTTTGCGAATATTTCAAGTTCCTTGTTATTCCCTTTGAGTGCATACATGACTAGCTTATGAGCATTGTTTAAAAGGTCTATGTTTCCGATAAATTGAATTTCTTCAATTTTGTTGCGAACATTTTTTGCTTCGTTTAATAGATTATCTTGAAATTCATCCCGGTTACTTGTGAAATATTCAACATAATCCTTTTCCAGCGTCAGCCCCATCATTTTCACTCCTTATGAAGTAATAATTTTTCTAACAATTCTATTATGTCATATTCGATAAAAAAAGGAAGATTTAAAGCATAAAACAAGACTGCCCTTTTACCTGGCAGCCTTGCTGTTTATTTGGAACAGATTCCTTATTTCGTGTGCTTGATTAATTGTTTCTGCTTTAATGTCAACGTTTAGTTTACGAATATTATCACAATAGATGTGGAGTTGTTTTGCTTTTGGATCACTAAGATATGAAGCGAAATTATCCAGTTTGTCTACTTCACTTAGAATTTCGGCTTTCGTGTCTGCATTCTCAATCCTGTTACAACAAGAGTTGATTTGATCATAAACAGACATGATTTCCACCTCCTCTATTATGCTATTAATATTCCCCCTAATTTTCTTTTGAAACAATTACCATTATTGAATATAACTTTTTTTACATGACTTTTGTCGGCACAGTCAAGTTCTCTGCTATTGGCAGATTTGTTTTTAAAGTTTTCATTGGAGAAAACCAGAGCCACAATACACATACATAAAGGTATATTTCCACAAATACGTTTTGGTGAAATGGAGATCAGAATCAACTAAGTCAAAACGGATAAATGTTTTTTCGATTGATAGGCGACTAAATCTTCGCCTTTCTTTAACCGGTGCACAAAGTCTGGATTGGCAAGCAATGGTCTGCCAAACGCTGCTAAATCAATAATATTTTTTTGAATAGCTTTATTTGCACTTGTTGGGTTCAGATTCCCGACTCCAATGATAGTTCCATCCCAATAGTCCCTGACGAACTGGTGAAAAGTTTTTCCATCGGAGATCACTTGATCAAAATGATTGGTTGATGGATGAATCACTTTAATACCAACTTCCTTGAAGACTTCTATGAACGATTTTATCGCGGTTTCAGGATTAGTCCACATATAATCAGGAATATCATCCTTTAGTGCAGAAAACCGAATCATTGTTTGATCTATACCTGCTTCATCAATCACTGCTTTTAGAACTTCTTTCATAAAAGTAAGTCGTTGAGCCAATTCTCCACCATATTGATCTTTTCTTTGATTGGAGATATCTGAATTAAACTGGTCGATTAAATAGCCATGAGCACCATGTATTTCTATACCATCAAACCCAGCATTCATTGCGTTGAGAGCAGCTTGCCTATATTGATGGATTACTTCTTGTATTTCTGCTATCGTCATTTCTTTAGGCATTTCAAAAGGCTTTCCAAAACGGTGTACATTCCCCTTTGCTTTAATAGGAGAAGGTGCCAGTGGCTGAATACCGCCAGTTATTTCATGGTGAGTAAGCCTGCCCACATGCCATAGCTGTGCAATAATGATTCCACCTTCATTGTGTACAGCATCCGTTACTCTTTTCCACCCTTCGACCTGTTCTTTTGAAAACAAACCGGGGAGATTAAAAGTACCCTTACCGCTCGAACTTACAATAATCCCTTCTGTAATAATAAGACCGATGCCATCTGCAGCACGTTTTCTGTAATATTCAACGACATCATTGCCAACGACGCCTGTTCGGTAGTCTGCAAAACACCTCGTCATGGGGGCCATAACAATTCGATTTCTTAAATGCCAGTTCCCAATTTGTACAGGTTCTAATAATTTTGAATGAGAATCCATATCTTTTGCCTCTATTCTCTTATCTGATTTACTATTATTTTAGAAAATTACTAATCTTTCTTACAGTTAGGAACAAATGAATTTTAATGAATTTACCTGTAAAATAAAGTTAGAATCGTCAGTTTGCCAATACTTTTAAAGTGATTACCTATGGAGGTAGAAAAATGGACAGGATTGATAAAAAAATACTAATCAATCTTCAAGAACAAGGCCGAATATCTATGACAGAACTAGGAAAACTTGTTGCCTTGTCACAGCCAGCTGTTACAGAACGAGTACGGAGACTCGAAGAAAAAGGGATTATCGATCACTACCGAACGGTTGTTGATCCGAAAAAAGTTAGCTTAAACACATCCGCTTACTTGCTGTTTCATACAAAAGACTGCGATAAGTTCATTCAGTTTTGCAATGAATCACCTGATGTGATCGAACTTCACAGAATAAGCGGTCAATATAATTATTTGCTAAAGGTCGTAACAGAATCCATGGTTGCGCTTGAGGCTTTTATCAACGCCAGCGGAAAGCATGGAGATTCCACTACGCTAATTGTCCTGTCATCACCGATTGCATTAAAAAGCATCATTCCAATCGTTGAAGAAGATTAATTTTTTTGAAACCTATCCTCTGACCGAACGTATTTTCCTTGTCGGTAAAAAAGTTCAAAAAGATTAGTTTAGGGAAAAAGAATATTGAAGGTACTTGAAATCGCCATTTTGCATGCAAAATATCATCGTAAAAAGGAGGCTGTTTTGAGAAGATTACTTCTATTACTCTTTTCTCTCACACTTTTAATGAGCTGCAGTGTTGGTGTACGTCATAATCAAAATCTCGAACAGTCTATCCTGTCAGCTCAAAAGAAAGATACGAAAGTGGATCTGAATGAACTAACAGATTTCAAATGGGATAAAGCCTTCCTGTTTCCTCCCTATACTGATCAAGCAACAATCAATGAAACACTTGGTTTTACTTTTAATGACCCTAGTGAAATAAAAAACAGGGATGACATTTATCTATTAATCTTTGTAAATGAAGAAAAAGTGGTTCAGTATGCAAAGGTTTCGAGGAAATATGGCGAATTAATACCTGAGGAAGAAATCATTACACCTTCAAAGGCAGTATTGAAGGTAGCACGATTATAATTGTTTACTAAATGGAGGAATTGGAAAATGAACAATCACGAGATTGATTACAAAATTTATGGAGACGACATGCAGTTTGTAGAGGTGGAGCTGGATCCAAATGAGACAGTTATCGCTGAAGCCGGTGCCTTGATGATGATGGAAGACGGCATCGATATGGAGACGATTTTCGGAGATGGCTCTTCAAACGCTGGCGGCGGTCTAATGGGCAAACTTTTCAACGCCGGAAAACGTGTGTTGACTGGTGAAAGCTTATTTATGACGACATTCACAAATCAGGCACATGGCAAGAAGCATGTATCTTTTGCTTCCCCATATCCTGGAAAGATCATTCCCATGGACTTAAGTGAGATGGGCGGAAAAGTGATCTGTCAAAAAGATGCTTTCTTAGCAGCAGCTAAAGGGGTTTCTGTCGGAATCGAGTTCCAGCGTAAAATCGGAACAGGTTTCTTCGGTGGTGAAGGCTTCATCATGCAAAAGCTTGAAGGTGACGGAATGGCTTTCGTTCATGCAGGTGGAACGATTCATAAAAAAGAGCTTGCTCCTGGTGAAGTCTTACGTGTAGATACGGGCTGCCTAGTAGCAATGACGAGCGGTGTTGATTACAGCATCGAAATGGTAAAAGGCGTGAAGACAGCATTGTTTGGCGGAGAAGGGTTGTTCTTCGCAACATTAAGAGGACCTGGAACTGTTTGGATTCAATCCCTTCCTTTCAGCCGTCTTGCTAGCCGTGTATTCGCAGCTGCACCTAGCCGCGGCGGATCTTCCGATGAAGGAAGCCTCGCAAAAGGTGTTTTCAATATGTTGAACGGTGATTGATTAAGGATATTTTTAACAAGCAGTTAAAACCGAGGTTTTGACCTATTTCTGCTGTCATTGAGATGACGAATAGGAAAAAAGTGGATTCATCCATTTTAAAGCTATAAAAAACATACAAAAAGCTATCCGTGGCGGATAGCTTTTTGTATTGAATTACTTCCTATTATCATTTAATGAAAAGCCAATATAAGTTAAGGCTTGCTCTAAATTAGCTCGAATAATTACATCGTCAAACTCAATATTTGATTGAATAACCTTGATTGCCATTTCTGGTCTAATCCCTGTAAGAATTGGTGTAATTCCCAACAGTCTTAACGCTTTTACTAAATGTATTAAATAGTGGGCCACATCGTTATCAATATTGCTTACGCCAGATAAATCAATGACAAGATAATTCAGAGATAATGTTTGACTTCTATTTAATACGATTTCCATTAGCATTTGAGCACGCGCTTCATATAAGTTTCCGATAATGGGCAAGATTGCGATACCCTTCACAACAGGAACAATCGGAACTGATAATTGATGGATAGCATTATTGGCCATATCTAGCTCGAGTATATATGTGAGCAACGAAGAAAATGTCTCGAACATATGAATGTGTTTATCGGTAAATTCAATAGATTTAGTATCTAGCCCGCAAATGGTTCCATAATTCTCCCCATTTTCAAAATAAACCGGTATTCCTATAAAGGAACCGCTGCCTAAATTTGCAGTTACATTTAAGTTTCTGGTTAATTCGTTCTGATTTATATCAGGGATCAATAAGGGGTTTCGGCCGTTATCTACAGATAGCTTGCAATACGTCTCATTAAAAGGTAATATACTTCCCTCTTCTAAAAGAACTTCCTCTCTATTAAACACTTTAATAATTTTATTCGTATGCTTATCATTTTTAGCAATAAATATAGTATTTACATCAACGAATTCACTTATGAGCTGAAGAATACTTGTAGAGGCTTCTTCAATAGACTTAAACTTTGCAGGAACTAATTTCTCATAGTCAGTTAACTTTTCTTCCATTTAATTGATTACCTCTTTACTCCATTTTTTGAATAATGATTATGTGATTCTCTACCAATTGTACCACTCTATTTATCATTTCAAACTATTGTTACTTATTCGAAGAAATCGGGAATGAATGACTATGTTCATAAGGGAGTGATAACGATGAAAAAAGCGATGATTATTTGTAATCCTTCTTCCGGAAAAGAAGAAGCAGAAAAAAATGTAGATCGTGTAAAAGAGATACTCATCAAAAAAGAATTCACAGTCGATTTGCGCATGACGGAAAAAGAAAGGGATGCCGAAAATTTTGCTAAGCTTGCTTGTCGAGAACGGTTTGATGTTGTCGTTTCGATGGGTGGAGATGGAACATTAAATGAAACGATAAATGGATTGGCCGAACAAGAGCATCGTCCGGAATTAGGCATTATTCCTTTAGGAACTGTGAACGATTTCGCTCGTGCCCTTCATATCCCGCTAGAGCCTGATCAAGCGATCGAGTTATTAACTGAAGGATATACGAGACCAGTAGATATAGGAAAAATAAACACAACTTATTTCATGAACATTGTTGCTGTTGGAGAAATTGCAGAAGCTTCGTTTTCTGTGTCTGCCAAACAAAAAACACTTCTTGGACCTCTAGCTTATTTTATTGAAGGGCTAAAAACCTTGACTTCAAACCATTCTTTCCCAATAAAACTTCAGCATGATAACGGAACATGGGATGGTGAGGCATTGTTGATATTAGCGACTCTAACCAATTCAGTTGGAGGATTCGATAAAGCTGCACCTGACGCTAAAGTTGATGATGGACATTTAAAATGCATTATCATTAAGGATGCATCTATTTTTCAAGTGATGAAGTTAACTGCATCACTCCTCAAAGGAGAACATATAAATCATGATTCAGTAGAATATATCAGTACATCTGCTATAAAAATTTCTTCTTCACATCCATTATGTTCAAATGTGGATGGTGATCAAGGGTGTGAACTGCCTCTAGAACTTCATGTCTTACCAGAGCATATACAAGTATTTGTGCCTTAGGACTTATTTTTAAAACTGCAAAAAAAGAGAGACGTGCGATTCTTGACACGTCTTTTTTTAAAAATCAATAATCCAGTTTCTCTGCTGAAGCCCGCTGATGCTCTACTGATGAAGACAATCGTTCATTGTTCATCATCAAAGCTGTGATGAAAGCGAGTGCTGTCGGGATGAGCGCCCACAAGAATGTATATGTGATTGATGAGGATAGTGCTGCTGTAATTTTTTTATTTCTCACATGTTCTCAAATCAGCTTGGACTCAAATTTAGGCTGTAAACAAGCTTCACTTCAGAGTTGTACAACATATGAATATTCTGAGTTCAGATTTTTGAGACAAGGAGGGAAACTTATATGTATAACAACAATCCGTATAACCATCACCACCAGCATTCTTATGAGGATTCAATGAATGTTGACCGTCCTGATGGATTTGAAGATGATGTGCCTTCTACTCCACCGCCGCAGCCGCTTACACAGCAGTTCGGCCAGCAAATCCCGCAAGGATTTTTTACAACTCAGGCACAATCTTATCAAATTCGATCCATGATATGCCGCTGTTTAGGGAATTGGGGATTATTAGGTCTACGTTTCCAAGGACCTTTCGGGCGTGAAATCTGGTTTTATCCAACGGATGTACGGCGTAATAATGTATCAGGTTACACGTGGCAAAACGGCAGACGTCAGCGTGTTCGTTACAATTACTCTCAAATTCGTAACTTTCTGTGCTTTGGTTAAACAAGAAAAAAACCGCTCTCAATTTAAGAGAACGGTTTTTTGTGTTTATTGCCTGCTTATAAAATATCACCAAGGATGCCATCTAAGATACCTTCATCATCTACGTCATCGTGATGATTCCAGTTATCGTTGTCATCCCAATTATCGTTATCCTCATCCAAAATATTTTCGAGATCAAGATTTGCATCAAGATTCAAGTCTAAACGTGAGCTGTCTTCATCACTCCAGCCATTGTCCATTGCCCATTGCTGCAATTCATCTTCTGACATACTTTCGGCTTTCGCCCAAGCCTGAAGATCAGCTTCTTCCCAATCATTTGATTTTGCCCAGCCTTCGAATTCTGCTTTTGAAACGTTGTCCCCGTTTTCAATCGCAGCGTTCAGTTTTGTGCTGAGATCTACAGATGTGCCGTTATCGTGAGCAAAGGCTGCTGTACTTCCTCCTAATGCCAATCCCACTGCTAGTCCTGTAGTTGCAAGCTTTTTCATCATGATTCATCACACTCCTGTAATTTTTTTTCTTGCACTAAGCTAACGGAGCGGATGGCGAATCGGATCAGTTTAATTGTAAATATAAGGCTATAGGAGTGGTTAAATTCAATAAATTTCCTGATGTATAGTAGATTTGCAGTCCTTTAACACACTATTAAATGTATTTTTATGGTAAGTTTAATTAAAAAAGAATGAAACTCTACATATCAAAGGAGACAAAATATGAACACAGCAGCACAAAAGTATTGGGATGACTTTTGGGAAAGTGAAGGTAAGAATAAACCGGCGTCGGTAAGCGCGTGGCAATTCGGAGCTGAACCTGATCATTTAGCTCAATTAGTTATAGATGGTGTTAAAACTGCCACTTGTTCTGGCTTAATTTTTTATGAAATGGAAAACGAACCTCTGCCTTCCGTTGGAGATTATAGCATCATATTAAGCAGCAAAGACGTGCCTCTTGCCATTATCAAAACAACAGAGGTAAAAACAATGCCCATGAATGAAGTCCCTGAAGATTTCGCAGTTGCAGAAGGCGAAGGCGACAGATCATATCGATATTGGAAAGAAGCTCATGTAGCGTTCTTTACTGCAGAATTAAGTAAAATGGGGCTCGAATTTTCAGAAGAAATGTTGCTTGTTTGTGAGCGATTTAAATTAATAGATGTAAAATTATAAATAGACCGCCTTTCGAGAAGGCGGTCCATTTTCTGTTAGTTGACGGTAAACCTTAATAATGCGCGCTAGAATATATACATCAAATCTACTTATTCTTTCGTAAAAATAACATAGTACAGTATTCAGAATAAATTTTAATGAGTAACTTGTTTATGGTAGTCACCCTGTCTTAGTAAATATTTAGCTTTTGGGAAAATTCAGCTGCCAGGAAACCCCGAATTTATCTTGCAGCCATCCAAATTTCGCACTAAATGGAGACTCGCCGAGCGGCATAAGGACCGTACCTTCTTCTGATAGTTTCTCAAATAAACGATCGATTTCTTCTTCTGATTCACAGTCAACATATAGGGACATCGAAGGGGTAAAATTGAAATCATGGTCCACCGTGCTGTCGATGCACATAAACTTCTGTCCCTTTAAGGTAAAGATTGCGTGCAGTACTGTCCCGTCTTGTTGGTGCATAACTTTTGTGATCTCACCATCTTCAAACAAAGTTGTATATAGATTCATAGCTTCCTCAGCTTGTCCTGTAAACATTAAAAACGTTGTAATCTTTTGATTTGCCTTCATGTTGATCATCTCCTTATTAACCTTTTGGGTTCTAGTTAGCTTCGATATTTTCATTCAATAACCTTCAAAAAAGTTTAAACAGAACTCGAATTGAGCAATTTCCAATCTTTGCATTTTCCCCCTTTAGATATACACTATCCATATTAATGAAGATAAGGAGTGGTCGATTGGCATGCTGAGGGATTTTATTGATTTTATGTTTGATTTATTTTCTAATGGTAATTTCACAGGACTCGATACACGAAGAATCGATGCCCATATTGATGAGCTGAAAACCTATGATTGGTTTAATAGGCTTTATCATGATGAAAAATATAGAAAATTCTTTTTTACGAATGTTCATGTTCGGAAATATTTACAGAGCAAACGCCGCGTTAATAAAATCATTGATAACACTAAAGCCCGTGAGAAATTTATTATATTCCTCGAAAAACAATCGAAAAAAGGATAGGGGTCTGTCCCGGGACAGACCCCCTACAATTTTACGGTAGTGTTTTTTTATTTTTGCACGTTTCCTAAATTGGCTGTAAAGTTCACATAAACTCCGGATTTTTCCACATACCGGAGCTATTTCCACTCCTAAAACTACCTCATTTCCACATAAAAACGTTTTACAGAGAACAATCGTGAGAAGGAATTTTGAGAATCAAATGGAATATGGAATTTGCCGGTATTTAGTGTACAGGAGGAAAATATGGATTACAAGATTGAAGTTAGTTTAGAAGAAAACAATGAATTCGCAGCTTTTTTGGGCAGTCAAATTAAAGAATTTAATAATGAAAATTCATTTCATCATAAAGAGTCAAGAAAAATTGGCGCCGTCCAGCCTATTCACATTATAGTGACGGATGAAAACCAAAAATGGCTGGGTGGGATATCAGCGAGGATTTATTGGAATTGGCTGGAGATCGACCACTTTTGGTTTAGTGAACAGCTTCGCGGCAAAGGGATTGGCCAAACCTTATTAAAGAAGACTGAAGAAATTGCAGTTAAAAAAGGTGCTGTAAAGGCATTGTTATCCACTTTTAATTTCCAGGCACGAACCTTTTATGAAAAATACGGTTATAAGGTTGTTGGTAAAATTGAAGACTACCCTCCAGGCAGCACGTTTTATACGATGGTAAAACCGTTAAAGGAAGTGTGATTTTTGTATAATTCATTAAAAAGCAATGAGAAGACCCTTGCCAATTTACGGGCTGATTGTGAAAATTGTTTTGGTTTATGCTGTGTAGCACTGCCATATGCAAAATCAGCTGATTTTCCATTCAATAAAGATAGCGGTACGCCATGCCGTAATTTACAGACTGATTACCGTTGCAGCATCCATCAAGATCTTAGAAAAAATGGATTTCGCGGTTGTACTTCCTATGATTGCTTTGGAGCTGGCCAAAAGGTTTCTCGAGTTACTTTCAAAGGAAACGATTGGCGGGATAACCCCGAATCAGCAAAAACAATGTTTGATATACTGCCAATCATGCAGCAGCTCCATGAGATGCTCTACTATTTATATGAGGCGCTGCAATTAGATGATGCCAAGCCTATCCATCCACAATTGGAGGCTGTATTTGAAGAAACGGAAAAACTAACGATGTTAGGTCCAGAGGCGATATTTGCCTTGGACATACCTGTCCATAGAGTCATTGTAAATGAGCTGCTTTTACAAACAAGTAAATTAGTGCGATCTAAAGTATCCGTAAACAAAGGCTGGAACAGAGGCAGGGATTTGATTGGAGCTAAGTTACGAGGTGCTGAACTTAGAGGTGCTAACTTGAGAGGGGCATTGGTAATCGCTGCTGATTTAAGGCAAGCAGATATGAGGAATGCTGATTTAATCGGCGCTGACTTTAGAGATGCGGATCTTAGTGGAGCTGATTTAACCGGAAGTATCTTTCTCACCCAAGCTCAAGTGAACTCGGCTAGAGGAGATAAATATACGAAATTACCTCCTGCACTTCGAGTACCTAATCACTGGCTAATAGAAGTTTAATAGATTTGATTAGTAAAAAGAGAAAGGTGATTAAATGAAAAAGTTTTTCTTTTTGATTTGCCTCGTTTTCTTGGTGTTTGGGGCATATTCTTTCATCAACCATTATTTCTTATAGGAGGATGCGGATTTCCCGCAATTTTTTTCTTATAACAATCAGGAGTATGTGAGTAAAGGCTCTTTTATTCAAACTAGTGATCCTCGGCCAAAACCTAATTTCGAACCTACAACTGTACAACTAAAAGGTGATAAATATGGTTTGTTAAATGGCGGAAGAGTCTTTGAAAATAGTAAAACAAGCGAAATTTATGTAGAAAAAGACCGTGCAGATCCATCCAGATATATTCTTTATATAATAAAAAAATGAAGACCGACCCATATATAGGGGCGACCTTCGTTTTATTAGATTTATAGAAAGGACAATCTTCATTTGTTGGATCACTGCCTACGTTTGTTGAACCATACCCTTCATTTGTTGGACTACAGCCTACGTTTGTTGGACCATGCCCCTCATTACTCTCCCTTAAGCACAATGTCCTTCCAATAACTCCAAGCTCGTAAATATTCTTCTAAATCGTCAGGATGATGTCTGACACAGGTTGCGATTCTAAAGAATAATCCGATCAGCACCTCTTCATACAAGAACTTGTCATCACGACTATTATTTTTTAAATGACTCACTGCCGTATTGATTGTTTCTTTAGTTAAATCATCCGGTGAGGAGCAAAATGCATAAATGAGATCGTAAAGTGGTTCTCCATAAACAGGAGTTGGGTCGATCACACCGCATAATTTCCGATCATCGAAAATAAAGTTGTGTACGCCGCAATCACCATGAAGTAAATAAGGTTCCTTTTTTTTGCTTTTCCTATTCGGGCTTTTAACCAGTTTACCAACTATGTCGAGGTCTTCTTTTTGCAAATGAGAATCTAATGTTTTACTTGCCTCCATGAATCTTTGTTCTAAAAAGGCTTGCCATGAATCCACTACTTCATCTGCCCAGCCCCAGCCTTCTGAATCAGATACGGGCTGATAATGATTGATTAGGTCATGCACCAGGTCAAATAACAGCTCGTTTTTCTTGCTGCGGTTATAGTGAACGGAGCCAGGGATAAACGAATAAACAATATAATGGAACGAAGGATCCACATATACAAGCTTCGGCAACAAACTGAGTTGCTTATAAAAATTCAGGAAATTTGACTCCTCTTCCAGTACGTGCGGTTCATTCATTTTAATCACAAATTTTGTATTCTCATCCTTGCAAAGATATAACTTGCTCGTTGTTCCTCCGCTTAGCTGTTCATATTGAATGTGATGCTGCAGCTTACCTTTATCTGTTAAATCTTTTATAATCTCTTGTATGTTCATTTTTTGCTTACCTACTTTCTAGTTGAATCTTGCGTTTACTTCCCACTCTTCCCTTAACAGCCCCATTCGAATCGAATCATAGTATTTCCCATTGTAAAGTCTGCACTTTCTGAGTCTTGCTTCCATCGTCATGCCAAACTTTTCGCCCACTTTTATCATTCGTTCATTCCCTGACCAAGTTGTATAGCCGACACGCACTAATGGCATTGTTGCGAAAAGATGATTGATCCACAATCGAAGTGCTCTCGTTCCATAACCGCAATTCCAAAATTTCGAATCGTAAATGCCGATGCCCATCTCAAGCCAATTGGAAGGCTCGTGCTCCCAATAATAGCTTACTGTACCGATTACTTCATCATTTACAACAATTGCCCAGCGATTATCCTGATTCACATAGTTTTCTTTCGTTTTAACAAACTTCTCATATGGCACATGTTTATGTTCAAAATAAGGGGCATCCCACTTTTTCCATTCAGGTGATTCGTCTTTATATAACAAATCCCACAGTCTCGAAATATCTTCATTTGAAATAGGACGAATGGTTAGTTCGTTGTCTTTGCATTGGGTTTTTATTGCAATTTTCATGTATTGGCTATTTGACATTTATTCTCTCCTTATTTGATAAAAACACTTTTGTTATGTAATAGGCACTGACTGTAAAAAGCTGCGTAATCTGCTTATTTTGAATCATTTCTTCCATGTCATCAAAATCTACTAACCTTACATTTATTTCTTCGTATGTATCCAGAGTTTGATTGAATGCTTCAAAAGCATCTAGGATTAGATATGTAGCTACTTTATTTGTTTGTGTTGCAGGATTTGTCCAAAATTCCCCTAGAAGGATTGGTTTTTCCTTAGATATATAGCCTGTTTCTTCTTTTATTTCGCGAAGTATCCCTTCTTCATGACTTTCATTATCTTCTACTTTTCCAGCGGGAACTTCCAGGAAAAAGCCATTTCCTGCATGACGGTATTGTTCAACAAGTACAACCTTATTGTCTTTTGTTATAACAACAGCATTAACCCAATCGGAATACTCATTCACATAATATTCGTCAATTACGCTGCCGTTTGGTAGTTGACAAGTATCGATCCTTAAGTTTCCGAACGGTGATTTGTATTGATACTTTGAACTGATTGTTTTCCACATTGAAACCATCCGCTCCTTATTTTTTAACACTTTTTTTCTCGTCAGCTTTTTTTGTCTTTCTCAGATGAACAATCAATATGAAGAGAATGATTTTTGTCTGAATATAAATGTTTTTTGTTTGATTGAGCCTGATTTTTGATCGATTGAGTCTGATTTTTGTTTGAACAGTCCACATTTTTGATTGATCCTGAATTCCAATACTTTATCGTGTTTTTCTCAGGTAGATTCTGTACCTTTTAGCTCTTAAACTCTTGAATTCCAACGGCTTTTTTTGAGGACATAATGATTTTCTTTAAATGTTTCTCTGTATTTCTCAAACGGTTTAGCAATCGACTGGATTAACTCAAATCCCGCTTTTTCCATAGATCTGCATGAATTGATATTGTTTTCCCACGCTTGGGCATGAACTTCTTCTACTTCTAAAATAGTAAAAACAAACTCATAAACCAGATGTCGGGATGCTTTTGTATATCCTTTTCTCCAATGGCTTTTGTTTATACGCTGCGCTTCAGCAGAGATAATATTTTTTCCTTCCACAACGGTTGGCGCCACCCAATAAGTTCCGATAAATTCTTGTGTCTCATTTTTTATGATAGCCCATGCCATTAATTGATCTAAATCGCGATATTTTCTTAACTCCTCATAAGCTTCGGTTTGATTTTGAAAAATCCGGTTTCCTGTCCAAAGATGCATATCTGGTTCCAGAAACATTTTATAAAAAGCTGCACGATCACGTTCAGGATCAATTTTTCTTAACGTTACGATATCCCCAGTTAAGGTAGGAATCTCTTTTTCTTGCATGATGAATCTCCTTAGAGTCAGGTTAATATATACTTCTCTAATTCGTGTTCTTCAATCATGTCTATATTTCTCTTGTTTTTTGAATACTCGATAATATGTTCTTTGATATTTGGATAGAGGATGATGTTATGTAATTCAGAAAGAGGTATCCATTTTACACCTGTCTGATTCGAATCAGGATTTTCAGGTAGCTTAGGTGAAAATCCTTCTTTAATCTTACATTCAAACATAAGCCCTAAAGAATGTCTGTCTCCATATTTCTGCTGATTCAAGTGTGGTGCATATTCATAAACAAATGCTAATGGTCCCACTTCGACTTCAACAGACGCTTCCTCTTTCACTTCTCTCTGAACTGCTTCTTTAATAGATTCATTGGGTTCTGTACCGCCTGCCGGCAAGTTGTAATGCAGCCCGTTTTCGTCCGTAAACTCGATTAAAAGAATAGAATTGTTTTCGATAATGACTGCCCCTGCTCTTACTCTAATGTGAAAATTCATTTTTCAATCTCCTCTTTTTTCATGCCCCATTCCATCAAATATGAATCAGCATCTAAGCTCTTCACGATTTGAAATCCGCATTTTTCATAACTTGCAATGGCTCTTGTATTTGTTTTTTTTACATCTAATAGGACCATTGCAGCACCTTTGCTTATCATTAAATAGTTCAGGATCATTCTGATCATGGAAGTACCGAACCCTTTACCCCATAATTCTGTTACACCAATGAATTGATCAATTCCGAAGATTAATTGAGCACTTGAGTAATCATATTTTTCTAATTCTGACTTTGGTATTTGATAGTACTGTATATAGCCAATAGGGTTATTCTGATATTCCACAATGCATGGTTTCACGTAATGCCGATCTTCAATTCTAGGTTTATATTTATCTATGACTTGTTCCAAACTAATCGGGGCACCTTCATAGTATTTTGAAACATGGGGATCGTTTAGCCATTTCATCATTATGGGATAGTCTGCTTGACGCATCCGTCTTATGCGCAGTTTGTTCTCTATGAATAATTGATCTTTCATGGTCTATGTAAAAATAATCGTGAAGTATCTCGTATAATATTGATAACTGACACTCATCGACTGATTTTCTTTTTTGAAAAGCAGTGCATTTGCTTTCTTATCTCTTCCTACGTATTCCCAACCATCTTTTTTCATCTTCGTAATAAATGGCTCCAGCTTATTTCGTTTTACTACATATTGCTCACCTTTCCACACTTCAACAATTCCTTTATCTTGTACAATCATTCTTGATATGGCCAATGCATACGGAATGGGATTCCCTTGTTGGAAGATCACATCTCTTTTTTGAAAGATTAACAGGATGATTAGACTGAGAATGACTAACGAGGTGATAAATTTTTTCGATTTAAACATAGAGTTTCTACCTCTCCTGCATTGTTAATTTTTTTACAAGCTCAATAATCGGCGTTGATACATCGTCAAAATATGAGTCGTCATACAAATCTACCCAGCGAACATCTAAAATATCTTCATCCTCTTCGATAGTAAGTTCTCCTGAAACAACCTCGCACAAATAGGAATGTTTAGATCCATTTTTAAAAAGAAGATTGATGATTTTGACGTTATACCCTGTTTCCTCTCTTACTTCTCGGACGCAAGCTTGTTCACACGTCTCGGCTGATTCGACTCCGCCCCCGGGGAAGTTCCAGACGATATCGCCTCGTTTTACTTTTTGTTTGACCAGCAAAAGTTGATTGTTTCGAACAATGACACCTTGTGACAACAAGCTCTGCACCTTCTTTATTTCAAATGATTTTCAAAAAAGTTCAAGACCATCACGAGCAGCATGGATGCACCTAACAGACCGAAAAGGACATAGCCCAAAAGCTTAATCCCTTTAGGCAAGCCGCTTACGTTTTCTAACCCTTTTTTATTGAGCGAACCTCCGGATTCTATATTTTGCAGATTCTCGATTGGCGAATAAATCTTTTGTTCCTGTTCATCAAACGTTCTTTTGGATGATTGTGTTTCGTGAATTTTTTTCATCAGCCAATCACTTCTTATGATCAAATGGTTCAACAGCTTATACCTTTTCTACAAAATGACCCAAACTTCCTTTTATTCCCTTACTTTTAATTAAAATACGCCTGCAAATGAGGGACGGAATCCTATCAAAATAGTCCGACATCAAGGATCGGGCATTAAAAAAGAAAGCTAACTCGCTTCCTAACGAGTTAACC
This sequence comes from Bacillus sp. NEB1478, assembly GCF_031582965.1. Lineage (NCBI taxonomy): Bacteria > Bacillati > Bacillota > Bacilli > Caryophanales > Bacillaceae > Bacillus > Bacillus sp. NEB1478. Next base: position 2,819,525 of record NZ_CP134049.1, read on the forward strand.
TCCTTATCATCAATTTATGCTTCCTGCTCAAACAGCTGAACAAGCTCAACGATTACTTGTGTTGCTTTGATCATGTTGTCGACTGAGATGTATTCGTGTCTGCCGTGGTAATTTTCTCCGCCTGTAAAAATATTTGGCGTCGGCAATCCCATGTAAGACAGCTGTGAACCGTCCGTTCCGCCGCGAATCGGTTTGACGATCGGTTCAATCTCCAAATTTTTCATCGCTTTATAAGCAAGGTCTACAATTTCTTTTACTGGTTCGATCTTCTCTTTCATGTTGTAATATGTGTCTTCCATCTTCAATACAATTTTGTCTTCACCGTATTTTGCTTTTAAATCATCAACGATTCCTTGCATCGTTTCTTTTCTTTTTTGGAAAAGTGCTTTGTCATGATCTCTAATAATATAACCGAGTTTGGTTTGTTCTACGTCGCCTCTTATTCCAGTCAAGTGATAAAAGCCCTCATACCCATCCGTATGCTCAGGTGCTTCTTCCACTGGAAGCTTGCTTTGCAGCTCCATCGCAATTTTCACGGAGTTAACCATCTTGTCCTTGGCAGAACCCGGATGGATGTTCTTCCCTTTAATCGTGATTTTTGCATCAGCTGCATTGAAGCTTTCATATTCAAGTTCACCAAGCGGTCCGCCGTCCATTGTATACGCGAACTTAGCACCGAACGCAGCCACATCGAACTTATGTGGTCCTCTTCCAATCTCTTCATCTGGTGTAAAAGCTACTCTTAGTTTTCCGTGTTTGATTTCCGGGTGCTCGATCAAATATTTCATTGCTGTCATGATTTCGGCGATGCCTGCTTTGTTATCTGCACCGAGCAATGTTGTTCCGTCTGTTGTGATCAAAGTATGTCCTTTATAATTTAGCAAACTTGGAAAATCAGCCGGTGATAATTCGATATGTAAGTCTTTATTTAAGATAATCGTTTCTCCATTATAGTTCTCAACGATTTGTGGATTTACATTTGTGCCTGTGAAATCAGTCGCCGTATCCACATGAGCTAAAAAGCCGATCGTCGGTACATCCTTTTCTGTATTGGATGGAAGTGTAGCCATCACATAGCCATTTTCATCTATCGTTACTTCTTCCATGCCAATTCCCTTTAATTCTTCTACCAATTGGCTGGCTAATGTCAGCTGACCTGGTGTAGATGGTGTGCTTTCACTGCTAGAATCTGATTGCGTATCGATTTTTACATAAGACGTAAATCTTTCAATCATCTCTTGTTTCAATTTTCAATCAACTCCCATTGTTTTGTTTCATTTTATCATGTTTTACATGTGAAGAACGATTTTAAAGAATCATAGCTCTCGAATAGAATTGTGTTTTTTGGTAAAAATATCAAAAAATATACGCGGGGAGCTATGTTCAATGGTATTTAAAAAAAGACGCATTAAAAAGCTACTCGACAATGAAATCGCCAATGATAATTCAATTAAATCGGATGCGGCTCCTTCTGCTGAAGACGCATTGTATTCAAACCTTGAAAAAAACATCTCTCAGATCAATACTTCATTTGGGCATAGTTCGGATTTAGTTTTCGCTAAATTCCTAGTAAATGAATCACTCAAACAAGAAGCGGCATTGATTTATATTGAGGGTTTAGTTAATAAAGAGATTATCAATCATTTCTTAGAGAACATTTCCGTCTCGTCTAAAGAACTGAAAAGTCATACTTCTGTAACACTGAGTCAATCCGATTGGATTGAGCACCTTTCCCTTCCTATCAGCCATTTAAGTGAAATACATGATTTTACTGGTCTTTACCGATCAATACTTTCTGGAAATACCGTTCTTTTATTAGACTCCGCATCAATGGGCTACGGGATGGATACGTGCGGCTGGAAAGGTCGTGATGTTTCAGAATCCGCAACAGAAAATGTTGTAAGAGGTCCGAAAGAAGCTTTTACGGAAGCCATTCAAATCAATACCACATTGATCCGCCGTAAAATTAAAGATCCCCGTTTATGGATTGAGTCCAAGCCAATCGGAAATGTAACACAAACAAGGGTAGCAGTGGTATATATACACGGAATCGCGAATGAAAAACTTGTAAAAGAAGTTCATCAGCGGCTGGACCGAATCGATATCGATGGAATTCTCGAGAGCAACTATATCGAGGAATTTATTCAAGACGAGACATACACTCCTTTTCCAACCGTATATAACACGGAAAGACCTGACGTGATTGCTGCGGGGCTATTAGAAGGACGCATCGCGATTGTCATTGATGGAACACCTTTCGTCTTGCTAGTCCCTGCCTTGTTCACGCACTTTTTTCAGGCGGCAGAAGATTATTATCAGAGATGGGATATTTCAACTCTTTTAAGAATATTACGCGTTTCTGCTTTTTTTATATCATTGCTGGGACCTTCTGTTTATGTCGCTGTTATTAACTTTCACCAAGAAATGCTCCCTTCTACACTATTAGTCAGTCTTGCCGCACAAAGAGAAGGTGTTCCTTTCCCTGCTGTTATAGAGGCATTGATTATGGAAATCACCCTGGAAATTTTGAGGGAAGCTGGACTGCGGCTTCCAAAAGCGATCGGTCAAACCGTATCTATTGTTGGGGCGTTAGTAATTGGTCAAGCTGCTGTCGAGGCTGGAATTATCTCTGCTGCGATGGTAATTGTCGTTTCCATTACAGCGATTTCGAACTTCATTATACCCGCTTATAATATGGGTATTTCCATTCGGATTCTGCGATTTATTTTCATGATTTTAGCAGGGACTTTTGGTCTTTACGGCATTACGATTGGTTTATTCGCACTTTCCCTTCATTTGTGCAGCCTCCGGTCATTTGGCATTCCTTACATGGCTCCGATGGCACCATATATTAAATCTGATATGAAAGATACGCTATGGAGAAAACCAAGATGGAAGTTACTCACACGCCCACGTTTAGTCAATCAAAAAAATATCGATCGAGAACCCAAAACATCATCTGATCAGAAATAGAGGTAATCATCATGTTCTATAAAAAATGGATATTAATCTTTATTTTTGCGTTAAGCCCTTTCTTATCAGGATGCTGGAACAACAGAGAGTTAGAAGAATTAGGTCTTGCCGTAGCCCTGGGAATTGATAAAGAAGACGATCAATATGTTGTTACGGTGCAGATTGTTAATCCAGCTTCTATTGCTTCAAAACAAATGGATACTTCAAGAGCTCCAATTGTTACTTATCAAGAAAAAGGCGATACGATTTTTGATGCGATTAGGCGATTAACGAAAACTGCACCAAGGAAAACTTTCTATCCTCATCTCAAAGTACTCGTTTTAGGAGAAAAAATTGCTAAAGAAGGATTTTCTAAATCACTCGATTTACTTGCCAGAGATCAAGAATTCCGGTCTGACTTTGTTGTTGTTGTTGCTAAAGGGCATCGAGCTGATGAAGTGCTAAATATCCTTGTTCCAGTGGAGAAGATCGCAGCACAGAATATTTTTGCAAAACTGAAAACGTCTGAAGAAGTATTTGCGCCTTCTTATGCTCTTACGTTCGGAAAATTAATCGATGATCTAACAAGTGAGGGCAAAGAACCGGTCATTACAGGTTTAAAAATAATTGGAAATCCTAAGGAAGGCGAAAAAATGAGTAATCTTCAAACCACTAATCCAAAAGTCAGACTGAAATATATCAATCTTGCTGTATTTAAAAAAGATAAATTAAAAGGTTGGCTGACCGAACATGAAAGCAAAGGTTACAACTATTTCAACGATAATGTCAAAAGTACCATTGTTACGGTCCCTTGTTTAGATCAAAAGCAAGATCGTCTATCAGTAGAAATAATTGATACACACACAAAGGTAAAAAGTAAGATGGAGAACGGCATCCCGCACGTACATGCTGTTGTTAATGCACATGCAAATGTAGGGGAAGTTGGGTGTTCCATCAATCTAACTAAGCAAGCCACTATTGATAAAATCGAAAAATTAGTAGAACACGATATCCATGGAAAAATAACCGAAGCTGCTATTGCTGCTCAAAAAAAATATAAAATAGATTTTCTCGGAGCAGGAAAAGTCATCCATCGTTCCGATCCAAAATACTGGAAGACTGCGAAAAAAGGATGGGACGAAAAATTTGTAAAGATAAAAATCACAAGCAAGGTCAATGTTCATATTGATAAAATTGGTAAAAACAGCAACTCATTCTTAAATGAGTTTGATAAAAAATAACGATGTTTAAATATATGTTTCCTATGTTAATAGCTGCAGCCATTCTTTTTATTGATGGACCTACACTAATCAAAATAAAAAACACCTATAAAAAAGATCTGTGGATATATTTAGGTCTGATTAGCTTTGGATTTGCCCTTTTAATCATGCAAATACTTGGCAAAACTATACCTACACCCCTTGATTGGATTTCTTTTCTGTTAAAACCGATAACTGATGGGTTGTAACTACGTTTTTGGAGGCACGTATGTTTGAAAAAGGAATCATCAGTATTAGACAATTCACTATATTGGTTGCCCTTTATACGGTGGGGACTGCGATTTTAATTATCCCATCCATCCTAGCTGCAAATGCAAAGCAAGATGTTTGGCTTGCTGGATTAATCGGACTTGGTATCGGTTTACTTTTGGTTCTGTTAAATTGGTCACTTTCTAAGAGATTTCATTTTATTAACTTTGCAGAGATTATAGAAAAAGTATTTGGCCCGGTTTTAGGAAGAATTTTCTCTTTGATCTTTTTCTTAAGCTATGTTTTTATCTTGGCCGTATTTGTATTGCGTAACATTGGTGATTTCATGACGACGGTTATGATGGTCGAAACACCGATCGAAGCAATCCATCTATTGTTCTTGATTATTGTGCTTTATGGTGTCCGGTTAGGACTAGAAACCTTTACGCGGACAACGGAACTTTTTCTGCCTTGGCTGGTTATCCTTTTTGTGGTGTTATTTTTTACTCTTCTTCCAAAAATGCAAATCATCAACCTATTACCAATCTTAGAGAACGGAATGAAACCTGTATTACGTTCCTCAGTTTCATTAATCGTATTCCCATTCTTGGAACTTATCCTATTCTTAATGATCATTCCGAATGTGAACCAACCTGAGAAAACAAGAGGTGCATACTTGCTAGGAACATTTCTTGGCGGCGGTATACTCATCCTCATATCCACCTTATCCATTTTAGTAATGGGTGTAAATGAAACGAGCCGAAGTATATATCCTACTTTTGATTTATCGAAAACCATCAACATTCGTGAGTTTTTTCAAAGGGTGGAAGCATTTATGGCCCTTATTTGGTTTATTACCGTTTATGTAAAATTAATTGTTTTGACTTATATTTTGTGTGTTGGCATATCACACTCATTAAGAATCCATGACTATAAACTATTAACTTTCCCAATCGGACTATTGATGTTTGTTGTATCTCTAGTCATATTTCCAAGCAGCAGTTATTTGATTGAATTCACCCCTATTTATGATGTATATGCAATCATATGGTTGTTCTTTTTTCCCTTGATTATCTGGGTTGTTTCCCTCATTCGTGGTAAACCGGCTGCACCTCATTAGAATTGTTGAATATCGGTATTGTAGCTGGACAAGAGCATGAGCGACTGCTGATTTTGCCGCCGTATTTTGTCGGTTCGTGGTTATATCGAATTTAATGTGGAATTATGGCTGATTTTCGTGGAATTATGACTGTTTGCCGTGGATATATGAAGACGAAGGTTAAAATGAAGAGGATTCGAGAGCATCGAATCCTAAATTTTAATGAATTTCACCCTCAAAACATGGACGAGAATAAAAAATGACTTAAAACGTGCCATTTCAAGACACTTTTAAGCCATTTTCTCTCCATTTATACGATTGGGAACTTGGTAATCTCTGAAATTAGCACATGACGGCCTTCTTCGTTCGATAAAGCCGCTGCTTCGTTAATTACGGTTAAATTATACATATCTTCTTTTGTGATGAATGGCTGTTTTCCATTTTCAACAGAATCCACCCATTGCTGTATTGCCGAAGACTTTGGTTCTGGAAATTCCGGCGTAACCCACTCGCCTGTACCAAGGTGTTTGCTTTTAATTCGTGCTACTTTATCCTCGATTAAAAGTGTTCCTTCTGTACCATAAAGCTCCAGCTGCTGCGGACTTCCAAATGAAAGGAATCCTGTCTCAATGAGTCCGATTGCTCCAGATTCGTATTCAACCATAACAACCGCATTATCATCGACTTCACGGTTGTGGAAACGGCTTAATTTTCCGCTGACACTCTTCACTTTTCCGCCTAAGCGATTCGTTAAGTAGATCGGATGTGCACCAAGGTCAATCAGCGCTCCCCCTCCACAAGCTTCCTTATCAAAAAAGTGATCCGGGAGCCATCCTTTACCGTTCTCATCTGACGGCACTGCTCCATTATGAGCCACTCGGCATCTCACATTTGTGATGTCTCCAAGCAAACCTTGATCGACAACATTTTGTGCATAGAGATAGAAGCTCTCTGTCAGCCTTGGAAGTGACAGCATAAGATGAACATTGTTTTTTTCAACCGCTGAGAAGATTTCTTCACAATCCTCTACAGAGAATGCTAAAACTTTTTCAGTGAAGATGTGTTTTCCATGATTGGCCGCAGCGATGATGACTTCTTTATGTAGGTTAGTAGGAGTTGTGATAATGATTCCATCAATTTCGGGATTCGATAAAACTGCTTCCAAATCTGCTTCAAACGGAACACCTAATTCTTGAGCCCACTGTTTACCGCGTAAGGAATCCTCGTCCCAAACTTGTTTGATGGAGATCGATTCATTTTCTTGTGCTTCTCTTGCATAATCAACTGCATGTACATGCCACTTGCTTATTAATGCTACATTCATAAAAGCACCTCCCAGTTTTTTATTGATTCCATTATTGCACAACATTGAGCAAGATGTTTAAAATATGTTCTTTTCCAATGAATAAAACAGGAAAAATTAGCTGTAAACTGTATAAAGTATATATGTACTTCAAAATTCACGGGACGGTTAAGGAGGCTTTTTTTTGGAGGAATTCCCTATTATTCATACAAACTTTTGGGATGCATTAATTGCCGTGCCCGCAATCATTGTCCTGATCGAACTATTGAAAGCCTTTTTTCCAAAGTTTCATTCCTGGATTCCAACGGTCGCCAACTTGTTAGGACTTTTCATCTCGATATTCATTGCTCATCCAAATAACTTGTGGGCAGGCATTTTCATGGGTGTTTTTTACGGAAATGCGGCTATTGGAGCATACGCTGCCTTCATAACGTCCCTTCGTTCTTATCGAAATATGGATTCGCACGATAAATACAGATAAAAAGATCCCAAATGCGGGATATTTTTTTGTTGGCTCTGTTAAACATCGCTGTTGAAATGGCAAAGAAAATCTTAACACTCAGGCTAAAAAACAGACTGCCGAGACCCGACGAGGAGGCTTGGCGGTTCGTCCGCGAAAAGGGAGTGGATTTTCTGACTTCCAAGGATTATCAACACTATCAATTAACAGAGCTTTTTTATTAGGCTCTGTTAAAGTTTAATGTTGATATTACTTATAAAAATGAAAGTTACCAATTTGTGGAAGTTCCATTTTTATAATATTTGCTTGTTAAACTAACGCACCCCTTTAGTTTAAGTGTAATTGTTCACAAACTTATTAATTAAATAGTTACATCTATTTTTTTTCAATCGCCATACGCAAGTTCGAGATAACTCCAATAAGCAATACTAACGAACAAACCATTTTTTCAAAAGGTGTTCCAAACAATTGTTGTATAAATCCAAAAGACCAAAGTACAACAAAAAACCAACATATAACGGTTATTCCTCTTTTGTATTTATATAGTTTAATTCTACCAACAATCAACGTAAAAACTACTCCAATAATAGAAATAACGATATTTATAACAGATATTGGTAGCTGTTCAGCGAATGATTCAGACCTTCCACCATTAACACATGTGAATGGAATACTTTTGCTTATAATAAGAAAGTGGATTAAGATAGTCAAAGAGTAAAAAATAATTCCCATAAATACAGCAGTTTTCATATTAATTTTCCTGAGTTTTTCTAAAATAAAATCACCTCATTTTTCTTCCTGTTTCAATTTTATTAATCCAGTAATATACTATTCCTATTTCTCTTACCATCTGACAGGTAACTGAAAGTAAGATTTCGAAGAGTTATCAAAAATCACCATTATTCTTAAACAGAGCAAAAAACATCGGCTAGGTATTCTTGTTGAACTAAACTGCCCGTTAGTTAAACAAGCAGTAACGTTTATATCGTGATTCTAGATAACCTGCCATGCCGAACGATATGTTCTGATTCGCAGTCAGGACAACAGAGCCTTTTATTAAAAAAGCCTGAACCAAAATTAAGCTTTTGGATTCAGACTTTTTCATTATTTATTAAACAAGCAGCTTGTTCATTGCCATATATTCTTCGATTTCTTCTACACTTCTGATGATGTCTTTTGAAAGATTCTCGTGACCGTCTTCTGTTACAAGAATATCATCCTCGAGACGAATTCCAATCGACTCCTCTTCAATGTACAAGCCTGGCTCGATTGTAAGAACCATACCTGGCTCAAGCACACGATCTTTGTATGATCCGACATCATGAGTGTCCAAACCAAGGAAATGCCCTACACTATGGTAATAGTATTTCGAAAGTTCGGAATCGTCTTGAATGAGTCCAATATTCTTTAGTTCTTCAGATAAAACTTTACGAGCATGCTTATCTAATTCTGCATACTTCGAGCCCGGCTTAACAAGCTTCGTCGTTTCTTTTAACGCTTTAAGCACAATGTTGTAAATCTCTTTTTGACGCGGCGAGAACTTTCCGTCGACTGGGAATGTAAAGCTAATATCCGCATTGTAGTAATCCTTCTGTGCACCAAGATCTAACAGAATCAGATCCCCTTGATTGATCTGGGCATCGTTATCTTCATAATGAAGAACCGTCGCGTTCTTGCCGCTTGCTAAAATCGTTCCGAAAGCAAAATCCTTCACGCCAGAAGATTTCAGAACAAAGTCAAAATGTGCTTCCAGCTGGTATTCCATCATACCTGCTTTTGCATGTTTCAGTACGTTGTATATGCCCTCTTTTGTGATGTTAATCGCTTCTTTTATCTTTTGGATCTCAACAGCTGTTTTCACAACACGCAGTTCACAAATTTCAGGATACACGTTGCTGATTGTTACGTGTGGATAATGTTCGCGCAGATGCTTGGCAAACTGCAGCGTTTTTGTATGGGTTCCAGACCATTCACGGCGTTCTAGATCCAAGCATACATGTTTCATATTTTCATTAAAAAATGTTTGAGTTAACATCTTTTCAAAGTTCTCATGAAACACTACCGTTTCGACTCCTGAGATCGCTTTTGCCTCTTCTTGTGAAACGGTTTTGCCAACCCACTTCTCCATGACAGGATCTGCTTTTTCGATATACAACGTTTCTTTTACTTCATTACCTGTCTTCTTGATTACTAAGGTAACGTTTGCTTCGTTGATTCCTGTGAGGTAGTAAAAGTTACGGTTCGGGACAAATTTGTGGCGTTCGTCTGCAGTCTTAAAAGGTGCTTCCCCCGCAAAAAGAATCGTCACAGATTCATTCGGCAGCACTTCCTTTAAACGGCTGCGATTTTGAGCATAAAAGTAATCTTTCATGTAGAATCCTCCTCTTTTTATAAAAATCGACTGATTGGTTTATTTATGTAATTCTATTATAGAGTATCCATAGTCTGTTGACAGCCATTTTTTGAATTTTTTTATAATTCTCTTGTCATAAAAAAGCTATTAGGGTCTTCTTTATAATCTGCAAACGGTTGGCAATTTTGAAATCCGAAACTAGCATATAGTCTTCTTGCAGGTTCAAAGGCTTTCTGTGATCCAGTTTCTAAACTTAATCTTTTATACCCGCGTGTTTTGGCTTCATCTATTATGTATTGCAGCATATTTCTCGCTACACCTTTTCTAAGATGCGATGATGAGGTCCGCATGGATTTGATCTCGCCATGCTGTCTGTCCAGTTCTTTAAGAGCCCCGCAACCCATCAATTCTCCACTTTCCCATACACTCCAAAATGTAATGTCCGGTTTCCGCAATGAATCAAGATCCAATGCATGTATGCTTTCAGGTGGTGAATGAAGCGTCATGCTATAAAGGTGCTCGTTAATCAAACCAGCAATCTCCATTCCGGTTAAATCGTCTTTTTTTATTAGCATGAAACCATCCTTCTCTTCATTTGGCTTGGCCTTTTAATTCCACTTTAATAATCTCCTATTTTCATTAACAAGATCAATTCAAATACTAGATTACCATAAATTTCAAATCTTTTTTTAATAAGAAATTAACTTTGTATAATGAGGGGGTCTGTCCCGGGACAGACCCCTTTTCCTATTTAATTTTGCGCTCGTATTTCTCATATTCCGCTCGTATTTCTCGCACCTGCCATAAAAAAATGACTTAAAAAGCTGTTACAGCATCTTTTTAAGTCATTTTAATTTCTATTTTCAAAAAACTAATTCATTGTGGACATGGTCCTGTCCGATTCCACTTGTTGTTCAAACATGGATGAAACTTCTTGAGCAGATACCGGCTGGCTGAAAAAGTATCCTTGAGCTTCATTGCATTGTCTTTGCTTTAGAAATTGGAGCTGCTCTTTTGTTTCGACTCCTTCAGCTATTACTTTTAAGTTCAGGTTATGAGCCATGTTAATAATCGTCTCCACGAGCGAAGCATCTTTTGCATCCGTATAGATATTTCTTGTGAAGCTCTGGTCAATTTTCAAAGTATTGATTGGAAAGGTCTTTAGATAGCTTAATGAAGAGTATCCTGTTCCAAAGTCATCAATGGACAAATGAATCCCCATGCTTTTTAATTGCTCCATTTTAGATACCGCATATTTTGAATCTTGGATGATGCTTTCCGTTAACTCCAGCTCAAGATAGTTAGGATGAAGTTCCGTTTTTTCCAGAATGCCACTGACCATTTTAACTAAATCGCTCTGTTGAAATTGCCTTGATGAAATATTAACTGACATTTTTATAGGGGGATATCCTGCATTTTGCCATGTTTTATTTTGAAGACAAGCTCCGTGAAGAACCCATTCTCCTATTTGTAAAATTAAACCTGTTTCTTCTGCGATTGGGATGAATTCAACCGGAGAGATATTCCCCCATTCAGGATGGTGCCAGCGAATAAGTGCCTCTACCCCAACTAGCTCCCCTGTGACTACATCTACCTGCGGCTGATAAACAATCTTAAACTCGTTTTGTTCCAGTGCTTTCCGAAGCCCGATCTCGAGCTTCATTCTTTTTGATACTAATTCATTCATTTCTGGCGTGTAAAATTGAAAATTATTTTTACCTTGTTCTTTTACGCGGTACATTGCGGTATCCGCATTTTTTATCAATGTATCGATATCTTTGCCGTCTGATGGATACACGGCTACCCCAATCGAAGGTGTGACAAATAACTCTTGTTCATTGAGCATAACGGATTGACTAAAAATCTCGATTATTCTCTGAGCTTTTTTCGTGATTTCATCAGAGGTTGAATGAGGGATCAATACGATAAATTCATCCCCGCCTTGCCTGCATACCGTATCTGATTTCCCTACACTGTCTTCAATTCTTTTGGCAATCTCTATTAACAATTGATCACCAGCCGAGTGTCCTAATGTATCATTGATAAATTTGAAGCGATCCAGGTCAATAAATAGGATACCGATCGTATGCTTATTTTCATCCGCTTGCTCTAATGCTTGGGAAAGACGGTCGTTTAATAACAGACGATTAGGAAGTCCGGTTAATGGATCACGATAAACCATCTGATGAATTTTTTTCTCATTTCTTTTTCGTTCGGTAATATCTCGGATGATACTGCTAAAATAGACATCGTCATTTTCCTTCCACGCCGCCAGAGAAAGTTCGATTGGAAATTCGAGACCGTCTTTTTTTAACCCTTCCAGTTCAACGGTTTGCCCCATTACCTTTGGTTTACCTTCAGAAAGGAAACGTTCCATTCCCTTTTGGTGAGCCATTTTATATTTATCAGGTATAATGATTTGAAGATTTCTTCCTATTGCTTCTTTATCTTGAAACCCAAAGATCTGCTGGGCTCCATAGTTCCATGATATAATCGTTCCTTTACTATCAGCTAGAATAATGGCATCATTAGCGGACTCTATAACTGAACGGAATTTTCTTTCTGAAAATAACGATTGATACCGAAATCGTTTATCTATAAAAGTACTAATAAAAACTAAACCTAGAATGATGAGTGTGCCTGCTCCGATTACATAGGCTAAAAATGTACTATCGATCTGTGCTCCTGCTAAGTTTGAATGATGATGAGGTTTAAAGCTAACAGCTGACATCCCCACATAATGCATGCCAGCAATCGCCATCCCCATAATGAGGGCACTGCCTGTTTTCCTCCACCACATTTTCTTATCGCTGCTGTTTTCACTTACAAAGAACAACAAATATAACGCGACAATTGAAGCGATAAAGGCAATGATCCCAGAGAGAATCCATAAAAAAGGACTGTACTCAATAATCGCTCCCATTTTCATAGCTGTCATTCCTGTAAAATGCATACACACGATTCCTGATGCTATCAAAAATCCTCCCAGCAAAACTTGCCGAGTTCCCATTTTACTTCTGCTGATGATATAAAAAGCAAGACCTGAGGAAATAACGGCTGGAAGAATTGATACTATGACCATCGTTAAATTATAGGTAACCGGAATGGAAAGATGCATGGCAAGCATCGCTATAAAATGCATAGCCCATATGCCCAGCCCTAAGGCAATAGCTCCTGTTATTAACCAAATGTGACGCGCAGAAGACTTTGCCTTTTTTATTTGAACACCTAACTCTAAAGCAGCAAATGAAGCTATTACTGCAATAATAATTGAAAGCACAACAAGAGGTATATAATATGTATGAGTGACTGCCTCCATTAATAAAACTCCTTATCTATTATTCAAGCCAATCTAAAATCAAGATTGGTAAAAGCCATATTTACTATATCGGTAAAACTTGCCATTCTATTATAGATTATTAATAACGCTGTTAAACCATTCTTCTTGTACACCATCAAACACTCAAAAAAGAGCTCACACGCTGGTAAGCTCTTTTTTGAATATAGTTCTGTTTTAAACGATTTCACCTGGTTGCTTTTTTAAAGCAATTAATTCTTCTATTTGTTCAAGGTGTCTTTTTTCATGGTAGCCGATAAAGGGTATCCATTGATCCAGGCTCATTAAGCCGAAGACGGGATGTGGGAATCCTTTTTCCTGCAGGATTTCTTTGGATGTTTGGTTTACTAGCTGTAACAGCGACTCTCGTGAACTCTTTAACTTCTCTTTGACTGTGTTTAACGTTAAAAAATTTTCAGTAGGCACAACATAAGGCGGAGCTTCTATTTTTATTGAACGGTCTACCGTGTTTTGAATAGGTTTTAGTTGGATTGATACAGCTTCACCGTTCTTCAGGATTTTGTTTATCGCTTTCGTAATGCTCATTTCTATTAAGTACAAATGATCTAACACTTGCATAATAGACCATTTATCTTCTTTCACCTTTTCATTTAACTGTTCATCTGAGAAACCTTCTACAGTTTCCCAAAGTTTCTCCCGTACATCGTTAATGAAAGCGATATCATTCTTCATTTTAATACACTCCTTTTCAAATCGATATCCTGACAAATTCACTTATATTAAATTCTAGCATAAGTTGTTTTTTCCTCGTAAACTCGTTATATTGAAACTTACAAATATTGCATTTAAATTATGTTAAGAGGGAACGCATTGAATACGAAGAAAGAATCTACTAACCAGTTTTATCTTAAAATGAGAGTATTTTATTTGATAGCAACAGCGATTACCATACCATTAGGACTTGCCTCCAGAAAATACAGCGATTGGCTGCTGGCATTTTTTGCGCAGAATGCCGGGGATATGCTGTGGGCCATGATGGTTTATTTCGGGTTCCGTTTTTTATTCGTACGCATGAGGTTATCTGCAGCCATTTGGCTTAGTTTCCTATTCAGCTTCGGTATAGAATTCAGCCAGCTCTATCAAGAAAACTGGATCAATCAGATTCGGCATACTTTGCTAGGCTCATTGATTCTGGGGCAAGGTTTTCTTCTCATAGATTTAGTTCGTTATGCTACTGGAATTGCGATTGCATCTTTATTGGCATATCGTCTATTATTCAAATTAAATGACACTTATCTTTTTTGATAAGTGCCTTTTATTTTATTTCACGAGTATTTTTTCTAGAACTTTTTGTATTTCATATCCTTCTTCAAAATCGATTAATTTCGCATCTTCTCCATTTAATGCTTTTATTAATTCATCTACTAAGTTAAGTGGTTCCTCAGTTGTGTCTGCCTCAACTGCTGAGAGGTCCTCACCTTTCCCTGCCATTTCTAAAACCGTCCAGTTTCTCAGTGCTATCGTTCCTTCTGTTCCGTAAATTTTCAGGAGTACTTCTTCTTTCTCAGCCGTTTGGCTCAGTCCATCGAGAAGGACCGGTACACCGTTTGCGAGTTGTAACCGAGCGATCACACTTGTTTCACATAACGCCGGATCTTCGGGATACTCCATAAAAGTATCTACAGATGTAATCGGTCCGAAAAACCTTTGAACCATTTGCAAATAATGAGGAACAACTTCTCTCACGAACCCGCCTTGTTCTCGTCCAGCAATCCATGGATTTTGCTGCCATGGACGCGGCCATTCATGAAAATGTACTTTCACTTCGACTCTGAGCAGTTCCCCAATATACTTTTCTTTGATTAACGTATCTATATGATGAAACTCTGATCGATAAAAAATGGGAAAGTTCATAGCATTTATAAGATTCTTCCCGTGAACGGCTTCTCTCATCTCATCTGCTTCTTCCAAACTATTCGCAAGCGGTTTTTCACAAAGGATGTGTTTGCCTTTCTTTGCAGTATCAAGAGCAATCTGATGATGATATTTTGGCGGAACTGCAATATACACAAGCTCTACTTCATCTGAAGCTATCAGATTTTGGTAATCTGTATACGCCTCAGCGTTTGGCAGCTGTTCTTTCGTTGCTTGTAATACTGATTCGTTTGCATCACATATCGCCACGATTTCCACTTCAGGATGTTCGTTAAACATTTTTAATAGACGCTGCCCAATCGCGCCTAATCCAATGATTCCTATTTTCAATGCGTTCAGCTCCTTATTGATTTCATGTTGTTTATTTCATAATAACTCTAATTTTAGAAAAAGCTCTAATCAATAATTGCTCTATTTGCCTGCGCAAAATTTAATGAATGTGCATTTTGAAATTTATGGTAGCATTATTTTATAGAACTGACAGGGGGAAATATGGAGGATGAGAAGATATCCGAAAGAATTTATAGCTTATCTTGTCTTAAGTTTATTGTTTATTTATCTGGTCGATCTCTTCACTCAAAAGCCTGGCAGAATCGGAGGAAACGGCAATCTCGGTATAATTCCTCTAAGTCTTTCTTTGATTTTCATCGTGTTGTTCGGAATCTCAATAATAAAACAATTAAAGAGATTTGAGCTGACCAGTAAAAAATGGATAATGCTCTTGGCATTTTCTTTAAGTATTCTGATTCTGACCATTGTTATGGAGTTTCATTTCTTTAATGATTTAAT
This sequence comes from Bacillus sp. NEB1478, assembly GCF_031582965.1. Classification (NCBI taxonomy): domain Bacteria; kingdom Bacillati; phylum Bacillota; class Bacilli; order Caryophanales; family Bacillaceae; genus Bacillus; species Bacillus sp. NEB1478. The sequence continues at coordinate 2,835,183 of NZ_CP134049.1, forward strand.
TAAGGAGCTTGGTGGACCTCCTACTGTTGAAGGCTCTGATATATACAGGTTCGGCTGGCTCAATCAGGGAACGAATACGCTGTATGTAAATATGTACACGTTCTTAGCTTTTTGTTCTTTAATTGTATCCTGTTATTCTGCTCAAGCCTTTCTTAAACAGAAATTACCTTTGAAAGGATGATCAAAAGTTGATACCGCATATTGAAAATCAATGGTAAGAACGCTGAACTAGATAATTTATAGTATCCAGCAACGATAAACTTTGGCCACTTCACTGCTATCAGGTGAGGAATAGAAAAAATTTATGGATTGGACTTGCATCTCCAAAGACTAGATCGTGACATGAAGGAATTATTTCATACAAATTAGACACTTGTTATTAGAATAATAAATCGTATTAGCTCTTTATTCTTTCTCTAGCAGAGTTCGTATTTTTCGTTACTGGAACTAAAGAATAAGCTTTAGCCAGTCCAAATTTAGGCATGTTACTATAAATTGCTTCTGCCCCTTTATTAACAATGTTATAACTTTCGTGGTATATACCAACACTGCCATCGTCACCTATTTTTTTATTAAAATCCTTCCATGCTTTAAGATGGGTTTTCCCATGAGCGTATGCTTCTAATTGTTCGAAACTTCTCCAATACTGGATAAGTGTTACTCCACGCCAATTAAATAGGAATTCGGTATGAAGAAATCCTAATTGCGGGTTTTGATATAACTCTCTTATCATTGGACCCATTGCTTTAAAGACTGGAATCCATTTAGAAAAAGATAAAATTTTATTAACACGCATACCTATGATGAACAGTACAAAATTTTCATCTGTGTCTGCCATATATCTTCCTTTAAATATTTTTTTCATATCATTTCCTCCATATTTCAGAACAAACCTGGTTAATTGAACGGATAACTCAAACAAAAAAACTCTTTGTAAACGCCCGAATTGTGAAACGACCTCGTAATGATCAAGGCCCAGTACTACAAGAAACCTTGTAGCTGTTAATCTTTAATTTTTTCGCATAACAAATCTGTGCTGTTTGACCAGTTTCAGCACCCCAGTCCTTCCACAAGACATCAAACATATCACCATATGCAGGATCATGAATTTTCCGGTCTGTTATGATGGCAAGAAAACTTTGATAAGGGTGACCCTCTTTGTAAAGAAAATTCCTTATGGCGCTTTTTCCTGAATGGTTGTTGTGAATTGAAGGGGCAGCTAACGGCGGAGCGATTACTAAAATTAATACTGCGATAACAAGGATCAAGTACACCTTTTTCTTCAAAGTGAAATCTCCCTCTTAATGTTTTTCTAATTTTTTTATTCGGTCTTCTAATTTTTTGATTTTAGATCTGCAGTCTAATACAAAAACAAAAGCTACTATTCCAATAACAAAGCCTAAACTATTCATAAGAATTAGCCCTCCTATTTAAACTTTTCCTTATAATCTCTTAGAAGAATGATTTCACAAAGAAAATCGAACCAGTTATAACAACTCCACTAATTTCAGCTGATACATAAAGAGGCATTTTTAGGTATAACTTTTTAGGATTTTTATTTATAGCATTATAGGTAAACATAGTTGCTAGAACAATTACAAAAACACTCATTATTTCTATTACAACGTTTTCCGATCGTGCAATCAATGTCATCAGTGATGTTGATACGATTGTATACAGCAATTGATACAAACTCACTTCGCATCGCTCCTAAATATAATTTTATTTCACTTTTATATCATCAAAGCGGATTGTAAAAACTCTATCTTTACCATCCAGCCAAAATTCGATCGTAGATTTTTGAGTATGATCAACGTAACCGATAATTTCCACTCCTTGTTCTGATCTTTTATAATAGTGCCCACCGTATTTATTGAGGACTTTTATTTTCGGTGCACCTACTGATATTCCCCTTGCAGTCTCCAAAACTGGCTTTTCACCTTCGTCACTTATAGAAATGATTAAACGTACAATCTCACCTCTGTTTTTTCCTTTATTAAGAGATGCTGTTACTAATCCTGTTTTCCAATGAAAATAATCGTACATGTCATTGTTGTCTTTGCCCAAAGCATTTCCATATGTTCTTTCAAAAGCTGGACTATTTATGTTTTCATGTAATCTTATGCTATTGATTGTTTCCTTAGAAAGATTGGTTGATTGAAGATTTTTAAAATAATATTGTCTTCCTTCTGTTTCAACGTAAATCGTGTGAATAACAAATAGCAGCACACTTATAAATAGAATGGAAATAATACTTAATAGACTTGATTTTTTTCTCATTTTTTTATCACGTTTACTCCCTGATGATTAGTAACTATTTAAGTTGAAAAATATCTGTATGTAACTTTCCCTTTTTCTCCCATGTAATATGTAATTTGTATTTGTGATTTTCCTTTGGAGGGTCGCCTAGGTAAAAATCTATTGAAACTGGATTTAGTTTTGTTACAGAACCATCTTCCATTCTTTCATCAATAAATATATGATCGCTCATTAACGTTTTTTCGTTATCTGTAAAACGAATCTCTTTTAATTTGATTTTGTCCTCTGAAGTTTGTTTGACATGCCCTATCCAACCACCGACTCCTTTGTCAAAGTTTTTTTGATAGCTGGCTTTCCAGACTCCGTTGTCCGATGTACCACAAATGGCAACACTGCTAATATACGAATAAATCCCTAATCCAAGTACAATACAAATTAGTAAACCATATAAATAAAATTTCTTTTTCATAAAGAACCTTCAACTTATTATTTTTTAAATTCTTTATATTTCTCGTTATATCCAGCTAATCCATACTCTCTATTCATCATCAACTGGCTCCTTTATATTTGTATTTTGATTAATTATAACATTTACTGGAAAAATATGACCTTTTTTCCCATATAAAAAAGGAAGATGGATTTTCAACCATCTTCCTCTCGCCTAGCTTCGTCCTACTATTTAGAGGACCTTTTTTAATGCGGTTAGAACATGGATGTTTCCATCTTCTTTCTTTTTTTCTTGTTTTTTAGAATTTTTCAGCTTTTTTTGCTGGAATCTTACATTTGAATACGAAAAATAAGAGGGATGACGATCCGTCTTCTCCCATTTGATTCGCATTTAAAGACTAAATCGGATAATCCCACGCTTTTCAGTTTGAATCTCACACTTTTTGACTTTAATCCCACACTTTTTTACTTTCATCTCACACTTTTACATAAAATACGAGCGAATCGAGTTAAATCGACAAAAATAAAAATCAGGAGAAACATGAGTGTTCTCCTGATCTTTAAGGGATTGGATTCTTATGATTTTATGGTTTCAAAACGACTTTAATACATTCATTTTCATGGTCATTGAACGTCTTGTAAGCTTCTCCTGCTTTATCCAGCGGAACTCTATGCGTAATGATCTCAGTAGGATCGAACTCACCGTTCATGATTTTATCAAACAGCATCGGCATGTAATGGATAACAGGTGCCTGTCCCATCTTCAATGTAACATTTCTTTCGAATATATTACCTAGCGGAAACATGTTGTACATGGAACCATATACACCCGTCAGTTGTATGGTCCCAAATTTCCGAACGGCGTTCAGACCAATTTCGATGGCACTGAGAGTACCGCCCTGCAGCTTCAGTTTTTGTTCGATTGCCTCGACCACCGATTTCTTACCGTCCATTCCAACACAATCGACAACAACATCTACGCCTCCGCTCGTAATTTCTTTTATGTGAGCACCCATATTATCGTGTTCATCAAAATTAAAGATCTCTGATTGATTCTTTGTTTTAGCAAGGTTCAATCGATAAGGAATGTTGTCAATGGCGATAACTCTCTTTGCCCCTTTCATCCAGGCAAATTTTTGAGCCATCAAACCTACAGGACCACAGCCTAACACTGCGACCGTATCCCCTTCTTTCATTCCTGAGTTTTCAATACTCCAATAAGCGGTCGGAAGTACATCTGACATGAAGAGCAGTGCTTCATCCTCTAGTTCACATGATTCAGGGATTACAAACGGCATAAAGTTTCCATAAGGGACACGCAGCAGCTCAGCTTGGCCGCCTGGATAATTTCCATAGCGTTCTGTAAAACCAAAATACCCTCCTGTATCCACCTTTGGGTTTGAGTTAGAATTATCACATTGGCTCTCAAGATCATGCTGACAATAAAAACAATGCCCGCACGAAACGTTGAAAGGCAGGACCACTCTATCACCTTTTTTAACCTTTGTGACTTCTGGTCCTACATCTTCTACAATGCCCATTGGTTCATGCCCGATCACATAATCTTTCTTTGTAGGAAGAGCCCCTTGATAAATATGAAGATCTGAGCCGCAAATCGCTGTAGAAGTAATCCGAACAATGATGTCATCCTTTTTCTGAATGACTGGATCAACCACGTTCTTTACTTGAATGTCCTTTGCACCTTGAAAAGTAACTGCTCTCATGACTACCTCCTTGGTTGAGAATACTAACAATATTCCCGTTCCAATTAAAAAAATGTGCAAAATGAACAGTTTAAATGCAAATGAACAAATAGTCTTATCTCAAAAAACAGACCCAAAGTACAGGTTTATTCCTATCCTTTGGGTCAGTAATTTGTCTGTTTAGTTGTTCCTCATTTACACAATAACAGGCGGCAGTACCTTACCTGTTTCTAAAAAAGTCTTAAGGTTGCTCATAACTGCCGGCCAGCCGTTATTAAATCCTTCAAAGGTATCTTCTTTGTCAACGATATCTGTTTCTAACAAGTGTTCATGCTTAAGTGTCAGCTTTACTGTCTCATTCATTTGCTGCAGCTGGAACGTAACTACTGTCTCACTTTCACGTGAAGTCTTGTCGCCTTTGTAGGTCCATGTAAATGAAAGTTTGCTGTAAGGTTCAAAAGTAAGAATGTTGCCATAATCGGTCACTTCACCATTACGGGAATAAGTAATCGTTGAACCTTCACTCCATTCCGATTCTACACGGCTCCCGAAAAAATATTGTTCTGTAAAATCCCCATTTGTCAGTGCTTCCCAGAGTTTTTCAGGTGTTGTTGCAATGTAAGTAACATACACAAATTTCGGTTTATTCATTTTGATTATCCTCCTCAAGATTACTTTTCAGTTTATATAATGCTTGCACATGATGACTTTCAAATTTGTGAATCCAGCGATGATAAATCTCATTGATGGGAACCGGGTTCAGGTAATGGAATTTTTCTCGCCCATGCCTTTCAACAACAACTAAGTTTGCTTTTTCTAATAAGGTAAGATGTTTCGTAACGGCTTGCCGTGACATATCAAGATGCTCGCTTAGAGCACGCAGTGTTTGTCCATTTTCCTTGTAAAGTTCATCAAGCAATTTTCTGCGGCTGACATCGGCAAGAGCTTTGAACACATGATCCATAAGTTCCCACCTCCTTCTTCTTTCATTATACGCAACCTATTAGTTGCCTGTCAATCAACAAAAATGCGACTCTTAAAAATACAAGAATCGCCATCTAAAATGGTTCTATTTCATAAAAAATGTACCGATCTCTTTAGGTAAAACAGCGATATCATTCGGTGCCCAGAAGTAAGAAGTGCCGTCAAATTGTATGAAATACTTATACGCAACAGGTTCATTCGTATATAAAACAATATCGAAAAATATAGGATCTCCTTTTGATATATCATATTGGAATCCTGGCTCTTCTTTGCTGTTTTTCAATGTATTCAGAAACACTGTTACTTCTTTTGGATTCTTAACCTCATTTATTTTTTCCCACTCGGACTTATAGATCTCGATTTTTTTCACACTTTCTAAAGGTACATTTTTAAAGTCATACTTGTCATCATAACCTTCTCCTGAGCGATAAACGCGATATCCGTTTAATTCGTTAGAAACTTTAACAGCAATCAAGCCCGGCTCATTTTTTATCGAATAGAGCTCTGTACCCTTTTCGTGAAATGCTGCATCTCCATCTTTTGTTTTGTAATGAGAATTAGTTACGTTCTCATCAACTTTGAATTTCACTTCACCTATCTTTTTGCCAATAAACTTTTCATCCGCTAAAGCTCCTGTATGAATGGCGTCGTACTCAACCCCATCCCATTTCACAAAATCGACCCAGTCAATAATAGTATGCATCCCTGGCATCCAGATGTTATTGCAGCCAGACAAAAATACTGACAACAGCATAAATAGACCCAATCGTCTCATGGTATTTCCCCCTTTTCCATATAGACGATATTTCAAGGAAAAAGGTTTAGGCTTTTGTTATTTGTCTGTCTAACCAGCCGATCAAGTCATCAAATTGTATCATGCTAAGTTTTTTTCTAAGATTGGTGTCTTTATTTCAATTTTTTCTGTGTACTCGTCCATTCAAATCTTATAAATACCCATATACATATAAAGAGTTAAAAATTAATTTTTAAAAAGGATGGATTTTTTTGTTTCAGCGTAAAAGAGCATACCTTGTACCTGGTCAGACGTTAGAGCAATTTATTGGTCAATACATTACAACTGCGATTACAGGTTATGGCCAAGTAGTGGCGCAAGTGGTTAAATTCGATAAAGCTTCAGGAATGGCTACATTGAATGTATTTACTCCTAGCGGGGTAAGAGCATTACAAGTACATCAAAATGATATGTTCGGAATTGCTCCATATCAAGGACCTATTCCTCCTGTTTTTGGCGGAATGGGCCAGGGTATGGGACAAATGGGCGGTCAGATGGGCGGTCAGATGGGCGGTCAACAAGGCGGCATGGGCCAGATGGGTGGTCAGCAAGGCGGTCAACAAGGCGGTCAGCAGTTCTTCCCTCCATGGTTTCCTGGTGGATTCGGTGGATTTGGCGGATTTTAATCCGTTTTTTAAAGAAAAGGTACAGTCTCTTTCAATTTCCTTATCTAGGTAAGAGAACATAAATATTTAATAGGATGGTAGATTTGTTTAAAAGAGCGATTAGCTACAAAATATTAATCCCTTATATAGGCCAGTATATTTCAACGTATATTACAGGCTATGGACAAGTGGTTGCAAATGTAGTTAAATCAGACAAATACAATGGTGCTACCTTAGCCATTTATACTCCAAGTGGTGTAACAACCACTTTGGTTAGTTTTAATGATATACCGTACTATGGTCCTATTCCCCCTGTTTTCGGATCAGGCATGGGCAGCCAGAGCGGACAAGGTTTTCCTCCAGGCAGCGGATGGGGATCTCCAGGCAGCTGGGGCAAATGGGGTTCCGGGACTGGTTTTTAATAAGCGAAAAAGAAGGGACGATCTCCTTCTTTTTTTGTTTTCCTACTTACTCAGTTTCAAACTAAAAACTTGCTGTGATTTAATATTTTCATAGCCAATCTGTTTATAAAAATCATGGGCTTCTTTCCGGTGTCCGCCTGAGCGTAACCTTAATTCTGTATAGCCCCTTTCTTTCGTCCAGTCTTCGCATTTTCTCATCAGCTTCTCGCCAATTTTCTGCCTTCTGCAGTTTTGGTCGACTACTAATCCGCCAATCTCGGCATACACAGATTCTATTAAATGTTTTCCAAAAACGTGCGCCCACCCAGCAAGACCAGATTCCTCTTTTTCAAAAACAAAAATAGCATGATCGCTATCCTGGAGAATCCAACCCATTCTAGTCTCTACTTGTTCTTTAGAAGCTTCATAGTCCAACTCCGCACAGAGTCTGGCGAGTTCTTTCGTATCCTCATAATTTGCAAGTCTAATCAACAACGTCCACTCCTTTATACATTCTCAAGTTAGTTTCTTCTTTCTCTAAAATCGATTTCATTCCTTTATAGAAACTAAAAAATCACGGTTGACCCACATCCGAAAATACAATATTATACAATTGAAGTGTGGTGTTCATTCTTGAATTTTCAAGGAGGATTAAGAAACCATGATGTTGTTTTTGCAAAATCGAATCCAGAACTAATAAACTCCCCTGGAAGTATTGTGATACAAGCGTTACCATGCCATTAGCAGTACGACTACATTTGGGGAGATTAAAAAAATGAATGAAAAATTAGTAAATACTTCTGAAACAACAAATTTGCGTACACGTTTGGATAAGGCAATTGAGATGCGTGAAGAAGGTCGTGCAAAGCAGGATGAGACGATTTTGAACGAAGCACGTACACTTCTTTTAGAACTGGCTGCCGCATATCCCGAGCACGCTGAAGTAAACTACCAGACTGGAATTGCCCATGACAATATGGGACTTGGAAAAGAAGCAATTCCTTATTATGTAAAAGCTATTGATCTGGGACTTTCAGGACCAGATTTGCAAAGATGTTTACTCGGTCTTGGCAGTACGTATCGTGTTTTAGGACTCTATCAAGAATCCTTAGAAACACTGCTTCGAGGCGTGACAGAATTTCCTGAACATCGGGGTCTGCAGGTTTTCTATTCTATGGCTTTGTACAATACAGGAAACTATAAAGAAGCTATGGAAATTGCATTAATGAATTTAATGGAAACAACGAACGACGAAAAACTTCAATACTTTAAACGCGGGATTACTTATTACGCCCAGAACCTTGATGAAACTTGGTAAATAAACAGAAAAATAACGAGAAGGTGTGCTGAAAGACTCAGCACACCTTTTTGTTTAGTTAAAGAATAATTTTTTTCAAAAACAGGAGATATGACCTATATTCGCCACTTATAAAAAAAGGGATTATCATCCTAATTGTCAAATTAATAAAATAACATATTACGTACTTTTGTCAGGAGATGACGAAACATGGATGATGAAATCAAAAGGTTTGGCAATAAGATCATTCGTGAAAGTGAATGGCTGGCTGATAAAGTTACAAAAATGCATCATTCTACCCCTTCTGAGATCAATCATCAGAAATACAAGCATTGGGTTAGAATGCTGTTTCTTTGTCTTGGAAATGCCTTATGCAAAGAGAATAATCATACTCAAGAACAAATTAAAGTTTGGTCTAATATTTTTGAAGATACACAAATTGCTGAGATTTCACTCCATGAGACACTTGCTATCATCTTTCATTCAAGAGCATCTTTATTAGAACTTTTGGAAAATGAATCAGAAAACCATCGGCTATCTTCAAACAGCGTATTACAAATCATAAAACAGATCGATCCACTTTTGGATTACGCTTCTCATTCGATAACCTCTTATTCTACAAAAAGTTTATTGAATACGAAGATTACCTTGTCAGAAACGAACGAAGATTTAAACATAACATTAAGAGAAATGAAAGACTTTAAAGTAGCATTAAATGAAGCTACCATTTTTACCATTACAGATCCTAACGATCGAATTACATATGTAAATGATCAATTTTGCAACATCACCCAATATTCAAGAGAAGAACTGATTGGGAAAAGCCACGGAGACATGTTATATTCCGGCTTTCATACAGATGAATTCATAAGAAAAATTAGAGAAGATATCAACAATGGAGTGTTATGGAAAGGCGAAATTTGCAATAGAGCAAAAGATGGATCACTCTACTGGGTAGATGTGACAATCGTTCCATTCTTGGATAAGGAAGGGAAGGCTTATCAGCACATCTCGATACAGTACGATATTACAGAAAAAAAACGAACAGAAGAGATGCTTCTTAAGTCAGAAAAGCTATCTTTAGTTGGCGAATTGGCAGCAGGTCTCGCTCATGAAATTCGCAACCCGCTCACGACCGTAAAAGGATTAGTTCAAATACTTCAAACGAGTACAGACGAAAAAAGAGAGCTTTACACCGACATTATCCTTGATGAAATTAATCGAATCAACCTGATTGTAAGTGAATTTATGGTGTTAGCGAAGCCACACGCTGTTTACTTCAGTAAATTGAACGTAACAGACATTCTTAAGACGGTCATGTATCTACTTGAAGCAGAAGCAAACTTAAAAAATGTCGTTATTGTCGAACATTTTTCAGTTGAAGAAGTGAATGTGTATGGAGAGAAAAATCAGTTAACACAAGTATTTATCAACTTATTTAAAAACGCGATGGAAGCCTTACCTCATGGTGGTATTATCCGTGTCAAAACAAAGAGGTCCGGAGATAACGTTATTCTTTCCATTGAAGATAATGGTGTGGGTATGGATGAAAAGCAAGTAAATAGAATCGGTGAACCCTTTTACACAACGAAAGAGACTGGCACAGGATTAGGTTTGATGGTAAGCTATCGCATCATTCAAAACCATAAAGGCCGAATTTCGGTGAATAGTGTGATAAATCAAGGAACGACATTTAACATTACCCTCCCAATATTTAATGAGCAGCGGAACGAAGAAATAGAGAATCATCACACACTGTAACACGATCACTTAACATCATAATTAAATGACATTTTGGAGGCGGCCATATTGTTTAATCCCGTTGGTTTTATTGAGGTAGCTGTTCTTTTAGTTCTTGGATGGGTTTTCCTTAAAGCGATTGTACGATTTGTAGTTGAAAAATCAGCTAAATAAAAAAGACAGCCGTTTTTTATTACCTGCTTCTCTTCTGGAGGAGAAAATCGTAATTCGTAAACCTTTTAGTATTTGAAACAATACTTTTAATGGATCTCTAAATAATATCGAAAACGACCAGACAGAAATCTGGTCGTTTTTTTCCGCCCTTACTCATTTAAAAGTGCACTAAACTGTATCATTTTGAGTAACGTGGATATATCGCCCATAACCGTGGAATTATCGAAAATAACGTGGAAATATTGGACATTACCGTGGAATTAAATAAAATCGAGAGCTTCAAAAGAGTAGAATCAATAAGGATTTTGGCTAGGACGTCCTATTTAACTGTCCACGTGCTTCAAAATAACAAAAAACGATTAAAAGAGGTAAATTTTCTCTTTTGAATCGTTTACTTTCTCCAGAAAGGGTTTCATGCTCTAATGAACACCGTTCTTCGGATCCCAGTTTCCTCTTGTTTTCCGGATTTCGATGATCTGACCGATATGGTAAGCGTTATGGATATTAATGTTCGCGATTACGAAATACCAAGGTTCGTGACGATCTTTATGTGCAGATTGCTGAAGAAATTCATCATCCGCTTCTTTTAATAGAGTTTTCCAATCTGAAAGCATATGATGAAGCCGCTGTTTCGTCGTTTCCCAATCTTCATTATCATCCTTATGAAACGACTCATCGTTACTTTCGATTGATTTTGCTGGTGTGATTCCTTTGAATTTACTCAAATAACACTCGTTCCAAAATACGAGATGGGTAACGATCTCCCAGATGGAATTGCTGTCTCCAGATTTGAGAGCTGCTTGTTCCTCTGTCAGCCCATCTATTGCCTGCTCCACCGGAACAAACCAGTTTGGTTCATTATGGTTAGCATCCATTTGTCTCAACAATACAGTTTGTGGATTCATTGTTTATCCTCCTGACGATATTTAAAGTCTATTTAAAATTCAAGTTCAGAAGGGTATTTCCTTTTTAAAAAAATTACGGTACGTGAAATTATTCAAATTTAAAAAAGTCTATTTTCGTAAATTTTGCTGTTTAACCCCAAAAAAGGTGTGGTTGACTTCCGCATCCTTTTGGAAAAAGCCTAAATAAAAAAACCAGCTCATTTAAAATGAACCGGCTTCTACATTACCTATTCCTTAACACTTCTCACATAAAACAAAATTGCTAAAAGGGAAGAACAATGCTGGATCCGCTTGTTCTAGACCTGGTTCAAGATAATTAAAAACACTTCCGCCAATTACAGATATTTCAGCAAGACCGCATAACACTTGTGTCGCCGAGGCATTGAAGTCACCTTTAGCTGTAATGCGGAAAATCGCATTTCTTTCATCTTTCCCACTTCCTAAATCACTAGCAATATTCCTCTCTATTCTGGTACACGAATGAGGTTCCAACTTAAATGAACCTAAGTCAAAATCCTTTTCACAAATGTTTTTAAAAACGTTAACAGAACTGTTGGTGCAGGTCTTTTTAGGTTCTAAACACACGCCTAACTTAACTCTTACACACAGTTCTTTTTTCGTCGGGTTTTTCAAAATAATAATCAATCGGTCATTATCCCGGCCACCCTGCATTTCAGAGCCAACCTCTGCCGGAATCAAAAATGGACCAGTTGTTATCTTCACCCATCTGTTTTTTTTACTTTCATGACCTTTATCACTCATTGGATACAGCTCCTTTAAAATCTCATTATTTTTTTGGTTTTCAAATAGATTTTGACATTTCCATTAATTTATATATGTGAAAATGGATGAAAGGTTCCTCACCTTTCCTTTACACCTACATATAATCGTATGGAGTCACTTACGTTTATTTGGGGGGTACATATGAAAATCGGGGTCGATTTGTTGAATCTTTTGCATGACAGATTTGGCGGGGTTGAACACTATGTAAAGCATATATTGGAAGATATCTTAAGGGCCGATGAAAAAATCACTTTTTATTTGTTCCTTACTCGACCGCATAGAGACCTCTTTCCTGAATTCCAGACGCGTATGAAGAAGATGATGATCAAACAATCACGCGTTCAGTCCTCCCTTATTAACATGATTAACAGCTGCCAGCTAGATCTTTGGTTTTCGCCATTGCATATGTCTGCTTTGCCAAACATCTCTCTCCCTAGAGTCGTAACTATCCATGATGTACTTCATACAAGCTACCCTCAGTTCGTGTCCGGACGAATAGAGGCGATTCATCACTATTATGAGCAATCGGCAGCTTTGTTTGATGGTGTTCTAACTGTTTCTGAGTTTTCTAAGAAAGCGATAACGGAACACCTTCCTATTCCAGAGAAAAAAATCAACTCTATTTACCTGGACGCTCCTCATGATTTCCGTCTAATAAATAAGGAATGGTCGAAATTAATAGTGAAAAAGAAATACAACTTACAAGAAAATTACATGATCTACCCTGCAAGCTTTAATCCACATAAAAATCATCTTAATCTTTTAAAAGCCATTGCGTTGCTTCGGGATGACTATAAAAAGAATGTTCAGCTTGTTCTAACAGGATTTACCTCTAAAGAAAACAATACCTATCAATCTGCCTTACAGTTTATAAAGAACAATGATTTAGATAATCAAGTAAGGGTTTTAGGATTCGTTCCGCCAGAAGATATGCCTCATTTGTATACCGCTTCTTCGTGTATGGTTTTTCCATCGTTATATGAAGGATTCGGAATTCCACTCGTTGAGGCGATGAAAACAGATTGCCCCATTGTTTGTTCGGATAGAGCAAGCACTCCCGAAATCACAGGCGGTGCTGCTTTGATGTTTAACCCTGAAGATCCTAGAGACATTGCACTAAAAATAGTAAAATTACTCAATACAAATATTAGAAAAAATCTTATTGAAAAAGGCAGAATTCGTGCAAAAGCTTTTTCATGGGAAAGAAGCGCAAAAGAAGCGCTGAAGGTTTTTCAAAATGTGATAACAGAGCATTCCATAAGGAGAGGGACTCGATGAGGAAGATTCTTGTTCTTAATCATTTTCCGACTGTTTTTCCTCCAACAAGCGGAGGAACTCTTCGATATTTCCATCTGTATCACGAACTTAGCAACTATTATGACATTACACTTTTGTCCCAAACAAACAGTTACAAAGGCGGAATTTTCCGTTATTCCCACACTTTTAGAGAATATAAAGTTGAAAATGATTTGGGACACAGTGTAGTAAACTATGAAAATACATTGATCAAACATATGGAAAGTACTAGATTTCTCACTCGCTTTAAAGACCATTTTGAAGAGTTATACAAAACTTGCGATATCATCATTCATGAATCGCCATTTTTGGTCGGATATGATGAACAGTTGGGTTTGGATCAGAAACTGCGAATCTATAACAGTCATAATCACGAGTACTTGCTAGCTAGTCAAATTTGGAAAAAAGATAAATCGAGGACATACCTCCCTGTTCTTTTTGAGTGCGAAAAGAAATTAGTAAATGCTGCAGATCTCGTATTCGCCACTTCTGAAACTGAAAAAAATAGCTTTATTAACATGTATAAAAAGAATCCCCAACAAGTTAAAATTGCTCCGAATGGTATAGACGCTAATGTATGGCTTCCGCGTAGTGAAATAGCCAATAAACGCCCTCAAGTTTTTTTCATTGGATCTTGTTACCCGCCGAACATTGAATCTGTCGAATATATCATTCATCAACTCGCTGATCGATGTCCTGCTATGGAATTCATGATCGCTGGTGCGTGCTGTCATTCTTTTTCAAACATCACGAAATACAACGTTAAACTATTAGGCAGGATTCCGCACAAACAAAAGTTGAAATTTTTTTCAAATGTTGATTTAGCGATTAATCCGATGTTTACAGGTGCAGGTGTAAATTTGAAGACATTGGAGTTTTTGTCAGCTGGTCTGCCGTTAATCTCGACAAAGTTCGGAGTGAGGGGGCTGCCTCTTCTTGATCATAAACATTTTATCCTTGCCGAAAAAGAAGAATTTGCTGACAAACTGAATCAATTTTGTTGTGATAAAAAAATATTACAGACCATCAGCTTAAATGGCCAAACATGCATCAATGAACGTTTTTCATGGAAAGCGATTGTTCAAAATATACGGAATGAAATTGAGAATATCGGCTAGTTTAGTAACTTATTACCTTTTCAGCTGCCCTTTTTAACGCAATGCCAGCTTGATCCCAAGTCATTTTCAGCATATCCTTTCTGCCCTGTTTTCCTTTTTGTTTGCAGATTTCGGGGCTTTCAAAAGCGGTTCGCATCTGTTTTTTCAGATGATTTAAATCGGCTTCCGCCCATAGTTGCCCCTTTCCATCAAAATTTCGATAGATCGTTGAAATGGCATGTTTACCATACATGCTAATTGATGGATGGTGGAGCTGATAATTCACCAAAAATGAGTTCTGGTCGTTTAAAAAATCCATCTGCCCGCCCCAGCCCGTTGCGATAACAGGGGTTCCGCTGCATAAGGCTTCTATGTACGGAAGCCCTACACCTTCCCCTCTTGTCGGAAGCACAAAAACATTTCCTAGTGTATAAATTCCTTTTATTGTTTTTTCTTCACTTATACCGGCCATCACATATAGCGGTGCAGTCTCATTACCGAATCCTAATCTTTTTTTATAATTCATGATGGCAGTTCGTATTTGTTTTCGTGAACTGCCATATGTTTTGACTACGAGAAGTACAGGATCCTCATCAGTAAACTCTTCCCAATAAGCGCGTAATAACGTTTCAGGATTTTTGCGATGCTGAAAATCAAATATGGAGACGAATACGAACTTACCTTCCGATTCACTTAAAGAGAGTGGTTTGTTATTTGGATGAAAGTTGAGGGGATCTGCCCCATGGGGTGCTAAGAACAACGGAGCTGTTATGCCACTGCTCTTCATTGCTTGCAAATTTGGAGTGCACGGTACACATACAGCGTCAAACGTGTTAATGATAGGGACCCAATCTTCTGGTATTATGTTCGTTTCCCATACTGTATTCAATATACTGCGATCAAACTTTTTCTTTTCCTTTGCGTCAATGATCGCAGGAGGAGAATGACAGATAAACAGTCTTCGTTTATTTTCAGCATACTTCTTATCTATCAATGATTGTAATCGTTCTCTTTTAACTTGATCTTGAAAAGAAAACGGGAAATTCCATGTATATGTTTCAATTTTCACATCCAAACCAAGCCTGTCTAGAGATAATGCGTATTCACGGCTAGCATTTCCATATCCTGTTGCATCTAACAAAGGACCTTTCCATATCACCTGGTAATCCACCATTGTTCTTCACTCATTTCTGCCTGTATTATTCTAGGATGAGCGGTTTGAAATCGTTCGTATGACACACGATCAATGATTTTTTTAAGAGTATTTTATTGTTAGCGTTCCATGTGTGGTGTCCAGAAAGGGAAAGACGTATGCAAACATAGTTTCTTTTATCTGATGCATATAACTTTAGATTGTTTTTTACACATCGTCTCAAAAAAACGGTATCTTCACCCAGATTCAATGTTGGAAATATGATCTTTTCACAGATACTTTTATGAAAAAATAGCGTTGCTCCTTTAAGCCCTTGTCTGACAAACTTATTTTCTCTTTCAGGTTGATGTACGGTCAGTAGTTTCTCGTCTTCAAAGTACATATAGACGGCTCTTTTCCCTACAACGTCTGCCTTTGTCTGCTTCAGTGTTTCCATCGCATGGACCAAATACTGAGGAGAGTAATAATCATCATCATCAAACTTGGCAATATAGTCAAAATTCGCTTTTTGTATGGCAAAATTGAGACACTCACCTAATGTGCGTTCCTGGGGAAGCTGATAAATGTAAACATTTTTGTATGTTCTTGCTTTTGTTTTCCATTTCTCCACAAGTAAATCATCACTGTTTAGAACGATGATCATCTCTTTTTTTTGCCATATTTGTTTTTCATAGTTTTGAAAAACATTATCCATAAAACGTTCTCTCATGGTACAGCAAACGATTGAAATCATTACAATCCCACCTTATCTACAGCATTGCAATGCTTCTTCCCAAGAATAAGTGATGCGCATAATATCGTCTTCAGAAAGCTTTACTCCTAGCTGCACTTCGATAAATTCAAGCTGGGTTTTTGCCTTTACACAATGTTTGGCACCAATCGGTATTTGAATAACATCACCTGTTTTGATCGATCTTACCACGCCGTTCACTATGACTTCTCCAATGCCTGATAGAATCGTCCATATTTCTTGTCTTTCTTGATGCAGCTGGTAACTAATATTCCGATCCTTTAACACATTCATAGTTTTCGTTAAAGTTTCCAATCCTTCTGCAGTCTTCGATTTCTCCAGTACTTTATAGCTGCCCCATCGTTTTTCAACATATCGGGGTACATCTTCTTTTATAAACTGCTTTATTTCTGAAGATCTCTTTTTATTTGAAATAAGAATGCCATCAGGTCCCGCTGCTATCATACTATCGGATATTCCGATCACATGAATAGGCTGAGAAAGTTCATTCACAATATGAGTGTTGATCGAGTCTTTTGATTTTTCTCCGTAACCGATGATTGAACTTTCCATTTGTTCGCTTAGCGCTTCCCAGTTTCCAACATCTCTCCACTCTCCGTGAAAAGGAATAACGATCGATCCCTTGCTTTGTTCGGCTACCTCACTATCAAAGCTTCTTTTAGAGAGTTCATGATAGTTTTTAAGCATTCCCTCATAATCAGTCGGAAGGCTTTTATTCTCTAAAAAGCGGAGCATAAACCGCAGCGGAAAAACGTACACCCCGCAATTCCAAATAGCCTTTTGCTGGATTAACAATCTTGCTTTTTTCCGATCAGGTTTTTCGATAAATTGGGAGATCGGGTAATATTCAGACTCAGCAGTAATTCTGGGTACGATATATCCGTATTGATTGGAAGGATTGTTCGGTTGTACGCCTAAGAGAGCGAGGTCAGCTTTTGATTGAGATAGGACGTCAGGAATGGTCGTTATTGTTTGAAAAAATGAAATTTCGGCGAAGGAATCGACTGGGAGTACACAGACAGGTTTATCCAGGTCCATTTGATGGACTGAATGCAGATAAGCTACTGCTAATGAAACTGCCGAAAAGGTACCTCTTTGACTAGGTTCCGTGATGATCGGAATATATCTATTAATTTGATTGTGGATCATATCGAGTTGTTTTCTGCATGTAATAATGTGTGTCGAAGAAAGTAGCCCGATGGAATCTAATTGCCTACAAATTCTTTGCAGCATGGATTCATAATGATGTTTCTCAGATCTTAACAGCTTTAGAAATTGTTTAGATCTGATTTGGTTGGATAAGGGCCATAATCTTTTTCCAGAACCTCCAGATAACAAAAGGATTTCCATACGTTACCACCACGCAGTCATTTTCTTGAAGTCCATTGATATATTATGAGGATTATTCTCTTTGTATGTTTTTACTAATTTTTCATACACCTTTCAAATGTCCAAACATCTTGTCCACTTTAACATATGATGTATTAACCAACGCAAGAAAAATGGGGAACTGGAAGTCTCAGTGAGGTGAACTACGAATGTGGAACAAATGTTGTAAGCATGAATCTTCTTCTTCCTCTTCTTCAAGCTTTATTTTAAAATGTAAACGATGTAAGAAAAAAAAGAAAAAAAGATGTAGATGCAAACACTAATCCGTAAAATTAGGAGTCCTTTTTGTGGACTCCTTTTCCATTTTATGAATTTGGATAAGTCTTTTTCAAAAAATCGATTGATTGATTGATCAACCTCTTTAAAACCTCTACGTCAATATCAGCTACTTTGTTGATGTACACACACGCTTTGCCAGAAGTATGCTTTCCAAAGTCTTTCAGCAACTCCTCACGTTTCTTGTCACCTGTCGCAAAATACAAACTAATTTTCGCTTTGCGCGGCGAGAAACCAACCAATGGTGCATCTCCTTCATGACCAGAATCGTATTTATAATGATAGGATCCAAATCCGATGATGCTCGGTCCCCACATCTTAGCCTCAAAGTCTGATGTCTCTGTAAAAATATCTAATAGTTTATATGCATCTTCACGTTTCTTTGGATTATCTACATTTTCAATAAACTCGATAACACTTCTGTCCGTTTCTTTTGTTTTCAGTTCGTACATAAAAGTCACTCCTTTTTGTTCATCTATTACTTCTATAGAAAGAACTTATATCCTATTTTGAAATTACTCGACGACTGCAATGAATAGTCACAACTGTTTATACAAGCTCTCTGGCGGATTTTGCGCCTTGACCTCGCAACCACTCGACTAGATCTTCAGCACTGCTTTGTAGTGCTGTATCAAGGGGAGAAAGTCCGTCGTAGCCGATCCAATTGAGGTCAGCACCATACTCGAGAAAATACTCAGCTGCACTCAGCTGTCCGCCGTGACACGCTAGCCAGAAAGCCTTAGTAATCTCGTTTGAGGCGGGAATTGGGTTGCATGCAAAGCGTTCTTTGACGCGATCCATTAGCCCGAGTGCGGCTTCGTTCCATAGCTTGGTCTGTGCTCCGCATTCAACTAACCGACGTGCAGCATTCCACTGCCTGAATGCCACCGCATTATCTAATGGTGTACCTCCTCCGATAACTGCTCCTGGTGCTTCAATGTCTGCACCGCTATCAAGAAGAGCGTTAAGCACTTCCATATCATTACTGCTCGCAGCCCAATGGAGTGGGGTCTCGGTGTGTGGCCCTGTGAACCGAGCGTTCACCTCAGCACCTGCCTCAATCAGTATACCCACACTCTTCGCACCGTTTTGAAAGTGACCCGGCCAATCGGTTACCACATGGAGCAATGTACGCGACATACCCAAGCTGGTGCACTTTTCATCAAAGGCTCTTCCTACAATTCTAGCCGTGGCCAAATTCGGGTTTTCGACAAGCAGATGCTTCAAAGATTGGACATCACCAGTGCGAATAGCCTTAACAACAGCAACGGTTAGCGGCTCATCCTCAAAAATTAAGTTCATGTTTACCTCTCCTGACAATTC
Source organism: Bacillus sp. NEB1478 (assembly GCF_031582965.1). Taxonomy (NCBI): domain Bacteria; kingdom Bacillati; phylum Bacillota; class Bacilli; order Caryophanales; family Bacillaceae; genus Bacillus; species Bacillus sp. NEB1478. The sequence goes on from NZ_CP134049.1 coordinate 2,854,559, forward strand.
ACCCAGTTTGCTGAGCAGCGTTTTTTACCCCTACAATATATTCTATTTAGTGTGCTTTAATCCTTTGGTAGATTTCAGTCCTAGGATGTTTTCCTAAATTCAAATTTCGTTGAAAGAAAATCTTAACGTTTATCTTCCTCCCCTTCTTCCGATCCGATTTTTATTCTTATAAATATTTTTAACAAGCAGCAAAACAAACAGGTTTTTCTTGTAAAATTTCAGATAACACTTTCTTCTATTGTAAAATAAAAGAAATGAAAACGAAGAAAGAAGGGGCATTGAATGAAAGTTGTTATATTAGATGATTGGGAAAAAAGTTTTGGAGCAAATTCCGAGATTGAGAGATTACAAGGACACTTCCAAGTTGAAATTTATCATGATCAGCCAGCTGCAGATGTTTTGATTAAACGGATTGAAGACGCGGATGTCATCATTCCGATCCGGGAACGCACTACTTTTTCTAAAGAAATCTTACAGAGTCTGCGAAAAATAAAGTTGATTGCACAAACCGGTGCAGGTCTGGCACATATTGAGATGAACGAAGCAAATCGACTTAAAATTCCAATCGCCACTACTCCAGGCGGCTCTGCTTCAGTAGTGGAGCTTATCTTTGGACTTATGATCGCTCACTCTCGAAAACTTGTTTTCCTGAATGAAGAGATGAAAAATGGAAATTGGGTTCAGTCTGTCGGGTTCGGATTAGAAGGTAAAACCGTCGGGATTATCGGACTTGGAAAGATTGGTTCAGGTGTCTCGAAGATCGCAAAAGCATTTCATATGAATGTTCTCGCTTGGGGTCCCCGTTTAACGGAAGAACGCGCCATTGCAGAAGGTGTGGAATACGCTGAACTTCAACATTTGCTGCAGTCTTCACACTATGTAGTCATCGCTGTCAGACTTGTTCCAGAAACGCGCTACCTCTTAAGGAGAGAGCATTTTCAGCAGATGAGAAAAGATGCTTTTCTCATCAACACTTCCAGAGGTGAAGTGGTAGATGAACAAGCATTGGCGATAGCCCTAAAAGAAAATTGGATCAGCGGTGCAGGGCTCGATGTATTTTCAGAAGAACCGGTGGACGGTGATAATCCGTTATTACAGATGGAAAATGTAATTCTTACTCCTCACATTGGGTGGAAGACGGATAATATGTTTCATCAGTTCTTATCAACGAGTATCGATAACATTCTTTCTTATTTTGTAGATGGAGCGCCTATACGGATTGTGAATGCTGATGTGCTAGATGCAAATACAAACCGTATCAAATAATATAGCGATTGCTGCACAAAAAGAGACTGTTCCAAAGAATCTTTAAAATGATTTTCATCTCAGAATAGATAAAAAAGGTGTCCCTAAGTACTAGAGACACCTTCTATCTTTCTAAAACAGTTTTTGCAGTTCATTTATGCCAAGTACGAGGAACATGAGCAGACATCCTGCTAATACTGCGTTTGCCAGCCATTTGTTTCTGTATTCGGCTTCTACTTTTTTAGAGTTTAGCAGAATGATAAGCGAGATTGCGAGAAACGGCATGAACAGTGAACCGAGTGCTCCGTAAAGGATGATGAGCTGAACGGGCTTGCCGAAAAAGAAAATCAGCATCGGGGGGAAAGTTAACCACGCCAAGTAAGCTCGATAAGATGGGTCTTTTTCAGATACGGGTTTTACCTTATGCAAGTCCTCTTTCTTTGTGCGAATCGTTCTAACAAAGTCAGCGAACAAATAAGGCACCCCGTTCCAAACCCCTAGTAAAGAAGTGAACGCTGCTGACCAGAAAGCAATTAAGAAAAGCCATCTGAGAGGTGTTCCGAATTCTTCTCCAAGCATTTCACCTAGCTGCAGCAAACCTTGATCGCCTTGAAGCTTAACATCTGTACCGTACAAAAATTTCGCTCCGATGATCAGGGCAGCCATACAAAAAATCCCCGTAATCGTATAAGCGACTTTCGCATCCAATTTCATAACCGGCATCCAGCCTTTGCCGTTCCAGTTCTTTTCTTTTAACCAATAACCATATGACGCCATCGTGATTGTTCCGCCAACTCCGCCAATCAATCCAAGAGCAAGCATAAACGATCCTTCTGGCATCGTCGGCACTAATCCGCCTGCAAACTCACCTAAAGTTGGAAGGAACAGTACTGCTGTACCAATAATCGTAATGAACATGACACCGATCAATACAGTCATGATTCTTTCAAAAAGCAAGTAACGGCCTGTCCAAACTAATGCGAATCCTAATAAAGAATGGACGATGGCCCACGCCCAAATCGGCATGATCGGCAACATGGCATGCATGCCGAGTCCGCATGTTAAGGCTGCAGCAGCACCATATATATAACCCCATATAACGGAGTAGACACCAAAATAACCAGTTGCCCACTTCCCAAGTGTTTGCCAGCCTTGCAGGATCGTCTGCCCTGTTGCTAAGTACCAGCGGCCGACTCCTTCGTTCAAGTAGTATTTTAAAATAGAACCAATGATGATTGCCCAAACAAAAGTCATCCCGAAAGATGTCCCGATGACGATCGCGGTGATCATATCCGCTGTACCTACTCCTGTTGCCGCAACAACAAATCCCGGACCGATCATTTTTAGCTTCTGCCCTAATGTTTGAGGGGGTGTGGATTGAGATTGAATACTGTTCAGATCATGATTTAAATTCACTTCGCTTTTCACATGCAACTCCTCCTTTTTATAATCAACTAACAGAAAACGCTTTCAAAATAATTTTTTAAAAATAGCATTCACTAATTATGACATATTTCAGAAAATTTCTTCAACTTTATTTTTTCTTCGTTTTAAGATTTACTTCAATTGTACCTTCTGTTTTTTGTAAGACTTCTTCTAGATCAACACCTGGCATGAGTTCTGTTAAGTAGCACGTTTCATTTTTAAATTCAAACACGCCGAGTTCAGTAATGAGCACGTCAATTTTTCTGATAGAGGTGATTGGATACGTGCATTCCTTTACGAGTTTTGGTCTGTCTGCTTTATCTGTGTGCATTGTTGTGACGATGATTTTTTTTGCGCCTGCCATCAAATCCATAGCGCCGCCTACCCCAATGATGTTTTGTCCAGGAATCGCCCAGTTAGCAATGCAGCCTGTTTCATCGACTTGCAATGCACCAAGGATCGCTGCATCAATATGTCCGCCGCGAATCATACTGAATGATTCCGCACTGTCAAAATATGATGCACCGATTGTTTCACCGATCGGAAGTTTTCCGGCATTCACGATTAAAGGATCTAGTTCGTCTTCAAAGGTTAAGTCTCTAACCCCAAGAAGCCCGTTCTCCGTATGAAGAAAGATATCCTCAGATTTTATAAATTTACTGACGAGTGTCGGTATCCCGATCCCGAGATTAACGATAGATCCTGGTTTTATTTCTTCTGCTGCACGTTTCGCGATTTTTTCTTTTTCTGAGAGTTCAGCACTCATCGCGAAACCACCCCTTCCTTCGTTAACACCTTATTGCTGAGAACGAGTGCATCGACGTACAGATGCGGAGTAACGATTTCTTCCGGATTTAACGTACCGTTTTCCACGATCTCATCCACTTCTGCTATGACCAAACTTGCAGCGGTTGCCATCATCGGATTAAAATTCCTGGCTGTTTTGTAATATGTTAGATTCCCGAGCCGATCTGCTTTATGAGCCCTCACCAACGCTACATCAGCCGACAATGCTTTTTCAAAACAATAAAGTTCTCCGTTGATCTCTCTAACTTCTTTTCCGACTGCAATTTCTGTGTTCACACCTGTTTTTGTATAATAGCCTCCGATCCCCGCTCCTCCTGCACGGATTGATTCCGAAAATGTCCCTTGCGGCAAAAGTGTGATTTCAATTTCTCCCGCATGAAACTTCTCTCCAACTTCCCGGTTACTAGTAAAATAGGAACCTATCGCACTCTTAATCTTTCCTTGACGCAGCAAGGCGCCAAGTCCTTTTCCCGCTTCACCAAGGTTGTTAGAGATGATGGTGAGGTTCGTCACATCATGATCGGTTAACGTTTCGATCAGTGACAATGGGGCTCCAATTAATCCGAATCCACCGACCATGACAGTCATTCCTGTTTTCACATGCTGTACGGCTTCCGTTAAACTTTTTACTTTGTTCAACTTCTCCACCTCCTGAACATTTACTTATATGTCTTTTTTAGAAAACAAAAAAAGCCCGCACTTAACCAGAGTAAAAAGGAAACAATTTCTTTCCCTACTTACAAAGGATAAGCTAGGCTTTCTTAATTTTTGTGAAATGGGTGTGTTTCACCATTAAGAAGACACTAATCCGTTTAGTAGACTTCAAGTTTTTTTAGTTGATTACGTTTACTATAGCAAACAGAATTCCGCCGCGCAAGTATTATTCTGAATGTTTCGTCTTTTCGATGTAACGTTTGTAAGCCGCTTTCACCGCAACAACTACAGAGCTTGTTGATGGTGTGTAATAATGGGTTTCAATTCGCTTGATCAAGTCTTCGATGCCGTTCGTTAAATCATAATTGACGATAACTCTTCTTAAAAAGTCTTTCGCTAAATCTGTTACGAACGTAAATTCAGCATTCACGATTTTGTTCGTTTCGGTGTCGATTTCCATGACAATTCCGGATGTTTTGTAAATTTCGTACATGGAACTCCCCTGAGGCGCTTTTGCATATCCCGTCACTAGAACCGTTTTCATCTCTGTAAGTTGACTCATGAAATCTTCCACCCTTTTTATTTGTTATTCTACCATTTTATAAGAGTTTGAGTTTCGTTAATTAATCCATTTCGTATAATTCTGAAATCCGGTCTTTTTAACTTTTGGAGGTTCCATGTCGGGATAGCCGATATAGATGAATCCCGCCAGTTCACCTTTTGACGATAACCCGAAAAATTCATTGATTTTCTGGTGATACGTTACTTGACCTGTACGCCAAATCGTTCCTAATCCGAGAGAATATGCCGCGAGCAGCATATTTTGAATACTGCTTGCGACTGCAGCAAACTCTTCTTTTACAATTACATTTTTCTTATCGCTCGGTTCAACACCTACTGCGATTATAACGGGCGTTCTTAATGGATTGTTCTTTGCTTTTTCTGTTTTCTTCATTAGTTCATCAGGTGGCAAGCCCGTGTTTTCTTTGGTTGTAATTTCTTCTAAAACCGCACCAAGTTTCTTTCTTCCATCTCCTGTTATGACGAAAAACCGCCAAGGCTCTGTTCGATAATGATTGGGCGCATACGTTCCGGCTTCCAGAATTTTTTCTATGAGATTAGCAGGCACAGGCAAGTCTTTCACTTTCCCGATACTTCTTCGAGATATTATTGCCTCCATAACATTCAAATACGACCACACTCCTCTCCCTCTACAAATATTCCGGGACATCTAAGTATATTAATAAAATAAAACCGACAAATTCAGGCATGTTATGTTGTTAGTTTCATGATAATTATTTGATAAAAGCAATTAAATATAGGATAATAGTTGCCATAAGCAAATATTTTTTTGGAGGGATCATGTTGGCTGCTACTTTTGAAGATCGTATAAAAAATGTACGCCATTTTAACCGTTTCATCACCAGACAAATCGGCGCATTGCACGAAGGTCTGCTGCACAGTTCCTTTACACTAACAGAATCGAGGGTATTATTTGAAATCGCGAACAGCCATGAGATAAAACCGTCTGAGTTAACGCACGCTTTAGGACTCGACGCTGGATACGTAAGCCGGATTCTGGCACGTCTTGAACAAAACGGTTTGGTGTTAAAAGAACGCTCAGAATCAGACGGCCGCCAGCGTATTTTAAAATTGACCTCTGAGGGAGAAGAAGCTTTTTCCCTTCTAAACAAACGCTCATATGAGGAAGTTGCTGAACTGCTGGAAGAACTTAGCGAAAAAGAACAGAACCAATTAGTGAGTGCGATGCAAACGATCGAGAGTTTATTAAATCAAAGCCGATTTAAATTTGCCGAACCTTATTTTTTTTAGACAGCACGAGCCAGGGGATATGGGCTATATCGTTCATAAACATGGTGCTCTTTATGCCAAAGAGTATGGCTGGGATGAGCGGTTTGAAGCTCTCGTTTCGGGAATCGCCGCTGATTTCATCAATCATTTTAATCCGAAAAAAGAACGCTGCTGGATTGCTGAGATGAATGGTGAAATTGTTGGTTCTGTTTTTGTTGTAGAAGAAAATGAAGAGGTTGCCAAACTGCGAATGCTATTGGTTGATCCAAAAGCACGGGGATTAGGTCTAGGTACGAGGTTAGTCGAAGAGTGCATCCAATTTTCCCGCCGAGTTGGTTATAAAAAGATGATCCTTTGGACAAACAGCATACTGCTTGATGCACGTCATATTTATCAGAAAAAAGGATTTACACTCATATCGGAAGAAAAGCATCATAGCTGGGGTCATGATTTAGTTGGTGAAACATGGGAATTGAAATTGTAAAACAGGAAGAGGCTGACTCGTCTGAGCAGTCTCTTTTTCTGTTATTTTTGCTAGGTATCTTAGATTTCCCCTCAATTTATTTATATTGCAGCTTCACTCGTTCGGAATCGATTATTGAGAACTGCATGCGTTGAGGAAAATTAGGCGGATATCCCGATTTAAGTCTGATTCGTAATAATTAAGTCTTTCTACAAATTTCGACACCCAACACACAAAAAAAGCCTCCCAATGTCACTTGAGAGGCTCATTCCTATATTCGATACGGTAAAAATGGCGGGATCGGAACATTTTTGACAGATGCCGGAACTTCTAATTCTATTCCGGTATGAACTTCATTAACGGTTTCCAGCCCGTTCGCCCTTAATAGATTTTCTACTGAGATTCCGTTTTCTTCAGCAATTTTTTGTATGGATTCTTGCGGGCTGATTTTGTGTTTGTTTCGGATCTTTTCAATTTTGCAGGCTGATTGTTTGAATGTCGGCTGTTTGGATAATGGATCAGTGAAATCAGCGGTTAAATCATTTGCTGCTTCATGATTCGTCCAGCCGCCATAATGGAAAGGAACAAAAAGAAGACCTTTTTGAACCGCTGTTCCGATACGGGCAGCCACTTCGATCCATCCTCTTGGTGAAGACACGCGAACTTTTTCACCAGGTACTAGCGAAAACTTTTTGGCGTCTTCCTCATGGATTTCTACATAGGCGTTTGGTGCTGCAGCATCTAAAAGTGGTGCACGCCCCGTTTTCGTTCGAGTGTGCCAATGCCATACAAGCCGGCCGGTCGTAAGCCATAATGGATAATCATCGTTCGGCTGTTCAGATGGTGGAACAAAGCGTGTCGGATGGATGATCGCTTTCCCATTCGCTCCTTTGTTTTCGAACTCTTTTTTCGTTAAAGCACGACCTGTGAACTGGTCTTTTGTAAAACTCTGTGTATAATCAACAGTCGTATGGAACTTGAAATCCGTATACAATCTTGGAGTTCCCTTCGGATGTTCCTCATTCACCGGCCATCTGAGACCATTTTCTTCTTCCAGCTTTTCATACGTGATTCCTGTCATATCACAAGGGCGGCCGCGCGAAATAACCTTCCATTCTTCAAAACACTCTTCTGGTGTGCTGTATTGGATTAACGAATTTCCGTCACGGTCTTTAAAGCCCATTCTTTTTGAAAAATCGAGTAAAATTTCAAAGTCTGTTCGAACTCCTTCAGGCGGCTTAACGGCTTTTCGCAGCAAGTTTATTGTCCGATCCGCATTTTCCATCGTGCCTTCTTTTTCACCCCATAATGCTGCAGGGAGAATCACGTCAGCTACTGCCGCTGACTCTGTTAAAAATGGATCTTGAATGACGACGAAAATCTTTTCCAGCGCTTTTTTTGCTCGCTGCCGGTTTGGCAGTGAAACGAGAGGATTTGTTCCGATATTCCAAAAGAAACCGACTTCACCACTCTCGATCATGTCGATCTGTTCTTCGATTCCTTTTTCAGGTCCGACAGGCAGACTTAACGCATCTACATTCCACAGTTCAGCCATCTCATTAATATGGCTAGGGTTGGAAGAATTTCGCTGTCCCGGATATGTACCGACCCCGCCAGCTGTCCGGTTAGATGAAGAACTCGGCTGACCTGCCATATGCAAAGGACCAGAGCCTGGTTTTCCTATTAAACCTCTAATTAAATGCAGGTTGTTTATAGCAACACATGCCGTCGTTGCATCTGCACTCTGATATGTTCCTTGAAGTGTTGTCGTCACGAGAGAAGAAGTACTGCCGATCTGCTCACATGCTTTTTCGAGCTGTTTGATTTCGATCCCTGTTAATTTTGATGTTTCTTCAAGCGTCCAGTCTTCAACAGATTCAAGCATTTCATCATAGCCAATCGTATATTTTTCAGTGAATGCCTGATCTACCTGGCCATTTTTGGTGACGGCTCGAATAATGCCGTTCAGTAAAGGAACGTTCGAACCCGGATATAATTGCAGATGAAGGTCTGCCTCTTTTGCTGTGGCGGTTTTTCTTGGATCAACAACAATCAAGTAAGGTTTTCCTGTCCTTTTTTTCCGTTCCATAATACGCTCAAATAATACAGTTCCTGTTTCCGCAACGTTATGCCCGAACAGCATGAGTGTTTCTGTTTCATCTAAATCATCGAAAGAAGCTGGCGTTCCATCTGCTCCGAACGATTGAAGAAGACAAAACTCAGTCGTTGCTGTACAAAGTCTCGTGTTTGCGTCCAATAAATGAGTCTGCAGTCCAGCTCGCCCAATTTTAGCGATTGAATAATAGTCTTCTAGGAACCCTTGTCCTGTCGAATAGATCGCTACGCTGTTCGTGCCTTTTTTTTCTAAAGTATCTTTCGCTTTTGATGTGATCAAATCCATCGCTTCATCCCACGTGGCTGGCATCAATTCACCTGACTCATTCCGGATCAATGGCGAAGTTAACCGGTCTGGACTGTTGTTTGCGTACCATTGGTTTTCTCCTTTCGGTCCCAACCTGCCACGGTTTATGGAATGATCGCCATTTCCTTTAATGCCGACAATCTTTTTGTCTTTTACCGCAACATAACAGCCGCATCCAACAGAACAAATGTTACAAGTACTATAAACCCACTTGTCCACTTCACCTTGACTATAAATATTCTGATCGATTCTTTCGTCATTCCACGCCATCCATATCCCTCCTATCGAATTCTTGGTGAATAAAACGAAGGCACGATGTATTTGATCTTTTCAGCTCCGAACCTTTTTTCAAGATCTTCCGCAATGGCCTCCAGGTTTTTTTTCATACCCGGCAAAACATGCTTTAAATCGTTTATGACAGATGTTTCTTTGATATTCACCCAATTAACAGCTCTCATTAAAGCATTAAATAAAGGTTTCACAGCATCAAAGTTGTGATAAATAATCGTGACAGGTTCTTTAATTTCATCGAGTGTCCAGTCGTCTTTCAGCATTGGAATCAGCTTTTCGAGATATGCCTGCTGTTCCTTCAGTGCCTCCTGCAGAATCATTGAAATCGGATGTGAAACCTCTTTCGTGTCCTGGATCAGCCTTTTATTGCCCTCATAAATATCCGTGTAAAAACCGTACAGTTCGTTCATCTTTTCACCTTCCTTTAATGGTTGCTCCTACTTCAATCATTACCTATAAAAAATCAGTCGAAACCTTATGATCGAAAATAGAAGGGGCTGAATTCTTCTTTTTCTCAATAAAAAGACCTTGTCCATAAATGCGAACAAGGTCTTTAATCATTTTTCAATGTTAAAATTTTAATCCAGAAAGCAGCATGTTCCAAACAAGCTCAAATTCATGATCGATGTTTGGTGACTGCCACTCTTTTGCAAGTGCAGGATGGTGAAAACGCGCTGTTCCATAAAAAAATGCTTCGGCTATTTCACCCTCTTCACCACGTTTAAATTCTCCGTTCTCTATTCCTTCTTCTACAATTTCGGATAATTGCTGAATTAATTCATTAATATGTGCCGTAATTCCTTCGACCGATTCTTCAGCAAGTGCGTTATACATGGCGAAAAGCTCAGGATCTTCAATTGCTTTTGATCTCTTTGTGTCTATGAGATTATCGAACCATTTTCGCAGCTTATCAATAGAGCTGCAGTCCTCATGAATGATTTTTGCAAGAGGACTTGAAACCCGGTGTAGCCACCGCTCACCTACAGCCTCACGCAATGCTGATTTGCTTGGAAAATGGCGATAAAGCGTACCATGACTGACTCCTAGTGCCCTCGCCACATCCACCACCGATGTTTTCTCCAGTCCGTAACGTCTGAGAACTTGTTCAGCCGTATCTAAAATCTGTTCTTTTTTTAACGGTTCTGCCATTTTTTATTTTACTCCCAGCATACCCATTTGTTCTTTAGCGTAACGAGTTCCTGCTACGGCCTCAGCAGGTACAGCCGCTTCAATTTTTGCTAAGTCTTCAGAACTCAGCTTCAGTTCTAACGCTCCAAAAGCATCCTCTAAGTGTGTGCGTTTACGTGCACCGATTAATGGAATAACATCCTCACCTTGAGAAAGAACCCAAGCAATCGCAAGCTGTGCAACTGTTGTTTGTTTTTCTTCTGCGATTTCACGCAATGCTTCAACTAACGCCAAGTTCTTATCTAAGTTTTCACCCATAAAACGCGGAGAGAATGATCGGAAGTCGATTTGACCTTGGCGATCTTTTGACCATTTACCGCTTAAAAGACCTCTGGATAAAACACCGTATGCGGAAAGAGAGATTCCGAGTTCACGCAAAGTTGGCAGGATTTCCGCTTCAATACCACGGCTGAAAAGTGAGTATTCGATTTGCAGCCAGCCGATAGGATGAACTGCATGGGCCTTGCGGATTGTTTCTGCATTCGCTTCAGAAAGCCCGATCTCTTTAACATATCCAGCCTTCACCATTTCAGCCATCGCACCGATTGTTTCTTCAATGGGAACATTAGGATCTACTCGTGCCGGCTGATAAAGGTCAATATAATCGACACCTAGGCGTTGAAGTGTATAAGCTAAATTATTTTTAATTGCTTGCGGACTGTTGTTCATCCCGATCCAGCCGCCATCTGGAGATCTGAGTACGCCAGTTTTGACTGCGATAAAAGCATTTTCACGTTTTGTGCCTTGTAATGCTTCACGTAATAAAAGTTCGTTATGCCCTACTCCGTAGAAGTCACCTGTATCAAACAGGGTAACTCCCTTTTCTAAAGCTTCGTGAATCGTGGCGATGCTTTCTGTTCGGTCTGCATTGCCGTATAAATCTGACATTCCCATACATCCTAAACCTATTGCTGAAACTTCAGGTCCGTTGTTTCCTAATTTTCTTTTATTCATTTTCTTAACCTCCGATAGTGATGATTTAATTATAATCCATCTAGTAACAAATGACAAATATTTAATTTTGTCATTTGTTATTTATCCCTTCATAACCGTTTTTCACTAATTTTTCTTCATTCAAACTATAATGTAAGAAAAACTAACATAAAAATGATACAATAGTAAAAATTTAGTTTTTCCACGGTAAAGGGGATTATGATGGCAGCTGATAAAAACTCTTACAAAGATAAAAAAGTTATATCGATTGGAATCATAAGCGAACTCACTGGACTATCTGAACGAAAAATCCGTTATTATGAAGAAAGAAAATTAATATTCCCTGAAAGAACAGGACGTGGCACTCGCAAGTATTCTTTTTCAGATGTTGAAACATTGATGGAGATTGCCGACCAAATTGAAGATGGTGTACAAACCTATGAAATCAAAAAAGAAATGACGAAAAAGAAAAATGAAAAAATGAGAGAAGAGCGAAACAAAATGATACGCGGTCAAATCAATGCACAATTTAATATAAGAAAATAAAATAGCTGACCTCTCCTAAATCAGAGAAACCAGCTATTTTTTCATTATTGTTTATCTTGCCAGCCGTTCATACACATCGTGCAAGCATTTCAAGCCGAGATCTTGAATTCTTTTTATATAAATGCTCCACAATTTTGCCGTCATCTTTGCATCCCCTAATGCATGATGCCTTTCTACAACGGGAATTTCACAGTGCTCACAGAAGTCTTCTAAACGGACTAAATCAACATTAGGTTCTGCGATTTTATATAAAAAGGATGTATCTACAATTCTGTGGATAAACTTTTTCCGAAAAAGCTTCCAGTTCGCATGCTGCAGAAATTTCTTTTCATGACTCGCATGATGGGCAACTAGCACATCCCCTTTTACGAAAGCATAAAAATCGACCAGCACTTTTGAAAGCTCAGGAGATTCCGCAATGTCCTCATCATGAATCCCAGTAAGCTCCTTAATTTCAGGTGATAGCTTTTGATTGCAGCGAACTAGAGAGTAGAATGTTTCATCGTGCTGGATAATCCCACCCTTCACTTTTACAGCTCCGATCGAAATAATTTCATCACCTTGATCAGGAAAAAAGCCAGTTGTCTCCAGATCGAACACAACAACATTCAATTCATTTAACGGAATACTCAACGTTTTTTCATTTCTTGCTTCTTTTTCTAACTGTCTAATAAAAGCTAGCTGCTGTGCACTGGATTGACCTTGCAATGACGCATAAACACTTGAATTCACTTTTCCTTGAACCTGTTTCATAAACTGGATAAGCGGATCAAATCTCATTTTTGCAGCTTCCCTTTTATAGTTGATTTCGTAAATTCCTGAAGCCTTTTCCCGTTCTTTAAAAGGTGTTTCAGCTCTTTTTTCTCCTTTTTATCCAGTTCCTTTATATCCAGATAATGAACATCATCATACATTTCCGTACTCTTTTGATGCTGTTTCAGCCGGTAACTGAGCAACTTTTCAAAGTCTGCCCGATATGCATCCAGCTCACCATCATAAGCTGGCAATCTAGAAAGCTCTTCAATCCTCGAAAGTGTAGATGATGATTCTACCCTTTCTTTAAGTGCAAACAAACGGATGCAATTCACAAAAGGGAAAAATCCTGCATGTTTTAGATCAATACTTCCTGTATGCGAACCGTGTGTTTCTGTCAAAAACTGCTGAAACACCCCAACCGCTTTCTTCACATGAATCGTATTTTCTAATAAGCGCTCCATAAAATTAGGATTGCTCTCAATATAATCATAGATCTGCTGTTTTAATTCGCTTACGTATTTTTCTTCACCAACTAAAACTCGAGCATCATAAAAAATCAGCAGAAAGCGAATTGATTCAAAACTTTCTTCCTCCAACCACTTCATTATTTGTGTGTTCCATTCCCCTTTTGATTTGCACCATAAAGGGTTTGAGCTCATCACATTTCCATCGCAATACGGATAACCGACTGCATGCAGCCCGGATGTAATTTCTTTTCCAAGCTTTTGAAAAAATTCGTTTGATTTTTCGTCAGATTGCTCGTAAATCAAACCATGGTCTTGATCACTAATGATTGCCTGTTCAAACCTTCCTGCACTTCCCAAAACAAACCAAGAAAATAGACAAGGAGGCTCGCCCCATTCTTCTTTTACTCGGTCCAATGCAATATCGTAAACATTTTTCATCACATTATCATGAAAATGATTTAATTCAGCCGAATCCGTCAGATGATTTTCGATTTCACTATCGCGCCATTTTTTTAATGAATCATACGAATCCATCACCATACTCATTTCAACACATCCTATTTATGAAAAAACATAGGGGTCTGACCCGGGTCTGTCCCGGGGACAGACCCCTATGTCGTTCATCACTAATTCGCCAATCTGCTTTGTTCTTCCTTTTGCTCTTCTTTTATTTGTTCTTCTTTCATAAAAGCTTCTGGATAACCGTAGCTTCCATGTTCACTTACATCTAAACCGATGATCTCTTCTTCCTCAGTTACACGCAAACCATTCATTACTTTTTTCATGACGTAAAGGATTGCAAATGATACGACGAAAGCAAATAGTCCGCAAACTGCAACACCCATCGCTTGCACGCCTAACTGGTGGAATCCACCGCCATAAAACAAGCCTGGCTTACCTACTGCTGCTAATTCTTTTGTCGCGAACAATCCATTCGATAAAGTACCCCAAACACCTGCTGCACCATGAACAGAAAGTGCATAGATCGGGTCATCAATCTTCAGTTTATCGAATAGCTTTACACTATAAAATACAAGGATTCCGGCAACAAAACCGATTACTACTGCTGCCCAAGTTTCAACGAATGCACATGAAGCTGTAATGGCAACGAGCCCTGCCAATGCTCCGTTCAGGATCGTCGTAATGTCCGACTTGCCTAGAACCATCCACGAAATAATCAATGCTGCAATTGCACCGGCACCAGCAGCAATGTTCGTGTTCAACGCTACAAAACCGAAGAAACCGTCATCTACTACAAACGTACTTCCTGCATTGAATCCAAACCAGCCTACCCATAAAACGAGGACGCCTAAAGCTGTGAAAACTTGATTGTGACCGTAAATATTGTTTACTGAACCATTTTTATTAAATTTCCCAATTCGCGGTTTTAAAAGAATCGTAGCTGCAAGCGATGCCGCTGCCCCTGTTAAGTGAACAACTGTTGAACCGGCAAAATCCTGCTTGCCGTGTTCAGCTAACCATCCTCCGCCCCATATCCAATGGGCAATGATCGGATACACAATCGCAGAGAAAAGAATCGAAAACACAACATAAGCCGTAAGTTTTGCGCGTTCTGCAAACCCTCCGAACGCAATCGTTAAGGAGATCCCTGCGAATGCGAGCTGAAATAAAAAGTATGCTGACGTTGAATAATCCATTCCTTCAGCTTGTTTGCCGGAATAAAAGAAGTCAGTCAATCCGACAAAGAAGTTTCCGTTATTTCCAAAAATAAATCCGTACCCCACCGCCCAGAACACGATCGATGCCATTCCGAACGTAAAGACTGTCTTCCCTGCAATATGGCCGGCATTTTTCATACGTGTTGAACCAGCTTCAAGTAAGATGAAGCCTCCTTGCATTAAGATGACCAGTATAGCGCCGAGTATGAGCCAGACACTATTTAATGAAAACATGATTTCTTTCACGGAAAAACGCCTCCTAATTGATTTTAGAATATTTTAATGTTATAAAAGCTGACATGAAGTATTTTTATTCATTTTAAAGGGTTTTGGTGCTCAATCAAGAGTCGTGTCAGAAAATCTTACATGCTTTTATTGAACCTATTTTTCCTTAGTTGTTCATAAACCTTGTTAATTCGCACATGTAATCGCTGCCATTTTGTATAATTTGTTGCTTTGAATGATGTTAATTTCCTCTTCAGTGGCTCGTATAATAAGGTTCCACCAAAAGTTGAATACTCGCTGACCGATTTAGGACAAACTTTAATGCCCATTTTAAAGCAAATGCATTTTAGGGGAACGGAGCATGGCAACTTCAAATAAAAAATAGCATACACAATTCCTCATGAGAGTTGGTATGCTATCTTAATCTGTTTTATGTTTTAGGTCTTACAAATCTTCATTTAGAACATATTGTACGTATCTTTCAGCACTTTCTTGAACTTGCTCTTTTGAAAGGAAACGTACGCCATGTACTGTAAACGGTGTGATGTATTTGGTTCCGATCAAGTTGCTCGTTGCTTGCAGCGGACGAAGTAATTCACTGATCGTATAATGGTTATAGCCTCCAGCAACGTAAGAAATCTCAGGACCGCCTGTAGATAGTGCGATTAACAACTGCTTGCCTTGCAGTTTATTCCCGCCTGGACCATAAGCCCAACCAAATGCCAACACTTCATCCATCCATTTTTTTAATAAAGAAGGCGTGCTATACCAGTACATAGGAAATTGGAATACGATTCTGTCATGAGCTAAAAGAAGCTCTTGTTCATTTTCAATATTAATTTTTTCGTTCGGATATACGTCATATAAACGGTGTACCGTGACATTTTCATGCTTTTCGATCTCAGCTGCCCACGTTTTATTGATATTCGATTGTTCTAAATTGGGATGTGCTGCAATAACTAATGTTCTCATTTATTTTTCCTCTTTTCGTTTTATCTAAGTTAGTTGTTTGTACAAACAAACATTGTAGGTTAATAAAATCCTAAATCAGAGAGTATAGTCCCCCCTGATGAAGGATTTGTTGATGTTACTTTTCTAAAATATCTCCTGCTTCACGAATGAGCGTTGTTAATGATTTACCTTCTTCTTCGCCTAAAATAGCAGAGTACGTTCGGTAAAGATCTTTCCAAGCCGCTCGAATCTCTTCCTGTGTGTTTTCTCCTTCTTCTGTTGGAAAGATAAACGATCTCTTTCCTTCTGCTTTTCGCTCGATCAACCCTTTCATAACGAGCTTGTCGATGAAACGCGTAATTGTAGAAGGCATCATATGCAGCTGTTCGGCTAACTCAGATTGTGAGATTCCTGGCTTATTATTCACTAACATGAGACAGAATGCGTGCGTAGGAGATAACCCCGTTTTTTTAAACGAATCTTCTGCCATTCTTGTGATCGCTCGAGAAAGTTTATTAACGGTAAAATATAGACAGTTATCTAATATGCAATTATCCATATTGTTTTTATCCATGGTAAAACATCCTTTTCAGTATTGCTTGTACATACAAGTTATCTTAAAACCCGTAAATTGTCAATGTTAAAATCTTCTATGATTTTCAATCTTATCATACGTTTTGCCATATAGCGCATTCAAAACAGGCTCAGAAGAAAGGAACTCATGAGGGAACCCTAATTCAATCTTACTCACTTCATTTAAACGATCAAGATGCTCAGAATCAAGCGTAAAGTCAAGACATTGCAGGTTTTCTTTCATCTGTGATTCTTTGCGGGCACCTATAAGCGGAATAATTACTCCACTTTGCTGACGAACCCAGTTCAATGCGATCTGTGATGGACTTTTATCGATTTCTTTTGCAATCTCAGCTACAACATCAGCAATCACTACATTTTTATCTTTTAATCTTGCACTGTTTGGTGAAAGTCTTTTTGTGGTATCTGAATTTTCATTTTTGTATTTACCCGTTAACGCACCGCCTGCCATAGGCGCCCATGCCGTTACCCCAATATCTAGCGAACGTGCCATCGGCAATAGATCACGTTCAGGTGCACGCTGCATTAAACTATATTCAACTTGCAGCCCGATAAAGGATGTCCATCCTCTTAATTGAGCAAGCATATTCGCCTGTGAAACGATCCATGCTGGTGTGTCAGAGATTCCGATGTATAGAACTTTTCCAGAACGGACGAGATCATCTAACCCTCTCATCACTTCTTCAATCGGTGTCGTGAAATCCCAGGCATGCAGCCATAGAAGGTCAATGTAATCAGTTTGCAGTCTCTTAAGGCTTGCTTCAACTGATTGAACTAAATTTTTCCGATGATTTCCGCCGCCATTCGGGTCGTTCGGTCGAGTCGTTAGTGAGTATTTTGTCGCGATAACAAACTCTTCACGCTTTGATTTTGCGAATTCGCCTAAAAAAGCTTCACTTGTACCATTTGTATAGTTTACGGCTGTATCAATAAAGTTTCCACCTTGTTCAACAAAAGCATTAAAGATCTTTTCACTTTCTTCTTTAGAAGCACCAAATCCCCAATCCTCACCAAAAGTCATTGTTCCAAGAGCTAACTCAGAAACTCGAAGACCGCTTTTTCCTAGTAATTTATATCTCATGTCAGTTCTTCACTCCTTACCTTCTGTAAAAACAGAAAGCGTTATTGTTAAAAATCGCTTAATTGGACACAAATGATTAATCGCTATCCGATGAAGGCATCTTTATAATCTTTTGCGAACGATTCAAAAGAAGCGGCTTTTTGGCCTGTGACTTTTTCTATTGTTTCTGAAACCTCAGCAGTATATCCTAACTTATTAATATGATATAGCTCTATCAAGGCATCAACTATCTCTGTTGGCATTCCTGCTTCTACCATAAATTGGCGAGCACCTTCAGCTGGAACATCTATATATTGAACTGGTTTGCCTGTCACAGAAGTAAGAACGTCCGCAATTTTATGATAAGAAATGGCTTCAGGTCCTGATAAATAATACGCTTTGTTTTCATGCCCAACTTCAGTTAAAACGCTGTACGCCACTTTTGCGACATCTCTTGCATCAACTAGCGCAACCTTCCCATCACCAATTGGTGCATAAATGGTTCCGTGATCCCTAATCGTGTGGGAGCTAAAATTAACTATGTTCTGCATGAACGAGTTCGGGCGCAGGAAAGTGTATGCTATTCCGGATTGCTCCATTTCTTTTTCGATTGCACTGTGCCATTTTGCTACTGTGATGGTTTCCAACTCAGCACCTGCACCTGAGATTTTGATAAGATGTTTTACACCAGCTTCTTTTGCTGCCTGAACAATATTCAGAGATAGCTCTACCATATTTGGAACAAATGGTGCTGCGAAAAACACTTTCTCAATTCCGTTCATAGCTTCTTTCAGGGAAGATTGATCTTGAAGATCTGCATGTACCAATTCAACACCTAATGCTTTTAATTCTTCGGTTTTACTTGAAGGACGAACGCTGACACGAACTTTTTGTCCGTTTTTTGCCAGTAGCTTTGTTAATTCTTTACCTATATTCCCTGTTCCGCCGATTACTAAAAACTTCGCGTTCATTTTTTTCCTCTTTTCATGTATTTTGATTAAATCACACGATCTTTCAAATCAGTTTTGTTAAAATTATGATCAAGTACATCTGGCCTTAATAGCTTCATACTCACATCCCAAAGTCTCTCAGCCGTTTCTGGATCGTTTGCATTTGGCAATGTTTGCACGGCTTTGCATTTTTCAAAATATTCTCCGCTGATTCCTTTTACATGAGGAGATGATGCAAGATATACTGGTGTGACAGCGCCATTTTCCGTTTTTGATGAAATTAAGCCAAAAATCGTTTTCAGAAACCAAGGCAACTGATGCATAATGTTTGATTTGATAATCCCTGGATGAAGACTGTTTACAGTGATGTGTCTGCCTTTTAGACGTTTTGCCAGTTCTTTTGTAAAAAGGATCAATGCCAATTTCGTAGGACCTACAGCTTTATAAAACGCATAATTTCGCTCGACCATTAAATCATCAAAGTTCATTTTTATGCCATTATGTTTGGATGCAACATTAATAATTCGGCCCTCTCCACTCGCCTCTAATGAATCTAACAAAAGGTGAGCGAGCAAGAAGTGTGATAGATAGTTTGTGGCAAAGGTTATTTCTATACCATCTTCAGTAACAGATCGTTTTGGCAAAAATACAGCAGCATTGTTGATTAAAACATCAAGCTTATTAAATTTCTGTTTAAACTCTTCTGCAGCTTTCTTTACCTGCAGCTGAGAAGAAAGATCTGCAACGATCAAATGGATATTTTCATTTCCGCTCTCAAGAATAATTTCTTTTACAGCAGCTCTCCCTCTTTCTTCACTTCGGCAAAGAATAACAACAGTCATATCATTTTTGGCAAGTTCGAGAGCTGTTGCTTTACCAATTCCCGAATTGCCACCTGTGATTAACACGATTTTATTTTTCAAATGAATTCCTCCATGTAATTATTTTTTATTTACGCTTTTGTAAGTACCTCATATGCAGGAGTACCTTGCTTAATTGGCATACCTGGTTCGAGCATTGGTATAGCTTTTTGAAAAATTGGCGCTGCCGCAATTAAGGAATTTAGTATGGAAAGTTGTTCTGCCAAAGTTCTTCACTCTTTTCTAATCAATTGCTGTTTACCAGCTAATTTCCTCGCCATCTCTAAAAAATCCGCCATTTGGACCATCTTCTTTTATCTCAGTCAGCCAAAGAATCGATTGTGCTGCTTCTTCTACACTTCTCGGCGCATTTGGTCCTCCCATATCTGTTCTTACCCATCCTGGACATACTGCATTGATCTTAATGTTGCCACTCACTTCTGAAGCAAGCACTTGTGTCAGTCCGTTTAATGCATACTTAGAAATTTTGTAAGATCCGTGGCCAGGATGCCTCATCTCTCTCATCTGTCCAAAACCGGATGACACATTGATGATCCGTCCATAATTATTTCTTTCCATCAAAGGCAGGAATGCACGAATCATATGATAAGGACCAAAGAAGTTTGTGTTCATCGTTCCTTCAAGAACACCAGCTGGAAGTTCGATTAAACTATGATTCCCATCACGGAAAACCCCAGCATTGTTAATCAAGACATCTAAACGCCCATATTGTTCTCCAACAAAACGAACTGCCTTTTGCAGTGTATCTGGATTATGGACATCCAGTTCAACAGGTGCAACATTCAGGTTTGACACTTTCAATCTAGCAGCAGCTGCATTTCCTTTTTCAAGATCTCTACAGCCTAATAAAACATGGAAACCGTTCTCTGCCAATTGTTTGCTCAACTCAAAACCAATACCTCTGTTACCGCCAGTTACAAGTGCAATTTTTTGATCGTTGGTCATTTTATCCACCTTATAGAGTAAAAATAAATAATAGTTGTATGTACACACAATTATAGTTTTACCAATTACATAATGTCAAAAGAAATTTATTATTACAAAAAAATGCCTTAATGAATATATAACTTTTGAGGCTACCCTTGGATCCTCTCTTTTTAATTTTTAGCTGCTGTAAATTGTCGCATTGATCGCTCTGCTTTGTGCAGAGGTTGTCACTGATGTTCTTGAGCACTGAGTGAATTGCGTAGTAACGGGATACGTGTTCATCCCTAATAAGCACCCCTTTTGTTGTTTGGTCTGCACCGGCTGGAAGTTATTTTTCAGGAACGTTTGAGATTTTTCAATTCTGCAGCGAGTCCGGCTCCGTAACAGCTGTTGTCGATTCAACTCCAGCGGTGCACTGAGCGCATCACCGGGAAACTTAAGTGTTCAGTCCGACCAGCCTACGGAATTAACGATCACAGCGGAACGTTCTGCATTATTTTATATATGAGAGTTCTCGCTTAAGCATCCAGCCAGTTATACCTTGGCCTTTGCATAGCATGCTCCCTTCTTTTCTCTGCACTGAACATCCCGTTTAGCGTCCCATAAAAGTATTGTGTGAAACTCGTTTTAATCCGGCGGTGTTTGTATTGAAAAACCGTTGTTTTGAAGGCGTCAATTACAAGAGGAACCATGAATTCCAGTGGACGGCCGAAGTTAAACTTTTTGTAGGCAAGGAGCGCTTTTCCCCAAAAATTATAGATTTCTAGTGCCCTGTTATAAAAGGGTTTTACTGTCTGTATAAAATCTTGTGGAACATTTTCAGGAACGAAGGTTTCATCGAGGTCTTGAAGATCGGGACTTGAAGAAGAGGTATTATTATTCGGGGCGTCTTCTTTACGTATGTTTATCTTTTGATCTTGGAGATTTTTTAAGAGATTTATAGATTCTGTTCCGGAATTCACATGTTCCTCCTTACTCTCGCCTAGAATCTCGGTCTCTTCACGCTGTATCATTTCCGTTACGCTCGGTGGATCAAATCGTTGAAACACAAAGACATTATGTGCGAATCCTCCATTAGCCCGGTATGTTTTATGTACGTCTAGAATTCCTGCTTTTTTTGCTTTTCGAAGCATTCTAATGAACGTCGCACGAGAAAGGCTTCTCTTTTTTTCTGTGCTTTTTTTGACGAGTGTATCGATCTTCGCGTTCGCCACTCCTGGGACAACAACGCTATATTGGCTTAACAGGTCAAAGGCCATAAACTCTGATTTTGTTAACAGACTTGGATGATTTTCTAAAAAACGTTTCTTATGCTCATTGAACTCATTTATGCTGTTAAACTGGCTAAACCTTTTAAACTGCTGGATGTTTCCTGCTCTCAATTTTTCTTCCTCCCTTTTGCTTGACTCATCTTTTAAATCGCTTAAAAAAGGAAAAAAGAGCCATCGAAGAGAAATATTTTTAAAAATGCTTTTTAAATAAGGAGAAATGTATGATTTGTTCTGTTTCTAAGGGGAGTCTTTTTTACGAGATAGTTGGTGAAGGTTTTCCGATTGTTATACTGCATGCGATGGGCACAGATCACCGGTCGATGAAGGCTTGGGTTGAACCAATCTTTGAAAAAATCACGGGCTATAAACGTATTTACGTTGATCTGCCTGCTCATGGTTATAGCCAGATTTCGAACGACTTGAAGTCTTCAGATGATATTCGTCAAAATTTACTAGACTTTATTGATTACATACTGCCACAACAAACTTTCTCTATTATCGGCACTTCTTATGGAGGATATTTAGCTCAGGGCATTCTTAATCAAAGACTGGAGCAAATAAAAGGAATCTGTCTGCTCAGTCCCGCCCTGCATATGAGGAATCGAGTTTCTCCTGAAAAAGTTGTCTTGGCTCGTGATGAGGAACTTCTAAACCAGCTGGATCCAAATATTCGAGCAGGCTTTGAAACATTGATGATCTATCAGGATAAAAAGCACTTTGAGTATTTTTTACGGGAGATTCAGCCTGGACGTTTGCTCGCAAACCGAGAATTTTTGCTCTCAAACTGGAGAGAAAAAGGTTACTTTTTTAGTGAAGAACTCTTTGGAGAAGTTGATCGAGTGGATCAACCCGCCCTTATTGTGACTGGCAAGCAGGATTCGATCTGCAGTTATAAGGACCCATTTGTCCTGTTAGAAAAATTTCAGCGGGCTTCTTTTGTGGTTTTGGACGAGGCTGGTCATATGCTGCAGATTGAAAAAAGAGAACTGGTACAGGAGCTTGTTTCGGAGTGGCTTATTCGAGTTAATCATGAAAAAAAAGGCTGATATCTATAGTCAGCCTTCTACTTATATTTGAGCTCGATGTACTTTCTGAATGGACACTTTTTTGTGTTTGTTGAATTATTTTATTTTTCGCGAGATTAATGCTAAAATCCGCGAGATTATTAAAAAATGTTTTCCTCAGGTAGAATCACAGCTCCAAAATCAGGATCAACACCTACAATTCCACTCTTCTTATTATTTCTTCACCATCTCCGGCATCAAAATCTTCTTATCAATCGATTTTTCTTCATTTTTCAGCCGGGAGAAGATCAAATCACCCGCAATACCTCCGATTTCGTCAGGACGCTGCATAATGACGGTGAGTTTTTGCTTAAATAAAGAAGAAAATTCCAAATCGCCAATCGAAACGACTTCAATAGAGTCCAATTCGACGCCTAACTCCTGTAAACCAAGATATAAGCCGTATGTCATTTCATTATTCAATGAAAAAACTGCTGTCGGCTGCGGTTCAAGTTTCATTAATCGTTTGATTCCTTCGATTCCTGATCGTCTCGTAAAATCACCCTCATAGACAAAACTAGGATTCATAGACTTTCCTGCTTTTTCAAAAGCGTTTATCGCTCCACTCCATCTTTCTTTTGCCGTAATGACAGTTGGTGGTCCGCTGATGATTCCGATTTGCTGATGTCCTTTTTCCAATAAGTATGTTATCGCATTTTCAGCAATCGCTTCGTTATCTTCTGCAACGACATCGAGATTCAGCCCTTTTATCTGGCGGTCTATTAAAATGACTTGTATACCGGAAACTGTGATTTTGCTGATTTTGTCTACATTTTCGCCAGTACCCGCCAGAACGATCCCTTCTACCCTTTGCTCCAAAAGGAAATTGAGCGATTCTTTTTCCTTTGAAGAGTCTTCTTCCGTATCCATGATTAGGAGATGGTAGCCAGCACCGAGGCATTTTCGCTGGATCTGCCTCGCCATCTGCATGAAATAGGGATTCGTCATATCCGGAAGAACCAGCCCGATACTACGTGACTTGTCTTGTTTCAGACTTCTCGCAATTGAGTTGGGCTGATAATTCATCTTTTCCACTGTTTTTAACACTTTTTCTCTTATATCTGCACTCATATAGCCTTTATTATTTAACACGCGGGAGATGGTAGCCGTTGAAACACCGGCTTCCCTCGCTACTTCTTTTATTGTCACTTTCGGCAATATCATCTACTCCCTGACTGAAGTTAAACTTTACATGTTTTTTATTATACACGGGATATTAACTTCATCATCCTGTTCACGATCTGCTCATTTTTTTCAAATCATGCAGCATGTTATTTTCGGTTCCAAACGTATCATGAAGTTTCAAATAATGCTCATATAGGCGATCATAAATCTCAACGTTTTTTGGTATTGGTTTGATTCTTTCTGTCTTTACCCGTGCCATGTATTCAGCGGCTTCAAAAATGGTTTCATAACCTCCGCTGCCTTTTCCTGCCGCAACGGCACCGAACATAGCGGCACCTAATGCAGGCGTATGTCTGGAATCCGCAATCTTCATTTCCCGATTCGTCACATCAGCATAGATCTGCATCAACAATTGATTGACTTGCGGGAGACCTCCGCACGTGAAAATTTCATTGATTTCAAGTCCAGACTCTTCAAACGTCTCGATGATTTTTCTCGTCCCAAAAGCTGTAGCTTCGAGCAGTGCCCGGTAGATCTCTTCCGGTTTTGTGTTCAACGTTAATCCAACGATCAGACCGCTTAAATTCGGGTCTCCTAAAATGGACCGGTTTCCGTTCCACCAATCCAATGCGAGAAGTCCAATCTGTCCAGGCTGATAAGCACTTGCTTTTTCTTCCAAGTATTGATGAACAGATAGATTTTTTTCTTTTGCTTGCTGTTCGATATATGCGGGAACAGCTTGATCGATATACCATCCGAAAATATCTCCAACGGCTGCCTGTCCTGCTTCGTATCCGTATAAATCTGGGATGATTCCATCCTTAACAACACCTGAAACACCTTTTATATATTCTTCTCGATCCGAAAGATAGATGTGGCACGTTGAAGTTCCCATTGCCATCACGAGCTGGCCTGGTTTTACCGCACCGACTGCCGGTACTGCTGAGTGAGCATCAATGATTCCGACAGCTACCGGAGTGCCTGGAGCGAGCCCCATTGAAACAGCCATCTCTTCGTTAAGTACTCCAGCTCTTGATCCGATCGATAATACGTCACCCCGCATTTTTGTTTCTGGGATATCTTCTAATCTAGGATGCAATTTTTTTAAATATTTTTTGCTCGGATAGCCTGATTCGCGATTCCAGATCCCTTTATAACCGCTATTGCAGCTGCTTCGTACCAACTGATCGGTTAACTGTGATGTAACCCAGTCACCCGCTTCCAAAAAGAGGTCTGCAGCTTCATAAAGTTCAGGTGCCTCTTTTAAAATCTGTAGGATCTTCGGGAACATCCATTCAGAAGAGATCTTTCCGCCATATTTTTGTAAAAATGGCTCGTTCATTTCTTCAGCCGTTTTTGTGACTTCATCCGCTTCAACATGTGCCGCATGATGCTTCCACAATTTTACCCAGCTATGCGGGCTGCTGCTCCATCTTTCATCCAAGCATAATGGTTTTAAATTCTCATCGAGAGGCAGCATCGTACATGATGTAAAATCAATGCCAAGCCCGATCACGTCATTCGAGCTGATTCCCGCTTTCTCCAAAACGTCCGGAACAGATCTGTAAAGCACGTCGAAATAATCTTGGGGATGCTGAAGCGCCCAGTCACTTCCAAGCTTTGTTCCATCGGGAAGTGTTTCATCTATCACTTTATGTTTGTAAGGTGTGACAGAACTGGTGATTTCTCTTCCATTTGCCATATCAACAAGGACTGCTCTTCCCGATTCTGTTCCAAAATCAATACCTATCGAATATTTGACACCCATAAGACTCCTCCCTTCTGATAAAAAAGATTATGACTTGTACAACGGGCCAAACGCAGAACATGCACGATAGTCGGCTTCCATCAGATTATCTGTCCCGAACGCACTCCACGCACTTGGACGGAAGATTCGTTCTTCATTCACATTGTGCATGGATACTGGAATCCGCAGCATCGATGCTAATGTGATAAAATCTGCACCGACATGGCCATAGCTTAATGCACAGTGATTGGATCCCCAGTTGTACATCACCGAGTACACATCTTTAAAAACTCCTTTGCCTGTCAGCTTCGGAACAAACCAAGTAGTCGGCCATGTGGCGTTCGTTCTTTTATCCAATGTGTCATGAACATCATCTGGCAATTCAACAGTATATCCTTCAGCGATCTGTAAAACAGGTCCGATTCCTTTTACAAGATTGATCCGTGCCATCGTTACGGGCATTTCACCTTTTGTTGTATAATCCGTCGAAAACCCGCCCCCTCGGAAAAAGTCTACTGCCTGGCACCATTCTGTATGATCTAAGCACTTTCCAACTTCTTCTTCCGTGATCTCCCAATGTGGTTTCATGGCTGGTTTCCCGTTGATTTCTTGCTGCCCTGTTCCATCTAGTGCAGCTGGTCCGGAGTTGATCAGATGGATGATTCCATTTTCTGCTTTTCCGGTTAACTTCTGTCCTGTCACTCGTTCAACGGCTTTCGGACTCCAATACGTCCTTACATCCGCAAAAATCTGTGCAGCATTTGTTAAAAGATGACCTAATAACATCGTTACTCCGTTTAACGTATCATTTTCTGTGGCGATGACGAACGGTTCCCGAATCCCGTTCCAATCGAATGATGAAGAAAGAATGGCTTCCATAAAATCACCGTTCGGCATAAAATCTGTCCAAGCACGCTGTCCTTGAAACCCAGAAGCGATCGCATTTCTCCCCAAAGCTTCCTCACCGAATCCCTTTTCAGCAAGCTTCGGATTTCCAATCATGAGGTCTTTTGCGATAAGCGTCATTTTGACAACCGTCTGCCAGTCTCCTTCCTGCTGCTCAGGTGACCGCTGAAGTTCAGGTGGATTAACGTTCTGACCTTCTTTACAGTTTTCCTTCACCCAAAGAAGAGCTTTTTGAAATTCTCCTTCGTCATAAATGTTGAGTTCCATTCTGCGGATCAGTTCACTCATATCCACATACTCATTTCTCATGCCAAGGTACTCTTTAAAAAAGTCCTCATCCACGATACATCCCGCGATTCCCATGGATACAGAACCAATGGATAAATATGATTTTCCTGGAATGATACTTACGCCCACTGCCGACTTCGTAAACTGCAGCAGTTTCTCTTGAACATCTTCCGGAATAGACGAGTCTTCCATTTCCTGAACATCACGTCCATATATATTGAAAACAGGCAATCCTTTTTGGTTATGAGCAGAAGAGGCAGCAGCCAGATAAACAGCGCCTGGCCTCTCAGTTCCATTGAAGCCCCAGATCGCTTTTATCGTTAATGGATCTTGATCAATCGTTTCAGTCGGATAGCACCACGATGGTGTTACGGTAATCGTAATATCTACCCCACTAAGCCGAAACTTCTCCTGTGCTTGGGCTGCTTCTGTCACCCCTCCGATACATGTATCTGCAACGACACATTCTAATGGTGAACCATCTGGGTATTTAATTTTCTTTTGTAAAAAATCTGAGACCGAGATTGCAAGATTCATTGTTACCTCTTCTAATGATTCGCGTATGCCTCCCCGACGCCCATCGATCACCGGACGAATACCAACTCTCGGAAAATCCCCTACTAATCTTTTAGTTGACTTGTTTTTCATCTCACTAGTTGTTTGCAATGGAAACTCCTCCTCTTGTATGTAATCGTTTACATATGTTCAGAAAAAAATCTCATGTCCATATGTGTAATCGTTTACATAGACTATAAATCAATCTTTTCAGATGAACAACCTGTAAAAGAGGAAAAAGAAGAATCCATCCTAATTTACTAGTCTGGAAGGTTCATTTATTTTCCGGATTTTTGGATTTTTCGGGTATCTCAGTATTCGTATTCTTTCAATACGGACACCTTTTTCATTTCAATACGTTTTCGGAGATTATTTCATTTTCCGCGAGATTATCATATAACGTGTTTTTCTCAGGAAGAATTTAATATTAAGAACTTCTCCTCTCCTTCTTTATTTGGTGAATGATAAAGATCAGGCTTACAAATCCGGCAGTAAAAGAGCCTGGAATACTGAATAACAGGTATCTCCACTCACCAGTAATGATAGAAACAATGCTAAACAGAATAGGAAAACCTACTAATACAAAAAGAGAAACAACTAGTCCTAACCTTGTATTGTTTTCCATTTTTTCTCCTCCTATTTTATTGATTCTTATAGACTTGTATTATCGTTTCAGCCAATTCGGTAAAATCCTTCGCATCTTCTTCCTTGTCGCAGTCACTCCATTTATAATGCTTTTTTCCTTCATTTATCCATACGGTAAGATCGTACTTCATTTTAGATGTCGTACATGTATCTTGTTCATATTCCCGAATTTGATAATTAATAAATACTAGATTCTTTAACACGATATTCTTATCTTTATTTTCCATCGGAGCATTGTTTGTATCGATGACATTTTCCAAATTCGCTCCGTATTTAAGTGCAAAATCAAACCTGCCTTCTTTTGAACTATCATATTGTAAAGTAAAGAGCTCAATTTGCAGTGCATCACCGCATTGTTCTAAAACCGCAGTCATCTCATTATTTTTCTCTTCCATATGAAACATTTGACACGATGTTTTCCTAATTTCTCCGACTCCAAATTTATCTTCAGTTGTATCTAGTTTATATTTATAGGTCTTGCCATCATAATTTATATCTTGGTAAATCGGATCTCCTTCTTTCGTATATTGTGTAATCCGTATCTTGTCACTTTGATGATCGGCAGAGCTTTTTGAAAAATGGTACAACCGTTCTCCATTTTCAATCCTGCTGTTCCCCATCTTGATCTCATTTTTTGTACTTACAACCTGATCCTCTTTTTGACATGCGGATAAGAAACATATAGTTACGAAGAGCAATACCCAGTATCTCATCAGACCATCCCCTAATTAATTTCTATTTATTTCCACCCATTATAAATCTATTTGATACGTTTAAAAAGGAAAATTATGGACTTTGTCGAATTTTGGGAATAAGGGGGATTTATCATTGAAGAAAACAACAGGAATACTCAAACCCATTTTTATTCCCATCATCTTTTTTCTCATTGTATTTTCAGTATTAACGAGTCAGAATCTCGCACACGAAAAAGAACTTCCCGCAGAGGGCTGGAGTCGCTCCCTGCCATTAAATACAGGAACTTTTGGCGAAGTTAAGCCAGTCGTTTTTAAAGAAAATAGCCACTATCAAGTATTTGTACCAAAAGAAAACGAAGTCCTATCTTTTTGGGTGAACGATAAGCTGCAGGTTAGCCATAAGAAAACAATACCTGTCTCAATCCCAAGCGCGCAAAATTTCTGGACCGATCATGGAGACTTCATTTTTGTAAAAGGAACTCAGCTCATCCATTTTGACGGAAAACAAGAACGTGTCCTCGATAAAGATGTTCTAGGCATGGATTCTAATAAAAATGCCATTATTTATTTTAAAAGGCATGAAATTTTAAGTGTTGATTCAAAATCTTTTGAGGTTCAATCGCTTGATAAGGTGAAGGAAGATCTTAAATCTGTTGCTCTGAATAACACTTCAAAATCTTTTATTTCTAAGACAAGCTATTTGAATCCTTATAAAAAAATTAAAGCTATTTTTTATGAATATAAGAATTATGCTTTTTCTAAACATGTACTGTTAAACACGGATGAAGCTATTTCAGAGAACCGGTCCAGCTTTTACTTTGTAGAAAACGGTTCTGATTTAACCGTGTATTATATGCTGTTCAAAAACTATTCTGGCGGAAAATCATACACCCTTTACCATGGAACGAATAAATTGGACGCAAACTCCGATTGGAATTTCAATCCGATGACCTTTCAGGATAAGAATGGCGTTGAACTCGAAAATCCTAAGTTTGTCCAGTATGGTGTTGATGAGAACAACAAAGTCAGAACTCTCTTCACAACACGAGCAAAAAAATCTTTCGACAAAGAGGCAGTCAATGTTTATGAAGCGAAGCAAAAAGGTGA
This sequence comes from Bacillus sp. NEB1478, assembly GCF_031582965.1. Classification (NCBI taxonomy): domain Bacteria; kingdom Bacillati; phylum Bacillota; class Bacilli; order Caryophanales; family Bacillaceae; genus Bacillus; species Bacillus sp. NEB1478. Next base: position 2,884,238 of record NZ_CP134049.1, read on the forward strand.
TATTTGGCTAACAGAGAGAAGAAGCACAACAAACTACAATTCTATTCATCCTCAATGGATCGGAAATGAGTCTATTATGTGGATGAATATGACTGGACAGAAAGAATTTACGTATAGCGGTGCCTCAACGAATCAAGAGATTATTGAGAAGAGTCTTATCACAACAAAAGAAGACATTAAACAAACGGCTTCGAATACCATTCTTTCTATGTTCAAAGGACTTATTCTAGGTATGAGCGCATTGTATTGGGTTGCACCAGCCGCTCTATTTGCCCTTATCATTTATTTAGTGAAACTTCAACTAATGGAAGACGAGGATAAGCGTGTGAAGTATGCCATATTAGCCCTGTACCTCGGTATCCAGTTTATCTTTGTTCAGAAACTGTTCAATGACCATTTTTATTTTTTCGCACCTGACTTCCTTACGTTCAGCGGCAGTTCATTTATACTTCCTGTCATTATTGCATTGATCAGCGGTCTTGCAGTTCTTATTGGTAAGAAAGGCAATTGGGGAATGCTCGCCACCTTATGTTATTTTGTAGTCGTCAATGTTATTTTTTTGTCCTTAACTGTGGGACCTTATATGTTTTAGGAGGGATCATCATGCAATTGTTTCATTTTGGCAAAGAGTCTGGAACTCCCATCGATAAGTTTGACTCTAATTTTATAATGTCGCGAATTGTACTGACAAAAAAACCTGCTCATATTGGGTGTATGCATTTAGAGAAAGGCGGTATAATCGGTTATCACCAAGCTGTTGTTCCTCAATTGCTGCTTATCGTAAGCGGCGAAGGATACGTTCGTGGAGAAAGTGAAGAATTCGTTCCTTTAATAGCAGGCGAGGCAGTCTTTTGGATAAAGGATGAATATCACGAAACACGTATAGACAATGGATTAACCGCGATCGTTATTGAAAGCGAAGAATTGACTCCAGCTTCTTTTATGAAAGAGAAAAAAATTGAATCAAGAGGATTATGAATATGAAACCAACAGTACTTACATCCATCTCAAAACCAATAAAAGTGAAAATCGATGGATGTGCATTAGAGTTGTCTGCACAACTTAAGTTAGAGATCGAACACTTCTGGAAGACGATCAACGTAAATGGCAGTTTCAGACGAGGCGAAGTCTTTCATGTTCATTCCATTGATGAGCATGAAGATCGTTTTGATTTCAACCTGCGCAGTTCTGATTATGCACATTATTTACATACAGTTCGAAGTGAATACATCGGGGATGAAGGCTGCAAAGTAATCTATGGAGCAGGTTTAGCAGAAACAAAAGACTCGTTCTTTGTGTTTGGAGAAATGGCTGATCATACGGCATATCCCGGCAGACTTCAATGTGTCGGCGGCGGTCTTGATGAGGAAGATATGGATGGGGAATTCTTTGATATTGAAAAAAATGTCCTAAGAGAAATGGCTGAAGAACTTGGAATAGAAGATATCGAAAGTCGATGTCATAGTACGATTCAATTCATTAAAACCGGTGGAATGTATGATTTTATAGCAGTATTGTTTCATATAAAACTAGATCTGACGTTAGAGGAATTGCAGAAAAACTATGAAAGTTATTGTGACGAACTTATTGCAAAAGGCGAACAACCTGAATTTAAAAATCTTGTTACGTTGAAAAATGAATCAAATGCCATCAGTGAATATTTACAATCCGAGCAACGTGATTGTGTCGATTATTTATTTCCTTTTTTAGAGCAATTTATAAGAAAAGCTTGAGGCTCGCTGCCTCAAGCTTTTAGTTATTCTTTATGTTTTTCTTCCATTCTTCTTTTAAAATACTCATCCTTCGATGAATTGACCGTTTCTAAAGCGGTCTTGCCTTAGTATCCCCTCTTCTGTATATCCTGCTCTTTTATAGGATTTAATGGCTTTTTCGTTATCAATCTCAACCCGAAGCCATACTTTATTTAATTGTAATTCAGTAAATCCGAATTCGAGCATTTCTTCCATAGCTGCTAATCCGTAACCTTTACCCCAATAACTTTTATTACCTATCGTGATCCCAAGTTCAGCATGCTTGTTTAGCAAATCCATATTTTTAAGGTCAATCCACCCGATATGTTCTCCATTCTCAGTAACAATAGCTTTTTGTTCATAGCCATTAGTTTTATCGATACATTGCTGAATCCATTCTTGAGTCTCTTTCTTGCTGAATGGAGGATATCTTTCAGGCATGTTCAAATGCTTCGTTACTTCTTCATCTAAGCACCATTTATAACGATCGTCAGCATCCTCAATTAATAATTCTCGTAATCTTACTTTTAAGTGTTGGTGCTTCATAATAATACTCTCCATCTCCTATATCCATTCCAGGTCTTTAGCCCGCAGCTCTGCTTCGTTTACTATTTGTATTCTGAATTCCGGATTCTCTTCCACTTTTGGAATCAGTTGTTTTGCTGTTTCAAAGTTAAAGATGACGTAACCTGTTTTTTCATGCTCAAACGTTGTGGAAACAAACCGGTCTACCTTTGCTAAGAACCAAATTGTATATGTATCCGTAGATTCCCAGTACCATGAAGCAAATGGAATCTTCTCATCCTGAAGCGTTATGCCCGCTTCTTCCATAACTTCACGTTCAAGTGCTGCATACAGATTTTCTGCACCTTCTCTTCTGCCGCCAATCGTCGTGAGGAGCTGTTCCTCTTCATCCCAAGCCATCAGGATTGTACCGTTTTCCATAATGGGAATACAGTGGACACTCGCTATTTTTTTATCCATTGGTATCTTCTTAATAAAATTGAGCATATTTTTACCTCGATTAAAATTATTTGACTCGTTCCTTCTTCTTCTGAAACGATTGTATGGACTTTTTGTATCCCAGTTTTCCAAAAAATTCTTCTTTCCCAGGCTGAGCACCTAAAAATAGTGAAGTTGGACTTGTTTCCCATGCTAGTTCCATAAGACGCTTGCCAATGCCTTGTTGTTGATAATCCGGCCGGACTAAAATTTCAGAAATCGTCCCGAAGAAATAGCCATCTGTTAATATTCTGACACAGCCTACTAATCTTTCTTCGTCCCATGCCGTAATGTTGATCGTTTTCTGTATAGCATCATACACTCGATCTTTATTATAGTTGCCTGGCCAAACGGCATTCACTAGAGATAAGAAAGATTCAACAGATAACTTTTTATCGGGTATCTCATATCGTATGGTCATATTTTTCACCCTTTTTATAAAACTAATTAAGAAAATCTATGGTGACTTTTACGAATTTCTCCGTTTCTTCTAAATCTGGAAAATGTGCACTGTGAAGAAATAATTCGATATGACTATCGTTAAGACGATTATTTATCAATTTTGAAATAGATAAGCCTGTATTACGATCAAATACTCCTGAAATAATTAAAGTTTTGTGTTCAATTCTGTTTAAACGTTCGAGAAGTGGCTGTTTCGGCGGATTTTCTTGAAGTACTTTTATCATTAGACCCGTATTGGTTAGTTTGCTTTCTTCCCAAAGTCTCCTGTTTAGTTTTGCAATCTCTTGGTTCTCAAATAATAATTGATCTACTAATTTATGATCAGCAAAACTCCAGACTTTATTGTACTTTTCTTGTAAGTTGATATCCGCCTCTAATATTTCTTCAATTTCACCAAGGATCTTACTGTTTGCCACTGACATAAAGCCTTGTATCTGTATGATTTGCTGAATGTTAGACTGCAGCAAGCTAGGACCAGAAACTACAATCTTATTAATATCATTTGGAATAGCTGACGCAATCTCAAAAGCAAGTTCTCCTCCAAAAGAGTAGCCTAACAGGTCTACCTTTTCTGTTTTTAACCAGTTTTTCAATTCTATGAAATCCTTTGTAAGGAGTTCAATCGTATAATCTGTATCTGATATTGGCTTTTCGCTTCTTCCGCAACCACGTTGTTCGTAATAAACAACCGTTCTTTCTTTAGCAAGAAAAGGACCCACTGTATGTTCAAAGGTATAATGGTTTCCCCCAGGACCACCGTGTATAATAACTAGTGGTGTAGTCTTGTTTTCGAATCCATCAACTTTAACCCAATGCTTAACTCCATTGAGATGAATTTGGTATTCACCGTTCTTTCTCTCCATTCATTTACTTCTCCTTTACTAAAAAAATATAAAAAGTACTGGCAAAAAGATAAAGGAAAAAGTAATCAACGAATAAAATTGCACAATGTACTCTTTACTCTCTCTATTAAACTTCCACTCCATAAAGGTTCGAAATATATTTAAAGAGATGATAAAAATAAAGATCCAGTATTTCGAAATCCAATCAGTGCCCTCATTTATATCTCCAAGTCCCATCACCGCTCCTGTAACAAAGGCAGCAATGATTAAGAATTCTCCCCACATATGGTATCGGTTTACAGTCCGATACACCCATCCTTCTCTTTTATGAATGCTATATTTAGCTCTTAATTTCTTATCTGCTAAAAAGTCAATCCCAATAAATGCTGCCGCAAACAACACCAAAGCAGGTAAATTCATCTATTATTCCTCCCTTTTGGGTTTAATGTATTGGAATTAATAAGACCTAACTGGTGAAATGAGATGCAGGTATGGTGATTTTTCTTCTGCTGATTCGATAATGATTGGTTTCATCGTGCCGCTAAATTTTACTTTTATCTCTGAATCTTTAATAGCTTTAATGGCATCGAGCATAAAGTTTCCATCGATTGAAATAATCAGTTCCTCTTCGCCTTCAAATCTAATAATCTCCTGTGTCTCTGCAATCGTTCCTCGTTCAGAAGAGCTTGAAGAAATGCTCAGTTTTTGTTCATTCGTCATACTAAGTTTCACATTATTATTTTTCCATTCATTCGCAAACAGGCTGGCTCGATCCATTCCTTTAATCAAAGATTCTCTGTTTAATATAAGTTCAGTTTTGTGATCATTGGGAATTAGGCTTGAAGTATTAGGATAATTGCCTGCTATTAATCGTGAGTAGAGATAGATATCCCCCATGATAAAAAGAATAGAGCTTTCGGTTATCTGCAACTCTACTTTCCCTGAATAGTGATTTAAGAGTTTTAATAGTTCTGTTACACTCGTGTTTGGTAAAATAATCGATCCTTCAAAAGGAGAGTCGATCGCAAATTCATGCAATGCTAACCTTATGGAATCAGTCGCAACTGCAGTTAGTCTGCCATTAGTGAATGTAAGATTAACTCCTGTTAGAACTGGCCGTGTTTCATTTTTCGAGGCAGCAAATGAGGTTTGTTTCATCACTTCAATAATATCTGAGCATTCTATGTATATATGATTTCCAACAGAAAATGTTGGGAGAGCCGGATAATCATCGGCATCAAAACCATTAAAATGAGTTATGATTTCACCCGTTGTTACGGTAATGCTGTTCATTTTATTCGTTTTAACTGAGATTGTTCCAGGTAATTTTTTTATTAGTTCTGTAAAATACTTAGCCGATACAACGACACTGCCAGTCTGTATGACCTCGGCTACTGTTGTACCTTCTATCTGTAATGGGATTTTCCGCTCTATGATAATATCAGCGTTGCTACCAATAAGCGTAATCCCATCGTTTTCAGCAATAATTTTGATACCTGACAAAATAGGAAGAGATGTTCGGCTTGAAATTGTCCTTCCAACTTCATTAAGTGCTTTGCTGAAAACAACTTGATGAATATTTAATTCCATATGAGCCATCCTTTCTTTGTTATATCTTAAAATTATTTTTCCTTAACTCATCTCTTATTTCCATTAAGTACTCGTTCTTTTGCTTCATTAAATTAATAATAGTAATGGCAACATAAATGACAAAAACCGGAACAGCTAACCAAATTAACACGCTAAACAAACCAAAAATGCTGAACAATGGACTCATCACCTCATCTATTTATATAATCTAACTTTAACACATTATTCCAGTTTTTCCCTTAATAAAAAAACCTCTGGCATTCATCCAGAGGTTTTACTTCTTTATTTAACTTTCGCTTCCTGTTTTTTTACAGGGATGTAGATATCGATTTGCTTTTCTTCTTTTCCGTAGCATCTCTCGTCGTATAGCTCAAACTCAATTGTACCGTCATGCTCATAGCCTGAATCCGGGAACCATTTTGAAAAAATTTCTACCCATGTAGACTGAATGGATGATGGAAAGTCTTCTTCTCTTGCTTGCGGTGTTGTGAAAACAGCATACTCCATTTCCGGGAAACTTCTGTACGTCATTCCCTCAGGAACAGAACTCCCCTCAGCGACCTCCATTCCAATCATATAAACAAACTCGCCGGTTTTTGTATTATAATCCGTACACAACCCGAGTTCTTCGTTTTTGTTTAACGGGTTCGGAATATTTGCACCTAAGTTGTTCTGAAGGTAATGCTGCCAGAACTTCGGTATTTCGCGATTATTCTCTCCATCTATATTGCTCGTTTTCAGCTCATACCCCATGATGTTGAATGCCGGTTTTGTAACTAACTTCATTTCCAATGTAAGTCCTCCCGTCAATCGGTTCATATTCAGGTAAGCTTTTTGATGCAGGAACTTAGCGATGACGTTCGTATCACGATACTCTCTAGGTGAAACGCCAAAGAATTTTTTAAATGCCCGGTTAAATGATTCATGATAGTGAAATCCAAGATCCAGCGCGATATCGATCACTTTATCATCAGAGTTAAGAAGCCTTTGTGCAGCGTGTGTGAGTCTTCTTTTTCTCACATATTCCATGACGGTTTCACCAACCAGAAAATGAAACACCCGATGATAATGAAAAGGCGAGAAACAAGCGAGCTCTGCAAGTTCCTCTAACGTAATGCGCTCATGCAGATTTTCTTCAATATAATCCAGTGTTTTTTGGATACAAACTTCATAATTCATTCCTTTTTCACCTACCCTGCATCTATCATAGCCACGATTGTCTTTTGATTCTTAACTTTTTTTGCTAAGTTCATTTTACCAAAATTTTTCCATCATTTATCTGTTCCAATGTATGTTTTATATTCTTCATGTTAAGAAATAGAGAGAATGCATAGAAGGAGAAAATACTATGGGAGATATTACAGAAGTTATTATTCGTTGCGCCCTTTCCTTTTTTATCATTGTTTATATCGTTCATCAGCTTGGTAAACAAACGATATCACAGATGACTTACCATCATTTTATCGCTTCAATTACTTTAGGCTCAATTGCAGGAAATTTTGCATTCAACACAGCTGTGCCTTTCATAAATTTTATTGTATCTTTGCTTGTATTTAGCGGCATTACTTTTTTGGCTTCTCTCCTTTCATTAAAAAACAGGAATGTCAGAGCATTATTCAATGGGCAGCCAACTGTGATCATACAGGATGGAAAAATACTTGAAAGAAACCTAAAAAAACTAAAAATGACTCTGGATTCTATGAATCAGGCACTGAGAGGAAAAGATATTTTTGATGTTGATGAAGTAGATTATGCTGTGATTGAAGCTGACGGACAATTATCCGTATTAAAAAAATCACCGTTTCGTCAAGCTGAGAAAAAAGATCTTGGCATTTTCACGCCAACGAAATCTGCATTTCCCATTGAATTAATTATGGACGGACAATTGATTGAAAATAACTTGGCACAAAATCAATTAACAATGGAATGGTTAGACGCTGAAATCAAGAATAGGGGATTGACGCTCCATCAGATTGCTTACTGTGTCCGGGGGACAAACAGTCAACTTTACTTTGACTTATATGAAGATAAAATTTCTTCACCTATAGATATAGAATCATAAAAACAGCCAGCCCCTTTATTGGGATTGGCTGTCTTCTATTATTGGATGCCAACTGCGTTAAATGCCAAATTGACGGATGTTACTTCTGGAGATGCTGCACCATACAGATCTGTTGCAGATTGAACGGCTGCTGCTCTTGACTGGCTAAAGTTTGATGAAGACGTTAGATAAGAAGTGTTCATGCGGTAGAAAATTGCTCCCAGTTTCGCACGCCCGATTCCTGTCACCGTCACTCCATAATGAGTTCCGCCTTCACTCAGCAGATAAGCGGCTTTGTTGATGATACCGCTGTTCGTATGAACGCCGCCGTTATCCCCTGTACCTGTGTAGCGTACAGAATAGTGATCAGGGTCACCGTATTTAGCCGGATTAGACATGGAACGGAGAGCATCTCCTGTTGTTGCTGGCGTGTACACGTCTTCACCGATCTCGTAGTCTGGATTGTTGTTGCTTTGATATTCTACTAGCGTTCCGAAAATATCGGACAACGCTTCGTTAAGAGCACCAGATTCATTTTGATAGACGAGATTCGAGCTGTTCTCTGTTACAGCGTGTGTAAGTTCATGTGCCACTACGTCAATTCCGCCTGAAAGCGATGTGAAAGTCGTTCCGTCGCCATCTCCATAAACCATCTGTGAACCGTTCCAGAACGCATTGTTATAGTTCTTATTAAAATGAACAGAAGATTTGATCTGTGCGCCTTTGTTGTCATACGAGTTGCGGCCGAACGTATTTTTATAATAATCATATGTCACGCCTGCATAGTAATGGGCATCAACAAACGCTCTTTCATACGTGCTGTTCAATACGTTGTCTGTACTGCTATATAAAGTGCCTGGAAGGAACAACTCAGGCAAGAACGTTCTATTTTTCATATCATACGTTAAAATGCCGTTTCCTCTCGTGTTGTCCTGCAAATAATATTTGCCGCTTGAGAGTGTGAGATTAAGAGTTTTGGAATCTCCGAGTACCCCTACACCTGTTCCAGTGGCGTTTGTACCTGATACTTCATCCATATTGTTGTAGCGGCTAAGAACCTCACCTGTTGCTGCATCGATAAAGTAGTTCCAGTTCCCTGGCTCAGGTGTTAAGAAGTTTAAGTTAACAAAATACGCATAATGAGCAATGTCGTCTTTCATAAATACAACGAGCTCTGCTTTTGGTGTTTTCTCAAATTGAGGTGTGAGTCCTAATGCGTCTTTGGCTATTTGAACGGCTTTTTTGGATTTAATCGTTTTTGTACTTTGCAGTTTTTCCTGCTTGTCCAATTCTGGGACGACTGAACCAGACACGACTTTTAACACACCATCATTTGTGACATGCGCCACTTGAGTCGATCCCCAGACGGGAACGCCGTTGTATTGCTGCTGAAGTCGGATAACCTTTGTCCCATCCGATTCTGTTGTACTTTCTTTAACGGCAAAAGAGTCTTCTGCTTTATTATTTCCAATTTTGTATGCGGATTTATGACTGTTTATGTAATCGAAAAGAACTTTCTGAGCAGTTGCCTTTGATGGTGCTGTTAGCTTCCCTGATAAAAATGAGGGCGTTCCAAAATCACTTTGTGCTTTCACTTTTACTTCGTTTGATGCAGCTGATGCTTGTGTACCGAGTGCCCCTGATACTAGTGTTGCTGCGATCCCCATCGCTACCCATTTTCTTTTCATCATCATAAAACCTCCATTTTCCTTTTTCAGTAAATTAGCTAGCAAGCAAAATCATATCACCCTTTTCGCTGAATTTATACGAATATTCAGAAAGTTAAAGAGATGTTACTAGCAGAAAATGTGTTTTTTTGTTTCATAGTGTCTTTTGTCATATTTTACCTACACTACCATAGACCCGTTTCTTTAGTCCGAACAATCATGTAATAACCCATTTAGGAAGGTTTGCGGAGATATAAAAAATGGGTTGCGTGGAATTATTGGAATTAACGTGGATATATCGAAAATAACGTGGAATTATCGAATTTAACGTGGATATAATCGACATTACCGTGGAATTAAATCAAAAGTATAGCTTCAATACATGAAATGCGGCATAACTTCAGAGTTGAAATAACCTTTTTCCTAAATCCAACCTGTTTTTTATCAAATAAGATGCTCAAACGGTAAAATACATACCGAAAAAGAAATAAAAACACCTCAAAGGGTTTCATTTTGAGGCGTCTCTCTTTTTAAGTTATTCACTTTACCAACCAGAGCCTCTTGTCTTCCCGACTACATCTCCTTCTAAAGGAAACAGTTTATATTCCCAGGCGTCATGGCACTCCGTCAGCATGTAATAGCCTCGTTCTTCATCCTTTGTGATCGTACTGCATTGCTGCGGGTTATTCATCAGCTCTTTTTCAGCTTGCTTTGAACTTAAGTAGCTTCGATCAGGCTGAACTTGAATCCAGCCTTGCTTTGCTTGCTTATCATATACATATTGCAAATCAAAAATAATCGGGGCATCAGGGTCAGCGAACTTGTCTCCTTCAAGGTAGCGGACAACGCGAATCTTGCCCTGCACCTTACTGTTCATGTCAGCAATAAACCTTTCCAGCTTATCTACATTTGTTAGATAGAAAGAATCTTGGATAACATCTTCCTTATCGGGAATGAACGTCTTACTTTTATTCTCGTTCCCGGCAGTATTTTCATTCGTTTGACCCGACTTACTCGCACAGCCCGAGACGATGAATAAGATCATAAAAATCGACAATAGCACTTTTGAAGTCACTTAAATTCCCTCCTTGTCATCCTTCATTGTACGTCAACAAACATCAGGCTGTCTTCCAATAAAAGGGCAAGAGGATTTGATAGTTTTGGAAACCCTGTGATTTTCTCACTTATTTTTTCAGGCAAAAACCACGTTGCATGATAGGCTTGCATCCCAGCATCCTGTGCTCCATTCAGCTCATCTGATCCGCCATCACCTATAAAAATTGACTCTTGTGGAGATACCCCGAGTTTCTCACAGGCCAAATGGTAGATTTGAGGTGAAGGTTTCGCGTACTTCACTTCATATGAAAATATGACAGTATCAAAATAAGCAGGCAGTTCACATGACTTCCATGCTTGTACTTCTTCTGGTGCACAGTTGCTTATAAGCCCAATCTTGATATCCATCGCTTTTAGGCGCTTCAATAAATCCATTACTTCTGGATGCATTTCACAAAAAGGAACGGCTTTTACACGAACTCGTTCTTGATGTACTTTTTCAATCGCGTCATGATCGGCTCTTTTACCGTGCGCACTTAAAATATCTCTCAGCACACTCTGATGATCTGGGAAAGTTCCATCCATTCTCAAAAATCTTCTGCTGTCCCATTCTTGTTTGAATATCTTTGGATCTAGTCCTAATTCCCTAGTAGAATAAACCGCTTTTTTCTTCTCTTCCTTCCACTCCGTTATGAGCGTTTCATACAAATCGAAAAAAATTGCTTTAATCAAGACTCAGCCTCCTATGAATCTATTCTTCTATAAAAGGTGTCTCACGCAAATGCTGTGTATGTTCAAATAAGACATGTGAGAAATGATCGTAATCTACCCATTTAAAAGGGATCAGAAGTTGAATATCATTCTGCTTATTGTAGATTTGTACATGTTTTTTATTGTATTTCACTTTTTTAATATCTTGAATCTTTATAGCTTTGCTCGCCTTCCCTTTCGTAACCACGACATCGTGTCCTACAACCATCACTTTGCTGCGTTTCTTTTTCCAAAGCTCATAAGCGGTTAGAAGAAGACCGATTACCGTAAATCCAATCGAGATATAAATCCCCTCATCTATACCGTCAAAAATCATTCTTCCCCAGTGCGTAATGAGGATTGCATAAAAGAACCACAAGCCCTTTGGCAATTTCGGTGAACTCATATAATGAATCTCTTCATGATATTTTTGGCTTAACTCTTCGCGCCTGGAAAAGAAATCTTCTTTATGCTCAGATAAGGTCTTCGATTTCAGCTCAACAAAGTCTGTGTATGTTCCTTCCCATATATGAGCGGTGTCATCACCGTCTTCCAAAGAAAATCCACCGACCCATCCAACATAATCCGTATTACCTTCTTTGAAACTCATCAAATAATAACGAATTGGCTGTCCGTATTGATTTTCCGTTTCAATCGAATCTACTATATTAATTTGTTCTGGAAACTTTCCTATCATTTGATCTTCATCATCCCGAAGATAAACGATATGTGTCAGCAGTTTTGATTTCGCGATTAGAGGCTGTTTGCCCTCTTTTATAGGAAATAAATGCTCTTTATTACTTGATTTCAAATCCCAGTAAATCATCTCTGCACTCTCTAAATCTGCAGCTAGCTTGGATAGAATTGACTTATCGAAATCAAGATTCTTTTCCATACAAATGTGTACTGCTTTTGCAGCGATAACGGGATCTTGAAAGTTTGTCGCCTCTTTTAAATAGTCCTCGGTATCGGCCGTAAAATAATAGTTTGTGAGTTGAAGAAGCAGATTCATATTATAGCGGAGTTTAAAATAGTCTTCTTTCCAAGATGTGTACACGTATTTCGCTTGATAATCTTTGTCATACGAAAGATATTCTGTCCTCAGATTCTCGTAGTCTTTTAATAACGAAGGCAGTACGGTTTGTTTCTTGTAACCCGGCTCAACCCCGGATTCATTGATTGCGAGAATAAAATCATACATCATGTATTTATAATGAGGAGAATTTAATTTATCCATAACTTTATCAACCACATTACGTACAAAGACAGGGTATTCACAGAGCTGTTCGACTGGCAGAATTACTTCCTCTTCTTGTATTAACTTTGCGATTTTATCTTCAATTTCAAAAAAGATCTCTTCATCTTCAGTAACTAAAAATAATTCCAACGCTCTTACTTTTGCATCAGGTGATAGTTTGTCAAAATACTTAATTAAATGTTCGACTACTTCAGGCATTGCATAGTCACACACAAAATCTGTTAAGTAATAAGACGGCTGATCCCACACATCAACCGGATCAGGGAAAGAGCTTGCAGCTGTCTCAACCACTTCTTTTAACAGGTCCACTCTGACTTCCAAATCTGGTGTTTCTTTATATTCAAATAAAGCACCCAGTGCTTCAAAGCGTTTTTCAGGGTCTTGGCTCTTCGTTTTTCTCAGCATATTTCTAAACTTTAATTCGTTCATGTTTTCACCTTTTTAGTAAGATTTTCTTTATAAAATAGAAGGATTCGATTTATTCTAATTGATAAAAAAAGGAAATACAATGGCTTTTTATCTGTATCTTAAAATAATTAATAGCGGAGTCTAGTGATTGCCTGAACAGCTTTATATACATTCATTAAAACAGGAAAAACCCTAAATAAAGAGCTTAGGGTTTTTAAAAATTATTTTATTTTTACTTTAAATGCCTCATCATAATAAACTTTATTTGGATTAACGACTTTTAGTTCCTTGTTTAAAATATGCCCGTCAAAAACTAGAACGGATTCTTTTCCTTTTGGAGCAATCTTGCTTTCTTCTAGATTTCTAAAATATTCTTTGCCATCTTCGTCAACTAAAAACATTGGTAGATATTGATTGATCGGATATTCTGAAGAGAAGTAAACGTACGTTTTGTTCCCTTGCTCAATTGTTTTCGTAATGGTTAAGTTTCTTTGATTATCTAATGGGATGGTCGTCGCGCCTTTTATGTTTAAAAGAGTTCCATTACTTATATCATATCCGCTATGAGATTTATTTACATTAAACGGAATGACAGTAATTGAATCATGCAGGTTCCCTGTATTTTCATAATAACTTCTAACGGACATAGTTCCAGAAGCACTCTCTTTTGTGTCACCACTGACCCATTTGATTGTTTCTCCGTTATGATCTACTACTATGAAATTAAGCATAGGGTTACTAGTGCTAACTTCACCTTCTAAGAGTATTCTCAATGGCGTAACCGTTACCTCTTCTAATTTTGTTTGAGAATCAATAAATGGCAAAGCTTTATTTACTGAGAATTCATTCGTATAACTCTTTACTTTTTCAGTTTTAATCGGGAGTTCAAAATTCCATTTACCATGGAAAGGTCCATCTATACCTCCTAAGCGATCCAATTGTAAAAGGAGAGTAAATTTCTCTGGAAGCCTGCTTACATTAACATTCGCATCTTCATCTCGCCAATTCAAAGTTTCTGGTGTGATGAGAAAACGAGTGGTACCTTCGTACATTTTATGTTCTTTATCTTTAAATTCACCAAACTCATTACTCGAACTTACCCAGCCTTGTTTTTTGTTATTTATAAATGCGTCTGTGAAGAGGTATGGTTTGGTTTGAAACGCATCCTGACCTTCAACTTTATAAGAAACCAAGAGTTCTACTCCATCAAAGACAGTGTTTGTTATCGTAACTTTTGTCCCGTTGCTTTCTTTTGTGTAAGGTGTTGGATCCATTACTTTTTCGTAATTTGAATTTAAATGAAAATGTTTTTGGATGGACTGAATAATAGGAATATCATCTGCAAAAGTGTCTAGGTTAAGGAACGTTGCTGCACAAATAGCTACAATTGAGGCAGCGACGATTCGTTTCCTATTTCCTTTTCTTCTTTCAGGAAGATTTTCTAATGTGCTTTTAATTTTCTCTTCTGTTCGATGCGGAATAACAACTTTTCCATGTGAAATACGATTTCTAAGTTTTTCATCAAATAAGTTCTCCATCTAATCACGCCCCTTATTTTCATCAATGATTTGAAGAAGTTTTTGCAAGGTTGATCTGGCCGTTGAAAGTCTGGATCTAACCGTACCTTCAGGAATCTTTAATAATTTTGAAATTTCTTTTGTTGTTATATCTTCATAATAAAAAAGGACAGTCACCAAACGGAGTTCTTCTTTTAATGAATAAATCGCATCTTGCACATCCAAGTCTTTATAAGAATCTTCATATCCCCCAAATTCTCTATTCATATTGTCTAGCGAAATCACTTTCTTCTTTGCCCTTAATGTGTCATTGCACTGGTTAATCAAAATTCGTATCAACCACGTTTTGAAATACAGATTCTTTTTCAACCGTCCGATTTTTTCGTATGCTTTCATGATGGTCATTTGAATGGCATCTTCCGCGTCTGCCTGATTTTTCAGCATCGCCATTGCTACTCGATATAAGTTTGTTTTATTTTCATGAATTAAGAAGATAAATGCGTCTTTGTCACCCTTTTTCGCTAACGCCACTCTGTCTGTTACTACCTTTACTCTTTCAAAACTTATGGCCATCTCTTTCACACGTTCCCCCCCCTTTCACTGTGCACATTAGATGGATGAGCATGTCATTTTGTTCAACTTTTTTTATCAGTAATAAAAAAAGAGCTGCTAAAGCAACCCTTTTCTCGATTTAAAACACTTTTGCATATACACATGTATCCCTTAAAGACGAATCTGTTGCAAGTGAATCATTACGCAAGATGCCTTCTAGTGTAAAACCTAATCGCTCAGGTATCGCCGCACTCTTCTTATTCCGTACATCACACCTAATCTCGATACGGCGTGCCTTTAATTCGTCTACTGCAAATTCTGTTATTCCTTGCACAGCTTCTGTTACATATCCTTTGCCAGTATGCCGGCTGTCCGCCCAATAGCCGATTTCAAACTTTGGAACATCCCAATTGATCCGGTGCAGACCAGACGAGGCGACCAGCTCGCCTGTTTCTTTTAAAAAGACGAGCAGACGCAGATCTTCTCTATTTAAAAATTTCGTGTGTGCTCCTCTGATGTTTGCTTCTACATCATCTTCCGTTTGGTCGATGTTAGCAAAATGCATCCATGGCTTCAACTCGTTAAGTGAAGCGTTGATTGATTCATATACGGCCTTACCATCACCAGGCATTGGCATGCGGATCAGCAGTCTATCAGTTGTGAATTCTGCTGGAAAGTCTAGCAGGATTGGATTCATTGTGTGCCTCCGAGTTGAGTCTTCATTATCATTTAGAATAGTTTCTAGATTCGTGTCATTTTTCTTTATTTCAATTGGCTTAAAGAGCGTAAAGCCACTCTTTTTCCTTGAACGCATTTTTGGTAGATAACGAGCTTGAATGAATATTTGTTTTTGAATCTTCATTGTTGCACCTGTTTCACATGTGCAAGTTTTTCCGGGTTCACGATAAAATACAGATCTTGGATTGTTTCATTTTGTACATTGAACGAAATAACACCGTACAATCGACCATCCAAGAAGATGAGCATTCCAGGTCCCCCATTTACCTGTTGAAGGGTATATGTGATTTCCTGCGTTGTTTTCGCCATAATTCCCATACAAAAACGAGCAATTCGTTCAGCACCCAAAATTGGCAATAGTGCCGCTTTTGTTTTTCCACCGCCATCTGATAGAAGTTTCGCATCCACTGCCAGTAAACGTAATAATGTGCTGACATCGCCAGACATTATAGCCTTAACGAATTGTTCTGTTATGGTCACAGCTTTTTCAGATGGAGCTTTGTTGTATTCCGGATGAGCACCCAATGCCTTCTTCGCTCTCAGAAAAATTTGTCTGCAATTCGCACTCGTTTTTCCGACGACATCAGCAATGTCTTCGTAATTGTATTGCAGCACTTCTCTTAAAAGAAACACGGCACGCTCGGTTTCTGAAAGTTGTTCTAATAAAAGCAAATAAGCTGTGGAAATCGATTCTTTCATGACATACTTGTTTGCTGGATCTGAATCCAGCTTCTCATTCACAATTGGTTCAGGCAGCCAGGGTCCTACGTAAGTTTCCCGTTTCTTTCTGGCTGACTTTAACTCATCGATACATCGGTTCGTTACGATTTTACAAAGATATGCTTTCACATTTTTAACGTTTTCGATCGATACTTCATTCAGTGTGATATACGCATCCTGTACAATATCTTCTGCATCCTGAACACTGCCCAGCATGCGATACGCCAGTGAAAATAACAATGGCTGATAGGATGTAAAGAGATTTACAGTACTGGATTCGAGCATATTTAAGCTTCCTTTCTTATCTTAGTTAAAGCGAATTGCTGAATGATTTTATCGGAGGCACGTTTGGCACTCGCAAATGCTGCGTCCACCAACATTTCTCCATGCCCCATTCCATCTCCTGCCATATATAGGCCTGGAATTTCAGACACTGCAGGATCCAAAAACGATGTGTGTACCGCAGCAGTGTTTTGAACAACGGTGATATGAGGTAAAAATTGACGCGCTGTTACTTCGTCTCTCCACCCAGGCTGCATGAGATCCATAATTTGTTCCAGCTCTTGTTCAACTGCTTTCACGTTCACTTCTTTTTCGCTTCCAAGGTATTTCAGAACATTTATAACAACAGAACCATCATCCGTTAATTTCGCTGCACGTGACTGGTTGGTAAATAAAATGTGCTGGTCAATCCCAATCGCAAAATTTTGACTTGGCATAGGAAGCTTTTTCAGAACAACGTCCAGGCAAGCCGCATAAAGAGGCATCGATTTTTCTTTCCACACATGAAGAGAAGAATGTTCTGCCCCTTTAACAAGTTTGTTCGCTTGATTTGGCCCCGTCGTTACTATTACGAATGGAGCTTCTATCTGGTCTTCATCATTAAAATAAACATGATGGCTGCCATTTTCATATTCAATCGCTGAAACCGATTTTTGTGTATGAATGATGACTCCCGATTTTAGCGCTTTATCTCGGAGGCTAACGACCATTGACTGCCAACCGCCGTCTACATAAGTGACACCTTTCAATCCTAGCTGTAACTGCTTAAGTACTGCACTGGCAAGTAAACGTTCAAAATCAATACCATACGTTGCCGTTCGGCATAAAGCATAAAAGATGTGACGGACCATCGGATCTTTAATCTCACTTTCTGCCCATTCCCGCAAGCTGATATGCGGTATCTTTTCAGGAGTCAGCTTTTGCAATTGAATCATCATTTTACCCAGTTCCATTTTCCCGGACCAGGATAATAATCGTGTTGTAAAGAGCGATGTTAAAGAGCCAGGCAGAGCATGCAGCTTGCCATTCCAGATCGCATTCCCTTTCGCATCTGGGGTTCCGCCAGATACAGTCACACCTAATTCTTTCAAAATCTTTTCTGCCTCTCCCCCCTTGTAAATCGCATGTGCCCCAAGGTTCAGCATCGCACCATTTTTCTTTACGGATTGGGCACGCCCGCCAACTTCTTTTCCTTTTTCATAAACGGCAACAGATAAACCAGCTTTCGCTAAATAGATAGAAGCCGTCAATCCAGAAATCCCTCCGCCAACAATTGCCACATCAAATGTATTCAAATGAATCACCACTTTCTGATTTTATAAACAAGACGATAATGGGTTTCATTTTGTGACAAAGTACTTTAATAGAAAAGGCTCTTTCCTATTAAATATGAGAGCTATGAGCTTCAGGGGCATTATTGTAACTGCTTAATTGGAAGGTTGATTGGAGTATAAGGTGCGCAACTCCACGAGAGACTGCCTAATCGTACAATGTCTGAAAAGAGAAAAAATGAACTTCGTTTGATATTAAAGTGAAACGGGTATTTATTAATAAAGGCAATTTTCATAATTTTCTGCCTTTTAATCTATTTTTAAAAGAAAGGAGATCATATGATGTTATACAGTAAAATTCTCGTTGCAATTGATGGTTCAGAGGGCAGCATCGAAGCTTTAAGAAACGGTTCTGAGATCGCGAAAAATTCAGGTGCAGAATTAACGCTTCTCCATGTTATGCAAGAATCACCTTTGCCACTATATGGCGGTGTTTATCCGCTAAGTGTTGCAAGTACTTCTATGGTTCGTGAAGAAGTAATGGAGGCTGAAAAAGCGGAACAGACTCATGGTGAGGAGATCTTGCACAAAGCGCAAGCGAAAGTTCCACCTGAAGTTGAGACGAAGACTGCTTTGCTGAATGGAGCTCCGTCTGATACCATTTGTGCCTATGCAGAGAAATATAACATCGATCTCATCGTCATTGGAAGCAGAGGATTGACAGGACTGAAGAAATTCGTACTCGGAAGCGTCAGTCAAAAAGTATTGCATGACGCAAATGTTCCCGTTCTAATTACTAAATAGAATAGAGCGGACTCCTTATGAGTTCGCTCCTTTTTTTATTCCACCATCTCAGAAACCTTTTTAAATTTGTAGCCCTTCGCTTTTAAACTGTCTACTATATCTTTCACAGCTTCTATTGATTCTGTACGAGACCCATACATAACATGCAGTAAAATAATCGATCCAGGTTCGATGTTTTTGTTCACGTGCTCCACTATTTTTTGGGAGTCAGAAGCAATCTCTGGATAGGAATCAGGTTCAATATTCCAAAGAATCGTCTTTCGATTCTGTTTGTCCAAATAACGCGGTAAGCCGACCAGTTTCTTCCCATATGGCGGTCTGAACTCGATCGGTCCTTTGTATCCTGTTTTTTTGATTAAAGCATCTGTCGTTTCAATTTCATTTTTGATAAAGGTTGGAGTCTTGAGGATCATTCGTTTGTGCGAATAAGAGTGGTTCCCTAGTTCATGACCTGCCAGCACGATTTTTTCTGCTTCTCCAAAGTTTTCTTTTATCTCTCTTCCCGTTAAAAAGAAGGTCGCCTTAACATCAGCATCTTTCAATATTTTTAATATCTGATCTGTATTCTTTGTCGGACCATCATCAAAAGTAAGGGCAACCACCTTTTCGTCTGTATCCGCTTTTGTGACAAGACCACCGTAAAACTGAAAATCTCTCGAGTTGCTTAATATTAAAAGACCATATCCGGCAGCAATAAAAATAACGATAGATACGATGATGATGATTAGAACTTTTTTCACTCCGTTTCACCCTTTAAAGTATATTAATCCGTTTTATTTGTACCAATAGCTCGTTAAATCTGTTGTGACAGACGCATGACCCATTTGACGCAGCATCGCTGTGATATTTCCGCGGTGGTAAGCGCCATGTGTAACAAGATGCGTCACCATTTCAGAAAGACTCGTTTCTCTTCGTCCTGCCCAAGGAGTATCAAGCACTAACTTTTTATCCAAATCTTCTTGTTTGGTAAAAAAATCTTTATACCGATTCGATAATTCCGCAAACATTTGATAAATCTCTTCAATGTTTTTCGAATCTGTTTCAACTTTTTCAATTTCCAGCGCATCACTCATACTAATTCCAGAAATGATGTGGAACCAGAGTTGATCAACAATGTACATATGAGAAACTACCTTTGAAATGGATGGGAAGACGCTTTGAATTTCTTTGTGATAAACATCATTGCCAAGCTCCAATAAACGATTAAATATGGTTTGATTAGCCCAAACATGATAATCCAGCATATTTACATTATGATGAGTCATTAATGATTCCTCCATTTAATTCATTCTTCTGCTATTTTTCGACAACATGTTGCATTACCCTTTTTTTGACTTTTTTGAAGGGGTTAAGTGTGTAGTAAAGAATACAATCTAAAAGGAATTTCGAATAAAGGAGAAAATCATGAGCTCATTTGAACATGACCAGTAAAACCGTCATTCTTGCAGAGGACCTCCAATTTTTTTGATTAACTTATTTAAAACAATACGGAGGTGCATGAATGAAACATGATAAAGAATTTGAAATGTATGTAAATGTTGCACAAAAACCGTTTTCTGGGTGGGATTTTTCTTTTGTAACGGAAACGGGACGAATGAGTAGCAATATGCTTTCGTGGTCATACGGCAGTATGGTAATCCCGCTAATTCGAGATGCGAACTCAATGCTTGATATGGGAACTGGCGGCGGTGAACTTTTATCAAAGCTACAGCCTTTTCCTGAGATGATATGTGCCACTGAAGCGTATCTTCCCAATGTTCCTATAGCAAAAAAGCGGTTAGAACCTTTAGGTGTAAAGGTACATCAAATCGGAGAAGATAATGTTCTTCCCTTTACTGATCGTCAATTCGATTTGATCATTAACAAGCATGAAGAGTATTCACCGAAAGAAGTCCGTCGTGTGATTTCGAATGATGGTGTTTTTTTGACACAGCAAGTAGGGGGGACGGATTGCATTGAAATCAATGAACATTTTGGTGTTTCATTGAATGGTGCGTTTTCTCATTGGGATTTGTCATTTGCTGAAAAAGAGCTGATGGATCATGGTTTTGTAGTGTTAGAAGCGAAAGAAGAATTTCCTGTCCAGCGTTTTTATGATGTGGGTGCCCTTCTCTATTATTTAAAAGCGATTCCTTGGCAAATTCCTAATTTCCAAAGTGAAAACTACTTGGAAGAGATTTATAACATCCATTTGATAATTCAATCGAAAGGTTATTTTGATGTAAGACAGCATCGATTTATTCTAAAAGCGAGGGCTAATTGATGGAGTATATTATTACAATGCTAGCAGGCGCCACATTTTTATTATTTTTCCTCTTTTATGCCATTCATATTTATGCGCCAAATAAGAAAAAAATAAAATATTTTTTCGTTATCGTCTTTTTAATAACCGGTTCGATCGGAGCGATTTACAGTTTCCTCCTTATCCCGGATTTATTAACGAGTGTTGTAAGTTTATGCCTAGTTGCTTTAGCCGCCAGCTCTTTTCTTATTGCTTTTTCAATGGATATGTTTATGAAGTGATTTCTGGTTAGGAAGTGTACCCATGATAAAGTATGAAGCCCTGCATAAGAAAGAAGAAGTCAATCTGCTAAACAATTTGATTGGACAGCGACTTACTTCTATATTCGGTTCTTCCATTACTAAAAAGGATGGCTTGACTTCATACCACTCTTACGCGACAGTCTTCTTAAGAAATTATGAACAAAAAGAAATATTAGCGTTCACCTGTCGATTACTGGAGACCCCAAATGATGAAGAATATTGGAAAATCTCTGTTCAGAAACAGAAGAAACCGCCGCCAATTACCTATGAAGCAGATTATGAGGGTAATCCGGTAAGCCCGACTAAAACAGAAATTCCAATAGAAACAAGCGTGAAAAAGGTTTCTATCTTTTCAAAAGAATTACAAACTCGTCATGAGCTCCTTATTTATGATCATGCGGTTGTATTCGCACTCGAAAACGAAAAGACACTTTGTATTTCAGCTATATTGAGCCCCTGTGGTGTTGATATTTCATTGGATGATGGAGAAATAAAGAAGATATTAGGTGGCTGCAGTAGAAGATAAAGTGTACGTTATCACAAAATTAAGCAAAACAAACTAAAAAAGCAGTCCCTTTTATCTCGGGACTGCTTCACTCAATTATTTCTGTACGTTTGTTACTTTCCAACCTTTTTTATCAACCCATTCAAGATTGACAGTATATCTTTCGTTTGATTTTCCGTCCGGACTTACTTCAGCTACAGATTTTTGCGGGCTTCCGCCGTTCGCAATTTTCCACACTGTCATGTTTTCGTCTAATCCTGTCGCTAATCGAATCGCTTTTAGCTTCTCGTTCCAATCGACACTTCCTTCTTCATAACTAGAAGTGTGCGGTCCAGTTTGAGACGTTCCGATCGGTTTGTTTATTGTTGGCTGATCGCTAGCTGCTTGTTGTTTCTTTTTCGCTTCTGCAGCTTTTTTAGCATCAGCTGCTTTTTTTGCTTCCGCTGCTTTTTGGGCTTCTTCTGCTTTTTGAGCCTCTTCTGCTTTTTGGGCTTCTTCTGCTTTTTGCTTTTTCTGTTCTTCTTTATCCGGATTTATACCGATTTCTTTTGAAGAATCATCATTTTGAGAATCCTTCGATTGCTTGTCCTCTTTATCAGTGACTTTTTCTTCTTTCGTTGTTCCATCAGGCTGAAGTTTCACAACTTTATGCGTTGGTTCTTTTACTTTATGTTTCTCAGGCTGCTCATCATTTCCCATTAATAAGGCATCTTTCGGTAAAAACAACAATCCTATGAGAACCGCACCTAGTGCGCTGAATAATACGACGTTGCGCTTTTTTGTATTTTTCTTGCTGTTGTTGCGACGTAATCTAGACAATTTTTCTCACTCCTTTTTAAAACCGTTCCCTTTGTTGCTATATATAAACAAAAGAACTCCTTTCGAGCTATGAGTTCTTTTCTATAAACTTCCTTTTTATAACTTAAATGAACATAATAACATTCGTAGAGGAGGCATCGAAACATGTCGGTCAAATAAAAAAAGGAGCCGATTTCCAGCTCCTTTCCATTTATGATTTAAGCTACTGATTTATTTTGTTTTGCTTCCAATCTTTTGATATCAAATCGAATTAAGACCGAAACGATTAGTGCCACAACGAACAAACCTGAGAAGAAGGTTAAGCTGTTCGCATAAGAACCTGTTGTATCCTTGATCCATGCTGCAAATAACGGCCCAGCAAGACCGGCTGCTGCCCATGCTGTTAAGATGTATCCGTGGATCGCACCCACTTCTTTAGTTCCAAATAGGTCCCCGATATACGCAGGAATAGATGAAAATCCTCCGCCATAGCATGTGTAAACAATCGCCAGCATTACCTGGAACAACATAACTGATGTCGTGTGAGGCAATAAGAAAAACAATGCGATCTGTAGTACAAAAAATGTTGTATATGTGTTCGGACGCCCAATGTAATCGGAAATCGTTGCCCAGCCGAGACGCCCAAAACCGTTGAATAATCCTAGCACCCCAACAAGTGCTGCCGCTTCAGCTGTTGTGAGACCGATGCTTTCTTGTGCCAGCGGTTTAGCCGCAGAAAGGATTGCGATCCCGCACGTTACATTGATGAAGAGCATAATCCACAAATAATAGAAGCGGCGTGTTTTTACCGATTCGTTTGCTGTGAGTTGAGAGAGGTCTTTTTTGACTTTTACTTTGCCGCTATCCACATTTTCTTTAAACCCTTCTGGAAGCCAGCCTTCAGGCGGTTTTTCTAAATACAGAGAAGATAATGTCATGATTACAAAATAAGCAATTCCTAGAATAAAAAAGGTATTTGCGACTCCAGAAGATTTGATCAAAGAATCCATGATTGGAGAACTGATTGCAGCAGCAAATCCAAATCCCATAATGGCAAGTCCAGTTGCTAAACCGCGGCGATCCGGAAACCATTTGATCAGTGTTGATACCGGAGCTATGTACCCAACTCCAAGCCCAATTCCCCCAAGTACACCGTAAAAAACATACAATAGTGGTAAAGAGCCAATATTTACTGCTAGTCCAGAACCTGCAATACCTATCCCAAAGAAGATAGCTGCTAGCAATCCTGCTTTTTTCGGACCGTGTTTTTCAACAAAATGACCTAGAAAAGCTGCTGATAATCCTAAAAATAAAATGGCAATACTAAAGGTCATTTGTACTTGTGATGCCGACCAGCCGAATTTATCGATCAATGGATTTGTAAAGTTACTCCAAGCATATACAGATCCGATTGAAAGATGGATGCCAACTGCGGATAAAGCGATGAGCCAGCGATTTTTTGTCTTTTTCATTTTTTTATTTCCCCCTTTTCAAAAGTTAATTTGGTTAACCTTTCTATTTACTTACCCTTACAACAAAAAATCCTACCATAATGACATTCAATCCTACCAAAACGGCAGTTAATAAAAAAGACAACATCCAAAAAAACTTATACGAAGATAAGCTTTAATCGAATGTTGTCTAACGTCTCTACATACTCGTGCAGAGAAATCATTCATCATTATTAATTAATAAAATAAAAAATGTGCAGTACTTGCAGATTCTTCATTTTAATTTTGTTGTAATGCTAAGCGTTTTTAATGTTATCAGATATAGAAAAGTAAGGCAATAAATTTTTTAACTGTTCTGAAAAATCATTAGTTATTTTTCACTTTAATGGCTGCTCCATTATTCGTTATAAAATATTTGATAGAGGCAACTGTCCCGATCCCATATAGCGCATACTGAAGCCCTACTAACAATCCGCCTGGAGTAAATTTACCATCTTGCCAGAAAGCATAAAGAACTCCTAAAACAACGGCGATGATCGGAATGTACCGATTAGAAACACGATTCGTTTGACGAATGGCATATAAAATGACAGCAAGGCCAACGTACGGTGTAAAAGTTGTAAGCAGACTCATCTGATTGCCTCCTCTAAAAGAGTGTTGTCAAACCATTACTTGTAATATGAATATTAGAAATTTGGGCGAAAAAGACCTTAATGCAAAAGAAAAAAAGCGATTTCCAAGTGAAAATAATCGCTTTGGGACCGCTTTTTTCTCCAATTTTATTACAATTGAATGTTATCTCTGATAAAGAGCTATAAATCATTAAAATGATAGCTTTCAGTTACCACTGAAATTTATCCTAACTAGATATTTCCACGGTAAAGGTAAATATTTCCACGGTAAACCTCAATAATCCCACGTTATTTTAAATATATCCACGTTAGCAAAAATTCTACTATTTCATGGTTGTTGCTTGTGCAGTTTTGTAATGATTTGATTACAATCTACCACGATTCTGTCGATCAGTTCTTTCGCAGACTGTCTTTTGCTCATAGCTGAAGCTTGCCCAGCCCACATCGAGAGCATTTCTTTATTTTTTCTTCGACCTGCTTCTTTTCTAATATCAGAAGTTAAAATGTGCTGGAAGGGATAAGGCGGCAAATTTCCCGTTGGAATTTGCTCGAGTTCCATCATCATCTCATTCTTAATACCTCTCGCACTTTTTCCTGAAAAAGATTTTGTGATTTTCGTATCGGTGTCATTACTGGATAGAATCGCTTGTTGATGGATGTCATTTGCTCCGCTCTCGTTAACCGTTAAAAATGCTGTTCCAAGCTGAACGCCGGATGCTCCAAGCGAAAGGGCTGCAGCAAAACCTCTTCCGTCCATGATTCCACCGGCTGCGACTACAGGACAGCTGACTGCGTCAACGATCTGTGGAACTAAGGCAAACGTTCCGATCAATGCTTCGTGCTCATTTGAGATAAACGTTCCTCGATGTCCTCCCGCTTCACTTCCCTGGGCGACGATAACATCAACTCCTATTTTTTCAAGAACTACCGCTTCTTCAACATTCGTAGCTGTGGCCATAACGATTATGTCTTTATCCTTTAGCTTTTTCACCAGTTCTACAGATGGCTGATCAAATGTAAAACTGACAATCTTCACTCCAGATTCAATAACAACTTCGAGTTGCTGTTCAAAAATATCTTTCATGTCTGGAATCGTATGTATCTCTGGTATTTCGAGCTTTTTTCGGTAGTGATTCAACAGCTTTTGCATGTTCAGAATTTGTTGTTCGTTTTTTTCATAGGACTGTGGAAGAAAAAGATTTACGGCAAATGGAGCTTCCGTTCGATCTTTGATTTGTAAAATTGCTTTTTTGATATCCTCTGGTTGCATATAACCTGCCCCTAGTGTACCAAGACCACCTGCATTACTTACTGTAGCAACAAGATCTGCTGTGGTCGGTCCACCTGCCATCCCCGCCTGAATGATTGGATATTTCAATGTTCAATCGTTTACTCAGCATTCTCTCACCTCAACAATAGAGTTCTTATCTCTATTTTATAAAGAAATCTTGGATAACGCTATTACTAACCCGTCAGCCTTACACTGATACTATCTACTTTTGTCTAAAATCTCTTCGCTACAAGTTATACTTTTTGGTAGTGCTAAAAAGGAAAGGCAGCAGTCTTGTTTTTGACTGCAGCCTTTTTATTTATACTGCTATTTTTTTTGAATCATTCAATTCTTTCAAAGCTTGTTCACTCTGACTTTCATCAAATTCGTTCTCGCTTTTCGAAACGACGATTGTCGCAATACCGTTTCCAATCAAGTTCACGATCGCACGCGCTTCACTCATGAATCGGTCAACACCAAGCAATAGAGCTAATCCTTCAACAGGAATAACTGACATGGCTGATAAGGTTGAAGCTAGTACGATAAAGCCACCGCCTGTAACGGCTGCTGCTCCCTTCGATGTCAGCATTAGAATAGCGATGATCGTCAGCTGCTGTGTCAAACTGAGATCGATGTTGAACACTTGTGCTAAAAAGACCACTGCCATAGAAAGATAGATTGACGTTCCATCCAGGTTGAACGAGTAACCTGTTGGAATAACAAGTCCGACAACCGATTTCGAACAGCCGAACTTTTCCATCTTATTCATCATACGCGGTAAAACCGATTCTGAAGAGCTTGTCCCGAGTACGATCAGCAGCTCCTCTTTTATATACTTCAAATACTTCCAAAGACTGAATCCATTCATTTTACAGATGATGTTCAGCACGATAAATACGAAGAAAAACATGGTTGTGTAAACTGAAATCATCAGCTTTCCGAGCGGCAATAAAGACTCAAGCCCAAAGTTGCCTATCGTAAAAGCCATCGCCCCGAATGCTCCAAGAGGCGCTGCTTTCATGATATATCCTACAATTTTGAAGAAGACGCTGAGCAGTTTATCGAAGAATTCGATGATGATTTTTCCTTTATCACCTAAAGCGGTCAGTGCAACACCGAAAAGAACGGAAAAAAACAGGACTTGCAAGATATCGCCTTTTGCAAAAGCGTCTACCATATTGCTAGGAACAATGTGAGTAAAAAACTCCATCCAGTCAATTTTCCCGCCGCCGTCAGATGTATATTGTGATACATCTCCTTTTTGAAGCTTATCAAAATCCAAACCTGCTCCAGGCTTTAAAACGTTAACGACGATCAAACCGATAATAAGAGCGAGTGTTGTAACAACTTCAAAATAAATAAAAGCTTTTCCTCCAACTTTTCCTACCTTTTTCATGTCACCCATTTTTGCTATTCCAAGAACGATCGTCAGGAAGATGATTGGGGCGATCACCATCTTAACAGCATTAATGAACGTATCTCCTACCGGCTTCATCTGCTTCCCGATTTCCGGCCAAATCAAGCCAACGAGCACACCTACGGCGATTGCAGTTAATACTTGAAACGTGAGATTTTTATAAATCTTCTTCATTTATATGTCCCCCTTCAAAACGTGAATAAGCGCTTTAAACATTTTTGTAAAATAATAAAAACGCTTTCAGTATGTTGTAAGAATATTATGAATGTATTCATATTTCAACATAAAACAGTTAACTCATTTATTATAAATGGACAACATAACTAGTATGCAGAAGAATTCGTGATTGCTGTCATAGCCTTTTTTCATACGAGTAGGCATTTCTAACTGTTTTTTTAACCGTTATATTTCGGTCCTTTGCAACTGTGGAGAATATTTACAACCTTGTAAAATGAAATTAATACAGTGATTGTAAAATAAAAACAGTTTCACCAACATCGAGAAATTACATGCTGGTAATAGAGCATTTCGCTTAAAAAGGAAGGTGGGGTCAGACCCCGGGTCTGACCCCACCTTCCAAAAATTGATGGAGGTGCAGGTTATGAATAGGCACGGAAACAAAAAGTTCCTTTCTCTCTTTTCCGTTGTAGTTGCACTTGCTATAAGTACACTTACCTTTATTCCTTCTCTTCAGGCTACCGGAGATGGTTCTACAAACTCTCCATATTCCGTAGCACAAGCCATTTCCAATCAAAATAACGGTGTAAAAACTGTACAAGGTTATGTCGTAGGACAACCTACTGCGACGTCAACCGTTGTATCAAGCAATTATCCGAACGACTATGCTCTAGCACTCGCTGACAGTGCATCTGAAACAAATACTTCAAACATGGTGTACGTACAAATTCCATCTTCATTCCGATCGACATTTGGATTAAAAACGAATCCAGGTTTAAAGGATACAGCGATTAAAGTAACCGGAAATCTTACCGCATACTTTTCACATCCCGGATTAAAAGATCCAACTGCCATGGAGAAAACATCTGGATCTGATCCCGAAGATCCGCCGACTGACCCTACTGATCCGACAAATCCACCGCCTTATGATGATTCGTATTATGACCCGGCTAGAGGAAAAACAGGAGCTGCATTAAAAACTGCCCTTCATAACATAATCGATGATCATACAGAAATCTCTTATTCAGCTGTTTGGGAAGCATTAAAAGTAACCGACCAAGACCCGAACAACAGCAACAATGTGATTTTACTGTATACTGGACGTTCTCAAAGTAAAAACTCAAACGGCTCAGGAGTTGATGATTGGAACCGTGAACATGTCTGGGCGAAATCCCATGGTGATTTTGGTACAGCGATGGGACCAGGAACAGATCTTCATCATCTACGGCCAACAGACGCGAGCGTAAACAGCTCAAGAGGCAACCTGGATTTTGACAACGGGGGCACTGAGCATCCAGAAGCACGAGGCAACTATTATGACAGTGATTCATGGGAACCGAGGGATGCTGTAAAAGGCGATGTAGCCCGAATGATTTTTTATATGGCAGTCCGATATGAAGGAGACAGCGGAGAACCTCAGCTAGAGATGAACAACAACGTGAATAACGGAGCGGCGCCATATATAGGTAAAATGTCTGTATTATTGCAATGGAATGCAGAAGATCCCGTTGATAACTGGGAACGCAACCGAAACAACATTATCTACAACGATTACCAGCACAACCGAAATCCATTCATCGATCACCCTGAGTTTGCTGAAGAAATTTGGTAAACGACTAATGTTATAAACAACCAAAAGCCTGGCATTGCGCCAGGCTTTTACTTTTGATTCTACATAAGTACCTTGTAGTAGATTAAACAAACCGAACACGCCGCCCACGACACCATCGCAAACACGGTGACGATCATATTTTCAGACCAGCCATATTTAATTCCATAATGATAATGGATGGGTGTAAATCTGAATAATTTTTTCTTTGTTCTCTTGAAATAGGTAACCTGTAAAATAACGGATAGCTGTTCAGCGAGATAAATGAAAAAAAGAATAGGAATGAGAATCTCTACTTTTTCTATTATGGCAAGAAAGGATAGTGTTCCTCCTATTGCGAGTGATCCAGTGTCACCCATAAAGGCTTTAGCCGGGTATAAATTGTAGATTAAGAATCCTAAAATAGCAGCGATCATCACCAAACTAAAAATCTTCACCTCTGCATGCTCGCTGATCACAAAGAAAAAGAAATATGTAGGGATGGCTACCATTCCTAACAGCCCGTCCATTCCATCTGTAAAATTAATCGCGTTCGCCGTTCCTACGATAAACAATGTGATGACAACGAAATAAAAACTATAAGGCAAAACGATTTGCAGTGATTCTGTTAGATGTATGCTGGGATCTAGCTCAAATAAATTTACGGCTGCAAACAAAAGCAGTATCGTGAACCCGAATTGAAAAAGCAGCTTCGTTTTACCAGAAACCCCACCAGGATCTTGTTTCGATGCCTTCCAATGATCATCGAGAAAACCGATAAAACTAAACAACAAAAACGTACTCAAAAGAAAAAGCATCGCTGGACTTTGATCATAATAAAAAGCAACTGCGACCCCAACAAGGAATACAATGCCCAGCATCAACGGAGTTCCTTTTTTCTCTTGATGATCTGCCGGAAGCTCTGCACGTATCGGTTGCGTCCATTTTAATTTATCCAAAATGAAGATGAGTACAGGTGCTATTAAAACTGTAATGATAAAGGTTATTAGAGCTGGAGTTAGTTGAGAAAACACAATTTGATCTCCTTTCAATCTATCAATCTTATAAGATTCGATAAAACGTTAAAATGTCCCTGTTATTTCCATGATATTCTTATCATAAAAAATAAAGGGACAGACTAGATCTGCCCTTAATGATTTTGACTATGCCCATAAGCTATTTTTTATCCACTTATTTTCAATTAGTTTGTACCTGAGCCTAATATGCTTTCTGTCTTCGTTTCCTTGCCAAAACTCAACTTCCTCAGCAGCAACCCTGTATACTGTCCAGTTAGGAGATATGATCTCCGGATTTTTTTGAATCTTTTCAAGTTGTATTTTTATGGCTTGATCGAAATCAAACTGCTCTTCTAATATTGAACTTTGCCTCTCTATCAATGCGATGGCTCTAGCAGTTTTCCCTCTTTTTAAAAAGTCTTTCTTACTCATTTCTTTCCCCATAGGAACGGCTGCTCCGCGAATTCTGACTTGACGGCCGATCATCGACCAGTAAAATGTCAAAGCAACATTGGGATTCGCATCAATCTGCTTTCCTTTATTACTTATTGAACTAGAAGCAAAATACCAACCCTTTTCATCCACATCCTTTAAAATAAGAACACGGGCATCAGGTGATCCGTCTAGACTTGTTGTCGATAGAATCATAGAGTGCGGTTCATGTACGTTTTGATCAACTGCAGATTGAAACCATTCAAGAAATAATTCATGCGGGTATTCTGATGTTTTTTCTATATCAAATATCGGAAAAGGTCCTGTAAGTGTTTTGCTTGCTTTGATTTTTTCTCTAGTATTCATCATAAAAATCCCCCTTCACTGCTTCTTTTTCAGTAAAATTATACCATCCCAAAACTCAATACATACTCCTGTTTATATAAAAATAAAGATAGTCGGAAGGTCATGTAATTTAATAGAATCCATTTGATCACTTCCAATAATTCCTTTCCTGTGTATAAAGTCGGACGGTTTCTTTAGGACGTATGTGTGATAGACATCATTATGTCTACACTGCTACTGTAATAAAGTGTAAGAATTTTCAGAATAAAGGAGATGAGTAAATGAGAGGAAAACGTGTCATTTTCAGCTCAATGTTAAGTACTGCTCTACTGTTATCTGCCGTTGTACCAATCACCCATGCAGAAGAAAATTCAAGGCATAACGCTCCACAACCTGGCGATTGGAACCGTCCAAGTCATACTTCATCTGTTCTACATCCGGGAACTCCTGAAAGCGCTTCCTTAAATCGGGAACCACTTCGTCAAATTGATCCTTTTATTGAACAAGAAATCGAAAAACGCACGATGCCAGGTGCCGTGGTGTTAGTTGCGCGCAGCGGTTCGATCGCAAAGTGGGATGCATACGGCTACTCCGCCCGCTACACAGATGATCAGTTTACCGAAATGGACAATCCTGTTGAAATGAAGAAGGATACGATTTTTGATATCGCCTCAATCAGCAAGCTATTCACAACAACTGCAGCAATGAAACTTTACGAACAAGGTCTTTTTAACTTGGATGATCCTGTCGGGAAGTACATTCCTGAATTCAACGAGAACGGGAAAGAAAATGTGACGATCAGACAGATTATGACGCACACTTCAGGATTTACAGCTTGGATTCCTCTTTATAACATGGGGACGAATCGTGAAGACAGGCTTCAGATCGCGTTGAAGAACCCACTGAAAAATCCGCCTGGAACAAAGTATACATACAGTGACCTTAACTTGATCACACTCGGGGTTTTAGTAGAAAGACTTTCAGGCAAACGTCTTGATGAGTATGTAAAAGAGAATATCACAAAACCACTGGGCATGAAGGATACGATGTACAATCCTCCCGCTTCTCTCCGCAACCGTATTGCGGCGACAGAATATCAGCCAGCTCTTGGTCGGGGCTTAGTTTGGGGCAGTGTGCATGATGAGAACTCGTGGAGTCTTGATGGTGTAGCAGGCCATGCAGGTGTCTTCTCCACAGCAAAAGACTTAGCGATTTTCGGCCAAATGATCTTATTGAAAGGCACTTACGGCGGCATACAAATTTTAAAACCAGAAACAGTACGTTTATTAACTGAAAATCAGCTGCCTCAATTCCCTAGCAACTCACACGGTCTTGGCTGGGAGTTGAACCAGGGCTGGTACATGGACTCCCTATCAAATGAATTGACACTCGGCCACACAGGATACACCGGTACTTCAATGGTAGTTTCACCGAAAAATCAAATGATCGTTTTAACGTTGACGAACCGTGTTCATCCATCACGCAACACGGTTTCAACGAATGCAACAAGACGCCAGGTTGCCCGACTTGCAGCGGATTCAATCTCAGTTCCGATGCACAAACGTGATAAAGCTTGGTTCTCAGGATATGGCGATAATCTGTCTAAAAAGTTAACATTCTCCGTTAAACCTGATCAAACGTCACTCTCTTTTAAAACATGGTTCAGTGTTGAGAAAGAAAGTGATAAAGGGCTTGTTCAAGTATCTGTTGATGGAGAAAATTGGACAACACTTCCTGACTACTATACTGGCAAGGATGAAGTGTGGATGAATGATAAAATAGATTTACCTGAAGGATCGCAATATGTCCGCTTCCTTTACCAGACAGACGGTTCCGTAAACGGCCGCGGCTGGTATGTAGATGATGTGTACACTGCTGATCATGATGGGAACAAAGAACGAGTCACCGTTTCCGATGACCAATGGGGACAAAGAGGCTGGTAACTGATAATATTGACCAAAAAAATCGAGTAAATTAAGCTAACGTCGATATAATTCGATTTTTCGTGGATAAAATGAAATTAACGTGGATATATATTGAATTAACGTGGATATATTCCGATTTACCGTGGATATATTATTATAGGCTCTAATAAAAAGTGTAAATTTATACTTTAAACAACTTATGTAACTAGCTTTAATATGTATAACTAACCAATACTAAAGAAAGGATGGCTTTTTTGCTAAAAGCCGTCCTTTTTTATATTTATTGCTGCTTTTCCTTATATACTCTTTGCAGTTCATTTTCATAACGGATCATTTGTTGTTTCGTTCGATTTTTTTTATGACATAAAAAAAGACCGATTTAACCGGCCTTTTTGACTTTTTGATTCATCAATCCATTACACTGAATAATAGGAAACGAGTAAAATGTAGAAAGAGTACATCAGGGAAAGGGATCCGAACCCATAATCCAATGTCTTTTTTTCTCTATCTAATAAGAAAAGAAACCATACACCTGAGCAAAAGAAACCAATAACCCATCCGGCTTGGATATCAAGAATCGCTAAGAAAAAACCAACTATACCCACAAATTGAACCAAGATTCTCAAAATCTGTTTACTCATAAGTCTTTCCCCCTAAGTTTCTTAATTTCTTATATTTTTTTTAAATACGACAAACTTCTATTTTTTTCCTTCTCTTCTCCTTTCAAACATAAAAAAAACTTGGCAATCGCCAAGTTCACTTATTTCTTCCGTATTCTCTCCGGTCTGGTATAGACGTTCATTGAATCTCCTCTTATAAAACCGACTGTTGTGATACCGAGCTCTTCGGCTGATTGAAGTGCGAATTCGGTTGGAGCAGATTTGGATAAAACAATTTCACAGCCGATCTTCGCTACCTTTAGTAAGATTTCGGATGAAATCCGTCCACTGAACACAATTATTTTATCCCCTATAAAAATATCATTCTTTAAGCAATATCCGTATATTTTATCGAGTGCATTGTGCCTTCCGATATCCATACGGCTCAGGACAATTCCGTTCACATCACAAAGTGCCGCATTGTGCACCCCGCCGGTTTTTTGGAAAAGCCCTGCAGACTCTTGCATTTCTTTCATCAATCTGTAACAGTCATCCGGTGTAACTGCCACACGCACTTCTTTCATGTTTTTTGCCGTTAATGCATCGTTCGCGAATACAAATCCTTGCCGACTCATTCCGCAGCAAGAAGTTATGTATCTTTTATTCTGCAGATTTTGATACAAAGGGTTCAGCTTATCTGTTGTGACATGTACATAGCTTCCGTCTTCCTGCACCCATATGTCTTTAATATCTTGGTATTTTCTGATGATCCCTTCTGATGCTAGGTAACCGACGGCCATATCTTCAATGTACTCCGGACTGCAGACCATCGTTACGAATTCCTCGCCGTTTATTTTAATCGTCACTGGCTGTTCGGTTACGATCGTATCTTCAATAGATGAAACTTCACCATTTTTAAACTGAAAAATTTCGCGCTTGATTTCAACAGGTTTCATGAAAATCAGTTCTCCTTAAGCGATCGGTTTATCAAATACGAATACAGATACAGCCATATCTTCATCCACTTTAAAATCTGAAAATAGATGAACAAACTTTGCTCCTGTCACCTCTTCCAATCCTTCGGGAGGGGCAGTTGCGTACACATCCTGAATGAGGCGCGTTCTAGCTGCATGGACCATTTCTTTGCCTTCTGATGTCCGTGCGATGAACTTTTCTGTTGGCGTCAAATTGCCGTACATTGTGGAAATCGCCATGTTTTCAACAAACACCGTATGAATTTTCTCGGGTCCTTTTCCAAGCAGATTTTTGCGCAGTTTTCGAATAATATCATTAAAATCATGCACTTTCTTCGACATTCCTTACACCACCAAGTTTCTGTTTAATGGTTAAAATATATCACTAAAAACTGACATTTTGCACGGAATTAATTTCAGAGATTCATTGTCTAATAAATGTAGAAGCGCTATAATAAGAATGAAAAGTTGGAAAATAAATCATTAGATTTTTTTCTTTCTTACTATCAGACTGACGACGAGATTCGCCGCATATCAAAATGATCGTATATTTTTCAGATGCAAGAAGGTCGAGGAAGTGAGGTTTTCGAGGCGCGGAGTTTAGTACATCTAAATGAGCACAGAGAAAATGAAACTGACGACGAGATTCGCCGCATATCAAAATTAAATCGTATATTTTTCAGATGCAAGAAGGTCGAGGAAGTGAAGGTTCGAGGAGCGGATCGTATTTCGCATACGTGAGTACCGCAGAATCAAAACTGACGACGAGATTCGCCGCATATCAAAATGATCGTATATTTTTCAGATGCAAGAAGGTCGAGGAAGTGAAGGTTCGAGGCGCGGAGTTTAGTACTTCTAAATAAGCACAGAGAAAATGAAACTGACGACGAGATTCGCCGCATATCAAAAATATACCCAGATGGATTGGTCAAATAGTATAAGTAAGCCCTGCTATTCAACTATTCCACCATGTTAACGCCTTTTTTCTGTAAGTCTACAGAATTTATGCTTTCGTGGTGGATTTTTTTGTGCAAATTTAAGTGAAAGGATGATTCTTAAATGGACAATATGATTCAGATAAAGATTGATGGAAAAACGTACGAAGAAGCATCAGGCATGTCTATTCTCGATATCATGAACAAAAACGAACTCTCTCACCCGCAGATCTGCCATACCCCAGAAGTGGATGCAATCGAGACCTGTGATACGTGTATTGTCGAAGTGAACGGCAAACTCGTTCGTTCATGCTCAACCACTGCGATCAACGGAATGCACATTGAGCGTTCTTCAGACCGAGCAAAGTCGGCGCAAACAGAAGCGATGGATCGTATACTCGAAAACCATCTTCTTTATTGTACGGTTTGTGACAACAACAACGGAAACTGCAAGTTACATAATACGGCTGAAATGATGGAGATTGAACATCAAGCGATTCCATATACACCCAAGGAACAGCCAATTGATATTGATATGTCTCATCCGTTCTACCGCTATGATGCGAACCAATGTATCACATGCGGACAGTGTGTGGAAGTCTGTCAGAATCTCCAGGTGAACGAAACCCTTTCAATCGACTGGGAACGCGAACGTCCCCGCGTAATTTGGGATGCAGGTTCCCCTATCAACGACTCTTCTTGTGTGAGCTGCGGACAATGTGTCACCGTTTGTCCGTGTAACGCATTAATGGAAAAATCAATGCTAGGTGAAGCTGGTTTCATGACAGGCTTAAAAGAAGAAATTCTAGAGCCGATGGTCGAGCTAGTAAAAGATGTCGAGCCTGGATATAGCGGTATTTTTGCGGTTTCAGAAGTCGAAGCGGCTATGCGTGAAACACGGACGAAAAAGACGAAAACCGTCTGTACGTTTTGTGGAGTCGGCTGTTCGTTCGAAGTGTGGACAAAAGGGAGAAAGATTTTAAAAATCGAGCCATCCGATGGTCCGGTTAATGCGATTTCGACTTGTGTAAAAGGAAAATTCGGCTGGGATTTCGTCAATAGCGAGGAACGCCTCACTACCCCGCTCATCCGTAAAAACGGTGAGTTCGTGGAATCCACTTGGGATGAAGCACTGAATCTGATTGCTGAAAAGATGGGTGGAATTAAAGCTGAACATGGCGGGAAAGCGCTAGGCTTTGTTTCCTCTTCTAAAATTACAAACGAAGAAAACTACTTGATGCAAAAGCTTGCCCGACAAGTATTTGGAACAAACAACGTCGATAACTGTTCGCGTTATTGCCAGTCGCCTGCAACAGACGGTCTTTTCCGCACAGTAGGTATGGGCGGAGATGCAGGTACGATCAAAGATATCGCGCAAGCTGGTCTAGTGATCATCGTTGGCGCGAATCCGACTGAAGGTCATCCGGTCCTTGCGACTCGTGTGAAGCGTGCTCACAAACTTCATGGTCAGAAGCTGATCGTTGCGGATCTTCGCAAGCACGAAATGGCTGAACGCTCTGATATTTTTATGAGTCCAAAACAAGGAACAGACCAAGTATGGCTCATGGCTGTGACAAAATATATGATAGACCAAGGCTGGCACGACGAAAAGTTCATTGAAGAAAATGTCCATTACTTGGAGGACTTTAAAGAAGTATTAGAAAAATACACATTGAAATATGCCGAGAAAACAACCGGTATCTCAGAAGAAACCTTAATAAAAGTAGCAGAGATGATTCGCGACGCTGACGGAACGTGTGTGCTTTGGGGCATGGGAGTTACACAAAACACAGGCGGAAGTGATACGTCTGCTGCGATTTCAAACCTGCTATTAGCAACAGGAAACTATCGCCGGCCAGGTGCTGGTGCTTACCCGCTTCGAGGTCACAACAATGTGCAAGGGGCATGTGATATGGGAACTCTTCCTGCATGGCTGCCTGGTTATCAGCATATTACAGATGATATTGCCCGAGCTAAATTCGAAAAAGCCTACGGTGTAGAGATCGGTGACACACCTGGTATGGACAGTATCACAATGGTAGAAGCGATCGGCCGCGGCGAACTTAAAGGAATGTATCTTGTTGGTGAGGACATGGCGCTTATTGACGCGAACTCTAACCATGTTCATGAAATGCTTTCGCAGCTTGAATTCTTTGTTGTACAAGATATTTTCTTATCGAAGACTGCTCAATACGCCGACGTTATTTTACCGGCAGCTCCTTCCCTTGAGAAAGACGGAACGTTCACGAATACGGAACGCCGTGTTCAGCGTTTATACCAAGCTCTTCCGACGACTGGCGGATCTAGAGCGGATTGGGAAATTATGCAAAGTATTGCGATTCGAATGGGGGCAGATTGGAACTACACGCACCCAAGCGAAATTTTTGAAGAGATGGCTTCCCTATCACCGCTCTTCGGTGAAGCAAACTATTCTGTACTTGAAGGCTGGGGCAGCTTTTTATGGGGAGATTTTAGCGGAAAGAGCACTCCGCTTCTTTATACAGATGGCTTTAACTTCCCTGATAAGAAAGCGCGCTTTGCCTTATCTGACTGGGTCTCGCCAACTGAGTTTCCTGCAGAATACGATCTGCACATCAATAACGGAAGAATGCTTGAGCATTTCCATGAAGGAAACCTTACGAATAAATCCCGCGGTATTCAGGAAAAAGTGCCGGATGTTTTCGTTGAAGTGGCGCCTACTCTTGCAGAAGAACGCGGTATTATTGACGGGTCTGTCGTTCGGTTGATCTCACCATTTGGTGCAGTAAAATTGAACGCGCTCGTAACTGACCGAGTGAAGCATAACGAGTTATATTTACCGATGAACTCTGTAGATAAAGAGTCAGCCATCAATTTCTTGACAGGACCGGCAGTGGATCATCGCACGCGCACACCTGCTTATAAGCAGACAAAAGTGCGCATGGAAATCATCAGCCGCGAAGGTGAAGTGAAGCTCCCGGGTCATAATCCGAGAAACAAGAAACGATATCCGCAAAACGGTGTTGAAGTTCAGCGAAAGTGGAACCGCCCTGGCTATGTCCACTTAACGGATGAAGTATAGGAGGTATGATTGATGGCTCAACCGATTACAACTGTGAAAAAAACGATAAAAACTGAAGAACAGATTCAGCAAGAAAAACTTTTAGAACTTCAAGCTGCATTGGCTGAAAAAGATGAGGCACTCACTAAGACACTCGATATTATCGGTGAACTTCATAGCATGGGCGCTTTGGATGCTGCCAATGCCATGTTAGAAGCGAAGGAAAAGATCGCGGGTATCGCTCTCGGACAAGCAACGCGTGAACCCGTTACAAACCTGATCAACAACTTGATGGGTGCTGCTGGTGTTTTAACGAAGATGGATCCTGAAGTGACAGCAAAACTTTTAGACAGTGTCGTTGCCGGCGTAAAGCAAGGTGAAAACTTTGTGGAAAGCGAGAAAAAGGTTGGCGTATTCGACTTGATGAAAGTGTTGAACGACCCAGACATCAACCGCGCAATAGGTTTTGGTCTTAACTTTCTAAAAGGCATGGGGCAGGAATTGAAAAAATAATAGAAAAAGTCATGTTGAAAGTTTACGAAAACACTCATAATTTTTAACCTCGGAGCCTTGCTGCTTCGAGGTTTTTTAGTTATAAACTGTTGATATTTTGTAAAGAAAATATGTATTTTCGCCCATAAAGAACTTTTGGATAATAAAACTATTTATACTCGAAAAGATAACTTTGTCCAATTTTAGAAACAAAATTTTGAAAGGAGGGTCTTAGAATGTGGATGATTCTTTTTGTGCTCATAGTTGCTTTTATGATTTATGCATTAATTCCTACTTTGTTATTCCGGCTTTTTTCAATTAAGAAATCCATACAGAAAGACAATGATACTAAAATTGTCCATCTAACATTCGATGATGGTCCAAACCCTCTCTATACACCGTTATTGCTCGATTTATTAAGACTGTATAACGCAAAAGCTACTTTTTTTGTATTAGGCAAGAAAGCAGAAAAATACCCAGAGTTGATTCTGAGAATGAAAGAAGAAGGCCACACAATCGGCATTCACAACGATAAACATACAAGTAATTGGTTTACGGATCCTTTTACGTTTTATCATCAATTAAAAAAAGCCACCGCACGAGTTGAAAAAATCACAGGTGAAAAGCCTTATTATTATAGACCGCCATGGGGACATTTCAATCTGTTTTCCTGGACAGCCATGAAAGATTTCAAAATCATCATGTGGAAATATGCTCCTCGGGATTGGAACGTGATGGAAACCAATACGTTAACAGACAGGCTGCTTAGTCATTTAGAAAACAGATCAATTATCTTGCTTCATGATTGCGGTGAGACTTTTGGAGCTGACAAGCTTGCTCCAGGCATCATGCTTGATGCTCTAAGGAAGATGTTTGTGAAGACAGCAAACCAAGGTATTTTATTTCATGGGCTTGAGGAAGATAAAGCAAATTCTCCAAATGGTTTAACAAATCGATCCCGTACAAGTTTTTGAAAGGAATGATGCATGATGAAAAAAATTCTTTTTCTTCCATTGTTTCAGATGCCATCCGGTCACCATCATGTGGCAGATTCATTAATGGATTCCATTCGTAAGCATTCCTACAAATTCGAATGCGAAAAAATTGATTTCTTGCACTATGTAAATCCGGGTCTGGAAAAGCTCGTTTCATCGATCTATTTGAAGTGGATT
Organism: Bacillus sp. NEB1478; assembly: GCF_031582965.1. Lineage (NCBI taxonomy): Bacteria > Bacillati > Bacillota > Bacilli > Caryophanales > Bacillaceae > Bacillus > Bacillus sp. NEB1478. The sequence goes on from NZ_CP134049.1 coordinate 2,924,261, forward strand.
GCTGCGTCTCCTTCAACATACAATAAAGCGTATTATCATTATTCTTATACAAACAGCACTCATAATCTTTCTTTATCTTTTTATGAAAAATTATTTTTAAGAAGAATGGAAAAACTGATTTTAGAGTATGATCCAGATTTAATCGTGTGTACGCACGGTTTCCCTTCTTTCTTAATCAGCCGGTTAAAAGAAAAAGGAAAGATAAATAATGTACCGATTATCAATGTGTATACAGACTTCTTCATCAATAGTGTTTGGGGCATTAACGGAATTAATTATCACTTGGTTCCTGACCATACCATCAAATCAGCACTCGTCGAAAAACATGGCATTCCAGCTAAAAATATTAAAATAAGCGGAATTCCCACTCATGAAAATTTAAAAACCGTACAACAAGCTAAATCCTGTGAAAATGCTTATACCATTATGATAGCGGGCGGCAGCAGCGGTCTTGGTGATATACAAGGATTTCTTAAAGAATCCTTAAATCAGCATTTTCCTGTTAAGTTCATCATTTTATGCGGGAAAAACAAACATTTATATGATGATCTATCCTCATGGAATGATCCGTCAATTCAAGTTGTTCCATATATTTCTTCAAAAGAAGAGATGAACCTTTTATATGAACAAGCAGATGCGATCGTCACGAAACCAGGTGGTGTGACCATCAGTGAATGTTTGAAAAAGCGTGTGCCTATTTTTGTTAATTCTGCTCTTCCTGGACAAGAAGATGTGAACCTGAATGTCCTATTATCAAAGCGGCTAGTCTACAAATTATCAAAGGGAAAAACGTATATGGAACAAATCATCTCTTTATTAAAAAACGAAAAAGAAATGTTGCAGTACCAATCAAGGATTGACCGGTACTTTTCGTATTTGGAATTGACGGACTCCAATAGCATTTTATCTTTTATATCTGGAGTTTTAAAAGATGAACAACAAACCGGAAACATTCAAACAGTTACTGAACCATATTGGACACTGCTGAGAGAGTTAAAGCACAATTCTACTCTTCCCGCGAATGACAAAACGTAATGCTGTCCATTCACAGTCCGATCTGTGCATGAGGAGTTTTTAATATGCTGAACCTTGAACTTATATCAAATTATTTATTGCAATATGGATATATCATTATCGTATTATGCCTGTTTTGCGGAATAGTTGGCATACCAGCACCAGAGGAAACCTTTATGGTGTTTGTTGGTGTACTAGCTTCCAACCATCACCTTAATTTATCTTTATCTCTTCTTTCTGCTTTCATAGGTATCGTCCTAGGAATGTTAACTGCCTACGTGGCTGGAAGAAAAGCAGGACAAGAATTTATTAAGAAATTCGGCAAGTATGTATTTATTACGCCTGAACGGTGGGATTATGTTGATAGCCAATTCCAGCGTTATGGACGTTACATGATTGTATTTGCGAACTTTTTCCCAGGAATACGGCAAGTTAACCCCTATATTGCGGGTACACTGCAATTTCCATTCGTTCCTTATATATTTCTCGCTTCAGTCGGAACGGTCATTTGGACTTTAGTATTTATCGTAGGGGGATACTTTGTTGGAAACCATATCCCGCTTCAATATCTGGCTTGGCTTCCTGTTTTTTATATACTTGTAGTTGCTGTGATCTGGCTTAAGAAAAAAATGAAGAAAAATGGATAAAAAACGACCCAAAGATGCTAATTTTAGCTTCTATAAACCCACGGATTTTTAATAACTCACAAACCGACATAAACAGACAAAATCCGACAACGTCTACAACTGTAAAACAACCAAACACATAATGATAACACCTGTTAATCGATTGACTCCTTCATAAAAAGAACCTTTTAGCGGTAAAGGTTCTTTTTTGCTTTTAATTTTATGATGATCACTAACAGGATACTGATCAGCACACAACTAATAATCACTTTCTCTCCATTCGATTCCGATTGAGGAATTGTTTTGTTTGGATTCTTTTTTCGGGCAGAACCTTCACTCACTTTTGTCGAGTTGTTTTTTAAAAAGGTCTCGTAATACACCTTGTTCTTCTCTGTTTCTGCTACTACACTATCGGTTATCTGGATCATTCCGTTCGGTCCGCCGACAGGTGTCATAAAATCAAAGTACTTTGTTGTTTCCAAAAACAAAAGAAATTCGCCACCTTGCTGCTGAAAGTCTTCTGCCCATCCGATGTCATTTCCATCTATGCCAGCTATGATCGTTCCGTTAGAATTTCCTTTATACACGTTTTTCACCTTAAACGAATATCCTTGAAAAATCTGCCCATGCTTAGGCTGACTCGAAAAGTCATACTGTCCTAAAACAATCACACTCGCTCTCCCCTCTACTTCACCAGGCTCAATAGAAGCCCAGCTTGTAGCAGAAACGGGTTTATGAAACTGGATAAACAGCACGATGATTAAACTGAACAGACAGAATCGTTTCATCATTCGTCAAAAGAACGACCTTTAGCATATTTTTCTGGCAGCAGTTCCATAACGGTGCACTTCATGATTTCCCCGTAATAAGGAATAATGACTTGTGCATCTTTTCCGTAATCACTTATCAATTCGCGGCACATCCCGCATGGCGTAACCACCCAGCATTTCTCGATATCCTCATGCGGATGCGGGTGAGCAACAGCGACGATCGTCTCAAATTCATGATCCCCTTCAGAAATTGCCTTTCCCAGCGCCACCGCTTCACCGCAAACGGCAATTCTTCCTACGTTCGCTTCCAAGTGAACAGCCGCATAAATTTTTCCGGATTTCGTTCTTATTGCTGCTCCAATATGATGTTTACCATAAACATAATTTTTCACGATTACTTCTTCTGCAGCACGAATAAGCTCATGATCTTCATAATTTAACTCTTTTACATGTAACATTTGCATCCTCCAGAATAACCGATTAATAAATGATCGTATATGTTGGTTTTTTTACCTTTCTGTTATTTCCTCTTTATTGAACGAATTGGATAATACTTCGATAAAAATACGTTTAATCCCTTTGATTTCCTAAAATTTGTATGTAAACGTGGTTTCAGTTTCTCAACTAATGGCTATTTTTCCTGATTCAGTTGCATGTATTCTCGAGTTATCAATCGTGTTTGCTCTTTTTCTTTTTGAGTATATAATTTTATTAGCGGAATTTATTAGGAGGCTGGGTATGAATTCTACGAAAAGTGTTGTAGAAAAATTGAACTTACAGAAATACACGAAGAGATTGATTCTAAATGCACCCGCAGATGTCGATGACTTTCAAGACCTGGATCATTCTGTTACTGTTCAAGCCGATAAGTATGATCTGATTTTTACTTTTGTTTTTAATTTAAAAGATTTCGCTGAGCAGCTGCAGTTCGTTAATAAAAAGAGCTTGTTAAGGGATAACGGATATATATTTATCGCCTATCCGAAAAAGAATAACAAACAATACAAGGAATACATCGAGCGTGATGAAATATTCCCATATATCAATGTTGGCGAAGATGGATTTTTTCCGGAGAGCAATTTGAAGTTTTCAAGAATGATCAGCCTAAATGATGTATTCACGGTTGTGGGAATGAAAGCTGTTGCGAAAAAAACGAAAAAAGCTTCAGGATCAAAAAAGAGTCAATGTGTTGATGATTATATTAAACATGTTGATGATATTAAGCAGCATTTGAGCAGAAATGAAGACTTACTTAACACTTATAATGGATTAACATTCGGCTATCAAAAAGACTGGGCTCGCTATGTTTATAGTGCTGCCCGGAAGGAAACCCAAGAAAAGCGATTATTAGAAATGGAAACCATCATAGGGGATGGCTACAAATCAATGGATTTATATAGAAGAAATAAAAAATAGAAAGAGGCCATCTGAGGCCTCTTTCTTTGTTGAGTTGGGAACGTCGTTTGTTGGATTACACATTCAGAAACTCTTTCAAATGTGCCCCCAGTTCGTAATGATAAATCAATTCTGTGCCATATTCCCCTTCATATGCTAATCCTTTATCCAAAAAGCCTGCCTTTTTGTACAAATTTATGGCTGGAATGTTCATATTATGAACGGTTAAAAGAATTTCATCTTTATCCGGAAAATGGTTCTTCACCAAGTCTGGTAAACTTTGCAAAGATTGAAGTGCGTACCCTTTTTTCTGATGCCGGGAATCAATAGAAAATGATTTTAAAAGAATTGCGCTCTCGTTTTCCGTATAAATATTTCCCGATTTATCACAATACAAGACAAAGCAGCCGACTAAATCTTCCCCCGAAAAAATCATATACGGCTGGTTAAACGAATCTTCCCTGAATGTCTCCACTACGAATGTGGGTAACGAAGTAAAGATTGCCTGTTCACTAGGTAAACAGTAATTAGAAATAGCTTTATCGTCACTCTCTTCAAAAGGTCTTATCGTTAAATTTTTGGTTATCATATTCGCACCTTTTTCTATAAAGTAACTTGTCCCTACTGCATTACTCTTCATTAAAAAATACACAGACCCAACTGTGTGTTCTCGCCTTTTTATTATTTCTCTACAGTTACGACAGTTCCTTTTCTTAACATGTTCTTTCTGTTTAGCAGTTCACGCAGTGTTTCCCAGTTTACTAGTAAAGATCCGATTAAAATGGTAATTACACCAACTCCGGTCCACCACGAGAAGTATTCGTTGTAAAAAGAGACACCAATTACAACCGCTATCAATGGTGATATATAAAGCCACGTTGACGGAAAAACAGGATTCGTACGCGCCACCAGCCAATAGTATAGACTGTGCCCGAGTATCGACCCAAAAAAGATGAGATAGACCAGCGAACCGATAGCAGCAGCATTTTGAAATGCTTCAAGATGGATGTTTTCAGTAAACACCGATAATAAAATCATAAGCAGTCCGCCGTAAATCATTTGGGCTGCATTCAATGCAAAAGGAGTTGTGGAGTGAAATTTACTGCTCACCTGCTTTCCGAAGATTGTGCCATAAGCAAAAAACATCTCACCTACAATCACCGCCAAACAGCCGGCTGCCCATTTTATATTGATTTCTGATGAGAGACCCGGCAGGACAAGAAAGGCAACACCTGACAGCCCTATTATGCAGCCGATTACCGCACTTCTGCTCCCCTTCTTTTTGTAAAAAACGGTTTGCATCGCAAGTATCATCATTGGACCCGTGGCCGACAAAACGGCTGCAATACCTGATGTTACATATTGTTCTGCCCAATACAGTGTAGAAAACGTACCAAACAAGCAGACCCCCATAATTATCATTTCTTTATGAAGCAAGAGGCGGAGATGTACTCGTTTCTTCACACATAAGAATACGAATAGAATGACTCCTGCCAAAAAAAATCGGATCCCCGCAGAAAAGAAAGCCGGCAAACCCTCATCCACCCCGATTTTTATACTTAGGAAGGTTGTTCCAAAAATGAGACACATCACAACATAATTAAAAAAGACCACGATTGACTCCTCCTTTTCTCCATCATAAATGCATGAGAACAGAACAGTTGGAACTAAACAGAACAGTTTCACTTGGAACATGATAAAATCAAAACTAGAACGGAGGAGTCGAGATGAGTAAATCCCTTTCCAATAAAGATTATTTATTTCAACAAGTTTATGATTATACACGAAATAAAATTGAACGGAATGAATGGAGAGAACATGATAAACTCCCTTCCATACGAAAGCTTTCTATCGAATTAAATGTTCACCGGCTAACCGTATTTAAAGCATATCAATTATTAAAACAGCACAATCTCGTCTATGTAAAAGATAAATCCGGCTATTATGTCCATTCCCATACTTCCAGCCATCTTCAAAATCCGGATCACCCAATCGTTCATGCTTATGTTCAGAAAAACTATCTGTCCGAGATCCATCAAACACCAGTTAACTATGATTTTTCACATGCAGTAATCGATCCAAATTTGTTACCGAACCAATTTCTATCTGAATATGTAAAGAAAGTATTTGATCTATACCCAAAGGTTCTTTCTACGTATTCTACGGTTCAAGGTGATCAGGAGCTTAGGGAAACACTAGCAAACTATTTCACCCACCAATATAAAATGCACCTTTCAGCTAATGATCTATTAATTACTTCTGGTTCTCAGCAAGCGCTTCACATCATCGCTCAAACATTCATTAAACCTAGAGATGTCATATTATTTGAGCGGCCTAGCTACAGTGCGGCCATTGATGTTTTTAAAAATCAGGGAGCACGAATTGTCACGGCAGACATTACAGAAAGAGGGTATGATTTAGATCAGATTGAAGCGCTTATGAAGGAATTCAAGCCCCGTTTGTTCTATCTTAATCCTACCTTTCATAATCCGACTGGATTTTGTATCTCATCGGCACAAAGAAAAAGATTAGTAGAACTGGCTGAAAAATATCGCTGCCTTCTAATAGAAGACGATCCATATCATGATATTCATTTTGGACATCCAGCACCTTCACCCTTATTTACGTATGACACAGCTGGAACCGTAATCTATGTTCGCAGTTTCTGTAAATACATTTCTCCTGGGCTAAGGATAGCAGCAATGGTCTTCCCTTCACCATTAAGGAACACACTGATTACATCAAAATCACTGATTGATAACGGTTCACCTCTTTTGAACCAAAAGATTTTTCTGCATTACTTCTCCTCTCTTCGTATGCAGCAGCACCTTAAAAAGATTCAGATCGCACTGCAAATTCGAAAAGAGATTATGGAGGAGATACTAGCTGAAACTGGCTGGAAATGGATCAGCCCAAAAGGCGGATTGAACTTATGGGTTCAGCTTCCTGAAGGAATTTCCACAGAAAAATTATTAGCAAAAAGCATTGAGCATTCCATTTCATTTGTTCCTGGTGAGTTTTGTGATCCGTTAAAACAACCTTCTTCTTTTATTCGATTAAGTTACTCTTATGCTAATGAAAAACAGATTCGTGAAGGAATGGAACGATTTATTTCTTTGACTGAATCCATGTAACAAGGATTCTTTTTTTCCCCGTAGAATGTTTTTTAAAAGGTAAAGGAGGAGAATGATAAATGACAATAAAAAGAAGGTTGCTGCTTGCCGCTATTCTTTTAATCAGTTTTACAACTGCTTTATCATTCTTCTCTAGAGACTCTGATCAAATAGAAACCATGGTTCAGCCTAAAAATCAAAAAGTTAAGGACGTTACGGTTTTTAATGGAGAAAACGATTTTTGGGAAGCTGATTTTTCTGTTGCGAAAAATGCTGTCAATCAGCTTTCTTTAAAACATAAAACTGCTGACGGAAATCTCCCTTCTTCTCTTACTTTTACATTAAGCACGGCTTATGATAAAGACGGTAAACAGAAGATGATAGGAACATACACATTTACCTTTAATGATTTCCCGGATAAATTAAGCCTCTCATTCGACCGCGAGAAACTTCTGCAGCCTGGTGAGAAAAAGCTTCTGCTCAAAATAACAGGAAAAGATCATTATCAATTCTTCAATCTGTATTTGGACCAATAAAGAGGCTATGCTGATTCTAGCCGTAGTATCGCACCTTGAACTCCAAACAACTTGTCAATGAAGGCTTTTTACAAAATGGTCTAAATACAGGCAATTTTTTAGAAATGGGACAAGCAAAAACACCGAATAAAAAATCGGTGTTTTTCATAATCGGATTTTGACTTCTGTACCGTCCTGCGCCCTTACATTGACCAGTTCGAATCCCTTATGATTTTTCAGTTCACGGATAATCTTTTTCAGTACTTTTTTATCTATAGATGGAATGGTAAATGAAATGTTTTTCTGATCCAGATGAGGTTTTGACCATTTGTTTGCATGCCTGATCAATAATTTGGAGGTTAGAATTGAAACACCTATGTTTAACAAGATATAAGGAACAGGAATAGTAAACTTCGCTCCTTTTGTTTTTACATTCACACTTAACATAGCTGGTTCCTATTCGATAACGATTGAAACGGTATCACCGTTCGCAGATTTCACATCAACAATCGGTCCATCCAATTCGTTTTCGATTGCCTCCAAAATGAGATCGATATTAATGTCTTTTACATATTGTTCGGATTGGGGGATCTTAGAAGCAATGCTGTGACCCGCCGCTAAAACAACTTTTACTAATTTAATCGGCAAATTCACATTTACATTATCTTTTTCAGCAGAAACCACACGAATCTTTAAGATTTTATCGAGATAGCTGGATGGTCTTGCCGGTGCATAACTGGAGGAATTTCTAACCGCTGTTTCTCCATTTTCTTTATCCTTTAATACTTGAATCAGCTCTGTACCCTTTTCTGCATCAATCTTGCCTTCTTGAACCATGGTCAGTACTTTTTCGATCTCGGTTTTCATTAAACATTCCTCCTATTCGTCTTTTAACATTTTCAGGGCTTCATCAGCGGTAATCTCACCGCGCTCGAGCATCACGACGATTTTTTTCTCATCAACTTCATTTTTCTTTTTCTGTTCATATCCTAATGAAGATGCGATTTCATTCAGCTTTCCTCTTACAGTTGGGTAAGAGATGCCGAGTTCCTTTTCTACTTCCTTGATGTTTCCTCTGCAAACGAGAAAGACTTCCACAAAATGAAGCTGTTCTTTTGATAATGAGGCAAACTTAGATAATTCAAATTCATTCTCAATAGTTGTATGACAATCTGTGCAATGCAGTTTCGTAATCTTTAGTGTTTTGCTGCATACAGGACAATTTGTAAGTAATGGATGAGCCATATCCGACTCCTTTCTTTGAATTAATTAGATTATATTCAATAAAATTAAAAAAGTAAACAATAAAATTAAATAATTTTAATTTATGAATTAATAATATTAAAGTAGATGTAAACCATATTAATTTTATTAATTGAGAAATTAATATCATTAAGCCTATATAAAGAAAACTTGGCTGACGCCAAGCTTTTCCGAATGCCATGCAAATAAGTTATATCTTTTTTAAAATTCTAAAAACGACTTCTGGATGAGTCTAACGGTAATATATACTCAAATTGTTTTAACTAAAGTTGCTATACATAGGTTCAAGCGATCTTCTAATGTCTCTAAAAGAATTCTAAAAACAAACTTTCAAAAATAATAAAATTTTCCTCTTTCCTTTTTATGACTTTACCCGTTATGTTTATAGAAGAGAAAAACATCGGATGGAGTTGTGTAACATGGAGAGAATATTCAGCCTGCTAGAAAAAGAACTCGTTGTCGCATTAGGTTGTACAGAACCTGTTGCAATAGCTTTAGCAGCAGCTACGGCTAGTGAGTTTGTTAAAGACGAAATAACTCATATCTCCGTATCAGCAAGCGGAAATGTTATAAAGAATGCCTTATCTGTTGGAATTCCAGGGATGAGTTATACCGGGATCGATTTCTCCGCTGCCTTAGGGGCCATTGCCGGTGACCCTTCAAAAAAGCTCCTAGTATTGGAAGGCGTTACAAAGTCTGATGAGGAAGCAGCTATTCGATTGGTGCGTGAAGGTAATGTCACTGTCCAAAATGCTGACACACCCGAAAAGTTGTATATCGAGGTCGTTTTAACATCCAGAAACGACACTGCGAAAGTGATCATTTCAGGTGAACATACAAATGTCAGCTTCATCTCATTTAACGATACGGTCATTGTAGACCAATCAGATTTGAAAAAATCTAGTCATATAAAAACTGATAAATTCCCTGAATTGACTGTGGAAGATCTGTATACGTTTATCAATGAAGTCCCTATCAAAAGATTAGCTCTTGTAAAGAAAAGCGTTGAACTGAATCGAGCGATTTGTGAAGAAGGACTTTCAAACGATTACGGATTAAAAGTAGGGAAAACACTTTATGAACAAACGCAAAAAGGACTTCTTTCCAATGATCTTGCAACGTACTCCATGGCCTTGTCTGCCGCTGGTTCAGATGCACGTATGGCGGGTTCAACGATGCCGGTCATGGCAAACTCCGGCAGCGGCAATCAGGGGATCGCGGTAACGATGCCCGTCGTCGCTGCTGCTGAAAAGATGAGTGTTGATGAAGATAAAATGCTTAGAGCTGTAACGCTGAGTCATCTATTATCCATCTACATGAAATCAAAGTTCGGCCGATTGTCTGCTCTTTGCGGGGTAACGGTAGCTGGTGCTAGTGCTTCGGCTGCGATCACTTACTTATTAACGGACGATCTTCCTAATATAAAAGCAGCGATTCAAAACACGTTAGGAAATGTGAGCGGTATGGTGTGTGACGGAGCAAAAGCAGGCTGTGCGATGAAAGTGGCGACTTGTTCAAGTGCTGCTGTCCAATCAGCACTTCTCGCTTCACAAGGGTTGTGCATTCCTTCAACGAACGGCTTTATTGAAGAAGATGTAGAGAAGACAATTGAGAACTTTTGCCGATTAGGAAACGAAACATCAGGAACGACTGATTCTGTTTTACTGGATATGATGGTGAATAAGAACAAATGATAAAGCTGACTCAAAGGTATGTTTACTTTTGAGTCATGTTTTTTATACCTCATGGTGCAGTGTTTGGGATTGTCGAACCTTGTCAGTTCGGGAGTATATTATAAAATTCCGTTGGATTAATGCTCATTCTCGTTGGAATATTGCTCTATCTCGTTGGAATATTGCTCTATCCCGTTGGAATATTGCTCTATCTCGTTGGATTATTGCTCAATCCTGTTGGAATATTGCTCGATTCCATTGGATTATTGCTCAATCCTGTTGGATTTTCACCTTTTAAGTAATTTATAGTTAAGGAAAGACACATAAAAAAGACCAAAAAGGATTTTTGATATCCTTTTTGGTCTTCTTTTTATTCGGTTGCGAGTGTTTTTGGAGCCAATTGCTCTTCTTGCTGTGTTTCTTCAGGTTTTACTTTTACAATTCTGCTTTTCCCTACTGATAAAGCAACAATAATTCCGATTCCGATAAAGATTATTCCTGTGTAGAATACATTCGAGAAAGATGATGACCATACTTCTTTGATCGTATTGATGACTGGATTTCTTAATTGATCCGGAAGTGGCAATAAATCTGGTTTAAGCAGCAAACTGAACATTGCATCCGTTTTCTTGCCGATCTCAGTTAATGCTTTTGCCAAAATCGGGTTAGATTCACTTGTTGCTGCATCTTTAATTTTATCCGTAAGTGAATGGTTCATAACTGCGTTCAGAATTGTAATTCCGATTGTTCCTCCGATTGAACGGAAGAAAGTTGAAGCAGATGTAACCTCACCTAGCTGGCTTTTTGGGAATTCATTCTGGACCGCAATCATTAATGTAGGCATAACAAGACCCATACCGAACCCTAATACAACCATGTAGGCATAAGCTGTAATTTCTTTCGAATCCACACCCATCGTGCTCATCAAGAAAAAGCCGATTCCAGTAATAATCATACCAGCTGTTAAAACTGTTCTAAATCGGAATTTTAACAATAACCTTCCGCCGATAATACTTGCAAGAATCAATGATACCATCATCGGTGTCATTGTAGATCCAGCTTTTGTCGGACTGACGCCTAAAATCCCTTGCATATACATCGGAACGAACATGATTGCCCCAAACATCCCAAGTCCTAATAAAAATCCAAGTATATTTGTTGTCGCAAACACTCTGTTTTTAAACAAAGACAGATTAAGGATTGGTTCAACTGCACGCTTTTCAAAGAAAAAGAACAATCCTAATAAAACAATGAAGCCGCCAAACAATAAGTAGCTTTCTGTTGATTGCCACTCGAATTTATCTCCGCCGAACGTAAGTCCTAAAAGCAATAAGACAACCGCTGGTACAAAAGTAAGGATACCCATGAAGTCGATATTCACTTTACCTTCACGTCTGATTGATTCGTTTTTCATTCCCATTACGATCATTGCTGTTGAGATCAAGCCGAAAGGAACGTTCACGTAGAAAATGGAGTGCCAGCTGATGTTGTCTACCATCAATCCTCCGATGAAAGGTCCGATAACGGAACTTAAACCGTAAATGGCACCGAACACACCTTGCCATTTCGCACGTTGTTCTGCTGTGAAAATATCACCGATAATTGTTTGCGATAAAGGCATGATCATTCCGCCGCCAATGCCTTGAATACCACGATAAATAATAAGTTGTTCCATAGATGTTGCTGTACCGCAAAGTGCTGATCCTGCGATAAAAATCAAGTTTCCTAGCAAATATAGCTTACGTCTGCCATACAAGTCAGAAAGTTTACCGACGATTGGCACAACTGTTGTTGAAGTGATCAGGTAAGCTGTTGTTACCCAAGCGAAAATTGAGAAACCGTTAAGATCTCCGATAATCGTCGGCATTGCTGTTCCAACGATCGTCTGTTCGAGAGCACTAAAAAACATCCCGATAATCAAACCGGCTAATATAAGCTTTGTGTTTAATTTATTTTGTTGTGTTTCCATATGATTATTGATTCTCCTTATAATAGCTGAACGTTCATCATTTCAGCGAAACGTTCACGCTCTCTTTCTATTGCTTTGACGCCTCTTAAGTTTGCAAGCATGCCTTGAATAATCATTTTTTGAGGCTGTTCTTTCTTTATTTCCTGCAGAATGAATTCTAAGACTTGAATAAATTCTTGCCTTTGATTTTCTTCAAGTGGTTCCTGCTCAACTTGATCCTTCATGAGGTTAAGTATTGCTTTTGCTTCTTCCTCTTTTTCTTCCTTTTCCGACCAGGGTTTGAGCTTCTTGTTGATTTCATCATTGTCCAATACCGGATTCATTTCCGACTTTAAAAGACCTTGGATGGCATCATCATATCTCTCCATAAGATAAATCGTGAACTTCTCACTATCAACTGGTCCTTCTTTGAACATGAATGCCCGAATGAATGACTGTTTCATCCCTTCACAGATTGTGATGGCATCACTTAAGTATGGCTCGATCTTTGGACCATACATTTGAAGCAGATGACCTTCATACCATTTCGTCAGTTCAAAAAAGTTTTTCCGGATAAAACCTTGTATGCCTTTTATGATTGAAGCGTTTTGTTCCCGAAAATGCATCTGCATGAACGGTTTATGAGCGATATAATTTTCAATCTGTACTTTCAGCTGAAGCTCCATGCGTTTCTTTGGCGGGAGTTCTACACTGACCTGCTTCATTCCGGTTCTCATCTTCTCGCTATAATAGTGAAAAATTTCTATAATCAATTCATCTTTGGACGGAAAATACGTATAAAAACCGCCTTTAGAAATATTGAGTGCTTTGGCAATTTCTGAAACGGATGTTGCATGATATCCTTTATCTGCAAACATTTCGATTGCTTTTTCTATAATCTCTACTCGTTTATCTTTTTTCACTTTCTCCACTCTCTCAACTCCTACTGACCAGACAGTCACACTTAACATAAAGCATTATAATACATAAATGACCGGTCAGTCAAAAGATTTTTTTCGTTAATTTTAGATTGCATTTTGTAATCGCTTCCTCATACTATGTGTTAAAATTATCCATGTGAAATCATTTTAAAAAGATTGTTCGGAAGGGATAGTTTCTATGGATAATGCCAAAATACTCGGGGTGGGAAATACAGCTCAAGTGATTTTATACAATAAAAAGAAAGCCGCAAAAATCTTTCATGCACATGTCCCCTTTTCCGCCATAGAGTACGAATTCGAAATCAATAAGCGTATGTTGGAATCCGGTTTGCCTGTGCCAGCAGTTTATGAATTAAAAGAAATTGATGGAAAAACAGCTATTGTATATGAAAGGATTGCTGGTGATACGCTGATGAAATCTTTAATGGAAAACCCTTTGGATGCAACCCATGTGATAAAAGAGATGGCACGTCTGCATGTTATGGTTCATAACAAACAATTACCTTCTCTTCCCTCACAAAAAGAGGTATTACAAAATAGAATTGAATGTGTGATTGAGCTGAGTAATCTGGAAAAAGACTATATTTTGAGTAAATTAGATCAATTTTCTGATGGTAATTCCATTTGTCACGGTGACTTTCATTTTAATAATATTCTCGTTTCTGATGAGGGACTTGTTATTATTGATTGGACAGATGCTGTTAAGGGTAATCGAATCGGGGATTTAGCTCGAACAACACTGCTGTTAAAGTTTGGCGGAATCGAAGAGAATTCTTCATTGTTACAATTACAATCTCAATATTTATTTCGAGAACAAATAGCTGATCAATATGTTAATTACTATCAGGAACGATTCCCCATCGATCATGAAGAATTTCAATCGTGGGTATTGCCAGTTGCAGCTGCCCGACTCAACGAAACGTTGCCACAGCATGAAAAGGAAAAGCTGTTAAGCATCGTCCGTTCTTACATAAAATAAAATCTTTGAAAGGGGGCTGACCGTGTGAAAACCTTAACTTCAATTGCAGTATCACTAATTAGCGGCGCCCTTTTCTTCTTTACAATTCCAGAGGGAAACATTCTTGAAATCGGTAATAGAGGGGTTCTATTCAGCTTAGTTTTCGGACTGTTTTTTTCTTCTCCTTTTATGCTTTTTTGCACATTGCCTGCATCTTTAATCATTGAGTACATAGCGAATTAAAAAAATGTAATTTCTGCTTTTTTACGTTTCGCATTGTATATTTTCTTAACTGTGATAATCGTATCTGGATATCGCTACTCCCTTTTTTATTGGGCTGAGGATATCAGTGAATATGCGATCTTTGGTACTAGCATCATTTGTTCAATCGGATTTTGGCTCGGTTCTAATTTTTTTGAAAAGTATAAGTGTCCAGAGTAATTATCTATATTCATTGGAGGAATACATATGAACAACATTTTTATCGATCCACCGACTCTTTCTGATGACAGAATCGCACTTGTCCCGATGGATATGAAACATACAGAGGGATTGTTTAAAGTACAAAGCCCTTCTATATGGGATTTTATGATAAGCCGTTATGAAAACTTAGAAGCCATGGAAAACCTAGTCGAATCAGCTGTACGAACACGAGAAAATAAACAGGCGCTTCCGTTTGCAGTGACATTAAAAGAATCTGGAAAAGTAATTGGAACAACCCGATTATATGATTTTAACTTCGATTTCAAATCGTGTGAAATTGGATTTACATGGTATGGGGCAGATTATCAGCGTACTTTTGTTAACACTACATGCAAACTGCTGCTGCTTGAGTACTGTTTTGAGACGCTGGACTTTAACCGTGTTCAATTCCAGACAGACGAGCGGAATATACGCTCGCAAACTGCAATTGAACGTTTAGGAGCAAGTAAAGAAGGGATATTAAGAAAACATAAAGTGCTTGCGGATGGCTATATAAGAAATTCGGTCATTTATTCCATTATTAATGACGAATGGCCAAAAGTTAAAGAAAACTTGAAGCAGAAACTGGTAAATTATGAGCTTCAGCCTTGATTTATAGCAGAAAACGAGGCTGCACACTGTTTGGTTGGCAGTCTCGTTTTCTTTTTAGGCACTCTCATTGGATAATCTCACGGGTTTTGGAATTAATCTCCCGGATTCGGAATATATTCTCACGGATTTTGAGCAGAATCTCACGAATAAATACAATAAACTCCCAAGTCGACATCACCCGACAAAAATTGGCCATAACGCTCTAAAAATTGACCTTCGCACTTTAAAATTGACTATCCTATAACCCATTAATCTTCACTTTTGGCCATGTCTGCTGCCAATTTTTACTCTGGATCCGCATTTTATATTTTTGTTTATGTATGTTCACCTCAGAAAAAAGTCTTGTTGGCCACACTTCCATGTTGATGGCGTCCTCTATGCCACAAGGTGCAGTTAAAATTACCTCGTTATCCTCATCTAGTCTAACACCTAACGCAGTTACCGTTTCAGGAAATTTCGATATCGCATCGACTGCAGATTCATAAGGATCAAATCCGTTTACAGCGTGCATTCTTGCTTGATTTTTAACGGACCATGGAAGGTTTGGTATTCTCTCCTGAAGATGTTTCTCGTATTCTTTTTCAGCACTTGTTTCCGTGTTCTTTGAATCAAAATAAACGACGTCAATATCAGCCAGCGGCGTCCTTTTTTCAAATCCATGCAATGTATCCCAAATTTTCGAACGTACGAATCCCGCACATACCCACCATTCAGGCAGATCAATTGCTTTTACTGCTTTCAATATTTCCATCATCCACTGATCATTTTTAATTAATTGGATAATATCTTTTTTTGTTCTTATTTCCAATGTTGATTCCACCATTCTAAATAATTTACTAGGAGGTAGTGCTGTGCGCTTTAATCGTTTTATTTTGCTCTTTCTTCTCTTTTCTCTTATTCCTACTTGCAGTGTTTCAGCAGCCTCAAAAGTAATAGCTGAAGAAAAAACCTGGGGGTACGAATACAAGTTAATTAAAACACAAGATTCGTTTACCTGGAAAATCCGTCAGCATCACATAACAAGTACGATTTCTGAAAACAAAGACAACCGTGAAGATCTGGATAGGTTCAAAAGTGCAGTGGATAACATTCATCGATATTACATTGATATCCTTATCTCTGTCGTTTATTTAATCATCGCTGTTCCGCTCGTCAAGATCTTTTTAAAGAAGAAGAAGGTAAGTCCAAGGGATGCGAAATTGATCCTTTTTGCCGTCGTAATGATAGTCTATTTCTACTCGGTTTCCCCAGTCGTTGAATTGTTTTCAGCCTACGAGGATGCGGACTATTATTTTTTCATATTGAGCAGATAGTTTTTACGATAAACTGAGATCGACATGCCATACCGTTTTCTAAATGTACGTTCAAATGTACTTAAACTGCCGAAACCAACTTGAAATCCTACCGTTGTGATATCTATGTTTGTTTTTCTTAACAGTCCAATTGCCTTCTCCAATCGTACTTGGGTGATGAATTGTCCAGGAGTAATCCCCGTCACTTCTTTAAACGTTCGAATCAAATAATATTTACTCATGTTCGTTTCTTTTGATAAGTCCTCTAGCGAAATAGGGAGTGCTGAATTTTCATAAATAAAAGCTGTCAGGTTTTTGATTATCGGATGATGGTTCAACACAACTTCCTTTTTCCACTTTTCACTGTATGAACTCGTTTGCAAGGTCAGCAACGTTTCAGCAAGCTGCCATTCCAGCTCAGCTATCGTCAAGTCATCTGCCGGAAGCAATAAACTTTTCCTGATTATTTCATCTGCAATTTTTATAAACTTTTCAGAAGATCCTTTTTCAACACTGTTAAAAACGATATCTGTTATTTCATTTTTGAATTTGGAAGAAACCACTTCATCCACAAAATGTTTATTCAGGTTGATTAAAAGAATCTTGCTTTCCGAATCTGCTGTAAAATGGAGGTGTTTTTCACCTGGAGAAGTGATCGTTCTCAAATTTGGGTTAAGCGGACTCGTCTTCTGATTCAAATCAATAAACGGTGTTCCTGAAAGAGGGATAGAAATCTGATAGTCTTCTCCGTGATCGTGTTCGATGGGATCGGAAGACAGTGGTGATAAATGAGTGATCATCAATTTACTGTGCTGAAGTTTTAAATTTAATGACCGCATGAATCTCCCTCTTTTCTTAAAAAAATCTCTCCCCTCATCATATACTTAACTTACAGAATATTCACCGATTTCCTCATTTACCCTTTTCTTTCTTTGCAAAAATAGTCGTTCGCCTTTTTTGAAAAACGGAAATGCTAAGACTGCCAGACCGCCTAATATACTAAAAATAAAAATCCCCTCTCCAAATCCAAGCCAGCTAAGCAAAAAACCCCCAAGCCACGCACAACCGCCTTGGCCGATAAACTGCAATCCGGCAGCTCCAAAATAAGCACCCCGCATATTGTCGGGAGCAATATCACTGATCAGCACATCTCCAATAATGAAGCACAAAATTTCTCCCGCAGTAAAAAGAAACATGGACAATAATAAAAGTGGGATAGATTTGGATAGACCAAATCCGAACAATCCCAGTCCAAAAAGGATACATCCTGCTTTTAATGCCGTAAGATAACTGTACTTTTTCATCACTTTTATGATCGGATACTGAAAAATCAAGATAAATAAGGTATTTGATATGAACAGCATCGAATACGCAGTAACATCATCCGTCCCTAAATATTGAGAAAGCGTTGTATCCAGATGAGCGTAGGCTCCCGTAACAAACATATTACCGATTAGAAAATACCGAAAAACTTTGTCTTTTACGATGATAATGATGCTTTCTTTTATGGAGACATGATTAATTTCCTTCTTCTGGTCCTCGTTTGGTTTGTAGCGGATAAGCCAGTAAAGAATAATGACCGTGTACACAAAATAGACCCCGGCACTAATTAAGAACGGAAGCGGATTTTTTGAAGCCCCTAATGAAAGACCGACTAAAGGGCCGATAGCTCCACCTAAGTTAATGGCATAATAACGTGCATTAAAAACAGACATTCGTCTTTCCTCTGGCGTTACATCTGTAAGCAATGCACGGGCCGATGGTTCAAAAACAGATCGGCACATCCCGTTTAACGCATTTAATAAAAAGAAAGTGATGACCTGATCTGCCAAGGCGAAACCAATAAAAACCAAAGCCCACAGCAGCATCGATCCGAACATGACCGTCATTCTTCCAAGTCTGTCAGAAAGCGCTCCACCAAAAAAGCTTATGAACGTACTGACAATAAAACTGACAGACAGAATGGCACCCGTTGTTGCAGGATCGATTTCTTTCACCTCGTACAGATAAATTCCGAGAAACGGCAAGCTCATAAAGAAACCGGCACGTGACAGAAACGTCCCGAAAATAACTCCCCACGCAAGCGGATGGAAATTCAACTTATCTTTTGCCAACATATTCAGCGCCTCATTTCTAACTTAATCCATGCAAGTTCATATATATTTTACTGCCGGCACTGAAGTTTGCCCCATCAGAAATTGCTGAATTTCAAGGAGCAATTTTTGTGTATGACGCTCGTATTTTCCTCATGGCGCTCGTATTTACACAAAAAAAGGACTTTTTTTACAAAAAGTCCGCTTCTGCATCTACCCTATCGCTTTTTTTAATCGAAATACTGTATTTTTTATCTCTTCTGGTGTTCCTTTGGTCAGCCCTCCGCCGATTCCGATCGCAAATGCGCCGGCATCGAGCCATTCTCTGGCATTCTCCGCCGATATCCCTCCGGTCGGAATGAAATCAACATCTGGGAATGGATCGCGAAGTCCCTTCAAATAAGAACTTCCGAAAAGATTACTTGGAAACAGCTTTAATAAAGTGAGACCGTGATTATACGCTCTTACCACTTCAGTCGGGGTCATGACCCCTGGAATGTACAGGATGTCTTTTTCTTTAGAAAATTTTACGAGTTCTTCTACGTATCCTGGGCTTATTATAAAAGCTGCCCCAGCATCAACGGCGCTCTGAGCTTGCCTTACATTCAAAACGGTCCCAGCCCCTACGATTAAGTTTTCATGTTCAGCAAAATGCCGGATGACTTTTTCAGCTTCAGGAATCGTAAAAGTTAACTCCAGACAACGGATACCCGCTTCCACTAGAGTTTTGCCCTTTTCGATCGCTTCTTCAACAGATGGTGCACGCAAAACAGCAATCAGTTGGGTACCTTTTAAAATCTCTCGTTGTTTGTTCTCTTCCAGCTCTTTAAAAGCAAGTTTTGTCATAAGACTTCTCCCCTATTCTAGATTGCTGTGCCGTAAAAATGCGGTACTATTATTTTCAGATTGCTTAGATGCAACTTGTAAACAGACGGCATCACAGAATACATGCACACATTGGTCAAAAAGTGACCCCAATGGCTGGATGCTCTCTGATTCATTTTCCCCTCTGAATTTTGTAGCTGCAGGAATATGCGCCACCAAGGATGCGTAACTCGCAAGCTCTGATTCTAGCTTTGTTGTGATGGCGATTACCGGACAGTCATGCTCCTTCGCTTTTTGGGCCGTGTTGACTACACTCTTTGTCGTTCCGGAGCCGGAGACAGCTACAACAACATCCCCTGAATGCAGAGAAGGAGTAATTGTTTCACCCACGACATAGACGTGTGCGCCAAGATGCATGAGACGCATCGCAAAGGATTTGGCCATAAATCCTGACCTGCCCTCTCCGATCACGAAGATCCTTTTTTCAGTGAGTAATAGACTCGAAACCTTCTCCACTAATTCAGAGTCTACCTTCTTAAGGACACCTTGTATCTCGTTCAATATCTTGTCTAAATCATTCATGTTCAACCCTCCCTTTCATCTCATAAAAAGCCGCGGCAGCCTTTTCTGGATCCTCTGTTTTGGTTATGGCAGAACCGATAATAACTACGTAAGGATTCAACTTAGCAATCTCTGAAAAAGTATCCACAGATATTCCTCCGGCAACCGCCAGCTTGCTATTTTTATTCGAGAAGGAAGGTATATGCAAACGTACTTCCTTTCCGCTTTCTTGCTGGTCTTTGCTTAAGTGGGCACACAATATCGCATTCTCGTATTCACTTAAACTCGCTATCTGTTGAGGCGAAGTGTTGAGCAGGTCAATCATCACTTGTTTGCCATGGCGTTCTGCAACACCCAAACAAGCCTCGATCGAAACAGAAGGTGCAGCTCCCATTACGGTGGCCACATCTGCTCCTGCCTCAAAGCATAATTCGAATTCATAAGTCGCATTGTCGAACGTTTTCATGTCAGCTACGATTGTCTTGTCAGGAAAGGCTTTTCTTATAGAACGCACACTTTCCATCCCAAACTCCTTAATAAGAGACGTCCCCACTTCGATCCAATCGATATACGGTTCCGCTTTTCTTGTGATGGATATTGCCTCTTCTATCGAAAGCCGATCTAGTGCGAGCTGGATGTTCACAGTGCTTGCGCCTCCGTTCTTTTCACCGTTTCAACCTTTGCTGTTTTTACAAGCAGTGTAAAGATAACAGAAAGAACTAATGATCCGGCCATAAAGATGTAAGATGCACCTGGTCCTCCTGTTGCACCGTTCAAATATCCTACAAAATAAGAACCGACGAACGACCCTAAAGCTCCCATACTATTGATAAGTGCCATCGCTCCACCCGCTACGTTACGAGGCAGGATTTCTGGAATAATCGCAAAAAACGGTCCGTATGGTGCGTACATTGCTCCGCCAGCGATTACTAATAAAACGAAAGAAAGCCAGAAGTTTGAATTTCCGATCGCATACGATCCGTAAAACGCAATTGCTCCAATTAATAGAGAAACCCAGACAAAGCTTTTACGATTCAGGGTCTTATCAGAATAATGAGAGACTAACAGCATCCCCACAACAGCAAGAACGTAAGGTGCAGCTGACAGCCATCCTGTTGCCACGATGTCCATTTTTGATGCATTCGAAAGGATAGAAGGAAGCCACATCACGAAACCATAAACACCAATGCTCCAGAAAAAGTATTGCAGACTAAGAAGAATTACTTTTTTAGATTTAAACGCTTCACGATAATTCTTAACAGGCTTCATTCCTGTTTGCTCTTTTTGAAACTCGGCTTCAAGATTTATCTTTTCTTCATCTGTCAGCCATTTCGCATTTTTCGGTCTGTCGTTTACGAGCTTCCACCAGATAAATGCCCACAAAATTGCTGGTAATCCTTCAACGATAAACATCCAGCGCCACTCATAAGCTCTGATTAAATAACCAGAAAGAATCGACATCCAAAGTACCGTTACCGGGTTTCCTAAAATTAAAAACGTGTTTGCCCGAGAACGTTCTGCTTTCAAGAACCAGCCGCTCAAGAAAACAAGCATAGCCGGCATGACAGCGCTTTCTACAACCCCTAAAAAGAAACGAATCGGATAAAGCCAAGCGACATCTGTAGCAAGACCCGTTGCCGTCGCAAGCCCGCCCCACAGAATCAGTGACCAGAAAACCAACACTTTCGCACTTTTCTTTTCGGCATAAATCGCACCTGGAATCTGAAAAAAGAAATAACCTAAAAAGAACAATGATGCCAAAAATGATGAAACCGAAGCGGTGATCCCAAGGTCTTCTCCCATACCTCCAGCCACACCAAACCCGTAGTTCGCACGGTCAAGATACGCCAAACTATACGTAATAAAAGCAATCGGAATTAATCGAATCCAACGCTTTCTTGTTGCTAAAGAATCCATTGTTTTCATTGTAAGCACTCCCTTTCAGCCATAAATGATTTTAGTTGTTCAAAATCCGGCAGACCATCACTGTCCCCAGGTGACATCACTTGCATAGCACCAATCGCATTACCCATTTTGACAGCGTCCATAATACTTTCACCTTTCAACAAACCTGTAATCAGACCCACTGCGAATCCATCACCAGCGCCGACTGTATCTACAACTTCTTTTACCGAAAATCCTGGTACTTGAGCAGACATTCCATTTGAAGTTTTTACATAAGCACCATCTTCACCTAGCTTAACGACGACGAGTTTCACCCCCTTCATAAGATAAAAATCTGCTATTTTCTCAGATGTTGTATAACCCGTTAAAATCTCACCTTCACCGATACCCGGCAGCACCCAATCCGCTTTAAAAGCCAGTTTATTAATTTCCTCTACCATCTCTTGCTGAGAGTTCCATAGATTTGGACGGAGATTTGGATCAAAAGAAACCGTTCTTTCATTCTGCTTCATCGTGTCTATCATGTAGTGTGCAAAAGTTCTCGCTTTTTCTGAAAGAGCTGGAGGAATCCCAGTCATATGTAAATGCTTTGCATCTTGAATCGCAATATCTTGAAAATCTTCAATCGACATCGTGCTTGCTGCTGAATTCTTTCTAAAATAATGAACAGCCGGATCACCAGACGTCACTTTTGATTTCAATTGAAAACCAGTAGAACGTGACTCATCTGTTTTAACCGCTGAAATATCAATGTTTTCTCGCTCAAGGGAATCTGCAATATATCGGCCAAACGGATCGTTCCCCACTTTACTTAAGAATCCAACTTTGAAATTCAATCTTGAAAGCCCGATCGCAACATTTGTCTCTGCACCTGCCAAATTTCTCGTGAAATTCGAAACGGTGTGCAGCTCCCCTAATTGATCTGCGATAAACATCGTCATCGCTTCGCCGAATGTAATGATATCTGTATTTTTCATCGTTCGTTCCCCTCTCCTATTCAGGTATTTGCTAATAATAACGTGTATTGTTTTGTCGTCTCCATTAAGTCTTCGCCTCGTAGAGGAAACTCAATCGCATACGGACTGCCATCGGCAAAAAGCGCGATCAGCTTTCTCCAATCAGCAGATTCTGCTACAGGTAAAGGTAAAGTTACAAGTTCATTTCCAAACCTCTCAACATGTTTACAATGTACATAAATCACATATGGTGAAAGTCGCTTTGCCGCTGACCAAACTTTCTCCCCCGTATACAGCCAGTTACCGATATCAAACGTCATCTTTACAGGTACATCGTGCTTTGCTGTCTCTTTTAAAAACTGGGAAATGCGTTCAAGATTTCCGCCATGCATTGTTTGATCGTTCTCAATCGTCACTTGCAAGTTATGTTTCTCTATCTCCAAAGAATGAAGAAGCTTTTTTAGATTATGTACATTTGATCTTTCTGAAGTGTAATGACCCAATGAAAATTTAACGATTTTCGATCCGAGTGTAACCGCTTCCAAAACAATCAGTTTAATAGACTTTTCATCTAGATTTCCAGCCTTGTTATATAATTCAACAGGTGCTGAAAAGATTGAAAATAATTGAGCAGCTTTTATTTGATCTCCAAGTTCTTTTAAAGGAAGCGTTTGATCTACAAAAAGCTCTCTTCTGATTTCAGCTCCTTTAGCACCGGCCTTTGCGATGAGATTTATAAATTCACCTTGCCCGTACTTTTGGACTTCATCTATACGAAAAGAATTCATGGTTACAACAACAGTTTTCATGAGACTTCTCCTCTTTCCTAAGTAGTGGAACCGGTTCCGTTTTATTGTAAAAATAAAATCCGTTTTAAAATGGGAACGGTTCCATTTTTGTTTATTAAGGAAGATCTTCACATAGGAAGATCTTTTTAACGATTTGTTGTAGAGCCTCTCACAATAAGTTTTGCAGAAAATGAAATGTTTTGAGGAAATGTCTTATTATCGCCTTTTACTTTTTGCAAAATTCTTTCCATCGCAGCTACTCCTATTTCATAAGTTGGCTGAGCAATGGTTGTGATTCCTGAACCTACCGCGAGTGCCCACTCTGGATCATCAAATCCGATCAATGCCACATCTTTTGGTATGGATAGCTTCAGCTTCTGTAAAGCAATGACCAGCTGAAGAAGAACAACTCCGTTTACTGCGAAAATCGCTTTTGACTGGCCATTGGATTTCTGAATAAACACTGATAGCTGTTTTAGCAAAGAGCTTTCATCAGCCAGATCCACCTCATATATTTCATTCGAGCTTTGGTGTTCATGTTGTTTTAGCACTTGCTCAAAAGCTGTTGCTCGTTCTTTTCTCGAGCTTACACCGTCTAATGATTCAGTAAAAAATGCCATTCGTTCAAACTTCTGGTTGATCAAGTGATGCATGGCTTCGGTAACCGCTTGATGATTTTCAACACCGATCACGTCAAAATGTAAGCCAGGAGCTTTTCTATCAACGAGCACAACAGGGATATCATCATTCGCAAGATCTTTCAATGCTTCATTGTTTCTTCCGGTCGTGTTAATGATTAACCCATCAATACGATGAGCTTGAAGCATGTGGATGTAGTCGCTCTCTTTTAGCGGATCATTATCTGTGTTACAGACGAGCAAGTTGTATCCGTTTTGATTGCAAATATCTTCTGCTCCACGCATAATAGCGGTCGTATAAGGATTCGTAATATCCGCCACAACCATGCCAATTAAGTTGCTGGTGTTTCTTTTAAGACCGCGTGCCATTATATTCGGTCTGTAATTTAAAGCAGAAATTGTGTCCTCAATCCGCTTTTTTGTTTTCGGAGCAATTTCATTAAAATTCCCTGCTAAATATCTAGAAACAGTCGTTTTCGAAACCCCGGCTTGCAGAGCTACGTCTTTTATCGTAATTCGTGTTGATTGTGATTTTTCCATAATACCTTCCTGAACTTCTAAACCTAATGATATTCTGTAGGCGATGAATCTGTTCGTAAGTGACGAGCGAATTTTGCATGAATAACAGCAGCTTCTTAAACTTCACTTTCCCGAGTTCTCGCTTCAAAAAGTCATAATGGAACCGGTTTCATTTTTGTTTATTGTAACAGCATTAATTTAAATTTTCAAACTCTTTTTAAATATTTATTTAATATAAGGCTGGTTTCGCATACTTTGTCGACCTTGTAAGTAGTTGATTTCCGTTCCAGGATGCTCGCTTTCCTCGGGGCGTGCGGTGAGCCACATTTGGACGTTTCACTTTTGCTTGTCTGGGCTGACCAAACCGTTTTCGCTTTTCGGACTGCCCGCCTGTCCCTCAGGACAAGGAAAGCTTCGGCCGCAATACATCGCACGAAGAAAATGTGCTTTTCATTTTCGAGGAGACTCGTACCTTCCCCTCCAATCAACAGTCAAAGAAGACAATAAAAATAAGATTTGAATGCAACAATATTTTAGAAAAGAGCTAATAAAATGGTGATTAACAAAAAAACGACTCTTCTAAAAGAGTCGTTATTAAAGATCATAAAAATCTCTGATAATTAAAATTCACCAATTCCATAATACTCGACTGCTGCTACAAATCAATCGTAAAACCATACAAATGATTCTCCACTAGAGTATTTTTTCAAATAAAATTCGGCTTGATCTCCATCTACAAATCCACCGATATTCTTGTAGACATGACAGCCTTTTGAATCAAAATCATTACTGCCAGCCGTTTTAAAGTAGAGACCTGTTCTTACTTGATCATCGGGATTATAAGGATCCTCTTCAAATAATTGATAGTAACCTGGCTGACTTTCAGAACTAAGGCAAATTTTATAATCGCCGCCACCAGATGGCCAGATATCCGTCTCATCACTAAATCTATCACCACCAAGAAAATCCCATCCAGCTGCTTTAGCGGGTGTTGTCAAAAACGGAGTGACAAAAGAAAATGTTAACACGAAGAAAAGCATGAAAATTCTTTTTAATTGCATCAGGAATCCTCCTCAATTAATAAGTATTTTCTCCATTTTCTTTAATAAACTCGTTAATCGACAAACCAGCTACTCTTATTATTCTTATCTTTTGGCAAACTATTATAGATTATAGTAGATGTTTAGTAAGAAATTACACAGTAGATTTAGAGTTTATTGGTTTTGGTCACAAAGATATGAAGAGTAGTTACCTACACCTCCTCATTTGTTTTAAATTTTCCCTCTCACATTTTTTTGAAACCTTACCGTTTATAGGCTTAAGAGACCTCACAATCATTTTCTAACTCATAACAAAATAAGCAGACTCTTATTGTTTTGAGTCCGCTTTGCATTCCTTATGCTAAAATTCAAACTTCACTGGTCGTAAAATTAAATCTTCTAACGTATCTTTTGCATTTTTGTTCTCAAAAAGAATCTCATAGATCGCATCACAAATAGGAAGTTCTACATGGTACTGCTCCGAAAGTTCCTTTAATGCCTTAACCGTAGAAACCCCTTCTGCCAGTTTGCCAAAGTCTTCCCCTTGAACGAACATCTGACCGAACTTTCTGTTATGGCTGTGAAGCGAGAACAATGTTGCCTCATAATCTCCTAAATGGCTTAATCCATAAATCGTTAAATCATTACCGCCCATCGCCCGGACAAGACGTGAAATCTCACGCGTTCCCCTAGCCATTAACGACCCTTTTAAACTGCTGTAATTCAGGCCATCCAGCATGCCGGCTGCTATCCCCATTACATTTTTTGTAGCAGCTCCGATTTCATTCCCAATGAGATCTTGTCCATAATAAAACCGGATTAGATCACTATTAAACTCTTGGACAATCTTTTTCGTAATTTCAATATTCTCTGAACTGATTACCATACAGTTCGGAATATGATTCACAAAATCCTGAACATGCCCTGGTCCTACCCAAACCGCAACATTTGTGTTTTTCCCAACTTCTTCACTAAAAACTTGAGTGAGCCGTTTACCGCTTTCCGCTTCTAACCCTTTCATGCACAAGATGAAAGTTTTACCCTCTATTTCTTTTAATTGACTCAGTTGTTTCGCAAAGGATCGAAGCTCTTGAGCACTGATTGATATGATGATTGTTTCTGCTGCGGTTACAACGTTTTCTAACGAATCACTAAGTTCGATTTCGTCCGGCAACGTAAGGTAATCGTTCCTTCTATTTTCTTTTAGCCCTTTATAATTTTTTGAGTTTTCTCTTCCCCATAACATGACCTGGTGTCCGACTTTATTCACATACCAAGCGATAAAAGTTCCCCATCTGCCACATCCTAATACAGTTACTTTCATGATTTCACCTTTTTCTTTATGTTTTTATCAATGGCTATTTTCGTAAACTTTGATGCTATTGAGTGGTTGATTTCCGCTTCAGGTTGCTCGCTTTCCGCGGGGCGTGCGGTGAGCCTCCTCGGCGCGTTGCGCCTGTTGGGTCTCACCTGTCCCGCTTCTCCCGCAGGAGTCTCGCATCTTCCGCTCCAATCAACTTATATATCATCGGTTGTCTTTCAAAAATTTAAAAGCAACAATCTTTAAAAATTAGCCTCATCATTCTACCTTTTTTGTATTAAATTCTTGCTTTGTTAAACCAAAAATGAATAAATCATAATATCTTCCTTCAGTAAAAACCATGTTTCGTAAACACCCTTCTTTAGTGAAACCGAGGTGATTATGAAGTCGGATAGAGCCAGCATTAAAACTATAAACGTATGCATTCACTTTTTGATAGCGAAGCTCATTAAAGAAATAGTGCAATATAATTTTTATGGCATCACTAGCATATCCTTTTTTCCAATGTTCACGAAATATACTTACACCATAACTAAAGGTTCCATTACGTTGATCACATTTATCTGTATTAATACTGCCAACTAATTCACCGTCGATACTTTCAATGGCTAGTCTGAAGTTATGTCCATCCCAGCCTTTGTCAGACTCGCTCTCAGTCCATTTTCTAGTACCTTCTTTAGACCTTGGACCATAAACTGCATCATTTAATCTTGATATCTCAGAATCCAAACCATCTTTATGGAAACTTTCCCAATCTGAAGGTTGAATGGGTCTTAATCGAACTAACTTACCTTCCCAAATATAACTCATTACTAAGTGCCTCCATAAATATCTCCCGCATATATCAGAAAATTATGTATATGTAAATATTAGCATAAAGTGTAAAGGTCATAGTGATTAAGAAAACAAAAAAACCGGCTCATTTCACTGAGCCGGCTCCTAATTATCGATTCCCTACTGAATCGCCTTCAACTAGGCTTACGTTAATTCGTTCGTGACCAATTTCTTGATCTTTAATTAATCTCAACAAAAGTTCTGAGGCTAGTGCACCCCATTTGTACTTCGAATAGTTGATCGTTGCCAAACGTGGCTGAATATATTGAGCCGTTTCGATGTTATCAAATCCGACCACATGTATATCCTTGCCGATCTGGAGTTTCGTGCTGTTAAAATAGTTGAAAACACCGATGGCCATTTCATCGTTCAAACAAAATACGCTGACAGGATCGGAAAATTCATCATGAATTTTCTTAGCAGCTGCTTCACCTGATGGTTTATTAAAGTCCCCATCCAGCTCGATGTATTCGATATGAGAATAGCGTTGAACCGCTTTTTGAACAGCTTCCAGACGCTGGAGGGCATCGAACGATTCTTCAGGACCTTTAACTACATACACTTTGTTTTGTCCTTTTTCAGCTAAATAATCGATTGCCAATGTTGCTCCAGCTTTGTTATCTAACAATACTTGCGAAATATTCGGGTGATCGATTCTTCTATCCATCACGACGAGCTTATGACCGCGCTCTGCATGGCTCAAAAGTTCTTCTGTATCGTATGTTGCATCCAGAATAATAGCCCCGTCCACCATGCGCTCTGGCAAGAAACGGTGTGACTCTTTTCCGCTGCAGACAATCAGCTCATATCCATTCTGTGTGAGTGTTTCCATCATCCCTTGCAGCAGCTGTCCGTAAAATGCACCACTGTAATCTGTTAAATACACACCGATGATTTTCGTCTCGCGTTTTTTTAAAGAACGAGCTGCGGCACTTGGA
This sequence comes from Bacillus sp. NEB1478, assembly GCF_031582965.1. Lineage (NCBI taxonomy): Bacteria > Bacillati > Bacillota > Bacilli > Caryophanales > Bacillaceae > Bacillus > Bacillus sp. NEB1478. The sequence continues at coordinate 2,953,261 of NZ_CP134049.1, forward strand.
ATATAATCGAGTTCTTTTGCAATCGCTATGATTCTCTCAGATGTTTCCTTTGTTACTTTCGTACTCCCGTTCAAGGCATAGGAGACCGTGGAAATGGAAACACCTGCTTTTTTCGCAATGTCTTTTATACTTACCAACGTAATTCTCTCCTATCTCTCGTTGTAAACGTTTTCCTTTATTATACCTTTTTTAGAAAAAGTCGGTACAAGCTTTATTTTTAGAAATACTCTTATCTAAAAGATGGTTGTTTATGAGGCATTTTGTTAATTCGCTTCATTGAAAAGTTGATTGGAGTGCAAGGTGTGAGACTCCTCGAAAATGAAAATCACATTTTCTTCGTGCGATGTAATGCTGTCGTTGCTTTCCTTGTCCTGCGGGATCAGCGTGCCAGCCACTTGAGTATTCTTCTCGCAAGGCATGTGACGATGAAGCTCGCTTCATCAGAATTTTCGTGCAGACGCAGGAGCAGGATTTAATAAGCATATGCAGTGGCTCACCGCACGCCCCGCGGAAAGCGAGCATCCTGTAACGGAAATCAACTACTTACAAGAGCAACAATGAATACAAAAACAGCTTTTAGAAATAAATTTCGACTGTATGGTTTTCAGCGCTTAGATGGCTGATCAATTCATTGCGGTTTACGACTACTCCGCCTTCACGATACACGTTTTTGTACGGCGTCGTATTTAATTCTTTTCCGTTCACTACAAGACGAGCTGCTCCTGCATTTTTCTTATGATAAACAAACGTTACTTGCTTTTCGTCGACCATGTATTGAAACTCAATTCCGTCCATGTCATCTGAGAGGACTGGGTCTAAAATTAGATTCTCGCCATTTGGACGAATTCCTAAACAGTTGGTTATCAATTGATTCATGTAGATTCCAGGTCCTGAAGAGTAGATGCGCCATCCGCCTTTTACTTTCGCTTCACCTTTTTTCAGCTCACCAAAACGTTCTTGTGCCTCATAGCGCGTTTTGAAATCACCGTCTGAACTGCTGAAATAAGCGTTGCTTTGGCGACGTTCTGCATTCGGAACTTTATCCTGGATCATAACCGGATTAATTTTTTCTAAACCGCTCCAAACTTCTTCCGTCTTCCCGAGTTTCGCCATCGCTTCAACAAAACGGATATGTGCATGCACGTATTGCAGCCCGATCTCTCGTCCAAAATTCGATGCCTGTTCAGCACGCTTAAAATGAGTGCTGACACCGCCTTTGTAATGTGCGGGTTTATCCATCAAGCGGACGCCATCCGGACAATAGAACTTATCCATGATTACGTCAAGATGCTTTTGTGCTTGCTCTGGTGTCAAAAGCTCAGCGATCATACTGCGCGTCATCGGTAATAACCGGTAGTTGATGCCTGTTGTGTTATCTGTCGGATGCAGCATCAGCTTCGGTTCGTCTGCATTTTCCATAAAAACAAAGCCTGGAATAACATCATTTTGAAGCATGTATTTTTCATAATCATTTTTAATATTTTCCGCTAACGTCTTCAGTTCCGATGATTTCTCTTCGTTTACATTTTTCAGCAATGAAGAAAATTGATTCATGACTTGATACGTCAATGCAACTGTCCATGAACTTACCATGAACTTCTTAAGCTGCGGGTTGGCAGGCTGAAGCGTGTCATCCCAGTCACCATCTCCATAAGAAGAAAGGTGTGTATCATGCAGGAAGTTCGCTTTCATGTAATCGATCTGCTTTTGGATGTGGTCAAACAATGTTACTTTTTCATCCGTAAATCCAAACGAATGGTCTGTATAAGGAATGGTTACATCTAAAATACTAAAATCGTTTGTTGCAGCCAAATAATCCGTTACAGCTTTCAGCGGCCAAACAATGATATCACCATGAGATTCCTCTTGCTGGAATTTGTAGTACTGATCAAACATGAACCATTGCGGCCAGTTGCCAGTTTCTTCGTATTGGTGAGAATATACAGTGAGCAAAATCTCTTTTACAGCATCATAATGCTGTGTTGCCAAGAAATATTCGGCTGGTCCCTGACAAACATCGCGTGTTCCCCAAGCTGCTCCGCCATATTGTTCTAAGCCGTGCGGCACCGAATAGTGAATCAGCATATTGTGGGTATACCAATGTGCCAATGCGTTCATTTTTTGAAGCTCTTCCGTTTCATTTCCGTCTTTTGAAAGGTGGAAGCCTCTATTCGTTTTCACAATGAACTCGCGATATCGCTGAATTTCAGCTTCTGCTTCTTTTTCCGATAACGGAATCTCTTTACCGTAAATCAATCCTTGGATTGTCATCATCCATTCGTTCGTCGGCTCCAGATCACACACAACGAGTGAAGCAGAAAGAGGTTCGATGTTATCACCAAAGAAAGTTTCATCGGTTACTTTCATTTCTGTGCCCGATAACTTCATACGGTAGCTTAGTTGTTTGTATGTTTTTCCGCTGTCAGACGATGGATCTGCAAAGAATGAAATCGTGTCACCCTTTGTTTCCATCTTAAAAGGCACTTCATATTCCATGTTGTTCATCGATACTTGGTTCGTTACAACAAATCGGTAGTTTCTTCCGCTTTCTGTTTTTAGCTCCAGCTGAACTTCAGGCGTATCAACCGTCGTAAAATTCGTGATTATAAATGTTTCGCCATCGGTTTTGTAATACCATCGTGTAAAGTTGAAACCCATCTCAAAAAGTGATGGCATCGTTAAAAGTTTCAGTCTACCATCGATTTCTACATAAATGCGCTGACCAGACGTTTTCATGATATTTAATGCATTACGTGCATTCGTCAGCATCTTATGGAAAGAAGTGTTTCCGACAACTAGCTGGGAATTGAACAGACCGTACATGTACGAAGTCGTCGTAATCGTATCTTCTTTCAAATGAACATTGTTGCCTGTAACAAGAATGTGCCCGTGCGGACGTTCTACGATTCTTTCTTTCTCTTTTAATACGATATGTTCATATGTTGGAGTAAAAAAAGATAATAATGTGTCGCCTTCGTACTCTTCTAAAATTCTGTCCGGATATCGTTTTGTTACTTCTTCGATCGTGAAATCGGATGTTTTCAATGTTCCTGCGAACTGTTCGTTGCGTGTCACTTTTGGAAGAGAAGCTTTTTCTTTGCTAACAATGTTTTGAACTTTATTCCATGAATCTAAGATTTCATCTGTAAATTCAACGTCCGTAACCGCTTCTGCATGGTCTTCTTTAAAACAGCCGTAAAACACAAATTGCTTCGTTCCATCAAGGTCCACCAGTTCTGTTTGAAGTGCCGTATAAGCAAACTCATATTGATACACTTCATTAACAAGGTTTTGTTTGAAAAGAGCTTCTGGTGTGTCCGTTTCTTTGTAAGAACGGCCGAAGAACTGATAGCCATCAGTAGAATAACCGATTGCTTTTGTCAGTGAACCTTGCTGCATATAAGGAAAAGCTGTTCCGTTTGGCTGATTTTGACGAGAACAAACGACATAGCCTAGCTTTTCATCTTCAAAAATACGGTGATCAACATATTGAGCCATGTATGCCTCATTTGTACGGACCGCACCTCTATCTGCAAGTCCTACATCCTGCCCATAAATGATATCTGCTTTAATATCAGATCCTGTAAGTTCAACATTCCAAAACCATATCGCTTTATCCGTTAATGTGAACGTCACTTTGTAAGTAACTTCTTCAAACGCACCTTCCCAGAAAACTTGTTGTTCTGTATAGGATACCTTGCTGTCTGAATGGATGCCTAAAAGTGGTGCAGCCGAAATTCCGTCTTCTTTAAAAAGACGAAGATACAAATTGTTCAGTGCGCCATCAATCGGATTACTTAGCCATTGATTGATCATCGTACGGTTATAAGAAGCTTCGAAAATATCACCTGTGTTTAAAAAAGTAAAACGAACATCACCGGCTTTGATTTCAAAGTTTCCTCTCGTCTTTGTTGTCATCGTTTTCTCCTCGATTCTCTATTTAGTAAGTTCGAATGTCTCACTTGAAACATCACGGCTGTTCGGTCCGACAAAAATCGTAAACTCCCCGGCATCACTTGTAAAAGACAAGTCTCTGTGGTGATAACGAAGCTGTTCTTCAGTGAGAGTAAATTCGATTATTTTCATTTCACCTGGAGCTAATGTTACCTTTTCAAATGCTTTCAATTCTTTCAATGGACGGATCACTTCCCCGACCATATCTCGTACATAAAGCTGAACAACTTCATCACCTTGTCTCTCTCCTTTATTTGTAACGGAGACAGAAACGGTTATTGGCCTATCTGGTGTCATCTTGTTTGATGAAAGTGATAGATCACTGTATTCATAAGCGGTATAGCTTAATCCATATCCGAACGGATACAACGGCTCATTCGGGATATCCAAGTATTTAGAGACATATTCATCAACGGCAGCATTCTTTGGACGGCCAGTATTGTAATTGTTGTAATACACTGGGACTTGTCCAAGTGTATAAGGAAATGACATCGAAAGTTTACCAGATGGATTCACGTCACCGAATAAAATGTCAGCAAGTGCATTGCCGCCTTCAGTTCCCGGGTACCATGCTTCTAAAATGGCATCTGCCTGTCCTTCCATTCCAGTTAGATCGAGCGGACGTCCGTTAAAAAGAACGACAACGACTTGCTTGCCAAGCTGTTTTACTTTGGATAAAAGCTCTAACTGAATTTCAGGTAAACGAATATCAGCACGGCAGCGAGCTTCCCCGCTCATTCCTGATTCTTCGCCAAGTGCCAGTACGATCACATCTGCTTTCTGCCCAGCCTCTAGTGCCTCGTTCAGCATTTCTTCAGATCCTGTTTCAATCCCGCTGCCTTTTGCTGTTAATAAATTTTCTGCACTCACTTTCTTTTGCATACCTTCATATAAGCTAACCGCTTCTTCATGTGATCCCATCCATGACCAAGCACCTAAGATGTCACCACTTTTTGCAAAAGGCCCGATTAATGCAATTTGCTTCTCGTTATTTAATGGGAGAACTTCCTCATTTTTTAAAAGTACAGTTGATTTTACAGCCAGATCATAAGCCGCTTTTCGATGTGATTCACTTAAAATTACCTCTTTTTCACGTTCTTCATCTGCACCTCGGTGCGGGTTTTCAAAAAGTCCTAGCTTTTCTTTCAGCTCTAAAATGCGATAGACGCCTTCATCAATTGTTTGTTCTGCTACTTTTCCTTCTTTAACAAGCGTTTCTAAGTTTTTGATATAGCACGCTGTCATCATTTCAATATCGACGCCTGCCTGTATAGATTTTTCAGCGGCTTCTTTTTCGTCACGAACGACTCCGTGGGGGATCTGTTCTTTTACAGCACCCCAATCTGAGATCAATACACCATTAAAGCCCATCTCTTCTCGAAGAATGTCACGCATCAGCCATTTGTTTCCCGTCGCTGGAACGCCTTCCACTGTATTAAAAGAAGTCATAACCATCTCACAGCCTTCATCAAGCGCTGCTTTATAAGCTGGAAGATATGATTCACGAAGCTGACGCTCTGACATATCGACCGTGTTATAATCGCGTCCTGCTTCTGCAGCACCGTATGCCGCAAAATGCTTCACGCAAGCCGCCACGCGATCTTTGTCTTCTGTAAGATTTTTCCCTTGAAAGCCTCGGACAAATGCTCTCGCAAATTCACCGTTCAAATACGGATCTTCACCCGTACTTTCCATTACTCTTCCCCAGCGAGGATCACGAACGAGGTCAACCATCGGTGCGAATGTAACATGAACACCGCTGACAGATGCTTCTCGTGCCGCTACTTCCGCACTTTTTTCAGCTGCTTCTAAATCCCAAGAACAGCCAATCGCAAGCGGAACCGGAAAAATCGTTTTGTAACCATGAACAATATCCGCCATCATTAACAAAGGAATACCGTGTCTGTTTTCCTTTAAGTGCGCTTCTTGAATACTTTTTACTTCTTTTGCACCAGATGCTCCTAATACCGAACCACTATTGATTACATCTTCGTCAGTAACACCTAGTTCAGCCATTGGCCCTGTAATCTTCCCGCCATTGGAAGCACCTTTATAAAATGGTGTTGCTAACTGAATGAGTTGAGCGATTTTTTCGTGCAACGTCATTTTTTCTACTAATGATGCAATACGATTATTGTTCATAGTTATCCGCGCTCCTTGTTTCTTTTTTATAAATACTCAGTCTTAAATCGAAACGTTTCTATTGATTTCATGGAAATTATAATGTGAAAAGAAAATGAAAGTCAATTTACCAGCACTCTACAATTCCTCTGTTATCCCCTTGAAATCAAGGTATATCTGCCAATTTCCTCAAACAAAATCTTTTTTAAAATTATCCTGTTGAAAACGATTACAACTTGAATTATAATGTGCTTATCGAAACGTTTCAACAATAATCTTTACGAAATCAAGGGAATAGTAAAAATAGTTGCCTGTTTAACCAGCAGATTTCATTCTGCTGAACAAAAACGAAAGCAAATATAGGGGGAAGACACATGAAAAAACATTGGTTTAAGAAAACAATGGTAACATCAATGCTCGGCGCACTTGTTTTATCCGGCGCTCTTGCTGGCTGCTCTTCAGGTTCCGATGGAGATAAAAAGACGATAACTGTCTGGGGAATGGGAGAAGAAGCAAAATCTCTACCTAAAATCGCTGAGGAATTCGAAAAAGAAAACCCGAAGATTGACGTAAAAGTTCAAGCAATTCCTTGGGATCAAGCACACGATAAGCTTTTAACAGCTGTTGCATCTAAAAAAGGTCCTGATGTTGTTCAAATGGGAACAACTTGGATTCCTGAATTTGGGGCTGCTGGTGCACTAAAAGACTTAACACCTTTTATTAAGGACAACCCAGAACTAGATCCTAAAAATTTCTTTGAAGGTTCTGTTGCAACTACAAAATACGAAGACAAAATGGTAGGCGTTCCGTGGTACGTTGACACACGTGTACTTTACTATAGAACAGACTTGCTTGAAGAAGCAGGGTTTAAAGAAGCTCCAAAAACATGGGAAGAGCTAAAAGCAGCTGCAGACAAGCTGGCTAAACGCGGAAAAGGAAAATACGGTATCAGCCTTGACTCGAAAGAACAGAGTCTTGGTTTCATGTTCGCTCGTCAAAACGGTGCAGAACTATTAGGACCAAATAACGAACCTAAGTTTAACGATCCTAAATTTGTTGAAGCTATTGAATACTTAAACAGCTTCTATAAAGATGGAGCTACTCCAAAAGATGATTTAGGAATCGACATTATCCAAGCTTTCAGCGGAGACGGTATATTGCCGATGTTCATCAGTGGTCCATGGATGATCAAGATGATCAACGACCAAGCTCCAGACCTTAAAGGAAAATGGTCAACAGCAGTACTTCCTAAAAAAGAGAACAACATTTCAGCACTTGGCGGATCTAACTTATCCGTATTTGAATACACGAAGAACGAAAAAGAAGCAGTTAAATTCGCAGCATTTATGAGTAAACCAGAAACACAATTAAAATGGATGGAAATGACGAACTCTCTACCTGCTACTCAAAAGTCTTGGGATGACGAATCCTTAAAAGGCAATGAATACTACAATGCATTTGGTGAGCAGATGAAAGCTTCACAGCCAATGCCTGTTATTAAGCAATGGGAAGAAATTGCGCAAACTTATCTAAAGAGCTTCGAAAAAATTTATCGCGGCAAAGTAGATGTGAAAACAGAAATGGACAATTTCCAAAAGCAATCTGAGAAGATCTTAAGCAAATAACGATCTGATATAGGTATAACGGGCAGGTTATCCTGCTCGTTACCTTTTTATTCAGAAACTTTTTTGCCATTACGAAGGATGTGAAAAACGTGAAAAGCTATTCTAAATCAACTCCCTATCTCTTTATCGGCCCTGCCTTAATTTTGCTGGCAGTATTTTCACTGTTTCCGATAGTAGTTGCTTTAGTAATCAGTTTTACAGATATTGATCTTGCCGGTCTTGCCGACTTTTCCAATATCAGCTTTATCGGACTTGAAAATTATAAAAATATCTTCTCAGATCCGATCTTCATGAAATCAATTGGCAACACGCTTTTTTATGTCGTCTTTGGCGTTCCGCTCGTTATCATTTGTTCACTTGCTGTTGCTTTATTGATCAACTTTGGTACATCAAGAATTTTCCGTGGTTTTCGCCTTATTTTTTATATGCCTTCTATCACAAACGTAGTTGCTGTCGCGGTAGTCTGGACGTACTTGTACAATCCGCAATTTGGTCTATTCAACTATTTGCTCGGACTTGTCGGTATCCCTGCGATACCGTGGCTGCAGGATCCAACAATCGCAAAAGGTTCATTGATTGCTCTAGCCGTCTGGCGCGCAATTGGTGTGAACATGATTATCTTCCTCGCTGCTCTGCAAGGTATCCCGAAAACATACTATGAAGCGGCGCAGCTAGACGGAGCAAACAATTGGAAGCAGCTCACGAATATTACTCTTCCACTCCTTCGCTATGCGATTTTCTTTGTTTCCATTACGACGATGATTGGATGGCTGCAATTTTTCGAAGAACCTTTTGTCATGACAAAAGGCGGCCCTCTCGACAGTACGACATCTGTTGCTCTGTTTATTTATCGCAACGGATTTCAGTTAAGCAACTTTGGTTATGCTGCGGCAGGTTCCTTCATCTTATTTGTCGCAATCATTATCATTACGATGATTCAGTTCAGACTGCAAAAGAAAGAAACCGACTTTTAGGATTTGAGGTGAGAACATGAAAACAAATGTATCAAATGCTAAAAAAACTTATCGCTTTCAAGCCAGGTTAGCCGCTCTCATCCTGACGATCGGCGGAATTCTTGTAGCGATTCCTTTTATATGGATGATTCTCTCTGCTTTCAAACCAGAAAGCGAAGTGCTTAAACTTACTCCGACACTATGGCCTGAAACGTTCACAACAGAGAACTTCCTCTATTTGTTTGAGAATATGAACTTCGGTGTTTATTTGAAAAACACGATTATCGTTGTTCTCTGTTCTTTTGTCGGCTTATTCTTTAATGCGATGGCTGGCTATGCCTTCGCCAAGTACAAATTCAAAGGCAGTGATAAACTCTTTTATCTTGTACTCGCTACGATGATGATTCCAGGGCAAGTCACAATGATCCCGGTTTACCTCATATTAAATCAGATGGGATTAACGAACACGATGGCCGGAATCGTATTACCAGGATTAGTTGGTGCGTTTAGCATCTTCTTATTCCGACAGTTCATGTCAACGATTCCGGATGAATTGATCGAAGCCGCACGCTTAGATGGCGCAAGTGAATTCCGCGTTTTCATGCAATTGATTCTGCCGATTTCAAAGCCAATCTTAGCCGTACAAGGTATCTTGACGTTCATCGCAGGCTGGAACAGCTTCCTATGGCCATTGATTATGGCGAACGACGAAAGCTTGTATACTTTGTCTGTTGGTTTAAGTCTCCTGAAGGGTCAATATGGAGGAAATTACGCACTTCAAATGGCAGGTTCGACTTTTATGGTCGTACCGATCGTTATCATCTTCATCATCTTTCAGAAACACATTATCGAAGGTTATACGATTTCCGGGATGAAATAATCTTTAAGGCTGGCTCACTAACGTGTATTTGTACACGCTGGTGGGTCATTTTTTTGTAGAGCGGTTCCGCCCTCGTTTTTACTGCTTCCTCCCGTATTACATCAAATGTTGTAATTTCCGATAAACGGAAATCTTCAAAACATCTGATTTTCATAATAAAACGGTTAAAATACGCAAAAAGATGACTCAAAAATGCTGGTTTACTCACACTTTTGAATCATCTACATTATTTTTCCTATTGCTTAATTTCTGTAACAGCGACAGACTGATAAACTTTGAAAAATGAATCACAGAACGTATCCCACTCTTCAGCGGCTCTAATCGATTCTTCACTCACTTCCCCGCAAACAGGTTTTTGCAGCAAGTCGGTCAATTGTTTTGAAAAGGTGGATATCTTTTCCGATGATGCTCCTTGCAGCACACTAGCAACAAAATCTGCTGGCGGATACCAAACTGCTACTCTTTGAATATCACGATAAATTTGCGTCAGTAACAGGTTCCGAGGCCCTTCCCACTGCTCATTGACGACAACATCACGGAAAATACGCGGAAGTGATGAGAACTCCTCCATCACACCATGCCCGCCAAAAACAGAGATCGCATCCCTTAAAACTTCTGCTCCCTCATTTGTCGCACAGATTTTCTGCAATAAAACAAGCTCTCTTAAATTGAAAAGCTGCTTTCTTATTTCAAGAGGCTGCTCGACAGGAATCCCAGGATTCAATGGCCTCTCCAGCCGTAGGAAAAGATCATATATTTTAAAAGCACCCGCTGTTGTACGATCAGCTGCTTCTTCAATCCGTTTTAATGTGCGTGCGGAAAGCGGATAATCTTTTACCTTTTTCCCAAAAACAGTACGGAAATCTCCATACAGTTTCGCTTCTCTTGCAGCGCGGAGCATAAAACCAGCACAAGCTATTCCAATTTCTAAACGGGATAAAGTAAGGACAATTCCGACTGCGACCGCAATCCCTTTTCCGGCAGGTCCCACTGGATAAGCAAGAGCTCCGTTGTATTGAATTTCCCCTGTCGGAAGTTCTGCCGTTCCCATTTTCCATTTGATCCGGTTAATCTGATATCCATTTCGTTTTTCTTTCTCTTTATTACCAGGCAGCCATGAAGGAACGATGAACGTTGAGATTTTATCTGTTCCTGAGATTTTAGCTGTAACGACCGAATAATCCGCATGTGCAACGGAACAGAAGAACTTATTTCCATATAAACGATAGTTTTTTGCTTCTGGAACTGCTTCAACAACATTGGCAGGCAAGTCTGATCCTCCCTGCACTTCACTCATAAATTGTGCTCCGATTGCAAAATCTCCTCGAATTCCCTCTTTTGTATGCTGTAAAATTTCCTGAAGTTCTGGATGCGTGTCATTTGGATACTGTTCGAGCAGTGCAATCAATCCGATCGTGCATGTTAAAGGACAGGCGACTCCTGCTTCTCCTAATTGATGGATTAGCATCCGCTTCACAAAGCTTTCCCACGGAGGCATTTTAGAGGAAAAAAGACCTTCGCCAAATACTTCTTTTTCAAACTGATGAATTTCCATCGGACGTACGATCCGGTCAATCCGATTATTGAAACCATCATAATGCAGCATGTATGGCCTTACTTCAGGTCTTGCCACCCGTTCAGCTAACTGGTTCCATTTTGAAGAAGCATTGGGCGAAAAAGATAACATAGCCTGATGGACATGATCAAAGTCATGTTCCGCGAATCGCTGAACTGCTTTTTGGAGAAATGGTTCATCCCGATACCAATCCAGACTTTCCCGCTTAGCCAGAAATTCTTCGAAAGTATATGAATTCTTGCCTTTTGTCTGCTGTTCTTGAGAAGTTATGTGCATGGACATCAACTCCTTATAATTATCTAACTTTTCAGAATAATTGTAAGTCTAAATAATCTTTTACGTCAAATAAGGGAATATTCATTTTTTTCCGTTTTTCCCTTGATGATTTACAGTACGTGTTATTTTCTCTGTTACACCATTCCACATAAAAATATGATTATCATAAACTCTTCATTTTCGCACTCAATGTTCGGAAAGAGCTCATCAGGTATAAAAAACACCAATATCCGCAAAGGATATTGGTGCTCATTAACATTTATTGAATCGAAAACACTTCTTTTTCCAATAATTCTTCTGGTTTTTTCCCGATCGGATCTTGATGGAAGTAATTTCGGATCACTCCATCTTTTAAATAGTTCGCGATCGATACCATAATCATCCCTTGATCGAGAGCTAAATAAGCTTTTGCGATTTCGCCTGTTTCCATGTTAACCGAATCATAGAATCCGTACTGAGAATACGTGCCAAGATTTTTTAGAACTTTGATGTTTTTTTGTACAGCCAACGGATCATAGTCTAGTGCCAAGAACGATGCATGAGCCGTTACGGTTGCCCCGTCTTTGTAGCCAGAAGTGCCAAGGGGTGTTGCTGCGAATTCGCTGTATCCATCCGGTGTTGCGGATGGCGAGAATCCCCAAGCAGGATATCCTTTTGACTTTGCAAAATCTTGCTGCAGCTGTACGTGGCGCTTGTTGTTCAAGCCTAATGCATACTTGCCAAGCTCTTTTTCTTTCATTACGATTCCTGGCATGAGGCCCTCAAACATACTCCCACCCCAGCTCGGTACGAACTTCACACCGTTATACTCATAATGACCTTCATATACGGTAACACCATCATAGACAGCATCTTGTCCTTCAGGAATCTGTGATTGCCAATCCCATTCTTTTGGCATAGTTCGATACAATTTCCACCAATGCTCTTTTGGAACGTCGCCTTTTCCGATCGAAATATAGCTTGCAACTCGAGGTTCTGTATAGAACTGTCCATAATGATGATCAGTATACTTCCCTTGTGCGACATCGTACCCGCCATAAAATTGACCCACCTCTGGATCATAAAGTTTTGTATAGTTCATATTTTCAACAAGGTTACTCGTTTGCGGATGTAATTCCTTATATGCTTGTCCGACTACGATAAGTCCCGCAGAAAGCCAGCCGTTATCAACTTGTGAGATGAACTGACCCCAATCTTTTTTTAACGAGCCATCTTCCGTGTTGTACCAGTTATAAAAAAGACCGTTCCACTTATCAAGCCGTTCCAAAGTGCTTATCGTTACTTGAATTCGTTTTACCGCTTCATCCCGTGAGATAATCCCAAGCTGCTGAGCTGAAACGGTACTCATCATATACATCGCCATATTTGTAGGTGAAGTGTGTGCAGCATCCTTCTTTCCTTCTGCCGTATAGCGCGTCTCATCATAAGTCATCCCTGTTTTCGGATCGGTATGATCTTGATAAAATTTATATGTCTTATCTGCAATCGCTTTCAATTCTGCACGGAATGCAAGATCGTTTCCGCTATCATTTGCCGATGCCGTTGGTAACACAATCAAGTTAGCAAAAAGACTAAACATTAATATAAAGCTTATCATTCTCCCTTTTTTCATCGTGTTCTCCCTTCTATTTACAATAACTTCTTTCAGTCGAAACGTTTCACCAATATTTTATCACTCCGCCTTAAAAAGGGTAAGTTTTTTTCACAAAATTCAGTTAATTAGTAAATCCGCCTTATAAAAATGAAAATAACTAGAAAATTAACAGGAGTTAAATGGTGTATCTCGAAGTCATAGTTATCAATCGTTAGAAAAGAGGAATATGTGCCATGAATTTCAAATTAGATGAAGGTATTGAATTATTAGAACGAACACCAGATACATTGAAAAGTTTGTTGTCAGGACTTTCCGATGGCTGGCTGACCTGTAATGAAGGAGAAGGTACGTGGAATGCTCTAGAAGTAGTCGGACATTTAATAGAAGCTGAAAAAGTGAACTGGATTCCCCGTATTAAGATGATTTTAACAAAAGGAGAATCTCAAACCTTTCCTGATTTTGATCGATTTGCTCACATCGAACAAGTAAAAGGGAAAACTATAGACGAGCTACTAAGAGAATTTAAACAAGTGCGAAATGAAAGCTTAGAAGAATTGAGAACTTTGATTACAAGTCAAACCGATTATGAGCTTAAAGGGACCCATCCTGTTTACGGAACTGTAAAACTTCGAGAACTATTATCTACATGGTCTGTTCATGATTTAACTCATATCACCCAAATTACGAGAGTCATCGCCAAGAGATATCATGATGATGTTGGATCGTGGAAGGAATATTTGAGTATTTTAAAATAAACTCTTGCCTCCACTCCATGGTTGGAATATTATGTATATTAAAACTATGAGGAGGCAGTTATGTTAAATGTTCGTTCTAGCAACATCATCGGCTGTAAAGATATGAAAGTACCATATGAAATCATAAGCAAAACAGATCAGCCAAAAGGATTAGCGATCTTGATTCCAGGCATGGGATACACCTCTCAAGCGCCTGTCTTCCACTATTCAACAGGAGTTTTTCTAAATAAAGACTATGATGTTCTGCATGTGAATTATCAATATTCCGATGAGAAATATGATTTATTTTCTTATGAAGAGCTTGTGGAGTTCATACATTTGGATGTTAGCTCCGTGCTGGATGAAGTATTAAAAGACTCAGCGTACGATTCTTTTTACATCGTCGGAAAATCGTTCGGAACACTCGCTATGGGTAAAGCATTGGAAAGAGAACTCTTGCAGAACGCTAAAGCTATTTGGCTCACCCCGCTCATTACAAAAGAAGAAGTCTTCGAACCTATGAAAAATAGCTTACATAAAGGACTGTGCGTCATTGGAGACAAGGACCGGTTTTATAAGGAAGACCTAATAAATGAGTTAGGACAAAATGAAAACATCGAATACATCGTTCTTCCAGATGTCAATCATAGTCTGGAATATGATCATCACGTGGTAGATTCCATTGATGTAATAAAGACAGTAATTGAAAAAATTAATAACTTTTAGATCGCTGCACAATGCAGCGGTCTTTCTTTTTCCAAAAGAAGGGAAATGGGTGTTTTTGTCGAAGTGAAAACGTTATAAAAAGAGAGAAATAGATTAAGGGGGAAAATTCATTGTTTGTTTTGGTTTTAAGGAGGGTCGTCTCTTTTTCACTGCCTATCATCGGTGTATTTTTTATCGGTGCCCTTCCATATTTATTTTTTAGCAATGTACGTGCGATTGAAGGTGTCATGCGCCTTTTGGAAATGGGTGTTATCAAAAATGCCCTTTTTTTGGATCAGGACTTAGGATTATATTTTAGACCTTACATCGAAAAAATCTTATTGTTGATGGGAAAACTATTCACTTTTTCAAACGTTGAATATTACGAGAGCCAGCAAATGAAATACATCTTTCCGACGATCTTGCCTTACTTCTACTATTCATTAAAACTTGTTGTTGGTGCTTTTTTTCTTGCGGCAGCTTCATCTATCATTCTCGCGTTAGTTGTGAAAATCTTACCGGGTAAAATACAAAAATCCATTCGCTTTTTATTTTTTTCTTTTGAATCCTTACCGGACATTTTTATCGTGGTGATGGCTCAATACCTTATTATTCTTCTTTATCGCAAGACTGGCGAGCTGCTTTTACCCATAGTTTTTAGCGAACAGAATCCTGCATACCTTATGCCAATGGTATGCTTAGCAATATTACCGACTTTATTTTTAACAAGAACTTTGTTGTTTTTACTGGATGATGAAGATTCGAAAACCTATGTGGAATTCGCTAGAGCAAAAGGTATTAAGTATTCAATCGTGTTATATATACACATGCTTAGAAATTCATTGATCAGCCTTTTCTTTTATACGAAAAACGTGTATTGGCTTTTGATATCCGGTCTGTTCATGGTGGAATATGTGATGTACATACCGGGAATTACAAAGTTTATGCTGAATAACGGACCCACAACGCCTGACGTTATAACGGTTAGTCTCATGCTGATGTTTCTTCCATTCTACCTGTTATTCACAATAATCTCCTACATCCTGGAATCCAAATTAAACCGTACAGCAGAGGAGGCCGTGTAAATGACAGTATGGAAAAGCCCACTTTTTTTATTTGGTTTCCTTATCATCCTTACGATGTTTTTTGGCAGTATCCTATATAGTCATTATGTGCCCGATTCAAAAAAGCCTATGATGGTCATAAAGTATGATGAAAACAAAATTCCGATCGATTCTCCCCCAATTGCACCTTTTAAGGATATGCCATTGGGTACGGACCGCTTCGGCGTCAGTATGCTTCATAAAGTAATTGACGGTGCTAAGTATACGCTTGGATTTGCCTTTCTCATTGCATTTGCCAGACTTTTGGCTGGAACCTTGCTAGGCCTGATTGTCAGCCAGTTTCCAAAGACTGTCCTTCGTATGCTGAATAAACTATTTGAAACTTTTTATTATGCACCTGCGACGATTATTGCTTATTTGATCCTGTATCCGGTTTTGCAAATTTTCACCTGGTCAATCCCTAAAACTCAACAAACTACTTTCGCTTTTTTAATTCTCGTTTTAATCGCTGTACCGCCGGTCATGATAACAGTGGCGAGCGAAACTTCCAAGTATCTGGAGAATGAATTTATCTCATCTGTAAAAATATTAGGCGGACGCAGATTTCATATTATGCGGAAGCATGTACTGCCTTTTTTAAAACCACGATTAAGTATTTTGTACAGTCAGCAAGTAATCTCAACCTTATTATTGCTGGCACATCTAGGTGTGCTGCAAGTTTTCATCGGTGGAACAGATATCATCACACTCGATCCGCTGGAAAACAACACATTGCCAGTTGCTATGATCAACGAGTGGTCCAGTATGATCGGAGCCTATATATATGAATTGCGCGGTAACACATGGGTTATTTATACACCGTTAGCCGGCTTTGCGATTGCCATTCTTGCGATGAATTTTATGGTGGAGGCTATGAAACGCCAGTACTTGTCTCAAGGAGCTTATACGGTGAGAAAACGATTATTCCGCAAAAAGGAATTGACTGTTCCGGTAAAAAAAATGACAGAAGAACAGTTTGAAAGAATTATGAAAACGGGATCTGAAGGATAGCTGACCGCATTAAAAGAGCCTTTCGATTAAGGCTCTTTTGACATATTAATGAGTAGACTCTCTCCGAATAGATAAGTTCATCCCATTTAACATGTGAATTCGATAATCCCACACTTTGTGGATGGAAACTAACAAATTTCGGCTTGAATGCCACACTTTTAGGCATAAATAACACACTTTTTCATGAGATACACGCGAAACGACTAAAATCGACAGTTGCCGAAATTAACTTTGCTTCAGACTTCATTATCAAAATAAAGTTTTCGGGAAAGAGGCGATCTTATGTTGAGTGAAGCAGACTATAATATTATTTTTTATACACTCTATCTTTTACTAGGGTTTCCGATCAGTTATAAATACGCCGTTTTTACGGTAACGAACACAGGTATGGTCATTCCTCATTTTTTTATCAGCCTTATGATCAACCTTTGTCTCGGCGTTACCGGTATCATCGGATGGATCTTCTTTTCCGTGCGTATTGATGAATTCTTTATGTTCGGCGGCATCTATCTTGGCGCTCTCATTACGAGCAGCAGTTTAGTTATTTTGTTTGTTTTATTATTGTGGAAAAGAAAATCAATGCTTCATAAATTCCACTGGCTGAATGAAATGGAAAAAGACCTCCGTTAAAGAGGTCTTTTTCTTTTAAGCATTCACAGTTTCTTTTTTCCCAAGATCACTTGCCGGTCCAAAGAACTCGAAGTGGATACGGCCTTCAGGAACATTCAGGTCGAGAAGTGCATGATAAACGGCTCTCATGAAAGGTAGTGGACCGCAGAAATAATACTCTGCATCTTTGTTGATTGGCAATACATCTCGTAGCCAATCCATGTCCACGTATCCTGATTTCTCATAGCCTTCGTCATTTTCTTCGGGCTTTTCATATACGAAATAGCTCGTAATGTGATCAGATTTTGCCGTTACAGATAATACTTCATCTCTAAGTGCATGTAATTTACCGTTGATCGCAGCGTGGATAAATGTTACTTCACGGTCAGGCTGTCTTTCTGATGCTGTTTTCAACATGCTCACCATAGGTGTTAAACCAACACCTCCGCTAAGTAAAACAAGCGGACGCTCTACCTCATTATCTAAGTAAAAATCTCCAGCCGGTGCGCTTAAGAAAAGAACATCTCCAGTTTTTACACCGTTATGCAAGTAATTAGATACAATGCCATCTGGAGACTCCATGCCTGCTTCTTTTTTAACTGAGATTCTGTAATAGTCTTTTCCAGGTGCATCAGACAAGCTGTATTGACGGATATGCGTATTCTCTTCTCCTGGGATTTCCATTCTCACACTGATATACTGTCCTGCTTTAAAGTCAGCAATTTCTTTTCCGTCTTGAGGCTTTAGATAGAATGAAGTAATCACGGTGCTTTCTTCAACTTTGTCTGCTACTACGAACGGTCTGAAATCTTCCCATCCGCCTTTTTGTGTTTCTGCAGCTTCATACATATCTTTCTCGATACCAATAAAGGCATCTGCAATGACTCCATACGCCTCAGCCCAAGCATTGATGATTTCATCTGTAGCCGCATCTCCAAGGACATCTTTTATAGCTGCGAGTAAGTTTTCGCCGACAACTGGGTAATGTTCCGGTTTTACCCCTAAGCTTCTGTGCTTGTGAGCGATCTGTTTTACGACTGGAATAATGGATTCGAGTTTATCAATATTTGCGGCAGCTGCATAAACAGCATTAGCAAGTGCTGCTTGCTGACGTCCTTTTTTTTGATTCGCGTGGTTAAAAATATTTAATAGTTCAGGATGTTTTTGAAATAGTAATTGATAAAAACGGGAAGTAATGGCTTCTCCGTGTACTTCTAATACAGGTACTGTTGACTTAATGATTTCGATCGTTTTTGGTTGCAGCATGTCAATTCCCCCTAAGGTTTTTGTTTACATCCTTATGTTAAAACAACTTCAGTGAACGCAATGTGATTCAAATCACATTTCCTTTGGCGGTTTTGTGAACAATGTCACAAGAATTTCCTGCTCGTATACTCGGTTCCCTAATCCGATAAAAATTAACATAATATTCTCTATTTTTAATCACTATATGGTAAAATTGGGAAATAACAAATCTTGTTAACCCCATTGTTGAAAGGACCTTTTTATGAAGATTAAACAAACTCAAGATTATGAAACGCTCGCAAAGCTTAATAAAAACGTTCAAGATATACATGCAGATCGTTTTCCAACTTATTTTAAACCTTACGAATATGAACCGATTCGTGATTTTTTCAAAGAAATAACAACTGATCCCAAGCAGATTTTTCTCTTAATTGAAAATAATAACGTCCCTTTCGGTTATGTATGGATGACTCTTAAAGAATCCACTGATTCCGCATTTAAAAAAGCGTCTAAATCTTTGTACATCCATCAGATCAGCGTGGATAAAAACAGCAGCAATAATGGTGCTGGCACTAAGTTTATTTCTCATATTGAACAGATGGCTAAAGAAATAGGCGCGACAAAAATTGAGCTAGATTATTGGATTGATAATACGATCGCCAGAAATTTTTATAAGAAATCCGGCTTTACGGTTACCCGTGAAATTGTACAAAAAGTACTGAATTGATTTGGAGTGTGAGAGTTGAAACGCTACTTGATGAAATACAGGAATAAAAAGATCCACGTAACAGAATGGGGCGATATGAATAAGCCTGTTATGCTTTGTTTGCATGGATTGGGCAGTACCAGCTTCAGTTTTTTAGGAATAGCAGAAAATCTTAAAGATGACTTTCGCATTATTGCGCTAGATGCTCCCGGCCACGGAAAATCGGAAGCTTTCGAAACCGCTGAAGAATACGAAATGCCACGTCTTGTTGATTGGCTCCAAGGCCTAATCGAATTCATGAATATTGACAGTTTCTATTTGCTTACACATTCTTGGGGCAGTTTCTTAGGGCTTCATTACTTAGTGAAGTATTCCGAGAACGTTATTGATACCCTCTTGATTGATGGCGGATATCAAACAAAGCGGACCTGGTCGGACTCAATGGAAGAAGAAATGAACGATTATGAGAAGGATTTTGATGAGTATATATTCGATTCATGGGAAGCATTTTGCCAATCAGAAAAAGACAGTTATTTGACCTGGTCATCCCAAATCGAAATTCAAGTCCGTGATTTAGGTGTGGAACGTAACGGGAAAGTTTGCTGGCATGCTAAAGGCGAAACGGCGAGACATATTATTCGCGGGATGCATTTAAATGAAACAGAAGACATTTATCACCTCGTGCCAAAGGGAGTTACTTTGCTGGTTGCAACACTGCCAGAACATTTATTATCAAAGCGGATTGATACAGCTGAGGTTTTTAAACAAAGGGCTGATGGCACTGTCAAACTAGTAGAGAACAGCACACATTTACTTCACTGGGATAAGCCTGATGCTGTTGTTGAAGTAATTAAGTCCAAATGGCTCACAAAAATTGGAGGCTAATAAATGGCACATCTGCTTGTCTATTTTTATAAAATCAAGCCCGAAGCAAAAGAAAAATTCCTTGAGATTTCAGCACAAACGAACAAAAAATTTCAGGAATACGGCGGCGTTTCTGAACAAATCTATAAGCTATCTGAAGCACCAAAGACCTATGGAATCTCGCCTCTTGCAGAGAAACTCGATATTAGTGGGAATGAAGAACTTTGGATTGGACTTCTTCACTTTCAATCTGAAGAACACGCACGCATTACATTGGAAGATTTTGATGCCGATCCAGAAGTAAACAACCTTTACAAAGAGTTCATCGCACACGTTGCACCACTTGATAAATTGCTGTTTGGCGAGTTTGATTCCGAAAAAGAGTAAGTTTCTGTATGAAGCGAGAGAAAAAACGTTCAATTGTATAGAACCACCTTAGTATCTCATTTGAAATCTTACATGTTTTACCATCATTTTTCGGTATTCTGAATCTCCATTAAAAAAATGAGGTGTTATACTCGAGATAATCTTTAATGAAGAGGAGCTTTGAAAGATGGAAAATGCCTTAAAGCAAATTCTTAATGAAATTAATACGGTGCGTTCTGAAATGCAATCTAGTTTTAGTGAAGTTAATAATGAAATAATTAAAATGAACACTGGAATGAATACGATGAATACTCGAATAGATACAATGAATACACAAATAGATACAATGAATACTCAAATGAATACAAAATTTAATGAAGTTTATAGTAAAATTAATAAGATGAATACTAAAATGGAAACTGGATTTAGTAATGTTCATGCGGAAATGAAAGAAATGCGGGAAGACATTCATGTGTTGAAGGCAGGTCATATCCGAATTGAAGACAAACTTGAAAAGTTAAATTCAAATGTGATCAGCAACATGGGAGATTACACAGATAAAATCATCAATCATTTTGACGGTACATCCGAAGCATTGAACAAAAGAGTGTTTAAAGTGGAAACTGAAGTCGAAAAAAGAAGCAGACAGTAAAGACATCTTAGAAAATAAGGTCTTTACTGTTTTTTTGTTAATACCTTAGTTGTAAGAAAAGATTTTAATGGGAGGTTCCATATGACATGGCTATATATCTTTATTATCGGTCTGCTGGTGTTTGCCTTCTTGATTGATTGGCGGCGCAAAAAGAATAATAACAACTCCCAGCACCCTACTCACGCCGCAGCGAAGCCAGGTGAAAGCACAAACTATCAAATGGGAGATAATCGTTATACGAACGGCGATGGGTAACAGTGAGAACAGCTCCCTTAAACGGTTGGTTTAGCCAAACTCTTTTTGATGAGCCTTTTTCATCTTTAAATATTCTTCATCCGTCCGGGCGAGCTTCCATTTCTCTTCAAAAATCGCTGCCGACTTTGCTTTAACAGGATCGATTTGACGCTCATTGATTTCACCGTTTTCTTTGTATTTTCGACCGCCTTTGTAATTTGTGTAACGGCGGGCTCTCGTATAGCCCATCTGCAAAAATTTACGTGCCATATCCGCGCCAACAAAGTCATCTTTTTCTTTATACTCTAGGAAAAGATCATAAATTTTCTCGGAAGATTTTTTTGCTTCTTCAGGGGTTTTAAACCGCCAATGCGGCAAGATTTCACTTTTATACGGTTCTACAAGAAGGACTCCTTGCTCACCACGGCCTACTCGATATTTTTCCGGGTGCTTTCTAAAATTTATCTTTTCAAAATCTAGGTCATAATCAAAACTCATACGTAACCCTCCTCGTCTAATAGCTATACCCTTAACGAGATAAAATAAAATACGTAGGAATAATTTCATGCAGTCTAATAAAAATTTCACAGCTGTATTTTGTTTGTTGTTTGGAATATCACCCCTCTTAGGGATGACACTGAAGAATGCTACCTCTTATTCAGCAAAAATCGGCTGGGGATTTGCAGTTGCTTTTCTCTTGTGTGCGGCGATTTCGAACAACAAAAGAACTTGAGTGGAATATAAAAAATGAGGCCAGCTCGAGTTTGAGCCAGCCTCATTTTTTTCCGTTTGTTTGATTATATCCTTAGTCGGTAAGAACATCTGCCCCTACACAACTTTTATCTCCCGCACTTCACCTCGTCATATAATTCTTTTGAAGTTTCTTCGATAAAGGGACAGGGTTCACCTTGATAAAAAACAGTTAGTTCGTGCATGGCGCGAGTACAGACGGTATAGAACAGTTTTCGTTCTCTTTCATTTTGATAAGCAGACGCATTGTAGATCGCAACTGCATCAAACTCAATTCCTTTTGCTAAATATGATGGAATGATGATGATTCCTTTTTGAAAGGCCGTGTCCTCGTTCACCATCAGTTTCATATCCAGACGCGACTTTAGTTTGTCATAAACTTCATAGCTTTCTTTTGCTGTTCGGCAAATAATCGCTATCGTATCATGATTTTCATTTTTCCACTTTTGAACGGTTGATTCCAGTTCATCATCCAAACTAGCCTCATCAACTAATTTTACAACAGCAGGCTTTTCACCCGATCGGTTGAAAGGTATGATTTCTCCCCCATCACAGAGCATGCTTTTCGTGAATTCTACGATCTCTTTTGTAGAACGGTAACTTCTCGTTAATGTAATGATCTCTGGATTTTTTTTATCTAAAAGATTCTCCAGCATACTAAACGAATTGTCAGAAGAATGGGCATAGATCGACTGGTTTAAGTCTCCAAGTATCGTTAAGTTAGCACGCGGGAAAATGCGCTGAATAAACGCAAACTGAAACGGCGAAAAATCTTGCGCTTCGTCAATAAAGACATGCCTTACCGCTGCATTCGACTGAAAACCGATCAATAGCTCTTTTACATAAAGAAATGGCGTTGCATCTTCGTTAGAAAGGAAGTTTTGTTTTAAATTAAATAAAGTGAATTTGCATACATCACTCCACGTACGATAGTCATCCATTCCTTTTTGGTTCATCTGAAACAGCTTTGAATAGATTCCTTTCATATCTAAAAAGGAAAATTTCTCAACTGATTCCCGAACAGGTTTGAACGCAAGACGAGTTATATATGCGGAAAGAACTTTCTGTTCGCTTGCCATATCATTAAAAGAATCATCACGATATTTATTTCTTTTTTGCAGCTGTTCATAAAGCTTTGTGTACACATGTTGATCGAGAAGCTGAATCTCTTTCTCAACCCAAGGTTTTTTCCTCTCGCGTCTTTCTGCTTTTTTCAATTCTTCTAAAATCCATTCAGCCGTATTTTTCATGCGGTAAGGAACGGTCTCTTTGTTATCCAGCTTATAAAAGTATTGTTTTATTCGTTTGGCTGGTATGATCGTTTTCTCCCGGAATTTAATATCTGAAAACATCAAACCTGATTCACTTAATTGCTCCACATACTTATGAATTGCCTGGAGAAACTCAACAGACGCTTTAAATCGAATACCTTCAAGCCGCACAGCATCACTTGATCCAGAAAGCAGTTCCTCCATTTGTTCAAAAGGTGTTTCCACTGAAAAATGATCAGACAGATGGTGGTTGATATACGCTTGAAATGTGGTTTGTTCCATATTCTCTTCTCCAAGTTCTGGGAGAACGTTCGCAACATAACTATTGAACATGTTGTTTGGAGAAAATAGGACAACGTGGTGCGATTGCAGTGTTTCGCGATCCCGATACAATAAATAAGCAACCCGCTGAAGAGCAGCAGACGTTTTTCCGCAGCCGGCAGCGCCTTGAACAATCAGCAGATCACTCACCGTATTTCGAATGATTGCATTTTGCTCTTTTTGAATCGTTGCGACAATACTTTTCATTTGAGTATTTGCTTGTTTCCCTAGCACTTGCTGAAGCAAATCGTCTCCAATGGCTTCGCCTGTATCAAACATACCTTCTATTTTTGCATTCTTAATAATAAACTGTCTTTTTAATTGCAAGTCCCCATGAATGACACCACCAGGAGCATTATACTTCGCTTCTCCTAAAGAATGATCGTAATACAAGCTGGAGATTGGTGCACGCCAGTCATGAACTAGAAAAGCCATAGATTCCTCATCATAATAAGAAGCAATGCCTAAATAAACTTTTTCAGACTCGCTTTCTTCATCTTCTTTAAAATCAATACGGCCAAAATAAGGCGAGTTTTTCAATTTTTCATAGGTTTTCAGCTGACTTTCAGCAGAAGTGTGACTCCGTTCGATCTCAGACAGCAGCTCCGCCTGTTGTTTAATACTTGCTGCTGTTTCTATCGCATCGTCTGGATCATCCAAGTTTACCGTCACATCAGACCAGAAGTTTTTACGAAGCTGTACAACGTCTGCCATTTTTCCGCCTAAATGATGTTGCAGATTGTCAGTCTCTTGAGAAAGATTTTGTACAACTTCATCTACTCGCTTTTGTTCTTTTTCCTGCTCACGATTCCATGTAGTCATTCGATCTCTCCCTAAAATTTTTTTATAGTTGACATGCTTTTCTATTTCATAGTATAATATAATTGGATATATCTATATACTAAAAATAGAAAAAGTGCGTCTTATAAATCATACCATAAACTTGTGCGGAATGTACATATTTTTATATGCAAAAAAAACAGTGGTGTCCTTTTGGACCCACTGTTTTTTTTAGGCTTGTTTAACAGTTTGATTTGCAATTACTTTTTTCATGGCATGAAGCTGACCTGAATGATATGTTTCATGGTAGTTAGCAAACACCGCTAGTTCACCGACTGTGTTCAAACCGAAGAAAGGCTGTTTCAATTGATCTTGAAATCGTTCTGCTGGAATTTCTTTAATTCGTTCCAGTTGATCTTTCAATTGAGTTGTGAGTTCCTGGAGTGATGGAACCTCACCTTTCCAATCAGCCGGACTTGTTCCTCTGTTAAAAAGTTGGATATAGTCTACAGGTAATGCTTTTGATTTCTCAGGATAGCCAAACATAAAATACTCTGCCGTGACCAATACATGCCCTACATGCCAGCGAATGTTATTGTTGAACCCTTCAGGCTGAATATCAGCCATCTCTGCACTCATGCTTTCAATATTTTTCAGGAAAAAATCTCGTGTTAATTCAAAGTTCTTCAGCGTTAAATCACTCATTAATTACGCCTCCCCTGCAATTTTAAGCGCTTACGTTTTTATTATACAAAGATTTAAACGTGTTGACTATTATTACGCTAATGACTTGCGATATCTATAATGTGAAGGATGAAAAATTTCGACAAAAATAAAAAAACTCAAAAGTGATTCATGTCACACTAGTCTTGCAAGAAACTTGATATTTTTTATAAAGAACTGTTCTCTCAATCATGCTGCTCAGAAAGTGGTTGATTTCCGTTACAGGATGCTCGCTTTCCATGGGGCGTGTGGTGAGCCCACTCGTCGCCTTGCGACATTGTATGGTCTCACCTGACCCGCTATTCCCATAGGAGTCTCGCACCTTGCACTTCAATCAACTTGTCAATGAAGAAAATTCACAAAATAACTTATTTGCAACGATCTAGCTTCTTCGATTGAATACTTTTACTTCTATCTGAAAATTCATCGTGCTAATTTTCATCATATATTCAGCAGCACCTCATCATTTTATTTTTTCCGGGGAATCGTCAACGTCTTCCACTGATCTGATTTCAGCATCTTCGCAATGTACACGATCTGCCCAATGTGGTAGGAATAGTGGTACATCTGACGATCAATCGCATCCATAACCGTATGTGTTTCATTGCGTATAAAAATTTGACGTAGCAGATCCTCTTCTCTCAAACTATCAAGTGTTTGAAAGAAAACGTCCCATCCTTTGTTCCAAACTTCAAAAAGTTCTTCACGATTTCTGATTGTATTCACGAACTCACCATCTCGATTTCTTTCGGGCTTTTCTCCATCTGTCTCAAAAATATCTGTCCACCGGGATACCATGTTGCCGCTCATATGTTTTACAATGACTGCAATACTGTTGGAGTCTTCATTCGGATACCATACTAGATGTTCATCCTCAAGCTGTAAAAAGGTCTTTTCAGCATAATCCTTAGCATCTTGAAAACGTGATTTGACGGAGCGCAAATACTCTGACATGATCTCTGTTTGTGAAGAAGCAAACATGGATACAACCCCTTTTCGATTAGGATATATTACTAATTCTCTTTCCAATTGGAAAATCCTATGAAACAGTATCAAAAGCTGAAGGGTACTTCACTTTTCCTTTTATATCATTTAAAGATCCACTCTTAAGTTCATAGACCATAAACACTTCATCCGGAACGGGGAATGGTGATTCAATTTCTTTTTGCCGAGAAGGTACAAAACCGAACTTTGGATAAAATGAAGGATGTCCGAGAACAACAACATGTTCGTAATCTAATTCCTTCGCTTTTTTTAACCCTTCTGAAACTAATAGTGAGCCTATGCCTTTGTTTTGGTATTCAGGATGAACCGCCATGGGTGCCAGTGCCAAGGTTCCGACTGGACCTGCTTCTGTTTCAATGGCTGCACCGCTAAACAAAATATGGCCAATAATCTCACCTTTCATTGTTGCAACTAGTGATAATTCTGGAATAAAGAACTCAGATTTCCGGATCGCATCTACTAATCTTCCTTCGTCCTCTCCTTTAAAAGCAAGATTATTAACTTTTCGGATGGCAGTGATATCTTCTTCATTTTCGTATCTTACCTTAATCATTTTATACCCCTCTCTTTCATTTCAGAATAAATATATCCTTTATAAGGTAAACGGAAAATTCATTTAACCCATTGATCCGCATTTATGAAATAAATGGGGTATTCCCACACTTTTCGGTTTGAATCTCACACTTTTGAGCTTTCATTTCACACATTTCAGCTTCCATCTCACACTTTTGCATAAAATACCCGCGAATCGAGTTAAATCGACAAAAATAAAAATCAGGAGAAACATGAGAATTCTTTCTTATCCATTAAAAAAACTGCTTTCTCAAAAAGAGAAAACAGTTTTAAGCACATCTTAAAGTTCTTTAGCAAAGTTACCAGGAATTAATTTAAGATCTTCATGGATTGAATTTAATTTATCTTGGAATGCAGTGAATAAAGTGTCTGCTTCTGTAGCTTTCGCTTCATCTTCTAATCCTGCAACTCTTGCTTCGTAAGACTTCTTAAGTTCTTCTAATGCGCCTTTAGCTGCCGTTTGGTGATCTTCAGTTAGATCAGACGGTACTTCAATAGAAGGAATTTCTGCAACCGCTTTTTCTCCAGATGCTTTTGCGTCAGCTTTTAATTTATCAAGCTCTTCTTTAGGAAGTGCTTCTTCGCCTTCTTTTTCTAATCCTGCAGCGTAAGCGTTAAATGCTGCATGGTATGAGCGAAGCTTTAGCACAAGATCTCCTTCAAAAGCTAAAAGTGATTGCTTTTCAGCTAAAGTCTCGTCTTTTTTCTCTGTAGCTGCTGCTGGTTTTGTTTCTTCTTTTTTCTTCGGTTCTGCTTCTTCCTTGCTGCAGCCTACGCTAAACGCAAGAAGTGCAGCCGCTGTAAAAGCTAATAGTTTTTTCATAGAAAAAAACCCCCTGTATTTCTATTATTTGGAACTTTCTTATTTTAATACTTTTTCTCAAAATTGTAAATTAAATGACGGTTTTTTTTCAAAAAAAATAATAACAGAGTTTAAATCACTGTTATTACTGAATTTTATAAATATTTAGACAATATATGTGATTAATGTTTTGGATATAAAAGTTATATTAAGAAAGTGAATTTTTCTACACGAATTTATTTTTTACGACAATTTCTTCTCGTGGTTTAACAGCCATTCTTTTCTCCATAATCCACCCGCATAACCTGTTAACTTTCCATTTGAACCTATGATCCGGTGACAAGGAATAATGATACTCAATTTGTTTTTTCCATTTGCATTTCCTACTGCCCGAATGGCCTTTTCATTTTTAATAGCGTTCGCAATGTCTTGGTAAGAAACGGTTTCGCTATAAGGTACATTTAATAATGCATTCCAAACCGTCTTTTGAAAAGGTGTTCCGTTCAACATATAGGGAAAGGTAAATTCCTGTCTCTTACCTTCAAAGTATTCGTGTATTTGCTCATAGCATGCCTTCAGAACTTGAGGAACGGATTCTGGATGGTCCGTTTCTTTTCGATCTTCAAACATGATTGAAAGAACAGCATCATCATTACTTTTGAGCTCAAGTGTTCCAATAGGTGATTCGTAGTACAGCTTATAAGTGTTATTCATACAATGACCTCCATAGATAAAACGTAGCGTAGGCTTCCCATCCGCACCAGTTTTCCGCTAGATTCATAATTTCATCAATCTTCGGTTTTTTCTGTAATTCTAATTGTACTTTTATCGCATTATGCAGCCCTACATCAGCAATTGGAAAAGCATCTGGCCTCAGCAAACATTTCATCATAACGTAATCAGCTGTCCACGCTCCGACACCTCTTAATTTAATCAACGCCTCCCGCTGCTTGTCTGAATCTTGTAATGTAAGTAATTTTTCTTTTGATAGCTCACCAGCTGCCATCGCTTTTGCGGTGTGAATCACATACTCTGCTTTGCGTGTTGTAAATTGAAACTTTCGCAAATCTTCCACTTTTAATGCGGCTATTTTTTCAAACGGTGGATAGAGCCAAAACGTACGACCGTCAAATTCCAATTTCTCACCATACTGTTCTATGAATCTGCTTTTTAACGTATAAGCAAATGTCAGATTGATCTGCTGACCCATAATCGCCCAAGTCAGCGCTTCAAATAGATCAGGAATTCCTATGATTCGCAAACCTTTATATGTGTTCACCGCTTTCTTAAGTACTTGGTCTGTTAACGCTATCTCATAAAAACCAGAAATATCTCTTTTTAAGTCAAAGAACTCCGTAACAAAGGCCGTCACTTTTTCTAGATCTTCTTCAGATGGTTTACGATCTGGAAACTCAATCATCAGCGTATTCTGACTAGCTCTAATCTTTAACAAAATGAGCTGATTTTTTACTTTAATAAGCTTATATAAAATCTCACTTTCTATTTGATGCAGTATTTCTTTATCCGACCGGCCTAGAAATACGAGACACTCCATAAAGTTAAAATCGAGAGGCGTATTAATCATCAGTACAGAGCCTTGATTAGCTTTTAACATTTTGGGACTCCTTATTTTTCCGATACTCACTTGGAGAACAGTTCTTATACTTTCGAAATGCTTTATAAAAATTTGAAGGACTGTGAAAACCGGCTTCATAACAAATTTCCAAGTTTGTTTTTTCAGAAGTTGCAAGAAGAAATGCAGCTTTGTCGAGACGGATTTTTTCTAAATACTCTCTTGGTGTATCCTTCATTTCTTCTTTAAAAAGGCGTTCCAAATAAAAGGGACTGACACCAACGTGATCGGCTATATCTTGCAAAACAATTTTTTTATTAGAGTGATTTACTAAGTACTCACATGTCTTTCTTACTAAATCTATCTGAGGACAATTTTCAATCTCTGGCTGACACCTCTTACATGCTCGAAACCCTGCAGCTTCACACTCTTGTAAAGACCGATAAAATTCCACGTTTATCTTTTTCGGTTTTCTCGATCTGCATGAAGGCCGGCAATAAATTTTTGTCGTTTTTACCGCCGTATAGAACAAGCCATCATAAGAGCGGTCACATTCCATGATCTTATCCCACTTCTCTTCAAACGACATTCTGATTGTCTCCATCATTCAACCTCCTATTCCGATTGTTTTCTACTTATAGTTTATCAATTTATCATTCATAAAACGTCCTTTATCTTGCTGTTATGGTCTGACTATCAAACAAAAAGACAGCCTGCTGACTGTCTTTTTTAAATATTTATTTTGTTAGTGCAACATTTTTCTGCCCCTGCTTTCCACGAACTTGATATTGCAGCAGAATCAGTGATGCTATTATAAATGAGGTGATACCAAATCCGATAACCATCTTCTCAAGACCGATTGTATCTAAGAACAATCCAGTTAAGAGCATCAGAATTTGGAAGATGATATTATCTACCATTCCTTTAATTGAAAAGAATCGTCCATGATAATCAGACGGTACATCTGTTTGAAAAATAGTCGTTACAACTGGGAAAAGAGTTCCCGCCGCAAGTCCAAAGAGACCGAATGATACTACAGACATGGCAGGATGGTGTGCTAGAAATAAAGAGGTATGTGCCGTTGCGATAATAAACGTAATGATAAACATATAGGAAAGCTTCGGATTATCCCGGAAAAATTTCTTGGATAAAAACGTTCCAATAAACACACATACACCCTCTGTTGTATAAAGGATCCCTTTAATTCCCGGATTATGCTGAAGGTCGCTGATCTCAATTACCATCAAGTTAAATCCCGAAAGAAAAAGATAAGCAGGCAAAAGCAAGAAGATTCCATAAACCACTTTCTGCTGCTTTTTCACCATTGGATACAGCTCACCAAGTGTTCTAAAGAAACTTTCCTTCTTATTTGTCTTGCTAAGCTCTTTCGGCTTTTCTTCTACTTCAATAAAAAATGTAGAGATTAAAAGAATGACATAAGAGATTAAAGTGACTGTATATAAAGAAAAAAGCGACATGCTAACGAGCATCACTCCACCAAGTGCTGTACCGACAATCCTTGAACCAGTAAAAATGTTCATATTGATACCGTTCGCGTCCAACAGCTCCTCTTTTTTTACGATTAACGGAAGCATCGTCTGCATAGCTGGCTGAGAAAACGTTCCTGAAATCCCAATCACTAACGTATAAACCACCATCCACCATACATTATTGGAAGCGATTGCGAAATACATAAAAAAGATGGCAGCACATCTGGCAACCCCTGCATAAATCAATATCTTTTTCTTATTGCTTCGGTCAATGATTCTTCCAGCCATCGGCGCAAGAAAGATACCGACTAAAAATCCGGCTAAAATAATGAGCGCCTGTAAAAAGGATGACTCCACATTCTTTTGCAGGAATTCAAGGTTCCCTATGATTCCGACCCATAAGCCTGTACTGGATACTCCAAGCCCAAACATCAACAATAAAAAATTCCGGTTTTTCCACATGATTGTTTTTCCCTTCCGTTCACCGAAATCAATTTTTCTCAGGAACTTTTAAAAATTTTTTCAATACTTGTAAATCAATTAGATCAAAATATCCGATTTCCTTTTTTGTATCCCACAACATAATACTTGAAATTTCATCATTTTCATAAAATGGCTGTAGAGACTCTAGATCTCCATAATAAACTGGATTGAATTTTAATTCTCCGTTTGATCGATTAGAAACTTTTAACAAGCCTTTGAAATACAAATTCTCCACACGTTGTCCTGTCTCTTCATACAATTCTCTAGCGGCGCAATCTTTAGGTGTTTCTCCCCGCTCTCTTTTCCCAGCTGGCAATTCCCATTGATTTCTCCACTTGTTATAGCAAATTAGGAACTTTCCTTCACATGAAATAACCGCATATGACCCCGCTAATCTCTGAAACTTTTCGATTTCACTTTCCTCAACAGACAGAAAATCAAGAAACTGAAAATGATTGTTGTTAACGTTTATATTCATTTTTTACTCCTAATCGGCTATTAAACGCTCTCCAATTATACCATTTATATACAAACAAGTATCTCTCTTCTACCTCTGTTATAATGACTAAAGTAGATCGTCGAAAGGGGTACGTTATGAAACAACTAATACTAGCTGAAAAGCCGAGCGTAGCGCGTGATCTCGCACGTGTACTAGGCTGTAAGCAAACAAATAAAAGTTATATTGAAGGACCAAAACACATTGTAACTTGGGCACTCGGTCACCTTGTTGAATTAAAAATGCCTGAAGACTATGACAAACAATATAAACAATGGCGATTAGAAGATCTTCCGATTATCCCTAAACATATGGGTCTGAAAATAATCCGCCAAGTGAGCCATCAATTCCGTGCAATTGAACAGCTTGCTAAAAGAAAAGACCTTGGCGAACTCGTTATTGCGACAGATGCCGGACGTGAGGGTGAACTCGTTGCACGATGGATCATCGAAAAAGTAAAATGGCAAAAGCCTGTGAAACGGTTATGGATATCTTCTCAAACCGATAAAGCGATCCGTGATGGATTTAGTCAATTAAAACCAGCTAAGCAGTACGATAACTTATATCATTCTGCCGTTTGCCGGTCAGAAGCTGACTGGCTGATTGGACTGAATGTCACGCGAGCACTTACTACGAAATACAACGACCCGCTTTCCGCTGGACGGGTTCAGACTCCAACATTGGCGATGATTTTAGAACGTGAACAAGAGATCAACGCTTTCCAGCCGAAAGACTATTGGACGATTGATGCCGTTATCGGTCTTCTTAAAGCTTCTTGGGAACAAAATGGTGAGAAGCGCATTTTTGATGAGAAGAAAGCAAAAGACATCGTAAATCATGTAAAAGGAAAAACGGCGAAAGTTGAGTCTCTTTTAAAGAAAGAAAAAACAGAGACACAGCCGATGCCTTACGATCTGACAGAACTCCAGCGTGACGCGAACCGCCGCTTCGGATTCTCTGCCAAGAAAACTTCATCCGTTCTGCAGAAGCTGTATGAACAGTACAAACTTGTCACGTATCCTCGTACGGATTCGCGTTATTTAACGAGTGACATGGAAAATACTATGTATGACCGCCTGCAAGGAATGTCTGCCGGTTATCGTGATGAAGTGCAGCCTCTTCTTAAACAAAAAGGAAAAGTCACAGCAAAGAAAGTTTTCAATGACAGCAAAGTAACCGATCATCACGCTATCATTCCGACCGATGAACCGCTTCATCTTGGTGATTTGGAAAGCGATGAGCGTAAACTGTACGACTTGATCGCGCGCCGGTTCCTTGCACTTTTCTATCCGGTTTACAGAGCTGAAACATTAACTGCCACGCTAAAAGTGGAACATGAATCCTTTATCGCACGTGAAACGATTGTGCTGGATCCTGGCTTCAAAGTACTGTCAGGTAAAGAAGAAGAAAGCCCAAGAGCTTTAGCAAACTTAACTGAAGGACAATCGTTATCCGTTAAAGATGTTAACTTAGAGAAAAAACTGACAGAACCTCCTGCTCGTTTTACAGAAGCTGATCTCCTTTCTCGTATGGAAAAGTACAGTTTAGGAACACCTGCAACTCGTGCAGACATCATTGAGCGATTACTTGGTTCTGAAGTACTGGATCGAAAAAACAACAAACTTCATCCGACACCGAAAGGGAAACAGCTCATCGATTTAGTCAATGATGAATTGAAGTCCCCTGAATTAACTGCGAAGTGGGAGCAGGAACTAGAAGCGATCGCACGCGGAAAAGGAAATCCTAAAGAGTTTTTGGAGAATATCCGCAAACAAACAAAGCAGCTTGTGATGGAAATCAAAACAAGCTCACAAGAATACAGAGCACATAACCTAACAGGGTCGAAATGTCCGGAATGCGGAAAGCTATTAAAAGAAGTAAAAGGCCGTGACGGAAAAGTGCTGGTATGTTCGGACCGTGAATGTTC
This sequence comes from Bacillus sp. NEB1478, assembly GCF_031582965.1. Taxonomy (NCBI): domain Bacteria; kingdom Bacillati; phylum Bacillota; class Bacilli; order Caryophanales; family Bacillaceae; genus Bacillus; species Bacillus sp. NEB1478. Next base: position 2,986,663 of record NZ_CP134049.1, read on the forward strand.
GTATCGCCGCCGCAAAGATCCTAAACTCTCTAACAGACGATGCCCTCAGTGTCATAAAAAAATGGAGATTCATAACGGAAAAGCCGGAACGTATTTTCAATGCAAACCATGTAACATTGTAGACAAAGCCGAAGATAATAAAAAGAAAGTTACAAAACGCGAAGAACGCCAGCTGATGAAGAAATATAGTGCCAACAACCAATCAGATGAGGGATTTGGAAACAGTTTAGCAGATGCGTTGAAAGCTGCAATGAAAGATAAAAAGTAATATAAGGCAGTTCCCTTTTTTTTCTGGGAACTGCTTTTTCATTTTCTTCTAATAAAATCGATATAATAGTAGGAAATAGTTAGACTGGGGGATATAGAATGAAAAGCTACTATGCCGTTATCTTTACTTCACAAAGAACAGTATCCGATTCTGCAGGATATCATTCGATGTCTGAAAAAATGGTAGAACTCGCTAAGAAACAGCCAGGCTTTATTAATGTAGAAAGCTCTAGAGACAGCAACGGATACGGCATTACGATCTCGTATTGGGAATCTTTAGATGCCATTCAAAAATGGAAGGAAAACCTGCAGCACCAAGCCGCACAGCGAAAGGGAAAAGAAACCTGGTACAGCAGCTACCATGTGCGTATTTGTAAAGTTGAAAGAGAATATTCCTTTTAGGGTGAGGAGTATTTTTATACCAAATCTCCAAAATTCTTTTTTATAAGATACCTTACTTTTCGCTTGGCGAAAACTCCTTGTATGGAATTAAAACAAAAAACCGGCTCAAATCCGTTCATTTTTGAGCCAGTTCCTTATTTATTTAATAGACTTTAATAATTCTGCTTTTACTTTTTGCCTCACACGAAAAAGCCTGGATTTCACAGCACCTCTTGAAATCTGAAGCTGGGAAGCAATCTCTTCTTCCTTCAGCCCTTCCACATATTTGAGTATGAAAACCTTCCGTTCATTCTGTTTCAATCTCTGTATTTTTTCGTAAATTTCCTGCTCTGAAAACCAGCTTGATTCCCGAACAATAAGATTTTTCTTTACCCATTTAATTTCTATGCCATTAAATGTGCTGTAATCTGTTAATGTTTCGTTTGATTTTTTCCCTTTTCTCATAAAATCGATTGCCGTATGAGAGGCAATAGCGGATAACCATGCTCCTATTTTTTGCGTATCCACAATTGTATGCAGGTTTTTATAAGCTTTAATGAAGGTTTCCTGAATAATATCCTCTGCCAGATAAGCATCCCTGCTTATTCGAATAGCAATCGAATAAACTTTTCTATAGAACATCTGATAGATCTCAGTAAAATCGATATGTTTTATAGAATCATGTATAGCTGTCAATTGTCTCCTTCCTTCCCTATTTCAACTGTTGTTTTACAAAATCAGGAACAAATTGATTGTTGAAACTCCCTGTATCCGCTTGTTCATTTTCATAAAAAAGCGCTACTCCATATTTTCCATTCTCATTATAGCTGAAGTTTTTCAGTGATTCTTCCAGCTCTTTCTTTTCTGTTACTTTTATCGCGGATCCTTCCTGAACCATCTTTTCTGCCCATTGCTCATCTATTTGATAAGATTCCGGATCCCTTTTTAGCACTGTATTTTTAAAAATAACTGCATATTTTAAGTCTTCAGCTGTAAGAAGTGTGTCTTGAAGTTTATTTTTATCTTTAAGAAGCTCCTGCGTATTTTTGTAATTTGGCTTAATATCTAAAGGTAGTGTTTTTTTATTGTTCAGATAAACTTCAACATAAGCCAGTGGTGCAAATTCAGCCGTTTGTTCTTCAAAGGACTCATTTTTAATATCTTCCATTAGCGCTTTCAGAATTTCTGCTATCTCCTTTGGATCTGATACGGATAAGCTTTTCGGTACTTGACCAACAGCATTAAATTGAATTCGTTTAATTTTCTCAGTGTTTAAAGTTAACAAAGGATTTTTCGCTTTCTTGTATTCCGACGATTCGTAGATCGGCTTCAAATAGGAAGAATATTGTTTTTTCGATTTTATTTTATATTCACGTGTAAGAGACCCTCCATCTTTAAGTTTATACAACAAAAAGATTGGTTCTATTCCATCTTCATCATTCTTTCCTTTGACCAATTCTTGATGGAAGTCATGAACCGATTTTATATTTTCCGACGTCGTAAACATCTTCTTTTTGATTCTTACATATTGGGAATCATCTTCCCCTGAATAATCATAATAACCGTCACCTACATAAACTCCTTCGATCTCCTGTACTTCCGGCACACGCTTTTCATATCCCGTGATATCAAACTGAAACAGAACGAACAAGATTGCCATTACTGCAGCATATTTTCCATAACCTTTTAATTTTCTAAATACTCTCCATGTCTTTTCCACTACCATTTGAGCAATAAGATAGCCTATCAAAGATCCTGCAATGTAACCAAACCAGACCCAAAGATCCTGCTGCTGGGTTTCCCCAAAATAAAGCCCGCCAAAAAGCATAAAGCTAAATGTAAGCCCATAAATAAAGACTGGTTTTAATTGCGGGAAACTTATAGCCTGGGAGACCATCTCGATTTTTCGCAGCTTATAGAGCTGAAGAGCCAGTACAAAAAGAATAATACTTAAAAGTAAATAGATTAAAATTTCGAGGGATCCTATCTTACTGTCCGCCAACCGATCTATGAGAGTAATAGGTGAGTATTTTTCAAATTGTTTTTCGATGTAATAATCATCTGGAAAACCATACAATAAAAAGGATAAATTAAAAGCGATTAAAATACTGATCGCCAGTGGGAAAATTAATAATACAAATGAAAATACCCCTTGAACCGCAGATATTCCTGTAAGCATCCCCACAAACACCGTTGCCATAAAAATAAACACAGAGACCACAAACGTAATCACGATCCAGTCACTAATCTGACCAAGTGTAAAATAGTCATCTACATTTATCGTGTTATGCATGATGACTAAAATTAGAGCAACCAATAATATAGGCAAGAGTAAAAACAGAATCCCCATGCATACATAATGGTTATAAAGAGTAGATCGTTTGACCGGTATACTATGCATGAAATCTGCAGCGTTTTTCACTTGCAAATAGCGAAACAGGAAAATCGCCAGAATAATAGGTATACCGAACATTAATATCACTTGGACATCCAAATGATAGTCAAATAGATTTGAATCCGTGATAGATTGATAATAGCTTTCTTCTGTTCTTGTATAGTCCATCAAAATTCTTAATGGCAGAGCAAATACTAGTCCTAAAAAATAAACAATACCTATCCATCCTGAATTTCGTAAACTTTGTATGATTATTTCTCTATTAAACCAAGATGTTTTTGATGGCATATCCCGCATCCCCCATTTCATAAATAAAGATTTCTTCAAGTGTTAATGGCAGAATATCGAAAATGTCTGGTTCAAATTCTTTAAAATGGGACATAACATCAGCTTGTTTACCTCTTACAATACATAACAGAACGCTGCCACGCTCTTCTTTGTACAAAAGATCCAGTTCATTAAAAAGAGCAGCTGGCACATTTTTCTTAAACGCAACTTGGACTTTGTGAACATCAGATTTCAGGTCGTCCAAATCTTTCTCAAGAATAATGGAGCCTTTATGCAAGATTCCAACATGATCACAAATATCTTCAACCTCTCGCAGGTTATGAGAAGAAATCAGCACCGTCATTTCCCTTTCTGCCACATCTTGAACTATTAAATTCTTTACCTTCCTCCGCATAACCGGATCTAGTCCATCAAATGGTTCATCTAAAATAAGGATCTCGGGCATGGCGGACATTGCCAGCCAAAATGCTACTTGTCTTTGCATCCCTTTTGAAAATTTATGAATTTTTTTATCTAAATCGATTTCAAATACTTCACCTAATTTTTGAAATCTCTCTTCATTCCACTGTGTATATATATTTTTGTAGAACTGCGCCATCTGTCTGATCGTATATTGAGGAATGAAATAAAGAGTATCAGGCAAAAAAACAATCCGATCTTTTATTATTACCTGCTCGAACAAAGGGCTTCCGTCTATAAACACATGTCCCTTATCTTGCGTTAATATTCCACTTACTGTTCTAAGAAGGGTTGTTTTCCCTGCTCCATTAGATCCGAGAAGTCCATAAATCGACCCTTTCTCAATTGTAAAATTTACTCCATTCAAAACCGTGTGCTGATCATAACGCTTATCTACGTTTGTCACTTTAATCATTCGGCTGCCCTCCCCCTAAATTCGATTCAATATCAGAAATAATGGTTTGCAATTCTTGAGGTGTAACGCCTAAGTACATCGCTTCTGTTAAAAGCCTGACTAGTTCTTTCTTTACCTTTTCAAGTTTTTCAGTATTTACAGAGTTCACAGTAGCATTTACAAAGCTGCCTTTTCCTTTAATCGAATAAATGTATCCTTGAGTTTCAAGTTCTCTGTATGCCTTTTGTATTGTATTTGGATTAATAGTAAGCTGCTGCGCCAGTGTTCTGACAGATGGCAGCTGTTCATCAACCTTCAGCACATCATTCATAATAAGCTCCTTTAATTTCTCTACGAGTTGTTCATAAATGGGCTTCCTGCTTCGAACGTCTAAATCAAACATCTATACACTCCCTTCGCAAAGATAGTTAATACTGTATTTACTGTATTATTATTATTAGTACAGTTTTGATTATATACCAAATGTGTATAAAATTGGAAGTTATTTCTCAAAGTTTGTTTTCGCATTCTTTGTTGCTCATAGAAGTGGTTGAATTCACGCTACAGAATGCTCGCTTCGCGGCGCGTGCGGTGAGCCTCCGTTGAAGTTGGATGAATCGAGAGCATGTGTGCGCCTGCGTCTACAAGTAAATACTGCCGATACGAGCTTACTCGTCAATGCCTTACTAGAAGGATACTCAGGTGGAAGGCACACTGATCCAGCAGGACAAGGAAAGTTTCATCAGCGTTACATCGCACGAAGAAAATGTGATTTTCATGAGTCTCGCAACTTGTACTACAATCAACTTGTCGATAAAGGCTTATTACGATAATGACTAAAAAGCAACAATCTTTTAGAAAACAACCTTTAAATAGAAAACCCTAAGAAATTTGGCTCGCATGTAAAAACTGACCATTCCATCAGGGGAATGGCCAGCCAATATTTCAAAGCAAATTTTTAAAATGGTTTACGACATACTTGGTGTAATTAAAATCAAATGGACGGCTGTTTTGGTTTCCTCAAGTTTTTGTTTTGTAATACCCGATTGCTAACAATAGCATCGGATGAAAACATGAGCGGGAATCCAATGGTTTCAACAATTATTCGATTTCCTATTTGAGTAATCCAAGTCTAATCAAGAGGCATCGGAACAATGCCATTTTTGCTTGAATGAATTCTTACTTCAACTATTTCATGACCTACTGAAGGAATGTTGTCTCATATTGGCTTACCGATAATATCTTCTTCCGCTTTCTTGCTGACGGGTTAACATATTTCCACTTGGAGGATGTTTTAGAATGGAATTTCCATAATCGGGGGTGAACTGTACTTTTTTTCACAGCATTCTCGAGAAAAGCTAAAGGTTTGCTGGGCTAATTTAATTGCAGTTTTTCGATCTTTATCTGTCTTTGAAACTAAAATAACTTGCTCATTTTTGTAAAAAATCATACTGATAACCACTGTTGTTTTATTTGGATATTGAAAAATATCAATATCAATGATCTCACCTCCCATGATCACTCGAAAAAAACGATAATGCGGGGAACTCTTCATTTTCTTCAACCCCTTTTCTTTTTTCAAGTTATTATGTTTAATATAAAAGTTTTATAAATAAATCATAATTGACAACCGGGTAATTTGTCAATATATTCTGTCAATTTAAGTCGATTTCCTAGGAAATAAGTTGCAAATTATTTCTGTCCGACTAAAAATATAAACTTCCGACATTATCATGCAAAAAAAGGACGAGAATGAATTCGTCCTTTTTAATTTTGTTTTTTGGGTGGTTCTTGTGGCGGTGATGACTGACCGCCAGCACCAGCAGAATCTTTATCCGGCTTAACAAGCTTATTCCTTTCACCTTCAATAGATGGTTCATGTTTTACAGAAACTAGCTGAAACCCTGTCCCATATAACTGCTCTTCTAGTTTTGATTCTACTTCCCGTCCTTCATGCAGTACTCGCTCATCATATTCAAGGTTTACAGTAATAGATTTCATGTATGAATCATCTCCCTTTAATACATACTTTCCCTGCTCATTTTTTCGTAAACAAAAAAGACCAGTCACAAATGACTGATCTTTACATATATTTACGCTTCTTTTTCGACTAAATTTTGTTTTGATTCTTCAGTGGATTTAGGATCTTGAGCGCCTTCTGGCTTTCTTTTTGATACTTCGATCTTTTTCACTTGATGTCCATCTAATTCGATAACTTTAAAGTCATAGCCATCAAATGAAATGACTTCCTTTTCCTGAATCTCGGAATTCTGCGACAATATCCATCCGCCAATTGTATCTAATTCACTATCATCAATTGATAATCCATAAATCTCATTTACTTCAGGAATTAATACTTTTCCGTCAAAATGCTTAACGTTCGGACTTACAGCCTGGATCATTGGCGATTCATCTTCGTCAAACTCATCTCGTATTTCACCGACAAGTTCTTCAATAATATCTTCAATCGTAACAATTCCAGCAGTTCCTCCATATTCATCAACAAGAACGGCCATATGAAATCCTTTTTTCTGAAGTTTCAACAACGTTTCTTTTATAGGTGTATTTTCAAAAACGCTTAATGTCGGTCTGATGTAATGCTCTAATGGAAATTCTTTGCCTTTTATAAGATCAAAGAATACTTCCTTCGCATTTACCATACCTAATACATTGTCTTTATCTTCACCTACGACAGGGTAACGAGTATATTTTTCTTCGCCTATTATACTAATGTTTTCTTGCAGCGTATTATCTGCATACAAACAAACCATTTCTGTACGAGGGACCATAATCTCTTTTGCAGTTCTGTCGTCAAATTCGAATACTTTTTCTACATAACTGAACTCAGATTTGTTGATTTCACCGCTTTTATAGCTTTCACTTAAAATTAAGCGAAGCTCCTCTTCCGTATGTGCCATTTCGTGTTCGGATGCAGGTTTTAAACCAAACATTCTCACTAAAAGCTGAGCACTTCCGTTTAGGAACCAAATGAAAGGAAACATCACTCTGTAGAATCCTATCAAAAATGGAGAAAGCCATAAGCTGATTGTTTCTGCTTTTTGAATAGCAACGGTTTTTGGCGCGAGTTCACCAAGTACAACATGTAAAAAAGTAATAGCTGCAAAAGCAATCGCAAATGACAACGTATGAACGAGTGTCTCATTTAAATTCAAGCTTTCAAAAAATGGACCAAGCAGCGCTTCTACCGTAGGTTCACCAAGCCAACCTAATCCTAATGCTGTAATGGTTATTCCCAATTGGCAGGCAGAAAGTGATCCATCAAGGTTATTAATAACCTTTTGCGCGGCAATCGCACGCTTGTTTCCTTCTTCAGCCAATTGATCTATCCGTGACTTTCGGATTTTAACGATCGCAAATTCTGCGGCTACAAAAAAAGCTGTTAATAGAATTAAAAGAGCTACTGCAAGTAATTTCAGTAAGGTCAAACTGTCCAAAAAGACTCCTTATACCCCAGATGCACCGGAATATAAGTTGTCACCTCCTAAGAATTTAAATTTTATCAATTTAGAAAAGTATATCATAAAATACAAGAAGTTACTGTAAATATCACTCTGCTGATATTTACCATACCATTTATTCCAAGTTTTCCTCCACTGTACCCAAATTAACATCTTGTTTAAGTACCATTTTGTTTTCTTTATCATTATAATAATAAACTTTCATTTTGTTATCTTGTTCTGACTGTCTATCCCCGCTGTAGAGACCGAAATACCCATTGCCAAGCGGAACCAGATTCTTATGGTACGTTGGTATTCCAGTCATTTGTTCATCAATGTGATCCACTGTCACATTAGCACTTCTTCCTCCTGAGAATAAAAGTATGATGGTCATGACTACTAACGTAATACGAATTCTCCTTAGTTCATCTGCCTGATATAAATGCATAAGGTGTGCCCCTTTCTCTACTTATTTCTCATATCTCTTTGATTATGCAGCACTTCATCTAATTTATGATTCAGTTTGGCAAGTTCATTCTGTTGGTATTTTTGACGTTTAATCGTGTTAGAAACAAATCGGACAAATGAAAATATAAAAAGAATGAGCAGGAAAACGAAAATAATGGGAATAAAACTTTTCATTAGACAACAACCTCCAAAAATTAGAACTTCTCTAAAATTTTACCATAAAAAGGAATGTCTACTTCGGAAATTTATTGTATGTTTAAGACAAAAGATTATTATTGAGGAGTGATTATATGCGGAAAGTGGTTTTATTTATCGCAGCAAGTCTTGATGGTTTCATTGCAAGGGAAAACGGAGAGATTGATTGGCTGATCGAATCAGAAGGCGGTGAAGGTGATAACGGGTTTAAAGAATTCTATGACAGTATTTCAACCGTAATCATGGGCAACAGCACATATAAGCATATTCTTGTGTTATCTGAACATTTTCCTTATGCCAATAAGGAAGTGTATGTATTTACATCCAAATCCCAAGAAATAAATCCACCAGAATTTCAATATTATTCTGGAAGTGCTTCAAAACTAATTAATGAGTTACGTAAGAAAGATCAACCCGGAGACATCTGGCTAGTTGGCGGAGCTAATCTTGCTGAGACTTTCTTTAAAGAAAACCTTATCGATGAATTAATTTTAACGTACATACCTGTTGTATTGGGACGAGGAATTTCATTGTTTAATGAGCATACCCCTGAAAAATCACTCAATCTGAAATCGGTTAAAACCTTCAACCAATTTGTAACACTGCATTATGATTTCCAAAATAAATAATCCAATAGTTGGAAGTTTCATTTAAGTTACCACGGTATCCTTTTATTGAAAAAAATGCGGAAAGGATGCTATCATGGATGGATTTTGTTATTGATAATAAGTGGCTCGTTGAAACGGATCTTTTTTATCAAAATGCAAATGCTAATAATTTTACCTGGTTGTGGACTTTAATATTGGCAATGGATATTGTCGTTTCCTTATCCTACACCTTATTTCCTAAAAAGAATAAATCTCATTCTAATGCCACCTAATGTTTTGAATAACACAAACGCCCGGTTTCGCTTCTACCAGGCGTTTGTGTGTTTTATTTTTGTATTTGCTTTACTGGTTTATTTGATTTCTCCACTCTTTCATTCCCCATTAGAAATACAAAAACCGCTGATATAACAATCGGTACCAGTGCATAAGTGAATACGGTTGTGATGGATTCAGACATCGCATTGATTAATCCATTTAAGACTTCACTTGGAATATGTGCCCGCTGGCTGGCTTGGAAAACTTTTTGAGGATCAAAGTTTGCTAATCCGCCGCCCGCTCCAAGCTCTTTTAAATTTTTCATTAATTCATCAGTAAATATTCTGTTCTGTATGGAACCAAAAATGGCTACACCAAGTGTCATTCCAAGAGAGCGAAGGAAGGCATTGGTTGAGTTGGCAGAACCTCTGTACCGGAATTCCATTTTGTTGATGGAAGCTGCAGGCAATAATGAGAATGAGAACCCCATCCCAAAACCTACAATTACCATGAACAACGTTAACATCGTCCGAGACGTGTCAGGCGTCATGCCGCTTAAAAGATACATGCCAGTGAAATAAGAAATAACAGAGATAATCATCAAGTTTCGGAAACTCGTTTTTGATTGAAAAATCCCTCCGATCATACTGCCTGCTACGGATCCGAGCATCATCGGTGTCAGCACGAGTCCTGCTTGTGAAGCTGATCCGCCATAAACCGCTTGAACGAAGATTGGAATAAAGACGGCCAGTATGATAAACGTACTTCCATATAAAAATCCTAGAATCTGAGAAGTCGCAAATAATCGTTTCTTAAACATCCAAAATGAAATAATCGGTTCGGACGCTTTTTGTTCAACCGCAAAGAATACGATAAAGAACACTGTGAAAATTGTAAACAGAGAAACAATCTGTGTAGAATCCCAGGCATATGTTTTTCCGCCCAGTTCAAGAGCAAACATTAAACTAACAACAGCAATAACCAGGGTGATCGCTCCCCACCAGTCGATCTTCTGTTCACGATGTTCAAGAGTTTCCTTGTAATATCGGAAAATCAAATAAAATGAAGCTATCCCAATAGGGACATTAATGTAAAATACCCAGTGCCAACTGATGGCATCCGTAATGAAAGCACCTAGTAACGGGCCAAGCACACTGGACGTTCCAAAAACCGCTCCAAGCAGTCCTGTCATCTTCCCTCTTTTTTCAGGAGGAAAGAGATCAAATACAATCGTGAACGCAATTGGCATCAATGCCCCGCCGCCTATACCTTGTATGACTCGGAATGCAATGAGCTGCTCCATGCTTTGTGCTAATCCGCAAAGTGCGGAACCTAGTAAAAACACGATTAGTCCAAAAATGAAAAACCGTTTGCGGCCATACATATCAGAAAGTTTTCCGTAAATCGGCATCCCAGCCATAACCGCAACCATGTATGAACCAGTAACCCATACAAATTTATCAAAACCGCCGAGATCTGCAACAATTGTCCCCATCGCCGTTGCGACAATCGTATTATCCATAGCTGCCATTAGAATGCCCAGAAGCAAACCAGCGACTACTAATTTCAAATTCCCTTCCCTTTGATCCATCTCTCCATCTCCTTATGTACCTGCCAAATATTACTTAATAAGCTTAAGTATACTATGGGGACTGACCCCCAACAATTTATTTCCGTCTTTAATATTCTTTTTTCTTTCTGTGTGTTTGCTCAAGATTTTATACATATTCTTATGTATTTTACCATTCGGTCTTTAAAAACGAACAGATGATATGACGAAAAGGGCTATATCCTTTACACTAGAAACATAACAAATGAGGTGAAGAAATATGGCTGAACATGTATTTCACTTAAAAGCACATTGGCCAGGCGGCAGAAATGATACGGGTGTGATTGAAACGAAAAATTTGAGAACAAAAGTGTCGATTCCGCCTGAAATGGATGGGCCAGGGATTGGAACAAACCCTGATGAAATGCTGCTGGGAGCTGCTGCAACGTGCTATATTATTACACTCGCAGCTATGATAGAGAGAAGTAAAATAGAAACAGTGGATTTAACAATGGAATCGGAAGGAATTGTGGATGTTACGAACGGAGTAATTACGTACAAAAAAATTATTCACAAACCTGTTGTCACGATCAAACATGATACTTCCCAAAAAAATATGGCTTTACTGCAAAAACTCGCTTTAAAAGCTGAAAATTCGTGTATGATTTCACGAGCATTGAAAGGAAATGTCGAAGTGGAAGCTATTCTGTCGATAAGTATTTAGCAACATTTAGCAAAAAACGCCTCTGACACCTGTACTTTCCAAATTTACTATGTTAGCATAAAAGTTAACCAAGGAAAATATTATATTATTTGGGTTCTTAACAAGTTCCCCCATAATAGAAAGGGGACGATGTATCATGAACCAACAAGATGTGAAAACCATACTTTTGAATTTGCAAAGTAAACAATATATCGAGTCTGATATTACCCACACCTTTGGAGAAAACAACACTGCTGTTTTTTCTGTAACTTACTCTAAAAACGACGAAACCTTTGATGTCATTCTAATTGAAACAGATTCTCTTGAAAAGTTTCATGATGTTGACTCTGCAGTAAATTGTATTACTAACTTGATTCATAAATAGAGATGATTCTCATTTTCATATTTAAAGAGGTTCACCAATTCTGGTGACCTCTTTTGTTTTTAGGTCCTATATTTAATCCAATCATTATCTGAAATCCGCTTAAAATGTTTCATTTTTTTATTCATTACATAAACGATGCAGTCTCTTTCACCCTGTTGAGTCTTTACCCTGCAGGTTAATTTCTCATACAAGTTATTTTGACAACCCTCTTCATACCCTTCTAGTCGATCCAACTGTTTTAATTGTTCAGTCGTTACTTTGTAAACCTCTCCTATAACAGGATTGTCTCCTTTTTCTTGAAACAAAGCTGGGTAACCGTGGCCTGTATCATACAGTTGACCTTCAAGCTTACAATTTTCTTCAATACACTCGGCTTGATGCAAATAATGTGAGTTCGCTTCATTCTTCCGAAGTGTTCCATAAACAAAAACAAGATGATCTTCCATTGTCGAGTTTCCTCCTTCTTCTTCAATTCCTTAACCCGTATATTCATTACTTTATATACCCGATGTTCATATCCTTTTTTGATAACAACGTAAATAAAAACACTTCTCAACATCCCGTTGAAAAGTGCTCCAATTGGTCTCTATGAGTCCAGTTTATTTAACGTTAATGATATGATCATTGCGTTTTCGATCCCCTCTTACCGCATCAATAAACAAAATGACTGCTGTAAGGAGGTGCATGACCATTCCCAATCCTGGAATAAATGCCACGAGAGATGTAATCATACCTACTATGCTGCCATGGAATCTTTGTTTTTGAACTAGACACACTATAAAAGTAACTAAATGAAGAAAAAACATGAACTGAAGCGGAGCCCAGCCTGATGCTATTACAATTATTCCTCCTAAAAACGGAATACCTAGAAACGCTTCAATACCACCCGATACCCACTTCAAAAGTCTCGACACACTCATGAGACAACCTCCTCAATGATTTCTACCTAATCTTACGCATGGGGAAGTAAAAAGTTTCCTTATTCTTACTAGATCTTAAGCAAGATCGATCTTTTTGTGTTTTAATCAACGATTAACAAACTAATAATGCAGATTTCCTATTAGGAAATTATCGATCACATCTAAAAAATTCATCTTGAATCAATAATAGTCCTGCTGAGAGAAAAAATAGGCTGATTTTTTTGGGCGGAATTCATGAATTAAGTCTCATTTAAAATTATTAAGTCGGTTTGAACGATAGTTAAGTCTAATCTAAAATAATTTAGTCTTTTTACAAAATTCGACACAAATCAACTCCATCCAGAACCCACTCTTTAGACCATAATAAAAACCCCCACAGAAATGGAGGCTTTTATGTATTATTTAGATTTACTTGCTTCTTTTATAAATGTCTTGATGATGTTCATCATCTTTTCGTTTTCATGGCGCAATTCTTCTGGATGCCATTGCGTTCCAAGTAAAAATGAGCCGTCTCGATCTTCTAGCTCCAGAGCTTCAATAACTTCATCTTCCGCTTTTGCGGTTACACGCAATCCTTTTCCCACGTCTCCAATCGCCTGATGATGGAAACTGTTAACGGCAACCTCGTTTTCTCCGATAATTTCGTGAAGAAGGCTGTCCTCCTCGATCTTTACTAAATGTGAAGGCTCTGTACGAGTGCTTGATAGCTGAAAGTGATTGATGCTCTCATTAAACTCACTTTTAACATCTTGAATGATGGAGCCTCCAAAACTTACATTGATCATATGATACCCTCTGCACATGCCTAAGATCGCCTTTTTTTCTTTATGTGCAACTTGTACTAGCTCCATTTCAAAATCATCCCGACGCTTGTTTACCTGTTTCACTTCAGGATGCGGTTTGTGACCATAGGTGAGAGCACTTATATCCTCTCCACCTGTAAATATAATCCCATCACAGAGATCCACATATGTGGATGCTTCCTCAGCATCTCCCATCGGAATAACAATCGGTATTCCTCCAGCTTCTCTAACGGTTTCAGCGAATTTATTATATACGACCACAGTTGGAATCGTTTGTTCTTTATTCTCAATTGTGCTCGTTTCCATAATTGTACTCGTGAGTCCAATGACTGGTTTCTTTCCCATCATTTGGTCCCTCCTTTTTAATCCTGCTTCCTCATATTTATCCTTTTAAGCAACTTTTAAAACATACAGAAATATTATTCCTCTCTAACTCAAAAAAATATCCCTTGACTTCAACTAGTATTTACCAGACAAACCTCCACATTCATAAAAAAACAAAAAAAATACCCCATTTATTGAATGGGGTTGTAATGCCTTACTGATGTATACACCAGTTCAATGTCACCATTGTCTTTAATACATTTTACTGTATAGGTTTTTTCCAAACCTTGTTCTGTATTATGAAATGTTATTCGGTCGCCTTCTGAAAAATCAAATGTACCAGTGTCCCATAATTTCTCCTCGTCTGTTTTGCTCATAAACCCATCACCCCAATTATTTTCCGAATGTCCGTTCTCTTTAATATGCAATAATTCATTTTTTCCCTTATGAAGAAAAAAGTAATCCAGAAAAACTCAAAATAAGTCTTTTGAAGCGTTTTTGGCATTTCGATATTGAGAATCCAGTATCCGGTTTCTTTATACCAGGCAAGAAAATCCGGCATAATAACAGGTCAGTTTTGTTGGTGGTTTCAATAGAAAACTTTTTCACTATCCGATTAGTCGAGAATTGATGGACACCTCTTGTGATTAGAGATTTCGAAAATAATGACGAAATGTGTATGGGTGCCTTACACACATATAGTTCTACACTTATAATAAATACCCTCTTACATATTTAATTTCGTTAATTATTATGAATTAGATTTATATTTTAACCTTTCGCATCCTTCATGTTCCGTTACTTTGTTCCTTTTGCGTCTTAATACATGAAAGAGTCCTCTATATGTTTAGAGGACTCTTTTCGTTAGAAGGCAGATTTGTTTTTAGAAGTGTTAAATTGATTCTTTAAATAGTTGATCAAAACATCTTTGATCATGATATCTTTGCCAAGTTCAATTAATTCATTACCTACTACACTTTGATAACCGCATACTTCTTCGTATAAGAAAGGAGTTCCCGTACCGATTGTATAAGTTTTACTTAAATCGATAAGTTCGCCGTTTACGAGAATATTAGAAATCTCATCATCATGGCCAACCCAGCTTACACCTGAAAATTGAATCTTGCCAAAAGGTATCCCATGCGGACGGAACCCGTTTCCATAAACCTTTTTACTCGCAATTTCATTGTTGTATGATTCTTTAATCAGCCCTGCAAGCTGCATTCCTGTTATTGTCATAACCACTGGAGTATGCATGCTTTTACAGATGTTCAGAAGTGTCCCTTTCGTCACCTCGCCCTTCTTCAAACCTTCAGCCATTCCTCCGCCATACATGATACCGACGTCTGTTTCCCAATACTCTTTCAAACTATCGGCACACATTTTTACGAGTTGCTCATGCGAGATGTCGTTATCTGTCTGATAAATAATTTCTGACAGAAATGTTTCTGCCTCACGACGTCCCTTTTCCATTACTTCAAATAAGTCAGGATCCATTTCGTCTTCTAGCGTAATCTCCGTTAAATGACCGCAATGTTCTACTACTTTTTTGTCATTAACATCTACCGTTAGTTTTAATTCACCAACATACTGTCCATAACATCCTGCTTGAGCAATAATGACATCTGAAACCACTTCTGGTTTCTTTAATACAGTATGGGAGTGTGCCCCTATGATTACATCGATTTGGCCGGACAGCAGGGGAGCAAGTTTTAAATCTGCTTCGTATCCCAAATGTGAAAGGAAAATGATGAGGTTCGCTCCATTTTCTTTTAATGAAGCAACACCAGCTTGAATAGCTGTCAACGTATCACGATTTCGAAAACCATGCTTTATTTCGTATATATCCTCAAATTGATCTGTAGCGCTAAACAAACCAATCTTTAGATGCTCGCCTTTTTCGATTATCAGTGTTTCTTTTATTCCACCGATTGTTGAACCGTCTGCTTCTTCCAGATTCAATAAAAGCCAAGGCACTTCCGAGTCCAGACTTAACTGCTTGATTTTTTCCTTTGGCAGCCGCAATAGCTCATTATTACCGACACCCATCGCTTCATACTCTGAAGCAACGAGCATTTCGAGATGAATGTAGCCTTCAGTTGCTAAACACTCATTCATGCTCATATCTAAATGGTCTCCGCCATCTACTAATAAAACGCTCTCATTTTTAGCATGAAGCTCTTTCTTTCTCTTTTTCATATAAGCAGCTTGTCTCAGCGCAAAATCATAATGTCCATGCAAATCATTTGTGTGAAGAATCGTAATCGTTTCTTTCATGTTATCCTCCATTTTAGCAGTTACAGATCATAACGATGTTTCCATCAGGATCTTCTATATTGAACCAAGCGACTTCACCATGCCATTCTATTTCACGAGTAATTTTTACGTTTTTATTTTTAATGTCGTTATACGCAGCATCAATATCAGGTGCGTATAGATTAAACATCGGACCTGATCCCGGAGCGCGATGGAAGGAAGGATCAAACGTATGATCATCGAGTGAAAGTCCCGTTTGGCCTGTAACAGGAATGTTATGAACCGGCGAATTCACAGTTTCTAAATCAATCGTTATCCCTAAAATCTTTGCATACCATTCTACAGATTTTTTCAGATCAGATACGTGGACAAAAACATTATTAATATGACTTTGAACAGGTGCAATACTCGTTACTTTTTCACTCATACAAAATTCCTCCTGAGAATAAAAATTCATTCATCGTATGTTTTTCGAAATCCGTAAAATGGTCTAAACTTCTGGGATTCGTAGAAAGTATGCGAGGTGGTCGATGCCAGCATTTCCATTCTTGTTTTTGGAAATAAGTCATGCACATGCTTTAAAAGTTTGGTCCCAATTCCATGTCCACGGTATTCTTTTGAGATCAGCATCTCGCAAATGTATGTCGTTACTGTTCCATCAGTTAAGCCTCGTACGTATCCAATTACTAACTTCTCCTTATTCATTACAACAAAAGTGATATTAGAATTTTTCCAGGCCTGATGCGTTTCCTCATTACGTTCTGCGAGCTGTGACCATCCTTCTTGCTGGCTTAACTTTTGGATATCCTGAAAATAGTTTTCTTTGTATGGCATGATCTGAAAAAATTGCATGGATCAAACTCCTAATCTGCTATAACAGTCCTTTTACGTTCTGTACTCCCTTTTCCACTTCTAAAAGGGGATTCCCTTCAAAATGCTCTTGTTCGATGACAACATATTCCACTTTTTGTTCATCTGCTAGATTTAAAAATCCTTTTATATCAAGAACTCCTTCACCCGCAATTGTGGTAGATTTCTCATCACCTTTTTGTTTCATGTCTTTAATGTGGAATGACACACACCGGTTTTTATACGCTTTCAAAAGTTCAGCTGGTTCTAATCCCGCATATTTTGCCCAATATGTATCCAACTCCATTTTTACAAGCTCAGGGTCTGTTTCTGTGAATATCAACTCAAAAGGCATCTTATTTTCTAGTGTGTAAAATTCAAAATCGTGGTTGTGGTAAGCAACCTTAATTCCAAACTCCTTGCTGCGGAATCCGGCTTCATTCAAAATATCTGCTGCACGTTTATAATCGTCCAATGATTTTCGCTGTTCTTCTGTAAGGTAAGGCATGATCATCAAGTCGTTCTCTAAAACGAGCTGGTCGTCCATTTGCCTTTTAAAGGCTTCTCCTAAAAATTGATCGAAAGGAATATGTGCACCAGCCGCGGTTAATCCTGTAGAATCTAATACTTTTTTTACTTCTTTTGCAGAAATTCCAAATAAACCAGCAAATTGTACACTGTCATATCCCATGTTCCTAACGTTCTCTAATGTGTCTAAAAAGTTTTGTTCAGCCTCTGAATGAATGGAGTATAGCTGCAGTCCGATTTTAAGCATGTTACCCTCTCCTTTTTGGTTAGATAGCTTTGTTCATATTAATTGAAGCCTGGTTATAACCCATTTTTTTATAGAGCTCTATCGCATTCAAGTTCGTTCCAAAAACATGAAGTCCAAGGTAATCGGCACCTAATTTTTTCGATTCTGCTTCAAAGAATTTCATAGCCTCTTTTGCTATCCCTTGCTTTCTGAACGTATCATGAATGTAAATATGATAAAGAAATGCCTGCTTTTCATCCTTCCTTACATGGAACCAGAGATAACCCGCAGTTTTCTCTTCTTTTTTTTTTCGAATAAATAATGTCCATCTGAATTCTCATCATCTGGCAATAAACTTTCCATTTGTTTCTTTGCTTTTTCATTTGCCTGATCGATTGTTAAAAGGTAATGCTCGGCTGTATCACGTGCATAATCCGGCAGCATAAATGCCATGTACTCCTGAAATGCAGCATGATTCATTTTTTCAAAGGTTACCAATTTCTTCAGCTCCTAATCCATCAAATAATGAATGATTTCTGGCATGCGTTCACGCCAGGAAGATTCGTGGTGCTTACCGCCTTCAATCACCTCAAAGCGAACGTCGACTCCCTTTTTCTTTAGTATTTCATAAACTTTTTCTGAAGAACGAATATAATGCTTCGAATCTACTTTGGAAGTATCTTCATCAGATCCGATATCCAAATAAAATTTCTCTGCTGCAGATAGATCGCTTCTTTCTATGAAATTTTCTATCTCGTTTTGGTTAAACCAATATGCTGTGGACAGACTGGCAATTTTACGAAAAATATGCGGATATCGGCAGGCAGCATAAGTAGAGATCAGACCGCCCATGGAGCTGCCCGCCATTAATGTTTCGTTCGGTTTAGTCCGGTATTTTTCATCAATTAAAGGTTTGAGCGTATAAAGAAGAAACTCAATATATGACTCTCCTTTTCCGCCAAAAACACCTTCGATCTGAAGAAGCTCTGGACCCACTGTCGGGTTTTCCCATGGACCATATTCATTCAGCCGCTCGAACCCCTCATGATTGCAGTCAATCCCGACAATGATGAGAGGGGTTTTCGACTCTTTAAGAAAATCTTCCAACCCCCATGAAACACCATAGCTTGCATCCTCATCACGAAATAGATTTTGACCATCATGCATATAGAGCACAGGATAACAATCTCGGCTTTCTTTATATCCTTCTGGCAAACAAACACGAATTTGCCGCTCAATATCGCCAAACTGTTCAATTAGAACCTTAAATTCTTGAATCATTTTGTTCTCCTAATCTGGTTAATTATTGGTGTATGCATATAAGCAGGTAATCCTACAAACGCACTGCCCTAATCCTACAAGAAGTATGCTTCAACTACATATTTTTCTTTAATCATTCACGATATCCTTCATTTTTTTTCAAAAACAAAACCCCGGAGCTTCTCCAGGGTTAAGGATTTGATTTATGAACATTTTTTTCTACGTGAATTTCTTTCGGCAATGTGGATGAAGCGTTAGGTACCTTACGATGTTCAACATTAATTACATCTGATGAATAAAGCAAGACAACCATACTTCCACCGTATTTTTTTGCTCTGATCAAAATGGGCTGGTTGTAGTTATTTTGAAACTGAAAATCTGGTCCGTACCAGCTTACCGTCGCATCACGCCCAGGCGGAACATAAGGAACGCGTTTGCTATGAGAATAACGCTGTACGATTCTTAATCCTGCACGATCAACAGCATTAAATAAAGTAGAAGACACCTGACAGATTCCTCCGCCGACACCTTCAGACAGCTCACCTCTTACAATGATAGGTGCCCGCATGTATCCTTTTCCTAACGTTCGATTTCCTACCACTTTATTAAATGAAAACGTCTCATTCGGAAAAACCACATGATTATCAATCGCTTTTGCTGCCAAGTCAATATTGTTTGAACGGCTTTTATTATTCGAATTAAAGTATGTAACGTATTGGCCAATTCTCTGAACTTTAATGTGAGCAATTAATTCGCTGTCTACTTTTGGGTAAACATTTAATTCTGGTATATCTGCTTTTACAGGTCCACTCCCATAAAAATAAGTATAAAAAGTCTCTTTAAATGCTTTTCGATTCAAACGGTATCCAACTTCTCCGGGAACAATTCCGCCTTGTTCATTAATCCTTGCATTAACAGGGGACTTGAAAACCTTTTGATCCAGTTTATCGATAAATAGATTGTATTTCTTCTCGTCGATCATTGGGATACCGGGAATACCAAGATCAAAACTGGCACGATTGACTTCGGCAACTTGTTCTCCTTGTTGGTTGATCGTTAAAGTGTCTGCAGTTTGAACAGGTTGTACTAAGAAAAGCATGCTCGCCAGCCAAGTAAAATTGATCACTAGTATGCCTCCAGTCCTTACAAATAAATTGTTTTTTTAAATTGTTTCAGCGCTTTTTACTTTTTCCTAATTCCCCTCTTTTTAGTCATCATTTTTTAAAGCAATTAAAAAAACGCTCGGACTTTATACTCATCCAAGCGTTTTAATCTAAAATTATGATTTTGTATCAAGCGGCTGCAATCTTGCTTCAATTTCTTCACGCTGCGGCTCTAAAAACGGCGGCAATGCGAGTGATTCCCCGAGATGCTCCAGTTCTTCGTCCGTATCAAATCCAGGACCGTCTGTCGCAAGTTCAAAAAGTATGCGATTCGGTTCCCTGAAGTAAAGTGATTTAAAATAAAAACGATCCACAAAACCAGAGTTCGGAAATCTTGAAGTTCGAACCTTTTCAATCCATTGGCGAAGCTCTTCTTCATTATCCACACGGAAAGCAACATGGTGCACTCCCCCACGTCCTAAACGCTCTTGCGGAATGTCATTTCGCTCCTCTACATGAACTTCAGCACCGCTGCCGCCTTCTCCAGTTTCAAGAACGAGAATGTCTGGCTGCCCTGCAGCTTCTGCTGAATACGTTCCTTTACTGCGAAATCCTAGTAGTTCGGTTAATACTTGTACAGTTGGTTCAGCCGCCGGAACAGTAAGCCGAACAGGTCCAAGTCCTATTATGGCAGCGTCTTCTGGAGTTGTACTCTTGCTCCAAGGCTGTCCGCCAGCAACACCTTTATTATTTTCATCGGAAACCAATATGAGACGCTGACCTTCTTTATCTCGGAAAGCTAGCGTATTACGATCCGCCCGCTCTTTGATTCCTTCTGTTTCAATGCCGTTTTCCTTGAGCCTGTCTTCCCAATAGGAAAGGGCTGCGTCGTTTTTCACGCGAAGCGAAATCGCCGAAATGCTGTTGTTGCCTTCATGATTGCGGCCTGCCATCGGAATTTCAAAAAATGTCAGTTCTGTTCCTGGATTCCCTTTTTCGTCGCCATAAAACAGATGATAGACGGAAGTATCATCCTGATTCACTGTTTTTTTGATCAGCCTAAGTCCCATGACTTCCGTATAAAACTTAAAATTTTCTGGCGCTTTTGCCGTTAGCGCTGAGACATGATGAATTCCTTTCAACTCCATGTGAACAACCTCTTTTCTTATCTTTTCCTTTATTATGTACGTTCAACTAGAAAAAACCAAAAGAAACGATTTAGTCTGTTACGTTCTCGGTGCCCATAACATAACAGAAACACCGATTATACAAATTCCAGCTCCAATCCAGTCATATAGGTCTGGTGTTTTCTTATCGACCATCCATCCCCACAATACTGCAAGCACGATAAAAACACCCCCATACGCCGCATAAACTCTCCCGAAAGATGGGAAGTTTTGAAAAGTCGGAATCACTCCATAAGCTACTAATATTAAACTTCCTGCAACACCATATGAAAATGGCTTGGATTCCCTGAGCCAAAGCCAGATCAAATACCCCCCGCCAATTTCCGCAAGACCTGCAATTACGAACAAAAAGATAGCTCCCAGCACAAACATGCACCTCTAATAAACATTTTTCCTCCATCATACTTTATGAAGAGTATCTCTACAAATACGCTTGTAAGTCCATTTGGAGCAACATTGTAAAAGATAGTCAAAAAACGAAAATAGCCTAAATAAACAAAAAGACCGAATTGCCGGTCCTTTTGCATTAATTAAACTTCTAAATAATGAATACTGAACCATTCCTTCTCGTCACACCACACGTTCCTAGGTATAAATCCGCAATTTCGTGCGATATCCTGAAACTCTTCAATCGTGAATTTATGCGAGTTTTCGGTATGAATGGTCTCTCCCTCTTTAAAAGCAATCTTTTCGTTTCCGATGGTAATCCTCTGATTCTTCAAGCTCACAAGATGCATTTCTACCCTGCCTTTTTCTTGATTATAAAAGGCATGATGCCTAAAATGCTCGAGCTTAAAATCCGCTAAAAGTTCCCGGTTAAAACGGTTCAGTAAATTCAGGTTAAATTTGTTAGTTATCCGTTTTTTATCGTTGTATGCAGCGTTCAGTAATGTGGGATCTTTTTTGAGATCAACTCCAATGAACATTCCGCCCCCTGGCTTTAGGAACTGTGCAGTTTTGCTTAGAAAAGTTATCATTTCATCTCGTTCAAAGTTTCCGATTGTTGAACCAGGAAAAAACACAACCTTTCGTTCAGATTGTAGTTGAGGCATCGTAAATTTTTCGGTGTAATCGGCAGATACTGCATGTACTTGAAGATTCGGATACTCCATCGAAAGTGCTCTAGCTGACTGGTACAAAAAGTCCTTTGAGATATCGATCGCTACATATTCCTGCAATCCATTCATGGCTCCTAAAAGTGTCCGGACTTTTTCACTGCTTCCGCTTCCGAACTCTATTAAGGCACTATTCGATCCGACCACCTTTGCCATCTCATATTTATATTCGTTTAAAATAAGCAGTTCTGTTCGTGTTGGATAATATTCATTCAGCATCGTGATTTCTTCAAACAGCTCTGAACCTCTTTTATCGTAAAAGTATTTCGGGGATACGGATTTCGCCGATTTTTTTAACCCATCCAGCACCTCACTGTACATATCCGTTTCTGTTTCGTTGCCTACATGATAATGGACGTTTTGCTTTACGGTTTTCATTCTTTGTCCTCCGCTAATCGCAAGCCGCTGAACTGCCATCTTTTATCAGCCTGAAAAAAGTTTCGGTACGTCGGGCGAATATGTGTTTCGGATGTTGCACACGATCCTCCGCGCAGCACCATCTGGTTGCACATGAATTTTGCATTGTATTCTCCGAGTGCCCCTTCTAGTGGCTTACTTCTTGGATAGGAAGTGTACGGGCTGCTCGTCCACTCCCATATGTCACCAAAAGCTTTTTTTATAAGTGATTGTGAATTCGATTCTTCTGCTGTCGGATGATAGGCTTCCCTTTCAACAAAATTACCTGATGAATCCAAATGGTTACACGCATGCTCCCATTCTGCCTCTGTCGGCAATCGTTTTCCGCTCCACCTTGCAAAAGCGTCTGCTTCATAAAAACTAACATGACAAACCGGTTCGTCTAAATCTAGTTTCTTCTCTCCGGTTAATGTAAACGTGTACCATCCATCTTCAGTCTTCCGCCAATATAAAGGATGCTTCCATTTCTCTTTTTTTACAGACGCCCACCCATCAGAAAGCCAATGTTCCGGCTGCTCATACCCGCCTGCTTCTATAAACGCGATGTATTCCCCGTTCGTAACAGGATGTGATGCTAATCTGTATGGTTCCAGATAAACCTTGTGTCTTGGACGTTCATTATCAAAAGAAAACCCTGGACCTTCAAATCCAATATGGACTAATCCTCCTTCTATATCGATAAATGAAGTTTCTGTTTTTAACGGTGATAACTTAGCAGAATTAGCTTCTGCAAACTTAGGAAGCAATGGATTACAAGAAAAGTTATATTTCACATCGGTTAAAAGCAGTTCCTGATGCTGCTGCTCATGCTGAAGACCGATTTCAATTAAATCATGAATTTCCTGTGGAGGCTGATCGTGATAGTGTTCTAATAATTGTAAAATAGCATCATTCACGTGTTTTCGGTATGCGTAGACTTCTTCCATAGAAGGTCTTGAAAGCACACCTCTGGAATGACGGGGATGATAGGAGCCGATCGTTTCGTAATACGAATTAAAAAGATAATCAAACTGAGGATTATAAGGGACATACGCTTCATCTTTTTCTTTTAAAATAAACCGTTCAAAAAACCAAGTTGTATGTGCGAGATGCCATTTAGGGGGACTCACATCAGGCATTGCCTGAATAATTGTATCTTCGCTTTGAAGTTTTGAGGCGAGATTTTCTGATAAAGATCGTATCGTCGAAAATTGTTCACTTAGCTTTCGGACAGCTACATGTTCAATCGCCATAAAGATCCTCCTTCTTTTCAGCTCAGGATTTTACTATTTGCTTCAGTAGGAATCAAACGTCCTAAAGTATGTATTCACTTTGATGTTATTGGGAATGTTTGCGCCGCTTTGATATATATATTGACTATTTTCGTCCATCATGCCAATTGCTCTTTAAAGCAACACCATTTAAAAAATATATTAAAGTATAATTAGCCGAAAAAAAGAAAATTAAAACAAACCAAACAATAACTTAATAAAAGTGGGGGATGATGACCAAATAAAAGTAAATTCGAGCAAAATTTGTTGGTATTTTGCTTGTAGGAGAGGCACTTTCCATGTGAGAAAAACACACTGAAGTGATAAAGTGTATTATCGAACAAAAATCGGGGTCTATCAAACAAAAATTAACCTCAATCAAACAAAAATTAAAATCTATCAAACAAAAAGATATACTTCTGCTTTTGATGTACACCTGGGGAATACACTCCCCCTAAAATAGGAAAAGAATGTCCGCAAACGGACATCCTCTTTTAATCTTTTAATCTTTTAAAAACTTTCTGTCAAAAATAAACGGCCCGAACGGGATAACTGATGAAACCATAGCAAGGAACGTGCGCATTAGTGGCCACTTTTTAACATTCCAAACATACAAAATCGAAAGAATGTAAAGTACGAATAACAGACCATGCAGCGAACCTACAACCGTAACCGCCAGCGGCATGTCCATGAAGTATTTCATCGGCATCGCAATTCCAAGCAGAATAAGGAATGACAATCCTTCTAGATAGCCAACCGTTTTTAGTGTTTTTATCGGGTTCATCTAAGATTACCTCCAATATTACGTATCTACTAACAGTTTTACCACAAATCAAATAGAAAGTGCCTTCAGAACCCTTACTATTGTGTGAACAAATAGAGTAGTGAAAAAGGGGACAGTCCCAGGACTGTCCCCTTACAATTTAAATATTTTTTCGTTTTTAAGGATTTCCTTAAGTCTGTTTACATCATTCCTGCTGCTATTACCAGTTCATTTCACTCTGCACTCAATTTCTTAGCATCTTTAATAATCTTTTCAAACGGTGTATCCTCGACTCCCTCATACCGGTATGTAACTTTGCCTTCTTTATTCACTAAGAAGAAAGCAGTAGCGTGCATGAACTGATCTGATTTCGGGTCTGCGATAATCGGAGTTTTAAATGAATCTTTTGCAAAATGCTCAATCTCTTTTTGTTCGTAGCCGCTAACAAAATGCCAATTTGAAAAATCAGCATCATAATTTTCACCAAATGCTGTCAAAGCTTTTGCATCATCACGCTTTGGATCAATCGAAAAAGAAACAAAATCAACATTCACGTTTTTATCTTTTGCCATCCGCTGCAGTTTAGCTACATGAGCAGTCATTGGAGGACAGACTGTTTCACAATTTGTAAAGATAAAGTCTGCAAGCCACACTTTTCCCTTTAAATTTTCAGAGCTGAAATCCTCACCATTTTGCTCTTTATAAGAAAACGACTGAACGTCCCAGTCTAATGACTGAGACGCTTCATCTTTACCGCCTTGCTGCTCGTGGCTTTCATGATTTTTATGATTTTCGTGGTTCTCATGTGCCCCCCCTCCGCATGCAGACAGCACCAACGAAAGGGACAGACATATTAGTAAAATGATTTTCTTCAAAATTACTCACCTCTATTAAATATTAAACGTTACGACAACCAAGCGTGTAACGGCTTGATCTTAGGAATCACAAATCGATCCAGCACATACACAAGAATAAACGAGATTCCTGCTAACGGCATTAAAACACCTGTAATGACCATCAGGACTAAGAAAATAGGTTTTATTTTTTTATCCGCTTTTCTCGGTGCACCTAGTTTGCCAGAAGGCTTTCTTTTTCTCCACATAATAAGTGACATGATGACAATTCCCACAAGACCAAGTGCAGCAATGGTTCCCAAAATTTGATTAGCCAAGCCAAAGTAATGACCTTCGTGCACAGCGACACCGATTGAAATCGCCTTGGCCATCCAGCCATAATCACTAAACCTTATATCTTCAACAATGTCACCGTTGTATTGATTAAAGTACACGGTTGCCTCATTTTCCGGTTTATCTCTTGAAGAAGCTACTGTAAATACGCCAGCTTCTCCAATGGGATTTGATATCGTATATGGTTTTTGTATTTTATATTTTTGTGCCAAATACTCGATTTGATCAACAGACAACGATCCATTTTCCTTTTTAGACGCAGGGACTGGGACATTTTCTGTTGCCCAAGGTATATCTTCTGCAATTTGATCGGTCGTCTTTTCTGCTTTTGGCGCTGCCCAAGCATACTCCGGATATCCGGCTTTGGCAGAAGTTGCAAGCTTATTCAAATTTTCTCCTATTACACCTGACCATGGCAAGCCTGTTAGGATTAATACTAAAATCATGAAAGACAGCCAGAAAGCAGGCACAGCATGCATATCGCGCCAAAAGATTCTTCCCTTTGTACTGAACCTTGGAATCAACACTCCCATTATCGAAGCACGTTTTCTTGGCCACCAAATATACAAACCCGTTAATAAAATAATGATCGTCCAGCAGGCAGCAAGCTCCACAAGCCTGTTAACAAAAGTGCCTCCAACAATCCACTCACTGTGAAGCTTTGTAATCGCATTCTTAAAATGCTTTTCATCCAAAATTGTTCCTGTTATTTTCCCCGAGTAAGGGTTCACATACACTTGGGTTACAAGATCATCTTTCGTTATTTTCACTAAAGTTGCTCTCGTTTTTTCTTTTGGAAGACGTATCGAAGTAACTTCTGCGTCTGGATACACTTTCTTTACTGCATCTACTTGCTGTGAAAGCGGCAGCGCATTTTCACCCTGTTGAACAACTAGTTTGTCTTTGTAAATCGTGGTTTCAATTTCACTTTGATACAGGTAAAGAGCTCCGCTGATCGCTAGCAATATTAAAAAGGGAGCAAAAATAATTCCGCCATAAAAGTGCCAGCGCCAAAAAGTTTGATACAAGCTATTCGTTTTCTTACTCGAAACTTCATCCCGTTCTGGCAGTTGTTCTGCATAGGATTGCATAAATCAAAACTCCTTTTTCTTAATCAATAAAAAGAGTATAAACAAAGATTCAAAATGTTAAATCACTCAAAAGGGTGATTAAATAATAAAAAAGTGTGTCAAATTAATGACACACCTATCCCTATTGATTTATACAATTCCATTCGTAAAAGCATAGTTTGCGAGCTGAACCCGGTTTTCTAAATGAAGTTTTCCAAGAATATTTTTCATATGCGTTTTAACCGTATTCTCAGATATCCCCAGGATATTTGATATTTCTTTATTTGAATGTCCCTTTGCCACAAGCTGAAGGACATCTTGTTCTCTTACTGAAAGTTTTTGTTCTCCTTTATCGTCTCGCTTGAACTCCTTCCAGATTCGAAATGCCATCTCTTTTGACATTGGAATTTCATCCAGCGAATAAGCTTTCAATCCATTCAGCAAATCTTCCGTGTTCAAGTTTTTCAATAAGTACCCTTGAGCACCCCGCTTTAATGCTTCAAACCAGTCTGTAATATCATAGGACACCGTCATCATTACGATTTTGATGTTAGGAAACAACTGTTTGATTTCTTTTGTCGCTTCAAAACCGTCCATCTTTGGCATTGAAATATCCATTAAAATCAGATCAGGAAGGAGTTTCTTTGTCAGTTCAATCGCTTGTATCCCATTTGTTGCCTCACCTGCAATTACAAACTCTTTTTCACCTTCAAGGATCTCTTTTATACCCTCACGCGCAAGCAGGTGATCATCGACGATCAATAACCGGATTGGCTGTTTCATGCAGGTTCCTCCTTCACAACTGATACATTTGTTTTTCCTGATTCA
The DNA here is from genome assembly GCF_031582965.1 of Bacillus sp. NEB1478. Taxonomy (NCBI): domain Bacteria; kingdom Bacillati; phylum Bacillota; class Bacilli; order Caryophanales; family Bacillaceae; genus Bacillus; species Bacillus sp. NEB1478. Next base: position 3,014,554 of record NZ_CP134049.1, read on the forward strand.
CTCTGCATTCCTAATTCCCAGCCCATAGAAGAAACTCTGTCCTGAAGAATTTTTAAACCGAATCCATCATTATCTTTGTTTAGAACGAAACCTTTTCCATTGTCAGTTATATTGCATGTCCACCCAGAATCAGAGTGTTGTGCACTTACCCAAACTTCATTAGTTTCAGCATGCTTAACTGCATTGATAATCGCTTCTTTTATGCAAGCAGAGAGTTCAATTTTTTCCTTTACCGTCAATTCGTCATCTCTTAAATTCCAATCTCTGTGAATGGTAAAGGAATGAGTCATTTCAATTTCATCGAAAAATTGATACAAAGAGCTTGTCCAATTTATTTCTGGCACAACAGTTGAAGTACGCAGATTTTGAATAGCCTGTCTCGTATCATCATGAATGTGCTGTAATGTTTTTTTCAATTTTTTATACTGCGGATGATTTTCATTGCTGTTTAATTTATTTACCTGAACAGATAGGAAAAATAAGGACTGTGCAATACCATCATGCAGTTCTTTTGCAATTTTTTCTCTTTCTTCCAAGACTGCTTTTTCAGACCTTTCTTTTTGAAGTTCACGCTGCATTTTTTCAAGTCTTCCAAAAAGAATTTTTAGAAAGTAAAAAGTTACAATAAAAACGATTAAAGCCGATAGCCAGTTCCCTGTATCCATCGAAATATAAGGCATTAAAAATGTATGCCGTGCATATTCCCAAACTGCCACACAAAGAGTTGGCAAAAGCAGAATCAGCCATTTAATTTGTTTATATGTCATGTCAGAAGACTTCCCTTCATTTTTAAACCACTAAATAAACATATAAATCTTAACACAAAAAACCGGCTGAGCTACACCGGTTTTTAAATCATCCCTGCATTCTTCTGGAGTCTTTTAGCAATTTCCATAAAATCTTCCTGTGAGATTCCCGGTGCAAATTCTTCTGGAATAGATCGTAATTCTGGCATTGGACCACCCTCGGGTGCGCCAATCACGACTTCCAGAGGTCCTCCGTCTGTTGGATGCTGACCTGCCCATATCCATGCGATATCGCGGTAATCCGTATCACTAAACGTATACAGCTTACGGTTGATCCCTTCTGCTTCAAACTTTCTGGTTGTTTCAAACGCTGAGTTATCCAAATTCGGAATAGGGATCATTTTCTTCATATCCACACCTGTTACCATCTCAATTGCTTTCGCATAAGCCAAAACGTGAACACCTCCGCGAACAAGAAGATAGCCTATCATCTCACGTGCAACAGGATTCGATGTCATCTCGTAAACTCTCATTTTATGTGTTCTTGCTCCACACTCTAAGAAAAAGTTATGAAGGAGATCGAGAAGTAAATTTCCGCTGCAGAAAACATTATCACCACTCCAAGATTTCCCCATCGAATCGAATGGAAACGCAGTTTGGGCAGTAGAAATAAAATGATACGTGTTCCGTTTGTCCGTTGCTGCTGCCATCGGTGTGTCGTTTACATCACCTGGTTGAGTGGTACCGTAAATCATCAAGTTAATCGTATTTGCTACAAGTTCCACATGCCCAAACTCTTCTGCAGTAATACTGGACACTAAATCAAAAAACGGCTTTAGCTTTCCTTTTTTTCGAAAGTTAAAAGACTGATACATATAGTTATTAAGCGTCGACATCTCTCCAAAGCGTCCGCCCAACAATTCCTGAACTGCAGCTGCGGCGTTGGCATCAGGGTTAGTCGGCATTGGCAAAGCGATCGCCAGCCTGTTGAACCTCTTTATCATCAAGCTCCCTCCTCAAAGTCACTAACGTTAACTTCTATGTCAAAATGAGGTTGTATTATTCACATTTCTTGTAAATAAAGGAAGGAAGGTTGTCTAATTAAAGCGAATTAAGTCTGATAAAAACTTAAAGGGAGAAAAGTATGGATTACATAAAACACTTACGATCTTTGGTTGGTAAGGAAAAAGTGATTATGGTTGTTGCGGGGGCTCTTGTATTTGATCAACAAAACCGCATACTTTTACAAAAGAGGTCAGATAACGGTCATTGGGGTTTGCCAGGTGGTTTTATGGATTTTAATGAAACCGTACAAGATACTGCCAGACGAGAAGTGTATGAAGAAACAGGATTAGTGTTAAAAAAGCTTGAACTTTTCGGCATTTATTCTGGTTCAGATTATGAAAAAACATTTGAAAATGGCGATCAAGTGGCAATGGTACATATCGTTTTTACTTGCCGCGATTATGAAGGAACATTAGTGCAACAAAACGAAGAATCTCTTGAAAATGAATTTTTCCCATTAGATCATTTACCAAACGATTTATTTCTGGACCATAAAATATTTTTGGAAGATCTGCTTTCCACAAAAGAAAGACCAATAATAAACTAGATTTCGTTTTAATAGGAGGCTCATCATTTCATGGAAAACGTCATCAAACAATATAAAAATGCTTCTAATTTAGATATTCGCATTCGGATTCATGAACAATACAGCACGAACAAAACAGATTGGCATGAGTGGCTGTTTGATCAATATAAAATCCAGCCCAACAGCAAAATATTAGAATTAGGCTGCGGCAGCGGTGCTTTTTGGGTAAAAAATAAAGCACGTATTCCCGCTGACTGGAACATTACCCTTTCCGACTTCTCTCCAGGTATGCTGCAAGATGCTCAAAACAATTTAGAAGACGTGCCAAATATGAGCTTTCAGCAAATCAATGTGCAAGAGATTTCTTTTGAAGCCGATAGCTTCGACATTATCATTGCGAATCACATGCTTTATCATGTACCTGATCGCACTCAAGCTTTATCAGAGATTAAAAGAGTTCTAAAGCCAGGGGGCTTGTTTTATTCATCTACAATCGGACAAGATCATTTGAAAGAGTTCGGTGAGATACTAGCAAATTTTGATTCGAATTTAGACTATTCTTCCGCCTATTCACATGCACAAGCATTTGGAATGGAAAATGGCGGACAACAATTAAAGAGTGAGTTTTCTTTTGTGAAATTAATTCCATTTCCAGGTGATCTTCAAATTACGGAAACAGAAGCCATTATTGAGTATCTTCACTCAACAGATACGGAAGTAAACGAGGTATTATCTGGTGATAAACTAGAAAGTTTCAAACAGTACCTGGAAGATCTAAAAGAAAAAAAAGGCGGCTATATTCCAATTACAAAAGCAACAGGGTTGTTTGTATCTAAGTAGGTTTGTAGGTTCATTTCAACCGAAGTAGAAACTCGTAAATTATTGTAAAATCAACCGAGATTTTTTCCATTATACAAAAAAGAGCTGATCAACTCAGCTCTTTTCTTTTGGCTTCCCGCCAACTCCCCAATGCTTATTCGGAACTTCTTGAATCAGCACCCGGACTTGTTCTTTTTTCACATCCAAACTTTCTGCAGCCGCCGCAGAGAGGCTTTCCATTAAGGCACTCAGCTGTTCGTCTGTTCTTCCTTCAATCACATGCACATGTATAATCGGCATCTATCGTTCTCCTATTTCACATATCTCGAAGACAGGGTTACAGAACCTAAACCATCAAACTGAGCAACGATTGTGTCGTCCATATCGAATGCGATTGCTTCTGAGAGCGCTCCGCTTAGGACAACATCTCCTTTTTTCAGTCCTTCATTACGCATTGCCAGCTTTTGCACTGCCCATGCAACAGCTTCAGCGGGGTGTCCTAAAACAGCGGACCCCGCACCTGTTGTCACGATCTCGCCATTTTTACTCATAACCATCCCGATCTCTGCCAAATCCAGCTCTTCTGGTTTAACCATCTTGCTCCCTAAGATTAGTTTGGCAGAAGAACAGTTATCGGCTACAACATCAGCTAATGTAAAACGAAAATCTTTGTAACGGCTGTCGATTACCTCGATCGCAGCAACGACATATTTGGCTGCTTTCATCACATCATCAGCCGTTACGTGTTCGCCCTCTAAATCTTCACCCATAATAAAAGCAATCTCTGGTTCTGCTTTAGGATGAATAAGTCTGTGCTGCTGCAATGGTTCCCACTCATACGCCAGCATATCACTAAGCAAATAACCGTAAATGGCTTCGTGTACACCCATCATTTGCTGCTTCGCTTTACTCGTCAACCCGAGTTTAATGCCAAGTCGTTTTGAACCGGTTTTCTCCATACGTTTTTCGATGAGCTTTTTCTGAATCGAATAAGCTTCATCAATCGTTAATTCAGGATACTGATCCGTAATTTTCACCACTTCTTTTACTTCATGTTCTGCTCGAAGCAGATAGTCAACATATTCGATATCTGACCGGTTTGTAACTGTCATCTTTTATACCTCCAATTTTGACTGTTTTGCCAGTTCTGCCGCTACTTCTATAATAAGGTCTTCCTGCCCGCCGACCGCTTTTCTTCGACCTAGTTCCATCAATATATCCCGCGGATCCAATCCAAACCTTTTACCCGCTCGTTCAGCATGCAAAAGAAAGCTAGAGTATACGCCTGCATATCCCATCGCCAGACTTCCTTTTTTGATTTCCTGTGAACTTGGCAGCATTGGTCCGATGATGTCTTCTGCGAGATCCATCATTTTATAAAGGTCAATTCCTGTGTCTATACCCATTCGATCTAATACGGCAAGGAGTACTTCTGTTTGTGTGTTCCCGGCACCTGCACCTAAACAGCGGACACTGCCGTCAATACGTGTCGCTCCTTCTTCAATGGCAACAAGTGTATTTGCCACTGCTACAGAAAGGTTATTATGCGCATGGAAGCCAACTTCGATATCGAGTGAATTCCTCAAGGCGGAAATTCTCTCTTTCACTTCATGAGGCAATAACGCACCTGCTGAATCTGTTACATACACACCTTGTGCCCCGTATGATTCCATTAATTTAGCTTGTTCAACGAGTTTCTCGACTGGTGCTGAGTGAGCCATCATAAGAAAACCCATTACTTCCATGCCAAGTTCACGCGCCATGTAAATATGCTGCTGTGATACATCCGCTTCCGTTACATGTGTCGCGACCCGCACCAGGCTTGCACCTAATTCACGGGCTTGCTTCAACTCGTGTACCGTTCCAATCCCTGGTATGAGAAGCACAGCAATTTTTGCATGTTTGCATGCTGCAGCTGCGGTTTCAATCAGTTTCATCTCATCAACAAGTGATCTCCCGTACTGTATGGTTGAACCCCCTAAGCCATCCCCATGACTGACCTCAATATAATGCATACCCGCTTGATCAAGAGCTTTGGCTGCATCATATACTTGCTTTTTTGTGAATTGATGAGCCATCACATGACTGCCATCGCGCAAACAAACTTCTGTAAACTGCAAAGGTAAAGTGCTATTTCGTTTCAAGAGAGACCACCGCCTTTTTAACTTGTTGATCCTGTCCTAAAAGATGTTTAGCGATCATTTCTCCTGCTTGCTTTGCAGCTGCAGTCATGATGTCCAAGTTCCCGGCATACTCAGGAAAATAATCTCCTGCTCCTTCTACCTCAACAAATACCGTGATTCGGTTTCCATCAAACAGCGGTTCTTGCTTTAACCGATAACCCGGAACATAATGCTGGACTCTTTGTTGCATCTCCGTGATAGACTCCCTGATTAAAACTTCATTTGGCATTTTCACTTCGCAATAAATGACAGCTCTCATCAAGATCGGCGGGTCTGCTGGATTTAAAATAATAATCGCTTTGCCAAGATCTGCCCCTCCAACTTCCTCAATGCCGCGGCGCGTTGTAATCGTAAATTCATCAATATTTGCACGGGTTCCCGGACCTGCACTCTTTGATGAAATCGTGGCCACAATCTCTCCATATGTAACATCAGCCACTTTGTTTATGGCATTAACGATCGGAATGGTTGCCTGTCCCCCGCAAGTAATCATATTGATGTTTGCTGAATCCAAGTGTTTACCTAAATTAACAGGCGGACATACGAAGGGACCAATCCCCGCTGGTGTTAAATCAATTACCATTTTCCCCATATCTTTTAAAATGGCAGCATGTCTTTTATGCGCTTTTGCAGAAGTGGCATCAAATACAATATCGGCAAGCTCCGGACGTTCAACTAAATCATCGATTCCATTTGTAAACACACGATATCCGGATGCATTAGCCCGTCTCAGTCCATCCGAATCTGTGTCAATTCCGATCATCGCTGTCAGTTCAAGGCATTCACTCTTTTGAAGCTTGTACATTAGATCTGTTCCAATATTCCCAGAACCGATAATGGCAGCTTTTATCTTTTTCACGTTGATAGGTCCTTTCTTTACAGAAGTTTAATCACAAAACGAGATGGAAACTGAACCTAATTTACCGAAAGACGCTGTTACTTCATCACCAGCATCTACGTCAATGGCGGCTGATAGAGCTCCAGGCAAAATAAGCTCTCCTGCTTTCAAAGACAAGTTGTAGTCTGCTAGTTTGTTAGCTAGCCATGCAATGGCATGAGCTGGATGTCCTAGTGCCGCTGCACCCGCACCCGTTGAGGACAGTTCCTGATTTTTCATTAATGCCATACTTAACGTACGCAAATCTATTTTCTCTAGATCATAAAAAGGTTCACCCACTACCGCACGTGCCGAAGAACCATTGTCTGCCACTGTATCCACAAGACGAATCTTCCAATCTTCTATTCTGCTGTCGATGACTTCAAGTGCCGGAACAACCGCTTCAGTAGCCATGAGAACATCAACAAATGTTACATTTGGACCTCTCAGATCTTCTTTTAAAATAAATCCAATTTCCGCTTCTACTTTTGGTTTGATAAAATCTTTTCTCGACAACACCGCTCCAGAAGACAACTTCATGTAATCAAGAAGATGCCCGTAATCCGGTTCATTTACGCCTAGCATATCCTGCATCGCTTTACTCGTAAGACCAACCTTTTTTCCAATTACAACTCGTCCTTCTTCAAGCTTTCTATCAACCCATTCCAGCTGAATGCGGTACGAATCTTTTACAGACAACTCAGGATATCGTGTTGTTAATGGTGCGATGGGAGCCACGTTTTGTTCAGCTTCCAAAAGCTCCGCTGTTAACTTTGAAACCAATTGCAGCATAAATAAATCCTCCCGTCTCTCTTCAACGTACAAAACGCGACTGGATACCAATCACGTTTTACCTATTTCTATTTATAACTTCATCGTTATTGTTTTCGCTTCTGAATAGAATTCAAAGCTATGCCTTCCGCCTTCTCTGCCGATTCCGCTTGCTTTTGAACCGCCAAACGGTGTGCGCAAATCACGAATATACCAGCAGTTAATCCATAATAATCCGGAATCTACTGCTGCCGAAACACGCTGAGCTCTCCTGATATCGTTCGTCCAAACGACTCCGGCTAAACCATACTGTGAATCGTTCGCTATCTGAATCGCTTCTTCTTCTGTTTTAAAAGGAATCACGACGAGCACCGGTCCAAAGATTTCTTCCTGTGCGACACGCCACTTATTGTTCACATCATACAAAACAGTAGGTTCATAGAAGTTTCCTTTTTCAAGACCTGCCACACGTTTACCGCCGCAAGCAAGTTTGGCTCCTTCTTTCAAACCAATCTCAACATACGATTCTACTGTTTCAAGATGACTCTTCGAAACGAGGGCACCCATATCGGTATCTTTTAATGTTGGATCGCCGACTTTAATCTTTTTCACTGCAGCTGTAAACTTCTCTAAAAACTGATCATAGATGCTTTCTTGTAAAAGTAATCGTGAACCTGCTAAACAGATTTCCCCTTGGTTGCGGTAGATCGCATCGATCGAGCCCTTTACCGCTTCATCTAGATCAGCATCTTCAAACACAATGTTGGCTGATTTGCCGCCTAACTCAAGAGACACGGGAATGAGGTTCTCGGCAGCGTTCTTCATGATTGTTTTCCCTGTTGCCGATTCACCGACAAAAGAAATACGGCGAACATTAGGATCGGTCGTCATCGCAGCACCCATTGAATTCCCTGGCCCGGTTATGATGTTTAACACCCCAGGCGGAAGTCCTGCTTGATTTGCGATTTCTCCAAACATAACTGCAGAAAGAGGCGTATAGGAAGCTGGTTTTACAACAACCGTATTCCCAGCTGCGAGTGCCGCTGAGGCTTTCCATGTCATCTGCATGAACGGAAGATTCCATGGGATGATCAAGCTCGTTACGCCTGCGGGACTGTATTTTGCATAAGACATAATGTTGTGCTTATCGTAATGCTCACTCACCATGTACTTGGACATCTCTGCAAAGAATCGAAAATTTGATGCTGCTCTGGGGATATCGAATCCCCGGCTCTCTTTAATGGGTTTTCCGACATCAAGTGTTTCAACCATTGCGAGTTCATCCACGTTTTCCATAATAAGATCAGCCATTCGGCATAAAATGTCTGAGCGTTCTTCTATAGGCATCCTGCTCCAGACACCGCTGTCAAATGCTTTTTTAGCAGATTGTATCGCTCTTTTTGCATCGGCTTCACTTCCATTTGCGACGAACGCCAATCTCTCATTTGTAGCAGGATTAATCGATTCAAACGTATCCCCTGATAGTGCGTCCGTATATTCACCATCTATAAATAATTTTGTGTTTTTCACTTTAACTAATTGTGTCACGGTTTCGGAGTTCACTTGTGCTAGTCCTCCTTCTCTTCGTCAATCTCCACGATCATTTCGATCTCGATCGCTGTGCCTCCTGGAAGCTGAGCCATGCCAACAGCGGAACGGGCATGCTTTCCTTTTTCACCAAAAATCTCAACGAGCAGATCTGAAGCTCCATTGATGACTTTCGGCTGATCAATAAAATCTTCTGTACAGTTTACAAAACCTAGCAATTTTACAATTCGTTTCACTTTGTTTAAACTGCCGAGTTCGTGCTGAACAACAGCAAGGAGATTCAGCATCGATTGTTTCGATGCTGCGTATCCATCTTCTAGCGACAGATCAACCCCTACTTTTCCGTGATACTGATCTACACCTTGTCCTGCTGTAAAAAGCAGATTGCCGACTCGAACACAGCTGACATAGTTGCCGACAGAAGGGCGCACTTCAGGTAAAACAAGACCTAAACTGTGCAGCTTAGACTCCGGTGTTTGAATGACTTGCAACTGCCGCACCCCTCTTTCTTTTTTCTAGATTTAAAAATTCTGCAGCATTACCGCCAAGCATTGCTTTTCGCTGTTGCTCCGTTAGTTCGAGCGTTTCATCGATTACTTTTCCAGGGTTGATTTCACGCAATAAAAACGGATAATCCGAGCCCATAAAGATCCTGTCTGCACCAAAACGCTCCATCATATAGCGGATGTTTACCGGATCATAGTTCAGCGAATCAAAATAAAATTGTTTTACATAATGACTCGGCGGATGTGTCGTCAGCCTTAGATGCGGCCAAACATGCCAACCCTGATCCAAACGAGGAATCAAATACGGAAAAGAACCACCGCCATGCGCAAAACAAATCTTCAGCTTCGGAAACTTTTCCATCATCCCGCTCCATATTAAAGAAGCGGCAGCAAGAGCCGTTTCACTTGGCATTCCGATTGTGTACATGAAATTATGGTTTGCCATACGGTCACGTCCAAGCGTTTCCCAAGGATGGATAAACAGAGGCACTTCCCATTTTTCCGCCATCTCAAAAAACTCGATAAAATCAGGATGATCAAGATTTTGCCCGTTCACATTTGTCCCGATCTCAATTCCATGTAGACCAAGTTCATTCATACACCGATCCATCTCCCGGATTGCGGTCTTTGCATCCTGCATTGGCACCGTTCCTAGTCCAGCAAATCGCTTGGGATACTCACTTACTGTTTTTGCGATAAAATCGTTCTGAACCTTTGCCATCATTTCTGCCTGTTCTGGCGGAGCCCAATAAGAGAACGTTACAGGAATCGGGGATAGAACTTGAATGTCTACCACTTCTCTGTCCATATCAAGAATTCGTTTTTTCGGATCCCATACTTGATCTGTTACATCTCTAAAGTTTTTCCCGGCAACCATAATGGATGCTCCACACGTACAAGTACGATTTAAAACGGGCCAACGCTCACCACCATACTTTTCAGCAAAGTCAGGGAATGACTCTGGAATGATATGCGTGTGAAAGTCGATTCTTAGCACTTCCATTCCTCCACATTTTCAGGCATCTGATAGCCACAGTCCTTGCAGAGTCGAACACGTTCATTGGAGTTGAAGCTATGGATCGCTTCTTTCACTTGCTTTTCGATATCGTTCAGTTGAACGGTTACTCTGTGCATTTCAGAATCACAGCGGTCACAGAACCAAACGAAGTCTTCAAGCTCACCTTGGGCACGTTTACGTTCAATAACAAGGCCATACGAATCCGCAACGCGATGTGGAGAATGTGGAACCATTGCAGGCAACATGAACACATCACCTTCTTTTACTTCCACAACTTCACGCTTCTCTTGATTGTTAATAATTTCTACATAACAGCTGCCTTTAATCTGATAAAAAAACTCATCTGATGGATCAACGTGAAAGTCACGTCTTTTATTCGGTCCGCTGATGATCATGGCGATAAACTCTGAATCCTGCCAAATGACTTTGTTATTTACCGGGGGCTTGAGCAAATCTTTGTTTTCTTCAATAAATTTTAATAGGTTAAAAGATTTTAAAGTTGCTGTACTTGAACTCATTTTAATTACCTCCCTTTATTTAACCAGCTTAGGCTGGGTTTCAACGATATTTTCGGTTACAGACAGTGCCTCATCTACCATGGAGAAACTTGCTTTTCTTTTATGGCCATTGTAAAAAATCGCTCTTTTGCGAATTGGATCTCCTGTATAGTACCGTTCGTATTGAAGAAGCCGCTGTCCAAAAGCTTCACCGCAAAGATCCCAAGCGAGCTTAAACAGTTTCACCCGCTCCAGCGAGTCAACACCTTCACGTCCGAGGTAGTATTTATCAATATCATCCCTGATTTCAGGCGCGTTAAAGTCATAACCTGTTGGAGACATGAGCAGGCCGCCTGCTCCGATAACCTGGATCACTTCGATTGCCCTCGGATACATTTTAGGAAGCATGCCCCGAATAGTTTCCAGCGCCGCTCCATTCGGCATCACTTCACCTGATGCTGTTGTTTCATGCTCATACTCAGCAACACGTAATAAAGAACGGATCACCTCTACATTTTGTACAAGCTCCCCGAGATCATGCTGAACATTTAAATATACATCTACGCCTATGGAGTCGGCTAATTTGCAAGCGACTTCTGTTGCAAACGCCAGTTTTACATACCCTCTCACGCCTGACTGATGTGCGGGCTGCTGAGCGATCCCCGTTTTCGGATAAAGGAAGTTAGCTGCTTCAACATTGTTATAAAGAAACACTCGATCCCACGGGACAAGTACATCGTTGAACACGAGAAGAGCATCCATTTCTTCAAACCTTGATGCTAATGGATGGTCAAACAAAGAACGTTTCCCGTCCTGCATCGGCTCACGGCAAAGAAGCTTAAGTCCGGGAGTATCAATCGGGATCGCAAACGCTAACGCATATCGCTCATCTCCCGGAGCAAACCCTGGGAACGAATAAATAATGACTTCATCCGTAATCGGTGCAAGCGTCGCCAGCATTTTAGCTCCCCGAACAATCAACCCATCAGGGGTTTCTTCTACTGCTCCAAGGTGTGTAAATGTATCTTTCTGACCATGAGAGTTCTTACTGCGGTCATTTTGCGGATTTATGATCGCATGTGTTAAAAACAAGTCGTTGTCTCTAATATAATTGTAGTAATTTTTAATATTGACCGACCAATCCGGGTTGTATTGATCAAGGAACCACCCGTTGTGAGCCATACCTGTAACTACGACGTTTAAAAAGTCCGGCGTTCGCCCCATGAGCCCAAAAGTAGCTTTAGCATAAACTTCAAAAAGCTTGCTCCGTGCCATCATTTCTTCAAAGCTTTTTGGATGCAAAAACGAGTTGTTCACGCGCTCACCTGTTTCAGCGCAAATGTGTGTAATATCATTCTGATATTGCGGATCGTGCTGCATGTCATACAATCTGGCAATTTCTTGGATCGGCTGTTTGAAAACAGGCTCATTTACAACATCTGTAACCCTTCTGCCTTCCATCCAAATCTCCGGTGTCCGTGATTTTAACCCTTCCATGTATTGCGCACCCGTTCTAATTCCCACTCACCTTACCTCCTTAAATGTTTCATAAAAAAGCTCTGTTAATTGATCGTGATGACAATCCCTGGAAGTCAAAAAACCACTCCCCCATGCCTCCTCGTATTGCATCCTGCGGGGTCTCGGCAGCCCGTTTTTCTAGCCTGAGTGTGGCAGATTTTCATTGCCTTTTCGACAACGATGTTTAACAGAGTAAATATAAAGAAAGCGCTTTCAATAAACGCTGATAAAACCTAGTTCTTTTGAAATAGACTCTGCAGTTTTGACCACATGATGAATCATACTTTGTGTATTTTGCCCCATCATATATGCTACAGGACCTACCATATTTAAGGCAGCAATCGTCTGTCCAGTATAGGACTTAATTGGTGCTGCAATTCCATACAGCCCCATCTCGTTTTCATTATTACTTATGGCATAACCATTAGACTTAATCGTTTTCATTTCTTCTTTCAGTTTTTCGACACATGTAATGGTATTGTCTGCACGCTGCAGAAGTCCCTTTGCGATCGTCGGCTTAATAAGTGAGGGATTAAAAGCCAGTAAAACTTTTCCAGTACTCGAACAATAAGCAGGCAGTGTATCACCAATATATGTAGGGACTGGCACTGAATCTTTAGATGCGACTCGCAAGACGAATCGTACTTCCCCGCTATCAAACATTCCGATATGTACGGTTGCATTAAATCTTCTGACCAAACCTTCGCATAAAGGAAGTGCATCAGTATTGATGTCCTGCTGGTACATTACATGGTTGCTCCATTCGAGGAGCTTCCATCCTAATCTATATTTTTTTTGACTGTCTTGAATTAATATACCTTCTTGGCAAAGGGTCCTCACGATATGATGAACAGTACTTGGGTTCATTTGAAGTTTTTCTGCAATTTGCAAGTTTCCTAGAGCTGGTTCATTCTTGGTGAAACAGTTTAATATCCTTGTCATTTTTTGAACAGATGATATCAACAATTCTCCCCCTCAAGCGGATATGCAATTTGAGAAAGTCATCTAAAAAAAATCACTCCTTTTTAGTATGCGTTTATCATATTGAAAAAAAATGATTGGAACAATCTCGAAATTTCATATTATGAAATTACAAAATATTTTTTGAATAGTTAGAAAATTTAACGGACTATTGAAGGATAGCAAGAAATGATAACGAAGAATTTATGGGTAATGAAGTTCAATAATACTTTTCGGTACTGCCCTTCGATTTACCTACCTTAAATTTGCACTTTTTTAAGAAAAAATTGTAAACTGTATATAGCATTTCAATTAGCAATCAATTACTATATGTAGTAGGAACGATTTTTACATAACAATATTTGTTCTATCTTTCTATGATTTTATTGTTGGAAGAGGTGCTAGTTGTGGACATTACAGAAAGTCTAATTGCTTATATGGATAAAAATCTGCCTACTTATTTACATGACTGGTATGATAAAGTCATCATTTCCACCAATGATATACATAAAGATAAAGTGATTGAAAATGCCGTACATATTTTTGAATTAGTTAAACGTTCTCTGCAAGGTCACTTATCGCATGAGAAAGTCATACAGCTTGCACACGATGTGGCAACCCAAAGGCTTGAAGCAGATATTAATATTGGCGAATTCGTTTATAACGTAAATATAGGCCGCAGTGAAATTATCCGTTTCGTTACTGGGTCGCGTATATCCATTGAACATCTACAGCCTGTACTCGAAAACATTAACTCGCTTTTTGATGAATTTTTGTATCATGCTGTGAAAAAATATACACAGCTGAAAGATGCTGAAATCCAAGAAAAAACAATGTTTATTAATCAAAGCCATAAAGAACGCCTTACGATTCTTGGTCAAATGTCATCCAGCTTCGTTCATGAATTCCGTAATCCGCTCACAGCTGTTATGGGCTTCGTGAAACTGATGCAGCAGGAGAATCCGAACCTGAAATATATCGATATTATTAGCCATGAACTGACTCAGCTTAACTTTCGCATCTCTCAATTTTTGCATGCCTCACGAAAAGGAGTGCAAGAAAGAGAAGCCGAAGAATTCCCTCTTGAAGATTTATTTTCAGACATACTGGACTTCATGTACCCAAGTCTTGTAGATGCTGACGTAAACGTAGTTCCGCGGATTGATCCAACAACCATTCTGCGCGCACATAAGGATGAACTGAAACAAGTCTTGATTAACTTAATCATGAATTCAATAGATGCGTTAAGGCAAAAAAAGCAAAACCGGCGAATCATGATCTATAGCAAGCTGGATCAAAGCGCATCTCATGTTCAAATTAACATCTCAAATAACGGACCTGCCATTCCTCCTGAGACGATGAAAACTATCTTTGAGCCTTTTTTCACAACAAAGGAGCTTGGAACAGGTATAGGACTTTTTGTATGTAAAAAAATCATTGAAAAACATAAAGGTACAATCAGCTGCACATCCGATGAAATTATGACAACTTTTTCAATCGTTCTGCCATTACATGTATCTGCTGAAGTGAAGATTTAAAGAAAACTTGACTGATTCCAAGAGTTTTCCGTCAATGTTTGTTGCACTTATACTTTCAACCTAAACTTATCACTACGTCTTGATTCTTTATATAGTAAAAAAAGGTGCTTCTGCCTATTACGGCAGAGACACCTTTTGTTATTTAATGAACCGTTTCCCGATATAAAGGCATAGAGCAACACCTGAATGATCCGCCCGATTTAATGATTTCTGATATATCTACTTCAATCACTTGGTATCCTCGTTCACGCAGTGCAGCATTCACACTTTTATTACATGGTAAGCTTATGATTTTTTTGTTTCCAATCGATAGCACGTTCGTACCCATCGTAAATTGTTCTTTTTTGTTTACTTCAATTAAATGAAAGTGTGAAGCAAGAAGTTTCAGCGTCTCCTCTTCAAACGCATCCGCGTAAACAAGGGCTTCTGTTTCAGATAAAATGTTGAATACACAATCAAGGTGCAAAAAGATCGGATTGAATGGAACTGGGATCACATCCATGTTAGGGATTTGGTTTTGCAGTTCCTTTATCGTCGCTTCTGTTGTTCGGCCGCTTACCCCTATATACACTCTCCTGCCGTGAATGATCACATCTCCGCCTTCAATGCGGTCTCCTTCAATGAGCGAAAGATTGATTTGATGTTCAAGCAGCCAGCTGCGAAGAACTTTTTCTTCCCCGTCGCGTATGGTACTGCCCATCCTTGAAACAAATACTGTATCCCCTATCGTAAACCCGATATCTCTTGTAAACACTTGTTCAGGAAACTTTTCTCTTGGAGGCAGTTTATAAACATCTATACCGTTATCTTTGAGTGTTTGTACAAACTGTTGATGCTGTTCCATTGCACGTTCCATATTAATATTATCTTTCGCAAAATGCCTTTGCGTTTCATTAATTACTTCATCAATTTTCATAAATCTTGGTTCACAGACGATTACTTTCTTTAATTGTCCGTATTCACTGTCACAGTTCATGAGATTAAATTCTCCTTTAATTACGGTAGCCATCTTTAACCTCCATTTGGTTTGGTTCCTAATGTGCTTTTCCCTTAAATCGCTATACCGTAAACGTCCCTCAATTAGTTTATTTTCATTTTTTCCAAAAATGGCTAAAAACTTTCTAACAACCTTTGTTGATTTCCCTAAAACAAGTAGAAGTAAGATGAAACCACACTCGTTCTCAAACGATAGACAGGTTTTTTCGCAGTGTTTTAAAAAAATCAACTAAATCTTCATTCGGGACCGAAATGTGATAATAAATTTGAAGCGAATTTTCTGGATTAAGCCTGTTTTGGGAGGAATTAAGTTTAAATGGTAAGGAATTAAGTCTTTCTAAATTTCGACACCGAAGCTGCAAAATAAAAACCACCCGGGAAGACGAATCCACCCGAATGGCTACTATCTATTTTGTATAAAATTACCATTAAATATACTTCTTGTTATTCTTTAATTTGCTGCGGTCTTACAAATAGAAATTTTTCTTTGCCGCATATGTATTAAGTAACGAAATTGCTTTTAACAAACACGGACAAACCATGTTTAATCCATGGCAGGCAATTCGTATTAAAAAGCTTATGAATGCTTGGAGAGACTATGAATATAGGATTTATAGAAAACAATAAAAAGGAATTTGTATAGTACTGAAGAATAAGTTCATTAGTAAAAAATTAGGAGGTTTGGTTTTGGTTCCTAAAAAGACTTTGTATCAATATATAATGCTCATGATCGTAATGGTTTTCGTCATTATGGCAACTAAACTTTGTTATCATGTTTGGGTCAATAAGAGCTCAATCGACAGTTTTAACTTTAACAAGGCTTATTTTACTGCAACAGTTATTAGTATTGTGATATTTATCGGTAACATCCGCCAATATAAAGATCCAAACAACATCCCAACTAGTAAAAACGTTTAAAAATGAGGATAAATAGCGATTTCAAAGCTATTTATCCATTTAATTTGGCAGTAAAAAGTTTTATCCACAAAAAGCAGTAAGAATACCAAAAAAATCATTGATAATCTCATGAATTTTCGTATGAATGCCACACTTTTTATACAGATACGCACGAACCGACTCTTTTTGACAATGCTCGCTACTTCTCTCCCAACAACCCTTCTAATTCTTCAAAAAAAAGTGCACACATACAGTGATGTGTACTCTTTACTCAACTGTTTTATTTATGATGAAACGGACATTTCCCTTGAATCGGTTCAACATCATCTCCAATGAAGTATTGCTTCCATTCTCGATGCTCCGGATCGCCATAATGGCTGATGTTCGGATGCTTCGGCAGATTATCCCACTTCTCTACGCGTTCACGAACTTTTTCACGTGACATGCTTCCGCCTGGGGATGTTCCTTCCAATCCCTCAAAAATCCGGCGTGGCTGGAAACCAAGTACTAAGCTGTTCCCTAGATCACGTGTTTTCCGCTGCTTGTATGCTGGGGCATTCCCGAATACAAAATAGGGTTCATTATCAAATGAAAAGGCAAACAAGTGATGATCTGGATCTTTCGGAATTTGTTCAGGCCAAGGCTGATCATCTTCTTGGTGAAGGTATTGGAGGATATCCCAGAAATATTGACGATAATGAGGGATGTCTTTCTCTTCTTTTTCAGGTTCTACAAATACAAACAAGCCATGGCGAATGAGCTTTGGTGCATCAAAGAGCTTGTTGAATTCCTTAATAGCTTCTGGCAAGTTGGACCAGTCATCATGCGTCATATAAGCATACCGAAGTTCACCTTTTTTCTCTGCAGACATACCAAAATAGCAAGGAAACGTTTTGTCAGTAACTGTTTCATGAAAGGTCTTGTATTCTTCAATGACCCATGCTGGAACTCGATCCGGATTTGTCATATCTTCTTTAGTCAGCAAGCATAATTGTTTCGTCTCCACTTCACCACTCCTCTTTTTCTTCTAATGAGGATGTTCCCTTACAGAGATTTGTTAAAACGTAAATTATGCAGCTACATTTTTCCAAGGAGGATTGAATCCATCCTAACAATGTTTTGGGCTAACCAGATCATTTCTTTTGCAAACCTTTTCGCCGGTTCACCCACATGGTTCATTTTAGGGATGATCCACCATGTACTTTCCAAGTACCATACAAACTTCAATGACCTGCATACCTGTTCAATTGATAATTCATTAGTATTACAATAGCCTTTAATAAATGCATGTACCGCTTCTACTAAAACGTTCATGACTATATTGTTTAAGCAGCAATGTTCTGCGGGCTCACTACTTTCTTAAATTACTACTTCAACTCTTGCCACTTCACCCACATATCCTCTGGTCTTTTCATGTAAGATCCCGATTCACGTTCCATGAACCCATTGATGATAAATTCTCTTCGAATCGTACAAAAATCTTCGTGATATCTTTTAATAAATT
Organism: Bacillus sp. NEB1478; assembly: GCF_031582965.1. Lineage (NCBI taxonomy): Bacteria > Bacillati > Bacillota > Bacilli > Caryophanales > Bacillaceae > Bacillus > Bacillus sp. NEB1478. The sequence continues at coordinate 3,032,523 of NZ_CP134049.1, forward strand.
GATTAAGTTCAGGTTCACTTATCTTCTCATTATCATCAAGTTGTCTGATAATGTGCTCCAATACAACAAGCTTTTTCTTTTTTTGTGACGGTATATTCTTCAGCTTTCCTTCTTTATCAAAAAAAGCTCTAATAACACTTGCTTGATAGTTTTCAAGTTCTGTTTGCATGTTGAAACAACTCCTTTTTCTCTATAGCTTACTTCTATCTTTTTTCAGTGCAAATCCAACATATCTGGTACCTTGATATTCCAATGTCCCTTTATCTTCTTCAACTAAGACTCCGAACTCTTCAGGCTTTACTTTGAATTCCTTACGATCACCGTTTTTCAGTTCAAACGTTATAAAATAATCAGTGCGTGTTGTATCATTTGAACCGCCATCTATGCGTGTACGTTTCGCTTTTACAATCGCACTCACGGACCCAAGCGGTTCATTATTATTGAAGTTCCACTGTCTGAAACGTTCCATTAGCTTGAACAAAAAAGCCGCCATTACTATCGTAAAAACTATAACGCCAATAAGCATATTGATCTCATGGTAACTCATCGTTTCAAACTCGTTCATCTGTTAACCTCCCAGGGTTATTTATGAACAGCCTATTAGATGGATTCCGTTTTTTTGTTTCGAATAAATCCTAAAAATCGTGTTCCTTGAAAAGATAAAGTTCCTCTGTCTCCTTCAACCAACTGTCCGTAATCTTGTGATTTCACATGATATTCCATACGATCTCCACTTTCTACTTCAAAAGTAACATAATAACTGGTGCTTGCAGAAGTATCATTTGCCCCCCCGCTTACCTTGGTCCGTTTCGTTACTACTTCAGCGGCAACAGACAATTGAGGCTGTTTGTTATTGTAATTCCATTGGCTGATTCCTTTAAAAATGGCGAAAATAATCGCTCCAATTACAATAAGAAAGATGACACCAATAATAATAGGTACTAACTCAAACATCATGTCCCCTGAACCAAATTCGTTCATCTATGTATCCCCCCTTAAAAACACTTCTTTTACATATTATTACATACAAAAATAAAAAGACAGAAGTTTCAATTTTTAACCCAAAACCCTTTATCTGCCAAAACAAAAAAGCCGCAGAAGCGACTTTCTCCATTTCTTTTCCTTTATTCTCATTGTTGATGTTTAAGAAGCGAGAAGGTTGAGGAAGTGAAGTTCTGGGGATCAGAGTGACAAGCAAAGCTTGCATGGACTACGAGTTCCGACGAGTAATCGCAGGAGCATAGTTACTCATGAGCACCGGAAGAACAAAATGACGAAGAGATTCGATGCTTATCAAACATCAATGCGAAGCTCGTGCAAAGCATTCCTAACCTTCCCAAACTCTGAAGCATGCGGGCGATCATCTCCATCACCATAGCCGTAGTCCACCATACGGTTTCGGTTTAGACACAATTTTGTCAGCTCTGGTTTAAAGAAATCAAACAGCTTAAACCGTTCTTCTAAATGAGAGAAACGCTTCTGATACGCTTCAATGCTTTTTGCCAAGTGTGTCCAGAACGCCAACTCTTCCATAAGTTCGTTCCTTACCAGCACATTAGACATGTAGCGAAGATGACAAATAAAGAGTCCTGTAAAGATAAACTGAGTTAATCCTTCAGGCGGTTCACTGCGTAATACTGTACGCAACTCTTCACTTACACCCTCTAACTCCGGGAAAGGCTGATCTGAAATATTTACGTCATCCACATAATCTTTTACTGCTAATCTTTCAGGCTTGTAATCTTTTAAGATCAAAATCGTATTCTGGCCATGCGGTGAAAAAACTGTTCCATATTGATAAAGGAAATGCAGAAGAGGCGGCATCACAACTCCAAAGAATTGTTTCACCCATTCGTCTGCACTCAGTCCAGACTTTTCAATCAGACTTTGCACGTATGGCTTCCCGTTTCCATCGACATGATGAAGTGCTGCTAACGTAATCGGCTGTTCTCCTTCTTTTAAATACGTATAGATGCTTTCGCGCCAAATCGTTCCGAGCATTTCTAAATACTGATAAGGCGCCCCTTTTAACTTGCTATAATGCGGATGGTCGACATTTATGCTCGCTACTTCTCCTGGCAGTACGACTTCACATTCATCTTTTAAAAAACTGTCACGCTCATAGATTCCTTTAATATGCTCTGTAACCATCGGCGCAATCAAGGTACGTTCTGAAGGAAGTCCGCGATAAACGAGTGTATTTAAAATGCTCATTGGGAGCTTCACATGAGATTTTAGCTTATTCGTTGTGTTAACAAACGTCCTGATTGACTGCTGAGGCAAGTAATGATCGGTTCCCTCTTCTAAAGGGACAATCATACCATTTGCTAAATCTTCTGGAAAGTTTTGAATCAGGACATTTTTCCATTGCCATTCGTGAACCGGAATAAAATAGTAATCGATCGGCTGTTTCCCATTTTGCCGGAGAATTTCATTAAAATGCTGAAGAATAATATCGTCGAGTTCTTTAAGAATCAACTTTTCATAATGAAGCTCATTTACTGACTGAAACTGTGCGCGGTCGCGGTGAACAGCGATCCAAAACAGCTTCGTCTCCTGCTGGTTCTCAGGTGCATATTTTGCATAATCATCAAAGCCAAAACCGATTCGGCCCTTATTATATGTGATCCATGGATGACCGGACATCTCGCCTTCGAGTTCAGCATAATCTAGATCAACCAGTTCGTCCGAAGTTTTCGTATGATTGTTTAATAGAGTCGCATCAGCTATTAGCGTATGGTTCAACTCTTTTATTAAATGCCCCGCCGTTTCAGAAGACATTCCGATCATCGGCTGAATATCTGTCAAAAAACGAATCGCACTTACTGCCGGTTTCCATTCTTCATCCTCCAAAACTTCAATCGATCCTGGATTTACATCATAGCTGTCAAAGCAGCGTTTTTCAGCTTGAAAACGATATTTACGGTCTTCATCAACCGTAAAAACATAACCACCTTCTATTTCTTCAGGATGTATCATGTCTTCATACATATATTCCGCAAACATTTTTGCGAGTAAATTTTTGTTAACGGTTTCCCACGTATCTTTTTTTAGAATCGATTCTGTTTCATTTAGATAAAGCATGCTTTTCCTCCTTATGTATGTGAATTTCCTCATTGTCTCTTTGATCAGTGAACATGCTCCATAAAAACACAACAAAATGCAATACGACGAGCAGACTTGCGTAGATGAAGACTTGTGATAAAGATCGTACATTTACAATCGATGATGCTGCTACGGGTGCCAGGAGCAAGCCAACGTTTTGGATGGCCGCAGCCTTGCTATAATCACCGTGTGCGTTAACACTCGATTGAAAAATGAAAACATCCATGCGCGCCAAACACCAGGCTGCCCCTATTCCAAACAAACAGCGAAATAGGATCAGACCAGCGATTCCTGTTTCGATCCCTTGAAAAAACAATCCTGAAACCATCATCACCGTTGCCGCAACATAACCGTTCCAGCCCCATTTTCCGCTGTATTTCTGAATGAGCGGCAGAGCGATAATCGCCATTACACTAGGGATTAAAAACAGAATACTGCTTGTCATCGTATTCGTTTTATAAATCGTTTCCGTATATGTCGTGAAAAATGGACGAATCATATTCACAGCTAAATGCAGTGTTAAAACAACGATTCCGAACTTAATAAATTGCGGCAGCAGACGATTATTTGCCTTATTCACTCCTGCATCTTCTTGGTTCGGCTTGCTTATCGTTTTCTTAAGCATAAAATAACTGAAGAACCCAAGCATGCATTCCATCCCCCCGATAATCCAGAAGATCTGAAGAGGATTTCCCATCTGGATCACCCATCCAGAACATACTGTCGCCGTTGCAATAGCGCCTTGAAGAACTGCGTGATAACTTGCTGCAGCACCTGTTGTGCGATTCTTGTTCTGGTCCATCATGATTGTATAGAGCAAAAAGTAGCTGCTCTTAAAAATCAGCAATAAAATACTCGCTTCCATAAACATTTCAAACGTTTGTGATACCGCCATTAAAAAACAGGAGATCCCTGTTCCCCCTTGCCCAATGACAAGCAAGGCGGAACTGTTATTCTTTTTTTTCGCTATATAGCCCCATATCGGCGTAAAGACGACAACAACCAAGCGGCATGTCATAATATAAATTCCTGTTATCTCAGGGTCAGTTATCCCGTACACCTTTTTAAAAAACTGAGGGTAGAAAGGTGACAACAACACCTCCGTGTATACAAACAAAAAGACACAACTTAAAAGGAACGTGTTTAGCGAACGGGAATTTGTTTCCATGACGGTTCCGTTCCAAACGTCTGAAACACATTTTTCTGGCTAACCGGATAGATTTCTTCATCAAAGAGCTTATTTATAATTACTGCATTCCGATAGGCACCAAGACCAAGATCAGGAGCACCGACACCATGTGTATGCAGCTCTCCATTCTGAATGAAGATGTGATTGTTATCGCTCCCTTTTGTTTGTAAGCGGTAATCGTGTGAAATCTGGTATCTGTTTTTCTTATCCCACTCGATTTTTTCCTGCATGTTCATAAGAAAATGAGGAAATGAGGGGGCATATCCTGTTCCTAAAATCACGACATCTGATTTCAATTCAAAGACATCACCTGTGACGGTTTGTCTCATAGATAAGAGGTTTGTATCTTCCTCTTTTTCTAAGTGAACAAGCTCAGTCATCGCCTGCAAAAAGATTTCCGGTTTTTCCTGACCTACTGATTTTTCGTATAGTAGATTATAAATATCCGCGATCGTATCCATACTGATCCCTTTATATAAAAGGTCTTGCTTTTGCAATAGCTCGTCCTTTTTGGGTGATGGTAATTGATAAAAGAAGTTCGTATAATCCGGCGAAAAATACTCTAAACCAAGCTTCGAATATTCCATCGGGAAAAAACCCTGTGACCTTGTAAACCAGTTCAGCGAATACGAATCGTTATCCTGATTTTGCGCGAGATCGTAGAAAACCTCTGCAGCGCTCTGTCCTGACCCGATCACCGTGATGGATTTTACATCCAGCAATTCCTCTTTTCGCTCCATGTATTGCGACGAATGTATAACTTTTGTACCTAGTTTCTTTTCAAGATGAGCTGGAACAGAAGGGCTCGTACCAATACCTACAGCAAGATGTTTTGTGTAATAGGTTTTTGTTTCAATTGAATCTTCGTGTTTTACAATGACTTCATACAATTGACCATAGGCACTTTCCACCGGCAAAATCTGCTCCACTGCCATACCAAAACGGCAAGACTCAAGCTGGCTCACAGCCCACCGGCAATAGTGATTATATTCTGTACGCGGAATATGAAAGTTCTCCAGAAAATAAAAATGGTACAGTCTGTTATGTTCCTGTAAATAGTTCAGAAACGTATACTTGCTTTTCACGTTTGCCATACTCACTAAATCTGCAAAAAATGGGACCTGTAATGTCGTTCCTTCGATCAGCATCCCTTTATGCCAGTTGAACTCCGTTTTTTTCTCAAAAAAGAGGGCTTCTTTTCCCTCTGTTTCATCCAGCATCGCCGCTAGTCCAAGATTGAATGGGCCAATGCCAACTCCGATAATATCAAACACTTTTTCAGGTTGTGGCTTCTGTAAAGACATCGTTCCATCTCCTCTCAAACGTCTCTCTGTGGCAGTACATGAGCATACCTGTCTTATCCGGCAGCTCGATTGGTTTCACTTTTTCAAAACCGCATTTTTCAAAAACATGTATCATTTTGTGGTTTCGAATATCTGGTTCAGCGATTACTTTTTTTGTTTCCTTTGATAAAAACTGAAAATGAACCATCGCACGCAAAAGCGGCAAAGCATACCCTTTACCAAGATAAGCATCCGCTCCAACCAAAAGATGGATTCCTTGATCATATGTTTCAGGACCATAGCATTTTTCAACTACATCGCCTATTACCCAATACGATTCCCAATAGCTCATCGGAACACCATTGATCAAGCCCAGATACAAAGTCTGATGCTTGTCCTCCAAAAAGTTCTCCAGATGTTTTTTATATGATGCAAACGGAATATCAAGTTTCCAATACGGAATCACATAAGGCTGCTGCTGCCACTTATGAAGCATTGCTGCATCCCTCTCTAAATCTACTTTTACAAAGGATATGGTCTTTTCGATCGACGAATCATAATAACTAGCTTCTGACTGCATCTGTCGTCAACACCTTTTGTAACGGATTTGGAATGTTTGTATAAACCGATTGGCTTTCGAGTGAACCGACAAGCTCGTCCATATCATGAAAACGAGTAAGCAGATTCGCTTTACAAGGAAGTTCTTTCGAATCCAGCAAACTTCTTAACAGTTCAGACTTGCCGCCAGTTAATGTGTCATGATGAACAAGACGGTTTCTTACTATTTTCATAAGCTTTGATTCTTCTATGAGTCCTGCAGATCCGAAACTGTTGATTAATCCAAATAAATGATTCATGAAAAAGTAATAACGGAATCGTTCAACTGCCACTTCATCACTGCAAATCGTGACGCTTTTTCTGTTGAGGCCTGGCAGCTGTTTCACTAATAGATCTGCTTTCGATTCGCTGTAATAATAGCCTTGATTATCTCGATAATAAAATTTACTAGGATACCCACCTTCCATCTGAACGATCGAGTTTTGCTGATGTGCTTCGAGTGCTATTCCATATGTTTCAAACAGCCAAAGCATCGGATCTAAACAAATTGACAAGTATTCTGAAAACCATTCCTGGCTTACTTCTTCAGTTGCTCTGTTTTCTTTTTCAGCAAGTCCGTGAATGATTGCAGCGATTCGAGAACGTCCTCCATAGCCATGATCCTGACAAAGTCCTGCTATCAAACTTGCATTTTGATCATTTTCATAAAATGGATTATCTCTGATCACCACTTCAAAACCAGATGTTTCTTTTTCAGTCTGAATGTTCAAGAAAGCCGGGTCTTGGATAATCTGAAATGCCGGGAAGAACTCATTTAGCTCTTGTCCGATTTCAGACTGCATGAGCCTTGTAACCTCTACTCCTCTATGAAGCTCTTTTTCTAAGTTGACGCGAAGCGAGTTTGTGATCTTAACCGGTACGGAGAATTTAAACATGTGTTTAAAATCACGGCTATAAACCGACCGCATCGATGAAGTCGCCGAGAACATTTCTCCATATGGTCCGATGTAGCTGAGCTTCCCTTCTGCTATGTTCTTTTGTACGTGGGCAGAGTTCAAAAGAACCGGAACTTGTAAGGGATGAACCGGAATGAAAACCGAATTTGCGTCCTGTTCGATATCCCTTACAAAGTTTGCATCTTTTTGCAGCAGCTGCAATGTAATCTCTTCAGCTAAATCACTGCCTGCTGAATCCTGATTGACGATCGAACGGTCCACATGAAAAAAGTGAAGCTGAAAAGAGCCTTTTAGTTCTGGAGAATAAAGGGCTTCCTGTTCGAATGTCATTCCTTGTTTACTTTTCGGTGTCGGATGAAGCAAATGCCCGAATAGAAGCGACTGCTCTGCTTCTATAAACGTGAAACAACTGTTTTGCAGATTTTCTCCATCACTCTCTCGCTCTTCTAAATACCTCTGAATGTTTTGTTTGCTTAGGATCGTGCGAAGCATCAGCTCATCTTCAGCATCTTCTCGGCTATGCTCCAGCAATAATTCTTTAGATAGGAGTGATACTAAAGTGATGTAATCGAGCGTCACAAATTTCGTTCCAGACTTTATTAAAAGTGGAAAATGGAATAAATGGCGTCCTGTTAAAGACCAATGCTTAATTGCTGCAAAAATTTCTGCATCTTGATTTTCAAGGGATATCTTTATCCATTTCGCTCGTTTTTCCCCGCTCCACTGTATATGTTCTGCTTCTTGATTCACTTCCTTATAATTTTGCGTTTCTCTCAAATAACAATTTATAAAACTTTGCATGCTTGCTTGTTCTGCTCGTAATTTATGCTTCGTCATTGGGCGATCCCCCTGTTTTCGTACTCTGCGGCAAATTGAGAAATACTATGAAGAATGTCTTCAATATCCACGATTGTCGTTCGTGGATTCAATAATGTGAATTTTAAATACACTTGATCGTTTACTTTCGTTTTTGCGACTAGTGCTGTACCAGTATGGATGAGCATCTTATATATAAACGTGTTCAATTCGTTTAATCTCTCTTCAGATGCATCTACATAACGGAAAACAACTGCGTTGATCTCTGGTTTTACATTGCAAACTTCGATCGAGCTCTTTTGTTTCATAACAGTAACGGTTTGCTGTGCTAAATGAATCGTGTAATCAATCATGTTAGCGAAATTCTTTTCTCCGACCATTCGAAGGGACATGTAAAGTTTTAACGCATCGAATCGTCTCGTTGTTTGCACTGATTTACTGACTAAATGAACAAGCCCGTCTTCTTCATCATTTTCTGGGTTCAAATAGTCCGCATGGTGAGCTAAGTAACGGAAGCTCGATTTGTCTTTTACAAAAAAAGCGCCGCAGCTGATCGGCTGATAAAACAGCTTGTGAAAATCGATTGTAATGGAATCTGCTTTTCCAATACCTGTCAGCTTTGTCTTGTGTCTTTCGCTTAACATTAATGCGCCGCCATAAGCTGCATCGACATGCAGCCAAAGTCCATTCTCATGCGCGATGACACCGATATCTGAAATCGGATCGATGCTGCCAAAATCAGTCGTTCCAGCTGTTGCAACAACACACATCGGATACAATCCCTCTGCTTTTAATTGGTCAATTTCTTTCCTTAAGATGGATGTGTTCATCTTTTTGTTCTCATCGGTTTGGATTGTCACAACCGCTTTTTCACCAAGTCCAAGTTGGAATGCTGATTTTTTCACAGTAAAATGAGCATCTTCTGAACAAAGTATACGCATCTTATGCGATTCTGGTGGAAGGCCATACACCTTCACATTCCAGTCCCATTTTTGATCACAAAATCGGTCACGTGCCAGCAGCAGTCCCATATAGTTGGATTGTGTGCCTCCGCTCGTAAATGTACCGTCCGCTCGTGTTGATAGATTGAGCTTATGGATCACCCATTGAATGAGCCTTTCTTCCAAATAAGTCGCTGCTGAACTTTGATCCCACGAATCCATTGACTGATTAAGCGCGGCAATGATCAGCTCGGCGGAAATCGCCGGCAGAAGTGGTGGACAATGTAAATGCCCGATGCTGGTTTGATGTGATACATGAATGCTGTTATTCACAACTGCTTTTTTTATATCATTGAGAACACTATAAGGATCGTCTCCATTTATTGAAGTAAGTGATAATTTATTTATTTCATCTTCAATGTCTTTTGGCTGCTTGCCGTTAAAAGCATTAGTGTTCTGGCTATAAAACTCATTCAAAAGGTGCTGTGTCTCAAACACCATGTGCTGAAAGTTTTGCAGACTTTCTTCACTATCATTTAGAAAAAAACGATCAAAGTAAGTTGTGTTCATGCTGCACCTCTAATTTAGTGCGGCTCTTACCGCATCTGTAAATATCGCGATCACATCATCCAGCTGTTCTTCCGTAATGATTAATGGAGGCAAGAATCTGATGACACTTCCATGTCTTCCTCCGACTTCTAGAATTAGTCCCCGGTTAAAGCACTCTCGCTGTATACGGCTTGCAAGTTCAGGGTTCGCCTCATATGTGCCTTTCAATTTTGATGGAACACGCGGATTAACAATCTCTGCTCCTATCATCAAGCCCAATCCTCGAACATTACCGATTTCCGGAATCTCATTTTGTAAGATTGATAGCTCCAGCATCAGCTTTTCACCAAGCTTTGCTGCATGCTGTGATAATCGATTTTCCTTGATATAACGCAATGTTGCAGTTCCTGCAGCCATAGCCATCTGATTACCGCGGAACGTCCCGATATGTGCTCCCGGTGACCATTTATCAAGTTCCTTGTCATAAATCACTACCGATAACGGAAGGCTACCGCCGATTGCCTTTGAAAGGACAACTACGTCTGGAATGATGCCTGCATGTTCAAAAGCGAATAGCTCTCCAGTACGCCCAATTCCTGTTTGCACTTCATCAATAATTAAAGGTATGTTGCGCTCTTTTGTGATACGACGCATTTCTTGCAGCCACTCGATTGGTGCTGGGATGGATCCGCCCTCACCTTGAACGACTTCAAAGATCATCGCTGCCGGGGACAAAATACCGCTCTCTGGATCATCAAGCAGATTCTCAATGTATTGTGCACTGATTTTGTGCGACTCTTCTCCCCCGATTCCAAACGGACAACGATATGCATACGGATATGGCATAAAATGAACATCAGGCATTAACCCTTGTACTTTTTCCTTTGGTCCTAAATTCCCTGAAAGTGCCATCGTTCCGTGAGTTGCTCCATGATACCCCCCTTGAAAGGAAAGAATGCTTCTTCTTCCTGTTGCCGTTTTTACAAGCTTGATCGCTGCTTCAATCGCGTCCCCTCCTGTTGGTCCGCAAAACTGAATCTTTGCTTTTCGGGCAAATTTTTCTGGTAAACTCGCAAATACTTCACTCACAAACTCTTCTTTTACAGGAGTTGTTAAATCTAATGTATGTAATGGCCGTTTGTCATGCAGTACTTTTTCGATCGCATCAATTACAACTGGATGGTTGTGGCCAAGAGCTAGTGTGCCTGCTCCAGCAAGGCAGTCTATGTATTTGTTTCCGTCAGCATCTTTCACATAAATCCCTTCTGCTTCCTCAATTGCGATCGGAATACGCCTCGGATAAGATCTTGCGTTCGACTCTCTTTCCTCCTGTTGTTTAAGGTATTGTTTGTTCTTTTCTATTTGTAAGGTGCTCATGTTTGCTCCTCCTTATTGAAAATAAAATTTCTGTATTGAAAATGATTCTCATTATTATTTACATGTATAACAATAGTTGATAATGATTATCATCGTCAATGATAGTTTATGCCTAACTTGTTTACAGAAATATTCCTTGCTGTATTTGAGCAATAGTTCCAAAGTCCTTTGTCTTACATAAGGATCAAGGGTGATATTCTGATGGCGAATTCTCATTTCGCTCATATTTCTCATATAGCGCTCGTATTTCTCACATCCCGCTTCATAACCAAATAAAAAAAGCCGCCAGTTGGCGACTTTTTCCTTTATTGATTTGATATTTTGATAGAAACTCTGCCTTTTTGTGCTTCCAACTCACACCTTCCTCCAATCGGAAAGGTAAAGATCGGAGTTGTATGTCCAAAATCTGCGTTTACAACAACCGGTATGTTGCTCAACTCTTCTTTCGTTTGTATTACATAGCGCAGCTCTTCATCTGAAATATGGGACACCTTTTCAAAACGGCCGATAACTAATCCTTTAACACCAATAAATCTCGGCTGATGAATAAGTGACTGCAGATCCCGGTCAAAAGTACGTGCATTTACTTCAGAATCATCTTCTAAAAATAAAATAGAATTCTCTAAATCCGGCATATACTCCGTTCCTTGAAGAAGATTAAGTGTACAAAGATTACCTCCGATCAAACGGCCTGCAGCACTTCCTTCATGAATCACCTTATATCCAGAATTCGGAATAAACTCGCGGTCTTCTTGATTTCGATACCAACTGTCATTGCTCCATTGAGATGATGGTTTTAACTCGACCTCGCAATCCTCCATCAATACTTTCTTAAAATATTCCAATGTATATTCTAATCCTTTTTTCATTCCGAGCGAAGAAAATGCCGGACCCGAATACGTAACTAGCCTTGTTTTTGTGAAAATCGCATTTTGGAGTGCTGTAATATCCGAATACCCGCAAAATATCTTTGGATTAGCACGAATTAAATCATAATCCAAATACTTTAAAAGCTGATTAGAAGTGAAGCCGCCAATTGTTGAAAAAACCCCTTTTACATTTGGATCCAGAAAAGCATCATGCAGATCTTCAATACGCTTCTCAATTGGCGCAGTCATTAAAGCACTTGTAGCCATAATATTTTTGCCATACGTTACTTTCAAGCCTAACTTTTCAAAAGCTGCAATAGCTTGCTTGGCATTTTCTTCCGAGATGATTCGGTGCGTTGTTGAAGGTGCTACGACTCTTATTTCGTCTCCATGCTGTAAACGATTAGGTATGATTGTGTTCATGTTGGTTCATCCTTTTTGTATGAATAGAATAATTTGTTTAGAACTTCTACATGCTTTCAGAAAGCTTGGTTTTATTAATATCGGTACCCATTTAAAAACTAACAGCATCGGGCCGGTTAAAATTTGATAATTTTCGACTATACTAACAAAATCAAAATTTTTCAGAGGTGCCATACATGTTGGACTTTTATCAGAGCCAGGAATCTTTAACAGCAATAGAATGGATATTAAGAGCCATTTTTGCCTTTTTCTTTTTGTTATTAGCAGTAAAATTAATGGGACAGCGAACCATTTCACAGCTTCGGCTATTGGATTTTATCATTGCATTGATCTTTGGAAATATCATGGCCCATCCTCTATCAGATCAGCATCTTGGCTTAAAGGGATCCTTTATCACTATGACTGTTATGATAATTTTATATGTAGGTTTTACATGGATTGGACTTCACTGGAATCCATTACGAAAACTAATTGATCCTGCACCATTAATGGTTGTTAAAAACGGACAAATTTTATATCACAATTTAAAAAAAGCACGCATCTCTATAGACATTTTACTTTCAGAACTTCGAAAACATAGGGTGACTGACATCCAGCAAGTAGCTCTGGCTTTATTTGAATCAAATGGTACCGTCACATCTTTTTTACATCCTCAATTCCAAACTGTAACACCAAAAGATATGAACTTCCCTCCAAAGCCATTTGATTATCCGCAAATCATTATTAAAGAGGGGAAAATCAATCATAAAGAGCTTTTCGAGACTGGAAAAAGTAAAGATTGGCTCATACAACAACTGCAGAATCGACAAACAAAGTTGTCTGAAGTTTTACTTGCCACACTAGATCATCATGACAACCTTCATTTAATGTATTTTAAATAAATTTCATTAAAGCAAAGCAGGCAGCAATTCTAATTGATTGTTCATTTTTTTCCACCCTCATTCAATAGACAACAGCCAAACCTCTTCGTCACCAAACATCTGTGTTGTCTTCTTAAATCCAATCGTTTCATAAAGTTTTTTTGCATATTGATTTTCTTTATGCACCGTTAATCGGATCTCGCTGCATTGCGCAAATTTTTCTTGAATCCAAGCAATCATTTCCATTAATGCTGCGCGTCCAAAGCCTTTCCTCTGCTGGGAAGCATCAATGATGAAACCATTGATCCAATAGCTATAGGTCGTATGTTCCTCATAAGCATGCATAATAAAACCCACCATTCTATCTCCGTCATAAATGGCAAAAGGAAGGTACTCCACTTGATCACCGTCTGGCTTAATGTATACTTTCGCAAGCGAAACAGCTACAGAAGGGACAAAACTCAATTGGTCTTCTCTCACCTGCAGATTCAGGGCTTCTTCCCAATTGTCGCGCGTCACTTTTCGTAAATTTACTTTCATTATTTTTCTCCTAAAATGTATTTCCTTCTAAAAAATTCTCTTTACAATTTCATATTCCTTTTTAACCTATGAATTGGTTCAGCTCCCGATTTACTTTTCCATGCTCTTCCCAGAAAAGTCCGTGTCCGCTCTTTTCCATTGGTACTAGTTTTGATTTGAGTCTGAATAAAGGTGAATTGAGTCACTTTGTGGATGAATTGAGTCTCTTTTTACATGAATTGAGTCTCTTTTTGCATGAATTGAGTCTCATTTAAATTAATTAAGTCTTTCTACACATTTCGACACATGTCGACACAACCACACCCATTAGCATCAATTCTCATCCGTCTCAAACGTCAGCACAAAAAAAACGACCAGCATCAGCCAGTCGTTTCCATCATTCTTATTTATTGTTTATTCAGTACTTCAATCATCCCGATAGCTACACTTCTGCTTGATTGAGGATTTTGACCTGTAATGAGGTTGCCATCCGTAACCGCGAAATCCTCCCATTTACCAGCTCGCTGAAATTCAGCTCCTAGTTCACGAAGCTTTGTTTCTAATAAAAACGGCACTTCCTTCGTCAACTGCATCTCTTCTTCCTCTTCATCCGTGAAAGCAGTAACAGTCTTTCCTTTTACGATTGGCGTACCATCTTTCAGGGTCGCCGTTGTCAGTCCTGCTGGTCCGTGGCAAACACTGCCGATAACTTTGTTCGTTTGTGCCATCTGGCTTACCACTTCTTTTAATTCCTCACTCTTTGGAAAATCAAAGACTGTCCCGTGACCACCCGGCAAGAAGATAGCGTCGTAGCTGACAGCATCTTCATTGCTAAGCTTTGCTGTATCCTCCAGAATCGATAAAGCTTCTTTGTATTCTTCCCGATCAACTCCTTCTAAGCTGTTGGGATCCAGCGGAATCTTGCCGCCTTGAATACTTTTTACTGTTATATCATAGCCGCTTTGACGAAATTCATTAAATGGAACGGCATACTCTTCAAGCCAAAGTCCAGTTTTATTCGTTCCGATATTTTGGTGGTTTGTAACTACAATTAGAATTCTTTTTGACATACACGCACTTCCTTTCTTTATCTACGGTTTCATTCTTCCCGATTTATTTTTTTTGAAACAAAAAGGGGTATAAAAAAACTGACCATCTAAGTCGATAGTCAGCATCATATAGTTATTCAAACTGCTTATAAAATTCGGAATCGTCGGGATCTACGCCATTTCGCTTATTTTGATTCAGAGAAGAGATGCGCGACATTTCTTCTTCACTTAATTCAAAATCAAATATTTCACCATTTTCTTCAATTCGATGTTTTGTAACAGATTTTGGGATTGTTACAACACCATTTTGAATGTCCCAGCGCAAAATAATCTGTGCCACACTTTTGTTATGTTTTTCTGCCATTTCTACTAAAACAGGTTCATCGAAAATTTCACCTTTTAAAAGTGGACGCCATGCTTCAAGCTGAATGCCTTGGTCTTTACAATAGGATAATAAATCTTCCTGAGTAAGACGCGGGTGGTATTCAACTTGATTCACCATCGGCTTGATCTGGGCATCAGCTATTAGATCTTCCAAATGGTGCTGTTTAAAATTACTTACACCAATCGCCTTTGCTTTTCCATCTTGATAGATTTTTTCCACGGCTCTCCACGTTTCTTTGTACTTTCCAGGTACAGGCCAGTGAATCAGGTAAAGGTCGACATACTCAAGACCCAGCCTTTCTAAGCTCGCGTCCAATGCGGCAAGTGTCTGATCATAACCTTGATCAGTGTTCCAAACTTTTGTGGTGATAAAAAGATCTTCTCTTGGTACGCTGGATTCACGGATAGCTTTCCCAACGCCTGTCTCGTTATCATAAAAACTTGCTGTATCAATGCTTCTGAAACCTGCATCGAGCGCCCATTTTATCGCTTGAACAACCTCTTCGCCTTCTTCGGCCTTGTATACACCTAGACCCAGCCACGGCATGTGGACACCGTTATGTAAAATCGCGCGATCATGAATACTGTTTACCATAAGAATCCCTCCTTTCTGTTATTTTGGCATATTTTCAAAGCACTTTCTATTTTTTGAGCCGCCTCTGTCTGTCTAAAATATGTATATTGTTTATCTAGATCAATCCTTTTAACCGTGCAAGCAGTAATCCATGTGCTAATTCACTGTCTTTCCAGGTTCCTTGTTCGATATTATAAAACGCTCGTTCAATCGGTATATGAAAAGATTGAATGGAAGCTTCCTTTTTCTCTAGCTTCTGCTGCTGGTACTCAAGAATTTCTCGAGTAAAATATACGTGTGTAATCGTATTTGCCAGACAAGCACTAGGCTGGATACTCCCTAAAAATACGGTTTCGCCGCAAACGATCCCTGTTTCTTCTAAAAGCTCGCGTTTAGCGGCGTCTTCAGGATTCTCATCCAATTTCATTCCCCCGCCTGGAAGCTGGATAATCACTTCATCTACAGCAGGGCGATATTGACTGATTAAAATTAAACTTTCGTCCTCTACGGCAACCATGACTGCTGCTTCATTCGGGTTTTCTTTTAAGGTTATTTTTCCAAATTCATCTTCGTAAACTTCTATATCTTTTTCTCTATTTTGATACACAAGTTCCATTCAATCGTCCCCCAATTTCACAACTTTTGATTTTACATTATCCAAATTTGGAAAGATTTTCAATACATTAAAATTGGTAAATGTGTCCAATTGTTGTAAAATTAATAGTTGAAACAGCTATTGGGAACTTTTTCAGCCGTCATCTCGTATGTTAGTGATCATTTACTAGAGAAAAAGGGAGTATGCATCCATGAAAAAATCACTAGGTATTATATTAATCATTACATCATTTATTTTATGGGGATTTATTCTCGTCGTCCCTTTTTTATCGTTTAGCGGTACGACGAAGACTGTTCTTGTCACAATCTTAGTAATAGCCGGAGAAATAACATTTTGGCTGGGTGCAATTTTTGCCGGAAAAGACATTGTAAAAAGATTCATTCAAAACATTTGGCAGCGTATGAAAAAGGAAGAAGATCAATAATCAAATTACTGAAATCCAATATTTGAAAGAAATGTAACCACCTATTTTAATAGAGTGGAAGAAATGGATTCTAATATGCCTATGACTGTCAAACTAGAAGATGGCACGTATGCCGATATACGGATAAACCGCGTAATTACAAAGGAACTTTTATGGTCTGATCAAAAAGAAAAAACACCGTATCTCATTTCGTTCATTGTTACGGAGAAAACCAACAATCCATGGACGAAGGAAGACATGATTAAGATTACAGAATCGATGGAATGACATAGATAAAGCCCGGCAGTTCAAGTCTGCACGGGCTTAGTTGTTTCATGGATCAAATTCATTGAAGACGACCTCATTAAAATGACAGATGAGATTACATACAAAAAAGAAGCCAGGTAAAACAAACTTCCAATCGTAAGAAAATCAATCAAATATCCAGTTGCAATTACTGCTCCCGCTCCCCATACACTCGTCCATAAATGATAGTTTCCTATTTTTTGTCCAATCTGTTTGCCTGTCGTTTGTCTCGATAACGCTGTTTTTTCAGTTGTTTTTTGAACCGCTCCCAAAATGCCCATCACGATTTGCAAAACATAGAGTGCGGTT
Source organism: Bacillus sp. NEB1478 (assembly GCF_031582965.1). Taxonomy (NCBI): domain Bacteria; kingdom Bacillati; phylum Bacillota; class Bacilli; order Caryophanales; family Bacillaceae; genus Bacillus; species Bacillus sp. NEB1478. The sequence continues at coordinate 3,049,609 of NZ_CP134049.1, forward strand.
ATCGTCTCGATAATCGGGACGACGAGCATCATTACTGCCATTCCCCATGTGTAAAGCAGCAAAAGTGTCCGGTCACCTATTTTATCAGAAAGCCTCCCAATGACTGGGTGAACGACTGCACCAGTTAAAGCGAATAACCCGTATGCCAAACCAAATTGCGAATAGCTGTCTCCAATGTTCCGGATCAGCAGCAAATAAAACGGAAATACCATGGAGCTTGCTGTCATCAACAGACTTTGTGATGTTACGAATGTACGATAATTCATTTTCCATACCTCTCATAAAACAGATTTTTAAACCGTTCACCCGAATCCAGTTCACGTTTCTTCTCAAAAAACTCGTCAATTCGAGGGTAAGCATCACGCAGCTGCGACTTTGAAGGATACGAATAATATGGCAAATAATAACTGCCGTTATGCTTTAATGTGATATCGATCATTTTTCGTACTATACTTTCCGTCTTCTTTGTCTCTTGTTTTGATCGTCCCTGGTTGATCAGCAGCACTAGAGCAAACATATCGTCTTTTGCATAAGACAGCACCGCATTCTCATCATGCTCGACATAGCGAATCGTAATATTTAAAAGGTTCAAATCTTCCTTTCTTAACAAAATCCGAAGGTCATCCACATATGCCGTAAATTGGTCAACTGGTACAAAATATTCCTGCAGCACTTCGGTACGGTTCGCATTCTCATATTCCATAAATTCACTATCGGATCTCATTACATTATTTCGAGATTCATACTTTCCATCGTTATTGATGAAATACTTCTTTTGTGTATTCCATAAAAGATTCTTCCCCGTATCACTGTAACGTGATAATCCCAGCATAAATTTCGGAAGTGTCACAATCTTTTCTTCTTTTAAATCCTCATATTCTATTAATTTCTTTTGGTCATTTGCGAGCAAATAGTCTGTTACATACATTTCTTTCAAAAATGAATCAGGAGCAACTGATAATCTTGCAAGATGCATTCGTACAAACCGGTCGTTCTTCACATTCTCTTTAAAGTAGGCCGTATATTGTGAATAATCCAACTCCACTGTACGGTGCTGGTATAGCTCATCGTCAGCAAGCTGCAGTGTCACATCAAGAATAACGCCAAAAAGCCCATAACCTCCAATCACGTAAGGAAACCACTCATTGTTTTCTTTCCGGCTCACATTAATGATCTCACCATCTGCTTTTAATAAACGAAAAGACTCGACTGTATCCATTAATGAGCCATATCGAATATCCCTGCCATGAACATTTACACTAAGAGAACCGCCTATTGTAAAAATATTTTGCGATTGCATCACTTTTAACGATAAACCATATGGATTGATTTTCTTTTGTATATCAGCCCAAGTCGCACCGCTTTGAACCGTAATTTTCTTCGCTTTCGGCTGAAAGTCTAAAATCTGGTTGTAACTTTTCATATCAATCAAAGTACCGTTAGGGTAGAGTGTTTGCCCGCCTTGGCTGTGCTGCATACCAGCAATGGCAATTGTTTCATCATTTCGAATTGCTTCCTTCATCCATTGCTGCAGTTCTTTCGTTGAACGGGTCGCTGGAACAATTTTCATCCTAGTCGGTAAAAGGTTTCCAGCATCTCTTACTGTATCTGTTTGCTGTTGGTTAGAGAACACATGCAGACTCGAAAATAATGCTGAACAATAGATCAAGACTGCAGCAACAATCCATCTCTTTTTCATCATCAACCCACCTGATTAGAATAGTGTAATATTACACTATTATTATAAAAGGAATCATGTTCACATGACAAGTAATATTTTCCAATTATAAAACGCCTAGAAAAATTCTAGACGTTTCTTTTAAAGAGTACTTAAACTCGTTTGATTAATACGTACTATCCTCTCAGGAATCTTGCCCAAATTGTCAATCATTAACTCTACCAATGTTTTACTATACCTGCAGGGAACTTTCATTCAAATGTGGTTTCGAGGTTCGGCCAATTTTCATAACAATCAAACTTGCCATTACACAAAACGCTCCTGCTGAAATAAAACTAAAGTAATAACTTCCCAGCATGTCATGCAGCAAACCTCCACTAAATGCTGCAATGGCTGCGCCTATTTGATGGGCTGCCATAATCCATCCAAACAATATGCCTGCTCTTTCTTTTCCGAATATATCTGAAGTTAATTTTATTGTAGGAGGTACGGTAGCCACCCAATCTAATCCGTAAAAAAAATTGATGGCGAGAGATAAAGAGACAACTGAGCGGTTCCAGCCAAAATCGTTTTCTAATGGAACCATCAAAACGCTGGGCATAGACCGAATGCCTGCGCCTACTATTAAAATACAAAACGTAATTGCAACCATAACCCACCCATAATGGATTTTCTTCATATGTACGCCCCTTGTTATCTGTCCTTTCATTCAATATAATCGGCAAATTACTATTTGTAAAATTGAAATAACTTATGTGAGTAATAGGGTTCATCTGCTTTAAAATGATTCTTGAGACTGTGAAAGCCTATCTATTAAGTAATATTAAAATATAGAAGAAAAAGAATAAAAATGGTGATTTGTACAAGCACTCCCTTTACACTCTCATATAGTAATATGGGGGTGATATTAATGATTAAGAAAAAAAGATGCGAAAGTTCTTCTTCTAGCAGTTGTCATGGTAAAGGCGGCAACGGAGGAAAGGGTAAAGGCATGAGTGTAGGTGAATCTCCTAACGGTAAAGGTTCAACTGCATCTGCTGGCAACGCAGGATCCGGAGATGGTTTAGTAAGCGGTCTTCGCTCTATCCTACAAAACGATTCAATTTCTCAGGGTCTTTCATCTAAAAAGAAAAAAAAGAAAAAAAAGAAATCGTCTGAACATAACGGTCCTCCTTGCACTAACAGTACTGATACTGGCGGCAACGGCGTCACTGACGAAACTGACAACACTGACGGTAATGGTGGCGGTATAGCAATAGATTATTCACGTTTTGTAGTTTCAGACTAATATTGAAAAAGCCCCGGAGATCCGGGGCTTCCACGTTATTTCGTCACTTCCAATTTTTCTTCTGAGTTTTGTTTCAAGTAAGTAAGCGTTGCAGCTCCTAGTAAATTCGCTGCTATCAATAATGCATCTTCATTAATTTTAAATTTAGGATGATGATGCGGATAGGTTTCTTCCCAAGTAACATCTTCAGCACCGGTAAAGAAGAAGGTTCCAGGGACTTTTTCTAGATAGTACGCGAAATCTTCGCCGCCCATTTGCGCCTCAATTTCTTCTAATTTAACAACTCCTGGAACCTTTCTTGCCACTTCAACGAAAAATTCAGTATCTTCCTTATGATTGACTACTGCAGGATAACCGCGCTTATAAATATATTCATAAGAAGCGTCAGCAGCAAGGCATGTTCCTTTTGCAATACGGTCGATTTCTTGCTCAATCGTCACCCTTACATCTTCTTTAAACGTTCGGGCAGTCCCTGTAAGTGTAGCTGTGTCCGCGATCACGTTGAAAGCATTCTTCGCTTCAAAAGCGCCAACAGATATTACCGCAGCATCCAGCGGATTAACCCGCCTGCTCACGATTTGCTGCAGATTGGAAACAAGCTGTGCTCCAATTACTATACTGTCTTTTGTTTTATGAGGCTGTGCACCATGACCGCCTTTTCCCTGCACTTTTATCGTAAATGAGTCTGCTGCAGCCATTACTGGACCTGTTCGGTAACCGACTGTTCCAGTTGGCATCGGCGCCCATAGGTGTGTACCGTAAATTACATCGACACCATCTAGACAACCGTCTTCAATCATAGGAACTGCCCCGCCTGGCGCCAATTCTTCTGCATGCTGGTGGATGAATACAACATTTCCTTCGAGTTCGTCTTTCATTTCAGTTAACACTTTTGCTAAAACAAGAAGTGTCGCGGTGTGACCATCATGACCGCAAGCATGCATAACGCCCGGTACGTTCGATTTGAACGATAAATCTGTTTCCTCTTGTATCGGCAGTGCATCAAAATCAGCTCGCAAAGCAACTGTTTTACCAGGTTTGCCGCCTCTAAGCGTAGAAACTACCCCTCTTCCGCCTACAGACCTTCTTACGTCCAGCCCTAACTTTTCATGGTATCCTGCGATATATGCCGGCGTTTGTACTTCTTCAAATGAGAGTTCAGGATTTTGGTGAAGGTGCCTGCGAATTTCCACCATCTCATCTTTATAATTTGCTAATAGATTAAATAATTGTTCCAAACCTGCCCACTCCCTTTTATTAAGATCTGCTATACTTCTCTTCGCCAAGACAATGGATTAGTCCTCGTTTAAACTGCATATTCAAACATTTTTTCAAAACATTTAATTTACTAACATTTTACAAGTTGTTCTTTACACTTACAACTGGCATTTAAGAACACAACTTTTTTACTACAATCCAATTTACATCTGCTCTCAACGCTATGTAAGGGTTTTCCATAACAGAATTTTCTCTCAAATTGAATTTACCAGCCTCTTATATTCCGCTATAATGAATCTATTGTTTTGCTTTTCCTATTAAAAAGCAATAAAGGAGCGACCTTGATGGATCTTTTGTTAAAAGAAAGTCTGAAAGCTAGCTATAATGAACAAGCGGATTTCCGAAATAAGATGGAAATAGAAGATTGGAAGCTTACAGAGCTCGATCTATTTATCCACGCACTTCAGCAAAAAAACATGGATACTGTACTTGATATAGGTGCTGGTTCTGGCCAGCACGGAAAATATTTGCAAGAACATAATTTAGATGTTACGTGTATCGACCTTTCTCCAAACATGGTTGAAACATGCCGTTTTAAAGGGTTAAAGGCAGAAGTAATGGATTATTATTCTATGAATTTTGATGAGCAATCCTTTCACGCCGTTTGGGCGATGAATACGCTGCTCCATGTTCCAAAGATCAGCCTTCCTGCCGTTTTACATTCTATACATACCGTTTTAAAAGATGATGGATTGTTCTATATGGGGGTTTATGGAGGGAATGACTCAGAAGGTGTCTGGCAAGACGATTCCTATATCCCTAAGCGCTTCTTCTCTTTTTATACTGATGAAGGAATTCAAGAAGTCGTATCTCCTTTATTTGAAATCATGGATTTTCACGTTGTTGAAGGTGCTGGAGGAAGCTTGAATTACCAATCATTGTTGCTAAGAAAAAAACAAATAGAAGAATAAAGCCGAGATGACTCAAAAGTGGATTTACCCGCTTCTGTGTCGTCTTTTTTGTTAGAATGGTTCATATTTTCACTCAGTTAGTGCAATAAGATTTTTTGTCCAGTCACCTTTTTTGTCACTGCTTCAGCAGGAATAAATGCTTTGTATTGATTATAGTTTGTCACTATTTCGGTTATAAACCAGTATTTTTACCTGTACCTGGATTCTCCCCTAAAGTAATGACCTTTTCTCCTTTTCCATAGTTTCGGATCAGTTCGAAATCTCTAAAGATCGCGTACGTTCCAAACTATCTCGCCGCGCTCGTCGTCCCACGTGCTGTGGTGCCGCTTAAATCCTATCTTTTCTAGAACTCGGAAGGAAGCAACATTCCAAGCGCCTACAGTCGACCAAAGCCTGTGGCGCCCGGTAGCAATCGCAGCGTCCAGGACCACGGATGCTGCCTCAGTCGCATAGCCTTTTCGGTGAGCGCTGCGGAACAGCTCATATGCGATCTCCGGCTCTTCAAGTGTGGTACGACCGATAATCAAGCCACAGTATCCGATGAAATCGCCTTCGTCTCGGCGGCGAATAGTGAGAAGAGAAATGCCATTTTCGACTGCTTTCTTGCGCATCTCGATAATCGAGCTGCGGGCGGATTCAAGAGTCGGCATGTCCACACCACGTTCACCAACTAGTTTTCTTATCCACGCTGAATCGGATTCCTCCCACATACTCAGATCAAGTCGTTCGGTTTTCAGTTGGAACGCCATAGGTTTAAAGAAAGCTGTCATAGTGGAAACCTCCTAGTTATGTCACCGCACTCATAATAGCTTCACATCTCATCACCACATCAGGTTTGAAACCCGGTTAATTCGCGAATCTATTTTCCAAATCTCGCTAACGGAACAATGAACGTACAGTTATTTTGAAAATTTTGATAACTTTAGTTTATCATAAGGTGTGGGGACTGAGAAAAAACAACTGTCTAAAACCATTTGGGCTATCGTAAAGTTATCTTTTATATGTTTGATGGTGTCTAAGAATTGGAACTAGCTCAAATAATGGTCTAGATATTTAGTCGCTGCACCATTAAAACGCTCCGTCCAGCTCTTTAAAGGGCTGTGATAACTGATTTACATTCTGGATGTGATAAATCCCTTTAACTCGCTCCCTGCCATTTGCTTTAAAGCAATGATGCTCAAATTTGCACGTTAAAACGCAAATCCACGTTCACTTAATTCCGAGAATGTCATCCTAAATTTTGGTATAATAAAACTATCCTTCCGTGTCAGTCAAAAGCCGATTTTTTAATATGAAGGGCGGACGAATTTTTGACAAATACGATTACAAAAACGGAACACATTTACGACATGCTTGACTCTTTATTACGTGATGAAGGGGCATTTTGGAATTCTTTTTATTTAAATCGAAATAAGAAGATTCCCTTTTTTGTTGATGCACCTGATGAGAATCTAGTGAACTATGTAGAGAGCGGACGTATCAAACCTGGGCGGGTGCTTGAATTAGGATGCGGTCCTGGACGAAATGCAATCTATCTTGCAGAACTTGGATATGAAGTGGATGCTGTGGATCTTTCATCTGAAGGTCTTCAATGGGCACAAGAAAAAGCGGCTGAAAAGGGAGTAAAAGTTAACTTCATTCATGGAAATATCTTTAAAATGGACTTTCTTCATCAACACTACGATTTTATCTATGATTGTGGCTGTTTTCATCACGTTCCTCCTCATCGCAGAGTCAGTTATCTTAATCTATTAAACAATTGTTTAAAAGAAAATGGCCATTTCGCTATAACGTGCTTTGATGCTGAAGGAATGGGAATGGATGTATCAGATGTTGAAGTTTATAAAGAACGTACGATGAAAGGCGGACTTGGCTACACAATTGAAAAAATGAGAGACGTTTTTGCAGGTTTTCAAGAACTCGAGTTGCGTAAAATGAACGAAATCATTCAGCCCGCTCCTACATTCGGATTACCCTTTCTATGGGCAGGGCTTTATAAAAAATAAAAAAACAAACACTTGGAGCAAATCCAAGTGTTTTTATTCGATAGAAATCTATCTCCTCAAGACAACAAATTCCTGCCATTCTTCCGGCAGCATCTCTATGTACTTCCTCGTCAAAAAGCGGTCGTCTACCAGCACGAGGGTTCCGCGATCTTCTTCAGAACGAATGACTCTTCCGCCTGCCTGCAAAACTTTATTCATTCCGGGATAAACGTACGCAAAATCGTATCCGTTTTTACCTGACTCCTGAAAATAAGATTTCATCGTATCCCGCTCTAACCCCACCTGCGGCAATCCAACCCCAATAATGACGGCACCTGTTAAACGGTCTCCTTTTAAATCGATCCCTTCTGAAAAAATACCGCCCATCACTGCAAACCCAACAAGAGATTTTTCGTGTACACCGTCAAAGTTAGCCAAAAATTCTTCGCGTTCTTCTTCTTTCATCGATGGATACTGCACGATTGGCTGAAAGTCCGGATCGTTCTCCAGCAACCGTTCATACACATCTGTCATATAGCGGTAAGAAGGGAAAAAGACTAAATAGTTCCCTGGCCTTTTTTCAACTAAATCTATTATCATTTCCACGATTGGATCAATTGTTTTTTCACGATCTCTGAATCGTGTCGAAAGCGGTTGAATGAAAACGTCCAGTTGCTCCTTTTCGTAAGGGGACGGCATACGGATAACATAATCTTCTTCCCCGCCTCCAAGCATCTCCCGAAAATAGGATAGCGGAGAAAGCGTAGCCGAAAAGAAGATCCTCGCGTTGTATTTTTTTCCTGTTTGCCGCAATAAATGAGATGGATCCAGGCAAAACAGCCGTACGCTGACTTCACTTTTGTAACAATCAATAAACGTGACAAACCGTTCATCATAATAGGCCGAGATTTTAACCATCTGCATGGCCGAAAAGTACGCCTCAAGCAGGGCTTCGTTGTTCTCTCCACTTGCAAGGAGCTGCTCCGCCTTCATCATAAAAGACTCCAGACATTCTATTAATTTTTCTGGCAGCTCTTGTTCAATCGTTTCTTTTTCCCCGATTTCTTTTTTCATATGAAGAAGTTCATCATTGATAGCTTTCGAAGTCCTCCATACACCTTCATGCTTTCCTTTGTAATCACGTGACAGCTGTAAAAAAGGAGATTTCATGATTTCCGCAGAATACATCCCCCGGGCACGATCTACTAAATTATGTGCTTCGTCCATTAACAGGACAGTGTGCTTTTTCTGTTCTTCAAACAAGCGTTTAAAGGACACCCGCGGATCAAACACATAGTTGTAATCGCAAACGACAGCATCACCTGCATAAGCCAGGTCAATCGAAAATTCAAACGGACACACTCTATGTTTCTGTGCATACTCACTTATAACATCCCTGTCCATCACCGTTTCGTTCTGTAAAATGTCCAGAACTGCGCCGTTAATCCTGTCATAATAACCATCCGCAAACTCGCAATAAGAAGAATCACATCGCGTTTCGTCCTTTAAACAAACTTTGTCTTTCGCCGTAATCGTAACACTTTGAAAAAACAGCCCTTTTTCCTTCATCATCACTAACGCTTCTTCGGCATTTTTGCGGTTCAGTGTTTTCGCTGTTAAGTAGAAAATCTTCTCTGCTGCCTTTTCACCGATTGCTTTAATTGCAGGAAATAAGGTCGATATCGTTTTCCCCGTACCTGTCGGTGCATTTGCAAACAGCGTTTTTCTTTCCAGTATCGACTTATAAACTGCGCCTGCAAATTTCCGCTGTCCGTTTCTATATTGATTAAAAGGAAAAGACAGATCCTGTATTGTTTCATTTCGCTTTAGCTGATTAGACATTCTCAGCTGTGCGTATGTTGCATAGTTTTTCACGAGATCGAGCATGAATATCTCTAATTCATCCCTCGTATAAACCTCTTGAAAACGTTTCTGTTCACCAGACTCGACCTGTACATATGTAAGCTGGACCGTCATTTCTGTCTTTTCTTCTTTTTTCATAAACATATATGCATAGCATTTTGCCTGTGCCCAGTGAACCGGATAAGAGTCACGATAAATATCAGCTAATGGCTTTGCTGTTGATTTTATTTCATCGATCGTGAATGTTTCATCATGAAAAAGCAGTCCATCACAACGGCCTTCCACATTATAATTTATTCCTTCATATTCATATTGAGTCTGCAAAAACACTTCAGCAGCATCTAATTCACCATACGTTTTTTGTATATTCTGATGAGCCTTTGTTCCCTCTGTTAAGGATGTTGCCGTTCTGAATCCCGACTCGATGCTTCCTGACCGATATACATATTCTACTAGTGTCCTGACAGAAATTTTGATAGATTGAGTCAATACTTTCACCTGCCCCGATCGCCCAGCCATTAATATAATAGCTTAATCGTACCATAATATTGATGTTCTTAAGCTTTGAATATCTTCGTCTGATAACGTTTAACAAAAAATAGTTATTGCTATTCAATGCTTTTATGATAAAATTTTAAATGTTTGAAAGCGATTTCATAAAAGTTTAGGAGGACATTAATATGTCTACATTAACTAATTCACTAGTGAAAACATTAAACCTAAAGAATTTTACACATGGTACATCTGAACAGCGTAAAGAATTCGGTGTTCAGTTTGAAGCTGGATTAAAAGAAACAGGATTCATCATCCTTGAAGGTCACGGCGTTAACACTCAATTAATTGAGAAAAACTATGAGCTTTGGGAAAAATATTTCAGCCTTGAAACAGAGATTAAACAAAAGCATGAAGGTGTTGAAGGAGGAGCTCGCGGCTATACGGGTTTCGGTAAAGAACATGCTAAAAACCGTAAAGTTGGAGATCTAAAAGAATTCTTCCATGTTGGACAAGAATTGCCTGTTGGCCACCCGCTTTCAAGTGATTATGCTGCAAACGTTTGGCCGGAAGAACTGCCTGAACTTCGTCAAAATGCATTAAACTTTTATCGCGAATTAGAAAGAGTAGCCCGCAACATGCTTGAAGCACTGGCGATTCAAATGGATCTTCGCCCTCGCTTTTTTGCAGATATGATTCAAGACGGAAACAGCATTCTTCGTGCGATTCACTACCCGCCGCTTGATGAAACTATGGATAAAGGCGCAATCCGCGCTGGAGAACATGAAGATATTAACTTGATCACTCTATTAGTAGAATCTACTGCTTCAGGTTTAGAGCTTCTAACTCGTGAAGGAGAATGGGTTCCTGTAAAAGCTGAAAAAGGACAGATCATCGTTGATGCTGGAGACATGTTGTCACGAATTACAAATGAAGTAATTCCAGCGACTACACACCGTGTAGTCAATCCGGAAGGTGCGAATACATCTCGCTATTCAATGCCATTCTTTGTTCATCCTTACCCGAACAGCTTATTAGAAACAATCCCAACTTGTATATCTGAGGACAATCCTGAAAAGTATCCGCCGATCACTGCTGGTGACTTCCTATATGAGCGCCTTGTTGAAATCGGTCTAATCAAAAAATAAGCAATAATATCTGCTGGTCCAAAGTTTTCTCTTTTGGCTCAGCTTTTTTTTTGAAGTTCAGTTAATTGATAGTGTTGATAATCCTTTGAACAATTTCAACAACGATGTTTAACTGAGCCTTTTTTGAAAAAAATATCAGCCATCCTTTAATAAGATGGCTGATTCACTGAGTCGTCTTCATTTAAATTAGCTGTACAACTTTGACACTTTACAGCACGTAATGGAATAACAGATAAACAATATTTACATTCCTTTGTATCCGGTTCTTTAACTTCTTCCTTTTTCTTAAAACGATTAATTTGTTTAACAACGATAAAAATGACGGCCGCAATGAGTAAAAAGTTAATGATCTGATTAATAAACAGACCGTAATTAAGAGTTGGCGCTCCAGCTTTTTGTGCATCTGCTAAAGAAGAATACGATTTATTCCCAAGATTAATATACAGATTAGCAAAATCAACTTTCCCGAGCAAAAGTCCGATCGGCGGCATAATAACATCATCAACTAGAGACGTAACAATCTTACTGAAAGCCGAACCGATAATGACCCCGATCGCAAGGTCAATAACATTGCCGCGCATAATAAATGTTTTAAACTCATTCCACATGTATCATATTCCTTTCTCTTTCTCTATTCATAGGTATTACCATACATCAAATTTTTTAAAACGTCAGCTGTAAACATTTGTGAAAGACTTGTCTTTAAAACACAAAAGCTGACAGATAATTTCTCCTGTCAGCTCTAATCATCATTTTGATAAATTCACTGTATGAAGGTATTTTACTTCTACACATTCCCCATTTTCAAAATGTGTTTCTAATAAAGAGATACTGACGAGTTGTCCGTGAAATGGCTCGATCCATTCTGCGCAACAATCAAAGGCTTTCACTAAGTTCTCATGTGATAAATGGCTTGCAATCGTGCAATGCGGAACCCATTGTCCTGGCGCATATAATGATTTGGGGTTAACCCATTCTTTAAAATGGTCGTGATAGCGGTTATGAAATTCTGTTAAAACCCTATCCTTAGTCGGCGCTAGAAACAACGTACCGCTGTTCAGAAACATTCCGAGCGACGGATAGAACAAAGGGATTGATCGTTCACGTTGAAAGTATTTGTTCATTTTGTCCTGAAATGTCTTAACATCTAACTCTTCATGAGTCGCAAGCGTCACATGGGGCTTCATTTCATATTGTGAGACAGATGCTTCCTTCAGTTTCTCCCTCCACCCACAAATCTTATCATCAGATCCTTGATCTAAATTTGCAACGATTGCGTACATGTTTTATACCTTCTTCCTTACTTTTATAGTCAAAACAAGCTGATTAGCTCCAAACGCTAAAATGCCATAATAAATCAAATAAATATAAGGACCATTTAACAAAAAATGTTTTGAATAAATAAGCCATGAATAATAAATAAAAATCATTAAGAAGAAGAGAATGACAATGAGTGTGGTTTTCCAGCTCTTCAGTTTGAACAAACCGCCTATCATACCTGCCAGAATACTCATGATCGGAAATACCAAGGTAAATATACCGACAATCGCCATATCTAAAGATCGAATAAAATCGGCCAACTAAATCCCCTCTTTTTTGTGTAATTATATCTAATTGTAAAAATTAGTAAAAGATATTTGTATTTACTACAATCAAACTTTGTCCGTGAAAAATGGGCTAATCTCGCCCAAACCTTAAACTTGTACCTTTAATAAATTGTCTATGTAAAGAAGGAGGTGGGGTAAATGGGATTTAAGTCACACGGTAATAGCTTTGCTTTAATCGTAGTACTATTTATCTTGTTAATCATTGTTGGTGCTTGTTGGTGCGGTGGTTATGACGGCGGTTACTGCGGCGGTTATGGCGGCGGTTATGGCGGTGGTTACGGCTGGTGCTAATGGAAAGAAATAAGCAATCTTCCAAACGCGTTAAACCTTTTGCTTTTATCAACCACTCGTATGAAAAACAGTGATAAAGACAGATTAGAGAGAGAACAGAGAGAGAAGAAGCCTGCCTCTGATGAGAGCAGGCTTTTAAAATGTTGTAAAGAAATATTACGTACAGCTGATCAACTCGTAAGGATCCATTTTCCAAGACTCACTTTTTATCGTTTCTTTATTCGCCATTGCATGCAGGGTCCTAGATCTCGAATGGGGTCTTGTTATCCAGTCTGAAATATTATGCTCATCGATCGCTATAAATCTTGCATCTTGTACTTCTTCAGGCTGTATGACAATCGTTCCTGTTATGTATTTCGCTTTATATATGATCGTTAAAACGTGTCTTGTTGTATTGTAATAGACACCTGTAACCCCGACCAGTTCTATTTCAATCCCTGTCTCTTCCAAAACTTCACGGCAAACCGCTTCTTCTAAAGGCTCCCCTTCTTCCACTTGGCCACCAGGCATCTCCCAAGTATCCGGTCTAAAATGTGTTTTTAATAAAAGCGTTTCTCCTTGATCATTTTGAACAAGAGCAGAAACTGAAACAATATGTTTTGGATGATTCATTAAGGCAGCTCCTTAATCTTTTTATCATGTATCGGTTATATTCTCTATTTATCTATCATTTTCATTTATTTTACATAGAATGAGCTTGAATAAATCATTAATTCATTTGACGTAGAAGGCAGATTCGAAAAGGTTTTTTCCTGATGGCGCGTCGTAATTTACTCTAATATCAAAAAAAGACTCAAAAGATAGTCTTACCACTTCTTTTGAGCCTTTTCTTTCTTTTATTATGCCTTTGTACGAAAGTTTTCTTCAATTTTCTTTATTTCATCCACTACTTCTGTTGAAACACCCGATAAATACAATAGCATTGCTAAATGTTCAGGTGTAATATGAGCACTTCCTACTTCCATTTCTTTAATGCGGATACCTTCTTTTTCTTTTTCCACTTCAAGAATGCCTCCGTGAAATCCTGAACTTAATCGTGCTGTTTTAGTGCCTTCTTTCGTTTCACGCACAACTATTCTGAAATCTCCCATATTGTACTCGTTTGAGACTGTACTCATCATCATTTCCTCCGTTTATGTTTAATCATCACAAAGAAATTATAATACTTTATTTCTTTTAACGGGATTAAAATGTGAAAATTTTGTTATTAGCCATCCTTATAATATATGGACAGGCTACTTAAATTAACAGGAGAAAAAATTTTAAAATAACATTTCCTTATTCATCCTTTTCAACCATTAATCCCATCATATGTTAATAAATGTTATTAAATATATATTTTTATCATTCAAATTAAAGAAAATATTGAAACTATTTACAATGAAAGATATTTTATTAATATAGGGGTAAAGTGTTCAGCTGCCTTCTAAAAAAATTACATAGGGGAGATTATCATGAAAAAATCATTTGCCGTTGTCGCACTCGCGGGTACGTTCGGACTTGGTTCGTTAACGGGTGTAGGTGTAACGAAAGCAGATCTTGAAAAAAGCAGTCAAGAACAAACCGTTATGGCTACAAACTGGTTCCAAACATCAGCAGAAAACAAAGCTTTGCAGATTCAAACTTACAATCAAGCTGCTGAAGAGCTTCAGGAAATGGCAATGCAAGATTATAAGGTTAAGAATGGTACGATCCAACTCAAGAAGAACCAGATTCGTCCTGCTGTCGTATTAGATATTGATGAAACCGTTTTAGATAATTCTCCTCATACTGCATGGGCAATTAAAAACAATGCAGCATATCCTGCTGGCTGGTCTGAATGGATTCACATGGCTAAAGCAGAACTTATTCCAGGATCAAAAGATTTCTTACTAGCGGCTGATAAATTAGGAGTGGAAATTTTCTATGTTTCCAACCGTACTGTTTCAGAAAAAGAAGATACGATGAAAAACTTAAATCTTCACGGTTTGCCTAACGTAGACGACAAACATGTTTTATTAAAAACAACAACTTCTCAAAAAGGCATCCGTCAGGACGAAATCTCTAAGACTAATAAAATCGTCATGCTTATTGGTGATAATGCCAATGATCTATCTGATATTTTTTATAAAGCAGACTTAAAAAAACGTTTTGCTAATGTAGATCAGATTGCGAGTGAACTAGGTTCAAAGTATATTCAATTACCAAACCCAATGTATGGAGATTGGGAAGGCGCGATTTATAACTATGATTTTAGTAAAACAGATGACCAAAAAGCTGCAGACCGCTACAACGCATTAATTCCAATGAAATAAATAATAACAATGGTTTAAGAAGGTGCCAAAACTGCGGTTTTGGCTTCTTTTTTATGCATTTGAACTCTGGGGAACCTTTGAAATCGTGCTGCGTGCGAATATTGAAATTTGAGTGTGTGAATACAGCCTTTTTGTATGTAATCTTCATTCCGAAAAGATATCTACAAAAAAACCGCAGGGTCCACTCTGCGGCTTCTTTATTAAACAGTTGGTATGACACCAGAGATATCATTATTAAAAATTCACGACCTCACTTAGATCGTCAACCTTCTCAAGCTGATCACACGCAACTTCATAAATATGAAGAGAAGTATCACATTTCAAGGCAAGAGCAGCTTCACTTGAGCAATGAATCAAACGATAGATGAGACCTGCTGATTCTTCCTGCTTAACAATGACTGCATCAAAAGAGGCCAGATCTGCTGATAACGGGTCTTTTCCAATCACAACGAGAGCTTGCTGAGATTCTTGGACACTAGCAATTGCTCTTTGTTCCACGTCCTGCGTAAATAGTTTTAAGTTTACAGGCTTAGGCTGCAGCACAAAGGTTAAGTCTTCTACCATGGCACTTGCCGTTGGAAGTTTTCCAGCTCCAGCACCTTGTATCGTTACTTTTCCGGCGAGACTTGTTTCCACCATCACTGCATTTTGCACCCCTTCGATACCGTATAAGGAATGATCAGTGTCTACCAAAACGGGTTTTACAGATGCACTAAGCTGTTCACCCTCTTTTCGGATCCGTGCTAAGTGTTTGATCCTATAACCCCATCGGCTGAACAATTCAATATGTTCCTGTGCGACCTCTGTTATGCCCTGCCTCTCAACATCATTCCAGTTTGGAGCGTTCCCGAAAGAAAGTTCACTTAGAATCATCAGCTTATAAAAAGCATCATAGCCTTCTACGTCGTTTACAGGATCTGCTTCTGCATATCCGAGTTCCTGAGCCGTCTTTAAGACCTCTAGAAATGGCAATCCTTTTTCACGAATTGTCGTTAAAATATAATTAGAAGTACCGTTCAAGATAGCTTCAATCGAGTGTATTTCATTTACTTGCAGCAGCTGTGAAATACTGCGAATGATTGGTGTTCCACCAGCTGTTGTAGCTTCAAAACCGATTCCAACACCCTCCTCATCCGCCTTCGACAGCAGTGTTCTGCCGTGTTTGGCAAACATCACTTTATTCGCTGTGATGATGTGGCAGCCTAGCGCAATCGCTTTTCTTAAATACGTGAACCCCGGCTCTTCACCCACGATCGCTTCAAAAACTATCTGCAGATCAGGAATTCTTAAGATCGCATCAAAGTCTGTCGTAACAAGTACATCAGGATCCACATCTCTTTTTTTCGAACCATCCTTCACGAGGATAGCCTCGATCACGACTTCGTTCCCAAATACAGATTCCAGCTGCCTCTTGTGTGTTTTTAGTGCTTCATAAACTCCTTGCCCAACTGTACCGAAACCAAGCAAAGCTGCTTTAATAGGTGCCATATTTCAACCCACTCTCCTGTGATAAGGCCGCTTTTATATAAGGACCCCATTTATCAAACTCTACTAAAAAACCATCATGTCCAAAATCGGTTTCAATCGAATAGAACGTTCCGTATCGTGTTTGTTTTACGAACTCCTCAATTTCTTCTGGAGGATAAATGAGGTCTCCTGTATAACCGAATGCGTGAACTTCTGCCTGAATTTGAGAAGCTGCCCTTTTCCATCCGCCTAGTTTATCGCCAATATCGTGTGCATTCATCGCATACAGAAGAGTCAAATAACTATCTACATCAAAACGAGTGGTAAGCTTCTCCCCCTGATATGTCATATAGGATTCTACTTGGTAAAAAGACTTGCCTTCTGCATCCCCATCCCGGATTGTACGCTGAAATCGATCGTTAAAAAGCTTTGGCTGACGATAAGTTAAAAGTCCCGCCATTCTCGCAATTTCCAATCCAATTAATCGTTCCCCTTCTTCACGGTTTCCGCTTTTGTACACTGGATCATTTTCAATCGCATGGATCGCCAATCGGTTAAACGCAATTCCGTAATCATTTAAATGAGGAGTTGCTGCAAGAACGAACACTTTTTCAATTAGATAAGGAAACTGAACAGCCCATTCCAAGGCTTGCATGCCTCCTAACGATCCTCCAATTACAGCAGACAATCTCGGAATTCCTAATCCTTCGAGCGCATACCTCTCTGCACGGACCATGTCTCTAACCGTTATGAAAGGAAAACTGTCTTGATAAGGTCTGCCTGTTCCGGCATTTATCGAAGCAGGGCCTGTTGAGCCGCTGCAGCCGCCAAGCACATTAAATGTTATAACTTGATAAAGATTAGTATCAATATAGCTGTCAGGTCCGATGAGACCTCTCCACCAGCCAGGATCCTCTTCTGTGCCATATGCATCTTGATTTCCAGTAAGTGCATGACAAAGCAGAATCACAGGACCTCTAGAATTCCCCACCTTTTCAAAAGCTAATTCTAAGTCTGTTATTAATTGACCGGATTCTAACGTAAACTCCCCTAACATAACCTTACCGGCTTCTCGCGCTGGCTCAATCAAGTTTTTATAGGTCATGGGCTCTCAGCTCTCTTCGGAAAATTTGTTTAGTCATCGAATCTCTCCTTTAGGTGATTTAATCATGGAATGTAAATCGGTATAAAAGCAGGAATAAGGTTTAGGCTAGGAAGTAATGTTGAAGTATTGAGAAGAGGGAAAAATAAAAAACCCCCTTCCTAAGAAGAGGGTTTGATGTCCTCCTCTTATCTTTCAGACCAAATATGATCTGTAGGAATTGGCACCTTTCCAAACCGTTGTGGTCTGTTGGTTGCCGGGCTTCATAGGGCCTAGTCCCTCCGCCTCTCTGGATAAGAGATATTCATTTTATATGGTTTACCACAATAATGTGAAGATGTTTATTTTGTTCTTGAATAGGATTATAGGCATCTCATTTTCGAAAGTCAACCGTTTTTAGAAAAATCTTAAAAGTCATTCAAAAGTCTCATTATCATTGCACGAACGATTAAATTTAGATTATGAATGTAATATGCTGGTTATGCCAATTTTGTTCCGCTTCTATCTAAATTCCACTGAAACTCTTCAATTCTTTTAACAAGTACAGGGATTCTGTTTGCAATCGCCTCTTTTTCGCCGTAACGAATTTTTTGTTCTAACGTCATATCACTGTGCAATACCTTGAATTGAAAAGCGGTCAAGCTTGTCAGTTTGATAAACTCCTCTTGTTTCACCCGTTTCTTTACATCAGCATCACCATTGCAATAGCCTTCCATAAAACCATCAACTATAGTTTGCAGCTTTTCCTCAAATCGATCGAACTGATGTTTTGCGTAACGTGGTGAATTAAAGAAAGTTGCATAAAGTGTATGATAATTGTTTATAAAATTACCTGCTAACGAATCTCCACTGTACAAAAGCGGTACTGGGTCGATTAGACATACTCTTCCATCACCGTGAAGCAATATATTCTCAGGAGAAGTATCCTGGTTCGTAAATACAATTTGAGATTCATCAAGATTCCTGTTTCTCATGCATTCCTCAAGTTGAATCATTGCTGCTGGATGAACATGCCGATCATAATTTAGGATAAACCCTTTAAAGTCGTTTAAGTACTCTTTATTCTCTTCTTTCATGAACTCTGTAACACTCGACTGGAACTGTCCTTCAATATTTGTACCATTCCATCTTAAGTATCCGAAGCCTTTTAACCCGTGCTGTGCCATGTTCATGTATCGGAAAAATTCACCCATTTCTGCACCCGTCTGGAATGCTTCCATGAACGTAAAGTTTTCAAGCTTAATCGGTTTTCCAGCATACGATTCAACAGTAAACGTTTTATTCTTACCAACATAATATTGAAAAAATTCAGGACAAATACCTGGTTTAACGCTATTTGCCAGTTTATAATACGCTTTCGTTCCTTCATATTCTGCCAGACATGCCGTCTCGTCAAATTCTACCTTCTTCCCGTATGCTACCGCTTTTGGAAACCTTACAACAACAGCTTCCCCAACCCGCAGTTGAACGAGATATGCTTGATGCCATGCGCCCTCACCCAAGTATTGAACCTGAGTCGGATCTTTAAGTGGATCTAATCCACTTTTTTGCAGGGCAAAGTCTATTAAGTCTAATGTTTCTTTCATAAAGAATCCTCTTTCTTTATTCAATATACTTTTGCTATAAAGATAAATTCGGTATATGTCGAAAAAAATCCTTTTTTCTTATTTGTTGAGGTGAATGAAGGCAGAATGGTACAAGTTAAAAATCAAATTGATCGGTTATTCCAGGTTTCGCTCGTATTCTTCGAATCGCGCTCGTATTTTCTGCATCGCGCTCGTATCTCTTCAAAAACAAAAACCGGCTTTTACAGGTCCCAGACTCCCTGTTAAAGCCAGTTTTATTAATCTACATACGTCACAATTTCTTCTACCGCTTTACGTGCGAGCTTTTTTGGCTGGTCTTGCGGGTGACCGAGTGAAATTACCATGTTGATCTGTTTTTGAGCAGGAATCTCTAAATATTGTCGAATGGCATCTTGAGCAAGTAGTACAGGACCAGTCATCGGACAAGTACCAAGGCCTCGTGCATGCGCGGCTAACATAAGATTCTGTATCGCTAGACAGCTGCTCTTAATACCTTCTTCTTCCCACACAGACTCCTCTGCTAATTCAATAGGATCAAAGATTTTTTCACGGAACTTCGACTCATAAGGTGTTGCTAAGCAAATGATTAAGACTGGAGCACCTGAAAATGCTGTCGCATAAGGTCCGAAAGAACGCGTAAGCAATTTTGCTTCCTTCGTCATTCCATTCTCTTCTGCTTTCGCAGCAAGCTTGTGAATACCATCCCATGTCATTTCTTCGATTTTTTTTACTTTATCTTTATTCCGAATCACAATAAATTCCCATGTTTGTGAGTTTGTATCACTCGGAGCATAACGGGCACAGTCCATAATTTCATGAATATCTTCGTTTGCTACAGACTCATCTGTAAATTTACGGACACTTCTTCTTCCATGTATGATTTCTTTAAACTCTTCGTATTTCATGCTTGTCTCCTCTGACAAAAAAATATAATGAAACTATATGTATTATACAGAATTTTGGAAGCACCTTCAAAAGCATTGACAGACAATGGCTAATCACACTGTTTTAGCCGAAACATCAGCCATCTGCTGTTCTACAAAGGAACGCACTTCCTCTTCAACTTTTTTCTTAATGATAAATTCAACGGTTCGTTTTTCAGCGTGAAAACGAACAAGCCCCCAGCTTGGATACCCTGGGTTGTCAGCTTGCAGATCTGTAATCCATTCAACAGAGTTGATTTCGTCCCAGCGATAGAATCTTGTAGCTGATACGATTCCCATTTCACCAAGAACACCTCGAGACAGCTGTAAGAAAAATAACGCGATAAGTAAAACGATTAAAGTAAGCAAAAGTATATTTACTGCAAACCATAATTTTAAAAAGCCTAACCCTTGAAATAAAATGATCAGTAATATGATTTCTTTCGTCCAAATGTTCTTTTGTGCATATTCTCCACTATAAGATAGTTTATAGATAGGAAACGCCTTTTTCTTCTCCTTAAACTTTCTGATAATAAGGAGGATACTATACACTAAACCTAAAGAAATCAGCAGAACTAAGAATGCATTTAAGATCCCCATAATCGTTTCCCCCGTCTTTATCTATATCTAATTATACTGAATGACTATGAAAAAAGATTCAATCCCACACAAAAAAGACACCATTTTACATGGTGACCCTTTACTTTTTATAAGTTGGTATCGTCGTCAAAACATGAACGAAGATTCCAGCTGCTGTTCCAGCAAGGACATCAATCATATAATGAATACCTAGTTTTATCCTGCTTAATCCGATCATGGAAATGAATATTGCATAAGTCCATTTTGCCCAAACATGTCTCCACAACCCTGTTAAAAAAAGCAGCAGACTGTAAAAGGCAGCAGCGTTCATCGTATGTGCACTTGGATACCCATATTTGCTTGCATCAATAAGTCTTTCCCATTCAGGTGGTTTCCGTTTAAACAGTTGTTTTAATAGCGCATTTAACATCCTGATTCCAAGAACATTGAAAAGGATAAAATTGCTTTTATTTCTCTCCTTGGAATGTTTGTAGCTAATGTACAGCATCACGCCTAAAGGCACTGTAAAAAAACCAGATCCCAGTCTTGAGAATAAAATCATCACAGGATTAGAGAAGAATTTTGTTCGATAAAAAAACTGGCTGGATCTTTTGTCCAATGAATGAAAAGTTTCATTGTTTCTGATTGCGGTTAGTAAAACAAAAAATAAACCTGAAATCAACAAGGCAAAGATTCGAAAAGTAGAATGATGACTCTTTTGAATACGAAAAAACATATGTAAACTCACCTGACTTTTTGCAGCATAGTGTGTTTATTTTTTCCTTGCCTTTAAATTCTATTCGAATAAATAAAGGACACCCTATTTGGCGTCCTTTAATACATTATTTTCTTTCTGCCATAACAATGATTTTTCCATCCTCTAAATCTTGCATATATCGTTCAGCATCTTCTTCTGATACATCCATTCTTAGGAGGACATCTTTCATGTCTTCATCTCCATCATCAAACATGGATGCAAAAGGTCCTGCTGCTAATAACGGACCCACTCCAGGAACTCCTAGACCTGGTACAGCAATCGCTCCGCCAATACCGGTTAAAAAGCCAGCAATTGTTCCGTATGTAGCGCTATCCACATCATCATCGTTCACTTTTTCTTCATTTACATGAGTTTTGTCTGAGATCTGGTCCAGCACTTCTTCGTCTTTCGCAACAATCGAAATTTCTGAAGGGCTGTATCCCTTTGCCACAAGACCTTTAATTGCTTCTAACGCTGCTGCTTCCCTGTCATATGTACCGATGATATCTTTTTTCATCTTCTTTTCCTCCTAAAACTTAGGTCTTACAAGTAGATTCCCCTGTTAGGAGCGTTTTAAACAGATTGAAAAAGATACAGATGACTAATCCTGTTCAAACCAGCCTTTTTTCTTGAACCAAAGTGTCATAAGAAGACCAAGCAATATCATCATACCTAATACGTAGAAATAGCCATTTTGAGACTTCAGTTCTGGCATGTTTACGAAATTCATACCGTACAAACCAGCAATAAAAGTCAGAGGCATGAAAATAGTTGTGATTACTGTGAGTGTTTTCATAATATTATTCATGCGGTATGAGTTTAGCGAGATATGGTTATCTCGTATATCTGAAGTCATCTCACGGGCTGAAGTCATCATATCTGTCAAACGCAGCAAATGGTCATAGATGTCATGAAAGTAGGATCTTTCATCTGCATCCAAACCAACTCGTTTAGACTCAAGCATCCGATACAGCAGTTCACGCATAGGTACTACCGTTTTTCGTAATGACAGCAAATCTCCCCTAATATCAAAGATCTGGTTGATTAATTTTGGTGCTTCATCATCTTCATTGCTTTCAATGGACATGACGCGTTCTTCCAATTGGTGCATGATTGGAAAATACATATCGACTAGCTTATCTATTAATTTATGAAGAAGCTCATTTTTCCCGAGTTCCTGTGGCACCGTCTTTAACTCTTTCAAATAGCTCCAGACAAAATCGATTTCTGGAACTTCTGTCTTATGGAAAGTGACGATCATGTTTTTTGTACTAAAGATATCCACTTCGGTTGCATCGAGCGTTTTTTCATTTAGGGCATGTACAACATAGAATAGATGCTCTTCATAAAACTCCACTTTTGGACGCTGCAAAGAGTTCACGCAATCCTCAACCGCGAGTGGATGAAAATCGAAAAACGTCCGCAAAAGATTCGTTTCTTTCGTTATTGGACTATCAAAATCGACCCAAACCCAATCAGCCTGAATTTCATCTAAGCGCTCTAATGGCGGATTTATTATTACTTTTTGATTAACTACCGCTATCGTACGGATCATTGGCAGCCCTTCCTTCTCTCTTTCTATTATCATTACCCTTTTCTTTTTATCTTTTCTACAATAATTCAGGAATTTATATTTTACAATACGAAAGAATTTCTGAACTTCTGACTTCCAAGGATTATCAACACTATCAAATAACAGAGCTTAAAGAATAAATAAAAAACCCTTGGTCCGAATGTAATGGGCCAAGGGTTTTGCGTCTATGCTTCTTGCTGGGTTGATTCTAAGAGTGGTTCATACATCATAATCGCATGATTTTCAGTTACATATTGATCATCAATTTGATTCTTCTGTCTGTTAAACACTTTTCGATGGATAAGGTTGTGACGAAGATAGCCACCCCAATAGGCAGGCGTGATCCAATGTTCCTTTTCATAAACATGATAGCTATGAAGTTCTTCGTTTTCCGTGCGCCATTCTCCGACAAGGTGTGTATCTGTTAAATAAAGATAAAGCTGATAGGTTTGATCCGTATTGTTTTGGATTTGAAGATCAAGGTAATTGTAGGCACAAGTTGCTCCGCTCCCAAAAGGCTGTGTCCGTTTGGAATCAGGGAATACATCATAACTGTGTCTGTGTCGCTCAGTTACGGTTAACGGAGTGTGAAGCGTCATCCAGTAAATGAGATTTGAAAGCTGGCATAATCCTCCACCTGTTCCTTTTTGAAAGGTTCCATAGAACAAAACCATTCCATCTACATATCCTTTTGCTCTAGTCGTTGTCCCGATACTTTTCCAATACGAAAATGTCTCACCTGGTTTAATGAGAGTACCATTCAATTTCTGAATGGCAATGCTGAGATTTTTTACTTTGTTGTGCTGAAACCACATGTCTACGTCTTTTAATTTACGCAGCAATACAGTTCTATGCGAAAAACTGACAAAAGGCAGTTTTTCGTTTTTTGCGATTTTTGCATATTTCTTCTTGTCTGTAAACCATTCTAGGTATCGTTTCATCGTGTAGTATTTTTTACCTAGCGAAATCCGAAATGCCGAACGGCGTTTCGGACGAAGCTCAAAATGGTTCATCACATGCCCCCTTTTGCTCAATTTCAGCGCGGGAAATAAATTGTTTGGGGTCAGACCCCATTTCCCGACATTATGTAATTCTTTACTTAAGATAAAATTTCCTTTGATTTTTGTTGTATATTGGAGTTATTGTATAGTAGTTCACTTTATGAAATTTTAAGATTTAACAATTTTATTGTTAATGGTTTGGAGGTGTTGGGATGTTTGACAAAACGTTTTATCAAATGAATACCGTGTTCATCAGCATCCTGATTGAATCACTGCCTTTTGTTCTTATAGGTGTGCTTATCGCAGGTATCATTCAAATGTTTGTTACCGAAGAAATGGTGGCACGAATTATGCCGAAAAATAAAATATTAGCTGTATTATTCGGAACCGTTATCGGTGCAATTTTTCCAGCTTGTGAGTGTGGGATTGTTCCGATTACACGTAAACTGATTTCAAAAGGTGTACCCGCTTATGCAGCATTTCCTTTTATGTTGACGGGCCCTGTTATAAATCCAGTTGTTCTTTTTTCTACTTATGTTGCATTCGGAAACAAATGGGATGTAATGGTTTACCGAGGCGGACTTGCGATGATCGTAGCGATGATTGTAGGTTTTATCCTTTCTATACAATTTAAGAACACAAGTGTGCTCAAAACAGAAACAGGTGCTGTTTCTAGTCACCACGCACACGCAGAAATGGCTGCAACTGTTGAGCCTGCACCAAAATTATCACTCTCCAACAAAATAACAGGGACTCTAGTTCATGCTGTCGAAGAATTTTTCTCTGTGGGGAAATACTTAGTAATCGGTGCTTTTATCGCAGCAAGCATGCAGACGTATGTAAAAACTTCAACGTTATTAGAAATCGGACAAGGTCAAGTTTCATCATCACTTGTAATGATGGGCTTAGCTTTTGTATTATCCCTTTGTTCTGAAGCGGATGCATTTATTGCCTCTTCCTTTCAAAGTACATTCACGATCGGTTCAATTGTTGCATTCTTAGTAATGGGACCGATGCTTGATATCAAAAACGTCTTAATGATGCTTGGTTCTTTTAGAAAGAAACTTGTGTTCAGTTTGATCGGATATATTACCGTACTCGTCTTAATCGGATCATTATTCTTTTAAAAAGGAGGTGCGTAACAAATGATACGAATTTTAATATTGACCGGTTTTACCTTTTTGTTTATGCATCTTCACGCGACCGGAAACATAAGCAAATACATCAACATGAAGTATTCTTATATTTCTTTTTCAGCTATTTTCATACTTGGTTTATTAACTCTTGTTCAATTTTATATTTACGCAAAAGGTGATGATGACGGCCATCATCATCATGATGGTGAATCATGTGCTCTGCCTGATTGCGGGCATGACCATAAAAAGCCATCCCGCCTTAAAAGTATTTTTATTAGTATTGTTCTTATTTTCCCGATCATTTCAGGACTGTTTTTCCCGATAGCATCCCTTGATGCGCAAACAGTAAAAACAAAGGGTTTTCATTTTAAGGGAGTAGAGAACAAGGATGATTACGGAGAACACCAGTTTTTAAAACCTGACAGAAGTGTTTTTTATGGTGCAGAAGGCTATCAAAGTATTATGAAAAAGGAATCAAAATCATTTACGGATCAAAAAAATATCGTGTTAAACGATGAAAACTATCTAAAAGGTATGGAGAGCATTTATTACGAACCAGGTCTTTTTCTCGGAAAAAATATTAAATTCAAAGGCTTCACATATAATGATGAGGAGTCAAAAACGAAAAGCAACCAGCTGTTCCTCCTTCGGTTTGGTATCATCCATTGTATCGCTGACTCTGGAGTTTTTGGAATGATGGTCGAGTTTCCTAAAGGCACCAAGTTCCCAGATGATAAATGGATTCAGATTAATGGAGAAATTGAAACGATGTATTATCAGCCATTTAAATCAGAAATACCTTATGTTAAGGTGAAGAGCTGGAAAACAATCGAAAAGCCGAAAGAAGAATATGTTTATAGAAAAAACTAGATACCAAACAAAAAGACCGGGCATTGGCGTCCGGTTTTTTGTTTATTAAATACGTTGCCACTTTAGTTTCTCCGGTACTAACGTATCTGTAATTCGCTTTGTTCCTCAAACCTTCACTTCCTAGACCTTCTTGCTTTTAAATCAACGAATGACTAATTAACATTTTGCGATTTGATTAATGCAACGACCATTTCCCCGATCTGTCTTCCTAAAGATAATCCTTCATCATTGTCCACTTTAAAATGGACTCCTGCATATAATCGAGACATTGCGCACTCTTCCATGATTTGTTTAATTCTCATACTTTCTTGCGGAAAATAGTAGCTTAATATCATTTCAGTACATCCAGCCATTGTTGCATGTGCAGATGGGTAACCTGGAAAGCGCGGTGTAAATAGAATCGTCTTCATGTTTTTATCATATTGGCAAGGTCTAGCAACATCCCATAAATATTTAAAATACCAAGTCATCACAAACGCATCATTTACTGACGCTTGGTACAGACCCAAAAACCTTGCAGCTCTTGTAGAAGCGATACCGTACGTTTCCATTAAGTTATAAATCATCGGAGTAACTTGTTTGCTTACCTCTCCCGTGCCCCAATATTGAGCGATCTGTATTTGCTGAGGCGTTATATTCTGCAGTGTCTTTTGAACAACAAGCAGTTCACTTGCCCAATCAATCGTATTTGGATTTTTAATTCTCCACCTGATTGTCCTTCCAAAAGGATCAATGAACTCCTCGCCTCTTCTCGTTATAAAAAACATCGGCCAAGATCCTGCTTCAGGCGTAACTGGATTTGCAGGGGGAAATTGTTCTCCCGCATACGGATGTTCGGACCATCTTAAATAATCCCTTTCCATAAAGCCCCCCCTTTTCTTCATTTTCCACTCTCTATCATATGAAAAAAAAGAAAAGAAATAGAACACTTTTGGCTCTTGAGGATTTATAGTTATACACACATTTTTTGAAAGAAATCTCTGATTTAAACAAATAGCCGTTTCATACAATTAAGATGCTTCATATTATAGTGTAAAGTTGGCCAGGCTTTACAGCTATGGCTGGCTTTTTTAAATGGAAGTTGGTGAACGATTTTGAAAAACGTTGTAAAACATGTTGTTTCCTTTATCGTGTCCGACTCTGAACTGTTCGCTTCTTTTTGGAACATTGTCTTTCCTTATCATTGAGAAGCCTTCACCTTTGAGGTGCTGGATAATCTGCAGGAACTATTTTTGAGCCTTCAAGGAAGAATTTCTCTTTGGAACCATTCAATGGGACAAAACATAAAAGAATAAAAAAGACAGGGGTCTGTCCCGGGGTCAGACCCGGGACAGACCCCTGTTACATTTTACACTTTTCAATCTCCTTGCTTTTTTGGTATCATTTTCCTTAATTATACTAGAGAGGTTGCTGTTTCTGATGAATTCACTTAAACAATCGTTTAATTACATTGCTTCTTCATATGAAAAATACCGTCCAAATTATCCGAATGAAATGTTCACCGATATCATGCAGTATGCAAACCTCGATAGAAATGACTCTCTTCTGGAGATTGGCTGCGGAACAGGTAAAGCGACAGAAGGATTTTTAAACATGGGCTATGAAAATATTACCTGTATTGAATACGGTGAAAATTTAGCAAAACTCACTAAAGAAAAATTTTTAAACTATCCAGACGTTCATGTGATTCATTCTCCTTTTGAGGGATGGGAATCGAAGGATGCTCTTTATTCACTCGCATTTTCAGGAACTGCTTTTCATTTTATTCCAGCTCAAATTGGATATCCAAAAGCAGCTTCCTGTCTAAAAGAAGATGGTGTAATCGCCTTTTTTTGGTTTGAACATGTTTCTTCCGAAGAACCTGTTTATCAAGAAATAAGTGCTATATACAAAAAACACGCCCCTCATCTGGATGACAGAGATGTACCTGCTGTAGAAGAAGTCATTGAAAACCGGAGCCTCCAAACAACGGAGTCCGAGCACTTCCATCAATTAAAAGTCCATACATACAAATGGGAACAATTATATAAACCAGAAGAATATATAGGACTACTAAACACCCATTCTGGTCATCAAGTTTTGCCAGTGGAACAAAAACAAGCCTTATACGATGGAATTGAAGAGGTTATTATGAAACACGGTGGCCAAATCACAAAACAGCATGTTGTTGCCCTATAC
Organism: Bacillus sp. NEB1478; assembly: GCF_031582965.1. NCBI lineage: Bacteria > Bacillati > Bacillota > Bacilli > Caryophanales > Bacillaceae > Bacillus > Bacillus sp. NEB1478. Next base: position 3,077,616 of record NZ_CP134049.1, read on the forward strand.
TTAGCCCGAAAAAAGTAACGAATAAAACCAGCTAAACGGATTAACCGTTAGGCTGGTTTTTTTTTACTAAAAATCTATACCTAATGTCCTGCTATCATTTACTCTTCTTAAAAACTAGGGAACGAGTACTATTGTTTCGACATTTAAAAGGGTTTTTATCGATTAAGCTAGAATTATGGAGAAAACACAAATGAAAGGGGGAAAAGAAAAATGAGTGAAGTGATTATACGTGATTTAATTAAACGTCATTTCACCAAGAAAAACATTCATGACCCACAATTACAGCAGCTGCTGGTTCACTTACTTCTTTCAGTAAGGAAAGAAAAACATTAGCTGACAGATAGATAGATGTATGATTAATAATCACATTCAAATTATGAAAACAAGAGTACCTGGACACTCCAGTTACTCTTTTTATTTTGTTCTCCTACAAAGGACTCGGAGGTCTCATTTGCTGTGTAACGAGTTTTAAAGAGTGCATGACCGTGCTGCGTTCAAATTCACTCAAATGTGAGAAACCATCAGTTAAGCTTTCTTTCATTAAGAGGTCTATTTTCTCTGCTGTTTGTTTTCCTTTTTCGGTTAATGTTAAAAAATAGATCCTTTTGTCATCCGGGTTTGCACTTTTTTTTACGAGATCAGCTTTCATTAAGGATTGTATCTGTCTGCTGAAAGTTGTGATATCAGCCCCGATCAAATCAGCAACCTGCTGCATGGACGGCTGATTATGATGTTGAAGTTCAAAGAGAATCTGACAATGAACAAGAGATATATTCCCCTCAACTTCCTTGCAATAATTTTTCAATAAGAGATTATATTTTCTATTGATTCCGTGCAAAAGATTTCTGACCTCTTCCATACAAACACCCCTTTTCATTCACTATAAAATAAATAATTGCAAAATTCAAATAATAAAAAAGAAGATTAATTTATATTACAAAAACATTTTTATTTTTTCTGTTTTTGTGATTTTTAGGTATTTACTCCTAACAAAGTGCAAATTATCTATCTTATTAATGGTTTGTTTATTTCCATTTAGTTCAAAAGATGTACGGATGTGTATAATAAAAAGTTTTAAAATTTTACAATCGGGTAATTAAAAATATAGAGAAAAAGGAATATGACTTGGGGGTATCATCAAATATGGAAAAAGTGGAGCAGAAACGCAGTAAACTTGGCAGATGGCTCGAACGACATAATAGAGATACAGACTGGCTAATCCGCGCCTCTGGAATTGAAAGAAAAGTTGCTGAAAATTTAGCGAAAAACCCGAATAAAAACCCGAGAATGATTACCATTCGGAAAGTATTATCTGCTGTTAAAAGAGTAGATCCAACAATAAAACTAAGTGACTTATGGGATATAAAATAACCGTGTACCTTCGTAATTGAGGCGTACACGTTTTTTTTGAGAAAATGGCGGCCCCGAGAGGACTCGAACCTCCGACGCACGGTTTAGGAAACCGACGCTCTATCCACTGAGCTACGGAGCCTTGTCCCTATTTATTATAGTAATAATTACGCAAAACACAAAAAAACTGATTTCCGGCCGAAATCAGTTTCCCTTTTTATGAAGGCTATTCATCATTAATCTCATGCAATGAATCGTTGTTTTCTTATATTGAACAGCTATTAAAAGGACCTTAAGCTTTTGAAATGGATTTAACTTTTTAAAAGATGGTTCTTGTTTCAAAAACAGTTTTATGATGGATAAGCTTTTTGGTGTAAATGGCTCCAAAAATGGTAGTTGTCTGTGTTGCTCTAAGGTCTGGGAATGAAACCATTTCCGCATCCAATATTTGATCTCTGTTGTAATCTTATTCTCATCTATTATACATGGCGCGTATTTATTTTTTGTATGTTTTCGAAGATATTCGAAGCGGTCCTTTCCACTCACAATCGAATAATGACCCTTACTATTTTTTTTCACTACAATAATGTGCATGCAGTCCCACATCATATTTCTTAATTTTTTAACATGCTCAGTAACATGAACTGCAGGGTCAGGTTTGATTTTACTTAATGGCAGATACTCTACATTTAACCTCATTCGCCTCCTCCTTTTATTAAAGCTATGCAGATGATTTCGTTTTCTTAGCATTATATGTTTAAATATAGGCGTTCGGTGCAAACAAAAAAAGCCATCTTCTCAGAAACGATTACTCGACGCTCCTTGAAGACGGCTCACACAACATTATGCGGTTTTATTTTTTCTTATAAAGTTTCGGATATCTCTGTTACCAATAAATTTCTTAGACTGCTCACACCATAATTTAAAATTCAGTGATTTTAAACTTGATAATAACGTCAATGTTGGTACATCTTGAAGTCTTGGATCACTTTTATGCGCTTTTTCAAGATGATAGTTTGGAACACGTGAATTCAGGTGATGAACGTGATGAAATCCGATATTTCCTGTGAACCATTGCAGTACTTTTGGAAGCTTGTAGAAAGAACTTCCCTTCAAGGCTGCTTCAACATAGTTCCACTTTTCGTTATTCTCAAAGTAACCATCCTCAAACTGATGCTGTACATAAAAAAGCCATACGCCTGAGAATGTGGCAATATAGAATATCGGCAGTTCGACTAAAAGGAATGCTTTCCAGCCAATCGTAAATCCGACTGCCAATACAATTGAAACTAACACAACGTTTGTGATCCAAACGTGGATTCTTTCTTTTTTCGAAGCATTTTTCGCATTAAAACGGTACTCGATCAAAAAGATATATAATGGTCCAATTAAAAATAATACGATTGGGTTGCGATAAACGCGATATTGCAAACGTTTTAGCCATGATGCATCTGCATATTCCTGCAATGTCATCGTCCAAACATCACCTACACCGCGCTTTTCCAAGTTTCCGTTTGTTGCATGATGTGTCGCATGGCTGTTTTTCCACTGTTCATACGAACAAAACGTAAATAAGCCCGTAAACATGCCAACGATTTGATTCATTTTACGGCTTTTAAAGAACGAATAGTGTGTACAATCATGAAAAATGATGAATGTACGAACTAAAAAGCCAGCAGCAGGAACCGCACAAACTAATGTTAACCAAAACGATATATTTAAACTCAGATAGGCTAATACCCATAAAACTAGGAACGGCCCAACTGAATTAATCAACTGCCATACACTTGCTGATATACGCGGGCGTTCAAATGGCGCTAATTTCTTCTTCCACTCACGAATATCATACTTTGAATGTTCGTTCATTAAACCACTCTCCTCAAATTCACATCCATATCATCATAACACATATTATGTATCCGATTTCCACATATTATGGCGATTACAAAAACAATTAAATGAACAAGGTGTCTCATTAGTGCGTTTTGTCACATCACGTCGACTCGCCGATCTATCAAATAATCCGCGAGAATAAAGAAAAATCCGCAATATTATCATCAAAATTCGCGTGATTAACTCATCAAACGTGGTTGCAATTCATAAAGAAAACTTGGCTGACTCAAGCATTTTACGTCAGCCTTAGTTGCAATTATACTATCGACTTTAACGTGTTTCTGCTTTGAATTACCCTACTGCAAACAAGTTAACCTTATGATATTGCAAAAAAAGACCGAGAACTCCCTCTTTTATAGGAAGAACCCGGTCTTTATTTTATTTCTTAGCGTTAATGTACAATTTTCCTGCTGCTGTTTCGTGTGTTTCATTGCCATAGTCATCTGAAGCGATAACTTCTACAACAGCTCCTGGTGCTTTTACGTTGGATGTTGCTGTGTAGTAACCTTCATAATGCCCTTCAGACGTTTCTCGCATCGGAAGCTCCGTAGCGTTTGCCGTTATACTCGCATTTGTCAGTGGCATGTGGATTACAAATACCGCATCTAACCCTGGCTCACTGTCAAATTCAATTTTCACGGATTCACCGCTTTTCAGTTGTTTATCTGTATCAGGTTTCAAGTTTTGGACAACTGGAGCTTCGAACTTCGCATAAACCTTCACTGATTTAGAGTGGCGGTTTCCTGCCTTGTCCTGAGCTACAACTTTAATCACGTTTTCTCCTTCATCTAGCAGCATACGATGACTATAGTTGCCATCCGCATCTACCTTCGCTTTTTGTCCGTTCACTTTTACCCAATCCAGATTTGCTTCATTAACGTTGCCTTTTACAGTTACAGATTCACGATTCGTCTTCATGCCATCAGTCGGCGAAGTAATCGTTACTCTTGGTTTTGCCTGGTCAAGTGTCACCGTTACTGGTGCAGATTCATCCGTTGATCCAGACTCTGTTACCGCTTTTGCTGTTAATCGGTTAGCTCCATCATTTAGGGTAAGATCAGCTGAGAATGTACCTTCATCCGTTGTTGCAGCACTTGCTACTTCTTCACCATTGTTAAAAATTTTAACAGTTGTAGTTGGTGCTGCTGTTCCTGATACAGTTACGTTCTCATCATTTGTAAATGATCCATCGGCAGGTGAAGTAATTACTGGCGCCGTTACTTCGTAGTTCACCGTTGCGCGGATCATATAGTTTCCTTCATCCTCAGGTGATGGCGACCATGCCCCGCCTACTAACTGATAACTTCTTCCTGACCACTCGCCATCTTCATCTGTCCCAAGACCCGGAGTGTTTGGATTTGGCTGTGATTGGATGTACACCATATAGAAGTCTCCCTCTACCATGATGCCATGTTCACTTAAGTCGATATGTGTCCATTCACCATTTCGAAGTGCTGTTTCATTAAAAGGTCCTGCTAACTTTTTACCTGGTGTTCCATCTGGGCCGCTAGCGTCATACACCGCTACTTGGAAATCTGTTCCGCCTGGAATTGGCCATTCAGTATCCCAGAATCGGAATAATCCGCCTGTTACCATTGCTCTTTCATTTCCGGAAGCAAGTGACATTTTCACTGCCCAGCCATTACCTGCATCATAGAATGCACGTGCATTTTCAGCTGTACCATCATCATAGCCGATTTCTCCGGGGTATCCGATAAATGGTTTCAATGCTATGTCTTGCTCAGTATTATCTCCGCCATTGACCGTAACCGAAACTTCTTGGCTATAGTAGGATGGCGCAACAATTTTTAAAGTGTAATCTCCTTCGTAAGCAGTCATTTCATATGAACCATCTGCTGCAGTTTCGACAGGTGCCACCGCTGCATCTTCCATAAGCATAACCGTTGCCCCTGCTACTGGTTCTCCGGTTACTTGATTTGTAACCGAACCGGAAACTGTACCTTTAGGAATTTCCTCAAGTGTAAAGTTAGCTGCTGCAACACCATCGCTTTCAATATTTACAGTTTGGGAAGCTGAACGATAACCGTAAGCTTCAGCCATCACCGTAAAAGTTCCCGCAGCATGTGTCATACCGTACGATCCGTCTTGCGGATTTGTGTAAACGGATCTGCCTGTCTCAAGTACACTCACTTCAGCTTGAATCGGTAATACCATCGGTGCTGCGTTATCTTTAACAGAATCCTTTTTCAAAATCGGCTCTACCGGTAAAATCTTGGCTGGATCCACTTTCGGTTTCGCCTCAGCAGAAGCTAATTTTTCAACAGCCGGTGCTGCTGTTACTTTCGCTTTTTGTGCAGTTGATAATGGCTGACTTTGCAGTTTTACATCATCTAAATACCATCCTGCTTTTACAACAGAACCATCTGTTGTCACGTTAAATGCGATATATACACGTTGTCCTGCGTATTCGCTTAAGTTTACTTCTCCATCAATCCACCCGCCAGATGTGGAGTTAACACGAAGTTTTTGTGTCCAGTTTTCCATATCTGTTGATACAAAAACATGTCCGTAATCGTAGTTGCGCTCCAAGTCATGCCACTGCTTGAACTGTAAGTAGCTGTCTCCTTCCGGAAGGTCAACTGGAGGCATAACAAGTGTCATGTTTGCTTTATTATCGTAATTTCCATCCAGATTTGTCGCATAAACATTCGTACCAGAGTTTGCTGCCCCTGGTCCACTTGTTGGCATTCCCTTTTCCCAGCTGTTGTTTGCTCCGTAAGAGGACCATCCTGTTGCATCTCCTTCAAAATCCTCTTCATATCCTACAGAGATACCCGGCAGCAGCGATACAGTATAGTTATCCGTTGACGTTTCATTACCGCCATAATCCGTTGCTTTCCATTTGTAAACGATTTGATCGCCGTTGAGAGCAGAACCTGGCAATACTGCAGTATAAGTACCAGATTTGTAGTCTCCGCTCGTTCTTTCAGCAGCAATGTCTGTCCAGCTTCCATCTTCATTTAGGTAGCTTAATACTACAGAAGTTACGCTGATATCATCTGAAGCCTGAGCTTCTAGATTAATAGGCATTCCTTTATATGATTGTGATGGCCCTTCATGGGTGATAGAAGGCGCAACATTATCTTCACCATGTTTCGTAACCGTTCCTTCAATTCTACCTAAACCGGTAATAACAGAAGAGACGGCAGTAAAAGCATTTACCAGTCCGTGTCCATACCCATTATTAGGCGACTCAGGGAATGTGGCATCTGTTAGCGGTGTAGCTGTAGACATCAAGATTTCTTCCATCTCTTCAACTGATAAATTTGCATCTACCTGACGAAGCATAGCAGCGATCGCGGTTACGTGAGGACCTGCCATCGACGTTCCGTTCCATCCGCCTTCATAATCGCTTCCAGGTACAGATGAACGAATGTTTACCCCAGGTGCGGAAATTTCAGGTTTTGTCTCATCATATGGTGATGGACCTTGCAGTGAGAAACTCGCCAGATGATCGTTTATATCAGTTGCACCTGTTGCAAATGATTCAGGATAGTTTGCAGGGGTAGCAACAGAACCCGGTCCTCCTGGATTAAAAATGGTTGTATTTCCTGCCGAAAACTCTGGGAAGATGTCAGCCGCACGCCATGCTGCTACCATCTCTCTGTACCACTCATCGAGTCCTGGTCCGCCGCCCCATGAGTTATTCACGACGTCTGGCGCTTTTTCCGGATGGGGATTTCCTTGAGCATCTTTTGGTGCTAAAATCCATTCTCCCGCTTCAAGCAGATCAACATCTGTTCCACCATTTGCAGAGAATGCTTTTACAGCAATCCATTTTGCACCAGGTGCAACGCCAATCTGGTTTGCTCCGTTAGGTTCAGACCCTACCATCGTTCCGGTAGTATGTGATCCATGTCCTAAATCATCATACGGAGCTGCTTGTCCGCCAACTGCATCAAACCAGTTGTACTGATTATCAGGAGCATCTGGGTTTTGAGGATTATACCCTCTATATTTTGTTTTTAAAGCCGGGTGATTCCATTGAACACCTGTATCGATCGAAGCAATAACAGTACCAGAACCGTCAATGCCCATATTCCATACAGCAGGCGCTCCTACACGATCAATATTCCATTCTATGGATGATGTTTCGCTTTTCGGTTCAACTTGTAAAGAAGATTTTTTTTCTGGGATTTTAACTGAGCTTACAGGTTGAATTAGCTGTCTTGTTTCATTTGGAAGGACTTTTTCAACTTCAGGGAAAGCAGCAATTTGTTCCATAACTTCTTTCGTAGCCGTTACAGCCATGCCGTTAACAACATAGAAAGATTGGACTTTTTCCGCTTTTCCTGCCTTCTCTTGCTTCTCTAAATATTTTTTCACATGATCTTGAGTTTCGAGCGCTATTGCGCGAAGTGAGGAAACAACTGTGGAACGTTTCATTAACCTTGTTTGTTTTCCAGTTAACTTTTGTGTTTTAGCTTCTTTTACGGCAGCCTTTGCTACCTTTGCTGTATCTACTTGATCTTGAAACTTTATGAGGAAAGTAACTTTGTCCTTCTTACTAAATTGTTCATTGAGTTTTGAGGAGATCTTACTTTTCCCTCCATCGACTAGTGCCTTTCGTGCCGATGTGGAAGGTTTGTCTTTTGATACGGCATTTGCTTGAGACGGGAACATCATTGGTACGATCATTAAAAAAGTTAAAAATACGGATAACCATCTAAAATTTCTCCGTTTTTTACTCACGTTGCTTTTCCCTCCCTATTCATTTTTGTCGTACAAAATAACCAATAAAAAGTAAATCCCTATCACACCTCCTGTTTAAATTTTGAAAATTTAGTAATTCTTTGTTGTTAAATAAACGATAACGGATAAATGCTGTAAATAAATGTTAGAATTTGTCGTTTTAAAACGCTGAAAATGGAAAATAAACCCTTTGCACGAGTTCGATCTATTATATTTGCGACTATTTGAACCCATAGATTATTTATTTATGAAATTATTGTAGAAAATAATGTCTTAAGACTCAGTTCAAAGGAACCGACTTCAAAAAATTTATAGAGATTTGTAAAAAAATGAGAAAACATGCTTAGAAAATGATTCAATGTATCCTTTTTTAGCATATTGAAAATGGTGTAAAGATTGATTTTATTCAACATTCTCAAATTTAAAGAAGACTTCATCATACACATGACCTAGTTAAAAATAATAAAAACAAGGCATTTTTTCCTAATTTTGGAATTACTTTTATTTCTTATGGATTAGTGACAATCTCCTGCTTTCGTTTGTATACTTGTCCACAATGTCGTTTTTTGACAAAACAAAAAGCTCCCTCTTTTAAAGAGAGAACTTATAAAAAAAATTATTCAGGTCGATCCAGTGAAAATAATTCGCCGAGCTTTGTATAATTTGTACCTGCAAGTCTACCTACAGGACGTAATTTTCCAGCATGGATTTTCCCATCTTTATAAAGATCATCTGAGATATGATAGTGTACAACTTTCCCGATCAGGAGGTCTGTTGCAGGCTTTTCCGGTGTTCCTCCTAACGGAATAATCTGCTCTACCACGCATTCCATTCTTATATTTGCCTCAGCAATTCCAGGGATCTTTACTTTAATAGAATCAACTGGAGTTAATTTAGCAAGATCCACTTCACTTTCATCTGGCGGGAGATTTGCCGCCGTTTTGTTTACCGCCTCAATATACGATTCATCTGGAATATGAACAACAAACTCCCCTTTTGCTGCTGCGTTTCGCGATGTATCTTTTTGCACGCCATCTTTCCTGCCAATCGATATGGCGATAAGAGGCGGATCAGCTGTCAGCGCGTTAAAATAGCTAAAAGGTGCAGCATTAAGGACCCCTTCTTCTGATAAAGTACTTACAAAAGCAATCGGTCTTGGAATAATACTGCCGGTTAGAAACTTATAATTTTCTTTTAAGGAAAGCGTATTCGGGTCAATTGATTTCAATACAACCACCTGCTTTAATTAAAGTTTTTGCTGAACCAATCTGCTGCATCTTCCACTTCTGATCTTGATAACTGATGCCCCATCATCTCCCATTTCACATGTACAGCCGCTCCCGCTTCAGTTAACATTTTATCAAGTTCTTCCGTTTCTTCGGGAGGACAGATAGGATCATTTTTTCCCGCGCCAATAAAGATGGGCAAATTCGAGAGATCAGGTAATTCGATTCCTCTTATCGGTACCATCGGATGATGGAGAATGGCTCCTTTTAAAGCATTTTCATAATGAAAAATTAAACTGCCTGCGATGTTTGCTCCGTTCGAGTATCCGACAGCTACAACATTGCTCCGGTCAAAATCGTATTTCTTGGCAGACTCGTTTACAAAGTCATTCAGTTCTTTCGTTCGGAAAATAAGATCTTCTTCATCAAAAACTCCTTCTGATAAACGGCGGAAAAACCGAGGCATCCCGTTTTCAGAAACATTTCCGCGAACACTTATAACCGAAGACTCGGGTGAAATCATTTCTGCAAGAGTTAGCAGATCTTCTTCGTTACCTCCAGTTCCATGCAATAACAATAAAACCGGCTTCGATTCGTCAGTTCCTTTTTTAAACAAATGTTTCAATTAGTTGTCCTCCTCTAAAATTCTGGCTTCTGCTGGCAATAAGTGATTTTCGATTTGTTCACGATGCTCTTCGAGCCAAGGCGGAAGAAGTAATTTCCGGCCCAATTCTTCTTCTGTTTCATCACGTGTAAAACCTGGCGGATCAGTTGCTATTTCAAATAAGATGTGTCCCTCTTCCCGGAAATAGATCGCGTTAAAATATTGACGGTCAATGATGTCAGTTACATGCAATTCGTTTGAACTCACATACTCCTGCCACTCTTTATGCTCATCATAGTCTTTTGCTCTCCATGCGATATGGTGAACTGTCCCTACTCCGCTAATTCCTCTTGGTTCTGGAGATAATTTGATATCAATAATGTTCCCTAAATCTCCATTTGCTTTAAAGCGGATATAGTCTCCATCCTGGCCGAGATCTTCAAGCCCCATTACATCAGTTAAAACTGCTGCTGTTTGCTGAGGAGCTGCAGAAAGTAAGATTGCCCCGCCGAAGCCTTTTATTGCATATTCTTGTTTAACACCGCCAAAGCTCCATTCGCTCTTTTCAGCTTCGCGTCTTGCTACAAGTTCTAAATGCAAGCCATGAGGATCTATGAATTGGAGAGACTCTTCTTGAAATCGAGTTGTTTTTTTATATTCTACTTTAAACTGAACAAGTCTCTCTTCCCAAAATGGAAGTGCTCCTTCTGGCACGACAAATGTTGTCGTTCCTACTTGACCTGAACCGACTCTGCCTCGATAAGCATCCGGCCAAGGAAAAAATGTCATGATTGTTCCGGGCTTACCTGTTTCGTTTCCAAAATATAAATGATATGTTCCTGGATCATCAAAGTTAACGGTTTTCTTTACAAGTCTAAGACCGAGCACTCCTGCATAGAAGTCCACGTTCTCTTGAGGATTTCCTACAATAGCAGTGATATGGTGAATTCCTGCGGTTTTCATAAAAAGAAACATCCTTTCAATTTATCTAACTTATCTTTTGTAAGTTAAGTGTAAATTATATCACTTACTTTTGTCAAGTAACTATATTAATCCGTAAATTCGAATGACTTTATTCTGGTTTTCTATTGTACGAAATCCACTCTATTTAGCCTTTCCCTAAACAATGAGGATGGAAACGGGAACCCTGCTGCCTCTTATAACTGAAAATCTTCTTTCGTGGTTAATAATCAGTGGCAATTCAGAGAGGTGAACTTAAAACGATGAGTGGAAATTCAGTATAAGGGCTAAAAAATAAAAAACTCTACATCAGGAAAACACAACAGAGGAATTAAATTAAGAATCAAACAAAAATTATAGGTAATCAAACAAAAAACGGTATCGATCAAACAAAAATAAGATTAAATTAAACAAATGTTTAATTTTCACATCTTTAATGTACACCTGAAAACGACACAGCCTTTATAAATCGAAAGAGGCTGTTCCAAAGTAAAAAACTTTTGGCCAGCCTCTAATAAAAGTTATGTATTTGTAGGGGGTCTGTCCCCGGGACAGACCCCCCTTTTTAGTTCAATTAAAAGTCAAAAGTATCTGGATCTGGTCCGATTCGGCGGTCTTCGTTCAATGCGTCTATTTTCGCCATATCATCAACAGATAATTCAAAATCAAAAATGTCTGCATTCTCAACAATACGGTGCTGTTTTACTGATTTTGGAATGGTAACCACTCCATTTTGCAGGTCCCAGCGAAGAATCACTTGCGCAACCGATTTCCCATATTTGTCAGCAAGTTCAACAAGCGTTGGCTCGTCCAGCAATTCTCCTTGCATAAGCGGACTCCATGCTTCCATTTGAATTTGGTTTTCCTTACAGAATGTAAGCAAATCTTTTAATGATAAGCGAGGATGGTATTCTACTTGATTCACCATCGGCTTCACTTCACAATCAGCCAAAATATCTTCTAAATGGTGAACCTTAAAATTAGAAACTCCGATTGCTTTTACTTTTCCATCTTTATATAACTTTTCTAATGCACGCCAAGTTTCCTTATACTTTCCTTTTACAGGCCAGTGAACCAAATATAGATCGAGGTATTCCAGGCCAAGCTTTTCCAAACTTGTTTCAAAAGCAGCAAGTGTTGATTCGTAGCCTTGATCTTTGTTCCAAACCTTTGTCGTGATGAATAGTTCCTCACGAGATACGCCAGATTCCTTGATGGCTTGTCCGACACCTTCTTCATTTTTGTAAATCGCAGCTGTATCGATACTTTTGTATCCAGCTTCAATTGCCCATTTTACGGAATTAATAACTTCTTGTCCTTCTTCAACTTTAAATACACCCAGCCCGAACCATGGCATTTCTACACCATTATGCAGAACTGTTGTGTCTTGCAGCGATTTAATTGCGGTCATTATTATTCCTCCTACACTACATGGATGTTTTAACGATAAAATAATTCTGTCACATTCTGCTGTAGAAAGGAAACATTTCGACTTTCAGAAGGTATTACGGCCATTATATGGAAGTAGTATCCAACATATTTTTAAAAATGAGGTGTTCATGTGAAGGATAATTTGATTTATTTTAAAGCAAAAGCTGAATCAGCTAAGAACATCCCACCCCAGGATCTTTCTCTGATCCAGGAGATTCGAGAACTCTTATCTGAGTTCCACGGCAACTATCCTTTAGTCACAAAAAAAGCCATATTATTTCGAATCGATCAGCTAACAGATGAATTAATCCTTAATAAACGATAATTAGCAGGATGACTGCCTTTGAAAAACGTTCAACAAAACATCAAGTTCTTGACTGCATTTCACCGTTTTATAATTCGTCAGTCCATTTTCATAAGCCAGCACGACAAGCATTTCTTTCTTTTCTTTTATGCATTCCATTAAAAGAGAGTTATCCCATTCTTTTTTTTCCACCAAGATCGGCTCCTCTTTGACAACATATTTATCCTATCGCTATTATGAACCGTTTTATGACACTTGAAAACAGTTTCCACAAAAGAAGAAATAAAGTTACATTTATGGACAAATATTTACATGACTTTATCATCATAAAGTCCTCATTCAAGGACCTAATCTCACAATATCCGACTCATTTCTCCTTTTGCTTACATTCCTTTTTCACCCATAGAAAAAGCTTTAAGGATGCCATTACTCTGACCATCATATTAAAAAATTATACAAGAAAAAAGGATGGATTCAGCTCCATCCTTTTTATTGCTTTTTATCATTATAATAGTTGACTGAGTACATTGCTCCTTCTTCTACCATCTTGTTGTCATCTATATCCATTGGATCAGGATGACCCGCTTTATTGATCGGAAGCTGAGTACCTTCGATTGCATGCGGTCTAATCTTTCTCTTCATATCTTTTAATTTCATCTTCGTTTTAATTCGGTTTGGTTTAAAAGAGAGCCAGAACAATGCACCAGTACCAAGCCCGATCAATGCCCACGATTGAGTTTTAAATAACTTATTTGTTGTCCTTACAGCGCTTGCGGTTTGCATGGATAACGCCTCCTTTGATTAATAGTTACCCCAATCAAACAAAAACATAACATCCAAATTTTTCATAAATACGCTTTCGCCTATTTGTAATAAAACTATGCATTTGTCCATACACGGTTTTCACCTAATACATATACTGTATCGAAGTTGATAGTTAAAATTTGTAAGGAGGAATATTAGAATGTATGCAAATTCACCGGTAAATGCTTCAATGGCAAATGCTTCACTAGCAAACGCTCCCATGTATGGCGGGGGGTATGGAGGGTATGGTTGTGGTGGTGGTTATGGAGCTGGAAGATGCTTTGCGATCATCGTAGTTCTATTTATCCTTCTCATTATCGTAGGAACGACATGGGCCCATAAAGTAGATTGCTAAAAAGAATACACTGAACGGAAAATGGGTGCTGGTTTAAAGACCGGCACCCCTTTATTACATAAACTGCTTTGTTTTCTTTTTCACTTCCACAGTACGCACAAAATCGATAATCCTCGTTGAAATCCACTGACAAATCAAAGCATATAAGATAATTTCATAACCTGCCGTCAGCGCAGTCAGAAGCAATATAACACTATTGATCCAAAACAAGAAGTTTCCCGGCTTTTTCCCTGTCCATTTTGCTAAAATTAATGCAATAATGTCCATTCCGCCAGATGAAGCACCAAATCGGAACAACAGGCCAACACCTGTGCCAAAAACAACTGCTCCGTATAAAACATCCAGAAACACACTGTTGACCGGTTCATTTATGATTGCACTCAGCCAATCTACTGTCACTGAGGTAACTGCCACACAGAAAATGGTCCATAAAGCTGTTTGTTTTCCAAGTTTTTTTATTGCTAGGAGAAGCAGCCCGAAGTTGATCACCCATAATGTAAGGGCAAGAGATATATTAAAAAAATGTTCATTTAATAGAGCAAGTCCAGCTACTCCGCCTGACGGTATAAAATGCGGAAATAAAAAAACAGCCATCGCCGTTCCTTGCAATAAAGCTCCTACTAATAAAAATACGGTCTTCTGCAAAAAAAATCCCTTCTTTTCTTCCGTTCAATGAAATTGAGGTCGTTTTATTTATGCTTCCATTTTAGACCCTTTAAATTAGATTACAAGTCCTTTTTCTTTTTTATTCCTAGATAAGTTTCACGGAATCGCATGAAGTCATATAGTACAGAATCATATAAAAGAAGGATGAGTATTTTGAAAAAGAACATACTTTTATTCGGTGATCCAGGAATAGACGATACGCTTGCTCTTATCTATGCTTTATTCAATCCAAGCATTAACCTCATCGGCATTGTTGCAGGTTATGGAAATGTAAACCGAAAACAAACAGCTCAAAATGCTTACTACTTGCTGGAACTCGCAAATCGAAAAGATATCCCTGTTATTGGAGGCGCTATTCGGTCTGTAACAGGTGAAGCAAATGTCTATTATCCTGAAATTCATGGCGCAGAAGGACTCGGTCCCATCAATCCTCCTGAATATATAACAGATCAGCTATTAGAATTTTGCACGATTTTTAAATTAATTGACTATTATGAAGATGTCACAATTGTGGATGTTGGTAGGAATTCTTCATTAGCTACAGCATTTACCCTCAACGAAGATACAATGAAAAAAGTAAAAGAGTACTACATTATGGGCGGTGCATTTTTAGTTCCCGGAAACGTCACACCAATAGCTGAGGCGAATTTCCACGGTGACCCCGTCTCAACTAACATTGTATTGGCTCAGGCCAGCCACGTCACAGTCGTTCCGCTCAACGTAACTAATTATGCAATCATTAAACCTGAAACAATTGATTACTTGGCTCAGAATATGAAGCCACCATTTGGTCAATTAATAAAATCCATTTTTGATTTTTATTTTCAAGCTTACCAAAAACTCATCCCAGGAATTGAAGGCACACCATTACATGACTTATTTACAGTATGGGCTATAATGAATCCTGAAAAAGTACAAAAAGTAACAAAACAAGTCTCTGTCGTAAACGACGGTATTTCAAGAGGACTTAGCATAGCTGATTTCCGGGCGAAGCCGGAAATCCTGCCAGATGTAACATTCCAAGATATTGTCCTGAAATTTGATTACAAATTCTTCGTTGATGATTTTATAAAAACCATGCTGAATCGCTGACATAAAACCAGCTGACGTAAATAATACGTCAGCCTTTACTTTTTTCTCATTAAATTTTGCTCTTTGTTTACTATTCTGACAGCTGGATTTATACGATCGACGTTAACCTGCAGCTGCGCGCAACTGCCCTTTTTCACATAGCAATTATTTAAGGAAGTACCCTCGTACCGATAGACCTTAATTGTTCTACTGCATCTCTGCAATTTTCTCCGCTTGCATATACACAACAAAGCCCTTGCATTCCATTCAATAGACTCATGCTTAATTGACTCTTTGCATTAACTTTTAGCGTATGACATTCCAAAAAAATCTCGCAGTTTTCATACTCATTTGCTTTTCTAACCATTTCATGGATCCACTTTGGTTCGATTCTCTCCTGGATCATAAAATAACTCTTCATCTCCTCTTCCCTCATTTCAACCACATCATAAAAATCATACAGCCTGATTGTTAAGCCAGTTTGAATGATGAGTAAGTATTTTATGACTTACCGTTTCAATGTATGTTCAATTTTTAAAATAATGGTATGAAGAAAGGACTATATTGCAACATTATTAGTACTGTCTATTTAAAGAGGTGATAAAGATGAGTTATTATATAGCATGTGATTATGATGAACCAGATCGGCAAAGCTACAGAGGTATCGTAATTATCGACACATTAACAAACAACATCGCTCACCGCTTCTTTTCTGGTGATTTTCATCAAGATTTCGAGGAATATCAGAGCTGGCTTGAGGATACTTCACCATATTACTTTGAAGGCGAAAGTTTAATAAACTACATAGGAGACATGTCTGACCCAAATTTAAGCGAGGACATTGATTTTTATCATTAATATCTATCGGCCGCTTCTGCAGGCCGGTATTTTTTTGTTTTGAATAATAAAAGGAACTTCTCGAAGAATAATCATAAGCATCTTATAAGTGTATTCCTTTTTTAAGTCTGCTTGCAGGTGAATTAAGTCTGATTGAGGTAGAATTGAGTCTGTTTGAGACCGAATTGAGTCTAATTTCTAATTATAGAGTCTGTTTGAGACCGAATTGAGTCTAATTCAAAATAATTAAGTCTTTTTACAAATTTCGACACCATAGCAAATAAAAAACGCTTGGCATGCCAAGCGTTTCCGTTAGTCTTTATTTGTAAAATCAATGATTCGGATCGGATTTCCAGTTTCATCTTTATAAATCGCATATCTGCCCGGCGGAATGGTACACGGCATTTTAATAAAGTTTAACCTTGATTCATTTTCTTCATAAAAGTGATCCACACTGTCAACGAGGAAAACGCCTCCCGGACCTAACTCATGCTCATCCTCTTCAATCATCAGCTGAACTTCACTTTCAGGCATGGTTAACCCTAAAACATGGTTACCTTCCCTCCAAGCCTCAGTCATACCAAGTCCTTCATAATATTTTTGTGATTCTTGCAAGTCTTTAACCGGGTGAAACAAAAAAGCCAGTTTCATATTAAGTCCCCCTTTGTTTGACTCTAAAAAATCTTACTATAGAAAGGTAGTCTTCTTATTTGATGTGTATACGTTATTTTCCATTTGTATGTTCATATTTCCTGCCGGCTTCAATCAAAAATCACGAAAAGTTTTGATACGAAGAGATTCGCCGCTTATCAACCAGATCATTTGTTAATTCAGAAAAAAGCAAATCTTGCACGAAGACTACGATTTGCGACGAGTAATCGCAGGAGCAGCAAGAAGGTCGAGGAAATGTAGTTTCGAGGAACGACGAGCATAGATTGCACGAAGACCTCGAGTTGCGACGAGTAATCGCAGGAGCAGAAGCGTATTACACATACGTGAGTACCGCAGAAACAAAGATGACGAAGAGATTCACCGCTTATCAATTAACAAAAAATAAGAGTTCTCCTAAATAACAAAAGAAGAACTCACATTCAACATCAATATGGATATGGCCCATAGCCGGGATAAGGAAGCGGTGGATATACTGGATATGGCCGTGGTGCTAGCGCAAAACCAGCAATCGCACCAAGTGTTAAGCCGATTAGTGCTGGTACAAAAAAGCGGTCATCTTCATAAATACCGTCTCTGTACGGCAAAATATATACTTTATGATCGTCAACATGTTTTAATATACCATGATACTTTTTTCCATCAGTGCATGTAATTAGAACTGACCTGCCAATATAACGGCGGCACATGTGATACACTTCGTAAGACAAAGGTTAAACCTCCCTGCTGATTTTCCCCCTTCTCTACAAGGTATGTCCAACCTATTATTTTGACTGAGACAAGTGTCCACTATTGTTATTTTTCTTGGTCAGGCTTTAATACTAGATGACCATCATCATCGTAATCTTTAACTATCGTATCTGTCACATGGTACTTTCCGCTCGACCAGTCTTTAACTTGATCATCGTACCACGGGCTTAAGACATGTCCGGATTGACCTGGACCCACAACATGGTAAGCTTTCGCTGTGTCTGCCATATCAATAACATACCGCCATGCTCCCCCATGAGTTACATTGCCCGTCTCACGGTTCCATCCAGCGACTCCTACAGTTACTCTGCTTCCTCCCATTTCTTCCGTCTCCGGATTAAATAAAAGATTCAGAGGCTTGATAGCAGATAACGGATGCTCAAAAGTAAGTGAATGAAAAGAACCCCACTTCCATTTTGTAAGATCATCACCGTATTGATCAGTAAGTTCATTCATGACATGAGTGAACGATTTGTTTGTTACGTTTTCAAGTCCGCCGTGTTCTTTTATCCATGGGCCAGGGTTTCCTGCGTATGCTTTGCGAATTAATTCGTCAACAACCTGCTCACGCCCATCAAACATTTTAAGCATATCTTCGCTGATTTCATCTTGAAAGAGTTCATCGCTGAACGCTTCCATCCATCTATGGAAAATAAGCGGTGCAGCACTATCTTTACTGTCCTTCAAATTCCATTTCTTCAATACTGCTATCGCTTTTTTCTCCCTTTTATCCAGAGGGTCCTTTTCCAGCTGTTCTATTAATATCGGCAGCAGTTCTTCTGCTTGTTTATCGTATTGATCAAACTGCAGCGCTTGCATATCTTTTGCCGTAAACTTCTTGTTTTGTTCCAGCACTTCCACGATTCGCTCTTCTCTGTAGGGCTGTGCGAATGAGTCAGTAATATGATATGGATAAGAGTCATCTGTCACTTTGTTGTTGGCTGTTGCTACAAAACCTTTCACCGGATTCACTACAGTCGGCAGCTTGTCCCAAGGGATGTAGCCATTCCATTCATACTCATCTGTCCAGCCCGGTACAGGCAAAGATGTATATTTTTGCTTGCGAACCGGAATCAGTCCGTTCGCTTTGTAAGCAATTGTACCGTCCTTACTGGCAAAGACAAAGTTTTGAGCAGGAGTATGGAAAGACTGAAGCGCTTTTTCAAATTGCTCCCAGTTTTTTGATCGATTCATCTGAATAACTGCTTCAAGTTCTTTGGATGGCTGAAGTGCCGTCCACTGTAAAGCCAGCGCTTCACCTGGCTGATCATGATGGGCAAACTCTGAAATAACCGGACCATGTCGAGTAATTACCACCTCATGGTTTATATCAGGTTTGTCTTTAACTTTAATCACTTCATTTATGATTGTTGCTTTTTCCCAATTCGCCATATACTGAAATTCATTTGGGTTTTTAGGATTTCTTTTTTCTACATATAATTCTTGTACATCTGGACCTACGTTTGTTACACCCCATGCGATTGTGTCATTGTGACCGACGATAATGCCTGGTATTCCTGCAAAGATTACTCCGCTTACATTATAATCTGGTGCACTTAATTCGGATTGGTACCAAATCGCTGGTGTTCCAAGCTGCAAGTGAGGGTCATTTGCTAGAAGAGGCTTTCCTGACTTTGTTTTACTGCCTGAAACAACCCAGTTATTGCTTCCATTACTAAAGTCAGGAATAACAGCATCAGCAAAACTTTTTTCAAAATTGATTCCGCTTTTCTTTAAATCATCTATAATCGCAGGTGCATCTGCTGGATAGCCCGGAAACAAATCGAGCGCTTTTTCTTTATTAAAGGTTTCCATTAAATAGTAACGGAACGCTTGACCCTCCCAGTGACCTCCAAGATCAAATGCCATATATTTTCCAATCACAAGTGAATCTGTCGGTGTCCAAATCTTTGGTTCATAGCCAACAAGGGTAAACTCAATCGGCAATGTATTGTTTTTCTTTGCTTTTTTAAGATAGGCATTCACTCCATCTGCATACCATTGAAGATATTGCTTTGCTTCTGAAGAATATTCATTGTAGGATGCTTCTGCAGCTCTTCGTAACCCAAGTGTTCTAAAAAACCGGTCGCGCTGCAGCGTTTTTTCACCTATCACTTCACTTAACATACCAGATGCTTGACGGCGGCTTAAGTCCATCTGAAACATTCTGTCTTGAGCAGTTACAAATCCTTGAGCCATAAAGAGGTCCTTCATATTTTTTGCATTAATATGGGGAACACCGTTTTTGTCTCTTTGTACATTAACCTCAGCATCCAGGCCGTTTAAAGAAATCGCTCCGCTAATTTGCGGCAGACTTTTATGCAGCAAATAATAGGCGGATCCGAAAGCTGCGCCAATGATAACAATTATAGCAACACTGATCATTACTAAACTCTTTTTCCACGTCAATCTTCTCCGTTTGCTCTTTTTCTGAAGAACGACCTCCACCATTGACTCCCCCTCGAAAAGTTCACCTGACCTTCTTCCTATAAATTTCTCCATCAAAGTGGAATAACCTGTGATAAAAGTAAGGAAAATGGAAATATTCAGATTAGTTCGATACTTTTCACCTGATTTCATAGAAAACAGACATTATTTTCAAAACTTTTTCGAATATCTCAACAATAGGTAAAACACCAAATAAAAAAGGAGAAAACAGATGGCTAAAATTATTGTCGATTTCCTACTCAGCCATGGCCAGGAACAGATTACGCAAGGTAATGTTGTTGTAGATTTAGAACCTGGAAATACAAATCTCCATGAACAAGTGAAATATATAATCGCCAGTCAGTTTAATTGCTCTGAAACGATCATTTCCATAACAAGACTTGAAGTGAATGCATAAAAAAACGCATAAAAAAAGAGGTGCTTCATCATGTAGAAAGCACCTCTCTATGTATAGGGGACTTCATTATCTCACGAAGATTACATGCTTGAAAGCTCCATAAGTCATATACCGCTTGGCCTACATACATTCCGATAAACGGTAATCATCCTCTTTTATGCTTCAACGCATAAACCTTTTGTCACATTAAAATAGTGAATCGATGATATTTAATATTTCCTCTTCTTCCATATTCCCTTTAATACCAGGACATTCGGCAAAATAAGTTACAGCTTCTTCTTTTGATAAACCGATTTGGCACAAACCTTTCGCGATTGTCATCATGTAAGGCACTGGCGGACTGTTTAATGGCTGCTCATCGATGTCTAGATTTGACGTAAAGGTAACCATTGGATATCCTTCTTCTTCCCCAACATAAACCATTCGGCCATACCATCCGGCACCCTCCACATGTATAAACCCTTTTTCCTTTACTTCCTCTAAATCTGCCTCGATTTCTTCACAACTATTTTCTTGAGCAGTCACATCTAAAAATTGTTCAGAAGTAACCAAATATTTACGGCCTAACGTTTTATATTTATCATTCTTTTCATGGCCAATAAAAGCAACTCCGCCATCTCCCCACTTCGTACGTTTCCCTGCAAAATAAAGAGGATATGGCAAAATAGCTTTTCCAATCTGCAATGGTTTCGCAGGGTTTCGGCATCCTCTTTCTTTAAGTGTGGATCCTTCCGGCTGCTCACCAAGTATATAGCATAAAAATCGATGTTCCATTAAGTTTGAACCATAACTCACATACCAAACATAAGATGTATCCAATCCATATTCCTCCTCGAAATTTTCCCTAAATAATTGTCATGAAGCTCCCCTTTTTTCTATACATTGAAATACACAAAGGGGGATTGAAAAAAATGGCTAGAAAAAGTTTGCTGTTTTTATTTGGTGTCTTCATCTTCCTAATTGCTCTTTTGCTTGCAACACCTGTTTTTGGATAAGTAAATTGTATAATTGATAGGTCTATTTCACTATTATCATTTCCTTGTAAAAATAAAATAACTTTTATGTAGAAAACATATTAGGAAAATAAACCCATATACCTAATATCGTTATTGAGAAATAGTCATTAGGATTCTTGTTTCAAAATACAAATCGGGATAAAATGGAAATTATACAATAGTTTTCCTTCTCTAATTTCTGTACGAGTTCTAGCACCTATTTTATTAAGGGGGGATTTTGTATGACAGTATTTGAAGCGATGTCGTTAATGATTGGTTTTTCAATGCTTGTTCTTACCATTATCCGCTCCAAAGACAACTCTTAAAGAACATAGAGATTTATTTGTGTTTAATCCTGCCATGCACGGCGCATGGCTTATTTTTTCGTTTATCCTATTGTATAGATGAATTTGTATGTATGTAAAGAAATCTTGTTTTACTGCTGATGTTATCAGTCCATAAAATATAAAATAAAAACCTTGCAGGAGGAAAAACTCCCTTGCAAGGTTTTATTGTTTTTAAGCTTTCTTAACCACAATCTGTCCATCTACTACATTAACCACTAGTTTTTCTAATGCTTCTTCATCTAATAAAACATCCGCTATTTTATCCTCGATCTGTTCTTGAATGATACGGCGTAATGGTCTTGCCCCAAATGCTGGGTGGTAGCCTAATTTCGCCAACTTTTGTTTTACAGCAGAAGTTACAGAGATTGAGATGTTTTGCTCTTTCAATTGCTCTGAAAGCTCCTCGAGCATTAAGTCTACAATCTTCACAAGATGTTCTTCTTTTAGCGACTGAAACTGAACGATGCTGTCAAAACGGTTGAGAAACTCTGGCTTGAAATAGCCTCCCAACGAATCAAGAATTTGTGTTTCCTTCTCAACTTGTTCTTGGTTGAATCCGAGTTTCTTAGTTTGTTTAGCACCAGCGCCTGCATTACTTGTCATAATAATAACGGTATCCTTAAAACTTACTGTACGTCCTTGGCTGTCAGTTAACCGCCCATCTTCCATGATTTGAAGGAACATATGCTGTACATCAGGATGAGCCTTTTCGATTTCGTCTAATAACAAAATGCTGTATGGCTTACGGCGAACCAGTTCAGTCAGCTGTCCCGCTTCTTCGTGTCCAACATATCCTGGAGGTGAACCAATAAGCTTGGAAACGGCGTGTTTTTCCATATATTCGCTCATGTCTAAACGGATCATGCTGTCTTCATCACCGAAAAGTTCTTTTGCTAGAGTTTTCGTAAGTTCTGTCTTACCTACACCTGTCGGTCCGACAAACAAGAACGATCCGATCGGACGTTTTTTCGCTTTTAGGCCTGCACGGCTTCTGCGGATCGCTTTTGCCACCTTTTCAACCGCTTCTGTCTGACCAATGACTTGTGATGATAATTTTTCGGCAAGTTCTTTCATTTTAGATTGTTCATCATGCTGCAATTTACGAACCGGAATTCCCGTTTTCGTTTCGACAATATGTTGAATGTCTTCCACTTGAACAATTGCTGCCTCTTTATCATTTTCTTGTGATTTTAAGTTTTCTTCCAGCACAAGCTCTTCTTGGCGAAGTCTGGCTGCTAGTTCATAGTTTTCATCTGTTGCAGCTTTTTCTTTTTCCTTAACGATCTGTTCTAGACGCTCTTCTACAGTTGATTTTTCAATTGTAATGTATTTAAGATTGCTCTTTGAACCTGCTTCATCCATTAAATCAATTGCTTTGTCAGGCAAGAATCGATCTTGGATGTAACGTTGTGATAACTGAACACAAGCCATCAAAGCTTCTTCTGTAAACTTCACTTGATGGTATTCTTCGTATCGAGGTGCCAGCCCTTTTAAAATTTCAAAGGCTTCATCCGCAGTCGGTTCGTTAACAATAACCGGCTGGAATCGTCTTTCTAATGCAGCATCTTTTTCGATCTGTCTATATTCTTTTAATGTAGTCGCACCAACCATTTGAAGTTCACCGCGAGCAAGTGCCGGTTTCAAAATATTACCTGCATCCATTGACCCTTCAGCAGATCCTGCACCAACGATCTGGTGGACTTCATCAACGAATAAAATGACGTTCTTTCTCTTTTGCAGTTCAGCGATTAGTTGTTTCATTCGTTCTTCAAACTGGCCTCTTACACCAGTATCTGCAACAAGTGATGCCACATCAAGTAAGTACACTTCTTTGTTCAGCAGTTTAGCTGGCACATTGCCTTCAACGATTTTTGTTGCCAGACCTTCTGCTATCGCTGTCTTACCTACACCTGGTTCCCCGATTAAGACCGGGTTGTTTTTCGTACGTCTGTTTAAAATTTCAATCACTCTTCGAATTTCGTCATCTCTGCCGATGACTGGATCAATAATTCCTGCTTTTGCCGCGTCTGATAAGTTACGTCCAAATTTATCTAAAAAGCCTCCGCTGCGTTTTCCTTTTTGAGTTTGTTCCTGCTTTTCAATGTGCTGGTCATTAAATGCTTGACCATTCATCATTTGTTGGAATATATCATCGAAAGAAGAAAAGTTCATGTTTACTCCTCCTCCGCTGTTCATTTCTTGTTTTACTTTATGATAGCAATTAGAGCAAAGTACAAATTGCTTCTTCTCTTTGTTCATTGAAATACTCATCTGGATCGTAGCAGGATTAACTTCACATTGTTCACAACGCATATTTGTAACCCCCTATAATTAATTGATTTGTTAGATTGAGAAATGGCTGACGAAAGTTTAACTCTGACCTTCTTTGACCATTCATCTTTAATCACATTATACTTTGACCTTTTTTGACTTTCAAGTATTTTGTTTTTACTGGAAATAAAAAAAGAAAAGATAAGCTCTTAACTCATCTTTTCCCTATTTTACTGCCATTTAAAAGTGATTTTTTGTCGATAATCTTCTGTTTCCCCTTTTGGTGTTAACCAAACTTCCAATTCATAGGAACCAGGCTCTAAATTTTTAACTAATAGATCTTGTTTAAATGTATCTCCTTGTTTCAATCTCAATGAAGACAAAACTTGCATGAACATATGATTCTTTGAATATTGGTAGATCACTTTCCCGTTGCTGTCTTTAATCACATAATCAAATTTTTGACTTGTTGAAAAATGAAATTCTTTTTCTTTTTCCGTTTGATTTTTTAACGTATAGCGAAAAAGGATTCCCTTTTCATTCTGAGTTTCTTGCAGCTGCAATGCAGATTCAATCCTGCCGGCTGCAATTCCGTTTTGCTGGTGTTCTGGCCGCTTTGGATTCTCACTTTTTTTCCCATCACCCATTACCGGTTCTTCTCTCCCCTCGGATTGGTTTGAGCTGTTATTCATTCCACAGCCCGAAATGGCTATCGTGAAACATATTGTTAAAAGTATACCATGCCATAAATTCTTTCTTTTCAGCACCGTTCATCACCTCAATCCTTAGTTTAGGCATTTTTGTCGATTTTCATGTTATTTAAAGGATTTTTGCTTACTTGTATGTAAAATATACCTATACCCTAAAAAAAGGAGTGTGTTTCTTGAAGACTGCACAAGTTGATTTATTACTCGAAATGAAAAAACGCACATCTGAAAAACGAGCTACCCAAAATGAAACGATTTTACAGCAGCATAGCCGTGATGAATCCTATCATACACCTGTTTCACCTGATGTAGTCGTATACCCTTCTTCTACTGAAGAAATTTCTTCTATTATGTCATTCGCAAACGAACATAAAATTCCTGTCGTGCCTTTTGGAGCAGGTTCAAGCCTCGAAGGTCATTGTATCCCTGTAAAAGGCGGAATTTCACTTAATTTTCAAGAGATGAACCAAGTCCTCGAAGTGCGCCCTGAAGACTTTTTAGTAAAAGTTCAGCCTGGTGTAACTCGAACTCAGCTAAACCTCGCTTTAAAAAAATACGGCTTATTCTTTCCTGTTGATCCAGGTGCAGACGCGACAATCGGTGGAATGGCTGCAACAAATGCGAGCGGAACAACGAGTGTAAAATATGGAATCATGCGTGATCAAGTCCGTAATCTCAAAGTTGTTCTAGCTGATGGTAAAGTCATCAATACTGGCGGATTAGCTGCAAAATCATCTGCAGGCTATCATCTGACCAGTATGTTTGTAGGTTCAGAGGGAACTCTCGGTGTTTTTTCAGAAATCACACTAAAAGTTTATGGCATTCCTGAAGCGAT
Source organism: Bacillus sp. NEB1478 (assembly GCF_031582965.1). Classification (NCBI taxonomy): domain Bacteria; kingdom Bacillati; phylum Bacillota; class Bacilli; order Caryophanales; family Bacillaceae; genus Bacillus; species Bacillus sp. NEB1478. The sequence goes on from NZ_CP134049.1 coordinate 3,103,249, forward strand.
TCTTGCGGCTCGTTGTACGTTCGATTCTGTGCAATCTGCCGTTGAAGCGGCTGCCTCTGTTCTTGGATCTGGAACTGGGATTGCACGGATGGAGCTTGTTGATGAACGTTCGATTGTACAAGTAAACAAAAACAGCGATACCTCTTACACCGAGGCACCTACTCTTTTCTTGGAATTCCAAGGAAATCCTGCGAGTGTTGCATATGAGGCTGCTTTAACAAAAGAATTGCTGGAAAGTTTCGGTGGCATCGAATGGGTGGAAGAACGAGACTCATTAGCGAGAGCAAAACTTTGGGAAGCACGCCACCATTTAGCATATGCATTTAAACATGGTTTTCCAGGGAAGTCGATGATGTTCACAGATGTTTGTCTCCCATTGTCTGAACTATCAGGCGCTATAGTTAATGCAAGGGAAGTGATGGATACTGTTGGAGTTCCAGGTGCTGTATTGGGCCATGTGGGTGACGGAAATTTCCATGCGATTCTGATGTACGATCCAAACGACTTACTGGAGCGTGAAAAAGCGGACAAGGTAAATGCCGGTATTGTGAACTATGCCCTTCAAAAAGGTGGAACATGCACGGGTGAACATGGAATTGGTATCGGAAAAGCGAAATATTTAGCAGAAGAACATGCGGATACACTGCCGATCATGAGCGGTATAAAAAAACAATTGGATCCAAATAACATATTGAATCCAGGCAAAATCATATTATAGTAATGAAACTTAAAGCTTGTTTATTCGTTTGAATGAGTAGAAAAATAATAGGGGGTTTCTGTTGATGATCGTTGTCACTACGGAAAACATTAAAGGTTACGAAATAAAAGAAGTAAAAGGTTCTACATTCGGTGTTGTTGTACGTGCTAGAGGAATCGGCGGCGACATCATGGCAGGACTTCGCGGGATATTAGGCGGAGAGATTAAAGAGTACACCTCCATGTTAGAGGATGCTCGTAAACAAGCGATCGATCGCATGGTAAAAAACGCTTCCGAAATGGGAGCAAATGCTATCATCATGATGCGTTTTGACTCTGGCGAAATGGGCAACAACATGAGCGAGATCGTTGCATACGGAACGGCTGTTGTTGCAGAAAAAGAATGACGGCGCTCAACCTATTTATCGGCTGGCAGATCCTTTGTTTTGTCGCACTTATCATTTTATTCATACTTTCATGGCTGTACTATGATAAGCGATATAAGAAAAACAGCACATCCAAAGTACCTTCTGGTTATATTTGGACAGACGAAATTTCGATCGATCCGACTACCGGAAAAAAAGAACGTGTCTACTATAACCCCAATACAGGCGATCGATTTTATAAAGAAGAATAGCAATTATAAAGAGCACACGGTGAAATCCCGTGTGTTTTTGTTTTGGAACTAATTTTGTTTGGGTTGATATCGATTAAAAAGGCTTCGTGAAGGTGATTTTTGGATTTTCATCGGCGTTTGTTGGATTACCGTCTTCGTTTGTTGGATTGTTCACTTCGTTTGTTGGATTATCGCCTTTGTTTGTTGGATTTTGCACTTCGTTTATTGGATTACGCCATAAAAATACCGCCAACCATTGGTTCCCGGGTTGGCGGTTTACATTTATACCTTAAATTTATTGATCGTTTCGTTCATCTCTTCTGCCAATTGTGATAATGCATTGGAGGATGATGAGATTTCTTCCATACTTGCTAGTTGTTCCTCTGCTGATGCAGATACTTCTTGTGTAGATGAAGCTGCGGTTTCAGCCATGTGTGAGATAACTTCGATAGAATGTACCACGTGCTCAGTGCTTGCAGACATCTGCTGTGTAGCTGCTGAAATTTCGCCAACTTGATTGGATACTTCAGCAACACTCTCAAACAGGCTTTGGAACGCTGCACCAGATTCATGAACGAGATTTCTTCCGCTCGCCACTTCTTCTGTACCGCTTTCCATTGCTTTTACAGCTTGATCTGTTAATTCTTGAATACTCGTAATCAACTGTCCGATCTGCTGTGCAGAAGATGATGATTGTTCCGCAAGCTTTCGAACTTCATCCGCAACGACCGCAAATCCTCTTCCTTGCTCCCCGGCACGAGCAGCTTCAATGGCAGCGTTCAATGCCAGCAAATTCGTTTGACCTGAGATATCCGTAATTACATCTACAATGTTCGTAATCTCTTGAGATTGTTCTCCTAAATTCTTAACGACTTCAGAAGTATTCGAGATCGACGTGTGAATCGCATCCATCTGTCCGATTGTTTTACGAATTGTAGTATTTCCGCCTTCTGCCACTTGAAGTGATTTTGATGATGATTCAGACATGGTTTGCATGCTCACTGAAATTTGCTGAATACCTGCTGAAAGCTGATTCATTGCTTCAACAATATTTTCAACCGTCCTGACTTGTTCTTGAGAACCTCCTGCGACTTCTCCAATTGTTGTTGCAATTTGTTCTGTCGCCAAACTCGTCTGATCAGCACTAGCAGATAACTCTTCAGAGGATGCTGCTAACTGTTCAGAAGTAGCTCTTACTTGCCTGATCAAGCCGGCAAGGTTCATCCCCATATGATTGATTCCTTCTGCCAGCATGCCGATTTCATCTTTATTTTTTATTTGGATTGGGTCCATCGTCAGATCTCCGTCAGCGATGTCATTGAGCATATCTGCCATTTTCACCACGGGTTTTGCGATCATTCTAGAGATAATGTAGCCGATCACTACTGCAGCGATGACAATTGCGATACCTAATATCGTGATGATGGAAACAACTTGTTTTTCAGCAGCTGCTACATCCATCTTGCCTTCAGCCATTAAATTATCCTGACGATTCGCCATTTCATCTGTCACTTTAATCATTTCTTTTCCTATTGGAAACAGCGTACTTGAAGCATATGTATTTGCCGCTTCCATACTGCTTGAAGAATTTAATAGAACGCGATTGGATTCATTTTTATAATCTGTGTTTAACGTCTGGATCTTTTCCAATCTATTTTTATCTGCCTCAGCTTTAACCATTTTCAGGGTTTCCACTACAAGCTGATCAATTTTAGCAGATGCTTCTTCAAGTTTTGATTTACTGTCAGAAGACTGATCGAGCAAATATTCTCTAATACTATTATTCTGAATTGTCGCCATCAGTTCAATCTCTTTTGCATTTTCCGATATGACTGCCCTTCTATCCAAAAGGTCATTATACGTATTCTGCATATCTTTCAAAAAATAAAAGAACACACCGCAAGTTGCAGCAAACAACACGGCAATCGTTAAAAAAGAACCAATTAATTTTTTTCTTAAAGTCAATTTCATAAGTCACCTCTTCTTATGCATTTATTATTTTGAAAATATAAGGACAGTTCAGAACCATAATGAGCTGATCTTGATGCTTGGCTACACCTTGAATGACCGAATCCTCATTTCGTGAAAAGTTACCTGGTGACTGAATCGATTCTGTTTGAATATCAATGACATCTGTGGCCGCTTCCGTTAAAATACCCAAAAACCCTTGTTCATTTTGTAAAACTACAATTCTAGAATTATCCGTTATTGCAATATTTTCATTTCCGATCAATTGACCAAAATCAATGATTGGGATGATGTTGCCCCTAAGATGTATAACTCCTAAAATTTCAGTAGGCATCTCTGGCATTGGTGTAATATCCATCGCCCTTTCGATGGATGAAACATGTTCGATATTAAGGCTATATTGCTCTTGAGCATATGTAACTATAACCATTTTGGCAGATTGAGTGCTAAGTGACATTTCACTTGCTCCTTTTCTAGGTATTTCGACGTTATCCTAAAGTCTCGTGTTCCATTCTTTTTATCGGTTTCATTTAGAAATTCTTTTAGCTGAAAATTAGGAAATATCTATATTCAATTAATAAGTACAAAAAAAACACCTAAGCGCTTAGCTTAGGTGATTTCCTTTAACGATTTAGATCGATTGCTTGAGTAGAGTTGGCCGGGATCGTCGTTTTTACTTCTACAAATTGTTTTGTTCCGTAAAGCTGCGTTTCAATCACTTCTCCCTTAGACGGTGTATAGATGCCTTGCTTCATATAGAAAGGAATACTGATCGTTACCGGTTTATTTAACCGATTTGTGACAGTTGCAGTTTGAGAAACTTGTGATCCATCATTCGGCAATTTAAAGTTATTTTCAAAAGAAACAACTCCTGCTGCTGTGTTTCCATTTTCATAGACCGGCATTGATTTATCCGGACCTTCGTATATATACGAGTTGAATTTCTTATTTGCAGGATCTTTCTCAAACAAGCGATAACCTACCCATGGTTTTCCTGTTAACTCAATAGACGACGTAGTTGAGTAAAGTATGCCATCTTGTTCTGTGATGTTATCAATATGTGTATGACCATGAAGGGATATGTCCACACCGTTTTGTTTCATCACATCAATCAGCTCATGCGCTCCTTCACCATGCCATTGCTGATCATAATCATTTCCAAGCTTTTCTCCTTTTAACAACGTAGATAAGTTTTGCGGGTTATGCTTTGCGTCATATTCTTTCCAATAATCCACCACATTAGGATCAGATGCCGGCCAGATGTCACGGTCGCGCCAAATCGGGTTGTGATGCGAGAACAAACCTTTAATCTGTTCTGGACTCGACACTGCACCATTATCAGCCAGGTCTTTTTTTATCCAATCCATTTGCTGATCACGAACTTGACCGCCCCATGTAGGAACAGAAACCGTTCCATGTCCCTGCCGGTCAAACTTATCCCAATCAAATGAGTTATATCCGATCATATGTGCATAAGGGCCATAATCAAACGAGAAGTACTGCGGTCCAAAATATTGCTCCCAATACTTAGCGCCATCTGCTAATGTAGCATCCTGAGCATAATAATCATGGTTGCCAGGCACGAGATAAACAGGAACATTGAATTGCTTAAGAATTCGATAAGTCTCTTCATATTCATAAATATATTCTTGCGGATTCATTTGTCCGAACATAAGATCACCTGTTAAAACAACAAAGTCAGGTTTTAATAAATTGACTTGTTTAATTGTTTTTTGAAGATACAGCCATCTTTTATTCAGGTCGGGATCCCACATTCCCGCTTCAGTTGCATTTTTAGGATCTGCTATGTTTCTTGGAGAACCAACATGAATATCTGTTAAATGAATAAAAGTAAAATCTTTTTTATATTCTTTTATGATTTTAACTGAATTTGGCTCATCATCTGTAATTCGCGAACCATCACCTGTATAGGAAACCTGCAGATCAAAAAGTTCTTCCGGTACATCATCTGGTATGGAGACTGTAATTTCATAAATAGATGAGCTTTCTTTCCAGTAAGAAGATCCTTTTTTCACACTTTTAACTGGTAACTGAAAAGAACCATCTACTTTAGCCGCTTCCGTAGGATTTAAGGAAATGTCCCAGCCTGCTGGTTCTTTCCCTTTTGTATCTACCTTAACCGTAAGTTCTGATCCATTTTTCTTAATCGCTGGTGTAGCCATGAGAGGGTAAATAATATTATCAACTTTCGGATCTAGCGCAATATTTGGAACTTGATCTAAATAATGAGTAGTATTACCTATACCGCCATCTTGCTTGTCAATTCCTGAAAAATAAGCAGAAGCCTGTCCTGCCGGCACCGTCATCGTACAAGCAATAATAAAAGCAGTTAACTTTGATTTCCATCTATTTGGTTTTTTCATGTGTGTTACTCCCTTCAGTGTATTAAAGCAACTTACACTCCAAAAGTAACAGTACATTGTAAATATCGTATGACGTAAATATAAATACTATTTAAATATTACACATACGTGTGAATTCTTATATTTCTTTCAGTCGATTTTTTGCCTCATCTTCATCATAAGAGCTGTATATTCTGTAATCATTTTCATCCAGTATTCGATAATGCTTACTGATCACATTTTGCTGAAGCTTAAAACCATTTTGTGAAAGCACTTCTTTCCACCACAAATGACCGCCCCACGTTTTCTCCTTAGGACTTGCCACATAATCATGAACAACCACTTCCATCACTTCCAACGGATCACCGCCTAATGAGTGATATAAAATTTCAGAATTCCGAAAGAGAGCACATAAAGCAACGATCACCGTCCAGCTCGCCTTTACTCTCTCTTTTTCAATTTGGACCAGTGTTTTTTTAGAAATCCCTAAAATATCCGCCATTTTATCTTGTGTATAACCTAGTTCTGTTCGAACGAGTTTAATTTTATTAGTCAACAGGTCGATAATCTCACTCTGTGTCATCCATGTTCTCCTTTTATTCTTTTAGGAACATTTTACACAAAAAAACTCCTTCCTACAAAAAGGAAAGGAGTTCAATGATACGTGTACGGTTCCCAATGTACTAAGTCATATACACCATTATTAATGCGGCCGCTTTCGGTTTCCAGAACAGTTAGCAAATCGTCCGGCAGCTGATGATAATGACTAGTGAGATCAACTTGATCCATAGGTGACGAAATCATCACAGTAAATAGCTTTTTCTCATCCATATTCATTCCGTGAACATGAATATAATTTAAATCTTTAATGCGGTAGACAAAAAATATTCGGTATTTCCCCATTTAGATCACACTCCCTTATGAACAGTGTGGTCTGGTTTTATAACGATTAAACCTCATGAACAGGATATGTTGGAACTTCGATTTCCACCTTAGTTCCTTGACCTTCAACAGAAGAGAAACGAATCTCGCCGCCATGTTCTTCTATGATTTTAAAACAAACCATTAAGCCAAGGCCAGTTCCTTTCTCTTTCGTTGTATAAAAAGGTTCTCCTAAAGTTTTTAGACGCTCTGGAGGAATTCCGCATCCCTCATCCTTCATAACGATCACAATAGAATTATCCCGCCTCTCGATTTTGATGTGAATTTCACCATCAGCATCCATGCTCTCTATCGCGTTTTTCAGTAGATTGATAAAAAGCTGCTTCAACTGGTTCTCCACCCCATATACTGGCGGAATATTGTCTTGGATGTTAACCCAGATTTGAATGTTTTTAATAATCGCTTGTGTTTCCAAAAGCCTGACAACACTATAAATTAAGTCTTTCATGTTCGTATATTCAAAACTGACTGCCTGCGGTTTGGCTACTAACATTAATTCACTCACGATATCGTTGATCCGGTTGAGTTCTGACTCCATAATCCGTAAATATTCTTGCCGAATTCCATCATCAGCATCAGATAGTAATTTCGTAAACCCTTTTAATGAAGTCAGTGGATTCCTGATTTCATGCGCAACGCCTGCAGCCAATTCACCAAGGACAGATAACTTCTCTGATTTAAGCATAAGTTCTTCAGTTTGTTTCGCTTTCGTCACATCTCGCGCAAAGGTTACTAAACTTTCTACTTGCCCATCTTTTGTCATAACAGGAACACCGCTCACTTCTATTAACATCCAGTTTCCATTACGATGACATAATCTGAATTCAGTTTGAAACATCTCTTTATTAGTAAGAGACTTTGAAAAATGCTCACTTATCCCTTCAATATCATCAGGATGAATAAGGTCTAATATCGACCCTTTAACTTCACCTTCTTCGTAACCTAGAACAGCGAAGTGGGATGGGGATACATATTGAACAGACCCGTCAGGATCAATAACAGTAATCAAGTCAGTAGAGTTTTCCGCAATTAAACGATACTTTGCTTCACTTTCGCGCAATGCTCTTTCCACTTTTTTCTGTGATGTAATATCCCTGTAGACGATAACAAACCCCATTATTTTCCCTTTCATATCACAGATGTTTGAAAAAGAAGCAGACACATCAAAAACTGTTCCATCCTTATGAATTCTTTGTGTTTCATGGAGGGGAACAGACTGTCCTTGCTTAAGAAGCTGTATGATTTCAATAGATTCTTCTTTTAAATAATCTGGTGTAATGACTGGCTGTGAAGGATTATCTTCTGCAAAATCTTCCTCAGCCCAGCCGAACATCTGCACAAAAGCATCGTTGACCTTAATAACTTCTTGTCTTGTATTTAAAATAAGAATAGCATCAGTTGTTCCTTTTAAAACAGATTCTAATAAATCTAGTGCCACGCTCAACTCTTCTTCTTTTTGCTTATGTGACGTTATATCTCTTCCCGTTACAACCAGCATCTGAGGTTCTCCGTCATCTGTATATGTTGGATGCTTAATTAATTCCAGCATAACGATGCGGCCGTTCTCCAATGTGATCTTTTCCATTATTTTAATGTTTTTCCTGGTGCTCCATGCCTTTTGATCAGATAATTTACAGCGCTCAATCATTTCTTGAGGAAGCCTTGTTTGAAGTTCGTCCAGTTGTTTTCCTTTGTAAGGATTTTCATATATTCCATAAATATTTAATGCAAAGCGGTTTGCTTCTGCCCAAGTTCCATTCGGATATTTCAAACACACAAATTCAGGAAGAACATCTATCATTTCTTTAAATGTACTTACTGAAGGAAGTTCGTCGTGTTCTAATATGTTCATTTCTCTCACCCTTTTTTACTAGAACTTCTTATTGTGTACTATTTAAAGATAGACAGCCCGTTTCCTTCTTCATTTTTTTTAATTCGAACGTCAAATTTCAACTTTTTTCGCCTTTAAATGACAAAAGAAACTTGGCTAACGACATTTTTATATGTCACTCTTAGTCAAATTTGGACTTTATTCCTATTCCCAAAATCTATTCGAAGAGCTAGATGTTGAATTTAGACAGGAATACCACTCAAATTCGCAAGGCGCGAAGGTGGTTTACCGCACGCCTCGGAAAGTGAGCATCCTGAAACAGAAATCAACTTCTTCCAAAACAACAAAAATGGCGATAGCAGCCTACTGAAAATACAAAAAGACACTCCCAATGAAGGAAGTGTCTCTGAAAAATAGTGACATTTATACCGCTTTTACTGCTTCTTTTAGCGATTTCCCTGGCTTAAATGCAGGAACATTGCTTGCCTGGATCATGATTTCTTCACCAGTTAAAGGATTGCGTCCTTTACGTGCGTTGCGGTTGCGGGTTTCAAATGTTCCAAATCCAATCAACTGAACACTTTCACCGTTTTTCAAAGCATCTGTAATTGCATTTAATACCGCATCAACCGCAAGAGCTGATTCCTTTTTGTTCATGCTTGTTGCATTACGTACTGCATCTACTAAATCCATTTTTTTCATAATAGAAATCCTCCTTCAAACATAAAGAATTATTGCTTGCGTAGCTCCATTATTAACGAAAAATGAAATTTTCATACAGGAAGATACAAAATTCCGAAAAATATTTCACTAGTTTACTAAAACAATTGTTTAAAAACCTTGAATGGTCATTCCGCCGTCTACAAACAAAGTCTGTCCATTCACATAATTTGCGGCATCACTTGCTAAAAAGACAGCGGGGCCAACGAGATCCGGCAATTCTCCCACTCTCTTTTGCGGAGTAACAGCCAAAATATCATTCAAGTATTCTTGATCAGCGAGCAGTTTTTCTGTTAACGGTGTTTTAAAGTACCAAGGACCGATGCTGTTCACATTGATACCGAACTGTCCCCACTCCAATGCCAGATTCTTAGTCATCTGGATAATCGCAGCTTTCGTTGAAGCATAGACAACTCCGGTTCTAAGCGCAACATGGCCAGCAACAGAAGAAATCGTAATAATTTTCCCTCCGCCGTTTTCTTTCATGCGTTCTCCAGCTTTTTGCGAAAACCAGAAGGCAGATCTAAGATTCGTATTCATAATTGTGTCCCATTCATCATCAGACACGTCCAGAGCCTTTGAACGTATGTTCATGCCTGCATTATTGACTAAAATATCGATGCTGAGTTGTTTTGAATCCAGCTCACTAAAAATGGATTCGACATGGTTTTTATTCGTGACGTCTGCTTCATGTATGAAGGCAGTTCTTCCCAGCTCTCTAATATGACCAGCCACTTCTTCCAGATCAGCTTGAGTTCGGGACACGAGGACAACATCTGCTCCAGCTTCTGCAAATCCAATTGCAAGAGCACGCCCAATCCCTCTTCCTGCACCTGTAACAAGAGCTTTTTTTCCGTTTAATGAAAATGATGGTAAATACATGATAGTAGCCTCCTATTTTTTCAAACTATTAAATTATTCGTAAAGGTCGGGGGATATCGTGTAATAATCATAACGATCTCCAGAATATGAATTCTCCCCTGTCTCCTTAATAAGTTCCAATTTGATTAATTATATTCTGCCTGAATTGTTGTAACGATCGCTTTTATAATTTGACCTTTTAATGCATCAGGCACAGATTCACCTGTTGGATTCGAGAAGCTGGCAACCCCTGTTTCGTTATCACAAGTAAAACCGAAGTTAATCAGCTTTTGTTTCAATGATTCAGGAAGTTCATCGGAACCTGAATTTGTTCTATTTATATCTGTCTTTCCTACATCAAGTGCAATATCATCATTGCTTGTATGAATATAGAATAAATCAGCGTCACTATGAGTAATCCACTGCCCTTTTGAAAAAATCGATAACTTCGAATGCTGAAGACTAGAGATCCCGTCCAGATTCACACCAAATATTTGATTGATTAACATTCTGTTCTCAGCACAAGTTAGCGAGTAATTATGTACTGCAATATATCTGTCCATAACTTCCGCTTTTGGCATATCCATAATTTTTGCGTCTAAATCAACGGAATCATTATCCATGTTTAATGATTGCCTTACACTTTTCATAATAGGTTCAGGGTATATGCTTAACTTGATGCCATATTTATTTTTAGAAATCATGTCTAAATCAAGTTGAAATGATTCAAGAACAGCTCTTCGCACATCTTGACCTTTCACTTTTTCACCTAAGGATTCAAGGTAGTGGTTCATTGCTTCTAGCTTTGTTCCTAAAAGAGTTGCCATGATTTTTTCCTCCATTTTTTGGATATTATATTCAGTGTATCAGATTCTCCCGAGTGCTGTGGATATTATTTTATCTAATTGATAGGAGTGTGGATTTTGTCGCTTGATGACGGTTCATTGTTATATTTAGAAAAGAACCAACAAAAAAAGACATGCCGCAATCGGCCTGTCTTTTTTATTATGATTTTACCCACTCTTTTCTAAGAGTGAACAGGTCTTTTAATTCGTCTGTTGATAATTCAGTAATCCAGTTCTCACTTTGAATCACCTTCTCAGAGAGTTCCTTCTTACTTTCAAGCATCATATCGATTTTCTCTTCCAGTGTCCCCAGTGTTATCATCTTGTGGACAGTAACGAATTTTTTCTGACCAATACGATGAGCACGATCTGTTGCTTGATTCTCAACAGCTGGATTCCACCATCTATCATAATGAATGACATGGTTTGCTTCTGTTAAGTTCAAGCCCGTTCCACCAGCTTTTAAAGACAAAACGAAAATGGGATTTTCTCCATTTTGAAAGCTTTCGATCATTTCGTCACGCTTTTGTTTAGTTAAACTGCCGTGCAAAAATAATACGGGCTTTCCAAATTTTTTCTCCACATACCTTTTAATCATATCTCCCATAAAAATGAATTGAGTGAAGATCAGACACTTTTCATCCTTTTCAAGAATAGCATCCAGCAATTCAATCATTTTTGAAAACTTAGCAGACTGATCCTCTGCCTTAGCTAGCTTATCATTTTTTGTGTAGAGGTATGGATGATCACAAATTTGTTTAAGCTTTCCGAGCATGGCGAGAAGAAGCCCGCGCCGCTGCATGCCTGTTACTTTTTCTAACTGTTCAAACGTATCCTGAACAAGTCTTTCATATAATGAAGCTTGATCCTTTGTTAAAGGACAGTATTCTTTGATTTCTTGTTTTTCAGGCAGATTGAGCTGAACAGCCGGGTCCATCTTCGTCCGCCGCAGCAAGAAAGGCTGAACGAGCTTTTTTAATTGTCCAAGACGTTCATGATCATTATCTTTTTCCACTGGCAGCACAAACTTTTTCTGAAAAGACGGCTCACTGCCGAGATAGCCAGGATTAAGAAAATCAAAAATAGCCCAAAGCTCCAATAAGCGATTTTCAACAGGCGTTCCAGTAAGACCTATTTTATGACGGCCGTTTAGCTTACGAATACTCCTCGATTGTTTCGTATAGCTGTTCTTAATATTTTGCGCTTCATCTAACACGATGGCTTCCCATAAAACTTCACCAGTCTCTTTCTGATCCAGCTGGCTCGTCGTATAAGAAGTGATCACAACATCAAACTGTTTGTACCATTCGTGAAAATCCTCACCTTTTTTCCTATTTGCACCATAATGCAGACCAACTTTCAGTAATGGTGAAAAGTGCTCCAGTTCTTTTTGCCAGTTTCCGATAACGGAAGTAGGACAAATGAGTAAAAATGTCCCTTCCTGTTCTCCTTTTTCCTTCACTTTTAAGAAATAATCTATCGTCTGAACAGTTTTACCAAGTCCCATATCATCCGCCAGGCAAGCTCCAAGACCAAACTTGCGTAGAAAATACATCCAAGAGCTTCCTGTGACCTGATAGTCTCTTAATGTACCTTGAAGATTTTCTGCTTTTGGTTCAACCGGGATCGTTTTCACTTCGGATAACTGATCCATCCATAAGTTAAGCGGTTCATCCCATTCCATATCAAGCATCGGACCTTCAGCTTCCATCTCGAAAATATCATCAGCAGGATTCGTCTCCATGTTTAAAAGATGCTGTTCTAATACATCTTTTAATTGAATTCCTGACCGGTCGACATTTTTTATGAGACTCCGGACTTGTTTCATCCACTCCGGATCAACACGGTACCATTGTCCATTTCTTCTAACTAGTCTTCTGCTGCCATCAACAAGCTTTCTAAACTCGTCTTCTGAAAGCTCCTCATCGCCGGTAGATAGCCTCCAATCAAATTGCATGATCGCATTTAATCCGAGAAAAGATGGGGCCGCTCCGCCAGCTTGCGGTTTCGTTTTAATTTTCGCTTTAACCTTTGGCTGCATGTCCTGTACAGTTTTCCACCATTCCGGTAAAGAAACAGAAATACCAATCTGGGTCAAAAGATCACTCTTCCCAGTTAAGAAGTCCCAAGCTTCTTTTTCCGATATTACTTCCTTGATCTCATTTTTATTGCCTATTTTCAACCAGGAAATCAGTTTTGATGCAAGCTCTATATCTTGTTCGACGGCGTCTTTATAGGATTTCCAATCATCAGGATATAGTGTACTTTTTCCTTTGTAAGGAACACGGATTCCTTCTCCTTTTTCTTGTAAAAAAGCATGTATCGTCCATTCATCTTTATCTGCACCATCAAATGGTTCGTTCAGTTCAAAAATAATAGAAAAAGGTTTTGGATCCATACGCCAGCCAATTTTGATCAGCCATTCGGTTTCATCTAAGTTCTTCAAAGCCGAAATAACCGGCCTGGAAATACCTTTTACAAGGTCTCCGCGAAAAGAAGATGGAACAACCTCAGAACCACTCTCTGGAAGAGTAGCAAGTGCCTCATTGATCCAAGGTGTTTCAATCCGCTTACCTTCAGCCTTCCAAGACCATATCCCATCTTTCCATGCCTCGAAATCAGGAATAACACGTTCTTTTTTCATTAATTTAAAAATATCATTTGCTTCGTGTACGGTTTCCAATGATTCTCCATCCCAATTATGTTCAGCAATAAAAAAATCAGGATATCGGTTAAACAATAAAAAAGCATCGCCGGCATTTAAATACACATTTTGATGATCGTCAGAGTCAAGCATAGTACCATAAAAGGAAGGCTGATGCCATGTGAATAACAAAGGTTTCCAGTCGCTGACATGCACTCTTTTTTCTTTTCTTGTCGCCCACAAGACCATATTGCCTTGCAGCCATTTTGTATGAAGTAAAAGATTGCTTGTATCGATCATGAAATAAACTTCCCTTTCCTCAGCTCTTCCTGAAATGCTCTTAACCTGCCGTATACAGATGCGATCTGGTTAATATAAACCGAAAAACGCTCTTCTTCTCCTAAATCAAAATAAATAGACCGAAGTGTTTTTAAATGTTTAATAGCTGATTGATATGATTTCCGTGTACGTTCATTGATCAAACGGTCTATCGTTTGATGATATATCGGCAGTACAGATTCTTTATTTAGTGAGATAACCTCTTTTAAATCTTTTCTTTGTATGAGTTCGGGCGAGTATCCCATAATTACTTGCAGCTCTACCCACCGCTCATATTCACCGATTACCATTAGATATTCGCCATATTCATAAAATGTGATCGGCAAGAATTCAATGAGCATTTCTTCATATTGTTCTTCATCACCTGTATGCTGAGCATACTTCCAGAAATAATTCAGGTATTCATGGAAAAATTCCCGGGCATTTGAATGATAATAGTACGTATTAACTCCCTCTAAAAACGTTGGTTTTAAATAAAGCAGCCAAGATAAAAGCCTGTTCCATTCTTGTTTTTCAACTAATAGCTTCATCCAGACTAAAAAATGCACCATTTCAATCTTTTTATCATTCTTCTGAATTCGTTCAAAAGCGAGTTCATCTTTCTTTCGTGCAAACGCAAAATGTACAAGTGCCAATTCAAGCATTTGTGTAGTGTTTCCTGCCTCTTTTTCTTCTAATAGCTGCTTTTCATATTTTTCAAGCCAAGATTCATCGGTATACAAAAGAGACCAGCTGACTTGAAACAAGAAAAATAATAAATACCCCCATTTAGGAGGAATTTCATATAGACTCTGAAAATTCCTAAGACTCTCTTCAATAAGCTCTTTATTTTCATTCATCAATTTTTCACTATTCAACTGCTTCAGTGTGATATACATCTGATCAGATAACTTATCTACTGTAGCTGTAAAATTAGCTTGCATATAAGAAGCGATTCCGTAATGTGCTTCAAATGAAAAAAGACGAATCAACGTCTCGATCTGTACATGAAATTTATACAACAATGCAATATCTTCATCGAAAAATTGTCCAGCGTTCAATAGTGCAGGATAATAATCTCTATAAATATGAACAAATGTGTAACTCGTATCTTTACCGTCTGCCATGTCACGAAAGGTGACGGTTTGCATTTTACGTTTTTCAAATATCTCAAACCGGTCAGAGAAATATTCACGCCATAACTGAACGGAGTGCGTGTTTTGGACCTTTTTTTCAGGTGAATCATAATGATTATTAGAAGTCTTTTCATTCATACGATCCATACCCGTCTCCCTCCTTACGCGCTTTATTACCAATTATAGCAAATTATTTATTCTCTCATTCATGCATATCATTTCTATTTTAAAGGAAACTTCCTCAAATGACCAAAGATTGCTCTGAATCACTCTTCAAAACAAATTGGTTTCATCCGATAATTAAACTAAAGTGAAATAATTAAGGTGAACTACCCATAATATATTGTCTATTTATGTAATTTTTTGTAAACATTTCTGGTTAAATATGTTATACTATGGAAAATCGACGAAAAGGCAAACTTTTCGAAAGAGAAGGACGCAAAGCTATAGGGACTAAGTCTAATTGTAGATATGTCAGCCAGTTGCCGAATGACTCCTTCGTCGTAAATATTTAGTAAGGGAGATATATATATGAAGGAGAAGACGATGCTTGACCGCATTTCTTTGCTGAGAGAAGAACTCTATCGAACTTCATCTATGTTAAATCATGAATTAGCTCACCCTAAGTTAGTAAAGGTTAGCCAGCAGCTAGATAAATTACTCAATCAATACAACAGTGTTGTACAAAAGTAATTTCATAAAAACAAAACTTGGCTGACGCAGATTATTCCGTCAGCCTTAGCTCTACCTGTACCAAATGCTATACAATGCCGCTGGACCATTATTCAACTCATCATGAAAAAACCCGCCTTTTACAGCTCCTGATCCTCATTTTTGCACTTTTCAATTTCATCAACGATCCTCTCTATTTCTTCTTCAGCCAGCTTGGTTGAAATCATCTCTTTACGCAAAAGCCTCTCCACAGCCTCATGTTCTGCATAAAGCAATTCAATTTTAGCCAATCGTTCTTGTGACCTTTTCCATTCAGGATGTGATTCGTACATATCATCTAGTTTTTTCTTTTCTTCATCTCTTCTATATTCGTAAAGTTTATTCATCCGATCAAAAACCACACTGGAAATCACTGCCTCATTCTTCAGTTTCTGAAGCCTTTTTAATGCATAATCATAACGGTGGACAGCAGCTAACGTAACATCGTATTCTGTTTTTTCTTTCTCGTGCCCTTTTATGTTTAATCGTTTTATAAGTGCTGGTATCGTCAAGCCTTGGACAAGCAATGAAAAGAAAACAATACTGAATGAAAGGACAATAATATCTTCTCTCCCAGGAAAATCTCCTGGCAAACTTAGAGCAAGTGCGATGGACAAAGATCCTTTTAATCCGCCCCAATTTAAAATGTGCTTCCACTTGGAAGGGATTCCTTTAACCGGAACCAAGGATACATAAACAGCAATCGTTCTCGCAGCAAGAACTATTAAAATAGCACCAATGATTAAACCAAACTTGTTCCCGATATTAATATAAGCGATTTCTAATCCTACTAACAAAAAAACAAGTGAATTTGCAAATAGGGCCAGCACATCCCAAAACGAATGTATGTTTACTTTTGTAGTCGGACTCATCCCAATCTTTGCTCCATAATTGCCAAAGATCAGTCCTGCTACTACAACAGCGATAACCCCTGAAACATGAATGGACTCAGCTATTGAAAAGCTTCCGTAAAATAACAAAAGTGAAAACAGAATTTCTAAAGGATAATCATCATACCAGCTTGTAATCTTAGAAAATACATAACCCAGCGCACCTCCAATGAGAGCACCGCCTAACGCAACTTTTACTAGTATAATAATTGTTGCAGTTATTCCTCCAGCACCCATCTGTATGTATGAAGGAAGATAAACAGAAGTAATCATGAACAATACAACGGCTACACCATCGTTAAACAAACTTTCACCTTCAATAATGGTGGCTAATCTCCGGTTTACCCCAAGAGATTTAAATATACTTAAGACAGAAACAGGATCTGTAGCACTCATTAGCGCTGCAAAAACAAAGGCCGTTTGTACACCCATCCCTAGTCCAAAATAAGAGGATGTTCCAACTATACTAAAAGTGATTAAAGTTCCGCCTAATGCTAATGCCAAAATTGACTTCGTATTATCACGCAAATGGCTAAAAGGCAGCTTCAAACTAGCCTCACCAAGTAATGTAGGCAATAATAACGAAATGATGATGAATTGAAATGTATGCCCTTCTTCTATAATTCCTTTAACAGGTTCTAGCGAGGGTACTGGAACCAGACCGATGATTCCCCCAACTATAACAAGTGCAATCGGATAAGGTTTGTGCCATTTTTTCGCTAGAGCTGTCACTCCAACTGCTACTGCTAATAAAATTAAGGCTACATTCAATGAGTGATGCATACGCTTCACCTCTCCACTTGTTAGCTTTTTCTAATATTTTTTCCTCTCCTGCACATCCTCAAACGAAAATACAAAAATAAATATTATTATTCGACATATTCTTACGAGCTTTGAAGCTTCTTGTAATATTTTCACTATTTTCCGCGAAACCCTTTTTCTTTTGCTGAAAATATTGCATACTTTTTGAGACAAAATCTTTCAAGAAAGTTGTGAATGATACATGTTGTTACAATTAATTGAAGAAAAAAGAGAAGTGCTTCTTTGTCTTGGAAAAACATTTGGCCTTACAGCTAAAGAAACAGTTATTTGCAGTCAAGAATTGGACCAACTTTTAAATCGATTAAATGCAGACTTACCTGATTCACAAGAAAAATAGTAAACTTTGTCTATTTCCTGGGAAATTTGTCGAGTTATGCTTCTTTATTTGCTGCCAATCTTATAACCTTTCCTCACCATTACATAAATTCCTATTTTTACCTATTATTATATGAAAATAATATTGTAACCTCTTTGTTACTTTCTGCTAACCAGATTGTCACATTGTCCTTGTATAATTGGAAACCGAGGTGCATTTAACCAATTATACATAACAGGAGGAATTACATATGATAAAAAAATGGGTAATTACAGGGGCATTAGCATTTGGTTTACTAATTTCATCACCACTAAGCGGACAAGCTGCAATGGGAGATCATACTCTTCGTCCTGGCGTATGGGATCAAGATGTCCATGAACTTCAAGCAAAATTAAAAGCGATGGGATTCTTTGATTTCCCTGTTACAACTGGATATTATGGACCTGTTACTAAACAATCTGTACTTGATTTCCAGCGTTCAAAAGGTATTTCTGTAGATGGAATCGCAGGACAACAAACATTCAGCACGATCAAAAACAACTTGCAATCAAAAAGTATGACTGTTTCAGCCACTGCCTATACAAGCGAATGTGAAGGCTGCAGCGGTGTTACTGCAAGCGGGACAAGTCTAATTGACTATCCATACGCAAAAATTATCGCGGTTGATCCTGACGTAATTCCAATGGGAACTGTGGTTTATGTCCCTGGATATGGCTATGCGGTTGCAGCTGATACTGGCGGAGGAATCAATGGCAATGAAATTGACGTTTTTATGAATGATTATTCCAAAGCTGTTAATTGGGGAAGAAAAACGGTAAATATCTCAATCTTGCACTAAAGAAAAAAAGTTTACTAGACTTTCTTAAATAAATAATTTTTAGCCAGACCTGACTAAGGTCTGGCTTTTTTCAATTTTATTCCAAATTTTATATTTTCTAAATATTGTAATAATGGTATGGTTGTAGTACTTACTTTGGGAGGAAGGTCTATATGAACATACTAAATCAAGTTTCTATAATGAAGAATTCTGTCGGAAAAGTTTTAACTGGTAAGGACAGCCTTGTAGAACTCACTATGATTGCACTTGTAAATAAAGGACATCTTTTATTAGAGGATGTGCCCGGCACAGGAAAAACCGTGCTGGCTAAAAGTCTGGCAAGATTAATCGGCGGGGATTTTAAAAGAATACAATTCACACCCGATATCCTGCCTGCTGATATTACTGGAATCCAGTTTTTTCATCCGAAGCATCAAGAATTCGAGATGAGACCAGGACCAGTTATGACGAATATTTTATTAGCTGACGAAATAAATCGTGCGACACCGCGTGCTCAATCCAGTCTTTTAGAAGTAATGGAAGAACGCCAGGTAACGATCGACGGAGAAACACTTAAGCTCCCTTCCCCGTTTTTAGTTATAGCTACACAAAACCCGATCGAATCTCACGGAACATTCCCGCTGCCCGAAGCACAGCTTGACCGGTTTTTCATGAAGCTTCCATCCGGTTATCCTAATTTGAGCCAAGAGAAAGCAATGATGCAAATGTACCGTCAGCAAAACCCTCAAGATTTCCTTGATCCTGTTTTCTCACTGGAAGATATCATGAAGATGCAGGAAGAAGTCCAGCAAATTTTTGTTAGTGATGAGATTGAGAACTACTTGCTATCCATTGTTAATGCTACACGTCATCATGAATTTATCGAGACAGGTGTATCACCGCGCGGAACACTTGCCTTCATGAAAGCAGCTCAGGGTGCAGCCTATGTCAAAGGAAGCGATTTTGTTACTCCTGATGACATTCAGCTTGTTGCTCCATATGTTCTTTCACATCGTCTCGTCCTGTCGATGGAAGGAACAATGAGGAAAACGAAAGATCAAGTACTCCGAGAAATCTTAGAAACAACTGAAGTACCAGTCGAATCTGAGGCAGGAAGATAACGATGCAATGGAACAGTGAAGTTTGGATAAATGGGATATTTAAATCTCTTGTTTTATTTAGCCCTATTATTATTATCATTGGTATGTACCGGGAGATCACATTCCTTTTTGCAACAGGAATTCTGATCATACTGATCTATGCTTCTGCTCTCATACAATTTAAATCAGCTGCCAATGATTTTGATGTCGAAACCACAAAACAGACTTACCGTCTTTTTCCCGGAGATACGGATCAATTTTATATACAACTCTTACATAAAGGAAAATGGCCGTCGTTCAGCGGAGAAATATCAATCACTCATAGGGATGTCATATCTGAACCAGGCAAATCTCTAATTAATGAAGGGGCAAAAGGAAGGATTGAAATCACCCGCCCCTTTGCCGTACATAGGAAAACGGCTTATCGGCAATCTGTTCAATTTACTGCAAACAGACGCGGAACTACTAGAATTTCAAATCTTACAGTCCGTGTTCAGGACCCTCTTCAAACAGGGGGGCTTGTATTATCCTATCAACAACTGTTCCCTGCCGAAATCATTGTTTATCCAGAATTGTTGCCTGTTTACGGGATCGAACTACTTTATTATCAAGGCAACGGAGAAACAGCACGTCCTTTTGCACTTTATGAGAATGATTCGCTTCCTGCTGGAACACGGAATTATACTTCAGGCGATTCTTTTCATAAAATCCATTGGAAAGCAACTGCAAAAACTGGATTACTCCAGACGAAGGTATTCGAAAAAACGGTCGTTTTTCACTGGACTTTCATATATACGATTCAGTCCGAACTTAGTAAAAAAAATATGAAGACAACGGATGAAATTGAGAAGGAAATAAGTTATTTAGCGTATATGTGCAAGTTTGCAACGGAAAAAGGGATTCCGTTCGAAGTCTATATTAACTTTAAAGTACCTGGCCCAACAGGTGTTTATCACGCTGCATCTGGCAGTGGCTCTCAGCATCTGGCCAAGATTTTAGAAGGATTAGCTAGAATTGATCGAACAAGTATTACTGTGAAACCTAGCTTGATGTGGAAAAAGATTGATAAGAATTTTACCGGTACGACTCCTTTTGTGATTTTGCTTGGCTCAGTACCTACCGATGCCGCTAATCGAATCATGCTGCAAAAATGGAGAAAATCAAGCGGCAGAATCTTTTATGTGAATCAAAATGGAACAGAGAGCTATCTTATGCCTTATGTATCCAGGGAGGAAATTTCATGCTGACTTATGAACGAAACCTCCTTTATACAATGAACATGATACTTGACAGTTTGTTATTGTTTTTAGTTCTTGCTCTATTTAATAAAGGAACAGCTTGGCAAGGTTTAGGTTTGTTTATTTTGGCTAATCTAGCGGTCGTTGCCGTTAGTGCTGCTTTCTTTAATCTAAAACCTAATCTTGTTAAATTATCACTTGTTTCTTCATTCGTGCTGTCAGCCGCACTATTTTGGATGCTTACTTTATCGCTTGTCCTTTCCATTTTACTTGCATTTATTGTCGCATGGAGAACAACAGTTAACTGGGAAGATCCATTAAAGCCTGATACAGAAGCCATTATTACAATAAGCGCGTTATTTGCAGGCGGACTATCACTTTTTCAAAAAGAAGGTTTCGGCGTTCTATTCGGTGCTGTTTTTATGCAATTTTTACTCATGTTGGGCATAAAGATGTTTCTTCATTACTTAAAAAACGCTGCAAACCGAGCTAAAATGTGGAAAGAATTTTCGCCTGCACTTTTGATTGCTGGTTTGGGAATCATCATGCTCGTCATTATGGGTCCACTAAAATCATTTATCCTATGGGTTTTTAATGGCATTCTCTTTGTACTTTATTATATAGTTGGTATCCCTTTTTCGAAATTGTTCGATTCAGGATTCATATTATTCTTGAGGAATTTACTGGCCGATAAGGTTTCAAAAAGAAAAAGCGGAGAAACTGGTGCAAGTAATGATTTAGTTAAACAAAAGTGGGATAAACATTTATTCGATCATGATTATTCTATCTTGATGTGGAGTTTAATGGCTCTTGTTCTCCTCGTAATTATAATCTACATATGGAAAAAGGGACTGTTTCCACAGCTCAAACCTGCCGCATTATTGACAGGAACTGTATCGTCTATTAACAGCTCTGATTTAGATGATTCTTTTTTTAAAAACCGCAGATGGCTACAATCGAAAGATCGAACGAGAAAGAAGTTTTCACAGTTTGAAAAAACGATGTTCAAGCACGGGTTCCCAAGAATGCCCGGTGAATCTGCGCCACTATGGTTTGAACGGCTAAAGCTTTCAGGTTCTGAGGCAGACACTGTTCTGAATGCTTATGAAAAAGTCCGTTATGGAGATCGCTTACTTTCAAATGATGAATTCCATGATTACTCAAAAGCATTAAAAAATATAGAAAAAATAGAACACATTCAGAAAAAGAAGTTGAAATAAGACTTCTTTTTTTGCGTTTACCTGTTCAATCACTGCTATCTATAATAGACTAAGTTTGTAAGAGCAGTCGGATTTGATGTGAGGAGGATTCCCATGGACAAAAAAATATACGTCATTCATGAAAACAGTGAGTGGACTGCCCCATTATTCCAACGTTTTGATGAACTCGGTCTTCCCTATGAAGATTGGCATATGGCAAAAGGGCATATTGATTTAAGCACTGCACCACCGGAGGGTATATTTTATAATCGGATGAGTGCTTCATCCCATACAAGAGGACATCGTTATTCACCAGAGTACACCTCTGCGGTCCTTGCCTGGCTGGAGAGCTACGGCAGAAAAGTATTCAATGATAGCAGGGCGCTTCAGCTAGAAATCAGTAAAGTAAACCAATATAGTGCACTAAAAAATTTCGACATTCCAACACCTCGTACTATTGCGGCTTATGGTAAAGAGGAACTTTTAAAAGCAGCGGATTATTTTAATGGCCCATTTATTACGAAACATAATCGAGCTGGTAAAGGACTTGGCGTTCAACTGTTTCAATCAATATCAGCGTTAGAATCATATGTGAATGGTGAGCAGTTTGACGATTCCATTGACGGAATCACATTGCTGCAGGATTATATCGAGGCACCTGAACCGTTCATCGTTCGCTGTGAATTCGTTGGCGGAAAATTTTTGTATGCCGTACGAGTTGATACTTCAGAAGGGTTTGAGTTATGTCCTGCTGATGCTTGCCAAATCGGCGATCAATTTTGCCCGATTACTGAAGAACCAGCTGAGCAAACACCTAAGTTTCATATCTTAAAGGACTTTACACTGCCCCTTCAATCCAATTATGAAGCGTTTTTAAAAGCTAATGGAATAGCGTTTGCTGGAATTGAGATCATTACGGATAAAAACGGAAACGTGTTTGCTTATGACGTTAACACGAATACCAACTATAATCGTGATGCCGAAGAAACTGCAGGCATCTATGGAATGAAGGCTATTGCGGAGTTTTTAGGGAAAGAGCTTTAATTAGTAGAGGTAAACCCCACTGTTGGGGTTTACCTTTTTTATGAAAGTTCACGTGTCTAATATTGTCGACTCGGAAGTATTTAATAAAAACTCGTTGGATTATACTCAATACCCGTTGGATTAAGTCCTATTTCCGTTGGATTATCGCTGATTCTCGTTGGATTATTTCTTACGATGTCTCTCAATCTTATTACGATAATAAAAAAAATGTAATTTCCGGTCCCGGAATTT
Source organism: Bacillus sp. NEB1478 (assembly GCF_031582965.1). Taxonomy (NCBI): domain Bacteria; kingdom Bacillati; phylum Bacillota; class Bacilli; order Caryophanales; family Bacillaceae; genus Bacillus; species Bacillus sp. NEB1478. The sequence continues at coordinate 3,126,557 of NZ_CP134049.1, forward strand.
TCATAAACGAATATTCACTTCATTTTCTCTGAAAAATGAACAAAAAAATACCCAATAAGTACTTTTTCAGCACTTATTGAGTCATTCTGAAAACATTTACGTTTGATCCACAACATTTGGCGTTTGATTCAGACTTTCCCATAAATAATAGGTGATGTATGTACGCCATGGTTTCCAATTTTCTGCAAGCTGGCGCACTTCTTCTTCATTCGGCTGGCTGTTTAAATGCCACACATTTCGAACGGCATTTCTTAGGCCAATATCCGCTGCCGGTAAAATATCTGGACGCCCCATTCCAAATATTAAAAGGCATTCAATTGTCCACTTTCCAATACCTCTTATAGGTAGCAAACACTTCATGATTTCGTCATCTGTATGATTCCATAACCCTTCTAAATCAAGCGTCCCATCTACAATTAATCGAGCAAGGTCGATGATGTATTCAGCTTTTCTCTGGCTAAATTGCAATTCACGCAAATCCTCGTATGCTAATTGAGCTGTGTCCTCTGGTGTCGGAAACACTTGAAAAAATGAGCCCTCAAACTCAATCTCTTTCCCTGCAAGTCTGATTAAGCGGTCTGTTAGTGTTCCAGCAAAAGTTAAATTTACTTGCTGGCCTAATATGATTTTTACAATGGATTCAAACAAGTCAGTTTCCGTTAAAAGCTTTAAACCTTTAAAGCGTTCTAATACGGGTCCTAATTCTTCATGATCTTTAAAATATTTATATAAAGGAAAAAGGTCCAGGTCTGTTGAAAAAAGCTGCTGTACTTTTTTTCTAGCTTCTTCTTCACGAATGTTCCCTTCGATCGGTATTACCCGGCAATTCAAAACTGGATGATTAACAGTCCCTAGTGACGTCACACCAAGATAACAAGGCAAACGATTGATATGTATAATTTTTTCATACTTTGTGAGCTCTTCATTTAGTTTTAAGACATGAGTTTTTCCTGTAACCGTCAAACGCTGCATCATTTTTTGAAAATCAAATGGTGGTTTTGGACTGATCGTAAATTCCATGTCTTCCATACTTCCCTTCAAGGATCATCAAGTTATTCATATTTTTCGTTTTCTTCCGCTCCGTTTTTCTCTTTTTCATTCTTTAAATACGGATTATCTTCCAGTGTATCCACAGTATGTTTGTAGGAATAGCCTTTCGTGATCGCAGCAGCAAAAATGATGATGACAAAAATAATAATGACAAGCGAAACAAGTAAAGAAATCGTTAACGTACTCATAAAAAGCCCCTTTATGGATGGATGTTATATAAATAATAGCATATTTACCTAAACAAAAAGCAGCCTGTTTCATCAATGTGAAACAAGACTGCTTATTCATTAGCTATTAAAAATTATCTTCAAACTTTTCGTGCATGACAAGTCGTTTAATATCAAATCGATCGGTTGGTTTTGCAGGTTCATCTGCATACCCGAGTGTAATCATCATTACTGGAATAAATCTTTCCGGGATGCCAAATGCCGGAATAATCGCCTCATGATCAAATCCAGACATTGGACATGAATCGATGCCTAATGCTTTAGCGGCAAGCATTAACTGCATCGCTCCTAATGATGCATTTTTCAGAGCTTCTTTCTCCCCTAAAGGCCGCCCTTGCGAGTAAGCACTTTTAATATTGTTCAGTAACATGTTCCGTGCTTCTTCAGGTGCTTTTTCAAAAACTTCCGGAGCCACTTTATCAGCTTCAGTATCCCCTAATATAATAACAACGGCTGATGCATCCAGCACATGCTTTTGATTATAGGCAATTGGGAAAAGCGTTTCTTTCTGTTCTTTCGATGTTACAACAAGGAATCGCCAATGCTGAAGATTCCATGCAGAGGGTGCTTTTCCTGCCATCTCTAAAATTTTGTACAATGTCTCATTTGGTATTTCTTTATCTTTTTGATAAAGACGAACCGATGACCGTTCTTCCATGACTTTGAATGTTTCGTTCATGCCTCTCCACTCCTTTTTCATCTTCAAAAAATATAAAAAGGTGCTGATTTCACAGTCACCTTTTTACTATTCCACTATTATTCATCCATTATTAAGCGTTATTTTTAGCTGCTGCTAAAACTTGTGCTAATTCAGAAGCTTTTTCGCTCGCTGCAGATAAAATTTCTTCTGCACGATTTGGCTCAGCAGCCATACCTTCTGTAAATACATGATGATAATCAGTGATTCCGATGAACGCCATTATACCTTGCAAGTAACCGTTCGTAAATTCAAACGCTTGAGCAGGTCCTTCAGAATAAACACCGCCGCGTGATTGTATGTGAACAGCTGTTTTGCCGCCAAGCAGTCCTGCTGGTCCATTTTCGGTATATTTAAATGTTTTACCAGCCATTACTACGTTATCGATATATGCTTTTAACATTGGAGGATAGCTTAAATTCCACATTGGTGTATTAAAAACATATACATCAGCAGATAAAAATTGGTTTAAAACTTCACCCATTCGAGTTGTTTTTTCGATTTGAGATGGTGAAAGTTCTTGACCAGCTGCTGCTTTCCCCCAAGCATCGAGAACATCAGCATCAATAAACGGAATGTTTTCTTCGTATAAATTAACTGTTTCGATTTCTACATTTTCACTTTGGTTAGATAATTCATTAAGAAAATGGCGCCCTAAACGGAGACCAAAAGATTGTTCCATCGGTTTTGGATTGGCATTGATATAAAGTATTTTCATTTGAAGCAGCTCTCCCTTTTTGTATGAGTAATATTGTAAGTATTTTCAACTAACTTCCTTTTTGTTAGTTAATTCTTTTATATAATAAAACGGACACTTACTTTTGTCAAGCAGTGAACTTAAAATTATTACCCTGACTTTTTGTTAGTTATTTCCAATAGTAAAAAACGTTCTCCGGCGTAAGCCAGAGAACGTAAGGGGGAGCATCGTTAATTCCTTAAAAGGAACTTGTACCTTTATAAAAATTATATTCTTCAAGGCCGTCAAAGCATTTCAAACGGTCCCCGATCGTTAAGCCAAAATCAATATATGCATGACTTTGGGCAGTAAGGATATTCTTATCTTCTACCAATGGTTTAGAAGTGAAATTCCCATTTAGCCAGATCCCCGCCTTTGAGTATTCATCTTCTTTCAAAGAAACGGTATAAGTACGATCATTTAATATACCCGCTCTGCCTAAAATTGCTGCACCGTTACCGATCGCGGCAATTTTTATCCCTTCGCGGTTAAACACTTGAATTAAATGCAAAAGTCTTGTGTTTCCTTGGGTGAATACTTGTTTTCCTCCGGGTATGATCAACATTTCATAATCCATTGGGCTGATATTCTTCATCTTAATGACAGGCTGCATCATTAATCCACATTCACTCGTAACAGTTCCTGGCAATAGTGAAAAAGGTAAAACCTCATATTTTCTACCGACTATAGACAAAGTTGTCATAATCTCAACTTCTCTAAATTGAGGATACAAATAAACAAGTACTTTCTTTTTCACGCCATTCACCCGTCCTGTTACAATTTTACCCGCCTTTCATAAGATCGTTGGGATAACCTTATTGTAACAAGGGTGATGAATCCTGTGTATTGGGAAAATTGAACGAGAACATGTGCTTTCTTTTTAGTATAATGCATGCAGTTTTCCCAAGTTTTCTGGTAAGAAATAGCGGTTATTATCTAAAAAAGCAACGGAATAAGCAACTTCTCTGTTGATAACCAGAAATTTTACATCCTTTCCGCTGACGATAGACTAAGATTTCTCATTCGTATTCTGCTTATTGTGTCTTGCTAGTACGTGTTTCCACCAGTGTCCCTAATAAATAAAATAGAGATCATCCTTTTAAGACGATCTCAACTTTCAATTATTTTAATATCATCTAAAACCTTTGCCTTTTGTAAGATGGCAAGGGACTCCTTTTCCGAAAGCTCCTGGTTCACTCATTCGTTCAATATATTCCAGTCCTCTTGCACATTGTGTTTTACAAGCAATGCATGTTTCGCTCGTTACCATTTTCAATGTGTGCTGATATTTATTAACTTGGCTGTCATATTTATTATTTTTCTTCGCTTTTTTTTTCGCCATTTCTTCTGCACTCCCCTACCCTGAACTCTAAACACAGTGTATGTTGGCAGAGGGACTTTTGACATAAAGAAACTTAGTTAGTAAATGATTTTAAACTTATTCGATAGTTACACCTATAACAGTAAAAAAAGACTACCCGATATGCAGGTAGTCTTCATCATGCTCTAATTTAAAATCAATGGATTCAATGACTGCCAGTGAATAAATATAATCACTGTCAAATTTGTCATAAGACGACATGAACTCTTTAAGCGGCATGTTATATTTATTCCATACCACTTCCATCATCCAATCATGGCTAATTTCAAAATACTCTCCATCATAGCGGCTAACTTTAATGGTATTGCCTACATACATCCATAACACTCCTTTCAAAAGAGGTTAATTATGCAATAGGTCACACGGTTGTACCTTCATTATATTGTATTTATCAGAAAAGTCAAAAAATATTTCGTTTTATTTGATATTATTACTACTTGTCACAAATAGTGCCAGACCTTTTGAAAAAATACTGGGGAACACTAATAGAAGAAACATTGAAAAAATTTTTGGTAAAATTGAAGGGTTTTTGAATGACACAACACCCACAATATGGTAATTTTTAAGGATACGTGTATATCTTCACAGAACGGGTATAGAAATAGAATAATTAAATTGTTTGATAATTGATAAAGGAGTAGTTCGTAGTGCGATTAATAAAAGAGAATATTTTGGCATTATGTCTTCTCCTCTCAATCCCTTTACTAAGTATCATTTATGGTGTGTTAAACAATGGGGAGCGTGGAGCAAGACAACTTATCACTGCAGTAGATCACAAAATCCCATTTATAGAGATTTTTGTGGTTCCCTATTTATTATGGTATGCGTTTATTTTTTTGATGTTTGTTTATTTATGTGTATTTGATCGAGCGATTTATTACAAGACCTTATTAAGTTTTTGCATCGGTATGCTTACTTGTTATGCTGTATACTTCTTTTTTCAGACGACTGTCCCCCGCCCTGATTTAAATGGAGATGGGATTATTACTGGCATGGTTAAATATGTATATGGGGCCGACCAGCCTTTTAACTGTTTTCCGAGTATCCATGTTCTTACCAGTTATTTAATGATTTTGGCGATACGCCACAGTAAAACATGGACCATTAAAAAAGACTTTTTCGTTTCAACGATTTCATTCAGTATTATCCTATCGACTTTATTTCTTAAACAGCATGTCGTATTAGATGCTGTTGCAGGTATTTTACTCGGAAGCTTACTTTTCAAACTTTTTTATTACTTGGAAGCAGAAATGGTTTTTTCATTTTTCAAACGGTTGTTTAAAGCTAAATTGCCTAGCTCAGAAAAAAGTTAAACATTTCGCAAAAAGAACAGCTCAATGTGATTCTATCACTTTGAGCTGTTTTTTATTTGCTCTGAACATCGTTGTTGAAATTGCAAAGAAAATCTGTGACACTTCTGCGGAAAAACGTGCATCCGAGATCCCGCAGGAGGTACGACGAGGAGACTTGGCGGTTCGTCAGTGGAAAGGAATTGGATTTTCTGACCTTCAAGAATTATCAACACTATCAATTAACAGAGCTTTTTATTAAATATTAAGAAAGGTGTTTTTGTTTTTAGCGGTATTATTATCAATTTTTGAGTTAGGCATATCTCTAAAAATGATGAAATAAAGATATAAATGGGAAGGAGTGATACCAATGAATCATAGAAATGCTGATCCAGAAGCAGTGAATCGTACGGACAAATCGATGCATGAGCTTTGCAAGCAGCATATGTATTATCACGTTATCGCACAAACGAGCGGTGGTCAGCAAGTGGAAGGAATTATTACGGATTTGGATCATAAAAATGTTTACATGCTAGTCCCGCAATACATGATGCCTGCTGATGAAGAACAGCAGGGTGCACAGCAGCAACCCGAAGAGCAGATGACTCTGCAAAGCGCCCAGCAGTCTGGCCAAGTAAGCCAACAAATACAGCGTCAATGGAATGGCGGCCCGCATTATCGAAGGTATTACCGACAGATATTCCCAGTTTCTACAATTGTTGCACTATCACTTTATCCATTGTACTACACACCTTATCCATATCCAGCATACCCATCCCCTTATTCTTATCCATATTATCCATATTAAAAAAATGATGGCCTGATAAGAATTCAGGCGTTTTTTTTATTTTTAATGATTTTAACCTTATAGAAACGGGAAGAGTAATATCGTCGTTAAATTTAAGGAGGTAGATTATTTTGGCTAATGTTTTAGTTGTTTATTACAGTTCATATGGACACATTCATGAAATGGCTCTGGCAGCTGCTGAAGGTGCCAAGCAGGTAGAAGGTGCAGAAGTTAAAGTCGTAAAAGTTCCAGAATTTGAAATAACGAAAAAATATATGTCACAGCAGGATGCATATGTTAAAGCTCAAGAAGCTCAGGAAGATATTCCGGAGGCTACACTTGATGATTTAAAATGGGCTGATGGAATCGTTTGGGGGATACCAACGAGATATGGCATGATGCCTGCACAGATGAAGCAGCTTCTGGACTCTGCTGGAGGTCTTTGGGCAAATGGAGATCTTGAAGGTAAAGCAACAGCGGTTATTACAAGCTCGAATACGATTCATGGCGGACAGGAATCCACAGCTATTACTTCATTTGTTCCGTTGATGCATTTTGGAATGATCTATGTAGGTCTCCCTTACGGCGAAAATCCAGAACAGATGACGGCCGATGGTATCGGCGGTTCACCGTATGCTGCATCAACTGTTGCGGGAGCTGACGGAAGCAAACAGCCAGCTGATGGTGAAAAACAAATGGCCTCACGATTAGGAGCACGAGTTGCAAAAGTTGCAAAAGCACTAAAAGGAAACATCTAATTTGTAACTGGACAAGCTTTCTATAAAATAGGGGTCTGTCCCGGGGTCAGACCCGGGACAGACCCCTTCTTTATATAGAACGTTTATTAGTTTTTAACATCATAGCCTTGCTCTTCTACTGCTTCACGCATTTCCGCAACCGTTACTTTGGACAAATCCACTTCTACATCAACTTTACCTGATTCAAGATGAACCACTACGTTTTTAACACCATCCAGCTCAGTTAATGCTTTAGTTACCGCACTTTTACAATGTCCGCAAGTCATACCTTCTACATTGAATGTTTTCATTTCCATTTTAATTTCCTCCTAATTTTGTTTTAAACTTACTCGTTTTAATTTGCTTATATTCTCAACTTTTTTACAATTCCATAAATCCCTATCAGTGCGATTACCCCTAAGATTATCTTTCCTTCCCTATTCCACTCAGTTATATTGTATACCGAGTAAGCTTCCAGAATAAGAGCTGGAATTTTCCCCAGTGAGCTGCCTGCTGTAAATATTCCTATAGAAACGGTGCCAATCGCGCCTGCAAAAGTAACAAGACCAGATGGGACGAATGGCAGCAGACGCAATGAAAAGATTAAGGTAAAAGCTTCTTTCCCTCGAGCATTCAGCAGTTTTACCACCCGGGGGTACTTCATCAGCTTTTGTCTGGACACGCTCTGAAATCCTTTTCTGTATAAAGCAAAAGAAACGACCGCTCCAAGTGCCTCTCCAATAAAAGAAACAGCCGTTCCGTACCAAAATCCAAAGAACAGAATATTTGCAGCTGTTATAAAAACGGATGGGACAATACCCAACACAGCAATTATGATATTTATGAAAAGGGAGACCGCCACTGCCCACTCACTGTATTCATTAAAAAAAGTTAAGATTGAATCCGTCACTATGTATCGCCCCCACATTGGTTAACATCAACAAAGTTTATGGTACTAAAAAAACCATGCATCTGCATGATTTTAGATCGGTATTATTATGAAGAGCTGGTTCACCTCATACCTTGAAGGAAAATTCATGTATACTGCTTAAAAAAGCTTATAAAAACGAAAAAAATCAGAAAATAAGGTAGAAAATGTTTATTTTCATCTTCCATTTTAATATAATAGGATCTTTCTGCCTGACAATAAATACTCTCCACGCCATATATCCACAGTAAACCTTATTTATTCCACAGTAATCGCTCATATATCCACGAAAATAAAGCATAATTCCACGTTAATTTTGATTTAACCACGAACCGACATGCTTCGACGCGATCATACTCCTCTACCCCGACAACAATCTATTACGATCATTTTTTCCTTTTCACTAAATAGCTTAAAACTAAATAAACAATTCCCATACACAAAATGAAGATTTCGTTATTAAATCCCAACGCCCCGAACGAAACGAAAAAGGTTATGACTGAACCGATACCAATGATAAAACAGAATCCCATATAAGACTTTTTCCAAGCTTTACTTTTTAGCTTATAAGATCCAAAGGCTGTAATTAAACCGCATAGAAGAAGTATACAAAAAACCATCAAAACGGAACTGCCCATTGAAGAATTATCCGGTGTACCATTTAATGCTTTTGATAAACTCATTCCGATTAAAGACAAGATGCCAAATCCGATTGCTCCAATGATTGTTAACACACCTAAGGTCACACCTACCGTTTTTGTATATCCATACTCTTGCATCTGCCCGCCTCTTTTCTTTTTTTTCATCGTCACATTATGCAGATTGTTCTTTTGCTCTTTTTAACCGCTGAACTTTACCGTAAGTCAATGACCTCCAAACCCACTCAAATGGACCAAAGTAATAATTAGCAAGCCACCATTTCGAAAACACAACTTGAACACCGAAAATAATAAATGCAAAACATACGCCAACTAACGGACCATACTTTCCATACAGACCAAATCCATAGCTATAAAAAATAGTTGTTGCGACTATTGATTGTGTTAAATAATTCGTAAACGCCATCCTGCCTGTAAAACGGAATAAGTTAAACAAACGTTTAAACTTTCCATGTCTATTGAGAAGAACAATCGAACAAATATAAAAGATACTCATCATCGGACCGCCAAATTCATATCCCCAGGACATTACCGTGTCATAGTGCCAATCTTCGCCTTTATAACCAAACCATAGTATAGGCAGCAGCTTGCTTCCTGCCCCTAAGATCATCGTAGCAAACCAAAGCTTCCACAACGTTCTGTTTGAAAAAGTACGCTTTTTAGCCGCATATGCTCCCCAAAGAAACATCGGCAGCAGCCCTGCTATAAAAAATGGCAGAAAGCTGTTTAAATCTGTCCATTCTCGTATACGTTCTGACGTAATTTCTCCAAATGTTCCTTCACTATAAATTTGTACCGATTGTTTAATTTCTGAAAGGTAATGCGCGTTTGACGCTGCCTGTTCACTTAATGCAGTCCCGCTAGCCCAGTAGAAATAAGTAAGGCTGGTCATAAACAAACCGTACAGAACGAGGAGCACTATTCCTGCGATCAGCAAAAACTTAGGCGGCAGCTTATAAAATAAAAGCATCAGCAATCCAACGATCGAATACGTAATCAGAATATCTCCGTACCAAAAAAGGACGACATGAAGAATTCCAAATGCCAGCAAAACGAATTGCCGTCTGATCCAAACTGTAACAAAACCTTTATCGTTTTCTGCCGCTCTTTCGGCCATCAATATCATTCCAAATCCAAACAAAAACGAAAACATTGTAATGAAATTTCCTTGAACAAAAAAGTCCAGTAAAATATTCGTCCAAATGTGATAAGGCTGATCAAAAAATTCATAACTTAAGCTTCTGACCGGATCATCTGGACCCGAAAAAGATTTCATATTAACGAGTAAAATACCAAAAATGGCGATTCCTCTTAAAATATCTAACGATTCTATCCGCTGTTTTTCACCAATCGGAGCCCACTTCATATATATAACCACTCATATTTTTGCATATTTTCACTCCTCTTTGATTTATTTTACCTTAAAAAGGCAAAAAAGTTAGAATACGATTCATTTTTTGCTATCCTATAAAGAACAGAGTAAGGGAATCGGGAAGGATGAAGACCGTTTTGAAAAAGTACATGCTAACTGTAATATCTGTTGTTTCGATTTTGGCTACCGTTATATGGCTGCTCGGTTTAGGATGGACACTGCAGGATCAGTTCACTGCCAATAAACAATTAATGAAACCAGAAGAAAAAATAGAATCAGCCATCCAAAAAAAGGATGATAATAACTTAAACATTTTCGCTTTAGGCGATTCTTTAACGCGAGGAACAGGCGATGCTGACAGTAAAGGATATGCTGGCTACCTTGCAGACATCATAAAGAAAAAGTCAGACAAAGATGTCAACCTTATCAATACAGCTGTTAAAGGGGAGAAATCACAGGGGCTTCTCAGGCAGCTTCATCAACGCGAAATACAGCGTCAGGTGAAGAATGCAGATGTTATTATCATGACGATCGGCGGCAACGATCTTTTCCAGCAAGGTACCGCTTTAGAATCCTTAAATCTCACTAAAATAAATACACAAAAAGATGTCTACCTTAACAACGTTTCAAAGATTTATAAACAACTGCGAGAATTAAACGATCAAGCTGTCATCTATCATGTCGGTCTCTATAACCCATTCAGTAATCTAGCAGATGCAAAAACAACATCCTCTATCGTACGAGACTGGAACTTTCAAACAGCAGAAACGGCGGCCGCTTTTCAAAAAATCGTTTATGTTCCTACTTTTGATCTTTTTCAGCTTCAGGTTGAAAACTTTTTATACACAGATCAATTTCACCCTAATACAAAAGGTTACAAGCTTATCGCAGAACGCGTAGCCTCACTGATCGACTTTGAACAGGAGGAAAAAGAGTCATGACAAATACTCCCGCATTAGAAGTAAACCATCTCACAAAGAAGATTAAAGGCAAGCAAATTATAAAAGACGTCTCATTTACACTTTATCCAGGGGAAGTATTTGGATTTCTGGGACCAAATGGAGCTGGGAAGACGACGACGATCCGGATGATCGTCGGTTTGATCTCTCCTACTTCAGGTACGATAAGAATCGGCGGAAGAAATGTACGGACAGAATTTACAGCAGCGATGAAACACCTTGGCTGTATTGTTGAAAACCCAGAGCTTTATTCTTATTTAACCGGTTGGGAGAATCTGGACCATTTTGCTAGAATGGATCCTTCCATTTCAAAAGATAGATTAACAGAAGTTATAACACTAGTAGGTCTGTCAAATCGAATACATGACCGTGTCAGTACATACTCCCTCGGGATGAGACAAAGGCTCGGAATTGCCCAAGCTCTGCTAGGAAAACCAAAAGTACTTATTCTCGATGAGCCGACAAACGGTCTTGATCCTGCTGGAATACGGGAGATGCGAGAATTTATCAGACAGCTTGCAACGGAAGAAAATTTAAGTGTACTCGTTTCATCACATCTACTGAGCGAGATTCAGCTTATGTGTGACAGAGTCGCTATTATTTCAAAAGGCTCTGTCATTCGAACAGATTCGGTAGAAAATTTACTTGCAGAACAAGAAAGAGTGATTTGGAAAGCAGAGCCTATCGAGTTTGCAAAACAGCTTTTACAAGAAGAAACGGCTGTAACAGAAGGTCCAGACGAAACTTTGATTACGCTTTGTAATGAATCATTATTGCCAGAGTGGAACAAAAAGCTTGTTATGGCTGGAGTGAAAGTTAAAGAGATGAGAACACAGCTGCCTTCTCTTGAAGACTTGTTCTTGGAAGTGACAGGAGGAGAAACTATTGATTAATCTTGTGCGCAATGAAATGCTGAAGCTCCTTCGAAAAAAAAGATTATACGTCATCGTGCTCATTATCGCTTTCCTCGTACCATTATTTACATACGCTCAGTTCAAGCAGATCCAGGAACAGCGCGAAAAGATGGGGACGCAAGATTGGCGGACCGTTCTTCAGCAAGAAATAACGGATACCCAAAACAGACTCAGTTCTAGCCGCCTGCAGGATGAGTGGCGCAAATACTTAAAGATCAGATTATCTCAGCAGCAGTATTATCTTGAAAATGACATCGACCCCAACACACCTGGCGCTCCAACGTTTATGCGTGTTTTTGTAGAGAATTCGATTGACTTGTTATTACCTCTTCTCGTCATGGTTATCGTCGCTGACCTCGTTTCTTCTGAATCAAGCGGAGGTACGATAAAGCTTCTGCTGACCAGACCAGTAAAAAGATGGCGCGTTTTGTTAAGTAAATATATAGCCATGCTGCTTTCTGTTTCATTTATTGTCCTTTCAGTAGCCTTTTTATCTTATACGATATCAGGATTAGTTTTCGGATATGGTGGCTGGAGTATGCCTCTTTTAACCGGGTTTTCTGTTTCTGGAGATGAGCTCGTTACAGATTTTGTGCATATCGTCCCGCAATGGCAATACATTTTGATGGAGTTCGGCCTCGTCTGGTATGTGTGTGTCATCGTCGGTACATTGACCTTTATGCTTTCGGTATTGTTAAGAAGTACCGCTGCAGTAATGGGAATCATGCTCGCTTCTCTCATCGCCGGGGCAATCCTCATCAACATGGTATCTTCATGGGAAAGCGCAAAATATTTCTTTATGGTCAACTTACAGCTCACAAACTATATAAGCGGAATGGCTACGCCAATCGAAGGAATGACATTAGGATTTTCAATGACTGTCCTTGCAGTTTGGGGACTTGCCGGCTTTATCATTTCATTCGTAACCTTTTCAAAACGGGATATTTATTAAAAGGGCTTTGTTAAAAGAATTCTAAAAATAGCTAAAAAAAAGGAAACAGAGCTCAAGGCTTTGTTTCCTTTTTATATCAATTCAACAGTATTCTTAATCGATTTTAAAATACTTAATCATATTCGCTAATGAGTGAGAAGCCTCGTTCAATTCCTCTGCTGACTTTGAAACGGTACTAAGTGCACGAACTTGTTCTTCTGTAGATGCACTCACTTGCTCACTTGCGGCTGCGGATTGTTCCGCTACAGCTGCAATGCTTTGAATAGAAGCGACTACTTCATCTTTGTAGTTGTTTATGACATCTACTTCACTCGTAATCTCTTGAATGGATTTAACCATATTATTCATCGTAGCAGCGATTTCATTAAATGCTAGCTCTGTATCAGAAACTGTTTGATTTTGCTCATACGCAATCTGTTTCGTCTGCTCCATTTCTTTTACAGCGCGTTCGGATTCTGTTCCGATTCCGGTAATTGTTTTTCTGACTTTATCTGCCGCGATTGCTGATTGTTCAGCGAGTTTACGGACTTCATCTGCAACCACCGCAAAGCCTCTTCCGCTATCACCCGCTCGAGCCGCTTCAATGCTTGCATTTAAGGCAAGCAAGTTGGTCTGTTCAGAAATATCCGTTATCGATTGAATGACATGTTCAATTTCTTCCACTTTATTTGCGAGACCTGAAATGACTTCTTCAATATTGTGCAGCACTTTGTTGCTCTCACTCGTTTTTTCACGCAGAACGTTCATTTGGGCAAGACCGTTTGTGTTCGCAGTTTCCGCAAATGATGATAAGCGGGTCATTTCTTCTGCATGGCTGTTTACTTTTTCAATTTGTGAAGACAAATCGAGCGTTCTTCTATTCGTTTCGTCCGCATCCTCTGCCTGTGTTGTAGCTCCTGACGCAATCTCTGCAACCGCTCTGGATACTTCTTCACTCGCGGCAATCGTCTCTTCCGACACAGCGCTTAAGTTTGATGTTGATTCATTCACCGTCTCAACAGATTGACTGACTGAAGCAATCAGTCCTCTCATGTTTTCTACCATCGCATTAAAATGATGAGTGAGAGTCCCCACTTCATCTTTGGATTTTGTATTGACCGAAACTGTCAGATCGCCCTCTGCTACGAGCTGTACTTGTTTTTGCAGATTCCTGATTGGATTCGCGATACTTCTAGCTAAGAAATAGGTTAATAAAAGAGCAATGACTACAGCAATAGAAGCGAATAATAAAACGGTATTTCTAAGCTGCTGGGCATCTTTCAACAAATCTGCTTTTTTATAAACTAATCCGAGCTTCCAGCCTGTATCCTTAATTGAATTGTAAAATAGCTCACGGTCCGTATTTTTATACTTATAATAGATGTTTCCTTTTTCATTATTAAACATCTCTTTAATAAAAGAATGCTTGCTTAAGTTTTTTCCTTGTTCATTTGGATGTACAAGTGCCATCCCTTTTGCATCCAATAGTATTGGGTAACCATTATAGCCAACCTTCGTTTGATTGATCATACTAGATAGACCAGCAAGACTTAAGTCCATTCCAACTACACCAAGAACTTCACTGCTCACAGGATCAAGCACAGGCTTAGCCACTGTCACAACATATTCTCCAGAACTTGCATCTTTATAAGGTTCTGTCCACATCACTTTTTCTGGCGATTGAATAGCCGTTTGATACCACGGCCGGCTAGTCGGATCAAAACCTTCAGGAAGATCAATCTTAGGCGAGGTTTTGAACTGCTTCGTTGCAGCCCCTACATATAAAATAGCCGCATTTTTGTTCAGATCTAAAAAATGATGGAAATCCTGATCGACAATCGGCCACGATTCTCCAATCCCTTTTGTTTCATCCGTCTTTAATGTTTGTAAATAATTGATCAGACGGCTATCTTTACTATAGCGGTCAATTGTACTTCCATAAGACTTTAAATATAACTCTGTTGAAGATTTCACATCGTTTGCTAGTCCCGTTGCTTGTTCTTGAATGTTCTTCTCCATCTGCTTTTTCGTTTGAAAATATGAAAACAATGAGGAAGAAATAAGCGCCACTGCAACGAGAATACTTACAGATAACATGACTTTAGTTTGTATCTTTTTAAACATCTGTTTAACCCCCTGTTCATCCCTGGTTCATTACCTTCTAAATATCGACAAATACTTACATGAGTTTTATCGCATAGGGCGAAACAGGTACAAAAGACACAGTTATTTTAAAAGCTACTCGTTACGTAGTAAGGATTACCCGCTGATGTTTAAGACGTGTCGTTTCTTGTCGACTCGGGGATATATGGTCAATTCTCGTTGGATTATGAACAAAAGTCGTTGGATTATACCTATTTTTCGTTGAATTATGATCAAAAGTCGTTGGATTAATAGCTTGTGCAGGTGAAAATTACAGTTTTCACCTTTCAAAATTAGGCTTTCTCCATCATAGTCCTGCTTAATGGGAGTCTAATCCTGCCAACAAACACTCCAATCCTGCAATCTTGCTCCTCCCATCAAAAAAAAAGATCCAAAAGGATAGGTTTCCTTTTGGATCAGCGCATCATTTATACTTCACTTTTAGTAGGGGGTGTTTCCGTTTCTTCCTCTTTTTCTTCACTCATTTTCTTCTTTTTCAGCATTCCCAGCCCTAATACGATAACGATCATTAAGAATTCAAATCCGTATTTAATGAAGTCATTTTCAAAATAAGGCTTCATGAATTTTTCACCGACGATCATTTTAGAAGCGGTCCACGCGAGCACTCCAGCACCAATCGTAATGATGAACGGATATTTTTCCATCAGTTTTAGGAATAAGGTACTTCCCCAAACAACAATCGGAACAGAGATCAATAATCCTATGACAACAAGCAGAAAATCTCCATGTGCGGCACCGGCTACTGCTAGAACGTTATCCAGCCCCATTACTGCGTCCGCGATAATGATTGTCCTGATTGCTGCGAATATATTATCTTTCGCTTGAACTTCGTGATCTTTTTCTTCTACCATTAATTTATAAGCAATATATAAAAGGATGAGTCCTCCCGCTAATAATAAACCTGGAATCTTTAAAAGCCAGACAACGGCTAATGTTGCTGCTGCTCTTATTACGATAGCACCTACAGTACCCCAAAGAATCACTTTCTTTTGGTTTTCTTTTGGTAAATTTCTAGCTGCTAATCCGATTACGATCGCATTGTCTCCCGCCAGAACTAAGTCGATGACGACAATCGCCAGTAATGCAGACCAAAAATCTGCTGCAAATAATTCCATTCCTAATATCCTCCCTGTTAAGCATCTGTTTAATAGTATAACCTTCAAAGATTGAATTAATTTCGATCAAATCATAGAAAAAAGGCTGCTAACAAAGCCTTTATGCCCTGCCAGGCTTATACCACTTTACATACAATAAGTGAAAAGGGTGTTTTTTCTCATGTTCTCATGCGGTTGTACTATTACGTGCATGTCGTGTGTATGAATAGGTGGTGCCCCTATTTTCTGCCAAGATATTTCTCCATGCTGCTGTCCCATTCTTCCGTCACCGCCTGCTACCTCTCCTTTAATTACTCTATGCAGCAGCGGCTGCGGCTCTAACACTGTTAGAAGTACCTCATCCTGCTGTAATAGATTTTAGTTTTTTCACCTCAACACACTACTACGGATAAACGAACGTTTTGTTTCAAAAAAAGCGTTCTTTTTTTTCATTAGGGGAATAATGCATGATAAGATAGCTGCAGTCTGGAGGACTTATACATATGCGCTGGTTGTTAAAGCAATGGCTTCACCGCTTTTTTGAAGATAAAGTGTTCGATCTGTCAGCACAGCTCGCCTATTATTTTCTCGTTTCTATTTTTCCGTTTGTTTTTTTGATCTTTACAATTCTAGGGTATTTACCGATTTCTACTTCTTATGTTTTAACTCTTTTTCAGTCTATTGCCCCTGAAGAGGCATATAAATTACTAGAATATAATTTAATAACAGTACTGGACGAGCAGCGGGGAGATGTATTATCTGTTTCGTTCGTTGTGATGATCTGGCTTGCATCCATTGGCATTCATGCAATTATTCGTGTATTCAACCAAGCCTATCAAGTAGAAGAAAGCAGACCCTTTTTTAAAGAACTGATATTAGGCATATTTTTAACATTTGGATTAGTAAGTGCGAGCATAACTGCACTCCTATTACCCGTTTTTGGAAGAACTATCGGCATGTATGTTTTTGAGAAAAGCGGTTTTTCAAATCCGATCTGGCAGATTTGGGAAACAGCCCGTTATGTTATTGGATTTTCTGTATTGCTTTCCATTTTCTCGGCACTGTATATGTTTGCACCAAACGTAAACTTATCATTCAAAAATGTTTGGCCAGGAGCCATTTTTTCCACTATAGGATGGCATGTCATTTCATACTTATTCTCATCTTATGTTTTGATTTTTGATTATAGTCAAATATACGGAAACCTTGGAGCACTTTTAACGTTGATGGTGTGGTTTTATCTTTCTGCGATGATTCTTATTGCAGGAGGACAGCTTAATGCTATTCTCGCTTTGAAAAAACAGTTAATAAAATAAAAGATTTTTGAAAACTTCACTTCTTACAATTGACTTTTTCACGCTGTCGTAACATCATTGTGTAGAGGGAGAATTTTCACCTCAATTTCCGGTCATAATGGTTAACATTAAACTGCAAATATACCGGATAATTTTACGGGGATAGGAGCCGGATCATGACTGTAAAGAACATCGTTTTACTGCTTATATTGCTTGCTGGAATCATCGTTTTTGTCTTTTACAGTATTCCTCTCCTTCTTGCATTAATTACGGCTATCATGCTCGAACCGATCGTAAAAATGTTTATCAAGCTGATGAAGGGCAGGCGGCTGCTTTCAGTTACGATTACATTTTTATTATTTTTAACAGGAACCGGCCTACTTACATATTGGCTTGTTACAACACTCGTTATTCAGGTCATCGAATTCATAACCGTTCTCCCATCCTATTCTGTCCATTTGTTTGAAATAGCAGAAAACACATTTTATGAAATGGAAAACTTTTATGCTAGTCTGCCTCCTGAGGTGGTTGGAACACTCGAGGACAGCTTAAGTGGATTAAGAGAATACGCCGTTCAATCTGCAAAAGGACTTACAACAGGCATTTTAGGAATTATCACTTCTATACCAGGATTAATGATTTACTTTATCATTTACCTTGTAGCCCTATTTTTATTTTCATTGGACTTACCTAGATTGTACGCTGAATTTCTTAACTTATTTACAACTTCTGCACGCGAGAAAGTTGAACTTGTTTTTAGCCAGTTATCTAAAGCAACAGTCGGTTTTTTCAGAGCGCAGATTATCTTAAGTTTTGTTACTTACATTCTAGCTTTTGTCGGACTTATGATATTAGATGTACAATATGCTGTAATCATAGCGGTCTTAATCGTCGTAGTCGACATTCTTCCTATATTAGGAACGGGATCTGTACTTGTTCCATGGGCCGCATATTCGTTCTTCGTTAATCATAATGATCACCTAGCCATTGGCCTTTTGATCATGTTCGGTCTCATTACCATCATTAGAAGGATTATTGAACCAAAAATTCTCGGATCGAGCCTTGGCATATCTGCATTAGCAGCTCTCGTATCCCTTTATATCGGTTTCAAACTTCTCGGATTTATGGGATTGATCATCGGACCTGCCATAGTGATTATTTATGAAGCACTTAGAAGTGCCGGATTCTTGAAAATCAAAATTGATTTTTAACGCTTGAAAACAAAAAACGTGTTTCCTTTTATAAGGGAAATGCGTTTTTTTACATTTAGAGGTTAGAAAACATGTGAAGGTTGGGAATTATAGTAGAAAAGAGCGAAATTTATACGAATACTTAATATGGTGAATTTTTATTGGAGGAATTTTGAATGAGTACTGCAACACGCGAACGCGATTACTATTTTGATAACGCCAAATTTATTTTGATTTTTCTGGTCGTGTTCGGACACTTCATTTCTCCTATAAAAGGACAGAATGAGTGGCTTTATACGATTTACAACTTTATCTATACGTTTCATATGCCTGCTTTCATATTAATTGGCGGCTTTTTCACAAAAGGTGTATGGCGAGATGGATATTTAACTAAAATTTTCAAAAAGATTTTCATTCCTTATTTGATCTTTCAAATTGTTTATAGTTTTTTCTATTATGACTTATACGGAAAAAGCGAAATGAAACTCGATTTCTTTGATCCGCATTGGACACTCTGGTTTCTGTTAAGCTTGTTATTCTGGAACGTACTGTTGAAACTATTTGTAAAAATGAAACACCCGCTAATCTTAGCGATAGGTATAGGCGTAGCAGTAGGCTACATTCATGAACTGGGGACTTTCCTTAGTCTGATGAGAACTTTTGTCTTCTTCCCGGTTTTCTTACTGGGACATTTGCTTGAAAAAAGAGACTTCAAAAAAATAATGAAGCCTTCACGAAAAGCAGCTGCAGCCGTATTCTTGGTCGTTTTATTCATCACTTATCATTTCTTTTTACCAAATGGAATGAAAGAATGGTTTCTAGCTTCATCCTCCTACTCTGAAATCATAGGGTATAAGACGTGGTTTGGGGGATTGATCAGACTTGTGATGTACGGTGTGATGTTTCTTGCTACGTTTAGTGTTTTGGCGCTGATCCCAAGGCGAAAAATGTTCTTCACAGCGTTTGGTGAAAGAACTTTATACATCTATCTTTTGCATGGGTTTATCTTGAAGTATTTGTTTACAACAGAGCTTTTTGCATCAATAAAAGAAAACGGTTTGTACTTCATGCTGCTTTTCTTTGCTGTAATCGTTACATTATTCTTGGCCAGCAAACCTGTTATCGCAATCGCACAGCCATTAATCGAGCTTCGCTGGTCTAAACTTAAACAACTGTTTAAACAAAAGCCATCTACACCATCCAGGCCGCAAGAAGAATAATTGATAATAAGATAAAAAGTCTGCCATATTCGGCAGACTTTTTTTTACACTAAATTATAGAATGCTTGTTTAGCTTCTGCCAGCACTCGTAAAGGGAGTTTGTCTGCCAGTTTATATGTTTCTTTTTCATTCAGCTCTAACGCAATGACTAGCTTTTCGATTTTTTCCTCAGAAGGAATCATTCTGCCTTTTTCGATATCTGCCATATACTGTGGTGTAATGTTCAATCTTCTCGCAAGTTCTGATTTGCTTAATCCTTTTTGTTTTCTGGAAGTTTCGATAAATGTTCCAAACTCACCCATTTTCATTTCCTCCCATTCTATTCGAATAAAATAAGGTAAACTGCATGATTAAGTAGGCAGCGAGTCGGCTTGTCATATTTCTAAAATCAAGAGTGGGATCAATCTCTACTATATCCATCCCCTTTACAGACTCATTCTGCCCAAGCCACTGAATGCCTTCGATTAATGACTCACTGTCCAAACCGCCAGGACCGATCGCAGGACATCCAGGAGCAAATGCCTGATCCAGTACATCCATATCCAGTGAAATATATATGTTATCTGTTGTCTGTTTTAACTGTTCAACTGATTTTTTCAGCAAAACGAGCAAGCTTTCTCGTTTTATATCACCCATCGTATAAACAGTTACGCCATGCTCTTTTGCATAATCATGATAAAGCTTGCCATTAGCAAAATCACGGATACCGAGCTGAATGAGCTGATCACCGGAAATGATCCCTTTTTCAATAAGCTGTCTGAATGGAGTACCGTTTGAAGGACCTCCATCTTCAGTGTTCCTTAGATCAAAATGAGCATCAAACTGAATGATGCCGACTTTTCCTCTCGTTTCTTGAAACGCCTGAATGGCACCTGCTGAGACGGAATGATCACCGCCAAGTGTAATCACAACTGCTTCACGATGCTCTTCTTGAATCTCTTTTAATACCGAATGTATGCGGGCCTGTGATTGTAAGAGGTCTGTAACATGCATCTCAATATCACCAAAATCTGTTATAACGTGATCCCACATGTCTTTTTCAAGCTCAATACTGTACGTAGAAAACGACTGCATCATTGCTCGAATCGTCTGCGGTGCTAAATGAGCTCCCGAATGTGAAATCGAGGTTTTCGAAAGAGGCGCACCTGCTATTGCTACCCCTTTCACCTGTTCACCGTTCCACTGCTTTAAAAGCTGACCTGCTTTCTTAATACCTCTGTCTGTAAATGGCGGCTCTCCCGTTTTAAGAAGAAAGGGTATAGTTTGCATGTGAATCCGCCCTTCCTGCCACCACTTTTCCGTTTTTCCATACTTTGTTCACGTGGTTCACACCATAATGATAAGGAACATATTTGTAATTCGGCACGTCCCATAAGACAAGA
The DNA here is from genome assembly GCF_031582965.1 of Bacillus sp. NEB1478. Lineage (NCBI taxonomy): Bacteria > Bacillati > Bacillota > Bacilli > Caryophanales > Bacillaceae > Bacillus > Bacillus sp. NEB1478. Next base: position 3,147,568 of record NZ_CP134049.1, read on the forward strand.
TCTGCATTTCTGCCTTCTAACAGACTGCCTGCAGCATTCCCTCTGCCAATTGCGTAAGCCGCATTAACCGTAACAGCGTTCCAAATTTCTTCCGGAGACATTTTCAGCTTTAAAGCTGCCAAGTTCATAATGAATTGAAGATTTTCGGTAGGTGAACTCCCGGGATTAAAGTCCGTGGATAATGCAACGGCTGCTCCGCTTGAAATCATATCCCGTGCAGGTGCAAAATGTTCCTTTCCTAAATAAAACGTTGTTCCCGGAAGAAGTACGGCAATCGTATCGGATTCTCCTAACATACGAACGCCTTTCTTACTTGCACCGACTAAATGATCAGCTGAAATGGCGCCAATCTCGCAAGCCATTTCCGTTCCGCCAAGAGGATCGATCTCATCGGCATGGATCTTCACACCAAAGCCTGCTGTTTTTGCTTTTTGCAGGAAGATGCGCGATTGTTCAACCGAAAACACGCCGGTTTCACAAAAAATATCAACAAACTCAGCTAAGCCTTCTTTCGATATTTCCTTCAGCATCGAAAGCATTTCTTCCAAAAAAGCTTCCGGTCTGCCTTTGTATTTTTCCGGAATCGCGTGAGCTCCTAAAAACGTTGAAACCAAATCAATTGGATGGTTTTCATTCAGTTTCTTAGCAACTCGCAGCTGCTTCATTTCTGTTTCTTTATCCAATCCATAGCCACTTTTCGCTTCCATCGTCGTAACACCATAAGTTAAACATCTGTTTAAATGAAACAGACCTTTTTCATAAAGAGCTTCTTCACTCGTTTCACGCGTCGCTTTTACCGTGGAATGAATCCCGCCGCCTTGTGCTAAGATCTCCAAGTAAGGAACTCCTTGCTGCTTTAAAGCAAGCTCATGTTCACGGGATCCACCAAACACAAGATGTGTATGGGGATCCACTAAACCAGGAGATAAAAGTTTGCCTGTACCGTCAATCGTTTCTTTTGCTTGTAAGTGAGTTGCTTCTTCACGAGTTCCGATAAAAGCGATTTTGCCGTCCTTTATTCCGACAGCTCCATTATCGATCACTTTAAGCTCGTTCATTTCTGCACCGCGCAGTGCCCTGTTCTCACCTTGGGGAACGATAACTTGTGAAGCAAAAATTAAAGTATCCAGCATAAGTAACACTCCTTTATTCGTTAATCATCGGCAAGTTTACGCCTTTTTCTTTCGCTGTTTGGATCGCTAAATCATATCCCGCGTCTGCATGTCTTACGATTCCCATACCAGGGTCACTCGTCAGAACGCGTTCCAATCGGCGTGCAGCCTCTTCTGTTCCGTCAGCCACAATGACCATTCCTGCATGAAGCGAGTAGCCCATTCCAACACCGCCGCCATGATGAACAGAAACCCAGCTCGCACCGTTTACTGCGTTGATCATTGCGTTAAGAATCGGCCAGTCTGCAACTGCATCGCTGCCATCCTGCATCGCCTCTGTTTCACGGTTTGGAGAAGCAACAGATCCGCAATCCAGATGGTCACGCCCAATTACGATTGGTGCTGACAGCTCGCCATTAGCTACCATTTCATTAATAATTCTTCCAAACTTCGCACGTTCTCCGTACCCTAGCCAGCAAATGCGGGAAGGAAGTCCTTGGAATTGTACTTTTTCCTGCGCCATCTTAATCCATTTGCAAAGATGTTCGTTATCGCTGAACTCACGTAAAATAACTTCATCTGTTTTACGGATATCCTCTGGGTCACCAGATAATGCTACCCATCTGAAAGGACCTTTTCCTTCGCAGAATAATGGCCTGATAAACGCTGGAACGAAACCTGGGAAATCAAAAGCATCCTTCACACCTTCATCTAAAGCAACTTGTCTGATATTGTTCCCGTAATCGAAGACAACAGCTCCTTTTTTCTGCATATCAAGCATCGCTTGAACATGAATCGCCATCGACTCTTTTGATTTTTCAATATACTGTTCCGGATTGCGCGTACGCAGTTCTGCTCCTTCTTCCATAGAGAAACCGACCGGCAAGTAGCCATGCAGCGGATCATGAGCTGACGTTTGGTCAGTTACCAAGTCAGGAATCTCACCCATCTCAATAAGTTTTGGTAAAATTTCAGCAGCGTTTCCAAGTAATCCGATTGAGAGAGGCTCACCTTTTTCTGCATATTCTTTTGCAAGTTTCAAAGCTTCTTCCAAGCTGTCTGTTTTTCTATCTAAATATTTTGTGTCGAGTCTTCTTTGTATTCTTGTTTCATCCACATCGATCGCGATGACTACTCCGTCATTCATCGTTACAGCTAGTGGCTGTGCGCCTCCCATTCCGCCAAGACCGGCCGTAAGGGTAATCGTTCCTTTTAATGACCCGTTAAAATGCTTTCGGGCCGCTTCCGCAAATGTTTCATATGTGCCTTGCAGAATGCCTTGTGTTCCGATATAGATCCAGCTTCCTGCGGTCATTTGGCCGTACATCATAAGGCCGCGTTTTTCTAAATCACGGAACGTATCCCAGTTCGCCCATGCCGGAACAAGATTTGAGTTAGCAAGCAGTACACGAGGTGCATCACTATGAGACTTGAATACTGCAACGGGTTTACCTGACTGAACAAGAAGAGTTTCATCGTTTTCCAGTTTCTGAAGCGTTTCTACGATTTTATGATAAGAATCCCAGTTGCGGGCAGCTTTCCCGATTCCACCATAAACGACGAGATCATCCGGGTTTTCTGCCACTTGGCCATCAAGATTATTCATCAGCATACGCATAGCAGCTTCCTGCACCCATCCCTTTGCTGTCATCTCTGTTCCGCGTGCTGCTTTTATCGTTTGTTTTACGTTTGTCATAGTAATTGCCTCCTCTAATTAGTGTGGTAGTTTTTCGGTTTTCGTTTCTATTAAAATATCGTTCCACGATTGATCCAGCATCCAAGAAGCAATCGCTTCCATATCACGATGGAACATGCGGTCACAGTGGATTGCGGGACTAACTTTTCTGCCGTGCTCATATATTTTCTTTGTTTTCGGAGCTAACTTTTCCGGTCCTCTAAAATCTGCAGCCTGCATGGCACAGATTAATTCAACCGCAAGCACACGTCTCGCATTTGCAATGATCTGAGCAGCATGTCTTGATGCGATCGTACCCATACTCACATGATCTTCCTGATTGGCAGAAGACGGAATAGAATCAACACTCGCTGGGTGTGCCAATGTTTTGTTTTCCGATACGAGTGATGCTGCAGCATATTGCATAATCATCGCACCTGATTCAAGACCAGGATTTGGACTCAAGAAACCTGGCAGATCACTTAATTGCGGATTTACCATCCTCTCGATGCGGCGTTCGGAAATGTTCGCCCACTCTGCTGCTGCCAGTTTCAAGAAATCCATTGCAAATGCGATCGGCTGTCCGTGAAAGTTGCCGCCAGAAATAATCTTGTTTCCATTATCAAAAATAAGCGGGTTATCAGTTGCCGCGTTCATTTCGATCTCTAGCTTCTCCTTTACATATCCAAGTACTTGCCATGAAGCACCATGCACTTGAGGAATGCATCTTAACGAGTAGGCATCCTGAACTCGTACTTCACCTTGTTTTGTTGTTAGCTGGCTGCCTTCTAAATAACTGCGCAGCCTTTCAGCTACTTCAACCTGTTCCTTGTAACCTCGTGCGATGTGTACATCTTCATCAAAAGCATCTGTAATTCCTCTTAATGATTCTGTTGTCAGTGAAGCAATCGCATCGGCCATCAGCCCGATCCGCTCTGCTTCGATATAAGCCGCTATTCCTTGCGCAGTCATCGCCTGTGTACCATTGATCAAAGCCAAACCTTCTTTAGCAGTTAATACGACCGGCTCTATCCCTGCTCTCATTAATGCGTCTTGTCCCGGCATGCGTTCACCTTTATAAATCGCTTCACCCTCGCCTACTAAAACGAGTGCTAAATGTGATAACGGAGCCAAGTCACCGCTTGCACCGAGTGATCCTTGCTGCGGGACGACCGGATGCACGCCATGGGCAACAAGATCAAGCAGTCTTTCGATCACAACAGGCCGAATGCCAGACAATCCTTTTAATAGAGCATTTGCTCGTAAAATCAGCATGAGTCTGCTGATTGTCTCAGGAAACGGGTCCCCGATTCCACATGCATGGCTGCGAATTAAGTTTAATTGCAGTGTTTCAACATCATCTCTTGAAATAAAGACATCACTAAACTTTCCAAATCCAGTTGTGATACCATATACCACTTTTCCTGAATTCACGATTTCTTCAACCGCTTTACGGCTGTCAGCAACTTTTTTCATGCTTAATGGACATGCTTCAACCGGTTCATTTCCGTGCAAAATTCGTTTAATTTCTTCCATGGACAGTGTGTTTCCCGTTAATGTAACCATGATTATCCCTCTTTTTCTAAAAGATTGTTGTTTTTGAATGGTGTTATGATGCCCCATCGCTGCTTCGTTGATTGGAGTGTAAGGTGCGAGACTCCTCGAAAATGGAAAACCACATTTTCTTCGTGCGCTATATAGCTGCCGAAGCCTTCCATGTCCTGCGGGATCAGCGGGACAGGTGAGACCCTTAAAGGCGCAAAGCGCCAGGGGGCTCACCGCAAGCCCCGCGGAAAGCGAGCATCCTGAAACGGAGATCAACTACTTTCACAAACAACAGCCGAGAACCAAACAAAAAAGAGCGCACTCGAAAGAAAACTCTTTCGAATACGCCCCCTCATCACTAATAACTATGGGCAGTTATTTAAATATGGTTAATGCCAAGACCGATCGCTTCATGCTCAAGTCCCTTTACAGGAGCTCCGATCGTTCCGTATAAAGCAACTGCTATCCAGTCGCCCTCTTCTTTTTTTTCATACGGATTCCCGCGTACTACGATAAAGCGCAGACCTACCGTCCTAAGAACAGTTCCAAGCTGTACCTGTCCACGCGTCACACCATGAAAAGCTTCCATGATCGCATGATACAGTGAATGTGTTTCACGATAGATTCCTGTATGAATGACACCTTCATTTTTAGCAGCTGTTTCAATAGCCGCCACTACTTTTTGAGAATCCATAGAACCGGCTTTGCCTGTGCAATACTTCCAGCCTTGTTTCTCAATCTCTGATAAATAGCTCTCATCAAGAACACCTAACATGGCCATTTTTCCTAAAAGCCTGTCATTGGATAATGCCATAATTTATTCACTCTTTCTGCTCGCAGCTAATCACTACCTTTAGTGTATGCGTTTCCAATTTGTCCGTCAATTCCCTTTCAACAACTTATCACGTCATCAGAATAAAGGATGGATTCTACGTATAATCTATCAATCTAGCGGCAACACTGTGATTAAATAAAAACAACGGAAATGAGGGCTGCTGGATGCTGCATGTTCAAAAAGAAATTACATTAGCTTCTATGTTAAGAACTCCGCAATTTGAGGAAGATGTGAATAACTTTTTTATCGCTTATGATCAAGGACATAACCCAGTACTATTGCTTCCAACTACTAAAGGTTTCTTGCCGGAGGAACAACTTTACGGAATTGCTTTTATAAAAGATGAAAATAATTCGTACCAATTTTCACTTTCTGATACGATCATGCCATTTAACCTAAATGAAGCGACATTGATTCATGACCAGCTCGGATTCTTTTTCGGTCCTGAAAATAACATGCTCACACACTTTTTTAAGGGAGATACTTATGGAGCTTATGTAGTATGGACGAAGAACATGGTGAAACAGTTGATTAACGAGACACTTCAAGAGTGGCATAACACATCTGATCAGCAGCAGCGTGAAAAGCATAAAGACCGCCTAACTCAATTACTGCAGGCATAATTAACAAACTTTAAGAAGAAGAGGAGCTTTGTTCACTGTTAGCTCCTTTTTTCTTTATCATCTTCCGGATAAATGTCACTGCAAAGAGAAATGGTATGTAGCTGACCGCCAAATAAAATCCCACTTTATTTGTGTAATTATTTAGCATGTTGATTTTGAAACGGCTATCTAAAAGAATACACGCAAACAGAGCGATAGCCAGAACAACAATGAGTGTATAATGCTGCCGAACATTAAGCATTAATTTTGCAATACGGCTTGAACACCAGATCGCCAGCGTGATATTTGGCAAAATTACTAAACACCAGACTGATACGAAAATATAATCAAATCGTTCTACGAATGAAACTTGTACAATTTTCACCATTGAAAGAGTTGCCCAAATATTCCTTGCCAATTGTTCCTGACTAAAGAAGGCAAATGAAAACAACGTAACGAGAAGATACATCATAAAGGTAAAAATGTTTGCATGATGAGCAAACTTTTGTGATTTTTTCGCATTTTTAATAAATGGATAAAAAACCAGAATCGTTTCAAATCCAAGATAGCTTAGCATCATATTTTTAGTGGCAGTTAAATAATCCTTAATACTCTCATCGAAAACTGGCAATAGGTTAGAAAAATGGGTGAAGTGCAGCGGATAAACCAATAGACCGATAAGTGCGAGCGGGATAACAACACCAAGAAAGCATACCCCTGCTACCGTTCGAAAACCCGCGGATACGACATAATACGTTAAAATCAAAAATACAACAGCAAGCTTCCAAGTATTCAGCGTTGGAAACATCCATACTTGAATAACTTCTATGTACGTTCGCAGAACCGTAATCGACCATAAAAGAAAATACAAAACAATAGCGAGATTGAATATATTGCCTATAAAACCTCCAAACAGCGTTTTGTGAATTGTGACAATATCTCCGCCGCCATTGTCGAGCACATAATAAATCATCCATATCAGAATGTGAACAAAAACAGCAGCAATTATGACAGATATCCAGGAATCATATCCAGCATATTTCGCTATGATTCTTTGATAACCTAAAACACCGACACCGACTTGTTCAGAGTGTATGAGGAAAAACACAAGAAAGGGAGAAACAAGGAAAACTTCTTTAATTTTCTGCATCACTTCTTATCCTTTCGTCCGGCCATTTTATCTTGTTATAGCTTTCCCACCCTTTTCATAATTAACCCAATAATAACTAGATTTTTGTAACTGCCTCAAATCAAAATGGTGATCGACGTATAATATGCGAGACTGGTGTCGAATGATGTCGGTTCGTGGTTATCCCGAAATTAACGTGGAAATATGGCCGTTTAACGTGGAATTATTTGAATTACCGTGGAATAAATAAGATTTACCGTGGATATATGGTGTTTAAAGCTTTAGTGAGGCTGAAAAAGTTCTTGTTTATTAGGTTTTGAAGATGGAATGGTCCATCTTCTTCCGAATTGGTCTTATTTATGGTCGGTTTTTCACCTTTTTTGACCGGAATCTTGCTAACATTAAAAATATAAAAAAAACCTAACCCAAAATGTTCATTTGAGTTAGGCTTTTCTCAATCTCATCATCCTGTTAATACTTCACCGTCAGGATAGCGGATATTTTCTCTTTTTGGTGCTGCTAAACTGAACAGCAGCGTTAATGGTCCAAGTTTTCCAAAGATCATTACTGCCATAATCACTATTTTGCTGACCAGCATTAGGTGCGGGCTCAATCCCATACTTAGCCCGACTGTACCAAATGCAGAGACAACCTCAAAAAGAATTACCATAAAGGAGTCTCCTTTTTGAGCATACGTTAAGATGAAAAGTGCTATAAATACTACCATTAAAGAGATCATCGTAATGGCTAGCGCCCGGAAAATAACCGCATTACGTATTGTACGTTTTAAAATTACCGTTTCATCTTTTCCTTTAATAAAAGTCAAAACAGTAAAAAGAATCACGACAAACGTTGTTAACTTAATACCTCCGCCTGTTGAAGCACTACCTGCTCCTACAAACATTAGCAAGGTCATCAAGAGAGCTGTATCTGGCTGAATCGCTGTCATATCAATGGAGTTGAAGCCAGCAGTTCTTGGAGAGATTCCTTGAAAATAAGCGGCCCACAGTTTTTCCGCTCCTGAAAGTACACCTAATGTTTTCGGGTTATTAAACTCGAATAAATAAACGAGTAAAATAGCTAAAATGTTTATTGCAAATGTAGAGATAATCATCACTTTTGTATGAAGTGTTAACTCTTTCCACGTTTTACTCACCCATAAGTCAATCAATACAGTAAATCCAATTCCACCAGTAATGATAAGCCATGTAATAACAAGGTTAACCGTTGGATCACCTACATATCTCATCAATCCATCTGACCATAGCGCAAATCCGGCATTATTATACGCTGAAATCACGTGGAAAACGCTATAATATACACCTTTTGAAAAGCCCATATCCGGTACCCATCGTATAGAAAGAATAGTAATTGCTATGATTTGAATACTAATCGAAAAGAGAAATAAATTTCTTACAAGCCTAATAACCCCGCCTAAAGAGGGCTGATTAAGTGCTTCTTGCATTAGCATTCTTTGCTTAATCGATATTTTTTTTCCAAGCATAATTACGATAAGTGAAGCAAATGACATAACGCCTAGACCGCCGACTTGGATTAAGAAAAGAATGACGATCTCACCGAATAAAGTAAATGTCGTTCCTGGATCAACGGTCACTAGACCTGTAACGGTAGATGCAGACGTTGCAATAAAAAAAGCATCCACCCATGACAAAGTCTTCTCGTGAGCAATTGGCAGTTTTAACAAAACAGCTCCAACAATGATTAAAAACAAAAAAAGCAAAGCTAAAATCTGCGGCGGCTTTAAAGAAAATGGGTGGTACATAAATTGTCTTGATTTATTAACAAACAGTGCCAAATTTACACTCCCTCATCCTCAAAGCGGTTTAAATCCTCATTGCGCCCAATGACTACAAGAACATCTCCATAATTGAGTTCTACATCCGCAATAGGTGAAACAAGAATATCATCACCGCGTTTAATCGCTACAATATTACATCCGAAACGGGCACGAACATCTAAATCAGTTAATGTTTTATTTACTAATTTATCTGTTACACCTATCTCAACAATACTATGTTCTTGTGATAACTCGATAAAATCAATAATTTTTTCCGATGAGATAAGCTGTGCGACTCTTAGTGCCATATCTCGTTCCGGATGGATAATACGGTCTGCTCCTAGTTTTTCCAGTACTTTATGATGGTAGTCATTTTGAGCTTTAACCCATACTTTATTTACTCCAGCTTCTTTTAAAAGCAATGTTGTCAAAATACTTGACTGTATATCTTCACCAATTGAAACGATTACGTGATTAAAGTTGCGAATTCCTAAAGACTGCATGACCTTCTCATCTGTAGAATTAGCTTGTACTGCTTGTGTTGCAATTGTAGCGAATTCGTTTACTTTTTCCATATCCTTATCAATTGCAAGGACATCATATCCCATTTCAGCAAACTCTCTCGTAATACTACCGCCGAAGCGACCCAATCCTATTACTGCAAACTGCTTTTTTTTCATAATTGATTATTCTCCCCTTAAACTCATTTCGAAGTTTTGCTTTGTTGTTCCCTAGCCTAGCTGGTTAAGAGGGTCACAAAGAATTTATAAAGAAAACTTAGCTAAAATGCTAGACTGTTTCCGCCAGCTTTAGTTGCACTCATACTTTAAACTTAAACTTGTCACTACGTCGTAATTCATCCAAGTAGCCAGTTATCTTTATGGAAGTGAAAAAACAAAAAAAAGACCACACAAAAAAGCGGGTCTGGTTACTCACCATTTTAGACCTCTCCAGTGACATGACGCTTACGGGGTTAGCTGTCGGATTAGGGATTGGAGTATCCCTTTTTGCGTTGTGCAAAATTCACCCCAAAAAATTGGTTCCCCCGCTTTACAATGCTCTTCTTTATTAAGAATTAACTGTAAATTCAGCGATCTAAAGCCTGCTAAATTTTGAATTACATATACTGTAATCCTCCATATATTAATTGTCAATCCATTTTTATAGGTTCACAAATACTTTACATTTTCCCTGAAAATTGAAGAGTAAGAACGACGATTCCAACTAGCCAGACATAGATTGCAAAGCCTTTTAATGTTCCTGTTTGCAGCAGTTTAATCATCCATTTCACCGCAATGTAACCAAATAGCGCAGATGCTACAGTACCTAATGCCAGTACCTCAAAAGAAACAACTGGAGCTGAACCCGTGAAAAGGTCTTTTGATTGAAGAACGACCCCGCCTGCTATCGATGGGATCGATAATAAAAAGGAAAAGTAAGCTGCTGCTTTTTTATCAATTTTACAAAACAGCGCTGCCGCGATCGTTAACCCGGACCTCGACACAGCAGGAAGTATAGCTGCTCCTTGAAACGTACCGATTATAACGGCATCTCTTATTGTAATTTCCTCTACTCGTTTGTAGCCATTTCTTTTAAACGAATCAGCCCACCAAAGAAGCAAGCCTGTAGCTAAGAACTCCCACCCGACTGTTATGCCTGTCTTAGAAATCTCCTCAAAAAAATCTTTAAATAGCAGTCCGATTGCAGCAGTTGGAATCGTTCCTGCTATGAGCAGGATACCCGTACGTCCAAAGGGTTTTTTTAAAACCTGTAAAATTTCCTTTCCATAGACTGTCATAACAGCAAGAAGCGTTCCGATATGCAGCATGCTGTCCAGAAACAATCCCGCTTCGTCTAAGTCAAACAGCTTGCGACCTAGTAAAAGGTGACCTGTAGAACTAACAGGCAGGAACTCAGTCAATCCTTGAACGATTCCTAAAATAACAGCCTCTAACCAATCCATAAAAAAAGCCCCCTCAAGAATTGATTGTTTCGTACAACCTTATTCTCAAAGGGACTCTTCTATACCTTAGTTTTTTGATAAACCGCGAATCTCATCACTACATCTATTTAAAGTACGCCTGAAAAGAGACGGGCAAATGATTCTTTTGTTCGTTCATAAAGACCTCGCTTGTAAAATTCAACTGGGCGCAATTTTTTTGAATCTTCCATGTCACTTTCATATTGTTCCACTAAATCATTAACGGACTTTGTGTTTAATAAGAAAACATTGACCTCAAAATTCAAATGAAAACTTCTCATGTCCATATTTGCCGTTCCGATCGAAGCTGTATCTCCATCAACTATAATGACTTTTTGATGCAGAAACCCTTTTTGATACGAATAAATCTCGATCCCTGCACGAAGCAGTTCTGGAAAGTAAGAACGTGTCGCATATTGCGTTAAAAACCCATCGTTGATTTCTGGAACCATCAGCCGCACTTGAATCCCTTTTTGGGCAGCGATCCTTAAAGCAGTTCGTATGGCAATGTTTGGCACAAAGTATGGAGTAGCTATCCATATCGATTTTTCAGCACAAGAGATCAGTGAATAATACAGATCACTCATAATGCCCAGCTGTGTATCAGGTCCGCTCGCCACTACATGAACAGTGCCATCTCCGTCTGACGGGTACGCTGTTGTTAGATGATCATCTTCAAGCAAGTCTTCTCCGCACACATATTCCCAGTCCATTAGGAAGATGGCATGCAGAACCTGTACCGCCTCACCTTCCATGACCATATGTGTATCACGCCAAAATCCAATATCAGGATTTTCGCCTAAGTACTCAACCCCCACATTTAAACCGCCGACAAAACCTACCTTGCCATCGATTACTACAATTTTTCTATGGTTTCGGAAATTAAGCTTTTGATTAAAAAATCCATAACGAACCGGCAGGAATGCCTGAACTAAAACTCCAGCTTTTTTCATCCGGTCTATATCTTGCTGCTGTAAGGATAGACTGCCTACTCCATCGAATAGAAATCTTACCTTTACACCTTCTTTCGCTTTTTGAATCAAGATATCAATGATTTCTTTACCAAGGCGATCAGAGCGAAAAATATAAAACTGAATATGTATGTATTCTTGCGCTTCTAACAGCCTTTTTTTAATCTCCGGAAAGGTTTCTTCACCATTTTCAAGGATTTTCGTAGCTGTTTTTCTATTTAAACGAGTCAGAGTAATATGGTGAGCATGTTTTGCAAAATTGGTTTGATGCCTTTTCAGATCACTGAAATCCGGTTTTTCATCTTGCTTCGAAACACGTATCCACTCGTCTCTATCATTTTTCCGTTTGGATTTAAATAAGTATCCTTTTAAATACAGTTGTCCGGAATACAAATAAAACATATATCCGAAAAACGGGAAAAAAATGAGAACATAAATCCATAAGAGGGTATGCTGTGCCGTTCGGTTTTCCAGCATTAACGAATAAATTGTGTAAATGATTACAGATGAATATAGGAGTACAAATATCGTTTTGATAATGAATAATCCTTGTGTGAAAAATACAACGTATATTGAAATAAGCAACAATATGGTGAGAAAAAACTCCCAGATCCTTCTTTTCATGTAATAGCTCCTTCTTCCCAGTCTACCAATTACTTTTTTATTCCCTACTCTTTAGAAATAAAACAAACCCCTATTTCTTTTTATACCATTTTTGCTTACTATTTGCAGAATATGTTACTTCATACAAAAAAACACCCGAAAAGCCCGGGCGTTTTTAAATGTTTATTCAGCTTTTACATTCTTCTTGTCCCAATAATATTGAGCAACAGCATCTGCAACGGCATCGGCACTTCTATACAATTCATCCATATTGTTATCTACTCCCCCGAACTCGATTAGCAAGGAGTTTGATGATAAATCCTGATTGTACACGCCATTTCCTTTTGTTTTGTTCTTACCGATAACTCCCCTGCTAAGTCCAGGGAATTTTTTGCTGAGAATTTGGTCAAGCTCCTTAGCCATCTCCTGATTTTTTTCGAAATGAGGATTTGCTGTTCCAATTACAAATAAGACACGTGCATATGGCTTGCCGTTTATAGTGGCGGTCGTTGTTTTTCTGCGGGAAGAATCCCTGTGAAGATCAAAAATTAATTGCAAGTCCTGGTTGCTTGCCATCGCACTCTGTACAAGTGTTCTGGACATCGGATAGCTTTTCCGGTAATCGGTATTATTTTTTCTTAAAAGCTCTGTCATATTCGTCATATCTACTGATGTTCCAATTCCATGTGCTTCTAGGTCCTCCCCTAGTTTTTTTCCAACCATCGTGATGTTAACTTTTGAATGGATGGCATGATCTGGATTGGTTACACCTTTTAAATGCGGCAAAAAGGATTCCCAGCTATGTGAGTGATAAATATAGGCTACTGTCTTCCCTTCTGTCGTTTGATTCGGCTGATTGTCTGAATCATTTGGTGACGGGTCCTCAAGTCTCTCAATATCCTGCACTTCAGCATCTTCTCCGCTCAACAGAAGTTCCATCGGCGGGGGTGATTCATAGCCGATATTGGTGTAATCCGTCCCTTTCCCTGCAACAATGATCGTTGAATCGTAAAGGGCGAATCCAGGAAGTTCATTGCCTAACAAGCTTCTGATATCACCAGGCTTAATGCTTGTTGCCAGTTCCAGCAAAACGCTGGATAAAGCTGGAGGCTTACTTTCTTTTGGAAGTTCCTGAGTAAAGTACCGGTTCTCCCAGCCTACAAAATATACGAGAGCTTCACCCGAAAAATCGGTCAGCCACTTATGCATCATCGAAGAGCTCAGCCTGTACTTGTGCTCAAATGAAGTGATAAAACTTGTGGCTATTACAATAAATAGCATGGCTCCTGCAACTAAAATTGGTAGACGTTTCATATTAATCTGCGGGGTAAACATTCGTCCTCCTCCACTTCTTAAGTCGTTTCTATCACATCTTATGCAGGAGAAAATTTAAATAGAATCTATTCTATGAAAAAATAATAGAGAGGGGGGACTGACCCCAAACAATTTATTTCCTTTGCTATTTTCGAGATTTGCTTATGTGTGTTTACTCAACTTCTGCCTATGTTTATTATTACTTTTCTATTTAAATGCTTTTAAATATAGATATTTACCACTTCCAAATTTCCGCTGCTGTTAGTAATCTCGAGCTCAAAAAAAGAGGAATATTAGAAAACAAAAAGACTCAAACGGCTCTTACTTGAACCGTTTGAGTCTTTCCATATAAATACTTCATATTTACACAAACTTGATTTAACTCGTTTTTGTTGAAAGAACAAAATCTTCCGTCTGGCTTCCATTTGCAAGTTTTTCATATATTTCTATAAATGTACCCAATTCATCTGTTGACAGATGCGTTAAGTAATTACTGATAGAAGTAAGTCTCTCATTTTCAGCTTCTTTAAGAATTTGCTGACCTTCATCAGTTATTTCTAAATATACGATCCTTCTATCCAGTTCGCTTCTATAACGACGTACGAAACCTCGTTTGTAAAGTCGGTCAGCACCAACTGTTATCGCACTTGGTTTTACACCCATATATTCAGCTAATTTTGAAACCGTCCATTTATTTTTAACACACAATGTTTTTAACAAAACAAATTGTGTTTTGGTCAGCTCTCGTTCAATACCAATTTCTGGATGCAGTCTTTTTGAAACAATGTAATGTACACGTTCGAGTCTTTCTACATACGATTTCAAATCCTTATTCCCCATACTAAGAACCCCCATGCCTAGTTGATTAGCGAATATAATACTAAGATTATACATAAATTTTCACAACATTTGAACTATTTTTTACAATAATGTGGAATCAAGTTGACATTTTACATATAATTACAGTATGCTTCCTTCAAATATATTTGAACGTTTTAGGAGTGTTAAACATGCAAGAAGTTTATTCTATTCGTGAAGTCGAACAATTAAAAGTAATAAGCGACCCGCTGCGCATCAAAATTTTATGGGAGATCATGGACGAAGCAAAGACCGGAAAAATTTTAGCAGACATATTAGAATCCCCTGCTCCTAAGATTCACTACCACCTCAAAGAGTTAGAACGTGTAGGACTAATTAAGGTAGAACGAACAGAGGAGAAAAATGGAATCATCCAAAAATTTTACAGACCGATTGCTCAGTCTTTCTCCATCGAAGAAATTCTTCCCGACCAACGAACTGCCGTAAAGGATGAACTATCGGATGCGCTCAAAGAAAATATTCTTGTTTCATTAGACAAAACGAAGTCAATGATCCGTAAGCTCGATCCGGAAATTTTTATGTATTCAAACTCACCGCTCAAATTCGGCTATAGACATGTAAAGCTGCTTCCTGATCAAGTAAAACTGCTGCAGGAAAAAGCAAAAGAAGTTTCTGAGCTCATTTCGGAGTTTAAGAAAACAGAAAATGAGGAGGGAGAAATTTATCATTACTTTATGCTTTCATTTCCATTAAAAGATACACCATATCCTGAAGAGGGGCTTGATTAATATGTCACAGGCTGCCGTGCTCACTACACCATCCAAAATGAAATCAATTTTAAAATCACGCTCATTTTTGTTTTATTGGGCAATCGTACTTTGTTCGTCCTTTTCAATCGCGATCATTCAGTTTTCCCAAAGCTGGTATGTCGTAAAAACACTCGATAAAGAAGCTTCTTTGGGTCTCGTATTTATAGCTGCGAATGTACCCCGGATTCTATTTATGGCAATTGGCGGCGTACTAGCAGACCGAATCAGTAGGACTAAGATTTTATATGTTTCAAATACTCTCAGAACCGTTTTACTTTGCAGTCTGCTCTTTCTTCTCGCAACCGACCATCTGTCCCTTTTATCCTTCATCATTTTCGGCTTGTTTTTTGGTGTATTGGATGCTTTTGTTTGGCCAGCTAACGGTTCATTAATTGCTGCAATCGTTGATAATGATCAATTAACTAGAGCTAATTCAATCATCCAGACAACTCAGCAAAGTTCAATGATCCTAGGACCGATGATTGGCGGACTTCTGGTTGCAAGCAGCGGAAGCTACATGTTCTCCTTTGGTGTACCTGCTGTCATGCTGTTCATTTCAGCAATACTCGCTTTTCTTTTGAACGCACCTGCATCCGAAAGCACTGGCGAGAAAAAATCAGGCATGTGGCAGTCCATTAAAGAAGGCATTGACGTCGTAAAACAATCCTCCTTTTTGAAAGCGCTTTTTATTAGTACTGTTTTTTTGAATGTTTTTGTCACGGGTCCTTTAATGATGGGTCTTCCGATCTTTGTAAAAAGTATACTCAACGGCAGTGCTCTCGACTTTAGCTATGTTGAAGGATCGATGGCAGTTGGGATGCTATTAAGTTCTATTATTATTGGTATTTTCAACACAAAAAAAAGACGCGGCCTTATGGTTACCGTGTCCCTGCTGGCAATGAACGTATTCTTTCTTTGGTTTAGCCAAAGTACGTCGCTTCATATTTGTATGATCGCAATTTTCTTTATCGGAATAACATTTCCAGCAACAAACATCCCACTCATTTCTGCTGTACAATCATCCGTTGATAAAAAAATGTTGGGACGGTTAATGGGTCTTTTAACTATGGCAAGTATGGGGCTTGCACCTCTTTCACTCGCAGCAACCTCTACGCTGATCTCCTATGGACTTACGATTGACAAAATCATGGCTGGGGGAGCAGTAAGCTTAATCGTTGTAAACTTGATGATCATATGGAAACTTCCTGCTTTAAGAAAAATGGAATAGGCGGTGTTAAAGATGAAAGTATTAATCATTGGCGGTACACGATTTTTAGGAAAACATCTTACAGACTCTCTTTTAAAAAACAACCATGAAGTTACTTTGTTTCACAGAGGTAATACACCTCCGCCTGAAAAGATTTCTTCATGCGAAATCATTCTTGGTGACAGGGAAAAAGATTTAAGCCCATTAGAAAATCGCACATGGGATGCAATAATCGATACATGCGGTTTCCTTCCGATCCATGTTCGCAAAATGGCTGAAACGTTAAAACAGAATGCAGCATCATATGTCTATATTTCATCTGTTTCAGTTTACGCTGACCAATCGAAGCGCAATATCACTGAAGAGGATGAAGTCAGTGAATTAAAAGATCCAAACATCACTGAATTCAAGTTAGAAATGTACGGTGAATTAAAAGCACAATGTGAAAAAGAAGTTCAGAACATTTTTAAAGATAGAGCATTAATCGTACGCCCAGGCTTAATTGTAGGACCATACGATTATACCGACCGATTTACGTATTGGCCAGACAGAGGGGCTCGCGGCGGTGATATCCTCGTTCCCGATATGAAAGATCCTACTGTCCGTTTTATTGATGCTCGTGATCTTTCAGATTGGATAGTAAGAATGGTTGAAAATAAAGAAAACGGAGTCTATCAGGCAGTTGGGGGAACATATAATTTTAATGACTTTATCCAGAAGTGTCTATCAAAAGAATTAGATACAAAAATAGTCTCTGTTCCAGAATCCTTCTTATTAGAAGAAGGTGTTGGAGAATGGGTTGAGATGCCGTTATGGATCTCAAGTGAAGATTACAGAGGGCTTGATTATGCTGATGACTCTAAAGCAGTAAATAAAGGATTGGCATTCAGGTCTCTTGAAGAAACGATTCAGGATACTGCTTCTTGGTCCCTTAGCAGAAGACAGCAGCCAGAACAATGGAAAGCTGGATTACATCCAGACAAAGAAAAAGACCTCCTTAGAAAATGGACTGCCAAAACAAAAAATGGGGACTGACCCCAAATAATTTATTTCCCTTACTAAAACTCTCGATTTGATCTAAAGCGTTTTCTCATTTCTCTTAATGTAATTCATACGGTTTACATTTTGTGTATAATATAGCCTTGTTATTTCCCGTCCCTGTTTACTACTGTCCGAGTACTAATCAACCAAAAAGACTCAAAGGCTGCTGTATATCAGCCGTTTGAGTCTTTTCACTAGTTATTCAAAGACTTTATTATATTTTTCACTTTTATTAAAATTACATATTTGCCCATGGCACTTGTCCATACCATTTGCTTCATTATGCATATAGTAGGATTGTGAGATATAATCTCTCCTGTTGGCAAAGGTCAACAGAGCAATTCCCTACCCCCATTTCTTCATCATGCGTTCGGTTTTTTTTCCATAACCCTTCCGTAAAGGGTTATGGTCTTTTTATTTCGTCTTAGAAGTAACATCAAACTGTACATATTTTTTCAAATGATCAGGAATCTCGCCTTTTTGAAAAACATACTGAATATCATTCAGCGGAATCTCCATACGCGTTAATTCAGGATATAATGGCAAAATTTCTTTAGGCGTATATGATTGCTGATAACTGTTAACGACATCACTCGTTTCCTTTTCAACAGATAGCCTGTAACCATGAATTTCATGAATTTGCTGAACCATCATTAAATATTCTGCTTTTAACCGTTCGATTTGATCTATTTTTTTCTCCATGCTTTTTTGGGCAGCATCTAGTTCACGGTCACGTGACATGTAGACTGTCTTTAAATATTCCGCAAGCCTGTCATCCCTGCTCTCTTTTAACTGGTCCAATTCTTCCATTGCCTCTCGCTCTTTTTCCAGAGCTTTCAAATACTTATTTTTTACTTCTGATAAGTTTTCCATTGTTACTTTAGAATTTCTTACCCCATATGCATTCAGCAAATCTTCGTACTCATTTGATGCCCATTCTTTTTGTTTATGTAACAGCGTCCATCTTTCGTTCACTCTTGCTATGTCTTCATCATATTCTTTTTTCATTTGCTTAAAATGATTTAATTCAGGATACATCTTAATCCCCCTTCGTATATAACCATTTATAGTTTTCGGGAAGGAAACTCATTTAACGTCTCGAATGAAAAAAGAAGCACAGGACATTGAAAAGAGGGTTACTCATGAAAATCATTGTAGTCAGACACTGCAAAGCAGAAGGACAAGAAAGAAATGCTGCCTTAACAGCCGAAGGGAAAGTACAAGCGGAGGAATTAGTTTCTTTTTTAGAAAAATATCAATTCGATGCTGTTTATTCCAGTTGTTTCTTAAGAGCAATAGATTCGATCAAACCATTTGCCGATTCTAAAAAGTATAAGATCCACCTGGATGAAAGATTAACGGAAAGGATTTTATCAAACGAAGATGATCCAAATTGGAAGACAAATTTAAAACGTACATATATAGAAGAACATCTAAAATTTCCAGGTGGTGAATCAACTTTTGAAGCGAAAGAAAGAATACATTCATTTATTGGTGATTTAGAATCACATTCTTACAACTGTGTTTTAGTCGTAACACATGGAAACTTAATGAGTTTAATGATTAACTTGTTTCAATCCTCATTTGGATTTGATGAATGGCAGCTTCTCTCCAACCCCGATGTATATCTCATTGAGACATCAAAAAGAACTGTGTCCAAGGTTTGGGGTCTTTAAACTGGTAGTTAATTCCAGACCCCCATCCCTCCTACTAAAGTCCCGAATCATGTACACGTAAGCTAAATCATTAGGAGGGAAACACAACATGAAAAAATTAGTAATTGCATCAGTATTAGGCGCTTCCCTTTTCGGCGCAAACGCAGGAATCTCAGAGGCAGCATCATCATGCCCATTAAATAATAATCAAGCACAGCCACAGCAACCACAAACTCAAGTGGATCCGGCTCAACTTATTAAAAATTTACCGCCGGAAATTCAGCAACAAATTCAAAAGGGTCTGGCTCAGGTGCCACAGCAACAACAAACTCAAGCTCCGGCACCTAAGCAGCAGCAAGCTGCTCCAGCTCCGGCTCCAAAGCAACAAACACAAGCTGCTCCTCAACAGCAACAAGCAGCTCCAGCTCAAGAAGCACCAAAAGCTGAAACTAGTGCGGATTTAACTGCTCAAGAACAACAAATGTTAGACAAAGTGAACCAAGAGCGTCAAAAGGCTGGTGTTCCAGCATTAACAGCTGACCCAGAATTAACAAAAATGGCTCGCGTTAAAGCAAAAGACATGATCGACAATAACTATTTCGATCATAATTCACCAAAATACGGTTCACCATTTGATATGATGAAGACATTTGGAATTGAGTACAATACAGCTGGTGAGAACCTTGCAGGCAACCAAACTGTAGATGCAGCTCACACAGCATTAATGAACTCTCAAGGTCACCGTGAAAACATCTTAAAAGCTGATTACACTAAAGTTGGAATCGGTATTGTCGATGGCGGATCTTACGGGAAAATGTTCGTTCAAGAATTTAAAGGTTAATTAATATTATTATTACTAAGAAAGCTGACTCTTATGAGTCAGCTTTTTTCTACTTTTCAGGTTGCATGGGTATAGAAATAATAAAATTGGTCCCTTTTCCTTTCTCACTCTGCACGTCCAGTCTTCCACTGTGATGCTTTATAATATTGCTGCTAACCATTAACCCCAAGCCAGTTCCCTCTTCTTTCGTTGTATAAAATGGTTTTCCTATATTCTTTAGAACTTCCTCATCCATTCCGCATCCATAGTCACGAATTTGAATCTGAAGAAATGAATTGCTGGTTTTCTTCATCACTACTTTTACACATCCACCTACTTTTGAGGCTTCAATTCCATTTTTAACAAAATTAATAAATACCTGTTTTAATTGCAAAGGATCACAATAAATTGGCGGCAAATTTTCTTCATATTCTGTTTTAATTTCTATATTTCTCATTATCGCTTGTGTGTTCAATAAATAAACAGTATCTTGAATAATATCTTTTACATTAGCTAACTCAAAGTTTTGTGAATTACTCTTTGAAAGAACTAAAAATTCTTTAATAATATGCTCGATCCTATCTATTTCAGTTAAAATAATCGACAGATAGTGATTATAGTCAGCCGTTTGATTTTGAATGAGCTGAACAAATCCTTTTAAAGACGTCAAAGGATTCCGGATTTCATGGGCCACTCCCGCTGCAAGTTCACCGACAACATTTAATGTTTCTGCCTTAAGTAGCTTTTGTTCCGTTAATTTCCGTTCTGTTATGTCTTTTAAAATGATGACATAAAAACCTTCAACATTATCGCTATCACACGTGTACTCAATTTCTTTAAAAAAGCCGTCTGCTGTTTTAAATCGAAATTCACCATAAACCTTCTTGCCGTTCATTACCTGGTCCCGTTTTTCAGCGATAAGTTTTCCATTGTTCTTAAAAAAATCTTCAGCATTTTTATGGATTAACTCGTGTCTTTCCAGCCTGAAAAGCTCACATGCCCTTACATTTGCTTCTGCGATTCTAAAATCAGAATGACATAATACTATCGCATCCATAACATGATCAAACAGCTGTTTAAACGTTTGCAAACTTTGAATTTGTTCATCCTTTTTCATTTCCTGTTTAGGAAGTATATATGCAGTACCGACAACTTCGGCAATGATCTGCTCATTATCTTTTACAGGGTACAGAATTGTTTTTATCATTTTGTCTGTGAGATCTGTATCGACGATTTCTACTTCCCCGACAAACGAGTTTTCGATTTGCGGGATCCATTGTGACATCTGTTCTTTAGAATAATGCTGATGAAGCTTTTTTCCTGGCGAAGGCATGGATATCCCTAAATTATCGAACATTGCCCTAGCAGAATACGTATATGAATAGAACCCTCTCATTTCTTTCCTTAATCCAAAGAGATGGATGGGACAGTTTGACAATGTGGTAGCATGAAAATCTGCAATACGCTTAGATTCTGCTTCTTCATATTGCTTGTTCATTAAGTAATCCCCTTTAAAAAATAAATTCGCTTATTAAATTTTCATAAAATAATATTCAAATCCATTTTCATTAATTCGACAAAATCACTCATTCCCCTATTGGTCGACTTTACCATTTTTTCAATAAATTGATGCAGGTCTTTAGGTTCAGTTTCAGCTGTATAAATATTCAAATTTCAAAAAAAGAACTAAAAAAAACCCTTTGTATTTTAAAAATACAAAGGTGTTCTTAATATTTATCACTGCATTTCATTTATTTCTTTTTTCATGAAATCGTAGTCCATAGGACCTACATGCCTGCTTTTGACCATTCCTTTTTCATTAATAAAGTAACTTGTCGGGATGGAAACTGCCCGGAACTGTTTATTGATCGTATTTTTTTCATCTAACGGAATAGGAAACGTCATTCCGTAATCTCTGACAAAATCCTTTATTTTCTGTGGTTTTGTTTCTGTAAACGCAAGATTTACAGCTAGAATTTCTACATTTTTTGTATGATATTCTTTATAAAACCGCATCATTTCAGGGATCTCTTCCTTACAAGGAGGACACCATGTAGCCCAAAAATTCAATATCACTTTTTTCCCTCTGTAATCTTTTAAAGAAATCTGCTTTCCATCTAACGTGTTAAGAGTAAAATTCGGTGCTATACTGCCTTCTTTTAATCCGCTTTTCAGATTAGAAGTTCCTTTATTTTCTGCTTGTTTGTTATCAATTTGCGCTGTATAAATAGCTCCCCCGATTAGAAAAGCAAAAATAACAATGATAATAATCGGTTTGAGTTTCATTGCAAAATTCCTCATTTCCTATTCAATCTGTTACTAGTATAGAGGATTTGCATTCTGTTTCGCAAAAGTTCAGGAATTTACAAGCTCAGTATAAACTACCAGCCTTTTTTCATGTGTCCCTGCATCCCGATTAAAATTTCCTGTACACGTGATCAAGTTCAGTTTTTTTCGATAAGTGAAACCAAATACTTTATCCACGGGAGCGTTTTTTCGCGGATAAGCTTCAGTACGCATGACTTCGAATGTCAATTGCTTCCCATCACCGTCAGAAACCAAGATTTTATCGCCTTTTTTTAAATCCTCAAGCTTATAAAAAACAGCAGGACCCGTCTTGCTGTCAACATGCCCGGCCATAACCGCACTGCCTCGATCACCTGGCATTGAACCTTCCTTGTACCAGCCAACCGAATTGAAATCTTCTGGAACACCCATCTGGCCATTCTTCAATGTACCGACTTGTTCGATCGTGGCTTTGACATGTATGGCAGGAATTTCAATCATCTTCGGTATGATTGATGTATTTTCATCTTTAATAATCTCTCCATCAATGTTTTTAGAAGATGCATTTGCACTTGAAGCATTAACAGTATCATTACTTTTCGCTGAATAAGTTACATCCTTCTTTTCCTGCGATCTTCCATTATCTTCAGTTGAACAGCCTGATATAAAAACAAAGAATATACAAAGGTAAATTAGCAATAGCCTCTTCAAAAACATCACATCCTTTCTTATAAAGAAAACGGGCTGACGCTAAGCCTTTTTTTCAGCCTCAGCTGCACTTATACTTTGCACATGAAAATTGTAACGGCACCGGCTATCACCTTTGCCGCAAGTTATACTTTCTTAAAGTGGAAAAAGGAGAGAAGGAAACCCCTTCTCTCCCTCACTATTTTTTGAATCGTTTACTTATTTTTAGCCATTTTTCTTCGGGCCATATACATTACAAGTGCCGCTGCAGGCAACAATCCTAATAGCATCCACTGTTCATCAATACCGTTCTCATGGCTCATACCGCCCATACCTGTTTTCGGCATATCAGATGGCATGTTTCCTTGAAACTTGTCCGGGAATTGATCCACAAATGCTGCAGATAAACCTTTTGCAGGCATTAGCATATGTGCGTATGCTTCACGTGCTTTTTCATATGCAGTGTCATAATCCTTTGCGGCATAAGCATCAAATGAAGCCGTTAGCTGGTTAACATGTTCTTGAAGCCCTTGTGAAAGACCATCAGCTTTTACACGTCCTTCAGTTGCAGTTTCAATGAATTTTGAGAATTCAGCTCGGTAAGAATCAAGCGCTTTTTGTGCTTCTTCTTTCTTCGCTTCATCTTTTGCACCAGTTGCTTTCACATAATCCACAAAGTTACCGATGTGAGCAGACCACATTTCCTTAAATTGTGCTCCCGCTTCTTCTCCGTAAATACTTCCGATTGCTTTTGCCAATGCTTCTGTATTCTCATTTAAAGAAGCTGCTGAAGCTTCAAAGTCTGGAGAACCATCAATACCATTTTGCATGGCTAGAACAGCTAGTGAAGCATGTTCTGTCATTAATTGATTTAAGTTAGAACGTAGATCAGCTGCCGGTGTTACAGCCTTCGAGTTTTCAAATTTGTCTTTGAACTGATCAGTGATCGCACTGGATAGACCTTTACTTACCATAAACATATGAGAAGTTACTTCATGTTCGTATTCGTAAGCCTTATCATAATCACCTGCTACATAAGCATCGAACGCCCCTATTAACTGGTTAACATGCATTTGCAGACCTTCAGCCAGCGCACCAGCCTCGAGTCTTTCCCCTGTTGCGGTTTCAAGAAACTTAGAAAAGTCTGTTCGATAATTATTCAGTTTATCTAAAGCGGCTTTCTTGCCCGCTTCGTCCTTTTTAGCTGTTGCTTGAACATATTCTACAAAAAAACCGATGTGGTCTCCCCACATTTTTTTAAATTGTGCACCCGCTTCTTCACCATAAACAGATCCGATCGCTGCTGATAGATCTTCTGTGTTTTGATTCAGAGCTCCTGCTGCTGCGTCAAAATCAGCTTTGCCGTCTACACCTTTACGCATTGCTACAACAGCAAGATAAGCATGCTCTGATAATAATTGGTCTAATGTTGAACGTAATTCAACAGCTGGTGTATCCACCATCGGCTTAGCTGCATGCTGTTCATTTCCGTGTGCGCTTACACCTGCACTTGATGAGATAGCTAAAGATAACCCTAGTGGTACAGCAACCATCCATTTTTTCCAATTTGTATGCGTATTCGACAACCCTATCATTAAAACCACTCCTTTAATTTGTATTTTCACTTAGCTAACGGAATGGATTTTAATTTGGATCACTTTTTTGAGGATTTTTTTATTTCAGAGAACAGATTAAGTCTAATTTCTGAAGAATTAAGTCTCATATAAAAAATTAAATCTAAATAATTCATGATTAAGTCTCATTTAAAATAATTAAGTCTTTCTACAAATTTCGGCATGAATCATACCTAAATTTATCTAAGCACAAAAAAACAACACCTCATGTTTCGAGTTGTTGTTTTTTGGGAATTTACAAATTGGATGCCATAACAATTTTGCCTTTTGGCTGTTTGCTATTTGGTGTCGGCTCATGGGAGATCGCAACTGCATCCCATTTATGTTCACCTGGATATGTTACAGGATAAACAACAGCCCCATTTCCATTTTCATCTGGTGTAAATGTACCTGCTCTGTACTTTTTGTCTCCTTCAATAAGCCAAACCTGATAGGATTCTGTACCTTTAACTTGTGACATGTTGCGTGTTTGAATGACAAGCTTCATCGTTTTGTCTTCTTGAACCATTGAAGCGACACCAGCGGAATCACCTTGGTCAGAAGCCATTTGAACCGTTTTAAACGTTTTGCTCATCTGCTCTTCAATCACTTGCTCATTTTTATTATTTTCTACAAATAAATAGGCATTTGCACCAAGCGACAGGAGAAGTCCGGCTGCTAATAGCCCTGACATCCAAGTTCTTGGTTTCTTTGTTTGCACAGAAATAGGAATTGGAGCAGCATCAGTGTTAGTTTTACTATCACTCT
The DNA here is from genome assembly GCF_031582965.1 of Bacillus sp. NEB1478. Taxonomy (NCBI): domain Bacteria; kingdom Bacillati; phylum Bacillota; class Bacilli; order Caryophanales; family Bacillaceae; genus Bacillus; species Bacillus sp. NEB1478. Next base: position 3,172,838 of record NZ_CP134049.1, read on the forward strand.
CACTAGTAAATGGCACAGCATCAAGTGAATCTTCTGATGTTACATTCGTTATGATGCGTTTCTTCATTCCAAGAGGAGGCTCAATCTCTTCCGATAAATAGGGCAGATCAGCCGTTAGCTCCTGCCATTCCGCCAATTCTTCCTGGCAAGAATCACAATCTTGTAAATGTGATTCAAAAGCTGCTTTTTCTTCCCCTACCAGTATTTCATTATAATAGTCCAGCAGCTTATCGCATTCTTTCTGCTCCATATTTATCCCCCCTCTCTGAATAGATTTTCTTTAGGTGTTTGAGTGCCAATCTTATCCTTCCCTTAACTGTACCGATCGGAAGCTGCTTTTTATCCGCAATATCAGACTGAGAGTATCCTTTAAAATAGAACATCTCTACAATATCCTGCTGTTCCTCATTTAATGTTGAGACAGCTTCTTTAAGCACTTCTCTTTCTTCGTTCCATGTGACCGTTTCTTCTACACTTTCAGAACGTTCATAATCAATATCTCTTTCCAGTATTTCGACCTCATTTTTATTTTGTTTCCGTATAAGATCAATACATGCATTTCGGGTAACGGTTAACAGCCAAGAAGAGAACTTCCCTTTTTCTTCTGCATAGATCCCTTTTTTCCGCCACAGTTTCATAAAAACATCCTGAACTGCCTCTTCAGCAAGTTCAGGCTGCTTCAACATTTTATATGAAAAGGAAAACAATAGCTTTTCATAGCGGTCATATAACCGTTCAAGGGCTTCTTTATTTTCTTGTTGAACTTGAATATAAAGTTCTAAATCAGAAATTCTACCCATCTTTGTCTCCTTTACTGCTCAATAGAATAGTTACATCATACCAAAATGAGTCAGTGTTTGTCTTTTAATAGGATGGATGTACATAGCTAACGTTTAAATAGTTGCTTCGGATCACTATTTTTCCATCTTTTATCATTAAGTTTCCCTGTTTCTTTCCGATATAAAGAAAAATCTTAAAAAATAGTATTTAATTCAGAAATAAAAGATAAAGTGAGGAACATCAAATGGATCGCACAAGTTTTATAGGCATTATTTTAGGGGTTATCGCAATAGGAGTTGGAATGGTACTAAAAGGGGTCAGTCCTCTTTCATTATTGAATCCGGCAGCATTGCTCATCATTTTCGCTGGAACGGCTGCTGCAATTTTGATTGCATTCCCGATGAATGAGATTAAAAAAATACCTTCTCTTTTTAAAATCCTTTTTAAAGAACAGCAGCTGATCGGCATGAAAGATCTCGTCACAACTTTTATTGAATGGGCAACGATCGCCAGAAAAGAAGGATTACTCGCACTTGAACCAAAAGCTGAAGAAGTGAATGATCCTTTCTTGCAGCAAGGAATTAAAATGATCGTTGATGGACAGCCTCCTGAATTTATAAAAGATGTTCTTATGAAAGATTTAGAAACGATGGAAGAAAGACATCAGAGCAACGCAACAATTTTTACCCAAGCTGGTACATACGCTCCTACACTTGGCGTATTAGGTGCAGTTGTTGGTCTAGTAGCAGCACTGAGCAACATGGCAGACATCGAAGCTCTTGGTCACGCGATTTCCGCTGCCTTTATCGCAACACTGTTTGGAATTTTTTCAGGATATGTCCTATGGCATCCATTCGCAAATAAATTAAAACGCAAATCTAAAAGAGAAATCATGATTAAAGAAATTATGATTGAAGGCTTGTTATCGATACAAGATGGAACTTCACCAAAAATTTTAGAAGAAAAACTGTTAACTTATATTCCGACGAGCGAGCGCGATCAATATAAAGCAGGTGGTCCGGTTGGCTAAAAAGAAGAAGCATCATGAAGAACATGTAGATGAATCATGGCTCATCCCATATGCAGACATGCTTACACTGCTATTGGCTCTATTTATCGTACTTTTCGCAATGAGCGAAGTCGATGCTCAAAAGTTCAAGCAGATGGCAAGTGCGTTTAGAAACGAATTTACGAGCGGCACGGGGGTTATGGAGGAACAGGCAACGATTCCTACACCTGATACAGACCCTATACCAAAAGATACAGAATCAATCGCATTATCAAAAGAAGAACAAAAAACGCTGGAAACAGCAAAAAAAGAGCTTGAAGCGCTAGAAGAACTGCAAAAGAAGATCAATTCTTATATTCAATCGAATAAGTTAACCTCGAGCCTGCAGACACAGCTCACTGAAAATGGACTGCTTATCACGATACTCGACAATGCACTATTTGATTCAGGAAGTGCAATCGTGAAACCTGGATCAAGAGAGATTGGCAAGAAACTTTCAGAGCTACTTGTTACCACTCCTCCTCGTAACATCGTAATCGCAGGGCATACGGATAACGTACCGATCAATAAACCGGATATCCAGTCAAACTGGGAATTAAGTGCTTTCCGGGGAATTAATTTTATGCGCGTGTTACTTGAGAACCCTGGATTAAAACCTAATCAAGTAAGTGCCAGCGGTTATGGTGAGTACAGACCAAAAGCGGATAATAAAACAGCTGAAGGACGTGCGAAAAACCGCCGTGTTGAAGTATTGGTTTTACCAAACGCGAATTTGAAATCTGTAAAATAAGAAAGAACTTGAGGAATTCCCCTCAAGTTCTTTTTCTTTACCCTATTACTTTTTCATTTCTGTCATATTCGAAGTTTCGAAGCTGTCTAAAAAGTGCAGTCTCTCCAGCATTGTCGGATGTCCATACAAGAACCATTTTACGATTTTTGGTGGATTGACCTCACTCAATGAAACCGTAGCTAGCTCTTGGAAAGCACCGACCGCCGCTTTTGGATTCTTTGTCATTTCAATCGCATACAGATCAGCATCTCTCTCTGCCTTTCTGGAAACAGCATTTTCAACCGGAGAAACCGCAAAGGTTAGCAATGAAAAAATAAGCAGCAATACAGGTAATGCGGCAAGATCGCCTACACCTTTTATCCCCCAGCTCTTTCCGTATTTCTCAATCCATTTCCGGTACAGCATATTCCCGATCCATAAGCCGAGGAACGATAGAACTACCGAAGAAATCAGATTCCAATACAGGTGATTCATTACATAATGCCCCATCTCATGAGCCATTACGAAAAGCACCTGATTATCAGTCAGCTTGTTTAACGTAGTATCCCAAAGAACAATTCTAAGGTTCGATCCTATCCCGTTCACGTACGCATTTAAAGCATTTGTCTTTTGCGACATGTTCACTTCATATACATTTTCCGCAGGGATATCAGCTTTATCAGCAATGTTCAATATTTTTTCTTTCAGTACCTGGTCCTTTAAAGGATAAAAATCGTTATACAGCGGATCGATTACGACCGGCTGAATGAAGTACATAAAAATGGTGAACGGAATCGAAAGCATCCATGCATAAAGCCACCATCTCTTTTCATTTTTCCTAATTAGCCAGTACATCACAGCTACCATAACGGTTGTCAATAGCCAGCTGATCCAAAAATCGACTAGACTGTCTCTCATCCAGCTATGGAAGGTCTGCACAGAAATGTGATAGCTTTTTGAAACGGTGAAGCTGTAATACTTAAGAGGAAACGTTAAAACCCAGCTTGCAAACGATAAAAGTAAAACATAGATTCCTGTATGAACAATCGAAAATTTTGTTAACCCGCTTGAAGCTTTTCTGAACCAGCGTGAAAGTCCAAAACCTAGAACGAACAAATAGATCAGCCATTCCAGTGGAACAGAAATAAAATACAAAAAATCTTTGATCCTTGAAAAATCAGTGCTTAACTCGAGTTCGCGATCTGTCATAAACATGGCTGGGTCTGCTGCGGATCCTTTAAGGTCGATCGGCAATACTGAGTTCGCGCCGTGAAAAAGATAATACCACATCAATACGCCATATATAGCGAAGCCCGCCAAAAACAAAATGGATTTTCTCAAAATGGATGCCCCCTTTTTATGCCCTACTATAAAATGTAGGTTAATTTGTCCAAATTAGAACAAGCATCATGAAAAAATCCATCTTTCATTTATTTAAAGTGCGTTAGACAATGTCGGAACCACATGCAGATTTTCATGTTCTGTTTCTATTTTGTTCGGCTGTATATAGATCGCCTTTAACCCCATCAGCAATGCCGGGGCAATCTCGTTAATAAAATTATCACCAATAGAAACTGCTTCATGCGGCTGTACTTGAAATTCTTCCAAAATAGCCTGCAGTTTATCTTGTGTCAGCAAAGGTTTCTGGCTTTCTGTGTGAAGGGTGTGAAAGATTTCTTCTAACTCAAGCTCGTTAAGGAGCCTTTTCACATCTTCTTTCTCACTGTTGGTCATGAGTACCAATTTTTTGTTTTGACGCAGCTTTAAAAGCGCTTCTTTTAATCCAGGTGTTTTTGATAAAGTAAACTCATCAGTTACCATATAATCTTTTGTAGCGTTGTAGCACTCCCAAGTGTCACTTTGCTTCAATCCAAAATGCATCGCTGTTGCATAAGGGAGCCACCATCCGTCGCCGATTGCGATCAAACGTTCAAAGTCATACACTAATTCGCCTTCATATTCCTTCTTAATTTGTTCTTCAGACCATTCTATTCCATCAAAGGAAATGACTTTTGTAACTTGCAGTGTCATCGGATCTACAGTGACACTCGCATCGTTTTTGATATCGTATACTTTCCCAATTCCTATGGGGTGAGTTCCGTCCTTCATACTTTCATATGTATTCCAAAAAGCTTGTTTATTATTTTCTGATACTCGTTTTTGCAGTAGCCTGCCATAATAATCAAAGTGATCTGTATCCTCGTAAAGTGTTCCATCTAAATCAAATATAAGCAATTTAGCGTCATCTATTATATTTTTCAAAATGGTATCCCTCCTGCTTCATATTTTAAGTTTCCATGACGGTAAAAGCAAAAAATGAACATTGACACGATTTTGTCATTCATGTAATGTTATGTGTGTACTATACTTAGTAATACACATGTAGTATATAAAGGTGGGATAGTATGTTATTAAATTTAGATCCCCGAAGCAATACACCAATTTGGGAACAAGTCGTCCATCAAATAAAAGAGCTCATTTTGAAGGAAGTCCTGCTGCCAGAAGACAAGTTGCCTTCGGTAAGAGAATTATCAGCTTCGGTATTAATTAATCCGAATACAGTTAGCAAAGCCTATCAGGAACTAGAGCGTCAAGGTATTATTGAAACGTTAAGAGGCAAAGGCACATTTGTTTCGTCTAACATTACTCCCAAGGCAGATGAACAAAAAATAGAAACGTTAAGACTGCAGCTTAAACAGCTCTTGATTGATGCGTCTTATTTGGGTATTGATCAACAAACATTAATAGAATGGATAAACAAACAGGCTGAGGACCTTGGGGGGATAAGTAATCATGCTGAAAGTGAGTAATGTCAGTAAAACGATTGACGGAAAACTCGTTTTAGAAAATATTAATCTCGAATTAACACCAGGATCAATTGCAGGGATTGTTGGAAGAAACGGCGTCGGGAAATCTACTCTTTTACGTACGATGGCTGGGATATTAGATCCTGATCATGGTGAAGTCATATTTAATGAGATGAACATCCACGAACAGCCGTATGTTAAACAAAAACTGTCATACGTTCCAGATTCTACCGAGCTATTGAAAACCTACAATGTAAAAGAGATTGTTAAGCTGTTCGATGCAATCTATGAAAGTTTTGACGTCGTGTATTTCTACTCTTTGATGGACCGCTTCAAGCTTCCTAAAAATAAAAAACTTAGAAGCTATTCTAAAGGGATGAAAGCTTTATTTTTAATGATTCTCTCCTTTTCTACGAAAGCGGAATTCATCATTTTAGATGAGCCTACAAACGGATTGGATCCTATCGTTAAACGCAACATTTTACAATTCATCATTGAAGAAGTGAGCGAACGCCAGCTATGTGTATTGATTTCAACTCACCACTTAGAAGAAGTGGAAAAAATGGCGGATGTGCTGATCATGATGAAAGAAGGAAAACTAGAATCTGTTACATCCATAGAAGATGCAAAATCAGAATACAAAAAAGTTCAAGTTGTATATAAAAACTCACTGCCTGAATCGATCTTGCAATTAAACAACATTTCCATCCTTTCACAAATTGGCAGAGTCTCTACATTATTAATAAAAGGAAATATTGAAGCAACATTGAACCAGCTTCATCAAGAGAACCCTTTATTAGTAGAAGAACTTCCGATGACACTAGAGGACATTTTCATTTCTTCCCTAGGAGGCGAATCACATGTTTCATAAAGCATTATGGATGCGCAATTATAAATTGGCCGCTTCCGCTGTTTGGGCGCTTTATCTTGTCCTTTTTTTCTTACTGCCTTTTTCTTTTTATGGAAAAGCGGCAAATTTTAAAAAGGAAATGGATCGGTTTCGGGATCATCCAGGAGATTTTAATCTGTATTTTCACTTTCAAGGCGGAGAAATCGCTGTCATATTAACACTTATATTAGTTGGGATGGCCGCATTATTAATTGGGCAAGAACGGACGACGCATTCTACTGATCTTACATTTGCACTGCCATTTAGCCGAAAAGATATCTTTCTTTCAAAATGGCTGTTTGGAGCAGCACATATTATTACAAGTCTATTAGTTAACCTATTATTGTGTGTACTGATTCTTAAATTTTCTGTGCTTTCTGAAGTAACCAATGCAAAATTTCTATTGGAGTTCACGAGTTTTGTTATTCCGACATCACTTGCAATTTTTTCATTCTGCATGTTTATTGGAACCATTGCCGGCACTATGGTTTCTCAATTCATCCTTAGCTTAATCTTTATTTTCTTTCCCATTGGCTTTTTAACATTGCTTGGGTCGTTCTTTACTTTTAACGGCTTTTTGAATGATCCGATGCATCGTTTGGATGGTTCTTTAAATATACTTGGGAAAATTTCAGAGTTAATCACATTGCCAATCCCTATTCTGCATTTTTTCTATTATGCAGATGACAGCAGTAAAGGAATGATTCAAAATGAATTACAGGCACCTTCTTATAATGCGATCTTGGTAGCTTGTGTTTATTTACTGATCACCCTGCTGATTGGAACTTGGCTCTTTAGCATCACCAAAAATGAAAACAACGGAAAGCTGCTCGTGTTTGAAAGAGGAAAAAGATTTTTCATATGTGGAGTTGTACTCTGCTTCGCCTTGCTTGGAGGCATGTTCGGTGGAGAGATCTTTGGATCATATGGAGAACCTTCCTATTTAGCCTATTATTTCTCTGCTGCAATCGGGGGAATAATCAGTTATTTTATCTTAAAAAAATTTATTAATCTCCAACTTCGATTAACTCGATAAAATGAATAATGGGATGCTGAGAAAGGCTGCAATTATTGCAAACTTTAGCGGCATCCCTATTTTTTCAGCAAAATAAAATTAGGTGATAATTGCACAGAAAATAGAGCATTTCCCCAGGAGTGTATCCTTAAACCGTTGATGGAAATAAATTGTTTGGGGTCAGACCCCCTTGGGCATCCTGTTTAGTATCTTTATTCTAAACGGGGGATGATTTACTAAATGTAAATTAAATTTAGTAAAAGAATCAAAAAATGACCCAAAAGAAATGTTTTAGCAACATTTTTTTGGATCATCTTATTTCAAATTTTTAATTATCTTCCTTTTTTCACTTCGTTCAAGAGATCCGGGTAATTTGTAAACATACCCGTCACGCCCCAATCAATCAGCTTCTGCATTTCTTCTTTTTCGTTTACTGTGTATGGATGAATCTGCAGTCCATTTTGTACAGCTTTTTGAACGTAAGCTTTATCGATCATATCACTATTTGGCCCGATACCTACAGCATATTTTTTGATAGCTTGTACTTCAGCATCACTTAATGATGCAGGTGCAGTATACTCCATTAGCTGAACTAATTTAAGGCTCGGATCGATTTCGTGCATTTTCAGCAAACTTGCTGAACTGAACGACTGTACAAGAAGTTTGTCTTTATTAATGTGATACTCGTTCACCATATCTTCGAGTTTTTGTTCCATTCCTGGATATACTTCAGGTGATTTTGTTTCAATGTAATAGCTCGCATTCTTGCCAAAGGTTTGGAACACTTCTTCTAACGTCGGCACTTTCAAGCCTTCATAATCCGGGTTCGCTTTTTCTGGATATTTCTCGTTAAACCAGCTTCCAGCATCCAGTTTTTTTATTTCCGCCAGCGTGTGATCCTTAACTTGTCCTGTTCCGTTTGTTGTACGGTCGAGTGTTTCATCATGCATCACAATGAGCTTTCCATCTTTCGTCATCTGAAGATCAAGTTCGATATAATCGCCATGCATCTTCTCGCCCATTTTATATGAAGTTATCGTATGTTCGGGAGCATACCCTGAAGCTCCGCGATGAGCAACATTTAGAATATCTTCTTGCTTTTTTTCAGAAGCATGTGCCCCGGCAAGCCCTGTCCCCATAATCGATAAACTAAGTGCAAGAGCACCAATCGTTTTAAAACTCTTTTTCATGATGTTTCACTCTCCTCTTCTTATGTAACCTACTGAGTCACTTTAACAAGAGAGTTTGAACAATCGATTACAGAAAAGTTAATGCGTTGTTAAGAGTTCGTTAAGGAGGAATCAACTGGAAAAATAGTGGAGGAGGCATAGATTAGTGTCGAATGATGTCGGTTCGTGGTAATCCGGAAATTAACGTGGAAATATGGCCGTTTAACGTGGAATTATTTGAATTAGCGTGGATATATTGAGGATGACCGTGGATATATGGTTTGTAGGAGGCTTATTAATTCTAAAAAAGTTCTTATCTACAAGGTTTTGAAGATGGAATGGTCGATCTTCTTCCGTATTGATTGTATTTCCGGTCATTTTTTCATCTTTTTTGCCTGGAATTTTACTTTTATTCCTAAATGGGTACAATAAACCCCTTATGACGATGAGGTACATTAAAAATAATGATTATTTGACCTTAAGACAGGATCTGTTTTTCCGTGGCAATATGGCTTTCAATTCTCCTTTAATGGCCCCGCTTTTGTATCTGTAATTACTTAAATTTTCGAACAACTTTCCTAACAATAAAAAAAGCTAGTTCAATAATAGAACTAACCTTTTGTAAAACTCCTATTTACTTTTCTTCTAAAAATTTCTGAATGGCAAAGGCCACACCGCTCTGATCATTGTCTTTTGTCACAAATGCCGCTATTTCTTTTATCTCGTCTACCGCATTCCCCATTGCTACTGGGAATCCAGCGATCTCAAGCATTGAAACATCGTTATAGTTATCACCGACAGCCATTGTATTTTCTAAAGGTATTTCCTTCAATTCAGCATATCTTTTAAGTGCGATGCCCTTTTGCGCTTCAAAATTGGTGATTTCCAAGTTATTATCAGCAGATGAACTGACTGCTAATGCCTCTAACCCTTTTAACCGTTTAAAAGCTTGCTGAAGTTTTTCCGATTTACTCGAGAACGCAAGAAATTTATAAACTTCCATGCCTTCTTGTTCTAATAACTTAGTGAAATCTCCTACAACACTTACGAGACCTAAACGGAATCTGCGCAGTGCTGCTTTTTCAACATCATCATCCGTTGCTTCAGGGTTTGACGTTAAGACGATATCTTTCATAACTTCATAAGCTTTTTCCCGATTATCGGTAAATGTTCCCTTGCTCGTATAAAGTTCATAATAGATGTCTTCTTCATCTAGAATGGTTTTGATATCTTCATACTGTGTTTGCTTCAATGGAACCGAAGATAGAATCTCCCAATCCTGAGAACGGATTTCAGCGCCATTCACACATATAAGCGGCAAATGAAGATCTGCATCTTCCAGTGTATGTCTTGCCTCGTCATAAGAACGCCCAGTAGCAATCACAACATGATGTCCTTCTTTTACAGCTTGCGAAATGACTTTGCTGTTTTCTTTTGTTACTTTGAGTTGTTTATTAACAAGTGTTCCATCCATATCAATCGCGATTAATTTCATATAATCATCCTCTATTGCTTTATCCATTATTAAGTTTAACCTTAACACAGTTATATTTAATCATGAAAAAAAGAGCTATTATCTTTAGCTCCTTAAATAAATTATATATCTTACAAATCTTTAGAAATAAACGATTGCACCATATCTGTTACGGCATGGAAGATTTCAACCGCTTGAAACGATAACACGGACAAGGCTGAAATTGAAAACAGGCCTATAAATATAAAACGAATTAATTGAGGCACTTTTCATCTCCTCCTTTTAACAGTGATTATACGCCTATGATTGCTTAAATTCAATTCATAAGGTTAAATATTTTATTGCAAATTATGACAATGATTTAAAAAAAGGTATACCCATACAGCACTAAAATTGAGGCAAGAACAACGACAATAACGTTTAAATTCAGCCATGCTGCTACAAAAGCTGCTGCAGCTCCAATGATTCCATAAAGATAAGAATCGGGGTTTATTTTTAATACGCCAGGAAATATCAACGCCCCTAAAATGGCAAAAGGCACGTTTTTCAAGATCCCTTGAATTCTAGGATGAAGGTTGTTCGTATGAAACAATACGAGCGGCAGCATCCTAGGAATATAGGTTACTAGACCCATTACTAAAATTACCCATATAAGATCAGGATTCATTCGGCTCATCACCCTTCATAAAGAATTCAATCGTGACAGCTGCAATAGAAGTGGATAAAATAATTCCCCATCCTCCATTTAATCCCGGAATAAATGAGAACAATGAATTCAAGATAGCTGCACTTCCTGCTAAAAAAACCACTTTTCGGCTCTTCTTTGCCGCTGGAACAAGTAGAGCAATAAACATCGCATAAAGCGCAATGCCCATGCTTGCCTGCAACTCAGCAGGCAGACCCGCTCCCATCAGATAACCGATTCCTGAAAAAACAACCCAACAGCTGTATGCAATAAGACCAAGTCCTAATAGAAAGGCGCCGTTAATGGTTTTTCCCGAAGTTGCTGCGACAGAAAACGTTTCATCTGTAATAAAAAACGCATAAATCCCTTTCAGCCATTTTGGATCATCCTCTGCTTTTTCGTTCAGAGAAGCACTCATTAACAAATGACGGATATTCATAATAAAAGTAGTTAATATAAGTTCCACAGCCCCGCTGGCAGCTGCAATCATGGAGAGTGCGATGTATTGGGAAGCGCCCGCAAAAACAATCAAACTCATTCCAACCGTTTCAAATAAAGATAAACCTGCCGATTTTGCAAGCAGACCAAAGGTAAAAGCAATTGGCATGTAGCCTATTGCGATGGGCAGACCAGCTTGAACACCCTTCTTCCATGGCATTTGGGGTTGGTCTCTGAAAAGTGCCGGACTTGGCAGCATCGTTTTCTCATCTCCGTTTTTTTAGGATAAAGGGGTCTGTCCCCGGGACAGACCCCCTTTGTTTTCTTGTTATTTTCCGCCTGTAATTGTTCGCAAAATAACGTCTACACTATCGGACGCTTTGTAGTTCTCCATGTGCTGCTTCATGTTCACTTCATCTGCTTTTAGTTCTTTTAATGAACGCAGCAATGATTCTTTCGTAAGATCTTCCTCATGTAAAACATGACAGAATCCTTGTTTTTCAAAAGACTCAGCATTTAAAATCTGATCTCCTCGACTTGCTGCTTTTGATAAAGGAATAAGCAGCATTGGTATCTTTAATGTCAGCCATTCGAAAATACTGTTAGAACCTGCACGAGAAATAACAAAATCAGTTGCAGCAACAACGTCAGGCAATTCATTCTGAATGTATTCAAACTGTTTATACCCTTCAGTATTTTGCAGACTTTCATCCGTATTCCCTTTACCGCAAATATGAACGATCTGATATGAACGAGTCAATTCAGGAAGAGCTCCTCTTACTGCTTCATTAATTTTACGGGCACCTAAGCTTCCTCCCATAATCGTCAATACAGGAAGGTGACTTCGAAAACCTAAATAGGTTAGACCTTTCTCTTTTGAACCTTGCAAAAGTTCGTCCCGGATCGGTGAACCCGTCACAATTGCCTGACCTGCGGCAAAATGTTTTTTCGCCTCATCAAACGTAACGAAAATCTTCGTTGCAAACTTAGAAGAAATTTTATTCGCAAGTCCTGGTGTTATATCTGATTCATGAATATAAACCGGGATATTTCGCAGCTTTGCAGCAATAACAACTGGAACCGATACAAAGCCGCCCTTTGAAAATACAGCATCCGGCTTAATTTTCCCGAGTTTAAAATAAGCTTGCGCAACCCCTGCCGATACCTTAAAAGGATCTTTAATATTTTTTAAATCAAAATAACGGCGCAGCTTCCCGCTGGAGATTCCATAATAAGGGACGTTTGTACCTTCTTCGATCAAGCTTTTTTCTATGCCATCAACAGAACCAATATAATGCAGGTCCCATCCCATTTTTTCTAATTTTGGTATTAAGGCAAGATGCGGTGTTACATGGCCAGCAGAACCACCGCCTGTTAAAACTAACTTTTTCAAACTGCATTCCTCACTTCTTTGTATATCCGGCTATCTCAACGGATTTTATCTTACCGCCATTTTAATATATGTTGCTAAAAAAAGAAAATGGCAGCTGGATGTTATTACAGTGTTTAAACAACTGTTTAAAATAATTCGTCACAACATCAGCATTTTTTGATTCAGATTGTTACAAAATCGCCTTTAAGAGAGTGAAAACGTCAAATTTGTGAGGAATCGTCTAACAGAAAAATATGTAGCATAATAAAAAACGCTGACTCAAGTGTACAATCACACTTTCGAGTCAGCTTCTTCATTACACTGAACTTTTCTCTTTTTTACGTACTGGAGGAACATGAATCGCTTTTCCGCTCATGCTTTCAACCGCTTCCAGCCACGCTTCGTTTAAAGAAGGGTGTGCATAAACCGGGTAAGCCAAGTCTTCTTCCCGTGCCACCATCTCTAAAGCAAAAGTGCCTGCTTGAACCATTTCTATGGCACCTGCGCCCATCATATGGATTCCGAGTAAAACATCAGTTTTTGTATCCATAACCATTTTTGCAAGACCTTCTTTTTGTCCAAGAATAGATGCAAAGCCATTACCGCTCATGGAGAACTGCCCTGTCTTCACTTCATATCCTTCACTAACGGCTTGTTCTTCTGTCAATCCTACAGTTGCGATTGGAGGATTCGTATGAACAACTAGAGGTACTAAGCTTAAATTATAAGCAGAGTGCTGCCCTGCCATATGTTCAGCTGCCGTCTTTCCTTGTTTGATCGCTTTTGATGCAAGCTTCATGCCGATCGTGCAATCACCTGCCGCATAAATATTGGAGATACTCGTCTGACTATGTTCATTTACTACGATAAAATCTTTTTCATCACGTTCGAGTCCAATAGCTTCAAGACCTAGTCCATCCGTGTTAGGGACATATCCATCAATAAAAAGAACATGGGTGGCTTCAACAGAAACTTTTTCGTCTGTTTCTTTAGATAACGTAACCGTAATGGTCTCATCAGATTCTTCAGCACTGACCCATTGATGATTTTTAAAGACTTTGATCTTATTTTTCTTTAACACCCGCTGCAGTTCTTTTTCAATGCCAGTGTCCAAACCAAACCCATCACCCGTTGTCACTAACGTTACTTCACTGCCCAGCTGTCTGTACGCCATCGCCGCTTCAAGCGCAAAATAATCAGAACCGTAAACTACCAAGCTTTTAGGGCGCACATTTAACTCCCATAATGTATGAGGTGTCATCAAACGGCTGGATAGACTTGCCTGTTCCGGCAGCTTTGGCGTTGAGCCAGTTGCGATCAATGCATGTTCAAACTCATACATCTCAAAATGATGACCAGAGTCTATCCCGATTCTCTCATCTGACATGAACGATGCAGAACCAGTTAAATGCTCAATTTTGTTCGCTTTGATCAGTGCCTCTACTCCCTTTTGGAGACCTTCCACTACATTAGTATAGTAGTTTGAGAACGTTTCATAATCAAAGGTTGCTTCAGCTACAGTGATTCCCATTTGTTTGAATTGGGACACTCCTGAAAAATTGGCCGCCGTTTGCGTTAAGCTTTTAGAAGGGATGCATCCTTTATGAAGACATACCCCGCCAAGCTTCTCTTTCTCGATCAATGTCACTTCTAATCCAAGCTGTGCCGCACGGATGGCTGCATGATACCCGCCAGGTCCGCCTCCGATAATGACCAACTGGCGTTTTGTTGCAAAATCACCTACAACCATTTATATCAGCTCCAGTGTCATGAAGTAAGGGTTCTCGATGAGTTCTTTTACCCGGTTCGTGAACATAACGGCCGTTGCCCCGTCTGCTACACGATGGTCGAATGACATAGAAACGTTCATCATCGAGCGAATCACGATCTCATTGCCGACCACTACCGGTGTTTTCTTTGTTTTATGAAAAGCCATTAATGCCACTTCAGGATGGTTGATAATCGGAGTTGCTGCAATGGATCCAAGAGGTCCAACGTTCGAAATCGTAAACGTCCCACCCGTCATATCAGAGCCTTTTAACTTGTTTGTTTTGGCACGCGTGATCTTATCCTTCATATCAACCGCGATATCTCTTACATTTCGCTGTTCTACATGAGAAATGACCGGAACGATTAATCCTTCATCGGAATCCGTCGCAATCCCGATATTGACGTTTTTCTCAAGTCGGATCACTTCTTTTTCCTCATCCAGCTTCGCATTGAAAATCGGGAAATCTTTCAGTGCGATTTGAATCGCTTTTACAAAAAATGCGGCTACAGACACATTCATACCACGCCTATTATCTGGATCCATAGCTTTTAGCTGTTTCTTCAAATCCATTACAGCTGTAACATCGATTTCTTCAAAATGTGTAACGTGAGGAATCGTCGCGAGTGACTGAACCATCTTCTTCGCGATCTGTTTTCTGCGCCCTTTAAACGGAATCTCTTCCGCTTCCTTTGAAGCAGTAGCTGCTGATGATGTGACAGGTGTATCAACGGAATCCGCTTTTTCTTCTGCTTTAGGTGCGGAGCCATTTTCTATAAAACGATAAACATCTTGATCTGTAACCCGGCCGCCTGGTCCTGTTCCTTCAATTTCTTCAATGCTAACGCCATTTTCGCGTGCAATCTTTCTTGTAAAAGGTGCAGCAAGTACGCGTTTATTCAACGTTGAAATACCGCCTGTAAACATTGTATTTTTCGGTGTTGCTATAATTCTATCAACAACAGGCTGTTCCTGTTCGGCTGCAGGTTCATCCTTCATCTCTTTAGCAGGTTGTGCGGAAACAGCTTCGATGGTAAGGATAACGGATCCCACTGTTACCACGTCGCCTTCTTTGACCTTTATGTCTTTAATCGTTCCGGCAGCAGGTGAAGGCAGTTCAGCAGTCACTTTATCTGTTTGCACTTCTACAAGCGGCTGATCAATTTTCACCGTATCTCCCGCTTTCACAAAAAAGTGGATCACTTCTCCTTCATGCATACCTTCTCCGATATCATGCAGTTTTACTTCTACCATGTTTCCACCTCCTAAAATTGCGTTACTTTTTCAATCGCTTTTACTACACGGTCTGCACTAGGCAAATAGTGATCTTCTAAAGCGAACATCGGCACTGGCGTATCAAAACCAGTAACACGCTCAACCGGTGCTTTCATGTATAAAAACGAAGTGTCATTGATGAGTGATACAATCGTTTCGCCAAGTCCGCCCGTTCCAGGAGCTTCGTGAACAATTACAGCACGGCCAGTTTTTTGAACACTTTCTGCAATCATATCTCTATCTAGCGGATAAAGTGTGCGGAGGTCGATCACATCACATTTGATGCCTTTTTTTTCTGCCGTTTTAGCCGCTTTCGTCACAACATCAATCATCGCACCATAAGCAAAAATCGTTACATCGTCCCCTTCTTGCAAACGAGCAGCTTTTCCAAGGGGAACATTGTATTTTCCGTCCGGAACATCCATTTTTGTACTTCTGTAGCATCGCATCGGCTCTAAGAAAAGGACAGGGTCCGGATCTTCAATCGCCGAGATCAGCAATCCTTTTGCATCATATGGATTTGATGGTACAACGACCTTCATACCAGGCATTTGTGTAAAAAGAGCTTCCACTGAATCAGAATGTATTTCAGGCGCACGGACACCTGCTCCGAATGGTGCCCTTATAACCATCGGTACTGTAAAAGCACCAAGTGTTCGTGCACGAATACGGGATGCATGTGTCATGATCTGGTTGAATGCCGGGTAGATAAAGCCAAGAAATTGCATCTCAGCGATCGGTTTAAAACCGTTCATCGCAAGGCCGATAGAAGTTCCAATGATTCCAGATTCAGCAAGCGGTGTATCAATTACTCGTCTGTCACCAAACTCAGCAAACAATCCGTCTGTTGCACGGAAAACACCGCCGTTTTGTCCAACGTCTTCCCCAAGCACGATTACGTTCTCATGTTCCTTCATCATCACGCGCATGCCGTCTGTTACAGCTTGAACCATCGTTAATTTTTTCGTATCAACTGCCGTTGTCATTAGCGATCACCTCTCGACTCTGCATATGCTTCTTTTTGGCTGTCAATCGGCCAAGGATTTTCAGCAAACACATGATCAAACATATCGTTAACATGGGCTGCAGGCATTTCTTCCATCTCTTTTACAGCGTTTTCGATTTCAGCTGTGAGCGATTCGGATAATTCAGCTGCCCATTGTTCATCCCACATGTTTTCCTTTTTCATAAAACGTTCTAAACGCAAAATTGGATCTGTTGTTTCACGGCGTGAAGCTGATTCATTTTGGTCTCTGTACTTAGACGGATCATCCGCTGTTGTATGTGCTCCATAGCGCCATGTCACAGCTTCAATCAATGTAGGACCGTCGCCTCTTCTAGCACGCTCAACTGCCGTCCGTGTATGAAAATAAACAGCGAAAACATCATTACCGTCTAATCGTACGCCTTCGATTTCATACGCTAGCAGCCTTTTGAGCGATCGTTTTACTTTTCATTTGTTTTTCAATCGGAACCGAAATCGCAAAGCCATTATTTTGGTTAAAAAATACAACGGGTGCGTTGAATACACTCGCAAAGTTCAAACCTTCATGAAAATCCCCTTCAGAAGTCGCTCCATCACCAAAGTAAACGATGGACGCACGGTCTGTTCCTTTTAGCTTTTCAGCCCAAGCTGCTCCTGTCGCGTGTAAAAGCTGTGATGCAATCGGCACTGCAGGCGGAAATATGTTCTTTCCTTCCGGAGGAATACAGCCCTCTTGACGACCTTTCCAATAAAGGAAAAGTGTCTTCAAAGAATGACCGAACGTCATCGTTGCTGCATGATCTCTGTAAGTCGGGAACATCCAGTCACCTTCACCCATTACCATTGAGCTCCCGATTTGAGAAGCTTCCTGACCTTCAAATGGAACATATGTCCCGATTCTTCCTTGACGCTGCAAGTTAACACCTTTACGGTCAAACAGACGGGCACGCAGCATCTTCGTATACAGCTCTTTAGTCAGCTCTTCGGTAATTTCACTGCGATACGTTTCATCCGTCCATTCACCGTTCTCATTAATGATTTGCATTTTCGGAAATAACTTCTCCATGAATGAATCCCTCCTTAGTTTCGAACCTGCCATTTAGGACGCTGGTTGTGAGCAAAAAAGCTGTTGCGTTTTGATCGAGCCACCATTTTTTCTTCACAATAACGATTGGCTGCTTCCATTGTAGAAATATTGTTTTGTGTGCTTTCACGATAGATTTGAATCAAGCTGTCATAGATCGCGCGTGTTTTTGTCAGTACCCGTGCTTTGTTCGGACTATAAAGTTCATCAGCAACCTGAATCAATCCGCCCGCGTTCACGATGTAATCTGGTCCATACAGAATCCCTTTTTGCTGCAGATACAAACCATGTTTGTCTTCAAGCAGCTGGTTGTTCGCACTTCCAACGATCGCTTTAACTTTTAATTGTTCAATCGTTTCGTCGTGAATAATTCCGCCTAATGCACACGGAATAAAAATGTCCGCATCCACACCATAGATGTCACTGCCCTCTACTACTTCAACATTTCCAGGAAGTAATTCAGCACGCTCTTGAATTTGTTTTAGCGCTTTTTCATTAATATCTGTTACATATATCTGTGCTCCTGCAGCCAAAAGCTGTTCAGCAACCTTAAAACCTACTTTTCCTAATCCTTGAATCGTATACGATTTATCTCCTAGATCATCAGTACCTTCAAGTGTCTGAATCGTTGCTTGAAGTCCGTAGATGACGCCTTGTGCTGTAGGAATCGAAGAATCGCCGCTGCCGCCGTACTCTTCTGGGACACCTACGATACAGTTTGTTTCTTTTAGTGCATGAACGAAATCATCAGGCGTTGTTCCCATATCAGTTCCTGTGTAAAAACGTCCATTCAATGAATCTACAAATTGTCCGAAAGCCCTGAAAAGCTCTGGTGATTTGTGAGTTGTCGGATCTCCGATAATAACCGATTTCCCTCCTCCAAAATCCACGTCTGCTCCCGCACATTTGTAGGTCATTCCTTTAGATAAACGCAATACATCCTCTAACGCCTCATCGACTGATGAATAAGGTCTCATTCGGCATCCGCCTAAAGCTGGACCAAGCGTTGTGTTATGTATCGCGATAATCGCCTGCAAACCAGTTGATGGATCATTACAAAATACGACTTGCTCATGCTGTGATATTTTTTCAAACATGTTGAATCCCCCTAGTATTTCTCTAGTTCTCTTTGATTCTGTTTCACTTTGCTGCTTTAAAGTGAAAGCGCTTACATTTTAACTCAAAAAAATTCACACTTTCATTTCGTCTATTTTTTGAGCAATGGCTGCTCTAGGTAAAATATACTGTGTCACTTCCCCTTCACCCACAACGGCCTTTCCGTTATGAACGACTACATCACAAATAACCGCTTTGCCTTTTAATTCACGCAATGTTGCAGTGATCGTTAGGTTAGCTCCCTCTGGAGTTGGTGCCACATGCTTAGCAGCTACTCCGCCACCGATTCCTTCCTCATGATCTTCTAGATAAGGAAGAATAATCTGCCGGGCTGCCCATTCCATGTGATAGACCATACTCACGGTTGAATACGCAGGATGAACAAGGTTCCCTTCAAATTGTGCAAACATATCGGGTGTTACTGTAGCTGATATAGTAGCGATTTGACCAACTTCCATACCTGATTTCATGCATACACCTCATATCTTTCAAGAAATTTATATAACGTTTTCTTAACGTAATCATATCATTTTGTGTGATAAGCGGTCAATGAATCACCCGAATTGTTCCATTTGTTTGAAATCATTTACAATAATAGTGATCATAAATGAAGAGGTGTGGTTAAATGGAAGAATGTTTATTTTGCAATCCAATGAATTTTCCAGAGCAAAAAATAGTTTTTGAGAATGATAGCTGTTATTTTCTTCAAAGTCCAAAAGCGCAAAATATTTTAGAAGGTGCAGGACTGATCATCCCTAAAGCGCATAAAGAAACGGTTTTCGATCTCAGCGAAAAAGAATGGATGGATACATTTGATTTGATGCAGCAAGCAAAAAGCTTGTTAGATGAGTTACATACGCCTGACGGCTACAGTACGGGATGGAATGTGAAACCAGTCGGCGGCCAAAGCATCCCTCATGCTCATTTTCACATTATTCCTCGTTTTGCTGATGAGCCGTATGCTGGAAAAGGAATTAGAGCGTGGATTAAGTCCGAAGCAAACCGCAGACCTGGGAAGATGAGCGAGGCTGGAGTTAAGTAACTTTTTTTGATCGGGCATTGAATGAGAGTTCGTGCGAAATTTATCATTTGTTGACAGTTCGTGGTTAAATCAAAATTAACGTGGATATATTCGTGATTACCGTGGGTATATTTGGATTTACCGTGGAATTAATTAGATCACAGCACCTTACATAAAGATAAACACCCTATTTTCAGGATGTTTGTCCACTTTACGATTGTTTATTAGACTTTTTGAAAAAAATCCCGCTCATTTGAACGGGATTTTACTTATTTTTCAGCTTAAAAGCCTCTTTTTATACGTTCGGGTATTCTTGCGAAAGAGGGTGAAGCATGATTTCATCCACTACCATGTGCTTTGGCGCACTCGCCATGTAGGCTACTGCATCAGCGATGTCACTCACTTTCAGCCAGTCTTCTTTAAAATTAAGGCCTGGTTCGCTATCTGCAAAATACGTGTCGATCGCACCCGGATTCACCGTGCCAACTCGAACTCCGAACTCGCGCAGTTCTTGAGCTAATGAGCCGCAGAAACCTTGTACCGCATATTTTGTTGCCGTGTAAACTGATCCGTTCGCAATTGTTCGGCGGCCAACATCAGATGAAATCGTGATGATTGTTCCTTCCTTACGCTCTTTCATGTGAGGAACGACTGCTGTACTGCACAAGAAAACACCTTGTACGTTTACCTCAAACATCCGTTTAAAATCCTCCAAAGAATGTTCTTCTGCCAGCTTGAATTGCCCAATACCAGCATTATTCACTAATAGATCTACATGTCCAAATTGATCAAACGTTTGTTTAAAAAGTTCAGCAACATCTGCTTCGATCGATACATCGGCTTTTACTGCCAGAACCTCGTATCCTTTATCTTTTAATTCTTCAGCTGTTTTAAAAATACTATCAGACGATCCGACAACCGTTAACTTCGTTCCAAGCGTACCTAATTTTTCAGCAATGGCTCTTCCGCATCCGCGTGAAGCACCAGTAACAACCGCTACTTTATTTTGCAGCAACATTAATCATCCTTTCAGCATTCGCATTCTGACTCATTATAAGGTAAAAAAGGCGCAGAACCAAATCGTCTGCGCCGCTTTTCATTAACCTGTTATCATTTTAAAAATACCGAGACTGTTCAGGAATACGATAAAAATAATGACCGGAACTACATATCGAATCAGCATAAGCCACATCGCAAATCCTCTGACCGTTACGGAAGATCCTGCTTTAAATTCCTGAAGAAGCAGGTCTTTTGGATATCTATAACCTACAAATAAGGCAATGAACAATGCACCTAAAGGTAACAGAATATTACTTACTAAATAGTCCAATTGATCAAAGATGATTTTATCAAATAAAGTAACATGTGATAAAACACCGTAAGAAAGTGTTGAAGGAACACCGAAAGCAAAGATTAACAATCCAATGATCCACGACCATTTTGCACGGTTTGTTAATTTACCTTTTGTAATGGATGCCACAATGATTTCAAGCATCGAAAACGCAGACGTTAATGTTGCGAACAAGAACAATGCCAGGAAAACGATAAAAAAGAATTGTCCAAACATGATCTGATCAAATACCGCAGGAAGGACGACAAACAATAATCCTGGTCCTTCAGTCGGCTTAAGACCAAGCGAGAAAACTCCAGGGAAAATCGCCAATCCAGCCAATAGTGAAATCAAAACGTTCAGCAGCACAATAGTCGTTGCCGATTTGGTCAAACTCTCATTTTTTCCTAAATAAGAACTATACGTTACCATAACGGAAATACCGACACTTAGAGAAAAGAACGATTGTCCCAATGCAAA
Organism: Bacillus sp. NEB1478; assembly: GCF_031582965.1. NCBI lineage: Bacteria > Bacillati > Bacillota > Bacilli > Caryophanales > Bacillaceae > Bacillus > Bacillus sp. NEB1478. Next base: position 3,194,304 of record NZ_CP134049.1, read on the forward strand.
AAGAACATCATCTCCACCGATCTCTGAAAAATCAGGGTAAAGAAAAAACTTAACGCCCTCCATCGCACCGTCAAGTGTTAGTGAACGGATAATAAGAACGGCAAAAAGGACAAAAAGTGCAGGCATCATTATTTGATTTGCTTTTTCAATCCCGTTCTTAATCCCGCGACTTACAACAAAAATCGTGATAATCATAAAAACAAATTGCGAAACCACTGCCGGCCAAGTGCTTGTAATCGATTCACCAAACATCTGATTAAAATCATGATTAAAGAAATTTGATGAGAAGCTTTTGCTTAAATAAAGAACAATCCAGCCGCCAATCACACTGTAAAAAGATAAGAGAATAAAGGCAGTAACTACACCCATTCTGCCCAGCCACGGCCAAGCAGATCCTGGTGCAAGTGTCCGATAAGCAGAAATCGCTTCTTTCTGAGCACCTCGTCCGATCACAAATTCAGCCATCAGTAGTGGAAAACCTACTAAAAATGTAAACAATAAAAAGATAAGAAAAAATGCACCGCCCCCGCTTGTTCCAACTACATAAGGAAATTTCCATATGGCCCCGAGTCCGATCGCTGACCCTGCTGCTGCTAAAATGAACGCTAGCTTCGACGTCCATTGATCTTGCTGATTCATACTTATGTTTCCTCCTCTAATTCATTAACACCTAGTTAGCCTACATTAAACGCTTGTTTAATAAACTAACCGCTTCTTTCGCTTCTTTCATCATTTTCTCAAGCAACTCTTTTACTGAAGGAACATCTTTAATCGCTCCAGCAATCTGCCCGCTGTTAATAAATCCGTTCTCCAAATCACCTTTTACAGCACCTAATATATGATGGTCTTCCGTAGTAAGCTGTTGAAATTCTTCAGGTGTGGTACCGCTTTTCTCACGTTGAATAAGATGCTGGGCATATGGTGTATCATACAGTCTTCTAATCTTTCCGACGGAACGTCCGACAATCAATGTTTTCGTATCATCAGCTTGTACAAGCGAAGTTTTGTAAGATTCGTGGAATGGAGCTTCCTTAGTGGCGATAAAACGTGTACCCATCTGTACACCTTGAGCACCAAGTGCAAATGCAGCTGCCAACCCGCTCCCATCCGCTATTCCTCCAGCCGCAATAACAGGAACAGAAACACTCCTGCAAACTTGCGGGAGCAGTGTCATCGTTGTAGTTTCATACGGAGAGTTCAGACCTGCTGCTTCGTACCCTTCCGCCACAAGCAGGTCAGTCCCAGCTGTTTCTGCTTTTTTCGCATGATAAACCGAGGCAATGACAGTGATCACTTTTATCCCATGTTCCTTTAGTTTTGGAATAAAAGGTGCTGGATTGCCTGCAGATAATGAAACGACTTCAACGTTATGCTTAATCACAAGTTTTAAAATTTCTTTCACATTTGATGAAACGGATAAAGGTACATTAACAGCAAATGGCCGCTCTGTCATCCCTTTTGTGGCAATGATTAAATTTTCCACTTGTTCCGGTGTCATTGTTCCGGCGCCAATCGTACCTAATCCGCCAGCATTGGAGATTGCCGCTGCCAATTCGGCATTACTAACATTCCCCATTCCGCCTTGGATAATAGGGTAGGTAATGTTTAATTTTTCACAAATCGTATTCAATATCTCCACCTCATATTCTTTCCTTTGTTATACTAAAACTATCTATGCAGTTGAGGAGGCACACTTTATGAAATATACATTTAACGGTAAAACGCCAAACATTCATGAAAGCGCTTTTATAGCTCCTGGAGCACATATTATTGGTGATGTTGAAATCGGTGAAGGCTCTACCATCTGGTTCAACAGTGTTCTGCGCGGTGATGAAGGTCCTATTACAATAGGTAAAAAAACAAACGTTCAAGACAACTGTACACTTCACCTTTATGGAGGATTTCCACTTGTCCTTGAAGATGAAGTTTCAATCGGCCATAACGTCATTTTACACGGATGTACGATAAAAAAAGGAGCCCTCGTCGGCATGGGTTCCACAATCTTAGATGGCGCTGAAATTGGTGAACAGTCTTTTATCGGAGCGAACACACTCATTCCATCAGGCAAAAAGATTCCTCCCCGCGTAATGGTTATGGGCTCTCCTGGAAAAATAGTCCGTGAACTGAACGATGAAGACCTTAAGCTCATTCAGCTGACGATCGACACGTATTACGAAAAAGGAAAACAATTTGCTGCCGAACTGAAAAAGTAGTAAACAGAAAGCACTTTCGTCAGATATTCCCGAAAGTGCTTTTTTTATGTTACCGATTTTCTTGGATTAGAGGATGATTCAGCACATCGTGTTTTGTATTTTTCGTAAGTTCATTTCCGTCTGAATAGATGCTTTCAAAAAAGCGGCTTGCCGGTCCTGCTAATGCTCGGTAATAGTCACTGAACAAAGAAGCTGCATGATCTCCAAGCCATTCAGAAGGGAGAAGCTCTTGAGGAAGTCCCGGATCAATGAAAAGGAATTTACGATATTCGTGAACAAGCTTTGTACGTTCAACAAAGCATTCACCGTCCGTCATCTCACCTTTTTCAATCTTGTTTTTATCAATAACATATTTTTGAGAGTACGTTACGATGAACGAATTGTATTTCTCGTTGATGTCATTTAAATCCCAGCACTCTGAAACTAGCTTTTCATTTTCGTTGGGGCCGTTGTATACCGCGGTAAACGAATGAACATAATCTTCAATTGAATATTTATCTATCATCAATTTAATTTGTTCATCTGATTGATGCGGCGAAATCCAAAAGCTGTTGGCTAAAAGGCCAAATCCGCTCCACACCAGTTCTTTTCTCAGTTCGTCTCTAATACTTCTTTTATCTTCTGGAATGGTATATGTAAACATGAGCCATTCACCGTTCCAAGGTTCCTGCTGCACCTTAAAGATTCTTTTCGCTGCTTCATCCATCCGCTTTTTTCCGCGTTCTGTTAAATAATAATAACTTTTGTTGCCTTGTTTCCTGGCGGCGATCCACCCTTGTTTGTTCATTCTGGATATCGCGGCTCTTACCGCTTGTTCATTATGACCAAACTCTTCTAATAGACGGATCAAGCTCCCGATCCATATTTCACTTCCATAATGACGAATATAATCACCGTAAAGGGTGAAGATCATGGAACGCGTGTTCAAACTGTTTTGCATGTTCATAACCTCATTTGTACCTGTATTCTCTGTACAATCCTATCAGAATCCTATAAAGAAGAACAAGCTACTCTCCCTTAAAGACAGGTGCTCTTTTTTCTCCGAACGCTACAAGCGCTTCTATTCGATCTTTTGTAGGAATCGTCACTTCATACGCCTTCGCTTCAATCGCAAGACCTGTTTGAAGATCCACTTCAGTTCCGTGCTTGATCGCATACTTTGCTTGCTGAACTGCAACAGGACCATTCTTCATGATTGCCGCAGCATAGTTCTCGCAAACAGCCATCAATTCTTCTCTGGATGTGACTTGGTTCAAAATGCCATATGAGAACGCTTCTTCTGCCATCAATTTTTTCGCTGTTAGAATAAGCTCCATTGCTTTCGCCTGACCGATAATTCTAGGCAGACGCTGCGTTCCGCCAGCTCCCGGAATAATCGCCCAGCTTACTTCCGTCAGTCCCATTGAAGCTTCTCTGACAGAAACGCGAAGATCACAAGCTAATGCCAGCTCGAACCCGCCGCCAAACGCGTGTCCATTGATCGCACAGATCGTCGGCTGCGGCAAAGCTTCAACAGCTGAAAACACATCCCGGATTTTACGGACGTTGCGTCTCACTTCTGCTTCCGAAAGATTACGGCGTTCTTTTAAATCTGCACCAGCACTGAATGCTTTTTCGCCTGCTCCCGTAAAAATAACAACACGGACATCGCTGTTGTGATGGATATCTTCAACGACTTCTTCTAGTTCTTTTAACGTTGCAAAGTTGAAACAGTTCAATACTTCAGGACGATTAAGTGTAACGTATGCAACATGGTCTTTTACTTCATATAAAATAGCTGACATCTCGATAACTTCCCCCTTATTAATCTTGTATAACTTCAATGACAGAAGCAATTCCTTGGCCAACGCCGATGCACATTGCAGCAAGTCCATACCGCGATCCTTGTTTTTTCATTTCGTGAACAAGTGTTGTTAAAATTCTCGCTCCGCTCGCACCAAGCGGATGACCGAAAGCAATCGCTCCTCCGTTCACATTAACTTTTTCAGCATCCAACCCAAGTTCATTCATACATGCCAATGACTGTGAAGCGAATGCTTCATTCAGTTCAACAAGGTCAATATTTTCTACCGAGAGTCCTGCACGCTTTAAAGCCTTTCGAGAAGCTTCAATCGGCCCTACACCCATTATCGACGGTTCTAGTCCTGCAACCCCGGATGACACATAGCGTGCTAGCGGTTTTAATCCGAGTTCATCCGCTTTTTCCCGGCTCATCAATAATAATGCAGATGCTCCGTCATTTACACCGGAAGCGTTCCCTGCTGTAACGGATCCATCTTTAAACAATGGTTTAAGAGTACCTAATTTTTCTAGGGAAGTTTCAGGACGCGGATGCTCATCTTCTGTAATCCAAGTTTCGTTCCCTTTTCTATCTATTAATCTTACAGGTACGATTTCTTCTTTAAAACGGTTTTCGCTTATCGCCTTTTTGGCACGCTGCTGGCTGTTGTATGCGAATTGGTCTTGCTCTTCACGCGAAATTCCAAATTTCTTCGCTACATTTTCTGCAGTTTCAGGCATCGAATCCGTACCATACTTTTCATGCATGAGCGGATTAACGAAGCGCCAGCCGATCGTCGTATCAAACATTTTCATATCGCCGCGAGGATATTCCACTTCAGGTTTCCCCATAACAAGCGGTGCACGTGTCATACTTTCCGTTCCACCCGCAATAAAAACATCGCCTTCTCCAGCCATAATAGCACGGGCGGCGTAAATAACAGCATCCATTCCTGATCCGCATAGACGATTGATCGTTGTTCCGCCTACTTCCACAGGAAGTCCTGCTAAAAGAGCAGACATTCTCGCAACGTTTCGATTATCTTCCCCTGCACCGTTCGCGTTTCCGAAGATGACTTCTTCAATTTCTCCAGAAGGCAAGCTGCTGTTTCGCTCCAGAAGCGCGGATATGACAACCGCACCAAGATCATCAGGACGCACAGATTTTAAAGCACCTTTATACCGGCCAATCGGTGTTCTTACTGCATCAACGATAACGACTTCTCTCATTATTTTTTCACTCCGCTATCTTCTGTCGTGTAGTCATATACCCCTTTGCCTGATTTGCGGCCAAGTCTCCCTGCTTTTACATATTTAACGAGCAATGGTGCAGGGCGATATTTTTCACCTAGTGTTTGATGAAGATAATTCAAATTGTTTAAACGTGTATCAAGCCCGACTAAATCCCCTAACTCAAAGGGTCCCATCGGGAAGTTCAATCCAAGCTTGATCGCTTTATCGATGTCTTCTGGCGTCCCTACACCTTCCTGCAGCATATAGAACGCTTCGTTGCCGATCATCGCTGAAATACGGCTCGTTACGAAACCAGGAAACTCGTTAACAGTTACTGTTTCTTTCCCCATCTTCACGGCTGCCTCTGTTGCCAGTTCAACTGTAGCATCATCTGTCTCATGCCCGCGTACAATTTCAACGAGCGGCATACGGTGAACAGGATTAAAGAAGTGCATCGCAATTACTTTTTCAGGACGCTTTGTAAACGAACCAATTTCAGTCGGGCTCATCGTTGACGTATTTGTAGCAAGCACACAATGACTTGGTGCTGAACGGTCTAATTCTTCAAAAACTGCACGCTTGATTTCTATGTTTTCAGGAACTGCTTCGATCACGATATCAGCAGCACTGACTGCTGCAGAAAGATTCACTGAGTAGTTGAGTCTTCCTTGTGCAGAATGTGCGATTTCTGGAGAAAGCTTTCCGCGCGATACGGCTTTTGAAAAAATAGAATCGATTTCCTTTTTAGCATTATTCAACTGTTCTTCCTTTACATCAACGAGCTGTACATCAAAACCGCCTACTGCACATACGTATGCAATTCCTCTTCCCATTACACCAGATCCGATGACTACTGCATTTTGCAACATGGTTTCTCCTGCCTTTCTTTTAAACAAGTGTTTAACGTTTATTATGAAAAAGCGAGCACGATGGCCCGCTTTTTTTAGCTGTACTTGTATACTTTGATGCTTTTTTAGGGTGGTTGATTTCCGCTGCAGTTTGCTCGCTTTCCTCGGGGTGTGCGGTGAGCCCCCATGCGCTGCGCGCCCTAAGTGGTCTCACCTGTCCCACTCATCCCGTAGGAGTCTCGCAACTTCCGCTCCAATTAACTTGTCAATGGAGACTCATTATAAGCATTTACCCATAAGCAGCAATCATTTAGAAAAAAAGTATCTTAAAGGTTAAAAGGATTCAATGGACGAGATCCTGTGTAGGAAACGACGCTCTTTGTCTCTGTATACAGATCTAACGTTTCGATACAAAGCTCACGGCCGAATCCGGATTGCTTATACCCGCCGAACGGTGTTCCCGGGAAAGCAGAAAACGGTGAGTTGATCATGATTGTACCAGCTTGAATCATACCTGCAACCCGAGTAGCTTTAGCATGATCCTTTGTCCAGATCGCTGCAGCCAGACCAAAATCGGTGTTGTTTGCAAGTTTTACCGCTTCCTTCTCATCCTTAAACGTTGAAACGACAACTACCGGACCAAAGATTTCTTCCTTAACCACCTTCATGTTTTCGTTAACATCTGTAATGATCGTCGGCAAGTACCAGTGACCATTTTCAAAACCATCCACTTTCGCACGTCCGCCGCCTAAAGCAATTGTTGCTCCTTCTTCTTCAGCGGACTTCACGTAGCCATCGATTACTTCAAGCTGACGCTCTGAGATAATTGCTCCAACATGAGTACCTGAATCAAGTGGATTGCCAAGAACAAGTCTTTTCGCTTTCTCAACAAATTTTTGCATGAACGCTTCATATACACTTTCTTGAACGTACAGACGGGAACGCGCTTCACAAGACTGACCTGTGTTATAAAAGATTCCAAATAGAGAACCGTCAACAGCAGCATCAATATCACTATCTTCAAAAACGAGATTAGGAGATTTTCCGCCCAGTTCAAGCGTAACACGCTTAAGTGTTTGTGAAGCTTTTGCCATAATATCTTTACCCGTTCCTGTTTCACCTGTGAAGGCTACCTTATCAACACCTTCGTGTTCAGCAAGATAGGATCCAACGGTAGCACCGTCACCCGTAATGATATTTACAACACCTTCTGGAACACCCGCCTCATGACAAATCTCAGTCATCACGATTGCCGTTAAAGGTGTTAAACTTGCAGGTTTTAAAATAACAGAACAGCCAACAGCGATAGCCGGAGCGATCTTCCAAGCTGCCATCATCATCGGATAGTTCCAAGGAATGATCTGTGCACATACTCCTAGCGGCTCTTTCAGTGTATAGTTCATGAAAGGTCCAGGCATCGGGTTCACAGCACCGCGGTGACTTACAATCGCACCTGCATAGAACTCAAAGTCCTCGATTGCCTGCATCACTTGTCCTTGTGCAGCACTTAATGATTTTCCGCTGTTTAAAATCTCCAGTTCAACAAGCTCGTTGAAGCGTGAACGCATGATGCTCGCAATCTTGTTCATGGTTCGCGAGCGCTTATTTACAGGAGAACGCTTCCATTTCCCCGTTTCAAAAGCAGTCCGTGCAGCTTCAACAGCACGGTCTACGTCAGCTTTCGTTGCTTTTGCCACTTTTGCTAACGGTTCGCCAGTCGCAGGATTGCACGTTATGAAATACTCACCTTCTGAACCGCCTGCACTTTGTCCGCCGATAATCATATCGTATTGATCACGCTTTACTGCTTTTACTTCTGTCTTAGGTGTACCCATGTTACTCGACTCCCCTTTTCTTAGCTGTCTACTTGCCTGTGAATGCAGGTTTTCTCTTTTCTAAAAAAGCATGTAATCCTTCTTGATGATCTTCTGATTCCCCAGCAATCTTTTGAGCTTGTGCTTCATATTCGAGCACTTCGTTCAGGTCGCTATCCCAACTTTTATTCATGTAGCGCTTAATAAGTCCGATCGCTTTTGTAGGCATGTTGGAAAGTTTCTCTGCAAACGTCTCAACTTCCAGCATGAAATCCTCTTCACTAACCGTCTTCGTAACAAGTCCAAACTCTTTCGCTTGTGCTGCTGAAATTTTTTCGCCTAATACGGCAAGTTCCATCGCTTTCGCATGTCCGACAAGCCTAGGCAAGAAATATAGATTTCCTGAATCAGGTACTAATCCAACATGAATGAACGCTTCTATGAAACTTGCTTTTTCACTCGCAATCCGGAAATCACAAGCAAGCGCGAGGCTCATACCCGCACCGGCTGCTACACCGTTAACTGCTGCGATAACAGGCTTTTCCATAGCTACTAAAGCTTGAACCATCGGGTTATAACCTTTGCGAAGAACTTCGCCATAATCCGTATCTGTTGAACCTGATAGATCTTGTCCTGAACAGAACGCCCGGCCAGAACCAGTGATGACAACAGCTCTCACATTGCTGTCTTTGTTCGCTTCTTTAATCGCCGACACCATTTCTTTATGCATAAGGGATGTAAAAGCGTTCAGCTTATCTGGACGGTTTAATGTAATCCAAGCCGTTTTCCCTCTTGTTTCATAGCTTATCGTTTCAAACATCGTTATCCCCCTATTTACCCTTAAACTCTGCAGGACGTTTTTCAACAAAAGCTTTCATGCCTTCTTTTTGATCCTGTGATGAGAATAAGAGATAAAAGTTTTTTCGTTCAAACTGCATGCCATCGTAAGTTGAATAGTCGATTGATTTATAGACAGTTTCTTTAATTAAACGAACAGATAATGGTGCTCTTGATGCTACTTGCTTCGCATATTTTATAGCTTCATCTAAAACGAGTTCCGGAGCAATCACGCGGTTGATCACACCGTGTTGAAGAGCTTCTCCGGCAGTCATCGGATCACCTAGCCACAGCCATTCCAACGCTTTTTTCTGGCCCATTAATTTTGTGAGCTTAACCGTTCCGCCAGCTCCTGGCATAACACCCAGCTTGATTTCAGGAAAACCAAACTGAGCGTTTTCAGCGGCAAACAAAATATCGGCACATAATGCTAATTCAAAACCTCCGCCGAAACAGTAGCCATTAACAGCACCGATAATCGGCTTCTTTATTGTTGCAAGACGATCCCATTCCTTAAACTGGTTTAATAGTTCAAGAGATACGCTGTCGTCATCTTTCATTTCATCAATATCGGCACCTGCGGCAAATGCTCGTTCATTGCCAGTCAAAACAATCGCTTTTACCTCGTCGTTACGATCAAATCCTTCAAAAGCATCCAGAAGTTCCGTAACCATCGGCCTGTTAATCGCATTGAGCACGCGCGGCCTGTTTAATTGAATTAAGGCAATCCCATCATCAACTGAGGTTAAGATTGTCTCAAAATTACTCATTGACTTCCTCACCGATCATGAGCGTTACAAGTTCAGCTGCAAAGCTCATCAAGTCTTTTCCAGAAGCTTTTCCTTCATCAGACTTCATCGCTGCTTTTAATGCATCATGGTCGTCATAGTACATTTCACAAAGAATGTGGTAGTCGCTTTTTCCCATTGGTGAACCTACAATTTTTGTTACTTCCATTTTACGAAGGCCAGGAATTTGTTTCGTGATTTCTGTATGATGTCCATAATAGTGTTCGTCGAATTTTTCGATATTCTCAGGTGTTTTGTATAGTGCGATTAGTTTTACCATGTTTGTTTCCTCCCTATATTTACATACATATTTTTTATCCCATATCGGCAACGGGTTTCATTGCCTCAAACGGGTTCTTGCACGATTTGCAGTAAAGGATGCTTCTGCAAGCTGTCGGACCAAAGATGTTTTCCATCGTCACATAAGTTGAACCGCAGTACGGACAGTCAATCTCCCAAGGCTCGCCCATTACATGGTTTGCCGGCGGAGGCGAGATGCCAAACTCTTTTAGCTTCTCACGTCCTTCTGGAGAAATCCTGTCTGTTGTCCAAGGCGGTGTATATACAAAGTTCACTTCTACTGATGTAATTCCTTCTACTTTTTCGACAGCCTTTTTAATATCTCTTTCAATAATGTGCAACGCTGGACACCCGGAAAAAGTAGGAAGTACAGATACTTTCACTGTTCCATCTGTCACTTCAACTTCGTGGATCATACCGAGGTCAAGAATATTGACGGAAGCAATCTCAGGATCTTTAACATGCCCTAGCACATCCATAACTGTCAGTTTCATGCTGTTTATTGATTCGGACACGTGGTTCATCTCCTTTCTTCTCGTCTTTAATTACCAGCCTGTTGCAGGGTTCGTTGCGTAAACTTCTGATAATGTTGCAAGTGCGTTTTCTAAGTCCATTGTATGAACTCCATTCCGCCCGTTGCCTCTTTCCATTCGAGGTTCACCAGAAATGTTGAGACCAACCTCATTAAATACAGCTTCAATTTTATTCATAAAGCGTTTCTTCATGACCGCTTCATCATCGATAAAGTTCGCTTTTACGATTTCAGCGTACGAAGGGCCAAGAGTTAAAACACCGCCAAAGTCATTCCAAACCTTTTCAACAGCTGCCGTCATGCGTTTCTTCGCTTCATCAGTACTCGTCATAAGTTGCTTAAACCAGATTTCCCAGTGCATCAAATGATAGTATTGCTCAATCATAATCTTGCGTGCTGCTTCTGCTAACGGCTCATAGTCCGAATGTCTTAATGATTCAAGGCGAATTTGCTTATGCAAAGCGTAAAAATAGTTTCTTACTACAGCAAAGGCCCAATCATAATCAGGCTCTTTCAAATACGTTCCATGTCCGTTTACTTCTTCTAAAAGAATGGCATTTTTGAACTTGTCAGCTGAACGGAGATGAGCGATTTTGTCCGCTTCCCCTTCTCCTAAATCTTCAAGAAGACGATAGTAAAGGTTCGCATGTCCCATCATATCCTGGCTGATTGAAGAAAAAGCAACGTCTTCTTCAATATGAGGCGCAAGACCGAGCCATTCTGATCCGCGGTAAGCAAGAATGAAATCATCATCTGCTAATTGATAGAGGAGCTCGATTAACGCTGCTTTCTCTTGTGGCTTTATTGTTTCCTGTGTCATTAATTGTCTCCCCTTCCGCCAAGAATGTGCTTCTCGGTAAATTGCTCTTGATTGTAGTCACGCCATTTTTTCTTTAAATAACCGTATCCTTTAGTCTCTCGATACTCCTTATCCAAACGTTTGAGCATTTCTTTTTCATCTTGGCTCAAACCTCGGATGTTCTCTCTCTTCACGACCCAAATATCAGCGACTGTCTCTCTTCTGAAAAAGTTCTCTTTTGCCATGATGAGCGCCATATCCGCATTGGGAGCCAGCAAGCTGAAGCTATGCTGAAACGGAGATTTGTCTGTTTTTTTGCTGAATACTTCATATACGTTATAAAATTCATTATTCTGCTCGTTCACTTTTGAATTCTCCTTCCCCTGTTAGATCGCCTTTTTGGCAGCCAATGCCGCGCGGACCCACTCATTGTTCTGATACGAACGGCGTCGCAGATCTAGACGATTTTGTGATTGCGGTCCATGTCCTGTAACGATCTGCTTAAACTTGCTCCAGTCAGCATCTTTATAGATCCACATTTGTGTATCTTCATCGAATCGAATCGTATCATCCGGAATCGTCAGTCCAAGAGACTGGATGCGAGGAATGTATTTTGTGAAAAATTCCTGGCGAAGATCTTCGTTCGTTTTTGCACGAATTTTATACATGATGTTCTTATCTGCATTTGAATTCCCTGTTTCTTGCGCGGACTTTGGTCCGAAGAACATGATCAGGGCTTCCCACCAGCGGTTTAATGCGTCTTGAAGCATCTCACGCTGTTCAGGTGTACCTTCTGCCATCGCTAAAATGATGCTTTCACCATGCTGTGCATGGAATACTTCTTCCGCACAAATACGTTTTAATGCGCGTGCGTACGGTCCATAAGATGAATCAAGCATCATGCTTTGCGAAATAATTGCCGCTCCATCAACAAGCCACGCAATAATCCCTGCGTCTCCCCAAGTTGGTGCGTCCATATGGAACACATTATGAAACTTCAGCTTTCCGGAAAAAAGATCTTCCATAATGTCATGGCGTGTTTTGCCAAGCGGCGCCATCAGATCTTCAGCAACACGAAGCAGCAGCTGTCCGTGACCCATCTCATCTTGCACCTTTGCCATGATTGCTAGCTTTCTGTGCAGTGAAGGTGCTTTTGGCACCCACTCTTTTTCAGGAAGCGCCCCCATGATTTCCGAAATTCCGTGCATGGAGATTAGACGGATGAGCTGCAATCTGTAGTCATCCGGCATCCAGTCATCCGGTTCAATCTTCTCACCCGCATTGATCCGGTCAAGAAAATGCTGCATTTTTTCTTCTTCACTTAGCTGATTAAAGCTTATTCCAACTGTCATGCTATTTCCCTCCTGTTATATTACGTTTAATTACCGTAATCCTTAAATATCGTTATATATTAAACTTCTAATTTTTTTTGCTCATGCCTTACAACTCGAATCGCTTTCCCTTCAGAACGAGGGATACTTTTTGGTGAATGTACTTTTATTTCCATCATAACGAGACAAGTATCTTTTATTTTTTTCTTAATCGTCTGCTTCAACAGTTCTGCATTCCCTTGTGATTCATCACCAATCGTTAATGCGTAAAGCTTTTCGCTCATCTCCACATGAAGCTCTATTCTTTCTTTCAATCCATCTTTGAAAATATGAACCTGATAGTGCGGCACAATATCTTCTACTGAAAGAAGACAGTTTTCGATTTCAGACGGAAACACGTTTACGCCTTTGACGATGAGCATATCGTCAATTCTTCCTTTAACCCTGCTCATTCTTACCGATGTTCTTCCACAGCTGCAAGGTGTCCGATCAATGGAAGCAATGTCACCCGTTCGGTAGCGGATAATCGGGAATGCTTCCTTCGTGAGACTAGTGAAAACAAGCTCACCATATTCACCGTCAGGAACAGGCTGCAGTGATTCAGGATCAATGATTTCAGCAATAAAATGGTCATCCATAATGTGCAGTCCGTTCTGTGCTTCATGGCATTCCATCGCTACACCTGGACCCATCACTTCACTTAGGCCATAGATATCCATCGCCTTAATGTTGAACTTTTCTTCTAAGGTTGCTCTCATCTCTTCTGACCAAGGTTCAGCACCAAAAATTCCATATTTTAATGAAGTGGCACGCGGATCTTTGCCGAGCTGCTCCATCTTTTCCGCAATCGTCAATATATAGGAAGGTGTTCCGCATATCACTTGCGGTTCAAAGTCTTCAATAAGCATAATCTGTCTTTCTGTATTGCCGCCAGACACTGGAACAGTTATCATACCTAACCGCTCTGACCCGTAATGAAGTCCAAGTCCCCCTGTGAAAAGACCATATCCATAAGCATTGTGAAGAACATTTCCAGGCTCCCCGCCTGCGATGGCGATCGACCTGGCTACCATATCACTCCAACGATCGATGTCACCCTGTGTATAACCCACAACTGTCGGTTTTCCGCTCGTACCGGAAGAAGCATGCAAACGAACAAGCTCACCTTGCTGAACTGCAAATAGACCAAACGGGTAGTTATTACGAAGATCTTTTTTTACGGTAAACGGCAGTTTCTGAAGGTCTTCCAAAGACTTTATATCATCTGGATGAATGCCCTTTTCATTAAACGCTTGTTTATAAAATGGTACTTTTTCATAAACGGTTTCTGCCGTGTTCTTTAAACGTTGAAGCTGAAGCTCCCTTTTTTTACTATCACTCAAGCACTCTACATCAGGATGAAGGATCATACATTCTCATCTCCCTATATGATATGTAAGCGGTTTCATTAATGATTAAAAAAATATGACGTTTTTATACCGTTAATAACTATTAGTGTAATGTGATTTGAATTCAGCTTACCATTTTGGGCGAATTGGTGTCAAATAAAAATAGTACCGAATAACTGCTTTAACTTGCTAGTTTCCTTCTCAGGCGGACACTTTATTGGAAAATCTGTAATGAACCGTTGTTTTTGTGGGATTAACTAAAAAAAGTCTGGTATTGTTAAAAATTTTTCTGGGATTATTGAGTTTTTTTCTGGGATTATGCCAACTAATCTAAAAAATGTGTATTTAAAATGGAATGATAAGAATTCAAAACAAAAACCGCCTCACAAAAAGGCGGTTTCTCTATTTTTATGGCTGTTTTCTAGAAGATTGTTGTTTTTGGCTCGTATTGTTCGTTCTCATCATGGATAAGTTGATTGAAGTGCAAGGTGCGAGACTCCTGCGGGATCAGCGGGACAGGTGAGACTCTGAAGGTGCAAGGCGCCAGGGAGGCTCACCGCACGCCCCGCGGAAAGCGAGCATCCTGGAGCGGAAATTAACAACTTAAAAAAGCTACAAACAATGCGAAAACAGCTATTTTTATTAATATAAAAGGTCTAAAAACTCCTGACGAGATACATTGCCAAAATAATGATTCATATCAACATCTTCGAGCGCTTTTTCAATCTCTTCACGATCATAGCGTATTCCAGTTAATTTTTTCTCGATATCCGAAACATCGCCTACACCAAAGAAATCCCCGAAAATTTTATTTTCTTGAATGATTCCTTTTACAATATGGAGCCGAATATCAACGGATCCCGCTGCAAAACGATTAGATAACTCAACATTGAATTTTGGAGATTTTCCGTAGTTCCAATCCCAGTTCGCATAACGTTCTCTGGAGATTTTGCGAATCTCTTCCCAATCCTTAGCTGTTAGTTCGTATTTTGGAACAGCATCAAATTCTTCAAAAAGATACGTAAGAAGTGTTTGTTTAAACTCTTCCATCGTTGTTTTCTCAGGAAGGTGTTCAGAAATATTCGTTACTCGGCTTCGAATCGATTTAATTCCTTTAGATTCAATTTTATCCAATCGAACTTTCAATGCAGAAACAACATTTTCGATCTCAGAATCAAACAACAGTGTTCCGTGGCTAAACATTCTTCCCTTTGTAGAGAATTGTGCGTTTCCAGAAATCTTTCTGCCATCTACTAAAATATCATTTCTTCCGCTAAGTTCTGCGTGAACACCGAGTTTTTTCAGCGCCTTTACAACAGGATCGGTAAACTTTTTAAAATCATGAAAAGAATTTCCGTCATCCTTTGTAATAAAACTAAAATTAAGATTGCCTAGATCGTGATAAACAGCTCCGCCGCCAGATAATCGGCGAACCACATGAATCCCTTCTTCACGAACATACTCTGAATTAATCTCTTCTATTGTATTTTGATTCTTCCCAATAATTATAGAAGGTTCATTTATATAAAATAGCAAATACGTTTCATTAATGTCTAAATGTTTTAAAGCAAACTCTTCTATTGCCAGATTCACGCGTGGATCTGTAATGTTCTCATTATCAATAAAAAGCATACTCTTCCCTCTTTCAACCCCTAAACTTTAAGCTCCCCACGTCCAGCCAGACGATGCAAGCTCCACTTTATTGTTATACACCTCTTTCGCCTCTGTGACAAGTTGTGGCAACTCTCCAAAATGAGGAAGATGTGTCAGAAGAAGATGATTCACTTCCGCTTGTGCAGCAAGCTTCCCGCAATCCTCAGACGTCATGTGACCTGGACCGCTTCCATCCATTCCTTTATAAAAATTGCACTCAGCAATCAGTAAATCCGCTTGGCTGCTTAAAGGAACGAGCTCGGGAATCAACGCAGTATCTGCCGTATAAACGATCGTTTCCTTTCCGTCGGTGATTCTCATCGCATAACAAACTGCTGCATGCTTTGTCAGCTGGAACGTAATCGTAAACGGTCCAACCTTTAGTTCACGAGAAGGATCATACGACATACCTTTTGTATGGTGAAGATGTGTAAGCGAAAGCAATCCAGCTTCATCATCGTTATGTCCATAAATCGGCAGTGTCTGCATCCCCTTCTGTAAAAAGGACTGAATAAGTCTGCTGTATTGCAAGACACCAATATCCGCTACATGATCGGCGTGATAGTGAGAAAGTACAACTGCATCAAGCTCTTCTGGCTTTATGTATTTTTGAAGCTGCGCAAGAACCCCGCTTCCGCAATCAATAAGCAGGTTAAACCCTTCGCTTTGCAAAAGATAGCCTGATGTCGCTTCTCCTGCACCAGGATAGCCACCCCAAAAACCTAATACTGTTAACTTCATTTTTACATCCTCCTCTATATTCAAACCGTTTTTCTTTCAATGAGTTTCACTTCTACTTCTTCATAAAGTATAGTTTCAGTCTGCATCGCCTGGTTAAATAATTTTCTGCCTACCTCAAACAAAGGAATTTCCAATGTCGTAATGTTCATTACCTTTGCAATTGGTTGATTATCAAAACCCAGTATGGCTAGCTGATCCGGCACAGTGATTGTATGTTCCTTTGCGCATGCTAGTATCCCTGCTGCTACTTGATCACTTGTTACGAGCAATGCAGATGGCCGGTGCCCCATACTCTGCAGTTTGTTCACTACTTTTTCACCATCATCAAGCTGATAACAATCGTAAAATATGAATTCTTTTTTAAACGGTTGTTTAATTTTGTTAAGAAAATCCCGGTATGCAAGGTACCTCTGTTCACTGCTCGTTCCCGATTTTCTGCCTATACAAAAGCCGATTTCTCTATGACCTTTTTCATATAAATAGTCTAACGCTATGGTAAAACTTTTATAATGATCGATAAATGTTGAGGAAACCTGCTTGTCTCTTGCATCTTCACATAAAACAATCGGTCCAAAAGAAATATAATCTTTAATCGTTTCCCAGGAACAATTTCTGGAACAGATGATCAATGCATCAATTTGTTTTAACTTTAACATTGTTAAGGCTTCCAGTTCTCTCTCTTCCTCATAATTCGTCTGAAACAAAACGAGTTTGTAATTATGCTTCAATGCTTCCTTTGCGATCCCTTCAATTAAGTAACCGAAATATGGATGATTAGAAAATGGAACAACGACACCAACAAGAAACGTCTTTCCTGTACTCAGGTGGATAGCGTTAATGTTTGGCTTATAGTTGCTTTTCTTAATTGCTTCGAGAACCGCTTGCTTTTTTTCCGCACTGACATAAGGTTGCTGATTCAGAACTCTGGAGACTGTTGTGACTGAAACTCCAGCCATTTTAGCGATATCTTTTATGTTGGCCATCTTCTCACCTTTTTCACTCAAACTTTTTCTTGCTCTGAAACGCGTTCCATACTTTACCCTGAATTTAAAGAAAGGGGGGAATTCGATATGGATATTATAATCGGTTTAATTTGTTTACTTCTACTATGCTTCACGGTGTTACTTACATTCTCGATTGCATTATCATTACCTTTTAACAAGAGAAAGAACCCAAATATAAGCAAAGATCCTTTCGACTACTTATTTGATGTGTATGGTGATTAATTGTGAGGTCTTTTCCTTTTATTTTCGCACGTTAAAAAACCGATCACAACGGCTGGTCGGTTTTTCGCGGTTTATGCAGAATTAGCAGAGGTGAATTTGACTGGGATTTTCTCGATTTAGTCTAATTCGGGATGAATTAAGTCTGTTTGGAACATAATTAAGTCTAATTTAAAATAATTAAGCCTTTCTACAAAATTCGACAACATCTCACACCGCACCGTCCAAAATACCCTTAACATTAAAAAGCTCTGCAGCAAATCTCTGCAGAGTTACTTCTGTCCCCTATTGTCCAACTTTATTGGTTCAATTCAAACAAGAGTTTTCTTTTTTATTTACCACACTTTTATCCCTCAGTAATATTTTTCCCGGTCCAGCCTGAATATTGATGCAGGTGTCCATCATTAAAAGAAGTTGTTCCGGTAATCATATGATAATGTGTTCCATCTGCCGTATAAACAGGAGGGCCGGTTGTTCCCGAGAAGCGATGTACATGACCGTCATCAAAAGTAGTTGTTCCTTCATAGTGATGAACATGTCCCATCGTATTATATGCAGTGTTTGTCATTCCTTGGACAGTATGTGAGTGCCCATCATTTACAGTGGTCTGGGTAGAATATTGATGAACATGAACATTTCTGCCTCTCCATTTTATATGTTCAATATCATGACCGTGCACTAAACTTCCTCCTTCCTTAAATATCATCTTCATATTTCTATGTTTTTGATATAAAAAAATACATAACAAAAACCTGCATCCTTATAGGTGCAGGTTCTCATTAATAAACTCTATTCTTTTACCGCACCAGATGTTAATCCAGATACGATACGGCGCTGGAACGCCAATACCATGATTACGAGAGGAACGGTAACAATAATTGTTGCAGCCGTTATTTCTCCCCAAGGAATCGTGAACTGGCCTTCAAACATCGCGATCCCAACCGGAACCGTTTTGTAAGCATCATCTGTATTGATGGTTAGTGCAAACAGGAACTCATTCCAAGCTGAGATAAACACAAGAATGGCTGTTGTAAAAATCCCTGGAATCGCAAGCGGCAAGATGACTCTCCAGTATGTCTGCATCATGGAAGCACCATCGATTTTCGCTGCTTCTTCCAGATCGAACGGAATCTTTCTGAAAAACGTTACGAGCAGCCAGATGGATAATGGCAGTGTAAATGTTGTGTAAGGAATGATCAAACCTAGATAACTGTTTGTCAGTCCAATGTTCTTTAAAAAGATATAAATAGGTGAAATCGTTGCGATCTGCGGGAACATTGAGACCGATAAAACCAATCCCAAGATAAAGGTTTTCCCTTTAAACTTCAATCGAGCGATTGCATAAGCTGCAAAACTCGCAACAAACACCACGTATAATGTAGTAACAGTTGAAACAACTAAACTGTTCCATAAATATTTTAAAAAGGGATAATTCACAAATACAGATTTATAATTTGCTATTGTCATATTATCTGTAAATGGTTTAAACGCCCGTTCACCAAAAAGCTCTGCTACTGGTTTAACCGAACTTGTCAGTACCCATAAAAACGGAAACATGACAAGGAAGACAAACAATGCTAAGAAGACATAAAATAACGGACCTGCTTTTTTGTTCATTTCCTATTCACTCCTTTACTTTTCCGTTTTTACTTATCATTTAAAAGGTCACGGCCTAAGAACTTAATATAAATCATTGAAATGGCGGCTACACAGACAAACACAATAACGGACAACGCCGAACCTTCACCGAAATTGGTCTGTCCGAACATCACTTTATAAGCCAAAATCGATATCGTTTCTGTTGAGTTTGCAGGACCTCCGCCTGTTAACACATACACTAAGTCAAACACACGGAACGCGTCCAAAGTACGGAACAGCAACGCAACTAGAATGCTAGACTTTAATAGTGGCAATGTGATCGTAATGAACTGCTTCCACTTGCTGGCTCCATCAATTGCAGCAGCTTCATACAGCGACGTTGGTATCGTCTGCAAGCCTGCTAATAGCAAGAGAGCCATATATGGAGTCGTTTTCCAAACATCGGCGAAAATAACAGAGAACATCGCACCATTACTGCTTGTTAAAAGGGATGTCATATGATCAACTAGTCCGGCCTTCTCGAACACTTTTGCGACTATTCCATTTTGACCATCATATAAATACTTCCACATAAAAGCTGATACTGCCGTTGGAATTGCCCATGGAATCAGTATCGTCGCACGAACAAGCCCTCTTCCAATAAACGCTTTATTAATCAGAACTGCTATCGCTAAACCAATGACAAGCTCTGCAAGTACAGAAATGATTGTAAATACAGTCGTATTTTGCAGTGCTTTCCACATCCGGCCGTCGCTTAAATTATCTTTATAATGCTTAAATCCAATAAAGTTCGGCTTAATAACAGCATCATTTAATGAAGATGATAAGCCGATTACATCATCTGGATTTTGCAGCTCATCCTTCATTTCTTTTCCTAAACTTGTCGTATCGCTAGTTACTTTTTCCAGTTCAAGTACGACTTCTTTGTCAGCTTTCGTTTTTGCAAGATCTTCACTGACAGGTTTCATTACCATCAGTTTTTCATCAACTTGGTCATAACGTTCTTTTACTTTGCTATCGGATTTCAGTTTTGAATCTACTTTTTCTAGACGAGCCTGTATTTCTTCAAGTTCTTCTTTTGTTTTCCCCGTTGCTTTTTCCGTCTCATCTTCTAAAGAACTGATTAAAAACGGGTAGTTATCTAAGTAAGTATGCAGATCTACTTTATAGGATATAAAAGCTTCTGACTTCGATGGTTTACTCAATCGAAGATCAAACAAACTAAAATAAAACGATTGAATTACTGGCCAAATGGCAATGACAAGTATAAGAATCAATGCTGGTGCAACAAGCAGATAGCCCAGATTTTTCTCAGACATCTTCTTTTTCGTCTTGCTTTTCGTATCCATTTTTATTGTTTTCGGATCATTCGGCATTAGATTTGGTTTCAACAGATTCAGCTCCTTGCTATTCGAATGCAATCGACGGACGGGCGTTGTAACGTCCATCCATTTCACTCTATGAAATCGATACCAGTTATAGTAAAAGGGGGAGCCTCCATTGACGAAGGCTTACCCCTATTTAACTAAAATAACTTGATTACTTTTCTAGCTTTTCAGAGATCTCTTTTTGCATATTTTTCGCAGCTTCTTCAGGTGTGATTTGCTTAGCGATTGCTTTAGACATCTGAACTTGAATGATGTCTGAAATCTCAGGATAATTCGGTGCTACCGGACGAGATACCGCTGCTTTAAGTGCGTTTACGAATCCTTCTTCTTTAAAGTATGGGTTAGCATCTAAAACTTCTTTGTCCTCATATAGAGAAAGAATTGTTGGTGCATGTCCACCTTTGATGGCACTGATCTTTTGTCCATCTTTTCCAGTCATGAAGCTTAAGAACTTCCAAGATGCTTCAGCGTGCTTCGTGTTCTTGTTGATACCCATCATCCATCCACCAAGTGCTGCTGCAGAACCAGCATCACCAGCCGGAAGTGGAGCTACTCCAACTTTGCCTGCGATTTTAGATTGAGACTTGTCGTTTGCAAGAGCAAATTGATATGGCCAGTTACGAATTAAAGGACTTTGACCATTGATGAAAGCCGTATGAGATTCAGGCTCAGAGAATGTTGTAACGTTTTGTGGAACAACATCAGAATTTACAACTTCAACCATCTTACTGATCCCTTTGATTGCTTCAGGAGAATCCACTTTCACTTCGCCGTTCTCATCGATAATTTTACCGCCGTAAGATGCGATAAATTCAACCGCGTTACATACCAGGCCTTCGTATTGTTTCGCTTGCATTAAGTAACCGAACTGAGTTCCGCCTTGCCCTTTTGTTTCTTTCGCTTTAGCCAATAGCTCATCCCATGTTTTCGGTGCAGTTCCTTCTTTTATTAGGTCTGTACGATAGAAAAGCATACCTGCATCAATGAACAAAGGAAGCGACCATTGCTTACCTTTAAATTTAGAAGCACTTAAAGCTCCTTGGTTATGTGCATCTAGATCAACATTATCTTTCTCGATAAAACGATCCAGAGGCATTAAGTATCCAGCTTGAGCAAATTCTGCCGGCCAGATTACATCCAGATTGATCACGTCGATCTCATCGGAATTTGCATTAAATGCTGTTACATAAGCATCATGCTGTTTACCCGTATCAGCAGGCATTTCTTTTACTTGAACATCAATGTTAGGGTATTTCTTTTCAAAAGCTTCCACCATTGCTTTTGTCCCTTGTGTATCATCCTTACCACGTGCATAAACAATTTTTACCTTCTCGTCCTTACTGCCGGATTTGCTGCTGCTGTCATCTTTGTCAGAACAAGCTGCAAGCACAAGTGAAAGCGCTAGTGAAGTCGAAATCACTTTAGAAATCTTTTTAAGCTTTTTCATGTCTTTTCCCCCTACTCTTCTGTTTTGTAAACGGTTTCATTTATTCGAGTAATTTAAGTGGATAACCTTTTGATTAATTGAAACGGCAAAATGACTTCTTTCCTTTTGAGAGGCTTCTTCATTTTAATCGCTTCAACCATTAACTCCATCGCATGACGGGCAATTCGTTCAATCGGTTGTTCCACTGTTGTTAAATCCATAAGTTCAGCTAGAGGCTGATTATCAAATCCGATGATAGCAATGTCTTCAGGAACTTTCCATCCAGCGTCTTTTGCAGCTTTTGCAATTCCAGCAGCGACTTCATCACTTCCCGTAAAAACGGCTTCTGGCGGGTCGTCCAATTTAAGTATAGTTTCAAAAACATCAAACCCATCTTGTACACTGTAGGCTTTATTGAAAAACCACTCGTCTTTTATCCCAATCCCAGCATCTTCAAGGGCTTTTAAAAAACCGATTTTTCTATCTTTCGAGATTCTGGAACTTTTATGGTTCCCCGCACAGTATCCAAGCTTCTTATAACCTTGATCGAGTAGGTGTTTCGTTCCTAAGTAGCTTCCTTCAATCTGGTTTAAGAATACGGATGGAACTTGAGCTTCATCCGAATATTCGTTGCAGACAACTATCGGACCAAACGTTAAGTAAGGTTCGAACTGACTCCAATCATTTTCGATCGATGTCAGGATCAATCCGTCTACTTGCTTTGTTTTTAGAAGCTCTAAAAAGTTACGCTCCTGCTCTTTTTTGTACTGGGTTTGGCATAAAATGAGCTGATACCCTCTTTTTGCTGCTTCTTTTTCCATTACTTCAACCAAGTGGCTGAAAAACGGATTTGTGATACGCGGTACATAAACAGCGATGGTTTCAGTCTGTTGCCTTCGCAGCCTGCGTGCTGATGAATTCGGAACGTAATTCAATTCCTGCATCGCTTTTGTAACGAGCTTTTTTTTCTCATCAGTTACATATGGATGCCGATTGATTACCCTTGAAACTGTTGTACGGGACAAGCCTGCCAGTTTTGCCACATCTTGAATGGTTGCCATCAAATTCTCCTCTTGAAACTTTCTGGAATCGAATTCATGAAATCGTTTTCATAAACAGAGTATATTTCAACTTTTTAACTCGGTCAATGATTTTTCAGAAAGTTTTTATAATTAAACGAAAGTTTGTATCAGAAAGCAGGATATAAGAAGGAACAGCCGAAACTATGATAAAATACTTAAACAAATGTTTAATCGAACTATGAAAGGAGCCAGACTATGATTAAAGTAAAAAATCTAAAAAAGTCCTTCGGTGACCTAGAGGTACTAAAGGATATCAATGCTGAAATTAAACCACAGGAAGTTGTCTGTGTGATCGGTCCTTCTGGCTCAGGGAAAAGCACTTTCCTCCGCTGCATCAATAAGCTGGAGGAAATTACAGGCGGTCAAGTGATCGTCAATGGCACAGATATTACGGATCCAAAAACAAACATCAATAAAATCCGTGAAGATGTTGGTATGGTGTTTCAGCAATTTAACCTCTTCCCTCATAAAACCGTATTAGAAAACGTAACACTTGCACCGCTCAAAGTTAAAAACGTGAACAAACAGCAAGCTGCGGAAAAAGCAGCTGCACTATTAGAAAAAGTCGGCCTGAAAGAAAAAGCCAATGCCTATCCATCACAGCTAAGCGGCGGACAAAAGCAGCGTGTAGCAATCGCCCGTGCACTGGCAATGGACCCTAAAATTATGCTGTTTGATGAACCGACTTCCGCCCTGGATCCAGAAATGGTCGGAGAAGTATTGGAAGTTATGAAAGACCTTGCCCGAGAAGGAATGACAATGGTCGTCGTTACACATGAAATGGGCTTTGCACGTGAAGTTGGCGACCGCGTTATTTTTATGGACGGCGGATATATCGTAGAAGAAAACATACCTTCCGAACTTTTCGGCAATACCCAGCACGAACGTACGAAGTCTTTTTTAAGTAAAGTACTATAAAAATATAGTGTGAAAAGCCAGCTCACAAATGCGAGCTGGTTTTTTGCTGTCATTATGCAGGGGAATAAAATGAGATGGCTTGTTTTGAATGAGACTTAATTAAGGTTCAATCAGACTTAATCTTCATCAAAACAGACTTAATTCACCCTCCATCGGACTTAATTTTTTCAAATTAGACTTAATCCTCCAGAAATACTCCCTCACCAACTCGCCTGTCACCCCTGAAACAAAAGAAAAAAGTGCGGTTTCCCGCACTTTTCCCAGCTTACTTTATTATTTTTTGATCAAGCCTTTGCTTTTCAAGAATTCTTGAGCCACTTCACGTGGATCTTTCTTATCCAAGTCTACTTTCGCATTCATTTCTGCCATATCTTTTTCTGAAATTTTTCCGGCAAGCTCATTCATGACTTTCTCAAGCTTCGGATATTTTTTCAGCGTATCTTCCCTTACTACTGGTGCTGCAAAGTATGGCGGGAAAAACTTCTTGTTATCTTCTAGCGTTTTTAAGTTAAAGCGAACAATTCTTCCATCTGTCGTATATGCTGGAATCGCGTCCACTTTACCTTCTTTAACAGCCGTATACATTAAGTTTGGATCCAGACTTTTCTTATCTTTGAAGTTTAAGTTATATGTTTTAATGAATGGTGTGTAACCATCTTCACGCTCAAAAAACTCCGTAGGGCCGCCAAAACTAAGCTGACTAGATTTTGGCGCGAGCTCTGAAATCGTATCAACATTCACTCGCTTAGCAACTGCTGGATTCAACGCCAGTGCATACGTGTTCTCAAATCCAAGCGGCTTCGTCCACTTCAAATTATATTTATCCGCATAACCCTTTTTAACACTGTCGTAGATTTCATCTGGAGTCATACTTGGATCATATTTTTCTTTAAGTATCGTTAAATACCCTGTCCCTGTGTATTCCACATACATATCGATATCACCCTTTTTAATCGCTTCCGTTAAAATAGGGGTTTCACCGATTGCTTCTTTAACGACAACAGGATAATCTGTTTTGTCTTTCACATACTCAGAAATAAGATATGGCAGGATATATTGTTCTGTCCACTTCTTACCGGTTATAACGATCGCATCCTCATCCGTTCCGCCTCTTAAGGCTAAGAAAAGAATAAGTGCTGCTACAGGAACCACAATCAATACAGGTAATTTCCATGACCCCGCTCGTTTGTTAGCTCTAGGTTCCGTTGCCATTTCAATTCGGCGCAAAATAAAGTCAAAAATGATTGCCAGCAATGCAGCCGGGATTGCTCCAGCTAAAACGAGTTCATTTCGCGTAGTAGATAACCCGCGATAGATCAGATCTCCAAGTCCTCCTGCACCGATAAAGGCGGCAAGTGTTGCTACACCTATTGTTAATACCGTAGCTGTTCGAAGTCCTGCCATAATGATCGGCAATGCGAGAGGAAGTTCGATCATTCTCAGTATTTGAGAATTCGTCATCCCCATCCCTTTTCCGGCTTCAACTGCCGATTTATCGACACCTGTAATCCCGGTATATGTGTTTCGCAAAATCGGTAAAAGCGCATAAACAGTAAGAGCGATGATCGCCGTTGTGCTTCCGATTCCGAAGACAGGCAATAGGAAACCAAAAAGGGCTAAACTTGGAATCGTTTGAAAAATGGCAGTAACTCCGATAACGGGCTCTGCGACACGTTTTCTTCTCGAAATAAAAATCCCAAGCGGTACGGCAATAATAGCTGCAATTAAGATCGATACAAACGATAAAAATAAATGCTGCTGAAGACCGGTTAAAATTTCTGGCCAACGGTTTACGAAAGTATCTTTCATTGTTGTAAAGAAATTATTCATTGCCCGCACCTCCCTCTAGAGGCTTTTGCGCAGCAATGTTTAATCCAGCTAGTCCTCTCATCATCGTTGCTCTTGTAATTAGACCGACAAGCTTCTCGTCTTCAAGAACTGGAATCATACTAACCTGATTTGTAGCGAAT
Source organism: Bacillus sp. NEB1478 (assembly GCF_031582965.1). Lineage (NCBI taxonomy): Bacteria > Bacillati > Bacillota > Bacilli > Caryophanales > Bacillaceae > Bacillus > Bacillus sp. NEB1478. Next base: position 3,220,166 of record NZ_CP134049.1, read on the forward strand.
ATTTCAGCAACATCTGTATATGTGGTCTTCGTATCAACCGTTAGTATATCTGTTTTCATTAGATCACCGACCGTTTTATCCTCTTCTGGATAATGGCGTTCGATCGATTCAAGTGTAGTTATACCAAGCAATTTATTTTGCTGATCTGTTACAAGAAGACTGTCTACTCCATAACGCTTCATCATCTTCAATGCTTCTGCTAGCCCTCTTGTGTATCTCGAAGTTACCGGGTTCGGTCTCATAAGATCAACTGCTTCCGGCATATCAGTGTCTCCTGAAGCGAGTCTGTTTTCACCAAGAAAGCCTTTAACGAAGTCATTCGCTGGATGGCGCAGAATTCTTTCAGGTGTATCAAATTGTACGATTTCACCTTTATTCAAGATAGCAATGCGGTCTGCAATTTTGATGGCTTCATCCATGTCATGGGTTACAAACACAATCGTTTTCTTAATTGTTTCCTGAAGCTTAACAAGTTCATCCTGAAGCTGTTCACGGCTTATTGGATCCAGTGCCGAGAACGGTTCGTCCATTAATATGATTGGAGGTTCTGCAGCAAGTGCGCGGATAACTCCAATACGCTGCTGCTGACCGCCGCTTAGCTCAGAAGGATACCTTTTTCTGAAAGTAGCAGGATCGAGTCCTACTAAATCTAGCAATTCGTCTACTCTGCCCTCATACTCTTCCTTCTTCCACCCTTTTAAGCGTGGGACAAGAGAAATATTGTCTTCAATCGTCATATGCGGCAGTAAACCAATCTGCTGAATAACGTATCCGATATTCCTTCTCAGCTCAACGGGGTTTTTAGTTGCAATATCCTCTCCATCAATTAAGATTGTTCCTTTTGATGGTTCGATCAAACGGTTTATCATCCTCATGGTCGTCGTTTTACCGCAACCACTAGGCCCGATCAACGTGACTAACTCCCCTGGTTTAATATGAAAGTCAATGTTTTTTAAGGCCTCAAAACCGTCAGGGAACTTTTTCCCTACGTTTTTGAAAGTAATCAAGAATGGTTCTCTCCTTTTTTATGAATTAAGCTGCATCTATTAGAATGCCCAATTAGTATGTTTCCCTTGCTTGCTAACTTGCAAACATTAATTTATTTTTCGAAAAACATAAGCTCTTTACACCATTCGATAAAAAAACACCCGGAGTAAACGTATCCGGGTGCATTTCTGTAATTGAATTTTTATTCTGCTGTCTTATTTACTTTACTAAACTGGCTGATAAAGAAAATGAGAGTGCCAATCATAAATATTGTCATAAATCCGAACAGTGCCCAGACACTGGACGTAAAAGTATCTATGTTCCCGCTTGAAATTACAGATCTGAAACCAGAAACTGAATATGACATCGGGAGCCATGAATTAAATACTTGCAGTTTGTGAGGAATCATTTCTAACGGGAACGTACCCGCACTTGTTGTAAGCTGAAGAACCAGTATGATTATCGCAATAAAACGGCCCGGATCTCCGAGTATCGTTACAAGAAGCTGAACAAGTGCCATAAATGTAAGACTTGTTAAAATCGTAAAACCAAAGAATGCGGGTGTACTGCTGACCTGTATATCCAATCCATATAATAATATGGAATCTGCAATGATCGCCTGCAGAATACCAACTGCCGCTAGAAAGGAAAACTTGCTCGCAAACCAGCTGAATCCCGATCTAGGTCTTCCAGCCAAATCACGCAATGGAAATACGATCGTTGTGAAAAGTGCCCCTACAAATAATCCAAGCGATAAAAAGTAAGGAGCAATTCCGGTCCCATAGTTCGGTACTTCAGTATAGCTTTTCGTTTTCAAATTTACCGGGTTTGAAATTCGTTCAAACGTTTTATCATCCGGGTCAAGTTTATCTGTCTTAATAGCCGCATCACTTAATTTTGCGGTCAGCTCACTGCTGCCTGCCAAAATCTGTTCTTCTCCATTATGGATCTCCTGAACATGTCCTGATACTTCATTCCAACCATTTGCTGCTGCCGCAGTTCCATCTGCCAGTTGCTTCGTGCCGCTTTGTAACTTTCCAGCACCTGCTGCTGCTTCATTTAATTTAGTTTGGAACGTTTGTGTACCGCCGTTTAATTCAGCTTGGCCTTTAGAAAGCTGGTCCGCACCGTTAACGAGTTTTAGCTGGCCATCATGTACTTGTTGTGCCCCATTAGCTACAGCTGCCTGTGAATCACTCAGCTTTTTAGAACCGCTAGAAAGCTGATCAGCGCCTTCTGCTATTTTTCCAGAGGCAGCTGTTAATCCGTCCATTCCAGCATTCACTTGACCGCTTACTGCAGCTATTTGTTTTAATGATGCTGCAATCTCTTCATCAGACATATTCTTCTGATTTTGAATCAAAGCATTTAGCTGCTGTTCCACTTGCTTTGATCCAGCACTAGTTTTTTGCGCTCCGGCATTCCATTGTGAAGCAGAGCTTGAAAGTGTGTTCGCTCCTTTTGATAATTTTTCAGCTGCTGATTGCAGCGCCAGACTGCCATTTTTTACTTTTCCAGATCCGACTGCAGCTTCTCCCAAACCTTGCTCTAGGGATGTTGCTCCATCACTTAGCTGCTGTTGGCCAGCTAAAAGCTGCTTATGACCAGCGGCTAATTGATTTAAACCGTTGTTTAACTGTCCCATTTTTTCATTTAATTGTATGGCTCCGCTGTTCAGCTGCTGAATCTGGGGACTTTTATCAGCCATACCCTTCGCAAGTTCGCCGCTTCCAGAAGCTGTTTTTTCTAAACCATCAGTAATTTTTTGAGAACCATCTGCTGCCTGTTTGAGTCCTCCGCCTAGCTCTTCTACTTGCTCAAACATTACCTTAGCATATGTTTTCGTAAGTTCATGTGAAAGACTTTCTTTCATTTTATTTACGGCCGATCCGCCTATTTGAGAAGCAAGAAAGTTAAACCCCTGGTTTTGTGTGAAAATTAATTCTGGCTTCTTCACCTTATCATCAGATACTTCTGAAGCATTTTTAGAAAAGTCTTTAGGTATTTCGATCATCATGTAATAGTCATTATTTTTCAACCCTTGCTGTGCTTTTTCTTCACTAACAAATTTCCACTTAAAAGAAGGGTTTTCTTTCAGTTTTTCCACAAAATCGTCACCGGCATGCAGGTTTTCTCCATCATGTTTGTAGCCTTCATCCTGATTAACTACAGCGACTGGGAGCTCCTCCATCTTGCCGTATGGATTCCAGAACGCCCATAAATAAGTTCCGCTATACATAATCGGTATAAAAAGAACTGCCAAAACAGGTATAGCAATTTTTTTATTTGTAAATACTGCCTTAAACTGTGCAGTGATACTTTTAAACAACATATTCACTCCTTACAATTCTATATAATACCGAATGACTATTTCAGTCAAATGGTCATTTAATATCAAAAAAAGAGACATCGCATCGTCCACTTTTTAAAACTGACCAGATTTCATTTTCGGTCACAACTTAACTTATCACGTTTTATCCCCTTCTGCAACATCAAGATTTTCGCAAACCATCCATAACAAACATTTCAAGTACTTCAAGCATTTTTTCCTTCTGAATTGCTGGGTTGTCTTTTTCCCAATCGAAGATGAGTGCTACATAAAGCTTAACCATCATAAAAGCTACGATGTCAGTTGGACAATTCTTCAGTTCCCCTTTTTCCACTGCTTTATCTAATTCATTTTTCACAAAATTTAATACGGCTTTTTCAATTCTGTGAACCGCCTCTTTCACTGGAGAAGTGTTAAGTTCTTTTACTTCTTGTGACAATTTTACCGCTAATTGATGTGTTTTTCGAAGCTCAATAACTCGATATAGTGCATCATGAAGATTTTCATAAAAAGGACGATCATCTTTAATCGCTTCAGAAGCAGCGTGCTTTGTCTCCATTACGAGACTTGTAACGATCTCAGAAAAAAGTTCTTCCTTATTTGCAAAAAAGGTGTAGATTGTACCTTTCCCTACATTCGCGATTTTAGCAATTTGATCAACTGTACTTGCTTTATATCCGAACATTGAAAAAGATTTTTCTGCTGCTTCTAATATACTCTGCCTGCGATCCATCAATTTCTCACTTCCTCATCCAGCTGTAATGACTTCGGGCATAATGGCAATGTTAAAAGCACTCTCGTACCAACGTTGACTTCACTTTCGTATCTTATCTTACCGCCCATGTCTTGAATAAGTTTATACGTAACCATCATTCCAAGACCTGTTCCTTTTGCCTTAGTTGTATAGAAAGGAAGGCCAATCTGTTCAAGCTGTTCCTTCGTCATGCCAGCTCCATTGTCTTCAATAGCAATCGTGATACTTTTTTTCGATACATTGTATGTGTACAAATGAATGTTTCCTGATTCACTGATTGCTTCAATGCCATTTTTAATAATGTTAATAAGTCCCTGCTTCAGCTTTGGTTCATCAGCATTTACAATGTGCGGACCAATTTTGCTTCCCGATACCTCTACATTATAAATATTGCCATATGGTGCTGTTAAAGATACAACATCTGACAGCACTTTATTAAGTTTAATACTCTCCAATTTTGGCTCGTCTGGTTTTACCATCGACAAGTAATCTGTAATAATCTTATTTGTACGATCCAATTCTTCGATTAATAGCGGTGAATATTCTTTTAATTTTGCATCGGTTGTCGTACTTCCGAGGAATTGAATCATTCCCCTGATCGTTGTCATCGGGTTTCGGACTTCATGAGCAATAGCAGCTGCCATTTGGCCTGCCACAGCTAGTTTGTCCAAATATACCGTTTCTTTTAACTGCATGTTTATTTTAACTAATCTTTCTATTAAAAAAATACATGAAAAAAAAGCAATCATGAAGCATGAGAAATACACTAAATAAAAATTGAGAGTTAAAAACTTCAAATACGTATGAATAAATAGGATATAAAACAAAGTATAAACAATCGAAATATAAAATGCTGAGACCCACCTGCGTTTATCTTCATCGAAGAATTTCTGATACGTCAATGCTACGATAAAAGCGAGCAATGTAAGTACAATCCCTAGCCAAACAAACTCTCCTCCCATAATCGTGCGGGCAGCAATAACAAATATTGAACATATCGCCCCAGGGAGCCAGCCAGAATATAGGGTTACAATCATAATGGGAACATTACGCAGGTCAAAAAATGAATCACGCAGTGTTTCAATTGGATACATCATACATACAAGTGCTGCAATACCGCTAATAACACCAAATAAAATCTTATTCTTTATACCGGGAATTACACCTGGGTGAAGAGGATAAATCATATTAATCAGATGTGTAAAGGAGAAAACGATTGCAATATTTACGAATAATGGTTCAATGAATGCTTCCACTTTGTCCTCTCCCCCCCCGCTTTTTCTCCCTACAGTATAGCAGAATGTTAATACAATAAAATATAAAAAACGACAAACTTATCCATTTGTCGTCAATTATTTCAATACATTATTTATTTATTCAGTGAAAATAAACTTTCTACAGCTTTTTTGGCAGAATTCACACAATCAGGCAACCCAACTCCATCATAATAAGCCCCTGCTAAAAGTATCCCCGGAAGCTGTTTATGAAACGCGGTTTGCAGTTTCTGTACATATTCCTTATGACCGACTTCATATTGCGGCATTGCATTCACCATACGTGAAACATGATAATTTTCCGGACGAACTTCAACACCCATCGTAGATTTCAAGTCTGTCAAAACTTTTTCAAGTATCACTTCGTCTGGTTCTGAAACAATTTCCTGATCTTCAGCACGACCTACATAGCACCTCAGCAGCACCTTGCCTGCGGGTGTTGTATGCGGCCATTTTCGTGTCGTCCAAGTACACGCCGTAATGACAGTATCTTCACTTTTCGCCACTACGAAACCAGTACCTTCTAGTGCAAAAGCAACTTCTTCTGCATTGAATTCCATGGCAACCGTCGCAACAGATGTCGGTTTTGTTTCATGAAATCCTTCTGGGAACAGTTGTTCATTAAACAATTTCTTCGTAACGGAGTATGGTGTTGTCACAATAACGTGATCTCCAGTAAGTGATGAACCGTTTTCTAAACTCACTTCATATGTTCCATCATCAAGCTGCTTAACTTGATTCGCATTCACACCTTTTAATATGCTCTCAGCAGGAATAGATTTCTCAAGTGCATCCACAAGTGAAGACAATCCTTTTTTCAATGTTAAAAACGCACCCTTTTTATTTTGAACGGGCTGTGTTTTTTCAGCTTTTGGCTGAGACTTTTTCATTCCTACAATCAAACTTCTATGCTTTTTTTCAGTTTGAACAAACTGCGGGAACGTAGACTCCAAACTTAGCCGGTCAATCTTACCAGCATAAATACCAGACAACAGCGGCTCGATCAGACGATCCACTACCTCGTCACCTAAACGTCTTCTAAAGAAATGTCCTACTGAAATATCCTGGTCTGCATTTGAACGTTTTGGAAGAACCAAATCGAAAGAAGCTCTTACCTTTCCAAAAATCGAAAATAACGGAGTGAAAGCAAAAGGCATCATTTTTGTCGGGACACCCATCACCGCTCCCTCTGGTATCGGGTGCAGTCTTTTATTATGCAAAATATAAGCTTGACCCGCATTGTTTGAAACGAGGTCTCCCCCAAGGCCAACCTCATTAATAAGATCGGTCATGACCGTTTTTCGGGCAAGATACGAATCCGGTCCTCGTTCAATCACAAATCCATCATGAAGAATCGTCTCTATTTTCCCACCAAGTCTATCACTGCCTTCAAGCAGTGTAAACGTGACAGGTTTTCCCGTTTCTTTTGCATATTTTTGTACATAAAAGGCAGCAGCTAATCCCGTAATGCCGCCGCCTAAAATGATCACGTGCTTTCGCTCGCTCATCGGATTCACATTCTTTCTTTCGTTAAAGCTTTTTCAACAACTGTTGCCAGACAATCGATAAATTCCTGACTCGCATTCGGCATTTCAGGACGATAATAGTTTACGCCTAGTTCATCTGTTACCACTTTGCATTCATAATCATTGTCATATAAAACTTCTAAGTGATCGGCAACAAAACCTACAGGACAATAAACAAAATGAGTGTATCCATGCTCATTGAAAAGGTCACGGGTAAGATCTTGCACATCTGGTCCAATCCATGGTTCTGGTGTATTACCCGCACTTTGCCAGCCGATTGTATAATGTGGAACATCAGCACTTCTTGCGATAAAGTCTGCTGTTTCCTGCAATTGTTTCGGATAAGGGTCACCCATCTGCAAAATCTTTTCCGGAAGACTATGTGCAGAGAAAATGACTACCGTTTTATCATGCTCATCTGCGGGTATGCTTTTAAACGTTTGTTTAATTTTATCCGACCAAAATTGAATATATTCAGGTTCATCATACCAGCTGTCAATTGTAGTAAATGAAGGTCCGCCGATCTTAGCTGACTCTTCAACTGCACGTCCATTATAGGATTTTACACTGAACGTTGAATAATGAGGTGCCAGCACGAGTGTTACCGCTTCTTCAATTCCCTCATCTTTCATCTGCCCGACAGCATCTTCAATGTAAGGGTCGATATGTTTTAAACCTAGGAAACTTTTGAATTCACGGTCCGGATATCGGCTGTTCATCTCTTCTTCAAGCTTTTGAGCTTGGTCTTCTGTAATCTTTGCTAAAGGTGAAATACCGCCGATCAGTTCATATCGTTCTGTCAAATCTTGAAGCTGTTCAGGAGAAGGTTTGCGTCCACGTCTAATATGTGTGTAATAACCTTCTACTTCATCCAAGCTTCTTGGCGTTCCGTAAGCCATAACCAGCAAACCTGTTTTCTTTTTACTCAATTTACTCACCCTAGCTTTTTAGACGTATATTCATGAACAAAGGTCGTTAACTGTTTCAAAGTCGCAATGTTAACTTCAGGGAAAATACCTTTACCTACATTGAAAATGAATCCGGGCTCTTCCATACCTTCATCCAATATTTCTTTCGTTCTTGCTTCGATCACTTCCCATGGTGCTAATAGAATGGAAGGATCTAAGTTTCCTTGAAGTGCTTTTGTTACACCCATTTGCCGAGCTTCTCGCGGTGAAAGTCTCCAATCCAGTCCGATGACATCGATTGGTAGCTCATTCCACTCCATCACTAAGTGACGAGCACCAGTTCCGTAAAGGATCAATGGAATATTCTCTTCGCGCAATGCGGAAAAAATGCGGAACATCACTGGTTTAATATATTTTCTGTAGTCAGCAGCATTCAATGCCCCAACCCAAGAATCGAAAATTTGAAAAGCTTGTGCACCTGCAGCAATCTGTGCTTTTGCATATGCGATTGTCATGTCACCAAGCTTTTCCATCAGCATGAACCAGCTTTCAGGATCTGAGTACATAAGCTGTTTTGTTTTATGGTAATCTCTTGACGGACCGCCTTCAACCATATAACTTGCCAGTGTAAAAGGAGCTCCTGCAAACGTAATAAGAGGCACTTCCAACTGCTGACGTAAAATTTTAATCGTATCCAAAACATATGGAACATCTTTCTCAGGGTTGATCGTCCCAAGTCGCTCCACATCTTCACGTGTTCTAATTGGTTTATCAATTACAGGACCGATTCCTGATTTAATCTCTACACCTACACCGATTGCTGGAACAGGCGACATAATATCTTTGTAAAGAATCGCTGCATCTACACCGTGCTGATCAACAGGAAGCTTTGTAACACCCGCGCAGATCTCCGGTCTATGAGTGATGTCAAACAGTGAATACTTCTCCTTCAACTTACGGTACTCAGGCTGAGAACGGCCAGCCTGTCTCATGTACCATACTGGAATATGTGAATTTTTCTCCTTACGACACGCTTTTAAGAACTCTTCATTCATTGTCAAAACGTACACACCTTTCTATACAAGACCAAAAGCTGCAGCACTTATGAAACCATCCCTATCGGCTGTAACTTAAAACCTCTAACGTCAATATCCATACACATTGTAAGGGAATTCATAATAAAAGTATAGGCATCGAGCTCAAATGTCATCATTTTGGCAAATTGCCGCCGTCAATAGAAGGCAGATAGTTGTTTGTTTAAGGAATTTAGTCTCTTTTGGTGATGATTAAGTACACTTTAAACAGCAATAGAGTCTGTTCGGATCGGAATTGAGTCTCTTTGAACCGTGATTGAGTCTCTTTGAAGCATAATTGAGTCTCTTTGAACCTTAATTGAGTCTTTTGACAAATTTCGACATTTCCACAACGATTTATCCTTCTAAATACAAACTAAATACGAAAAAGAAGACAGCCCGTAAGCCGTCTTTCTTGATCAATCATGTTTCTTTTTCTTCTTCCCTTTTTTCTTCTCGTGTCCTTTGCCGTGCTCGACTTTTTTGCCTTGATCGTCATCACCAAATCCAGGGAAGAACGAAATGGAGACTGTATTTGAAGGTCTTCCAGCTTCTTTCGTCAGAGGATTATACGGTACCACATAAAAATCAGGCAAGGTAAACAAATTCTTACCGGAAGCCGTATATTCTCCCTTTCCTTTTACAGTATCAATCTGAGTTGTTTCCCCTTCATCTACTGTATAAATTTTATATTGAAGCCGCTTGTCTTTAGATGCGGTCCAATTTAGTTTAACAGAAGGCATTCCGAAGTCGCCGACACCGAACGAAGCTCTCAAATCATCGATCGAAACTAGTTCAATCGGCGGTTCTAAATCTTTGACTCCATCAGGCTTTTTGAAAGTTAACCCATTCTGTGAAGGAATTTGGTTGACCACTTGTTTAAATAATAGAGTCGGCAAGGCACTTCCGCTGTTTAAATAGGACTGCTTTGTTGTTTTGTCATAGCCCGTCCAGACTGCACCGACGATTTCTGGAGTATACCCGACAAACCACGTATCTTTGTTGCCATGTTCAACGTCAGGATAGTTTGTTGTTCCGGTTTTGCCCGCAATCTCCATATTCTCTGGCCCATCAGAACCTGTACCGCTTTTCACGACTTGCTGAAGCATCCGTGTCATGTACCATGCATTCTGTTTCTTCCAAACTTTCTTTTCTTCCATCTTAGCTTTTCCGATCAAATCACCATCATGATTATAGATCTTGCTGATGACATATGGCTTAATTGTTTTTCCTTCATTTAAAAAGCTGGAATATCCCTGCACCATCTGCAGCGGACTGACACCATTGTCAATTCCTCCGAGTGCGATTCCAAGACCTTTATCCTTTATCGGCATCCCGAGTTTTTCTAAATATGACTTCGAATTGGAGACTCCAATTTCATTCAGCAGCCATACTGCAGAAGAGTTGATAGAATGAGTGATGGCATCCACCATCGAAACTTCGCCTAAATATTTGCCGTTGTAGTTTTTCGGTTCATAACCTTTATAGCTTAATTCTTCATCTTTTATCATCGAATAGGGTTTATACTTTTCGGACTCCAATGCTGGACCATAAACTGCTAATGGTTTAAAAGTAGAACCCGGCTGCCGGTTTACAACGACACGATTCAATCCGCCTGTAATAAAATTCCTCCCGCCTTGAACTGCTATCAGTCCTCCGGTTTTGCTGTTCATTAAAACGAGCGCACCCTCAGGCTTATCAGTTCCAGTCCCGACAAAATAACGTCCATCTTGAAAGGCTTTATACGCGATTGTTTGTGTGTCAGGATCCATTGGAACGACGATTTTATAGCCACCCTGCCTTAATTCTTCTCTGGAAATATGATATTTTTCTCTCGCTTCTCTAATTACCATATCAATATAAGATGAATAGGCCGGGTTGCGCTGTTCTTCGTATACATTTAAAGCAATCGTTTTTCCCTGTGCTCGGACTGTCTCAGATGGCGTTAAATAATTTTGTTTCTCCATAAGTGACAGTACGAGATCCCGGCGTTTCTTTGCCGCTTCCGGATGCTGAATCGGAGAATAATAGCTAGGAGCTTTTGGCAGACCGGCGAGCATTGCTCCTTCTTCAATCGTTAATTCATTTACATCTTTGTTAAAGTACGTTTTCGCGGCTGCTTGAATACCATACGCTCCATGGCCAAAGTAAATCTGATTCAAATACATTTCTAATATTTTATCTTTCGAATATCTGCGTTCCAGATTAATAGCAATAATGGCTTCTTTCGTTTTTCGCAGCCACGATTTTTCGTGAGATAAAAAGACATTTTTAGTGAGCTGCTGAGTGAGCGTACTTCCTCCTTCAACTTTGCTTCCTGCTAAAATATCTTTGTAGATGGCTCGTCCTATTGCTCTTATATCAATTCCATGGTGTTCATAAAAACGTGTATCCTCTGTGGCAACAAAAGCTTCTTGAACATGTTTTGGAATATCATTTATGCTTACAAGCTCTCTGTTTTTATCATAGATTTTTGTGATTTTTTCCCCTTTTTCATTAACTAATATCGTAGCCGAATCCATAACAAGATCTTTTTCATCAATGACATAGTCACCTGCCATTATGATAAACAAGTAGGCAAAAAAGCCAATAATCAAAGAACCGACTAAGATTCCTAATGCGATAAGACTTTTCCTTACCATAAATTAACCTCATTTCATTCTAGGTCGAAAAGTACATTTTATATAATTTTCCCTCTGATGGAAAGTCTTATAACTGCTATCTATCTTCTGCCACGGTTTAATTGCTGTTTGGGTTGGGTAAAACAAAGGTAAATCTATATAAAGGCAGGGATAACTCTATGAATATTTATATCACATATGGCACTTCAGAATATTTATCAGCGTACCAAGAAAAATATGAACCGTCTCTCCTGCTTGAAGGTAATTCTAACTCTTGTTTAGTGTATGAAACAGAAGGAGAGAATCCTTTTTCTGAAAAGCACGAATATGAAATTATCAATCAGCGCGGCTCACTTTCCGGGTCCGGTTTTGTTGTTATGAATCATATTCCTGTAACCGATGAAGGAAGAAGTTTATTTGAGGAACGTTTTCAAAATCGCGCCGGGCTAGTAGAACAAGAACCTGGATTCGTTGGTATCCGAGTATTAAAACCATTACATCAAGACCCTTATATTGTAATGACGCTATGGGAATCACAAGGTGACTTTGCGAATTGGCAGCAATCTAAAGCATATGAAGAAGCACATAAAGATCGCGGAACTTCAAAGGGGCTTCCCGAAAATCTTTTCTCAGGAAAATCATTTGTTAAAGAATATATGGTAGTAAAATGAGCACGGCACCTTTCTTAAATAAAGCCGCTATTATTTTAAATCCAAATGCCGGACAGGGACGTCTTCAAAAACAATGGGATCGCGTACTCGAAGAACTTAATGATGCTTTTACAGATGTAAAAGTTTATGAAACGAATGAACCTGGTGACGGAGCTTCTTATGTAAAAAAAGTGCAGCATGAAGCAGACGTTATCATCGCAGCTGGCGGTGATGGCACCGTTCATGAGGTTGCTGAAGCATTAGCAGCTTTGGAAGGCCAGTTACCCGCATTCGGAATTCTGCCTGGTGGAACATGCAACGATTTTTCACGAGCCCTTGGTATGAATCAAGATCCTTTACTTGCAGCCAAACAGATAAGTCAAAAGCAAATAAAAAATATCGACATCGGAGAATTCGAAGGAAAATATTTCACAAATTTTTGGGGAATCGGTCTCATCACTCATGTTTCAGAGTCGATTGATCCTAATACAAAAGATAAATTCGGCAGGCTCTCCTATTATTTATCTGCGGCAAAATCTTTGCAGACATGGGAACCGTTCGAAATAAAAATACAAGCAAAAGAATTTCATTTTGAGGGTGAAGCAGCGATGTTTTTAGCTGTTAACGGACCATTCACTGGTGGGATAAAACCTTTTTTCCCAAACACTGACCTTCAGGATGGAAAGCTGGATTGCCTGCTGATTGAAAAACCTTCCGTTTCATTCATTTGGGATGTTCTGCAAAACCGGTTAACAGACACTTCGGTTGAAGGCGAAGGATATCATTATTTCCAAAGCTCTGAGATCGTCATACAAACAACTCCCCATCAGCGGATTGATTGTGATGGAGAGCGAAAAGATCTGACACCTTCAATTATAAAGTGCATGAAACAAAAACTTCATACACTCATTGGGGATGCTTCCTTCTAAGAAAAGGGAGCGTCCTTTTTTTATAAGCTAAAATGGATTCACGTGCTCCAATACATAGCAATAGCCATACAGTACCTGCAGAAAAACCTGCTAAAACATCAGAAGGGTAATGTACTCCTAAATAAATCCGGCTAAATCCGATCATAAGAATTAAAAGAATAAATGCAAGAGTAAGGACAATTTTGATTCCTCTACCGTGCTGACTGCGAACAACGAGATAGCCTAAAAATCCATAATAAATTAAGCTTCCCATTGAATGACCACTCGGATAACTGAACCCTTGCTCAGCAATAAGAGAATGCTCTGGTCGAACCCTTCCAAACCAATGCTTTAAAGCGAGGTTCAACAGACCTCCTCCAGCTACTGCAATCATGTATGAAATAGCTCCCCAATAATCCTTTCTTTTAATAACGAGCCATAACAGACTGGTAATTAAAAGCACGGTAAGAAAGGTTTTTGATCCCAAGAAAGTGATAAATTTCATGACTTCTGTTAATGTGTCGCCTCTTAAATTCGTTACATATTGAATAACTACGTTGTCAAACCTAATCCTTTCATCTTCCAATATTTCTTCTGAAAGCTCGAAGAATACATTTAAAGAAACAAAAGAAAGCAATAATCCGCTAAGTATATAAATAACGGGGAGGATAGGAAATGGAAGTTTTTTAGCAAGTTCGCGCAGCATGAAATCCCCTCAATTTCAGAAATGTTGTTTACTATAAGTTTCACGATTTATCAATGAATTAAACGGATTATGCTTAAATTCACAGCTTTTCAATCAACAAAGGCTGCTTGTTGAAACAAGCAGCCTCCTAAGATGAATTTATTTTACAAGCTTAACAAGCATATGTGCAAGTTTATGCCGTTCTTCTTGTTCGCCAACTTTCCATAATTCCTTTAAAAGGTTTTCTTCAGAGTTGCGCGGTTCTTCATGTGCAGCTAGATAATCTGCTACTTTTTCAGCTGTTTTTGCAAGTGTTTCTTCACTCATCCCCATTTTTTCTCCGATTTCAACTTTGCTGTGGAGGTAGCTTTTAAACTCCTCAAAACTCGCTAAGATTTCATCCTTTTTCCCTTCATCCATTCTGCTTACTGTGTCTTTCACTTTGCTAACGTCTACATCTCTTTCTTTGTCCACCATATGTTTGTTGTCCATTTTGAATCCTCCTCGTATTGTTTGTATACCTTTTGTTTAACTAATGTGTCATACATGTTATCTTTTTACCGTTATTCGTAATGTCTAAACGCATTTTTACAGTTTTAAATTACCCTTTTTATAATTCCTTAATACGGTTTATGTTTTTCATAAAAAGGGAAGGATACAACAGAGAACAAGATCAGGAGGTAATACAATGGATAAAGATTTACAAGCACTAATTGACGGACTAAACGAGGATCTTGCGAATGAATATTCGGCAGTCATCATGTACAACCATAATGCAGCAACGGTTTCTGGACTGTATCGTCAAATTTTAAAACCTTTTTTCCAAAGTGAAATTGCAGATGAGCAGGGACACGCGCTCTATTTAGCTGAAAAAATCAAAACGCTTGGCGGCACTCCAACGACTCAGCCCAAACCGGTAAAGCAAGTAGAAAATGTACGTGAAATGCTAGAAGAAGCACGTAATGCAGAAGAAGCTACCATTCAGCGCTATGAAGAGCGCAAAGAACTAGCTTCTAAGCTTAAATTGACTGAATTAGTTGTTCAGCTTGAAGATATGATTGCAGATGAAACAAAACATAAAGAAGAAATGGATCGCTTACTTGCTGATAACCGCTTCTAATAAAGAAAAAGCACCCTTCATCCGACGGGTGCTTTTTTCATGTTTTATTTTTTGGAGTTTTGCTCCATAAGAACGCGCCATCTGAAGCAATTTTGTGCAACTTCTCCTAAGTCTTCTAAGAAGTGATAATTCGCATAGGCTCCAACAATAGCCCCAAGCCCCGGCACCATCTGAAGCATTTTAATTAAATCGATGTGATCCCTGTAGTCTTGCTGAAGTTCTTGCCAATTCAATTGATCGACCGCGCCTGGATGTGCAGGAAATTCATCAATCGTTTCTTCCCAAAAAACAACCTTTTCAAAAGCTTCTTTTCTTTTATTAGGATCTGAAAATGCAAGACGGAACACATGTAATATAAAAATCCGTTCTCTGTAATCTTTTACATCCAGCCCGTATATACTTGCTGCCTCAAATAGAAATTTCATTTTAATTCCGAGCAGCAGCGGGAAATCTGCAAGACCTAATAGAATTCCTCCTGCACCAGTACCTGCCCCTTCAAAAGCTGCCGTTTTTTTATAAAAAGCAAGACGCTCTTTTAATTTTTCGTCCTTTTCCTGAAGACTTCCATGAAATTGGGAAGTCTTTCTCGTTGTATATTCAGAGCCGAGCAATGTAGCTTTAATCATTTGTTTAATACTGCCCGTCACGATATCATGCACTTTTTGCGGTATCTTTTCATTTATTTTCGACTGAATGGATTTAGTTGCTTTATTCCAAAGTGTAGGACGCTTTGTCATTTCTTCTTCCCATTTTTTCAATTCATCAAATACATGCTGTTCATATGTGTTCATCTTACTCCTCCTCTCCTATCATTACGTCATTTCAAGCATTTAAGTTTCAAAACTCAAAACTGTCTGCAGTTGGTATGCCTAATGGAAAACAAAACAGATTTTCAGGATCATATTTTGTTTTTACTTTTATTAACCTTTCCAAATTACTCCCATAGCATTGGTCTAACCAATTTTTAATACAATTATCATGAAAATTAACATATGCTCCATCTGCAAACGGCAGAAGATCATCTCTCATCTGTTCCACCCATTTTGTATTAATCTTTGCTTCTCTTTTTCGTTCCCATTTCGTTATATACTGCAGATTGAACAATGCCTTTCTGTGAACATAAGCCGTTTCATTAGGTTTTATCTCCCCCGCCTTCCCTGCCAATGCTTGGAGCTGCACTTTGTTATCAGGACTTGGAGAGTCTGCTAAATATTGCTTCAAAAGCTTAATCCCTTGTATAGGTAAAAGCTTCTTAGCAAAAGCTCCCGTGTTTTTGAAAGGATGTGCATCTGGATCGCCATGGCTTACAGCGTATTGCTCCATGCCCGGCATGATACCTCCAAAAATCTCGACGGCATCGATGTAAGAAACCTTTTTTACTTCTACAATTTTAGGGGGATAGGCTTTTATTAATGGAGTAAGAAGTTTCCTTAATTCGGATGTAGAACCAATAAATTCTCCGAGCGCGCTTAGTTCTCCTTTTTCTTTCGTTAATAGGTCTATAGTTGATGTTAACCGATTATCCGTAAAGGGAGCCCATCTTTGCCACGCATCTACAACTTTCTCGAACCCTTTCCACTTCCATGTGATATTGAAAATCGCTACATTTTTTATAGGAACTATCCGAAAAACAAAGGAAGTCACAACGCCGAAGTTTCCTCCTCCTCCGCCTCGTGATGCCCAAAACAAATCTGCGTTCTTTTTCTTATTCGCTACAATGATATTTCCTTTTGCGTCCACCATTTCTAGCTCCAGCAGCTGATCGATTAACAATCCATATTGACGGGTGAGCATACCCCAGCCCCCTCCAAGGGTCAACCCTGATAAGCCAACCGATGGACAAGTACCTCCCGGAATCGTGAAGCCTTGCTCAAATAGTTCTTCATAAAGAGGAAGTAACAAAGAGCCAGCACCCAGCTTTGCCGTTTTCTTCTTTCGGTCTACTCGAACATAATCAATTTCGCTTACATCAATGACTAGTCCACAATCTAATGAAGAATAAGCTTCATAGCTATGGCGGCCTGTACGTATCCGGGACTGTACCTTTCTTTTTCTAGCCCAGCAAATCGCATTTGAAACATCTTTAGCATTTTGACAAAAATTAATGATGTTCGGGTAAAGGTTGTAACGCTTATTAAATTCTTCACGAGCCAGTTCATAATCAGGACTGCATGGTCTAACAATTCTGCCGGTTAACCTGCACTCAGCCATATCGGATAGACTCCTTTCATACACTACTTAACGTAATAGAGTATGACGTTCGCCAACACTAGGTTCTGCTAACGGTTTTTAGGCTTTTTTGTTCTGGAGAGAAATCCTCGATTTTAAAATCGAAATACTTCTTTAGCGGCTGAATGATGATAAAATTCCAAAGCAGATTATCTCCATTAAGTCTCCTTTATCATGAAATAAGTCTCTTTGAAGTCTCATTCCAAATAATTAAGTCTTTCTACAAATTTCGACACCTTCTCCACAAAAAAAACTTCTTAACCTAATAGTTAAGAAGTAAAGATTCTTAAAAGACAGTCAACAATGTTTTTTCGCCAATGCTGGTAATCTAACCATACTGTACAAAACGGCTGCTGCCGGCATCAACACCGCAATGAGCCAGTCGTCTGTAAGCACTCCGTAAAAAATACCATAGGCCGCTCCTTGTATAAACAAAATTTGTCTTAGCCAACTTGTAAAAGCTGTTATTTTCACACTCGGTTTTATCGGATAGATAATATAACTTACATTCCACTTATATTGTGTGAAGAGTGTAAACAGCTGAAGTGCCAGCATTTGAAAGAATAGAATTACAACCGCTAAATGCCACCAGCCCTTGGGTATGAGATACAAAAACAAAAAGCCGATCAAGATCAGTCGAGCAAACAGCCCAAAATAATCGCCTAACCGAAGAAAAGTCTTCATGTAGAGGGCAGACATAGCATTCCGTTTTTTGAAGGAAAAAGTCCCGATGCTATTCAGCCAAGGTCTTTTATTAACCATCTGCTTAAGAGCTGGAACATCAGTAAAGAGGTTCACAAGACGATACCCTTTCATCTTCAGCGTCTGTTCTTCAGCAAGCAGGAGTTCCCACTGATAGCCATGCATTTTCTTAAAGATACCAAACACAAAATTCTTAAGTACATACATAATCGCAAACATTGCAATGAGGAAAAGATATGCTTCCTTAAAAAGAAGAAATACATAAACAAAATTAACCATAAAACGGATGATTCGATAATTTAATTGATGGCTTTTATAAGGCAATCTTCTTTCTTCCCAAGCGACGAATAAGTTAAATACTTTCGATACAATTAAGAAGAAGCCGAAAACAACATACATCTTCCAGCCATCGACAATAAAAACCTGAACGATCGGCCACATAAGCGTGAATAAGAAAAGTGTTGAAAAACCGCCGCTTGCCATCGCCGATGATAAACTTTTAGAAAAATAGTTTTTCATGCCCGATTCAACAGGCAGTAAAAAGACGAGGTCCCCTTCTTTCAGCAGCGTACGGATAGGGCTTCTTGTCAGCCAAAACGAAAACACAACCGTTAAGATTAATACTGCAGGAAACTGTTCCGGAAGTGCTTTTAGCAGTTTCGCATAATAAACGCTTCCAATAATGATAAGTAAGAACGCAGAAACGATAAGTCCGCTGTTCGCCATTAAACTGAAGTACTTTAACTTTTCGGTCAAGTGGGCGCTTTGACGTTTTTTCCATAATTTTTTTACATCAATCATGTCACATTTCCCCGTGCTACATACAGATAGATCTCATCAAGTGTTGCATCTTCTAATCCGCTTTTTGCTCTCAATTCCTGCAATGTCCCGCTGAGAACCAATCTGCCTTCATGCATGATTAAGAAGCGATCACAATATCTTTCTGCTGTTGAAAGAATATGAGTAGACATCAGCACACCCGCACCGCTGTTTTTAAACGTGACCATATACTCTAAGAAAGACTGAATTCCGAGCGGATCAAGACCAACAAATGGTTCATCAACTATGTACAGTTTAGGTTCAACGAGCAGCGCACATAAAATCATAACCTTTTGCTTCATACCTTTTGAAAATTGACTCGGAAACCACTTAATTTTATTGTCCATCCGAAACTCTTCTAACAGCGGTCTAACCCTTGTTAAAAAGGTTTGTTCTTCCATTCCATAAGCCATTGCTGTTAGCTCCAGATGCTCCCACAATGTGAGTTCATCGTAAAGGATCGGCATTTCGGGTATGTATGTGAATTGAGACCGATATTCTTCCGGTTCTTCTCTAAACGTTTGTCCATTGATTTTTGAACTGCCTGACATAGGTTCCATCAGCCCAAGAACGTGCTTAATAGTCGTACTCTTGCCCGCACCGTTTAATCCAATCAATCCAACGATTTCACTTTCATTTATATTAAAATTAAGATTATGAATAACGGGCTGGTTGGGCAAATAACCGCCTGTGAGTTCAGTAACTTCAAGGATAGGCTTCATTTGGTTTCCTTCCTTTTCTCATAATATCTCCATTTACCTATTATTTGCCAAATCTGTTTTTTTACCCTAAGAAGCAGGCATAGGTGTTGGAGTTGGTTTTGCGTAGCCATCTTTATAATTTTCATCAACCATTTTCCTGATTTCTAATGCACTTTTGCCTGCCTCTGCTTGCTGCATACTATAAGCTGCAATCTCAAGACAAGTTCCGCACTTCGTTCCATGATCATCCCATACAATCTGACCGTCTTCTTTGTTGTCTGCAATAAAACAATCATAATTATTTTTATGCCCGGCTGATTCTCCGCATCCACAATAACATGGCATTGACTCGAGAACATTTTTATAATGAGGAACAGCCGAATAGATCGATGCGATTTCTTTTGGCTGCTTATCCAAAAAAGCTGGCAAAGAATCCATCGAAGCCGTTAACTCTTGAATATCTCCATTTGCAGTGTGCTCAGTGTGTTGACTATGACTGTTTTTTTCTTGTGATGACTGGCTGTGTTCATTATGGTTTTTGTGATCATTATCCTTTTGATTGCCACATCCAGAAATAAGAAAACCAGCCGCAAGGGTCATCGTCAAAATAAGCTGCTTCTTTTTCACGAATATACCTCCTTCTGTTGTTCTTCTCTAATCATAGCTTAAACTTTCATCGATTTTCCAATTTTATATGTATAACCTGTGAGAGTTAATGGACAAAATAGAGACGAAGAAGGTATCCCCCCTTCTTCAAGGAGAAAGATGCAACGGTAAAGATTTTGTTATGTCACTTTTAAGGAGATGGTTCTCTTGGACTATTCAGTGCTTGAGCAATTTCAAATTCTTAATAATGAGGTGCATGGCTAAAAAATCTCATTGTTTTGTTTTCATGTTCTCCTTTCTTCTCTAACCTCTATAAGAAGGAGAGTTCTATTTTATAATAGGACTCTTCTTCTTTATTTTTGTCTGCTTTCGTAATCCATGTTGTTTTTGGAAGTGGTTGTTTTCCGTTCCAGGTGCTCGCTTTTCGCGGGGCAGGCGGTGAGCCACTTCCGCTTTTCGGACTGCCGCCAGTCTCGCCCCTTCCCCTTCAATCAACTTGTCAATGATGATTACTGACTAACAAATTCAAAAGCAAAAAGCATTTAGAAACAATATTTGTTCTGATGTCATTGTGTGATATGATAAGAAAAAAAATTGAGGTGAGCCACTTGTCCCACGATTCAAATTGCATTTTCTGTAAAATAGTTTCAGGTGATATCCCTGCCTACAAAGTGTATGAAGATGAGAATGTTCTAGCTTTTCTCGACATCAGTCAAGTGACAAAAGGACATACTCTTATCGTTCCGAAAGAACACTCAAAAGATATTTATGAACTTCCTGAAGAAACAGCAGCTAAACTATTCTCTGTTGTTCCAAAAATCGCTGCTGGTATTAAACAAACGTTTAATCCGATTGGTTTAAATTTGTTGAACAACAATGGTGAATCCGCAGGACAATCAGTTTTTCATTACCACATGCACTTCATACCACGCTATGGTACAGGAGATGGTTTTGGAGCTGTTTGGAAAACTCAAGACTTGCCAGCAGATGAAATGAAAGAAATCGCACAGAACATCAAAGAAAAAATCGCTG
The DNA here is from genome assembly GCF_031582965.1 of Bacillus sp. NEB1478. Lineage (NCBI taxonomy): Bacteria > Bacillati > Bacillota > Bacilli > Caryophanales > Bacillaceae > Bacillus > Bacillus sp. NEB1478. The sequence goes on from NZ_CP134049.1 coordinate 3,241,090, forward strand.
AATAAGCGTACATAGTGAAGCTGCCTCATTCCAGGCAGTTTTTTTCATACTTTCATCAAACTCAATCTTAAGGAGGAGAAGAATGGAACGCATCTTTTTTCAACCAGGACCAACAACTTTGCCAAAAGAGGTACTTAGCCGAGCAAAAGCAGAATGGGATGACTTTGAAGAAACAGGTTTGAACATCATGGAACACAGCCACAGAGGAAAGTCTTATGAAACTGTTCATGACCAAGCAAAAGAACGTTTAAAACGGTTAATGGACATACCAGAATCCCACGATGTCCTGTTCCTTCAAGGCGGTGCAAGCCTTCAATTTGCAATGGTACCGATGAATCTGATCGAAAAAGGAAAAACAGCGAAATATGTAATAACCGGATCATGGTCAGAAAAAGCCTATAAAGAATCCTCAAAAATCGGACCGAGCGATATCGTATCCTCAGGAAAAGACACACAATACAGCACAATACCCAATATGGATTATCAGGCAAATGATGAAGATGCATACTTGCATATCACATCTAACAATACGATTTATGGAACACAATGGCCTGATCTGAATATTTTCTCCCACCCTAATCTTGTTGCAGACATGTCGAGTGACATTTTAAGCAGACCTATAAATGTATCGGATTATGCCCTTATCTATGCCGGTGCCCAAAAAAATTTAGGTCCTTCTGGTGTAACGGCAGTAATCATACGCAAAGACCTTTTACATGAAAATGAAAAACTCCCGAATATATTGTCATATCACATCCATGCAAAAAACAACTCTCTATATAACACACCTCCTGTATATTCTATTTACCTGCTCAATCTAGTTCTTCAATGGGTAGAAGAGCAAGGAGGCGTTGCTGAAATGGAAGCACGAAACAAGCAAAAAGCAAAAGCGATCTATGATGTGATTGATGCGAGTTCGGGCTTTTATCAGGGGTACGCTTCACCAGAATCACGCTCACTTATGAATATTACTTTTACTTTAGAAAATGATGAATTAGAAAAACAGTTTATTCATGAATGTGAACAAAGCGGTATTTTCGGATTAAAAGGGCATCGTTCTGTCGGTGGTTTTAGAGCATCCGTATACAACAGTGTTCCGCTTGAATCGTGTGAAAAACTTGCTAAATTCATGGTTCAATTTCAGGAAAAATACGGGAAATAAGCAGTTTCCCTTTTCATAACACCTAATATTTGTTACCATTAGGATACTTCGCAATAGGCTAACAGGGCACTATTGGAAGGAAATTAAGCTTTAGAAACAGCTGAGGAGAGATGAGAAATGAATACAAAAACATTAGCTTTAACATCAGTACTTATCGCATTAGGATATGTTCTACACACGGTGGTCCCGCCATTATTTTTCGGGATGAAACCTGATTTGCTGCTCGTAATGATGTTTTTAGCCATTATATTAACACCGACAAAGAAAAACGTTCTTGTTGCAAGTATGGCAGCAGGAGTGATCTCCGCTTTAACAACTGGAATGCCTGGCGGCCAGATCGCGAACTTAATTGAAAAACCAATAACAGCCTTTATTTTTCTAGGAATGTTCCTGCTTGCTAAAAAAGTAAAAGTAAATGCATTAAGTACAGTATTATTAACGGTAATCGGAACTATCATCAGTGGAACAGTGTTTCTGCTAGTAGCTATGCTTGTTGCTGGCCTGCCAGGATCACTTTTAAGTTTCATCGGCATGATCGTACTTCCTACAAGTGCCGTCAGCGGATTGATTATGTTCTTTATCTATCCGGTGGCAAACCGTTTCTCAAAACGTACTAGTGCTGCAGCATAATAAAAAAAGCCAGCTCCATTTACGGAGCTGGCTTTATATATGAGTCTTCTTCTGTTTTCTCCCACGTTTGGTATGCTGCGATCTCACCGGATAGGGTCTTAAATAGAAATGCTAGAACCGTAGCATCATCTAATAAACCAGCACCTATTAAAAAATCCGGAACTGCATCAATCGGGCTAACGAAATACAAAAGGCTTGCTACAATAAGGAGCATGGATTTTTTTGAGATATTTCGATAATCTCCCCTTTTATAAGACCTTACTAACCTTACAAGAGCTTTGACTTGTTCACCCAGTTCCCTTAATCCTTGTTTATCAGTTTGAGTCGTTTTATTTTCTGCATTCGTCACTAATTCTCCTGTTTTTGACGAACTTTCTAATACATTATTAGCTTTTTCTTTCATCTTATTAAAGTAATTGCCGATCGTATTTTTTTTCATATTAAGAATCCCTCCTATCGGGTTTTAATTATGTATACCCTCTTTTTATATTCTTCGTCAAATCATAAAACTCTTTTTTCCTTCTTTTTATTCAACCACAAATTTAGCCATAACTATTTAAATTACAACAAGTTTAGACATGTGTGGAATTATATAAATTTGGCTTTGTTAGTATTTTTCATCTCTTTAAACTTATGTAATAACAAGAATTTTATCGAAATATAACAAATGAAAGTGTCTTTTTTCGTTTGTCCGAACGTGCCGAAATCTATCGGGAAATATTTTTATATTCGTCATTTTTCTTCATAGGATTATAAGAGATATTCACGAATTTATAAGATATTAAAGGAATGAGGAGGAATTTTAAGATGTCAAAATCAAAATCTATCGTTGTTGGTTTCGCCCTCGGTTCTGTTGTAACGGCTGCAGCAACTTTGCTGTCAACTCCTAAGGCTGGGAAAGAAGTTCGAAAAGATATTAAAGTAAATGTAGATAAGATGAAATCTACCTTCTCTACGATTAAGCGCGACGGTATCCAGCTTAAAGAAAAGATCAAATTTGCAAAAAAACAAAAACAAGAAGCGTTACAGGAAACTGCAGCTTCTACTCTTGAAATGATGGAAGAAGAAATGGCGCAAGAACAGAAATAACACTCAAAAAAATTCTCCCCTTATGGAGAATTTTTTTCTTTAACTTTTATAATATGAAGTGCCTGACTTTCATACTATTTGAGTTTATTTGGGTATATCTATTTTCCTAAAAAATAAGCAAAAATTGAAAAATTTTACTTTCTTATTATAGGGAATACTGGCATAATGAGGAATAGGATGTGTTTTATAAGATGGAGGGGCAATATAAAGATGAACAAAGATCAGTTGTATAGTTTTAAAGAAGCTATGATCTATAGCCACAAACTTGCACAAATCAGTAAAGCATTATGGAAAAGCGTCGAAAAAGACTGGCAGAACTGGGTTAAAGATTATGGTTTGAACATTAATGAACATCACATTCTTTGGATCGCTCATCATTTGGAAGGGGCTTCAATTTCCGATATAGCAAAATTCGGTGTGATGCATGTTTCTACTGCGTTCAACTTTTCAAAGAAACTTGAGGAACAAGGTTACCTTACTTTTTCGAAAAAAGAAAACGATAAGAGAAATACATATATTTGTTTAACTCCAAAAGGTGAAGAGTTACTTCTTCAATCATTAAGTACTTACGATCCGGCAAAATTCGGAGTATTCAGTGCTTCTATGCCAATTAAAGATCTTTTCGGTAATTTTCCTGAGTTTCCAGAATTGATGTCAATTATCCGTAATTTATACGGTGATGATTTTATGTCTATTTTCAGCAAACTTGAAGATAAAATCGAAACAACTATGAACGAACAACAAAACGCTGCCCCTATAATAGCAGTAGAAGAAATTGCATCTTCTCATTCGTAACGCATAGATAACTCATATAATTTATTCATTAATGTAATGTATTTATCTTGCTGCAATAAAGCTGAAATCGTCTCTCTAGGATTAAGTTTTGACGTTAGCATACCAGCAAAGTGAATTAAGAGCGGTGTGTAATGAACAAAACCCTCTTCAGACTGCATAAAAAAAATCTTCTCAAGCTCATCGCAAAGAAGGATGATATCATCTACTTCTTTTTCGGTGAGCTTTTTCTCCATTACTAGCCTAAAAAATGGATACAGAGAAAAATCGACACTTTCAATGGTTAACTTATTATAGAATTCAAGCCTTTCCAGTCGTTCTTCAACCGTCTCCATACATACCCTGCTTTCTAGTCAATCAATGTCTATATTATAATCGAATTCCACATATTTGGATATGACGATTTAATGAATACATCGCCTGGCGTTCCTCTATATACTGGAAAGACCCCGTTTTCAGGATTAAAGGCTTCGTTGGTTGGATCATGCATTTCTTTTAAAGGATTACCATCTACTTTTGTTTGATTGAACTCTGTTTTTGTCTGATCATGCACCTTTTTTGTTTGATTGCACTTTGTTTTTGTCTGATCATGCACCTTATTGCTAGTAACGTATCACACTCTTTCATGCTCGAAAAAAAACTGGCGCAAGAAAATGTAGTTTCTACACAACTTGCCCCAGCTTTGTTATTGATCAGTCGTATATACACCAAACTGAATGGAATTTTTCTTAAGATCAAATTCTTCGGTTTTTACTTCATATCCTTTTTGAGCTTTCATGTCTGTGACTCTCATCAATATACTTTCATCTGCCGGATAGACGTCTACCCATTCCGGAAAATTGATGGCATTCTGAAGCAATGAAAACACTTCATCACCCGGCAACGGAAACCGGCCAACTTGTAAATCTTTTTCTTTCAGCAGCAAATCGCCGTTTTCCATCACTTCTGGTTCAAAATTAATTTGGTAAGGGAGCTCTTGTTTAAATACTACGAACGAACCCTTCAAAACTATATCATCTTTAAAGTTTACATATGCATTAACATTTGGTGCTTTTTTCTTCAATTCTTTATTAATTAAATCTTCCACTTGTTCCTTTTCAGTATGTACACTTAATAGTTTCTTGTTCTTTAAATCGCCAGCATTTAACTGGTCACGATCGAGATGCCCTCCCTCTGGATCAGCAAAGAGTAAATACAGTATTGTCGCTGGAATTGCTAATGTAATAATTAATAGTAAAAAAAAGGCTGCTTTCCATTTCCTCATATTCTCTCCCCTTACAAGTTAGTAATTTTTCTATTCATATTCCACTTATTTTGGTAAAGTTAAACATAGTTACTGTTGGAGGTTATAATATGACTGGACCTATATTTGTATTTTTAGCACCTGTCTTTTTATTTGTATTTAACACCTTAACACACAATCTTTTGACTGACAAAAATCTGTCCAGACAACAGCAAGATTCCGTTTACCGTACGATTAATGTGTGTATTACCATTCTTCTCATTTCTTCCTATCTTTCAAACGTTTTTAATTAAAAATTTACATAGTAAAAAGGGGGAATCCGACTGCATTCCCCCTTGTGTTTCTTTAACAAACATACGCTGCACCTATCATAATGAGAAATAAAAATAACACTACGATTAGCGCGAAACTGCCGCCGATAAGTCTTGCCTGTCTTTACTCTCCCGATTAAGAGCAGGATGCTGCAAGACTCGCTAAATTATATTAGCAGCACCAAGCAGCTCCTACGATAATCAAAAGAATAAACAACACAACAATCAATGCGAAACCTCTACCATGTCCGCCCATTTAAGCCACCTCCTTATCTTTCTGTACACTATCCTATGCACCTTAAGTTAGACACGCATAGGCCGTTGCCCTGACAGCTTGAATTTTTCATTTATTCACCATTTAGCAAAAAAGAATAGCGCCTATAATGATGAGAAGAATAAATAGAACAACAATTAATGCAAAGCCTCCCCCATGACCAAAACCCATCATCATACCCTCCTTTTTCTTTCTACATATCATATAGTGATGCGCCCTGTTTTGATTAGACGAACGCCCGGTTTTTTAAAATATTTTTTGATTTTTTTTATAAAAAAAAGCTGTATTACACTTTTTCAGCTGAATTAATGTGTAAATTTTCTCATATTTCGTGTCATGAATAGGAATACACGCAGAGTTTATGCTATAGTAAAAGATGTTAAATTATTACTTCATAGTAGGAGTGTTTGCCAAATGAAAAAATGGATATTAGCAGCAGGGTTAACAGCAGGATTAATCTCTTTATCTGCATGTAATAATTCAGGGGCTGATTCAGAAAAAATCGTTGAATCAAAAGCTGGAGATATCACTAAAGAAGAGTTTTACAATAAAATGAAAGAACAATACGGAGATCAAGTGCTTAACTCAATGATCGACGAGAAAGTACTTGAAGATAAATACAAAGTAACAGACAAAGAAATCGATAAAGAAATCGACAAGATCAAGAAAGAACTAGGCGGAGAAGATGCGTTCAAACAAGCACTTCAACAAAACGGTTTAACAGATGAAAAGCAATTAAAAGAACGTGTTAAATCTATGATTCTTAATGAAAAAGCATCAACTGACGGTGTTAAAGTTTCAGAGAGTGAAATGAAAAAAGCATTCAATGAAAAATACAAAACAGAAGTAAAAGCTAGCCACATCCTTGTTGATGATGAGAAAACAGCTAAAGAAGTTCAAAAGAAATTAAATGAAGGCGGAGATTTCGCTAAACTTGCAGAGGAATACTCTAAAGATCCTGGCTCTAAATCTAAAGGCGGAGATCTTGGTTACTTCGGAAAAGGCGCTATGGTACCAGAATTCGAGAAAGTAGCATTTACTCTTGATAAAGGTGAAGTTAGTGACCTGGTTAAATCTGATTACGGTGTTCACATCATTAAAGTAACGGACAAGCGTGAAAACAAGTTTGAAGATAAGAAAGCTCAAATCGAAAAAGAATTGAAACAACAAAAAGCAAAACCAATAACTGAAATTCTTGAAAAACTTCGCAAAAAAGCGGACGTTGAGATCAAAGATAAAGTTCTAAAGAAGAAGATCGAAGAAAAAGCAAAACAACCTCAGCAACCACAAATGCCACAACAATAATGATTGATAAGAAACCAGCCCCTTTTCATCGGGGCTGGTTTTTTTACGTCAAAAATAAAAAAACAAGTACCGAAAAAACAAAAAAAAAAACGACTCAGAAGTGGTCAAATTCACTTTTGAGTCGTCTCTTTTTTTTGAATATTTTATTCACCAGAAGCTCTTGGTCCCGCTTCCTCCATGTCACGATTTTCATTTAACGCAAGTTCGAGCTGCTGTTCCATTCCCATCGCTTTTTCAATTCGCTCCATGTACACTTTTCCTTCTTCTTCAATCAATCGTAATTCTCTTTCGCGATCTTCCTGAAAAGAAATGACGGACCGATATCCACTATAAATAATGCCGCAAAGTACAAAATACATCCACCACGGAGTGGCTATAAAGATCTCCCCTACTCCTGCTGCGTATTCTTTTAAAACAAATGCTGCAATGAGTATGGCACCAAAAAATAAAGCAGCGTATCCTTTCATCGATAAACTCCCCCTTAAGTTAGACAAGCTTTTAACTTATTCTATGAGAGGAATTTAAAAGATATGTCAGGAAACAACAGGCTCTGATTTCGTTTTTGCTGTCGATTGCTCTTTTTTCTCAAATGCTCTAAACATAATGTAGTAGATTCCTGCACTCACCATAGCTAAAATAAACAGCACATAGAACGTATTGTGAAAGCCTATCCACATTGTTAACGGTATTGTAATTGGTGCTATCGTACGTCCGATTGAAAAACGAAGACCCGCAGCTGCAAAATATTGACCTCTCATATTCTCTGGCGCAAGTTTTGAAATAAAGCTTTCTTGAATACCCACTACCATGAGTTCAGCTGTAGTAAAGATTACCATCGCGCCGAAAAGTACCCACATGATCGTAGTGCCTCCAAATACAAGCATCGATACACCGTACAACAAAGTAGATAAAATGAATACTCTGCCTTCATTGAAGCGGTTCATCCATTTTGCAATCCAAACCGTGCATAAGGCAACGAGCAATCCATTTAACGAAATCAGATAACCAAATACTTTTTCACCAGTTAAAGAAAAATCCCAGTTCCCTAGAGAAAGCAAAGTCTGTTCAGGCACCTTTTCAGTCGTATAAACGGCAAGCAATAAGTCCATTTGCATAAAAGTTTGTGCAACTAGAATACCCGCTAATACAAAAAGCAAAAATAGCTTATCGCTTGCAATAACGCGATAATCCTTTAGCTGTGCCCAGACAGCTTCATGCCACTTCTTTTCTGTACCCACTTGCTCAAGAATCTCTTTTTTCACTGGTACGGTTTCTCGAATATACTTAGCCAATACAATTGCAAGGACGATACTTACGAGTAAGCAGGCTAAAAGCAGTTCAAACCGGTAAGAGAAGAAGAAGATACTTCCCAATATAGGACCAAAAACAACAGAAATGTTAATGGAAGTATAAAACACTGCAAATACTTCGCTTCTATTCTTCTCTTCTACTACATCAGCAATCATCGCATGACTAGCCGGCCAGTAGAGAGAGCCGAACAATCCTAAAGCCGAAAAGGCGATAAAAGTTAAAACCGGTGAATCGAGCCAAGGAGAGTTTGCAAGTACAAAGAACACAAACGTTGCAGCCTGCCCCCATGCCGATATCACCATCATCTTTTTACGTCCGTACCTGTCTGCACAATAGCCGCCAACTAGGTTTGTGATAACTCCTACGATTTGTGAAAGAACAAGCAGAATACCTGCCGTTTCTTTTCCTAGCTCATCTGAAAAATAGATGGCCATAAACGGGAAGAACATCCAGAATAATAGATTTACAAAAAACTCTCCGATCAAACGGACTTTAATATTTGTATCCCAGTCTTTCCATTTCATGCTGTCCACTCTTTTCTCTCATTTATTATTGATAAAAAAATTTTCATGTACCTTCTTATTGAGCCTATGGAATGAACATTGGGTTTTTGAAAACCATTTGTTAATTGCAACTGAGTTCCCTTGCTTATCAATTCACAAATAAAAAAGCCCATAGGTATGCACTCCAAACTTGCGCATACTACAGGCTTTTAAAATAAAAGGCTGAGATGACACAAGGAAGATTGCTCAAAAGAAGGTAGAACGCATAACAAAACAAACCTATCCTAAAAAGGAGTTGGTAGTTATTTTGCTAAGTTGCCTGCCTTAATTTGAACAATGATTTCCATGAGTCACTGCCTCCTGATTTGTTTTCTACATTTCCAAATTTACCACAATTTGAAATTTTTCACAATTGTTTTGTTTCGATTAATTTTTGGCAAATTCTGCATGAAAAAGAGGTTTGTACAATGATCTGTTTTCAAGTGCAAACTGCTTCTCAGTAAACTCACCTGGCTGTATTTTATCAAGTGCACGATCCATCATATTCATTCTTGCATCAAAATTATCAATCATATGAAGGATTTCTGCCTCCCTGATCAAAGGCTGTTTCGGGCTTCCCCATTCCGGTTTGCTATGATGACTTAGCACGAGATGCTGGAGAACTGTAACTTCTTCGCCTGCTATCTCCAGTTCATTGGCAGTCATACCGATTTCATTAACCATAATCGTAATATGACCAAGTAGCTTACCTTCCAATGTATATGAAGCCGCTACTGGCCCTGATAATTCAATGACCTTACCAAGATCGTGCAAGATAATCCCTGAATAAAGCAAGTCAGTATCCAAAGAAGGATAAAGCTGACTGAATGACCGAGCCATATTTAGCATGGAAACCACGTGAAAAGCCAATCCTGATACAAATTCATGATGATTCTTAACAGCTGCCGGATATTCCAGAAACTCATTTTGATATTTCTTTAATAGATGTCTCGTAATTCGCTGGATATTTGGATTTTTCATCTCAAATATGTACTTAGTAATCGTCTCAACCATTTCCTCTTGAGTAAGTGGAGCCGTTTCAAGAAAATCACTGATTTTCACACCATCAAGTTCCGTTGCAGGGCGGATCGCTTTAAGCTTCAGTTGCATTTTCCCTCTATAATTGCCCATCTCACCAGAGAGTTTTACGATCTCTTGAGCAGCATACAGCCCCTCATCTTCAGGTGAACTATCCCATAATTTCGCTTCTACATCTCCTGTTTGATCTTGCAAGATCAAGGTTAGAAAAGGTTTCCCATTACTGGCAGTTCCTTTAACAGAGGATTTAACCAAAAAGAAACCGTCTACCATCTCTCCTACTTTATAAAAAGCAAGTCCTTTTTTCATTGTTCCACCCCGCCTTTCTTTGTTTAAGTATATCATAACGATTTATTGATTCATGCACGAAAAGACTGGCTGATACGCAAATAATGAGCGGCGGGGATTATCCACTACCGCTCTCAGGATCAAAACTCTGAATCATTTGAAGGATTGTCTCTAGGCGGAAGTTTAATCTGAAAGGCAACACCATCATTTATGTTCACCGCAGTTACTTTTCCTCCGTGAAGCTCAGCAATTCGTTTTACAATAGCAAGTCCAAGACCGAACTGTCCTTTATTTCCTTTTCTAAACGGCTGGAAAATCTCTTCACCCTTTACCTCAGTAAGCTGTTCACCATCATTATATACCTCTATGATGAATGAGCTTCCTTTATGATAAGCAGAAAGACGAATGGTCTTTTGCGCATAGCGCAATGCATTCTGGACCAGGTTATCCATCAGGATGCTCCATTGCTCTTCATCACCATGAATCATATAGTGGCTGCCGGTAATTTCAAAGTGAATATCTTCCCGTTGATACATGAAACGCTCCACGATTTCTTCTGCTAGATTGCCGAATCTAAAATCTTCTTTCGTTATCAAATCTAGTTTCATTGCATCTAGTTTCGTATAATACAGCATATTCTGAACGCGCTTTTCCATCCGCCGCGTTTCGTTTAAGATCACGTCCATCATATCTTCGGTTGTTTCCTTAGGCATAATACCATCTTTAACAGACTGGGCATAACTTTTAATCGTCATGATCGGTGTTTTCAGCTCATGTGAAGCGTGCTGAATGAATGTTTTTTGAGCGTAATCATGTCTTAAGAGATTTTGCCTCATATCTTCAAATTGCTTCGAAAGAATATAGAACTCATCATCACCGTTCCAGTAAAAAGGCTCTTGCCAATTCCGCTTAGCAATTTGCTCAAAACGTTTACCTAAGATCGAAAGCGGTGAACGAAGATACCTGGCAAGCCAAATGGCAGGTATAATGGAAAAAATACCTGTTATGATCAAAATAATAACGAGCCTGATCCAAAGACGGTTAACCATCTGATCTCTATATGTATCCCACATATAAGAGATCAAAAATCCGCTCTGTCCCTGTTCGTTCTTAACTTTAGAAATCTCGTAAAAGAGTGTTGCATCCTCATAGTTCAGCTCGTACCTCGCTTGAACCTTTTTTTGCTTAAATGCCTTCTCTGCCATTTCATCTAATACATTATCTTCAGGGACAGCCCCTCGGAGATCTTGGTATTGATTAGAAATTATAAAATGTCCTACTGAACGGGCTGCGTTTCTTCTCGCAATAAACTCGCTCGGTGACTCCTTCTTTTTAGGTATTTCCCTTTCGTCAAAAATGAATTTCTCTTGTTCATTCTCAATGATACGGTACGTTTCTTCTGTCAGTGTGTCTTTGATCGAAAGAGGATAAATAATAGCTGTCGTAAGTCCGATCGTAAACAGCAGCAAGACAAAAGATAGCCATATTCGCTGTGTAAGATTCAGACGGATCATGATGGAATGATCCTGTAACCTGAACCGTATACCGTTTCTAGATTAAGGCGCGGCATCTTTTTTCGTACGCGGCGGATGACATCATCAACAGCACGCTCTGAACCGAAGTAATCCGTTCCCCATACCGCTTCTAATATCTCTTCCCTTTTTCTCGCTTTTCCTTTGTTTTCAATCAAATAGAGAAGGACATCCAATTCTTTTCCCGTTAAATTTATCAGTTCATCGTCACGTGTGATTTTTCTTGAAATCGGATCAAGCGTATAACCCGTGATTTCAATGATTTGAGGAATCCGGTTACCTGTTTCGTATACTCTCGTTAAAAGTTTTTTGACCCGGATCACAAGTTCTCGGGGCATAAAAGGTTTGGCCAGATAATCATCACTCCCTAGCTCAAGGCCGACGATACGATCAAGGTCTTGATCTCGAGCTGAAATGAAAATGACAGGAGTATCTGACTTTTGCTTGATTTTCTTAATAATTTCATAGCCGTCCATTCCTGGCAGCATAATGTCTAAAATCCATAGATGCGGAGGTGAAGCTTCTAGATTTAATAGTGCTTCTTCCCCATTTTGAAACAATGTGACATCCCAGCCCTCTTTTTCCATATAAGCTTTTAACACTTGAGCAAGATCTTTTTCATCTTCTACTAAATAAATGGAATATTCATTTGACATAAGCTTATCTGCACTCTCCTTTGTTACTTTTCAGCAAGTATCGAATGGCTTGGCCAATGAATAAGCGGAACAGACGGGACGATGGAATGAAGATGAGCGTGACAAGTAAAAAACAAAATCTGCCGATCATGTGCGGCATCGCCGATAAGAGACATAGTCCGCCTCGTTCTTTTCTCGTCAAAATTCACCGCAATGTCATCCATAAAAATAGGGAATCCAGCCGGTCCTGCATTCATTGCAACTGCCAGTCTGATGGCTAAATAAACTTGCTCTGCCGTTCCTCTGCTTAATTCGCCTGGAGAGAATCGGGTACCATCAGATTTGACCAGCAGCATTTCGTTTGATGAGGTAAAGATAATAGATTTGTATTCACCTTCTGTAATTTTACTGAAGTATACGCTTGAAGTCTCCAGCACTGCCGGCAGTTTCGTTTTTTGATAATGCTCTTTTACAACTTGCAGAGCATGCTGTGCTAAACGATAACCTGCCCACTTTTTAACAAGCTGATTCCACTCTTCTTTCAATAGCTCATATCTATGAAGATGCTCGGAATAGCTGCCGTCATCGAGAAGTTTTTTCATTTCCCAATCAAGTTTAGCCCTTTCTTCTGTGGCAGTTTTATAGGCATTCTTCCATTGTTCTTCTTTTCCTTCAAGAGACTTCATTAATTGAAGGGTTTCCTCATATTGACTCGTAATCTGTCCAGCCATCGACTCTATACCATTATCTGATATTCCCAGAGATCGTAGTTGATTATGTGTCATTTCCCATTCTTTAGTGGTTTCAAAGAAAGATTTTACTTCCTCTCCTTTTAAATAAAAGTCCTTTTCGCTCTTTACGCAGGATTCTTTCCACAGAAGACCAATTTGATCCTTAATATGCTCGCTCTTTTTTGACAAAGCTTCTTTACGCTGAACAAGCTCATTCTGATTCTTTTCCAAATGCTCTATTTCAGTCATTTTTTTCAGCTGTTCTTGCAAGGAATCATTTAATTCCTGAACTGCATCTTTTATGTCAGCTTTTGGTTCTATTCGAAAGTCCGATAATAATTGTACAACGGCATCCTCAAAAACTGATGATGAAGTAGCAGCGTCACTTACTTGCTGGGTAATTTTTTCTTTTTGCCTCATCAGTTCTTTCAATTTATATAAATGTTCGACATACCCGTTTACTAAAAGCTTATCTATATCTCCTGTGAATCCATGCTTATCCGCCCATGTTACCGTTTCATCATAGATACGCGCTTCCTCCAGCTCAAGAAAATCCAGCTGCTTAGCAAGCTGCAAGTACAACTTATTAGCGTGAGAGAGTTCTGCCGATAACTGAATCCATTGATTCCTGTTTACTTCGTCTTCCAAATACTTTTGATTTGATTGAAAAGTTCTCCCCGGATCTGATTTTTCATTTCTTGATAAATATAATGTAATACCTATCGCCGTGAATAATAGAAGAACACCGCAAGACAACACAAACGTATTGGGTGACGTCCAGCCAGACCAAATCAATAAAACGGCTGAAATAATAGGAAGAATTGCTGCCCATAACGGAAAAACGGTTCTTTGTTTTTGGTTCTTTTCTTGTTCATATCTTTTATACTCTTCTTCTGGTAAAAGAATTTGCTTTAGTTCGGCTTCCTCTTTTTCCAATTCTTCCAGTTTTACTCTAGAGTCTTCTAAGTCTTCTTCCAATCTTCTCTTTTTCTCTTGAACGTTTTGCATTTGCTTTAACATTTGCTCATGATCATTTAACGAAGACAATGTTAACGCCAATTGCTGCAGCTCATTCGAACGCCATGTTTCACCTATTGCTTCAGTAATTCCGAGTTCTTCATTTTCTATGTGTGAAAGAGAGCGATCAAACTCCACCAACTGCTTTTGCAAATGCTCATATTCTGGGAGTTTATTAAACAACTGTTTAATTTCTTTCTGGTTCTGAATCAATTTATCACTGATACTTAAGGCATCTTTTTCTTTTTCTATAGACAATAGACGCTCATCTATATAGCTCAGCTCTCCATTCAATCCCAATAATTGTTCTTGGCATTGCTCATATCGGTGGATTCCGTTTTCGGGAAAGAACATCTGATCAGCATCAAATGTTTTTAATTGAAGCTTTAATTGCTTATATTTTTCCAAAACAGGCTGTAGTTCAAACAAGCGTTTAAATGATCCAAGTTCCTTTTGAAACCCGCTTAATTCAACCGCTATTTGTTTCAATTCTTTTTCTAATTGTTCCTTTTTTTCATTAAGGATCTGGTAGTTTTCATTTTTTCTCCGATGTTCATGCAGCGTTTGTTCGATCGTTTTTAATTGTTCCATTTTTTCATTGATAACTGGTTTTTTACCGGCTTTTTTAAATAGTTCACCTTGCTTTTTTTCAAATGTCTGTTCAATTTCAAGAAGATCACGGTCTCCTGAAATTGCGGTGCTCATTAAAAAATTCCCCAGTTCTTCAGAAGTTAATTTATCCAGCTTTTGCAAACCATCCAGCCCAAAACAATAAGCACCTTCGAACAACGTTTGATCCATTCCATCTAACAGAACTGTTAAAAAGGCTTCTTCTTTCTGCTGCCCTGTTTCATCATAAATCGAAATATCGCCTGAAACTTTTGCACCCTCAATTCTTTCAATCGTCCATCTTCCTAAACTGGCATGTTCAACCGTTATCTTCCCGCCTAAACGATTTCCGTTTTTAGGTTCGTATCGTTTTTTTGATTGATTCCTTGATGGAAAACCGAAAAGCATACATTTCATAAAATCCATCAGCGTTGTTTTGCCAGCTTCGTTTTCGCCAAATAAAAGCTGTAAGTTTGACGGTTCAAGGTTAAGTTTGCAATCTTGCAAAACTCCAAAGTGGTAAATATGTACGGATAATACTTTCATTTCTCTCACCTGCCATTGTAGAGTTCAGATAAAATAAGCTGTTCTGCCTGTTTTCTCACCATTTCCCAATCTTCTTCTGCTAATGAAACATAGCGTCTTGCCGTCTTATGCGATGTTAGTTCGGACAGCGCCTTTTCAAGCTCTGTTTCGTCTCCTAAAACGTCCATTAAATCATGATAGAATCCTGATTGTTTAATAGTCCCTTCTCCCGTTACATATGGAACTGTTTCATTTTTAACAGAAACAACGTACACAAAAGAAGAATCTGCATTTTCTTCTCTTAATATTTCTTCAAGTTCTTCTAAAAAAGACCCATCTAAAAGCTGTTCATATAGCGGGGCTGCTCCCGTAAGCTTTAAATTTAGAAATACACCTTTGTTTGCTGCACGATAGCTTTCTTTTATAGTTTCACAATATGTGATCACTTCTTGATGACGTTCAAATTCATGCACATCAACGATTTCTTCATGCCATTCAATATCTGATGTTGCAATGAACCGGCTGTCTGTTTCGTTACCGTTCAGCGTGACGATATATCCGCCTTTTTCACCTGTCTCACCGCTATGTCTTCCTTGAATGTTTCCCGAATAACGGACAGGGGGCTCGTGATACAGATCCATTTTTTTATGTATGTGGCCAAGCGCCCAATAGTCATATCCTTTTTTCAATAGCTCAGATAATAGAAAAGGAGCGTAACGGCTATGTCCGCTATATCCGTATGCTTGTCCGTGCAAAACACCTATATGGTACAACTCATCTTTCTTTTCTGGATAAAGCGTTGTTCGATTATCTGTTATAGCTGTTGTTTCATAACTAAATCCATGAATGCAAGCTAATTTCTTTTCCTCTTTCTCATAGAAATAGGTTTCAATCGTGCTGCCGCTGAAAAAATGAACATTGCTCGGCCAATCCAGCGTGACCCACTGACCATCGAGCGGATCGTGATTTCCATGGCAAGCGTATACTTGTATTTGGTGGGATTGCAGTCTTTGAAAACAGCTCTTCAAAAAGGATTGCGCTTTCAAACTGCGCTGGCTGCTATCAAAAAGATCTCCTGCAATAATGACGAAATCTACTTTTTCAGCAATCGCAATATCAATAAGTCTTTTAAAAGATAAAAACGTACTTTCAAACAACCGTTTAAAAAACTCATCCGGCAAGGTAGATAATCCTTTAAACGGACTGTCCAAATGCAGGTCTGCACAATGTAAAAATTTAATCATTTTCACTCATCCTCTTTTTCTACCATTCTTCCCTTCATTTTATCATATATACGAAAGCACGTTCGTAAAAAACAACATCGTTTCCTCAATAAAAGACTTTAAAAAAAGGTCCGGTGGATTCTGGAATATCTAGTTTGCACCTTGTTGAATCAACACGAATAACGTCAACTCGTTGTTAAATGTAATATTACTTGGTACCCATCAACCCAAAAAAAAGAGGCTTGGCTGCCGCCAAGCTTCCCACTTTTGTTCAATTTCGTAAAGATTCCACTCCGTTTGGATGTTTTTTTCGAAAATGCCCAAGGGGTTATTATCGGTTGCTGTCTGCTGTGATTTGTCCCCTTTTACTTACTTAGATATATTCTTTTTCTCCTGTTTTGACAAAAGAACGGCTTGTTTGAAGAGTTTTAAAGAAGGTGCATTTCCATACATAAGCACTCCTCCGCGATAAACGCGTGCACCGATTATGGCAAAAAGGATAATTGCTCCTGCTAATACACCGATTCCAATGGCAACTTCCCAAACAGGAAGAGACAGCATCCCAACACGCAATAACATGAGCATTGGCGTAAACAAAGGAAAGAATGATGCTGCTGTAACAAAACCGGATTCCGGATTTTCCCGTCCATACATCGCAATCATAAAGGCTGCTACGATGAAGATCACCACAGGTGTCATAAAGTTATTCACTTCTTCTACTCTGCTAATCAATGAACCAATCATTGCGAATAAAGTAGCATATAAGAAAAAGCCTAACAGGAAGAAAATGAATGCATAGATGATTAATGAAGCCTGGATATCATTGAGCTTAAGTTCTTTGATAATACTATCACTGCCACTCAGTCTTCCATTTAATTTAACTGCCCCGAATCCAGCTGCCACAAAGATAACTAACTGTGTAAGTGCAAGAAGGACTATCCCAAAAATCTTACCAAACATCTGTTTAACCGGCGAGATGCTCGAAATTAATATTTCCATCACGCGTGAGGATTTTTCAGTAGCTACTTCGACTGCAATCATACTGCCGTACATCATAACTGACATGTACATGAAGAAAAGCACCACATACACAAGCACATAAACTTGAGCCGCTTCTTCCTCACTTTTTGCTGTTGTAGACAATGATTCCTTATCAAAAGCTACGGGCAGGTATATTGCAGCGAGTTGTTCTTGGTTCAGTCCAATCGATTCTGCAGCCATCTTCGTCTTAATTTGCTGCAAGGCCGTCTGAATATCTGTAATCAAGTCTTGTTTGGTTACATCTTCTGCTTTATATTTTGCTGATACCGTACCTGAAGCATCTTGGTCGATGATGAGCAATCCGTCTAATTTGCCATCCTGTATTCGTTTTTCGGCATCTTGTTCAGTATTCTTAAATTCCTGCAATTTAAATTCATCATCATATTGTTTTACTTGAGATTTTAGAGGTTCATAAACATTCCCAGCATGATCAATCACAGCAACTGTGGATACATCATCACCACTAAACACCTTCACGATCTCGTTCATGTTGCTCACAACAAACATTAAGGCGATCGTAATAATTGTAGAGATTAAAAATGGTTTAGATTTAATTTTCGAACGGTACGTATGCATCATGACGGTAATAAATTTACTCATGTACAACACCTACCTTTTCAATGAAAATATCATTTAACGAAGGTTCCTCAAGTTCAAATTTTCTAACAAAGCCTTTGGATTGAATCGCTTGAAACAAATTTCCCGCAACTTCTTCACGCTCGATTTGCAATGTAATTCCATCAGCCGTCAAACGATGCTTTATAACTCCCGGCACCGCACTTAAGTAACTGAGATCAAAATCCGCACGGATGGAAACATTTTTCTTTCCAAACGATCGTTTAATGTCTCTTAACTTGCCTTGTTCAACAGATTTACCTTTATGCATAATACATAAATGCTCACACAGTTCTTCTACATGCTCCATTCTGTGGCTGGAAAATACAATTGTGGTACCTTGTTTCTTCAGCTCCAGCACGGCGCTTTTTAAAAGTTCAACGTTAACTGGATCCAATCCACTGAAAGGCTCATCTAAAATCAGCAGTTCTGGTTTATGCAAAACAGCTGCGATGAACTGAATTTTTTGCTGATTTCCTTTTGATAATGATTCAACTTTTTTGTTCAAGTATTCTTCCGCATTAAATCGTTTCAGCCAATTTAACGTTTGTTCTTGTATAAAAGAGCGGTTCATTCCCCTCAACTGCCCTAAATAAATGAGTTGTTCTCTCACTGTTAGTTTGGGATACAATCCTCTTTCCTCAGGTAAATATCCAACCAGATTGCTCGTTTCATATGTAATCTCTTTGTCTTTCCATGCGATATCCCCTTGAGACGGTGTTAATAATCCAAGTATCATTCGAAATGTTGTCGTTTTACCGGCGCCATTTGCACCTAATAATCCAAAGATATCACCAGTTGGAATATTTAAATTCAAATCATTAACTGCCGTAAAGGATCCAAATCTTTTTTTAACATTATTTATTGTTAACATTGATTCCCCTCCCGCTGTAAAATATACCATATTATTCCTATATACGCGCCGTTTTTATAGAAGTTTCACAATAATTCTGTTCTTTTGCAGGAGTTAATCCACCAAACGTTGAAGAAACTTTGTACAGACGAAAGGAGTTTAGACGATCATGAATACATACGCACTGACTGCTTACGAAAAGAACGGTGAAAAAATATTGGATGAGGTCATTACAGCCTCAAACGATTCAGAAGCAAAACAGCAAGGAGAGGCCCGTCTAGCAGAATTGAACTTTCAAGAAAAAACACATCGGCTGACTTCACCAAAAGGGCAACTGCTTCTTTTCCATCGCTAATGAAACCTATGGAAACGAGGGAAAAAACAATGAGTGAAGTGATCATTCGAGAAGCTAGATACGAAGACAGTTATGAACTTTCATACTTAATGGGGGAACTCGGATATCCAACTGTTCCTGAGGAAATGACTGAACGATTAGAAACCCTTCTCCCAAATCAAGATTATGCATGTTTTGTTTCCTGTATTAACGATCAAGTCATCGGAATGATCGGTTTAACAAAAGGGATTTATTTCGAAAAAAATGGATGCTATGCGAGAATTTCCGCTCTCGTAGTAAGTGAGGAATTCCGTGGAAACGGAATCGGCAAACAACTTGTTCGCTATGGAGAAGAATGGGCCAAAGAACAAGGTTGTACCGCTATTTTGCTTAACAGCGGAAAACACCGCACAGATACACACGAATTTTACCGAAGCCTAGATTACGATGATACAGGACTGCGTTTTATAAAAGTGATGCTTTAAAACAAGACCACCGAGAAGACAATGCACCTGCGAATACTCGGTGCAACTCGAAGTTTTCGTGCAAGTTTTGCTCGTCACTGACGAAGAGATTCGAAGCTCATCAATTAACATCGAATTTGTAGATTCAGAAGCAAAAAGGTCGAGGAAATGAAGGTTTCGAGGCGCGGAGTGATAAGCAAAGCTCGCAAGGACACTACAAATTGCGACGAGTAATCGCAGGAGCATAGTTCTCCTACATGAGCACCGAGAAGACAAAACTGACGAAGAGATTCGCTGCTCATCAATTAACAAACAAAAGAACCGGATGCTGGATCAAGCACCCGGTTCTTTTTTATTTTCCGATCAATTGTGACCCCGTAAAAGCAAGATGTTTATTTTAGGTTTACCCACACGCTCTTCACTTCAGTGTAGTTGTTTAATGCATAAGAGCCCATCTCACGGCCGATACCAGATTGCTTGTATCCGCCAAATGGTGATGCAGCGTCAAACGCATTGTAGCAGTTAACCCAAACTGTACCTGCACGAAGTTTGTTAGATACATAGTGAGCTGTCTTTAAGTTTTCAGTCCATAGACCTGCCGCAAGACCATACTCCGAATCATTTGCACGAGCAATTACATCGTCAAGATCATCAAATGGCATTGCAGCTACAACTGGTCCAAAAATTTCTTCTTTTGCGATTGTCATCTTATCATCAACATCAGCAAAGATGGTAGGTTCTACGAAATATCCTTTATCAAAAGGAACGGATCCTCCAGATAGAAGTTCTGCACCTTCGTCTTTACCTTTTTGGATATAGCTAAGAACACGATTATGCTGCTCTTGTGATACAAGCGGCCCCATATTCGTTTCAGGATCTAATCCAGGACCTTGTTTGATCTTTTTAGCATGAGACACGAGGTCTGCTACTACATTATCAAACGATTTTTTCTGGATATATAGACGGGATCCAGCACAGCAAACTTGTCCTTGGTTGAACATGATTCCGCTTAATGCACCAGGAACGGCACGGCTCATGTCAGCGTCAGGAAGAATGATATTCGGAGATTTTCCACCAAGCTCAAGCGTAACACGCTTTAATGAATTTGAAGCGTTGCGCATGATCAGCTTACCGACTTCAGTCGAACCCGTAAATGCGATTTTATCCACATTTGGATGATCCACTAAAGCTGCTCCTGTATCACCAGCACCCGTTACAACGTTTAACACACCTTCAGGGAATCCTGCTTCATGTGCTAGTTGCGCTAAATAAAGTGCAGATAGAGGAGTTTGCTCTGCAGGCTTTAATACTACTGTACATCCAGTAGCAAGTGCTGCTCCAAGCTTCCATGCTGCCATTAAAAGCGGGAAGTTCCAAGGAATAATTTGTCCAACTACACCAAGAGCTTCATGACGAGTATAGTTGAAGAAACTTCCTGCAACTGGAATTGTTTGTCCAACAATTTTAGTTGACCATCCTGCATAATAACGGAAATGTTCGATTGCTAACGGAACGTCAGCATTCGTTGTTTCTCCGATCGGCTTTCCGTTATCAAGAGTATCCAATTGTGCGAGTTCTTCTTTATTTTGCTCCATTAAATCAGCTAATTTGTAGATTAAATAACTGCGTTTAGACGCAGGCATTTTTGACCAATATCCGGTATCGAATGCTTGTCTAGCAGCTTTAACTGCCTTATCGATATCCTCTTTTCCACCTTCAGATACAACCGCAAGTACTTCTCCAGTTGCAGGGTTTACTGTTTCAAATGTTTTTCCGCTTGCTGAACTGACCCATTCTCCATTGATAAAATGTTTTTTTGTCCCATTAAGGAACTCGGCCACCTTTGGTTTTAATTGTAGGTCTAATGTTTTTTCCATTTGAATCCTCCCTTTACAAAGTGAATCTTACATAAATATTATTCGCCACGATTCATGAAAACCCTTTCATATTCTACATTTGTAATATAATTGAAACTTTTTTGACAAATTCACACAAAATGATGTCGGAAACTTAGGAAATCCGTTCTCTTTGATGATTTATTTGCGCGCACATTTCTCGTATCGCGCGCATAAATTCCGTATGGCGCACTTATTCCCCTGTTTAAAAACTCCATTTAAAAAGAAAAATACTCTTCCCGGACTTGATCGTCCAAGAAGAGCACTTATACTTTATAAAAGCACTATCTTTTAAGTGTTTGGAAACGCATTTGCTTTCGGAATACTTCTTTTACCATGTAAGGAACACCGAGCTGGTCGTTCGTTCGTGTAATCCATTTTGCTTTTCGTTTTACCTCTTCTGGCGCATTCGCCATGGCTACACCAAGACCCGCAAATTCAATCATTTCCAAATCATTATAAGAATCCCCGATCGCTACCATTTCACTCGGTGCAATTCCTAATTTTTCACCGAGGAATCGAAGTGCATTCCCTTTTGTTACTTTTTTCGCAGTGATTTCTAAGTTACATTTCGTAGATGCCGAGTATTCAAAATCAGGCATTTGTTCTTTTAAATATTTTTGGGCAGACTCACATTCTTTTTCATCAAAAAATTGCACATCAATTTTTGGCGGAGAAATTTCTTGTGATAATACATGGTCTCCAAGATTCTCCGTAAAAGAAACAGGATAAAATAGCGGATCACCCGTACTTAACGTTAATTTCGCAACAAGCTGGCTTTTTTGTTTTAGCTGATTTCCAACTGAAAATCTTTCATGAACTACGCGCATATGACACTCATAGTTTTCTAAAACATCTACAATCCTGTACGTATCTTCTACAGATAATCTGTTTTCGTATATTGGTTCATCAAGTGATGATGCCATAAAACCGCCATTATGACTGATAAGATAATTATTGATTTTTAATGCCTTGGCGATTTTCTGTGTGGATGGAAAGCTCCTTCCTGAAGCAAGTGTTACATACACACCCTTTTTCTGTACATAATCAATGGCTTCTCTCGTTTCCCTGTCGATACGGAAATTGCTTCGCAGTAGGGTTCCGTCGATGTCAATCGCCAGTAATCGGTATACCATGATGCTCCCCCCTTTTAATGCGAAAAAGTATAAAGACTCGAAATAAGTCTATGAGCATCAAACATGCTTTAGAACGCTGACAAGCCTACAACTTATGGGAAAAGCAAAAAAAGCACAAACAAAAAAAGCCCCTGTTTACAAAGAAACAGAGACTTTTAAAATCATTTATTGTTGAGGTTCATTTTCTTCTACCATTGGACCATAAAGCTCTTCTAAAGGTTTAGTAATGATTTTATTGATTTCGTTGATGATCATACTCATACGCTGTTCTGCAGCCATCAAT
The DNA here is from genome assembly GCF_031582965.1 of Bacillus sp. NEB1478. Taxonomy (NCBI): domain Bacteria; kingdom Bacillati; phylum Bacillota; class Bacilli; order Caryophanales; family Bacillaceae; genus Bacillus; species Bacillus sp. NEB1478. The sequence goes on from NZ_CP134049.1 coordinate 3,263,968, forward strand.
TGAGAGATCGTTTGATTTTGCTGAACTTCTGCGAATAAGTTTTGAGCTTCTTCAACTTCTTCTTGAGTCACTTCTTGACCAGCCATTTGTTTTTGTTGAAGAGCGACTTGAATGTCACGGAATTTATCGAAAAGCACTTTCGTTTCCGGGCTATTATTCACTTCATCATAGTTTTTTTTCAAAGCTTGAAAGTCATCACTATTTCTTAATGCTTTTTCTAGATCGTAAGCAACATCATATACATTTGCCATTGTTATAAAACCTCCCATGAATTAAACTACGGTACCCACTATAACAGACTCTACAAAAATAGTACAAGGATACCTTGGAACAGGCCAATTATTCCGCCTAAAAGGGCTCCAAGCCATGTGATCATCTTCAGCTCACTATTGGCAATCGAGATAATAATTTCTTCTAAACGCTCGAGTGAAAAAGTCTCTACTTGCTCTTCAACAATTTTTGCGAGATGCATTTTTTCAAGCAATACATCCAGGCGTTCAACAAAAATGTTCATGCCTGCTGATACAGCTTTAGGTGTTAAATCATTCACAACCCAGTTTTCGATCGCATCTGCCCACGTACTTAACGGTGTATTTAAATATTCTTCAATCGGCAGCTGAAGCGTGATTTCTTTGGCCAGCCCTGCTGTTAAATTTGGAACATTCATCAGACTGATTGCCTCGTCCATCCTTTTTTCCATGAACACTTTATACTCTTGTTCCAATACATTGATAAGCGTGTCTCGTGTATTTTCGTGGCGCAGGAATTTAAGTAGCTCGGGCTGTACTTTTTCAGCAAGACTAACATTCCCGAAAAACATCGATACCATGTTAACCAGCATGCCTTTGTCCATTAAAAAGGCATCGATACCAGTAGTTAAAGCTTTCTTGCCCTCCGTACTCTCCAGATAGATGATCCCTTTTGTAATTAACCAATCTGCTGCTTCTGGAATCTTTTTTTCCCCAGCAAGAACAAATTTTTCTGGCAAAACATCTTTAATTCCTTTTTCATTGTTTGCATCCAACAGTTTTTTCATTCGGCTTTCGATCCATTTTTCAGTTGTCGTTTGAATCTGTCCTTGAACATCATCAATACCGAAATCTTTTTTCAGCAGATCATTAATTGTGATCTCACTTTGTAAAAAAAGCTGAACTTCGCTTTGAACCCACATCAATATCTCTTCACGAAAAGCAGAATCATTGATTTTCCCTTGTACACCCTCAGCTGTCAGAAGATGTTTGGTTACGGTTTCCCCCAACTGAACGGCGAGCTGATGCCGGCGTTTCGGAATAAGTCCAGGTGTAAAAGGCACTTTGAATTTTCCTATATATAACGTATTAAACGGTCGAAACAGCATTTTGATTGCAATTAAGTTAGTCAGTCCGCCAATGAAAGCTCCTACTACGACCATAATCGTTAATGAAAGCCATATATTCATCTATTTTCTCTCCATTACTTCATATTCTATTTTTCTAGTATACGTTATTTAGAAAGTGGCTAGCAATTTCGTACCGTTAAATCGATATCTTCTTAACGTTAGGAATAAGATCCACATAGAAGAACCGATCTTCACCTGTATACATATCTTTGGCCATTCTATGTTCACCTAATTTGTAATGAACAGGGAATGAAAAGGATGGGCCACCAAAGACAAATGTATGAAACTCTCCGTTCTCTCCGCATATGTCATGTTCCTTTGGATAGTCTTCAATGAAGGACTGATCCATCACTCTGCCTACGAAAGACTGATCGATCTTGTGAGTATCCACACAACATAAAACTGTCTTGAACCCTTCAGTCAGAAACTCATCTATTAACGCTGAAGAATCAACTTTCCATAAAGGAAAAACAGGTGTCAAACCGGTACCTTCAAGCATCTTTTCTCTATACTTTTTAACATCCTGCAGAAAAATATCTCCAAACATAATATGTGTGATGTCATCTTCTCTTATTTTATTTACCGCTGCTTCCATTCTTCGCTGATATGTTTCATTTGAACAATCTTGCGGAATCCACACCCTTCTTAAAGGAATGCCAAGAGATTCTGCTTGCCATTCTAAAAGCTCATTACGGACACCATGCATAGTCGTCCGATCATAGTTCTCCGTCAAGGTTGTTAATAAAGAATCGATTTCCCATTCTCCGGATTTCTGAATTCTATGTAAAGCTAACATCGAGTCTTTTCCACCACTGAATGAAACAACAATCTTTTTCTTCATAAGCCCCTCCGATTCACCTTCACTTATTACCAGTATAATGGGGGGACTGACCCCAAACAATTTATTTCCCTCACCGTTTTTGTTCTTCTCTCTTACTAACTTGCTCATTTTTATACCTGCAGGAGTACTGATTTCAGTATAATCTCTTTATCATGCTCGATTATTCCTCAACACCTGCATTCACTAGAAATACACAAATAAATAGGGATAAAACAAAGCTCGCATTCTGCGAGCTTTGTTTTATCCCCTCTATCCCCTTGCCTTATATGACTATTTCAATGGCGGCAATTCAAAAGAATATCCTTCTGCTTTTAGTTCGGAAATTAAATCATCCAAAATAGCCGCAGTCTGCCTAAGCTCATGCAGCAAAATGACTGATCCATCTTTTACATGATTGATAACGTTATGAATAATGTGATCAGGATGATCTTTATGCTCCCAATCAAGACCTGCTACTTCCCACAAAAATGGAACGAGATCCAGCGATTTCAAAACTTGGATTGTATCTTCATTAAACTGGCCGAATGGCGGTCTAAAATACATCATAGGCTGGCCCGTCAATTGACTGATTTGCATCTTATTTTTATTAATATCTTGAAACTGTTGATCCATACTTAGCTTCGTCAAATCCCGATGTCTTAATGAATGACCGCCAATCATATGGCCATCGTTAATTACTCGTTTCCATGGCCGCTCTTTATAAAGCAAACGGGACTGCCAAAAAAACAGTGCATTAACATTATGTTTTTTTAAAATATCTAATATATCACTTAAAACAGAAGAAGGTCCATCGTCAAATGTCAGGATGATAGACTTTGATGAGTGCTCTTGATTCCAATCTTTTCTGTTCGTCCAAATATCACTATTTTGCCAGTCGTACACGACCGTACCCGTTGTTACTCACGGACACTTTTTCATAGACCACGCCTCTTTTCATTTCATTCATTTAGTATCTTCCATATTTATTGCTATAATAATAACAAGCTTTCCCTGGAAAGGACACGAAACAGATGCTTAACAAATTAAAGAAACATTATAAAGACTCTATAACAACGAACCTAGTTCATCAAACTGATTATGTTTGGTTTATTACTCATGCAGGTGAACCGTTTGGCATTAGACGTTCTACTTTATCTGATTCTGAGCTAAAACTATTATCTTCCATGTTTGAAAACTATAAAGTAGAAACATCCATCACATACTCAACTGCACAGCAAAAGTGGAAAGATCTTATTTCTGGACGAACAATAAATGAAACCATTGAATTTTATCGGTATATCCACTTTTTCAGCAAGCAGCCTGTCTCCGATTATTTTGCTTTTTCAGAAGCAGTTAACGGACTATTCCCTGATGAGACTGTCCTTTTATTAAATGAAGATCAATTAAGCGGCGTGATCATTGAAACATCAAAACAAGATGTGAACGATACCCCTTATGAAGCATTAAAGGATATGCTGTCTACGGATTTCTACATCGACTTAAACATTTATTTAGGTTCCTATAATAATGAGCAGACTAATGCAAAACAAACTTATGAGCGTGAACGTGCACAATTTTTGCTGATTAAAAACAATCTGCCGCCTAAGTCCATATACACGACAGCTGATGCCATTCCGTTATTGCTGCTTCAAGATTCCAGTTCCCAATTGCTAGAAACATTACAAAGTTCTCTCGCAGAATGGATGAATGAAGACAAAGAAACACTAAGCAGCATCAAGGTGTTCGTTGAATGCAATATGAATATCTCACTTGCAGCCAAAAAATTATACATTCATCGAAATAGCCTTCAATATCGGGTAGATAAATTTTTTGATAAAACCGGAATCGATGTTAAGCAATTTAAAAATGCTTTAACTGTTTATATGGCGATTCTCTCACTGGAACAAAATAAGGACCAATAACAGTCTTTTTGTGCAACATGCATAAAGAGACTGTTTTATTTTAGTCATGTCGTCCATTTACGCAGCGCATGTGAACCCGTAAACTTAAAACATCAAGAAAACGTTTACATTACGGAAGGGGATTATAAAATGGCAGGCATTAAGTTAAACAACATCGTAAAACGATATGACAACAAAGTAACAGCAGTTCATGATTTTAACCTTGATATTTCGGACAAAGAATTCATCGTGTTTGTTGGTCCATCCGGCTGTGGTAAGTCAACTACACTTCGTATGATCGCAGGACTAGAAGAAATTTCTGAAGGAGAGCTTGTAATCGACGAGCGTGTCGTAAATGATGTTGCACCAAAGGACCGTGACATCGCAATGGTTTTCCAAAACTATGCCCTATATCCGCATATGAACGTTTATGACAACATGGCGTTTGGACTAAAGCTTCGTAAATTCAGCAAAGATGAGATCGACAAACGCGTAAAAGAAGCAGCGCGAATCTTAGGTCTCGAGCAATACTTAGATCGTAAGCCAAAAGCTTTATCAGGCGGACAGCGTCAGCGTGTTGCACTAGGACGTGCTATCGTTCGTGATGCAAAAGTGTTCTTGATGGATGAGCCTTTATCCAACCTGGATGCAAAACTTCGTGTACAAATGCGTGCTGAAATTACTAAACTTCATCAGCGTCTGCAAACAACGACGATCTACGTAACACATGACCAAACAGAAGCAATGACAATGGCTACACGTATTGTTGTTATGAAAGATGGACGCATCCAGCAAGTAGGTTCACCGAAAGAAGTTTATGACACACCTGAAAATATCTTCGTAGGCGGATTTATCGGAAGTCCGGCAATGAACTTCCTTAACGGTACGCTTGGAGATGGATTCTTTAAAATCGGTGATACTCAAATCGCGATTCCAGAAGGAAAAATGAAAGTGCTGCGTGACAAAGGCTATGCTAACAAAGACATCGTTCTTGGAATTCGTCCAGAAGACATTCACGATGAGCCTGTATTCCTTGAGTCTTCTGCTAATACAAGAATCGAAGCAAAAATTGATGTAGCAGAATTGATGGGAGCTGAAACGTTCCTTTACTCAACTGTAAGCGGACAAGATTTTATCGCGCGTGTTGACTCGCGCACAGATATCCGCAACGGCCAAAGCATCTCCCTTGCATTTGATATGAATAAAGCACACTTCTTCGATAAAGAAACTGAAATTCGCATACGTTAAAGAAAACTTAATTGACGCTAGGTTCAGTCAACCTTAGTTGCACCTATACTTTAGACCTAAACTTGTCACTGCGTAGATGAACATCATGTTAGCAAGTAATAATTTCTTAAAGTGTAATTAAACCTAGGACGAAAGTCCCTGATTAATTTTCAGGGGCTTTTTTCTATGCAGTCAGGCACAATTTCTCATTTTAATTTTTTCTGTTATTTTTCTCTATATCGGGGAAAATGTTTAATGATTGACTTAATGCACCAACCTTAATACAATAAAACAGATAAAATTTGTCGGATTAAATCCGATAAGGAGGAAGTTTATTTGAAACACACAATTAAATCACTTATCGCACTTGCCTTAACTGCTGTACTTTTATCAGCTTGCGGTACATCAAATCAGTCTAAAAACACGGGTAGTGATAAAGATAAAAACGTTTTAACGATTGGTACTGAAGCTACATACCCACCATTTTCTTACCGTGATAAAAAAACTAACGACATTACAGGATACGATGTTGAAGTAGCAAAAGAAGTAGCAAAACGACTAGATATGAAACCAAAGTTCGTTGCTACAGAGTGGAAGAACATGTTTACTTCCTTGGACTCTAAGCGTTTTGACGTTGTTGCAAACCAAGTAACCGTAACAGACGAAAGAAAACAAAAATATGAATTTTCAACACCTTATACCGTTTCCGGTGGACAAATAATCGTCAACAAAGACAATAAAGACATAAAAGGAATTGACGACATCAAGGGGAAAACGGTTGGTACGACACAAGGAAGCAACTATGCAAAAGTAGCTGAAGAAGCTGGAGCAAAAACAAAGTACTACAAAGGCATCGCTCAAGTACTATCAGACTTAGACGTTAACCGTGTTGATGCGGCAATGAACGACCAGCTGTTTATTTTAACTGAATTGAAGAAAACAGATTATAACGTGAAGGCGGTTGGTGAGCCTTTCAATAAAAATAAAATGGCATTTACATTCCGAAAAGATGATAAAGAATTAGTCAAGAAAGTAAACAAGGCTCTTGAAGATATGAAGAAAGATGGCACTTTAGCAAAAATCTCTAAAAAATATTTTGGAGAAGACGTAAGTGAATAAGCTTGCTGATATCTTGATCAACTCCCTCCCCTATTTGCTGGAGGGAGCTGTTTTTACTATCGTCATTAGTCTTGTTTCCATTTTGGGAGCTCTTATTTTTGGATTAGTCATCGCTTTATGCCGTATGTCTTCTATTAAATTTTTATCAGGTATCGCAAAGTGGTATATATCATTTTTTAGGGGAACGCCATTATTAATTCAATTGCTTATTTTATACAACGGATTTACTTTTTTATATGTACCTGAAGGATGGCAGGCTGCACTCGCTGGATTAATTTTGCATTTCAGTGCTTATATCGCGGAGTCTTACCGGGGAGCTATTCAGTCGATAGAAAAAGGACAATGGGAAGCTGCTTATTCACTCGGAATGAACCGGTTCACCACTTATAAAGAAGTTATCTTGCCGCAAGCCTGGAGAGTTTCAATTCCATCAGTATGGAATTCATTAATTGATATTGTTAAAGCATCCTCAATGGCATCTGTGATCACAGTACCTGAGCTAACATTAATGGCTGATCAGATCAGCGCATCACAATTGATTGTGCTCCCGGTATTACTTGAAGCCGCAGTCATATATTGGATCTTAACATCATTATTGGATTGGTTACGAATCATCATGGAAAAACGTATAAGATTAAGCCAATAAACTTCACGTCCTAATTTGCAGGATGTGAAGTTTTTTTACCATTCACCAATAAATAACATCACCTCTTGATGGCAGGAATCGCAATAAAAAATATGAGGACATTGGCTTTCCTTAAAATCTTGATTGTAACCATCTTCTAATTTAAGCTCATCCACTTCCATATAAGCACTATAATCATCAAAGAAATCACTGATCTTCCCTTGATCTGTTACAGAGCGGCCGCATTCCGGGCAGCGGACATTGATCGTATGAAAGTTATTACATACTGGACACATGCCCATGATTGTTTCCCTCCTTCTAAAAAAGGAGTGGATTATTCCACCCCTTTTACAGCCATGTTTATAGAGTTTAGCGAGATCCGCCTAATTGTTGTTGTGCCATTGCTACTAAACGTTTCGTCATTTCCCCGCCGACAGATCCGTTTGCACGTGCAGTTGTGTCTGGTCCAAGTGTTACACCGAACTCAGATGCGATTTCATATTTCATTTGATCGATAGCCTGCTGTGCACCAGGTACCGCTAATTTATTACGTCTTGCCATTGTGTTTCACCTCCTTGTACATATTGTGTATACTTCATAAAACCTGTATGCGTATAGATACCTGGCAATTTATAGAGTACTTTCCACACAATTTTACGCTGTTAAAAAATTGTACGAATGGTTTATACTGATTTATAGTAAAGATAGATAATTGAATGGCATAAAAGTTGGTGAAATGATGTCGAATGACTATGCAGTAAATATGTTCAGAAAAACTATTCCCTTATTTCAAGCTCTCGGTGACCCCGTCAGACAGGATCTTGTTTTGGTATTAGCTGAAACAGAAAAAATGAATGTTACTGATATCGCAAATGCTTCTCCTATGTCTCGTCCGACAGTTTCTCACCATTTGAAAATTTTAAGAGAAGCTGGAATCGTTGGAACAGAAAAAAAAGGGAAAGAAATCTTTTACTTTTTAACGCTCGACCAAACCGTATTACAGCTTAAACAATTGATTAACATTATTGAAGATGAATGTATTCTTTAGATGAGAAAAGCGATTCAGCTTTAAAGCTGAATCGCTTTTATTTTTGTCTAAACTTTTTATAAGCTGATCGAACAAGTGAGACCATTTCTTTTTTATTCGAATAATAAGCCTGTATAAGAAATTTAACTTTATCGTATTTATTTTTGTAAGGAAACCAGTTGATTTCATTTTGCTTAAAACCCGGATCCTTCATAACAGACATTTGTCTGCTGAATGTAACTAATCCTTCATCACCATGATAATTTCCGATTCCGCTATTCTTTACACCACCAAAAGGCAGATGAGGATTTACAACGGTTATCATTACATCATTAATAACAGCGTTACCTGTTATTAACTTAGATACAGTTCGATTAGCACGATCGTTATCTTTCGTCCAAACACTGGCGTTTAATCCAAAGTTAGTGCTGTTTGCCATTTGAATCGCTTCTTCTTCCCTTTCAAAAGCGATGACCGGCATAACAGGACCGAATGTTTCCTCTTTTAAAATTTTCATCTTATCTGTTAAATTTGTTAAGATCATTGGCTCCAGATACATACTGTCTTCCCATTTATCTGGATGTTTCCCAGTAAGTAAGAGCGCTCCTTTTTCTAATGCATCTAAAATATGATCTCTAATCACTTCTTTTTGGCCAGCAAACGTCAATGAGCCTATATCTTCACCCATCTTTAACTTTTTCGTTTCCTCTACGAGCCGGTCAATAAATTCTCCATAAATCGCGTGCTGAACATATACTCTCTCAATCGACATACACACTTGGCCTGCATTTGTGAAAGCCCCCCACACCGCGCCATTCACGGCTCTTTTTAAGGGTGCATCCTCAAAAACAATCATCGGATCTTTTCCACCAAGCTCCAAGGTGCATGGTATTAAACGCCTGCTCGCTTCAACACCAATTTTCCTTCCTGTCTCAACTGATCCTGTAAAGAAAATATGATTAGGTGTTCCTGCTGCTAATGCTTGCCCCAGCTCTTTCCCGCCATGTGCAACTTGAAGAACATTTTTAGGGAGATTAATTTCTCTCGCTATCTTTTCGATCAAAAGTCCAATTGTTGGTGTCACTTCCGAAGGTTTTAAAATTACCGAATTTCCAGCAATTATTGCTGAAATGACAGGTGTCATCGAAAGCTGAAACGGAAAATTCCAAGGAGATATGATTAAAACGGTACCTAAAGGAAAATAATCCACGTAAGAAGACTTTCCTACAAAAAGCAATGGTGTCGGTACTTTCTTTCTTCTCAATACTTTTGGTGCGCGTTTTTCATAATGCTGTAAGATATCAATTACAGGCATAATGTCAGAAGTTAAAGCTTCCGTTTTTACTTTTCCAGTCGCAGAGCAAATTTCATCAACGATTTCATCCAAATTCGCAAGTAAATAATGCTTCATTTTGGTAATATAAGCCAGGCGCGTTTCCAAGTTTCGTGAAGACCAAAACGCAAAAGCTGATTTTGCCTTCTCATATATTTCGGGAACTTGCTTTACATCTGTTTCTAGCCATTGGTCTATCGTTTCTCCCGTAGCTGGATGTTTTGCAATCAATACGTTTTTCATCAATTGCGCACCTCCTTTATATAGTCTTTACATTTCTTACATCATACCTTTTTTTATTTAGATTGTTTATTAATTTTTATAAATATGATAATATGTCGATATACTTAAACATATGAACACAACTGAAAGGATGTACCTTATGAATAATAAAACTGTATTAATAACTGGTGCTTCAAGCGGAATTGGATTAGAATTTGCAAAACTCTTTGCTAAAGACCATTACCATATTGTTCTTAATGCAAGAAACGAAGCAGTTCTGCAAGAAATAGCTGATGAATTAAGAGCTAAGCATGGCATCCAGGCAACTGTACTCGCAAAAGATTTGAGTTTACCGAATAGTGCTGAAGAATTAACAGCAGAGCTTATGGCAAAAAATATTCAGATCGATGTTCTAATTAACAATGCAGGCTTTGCAGCATATGGCTCTTTTGAAGAAACATCGTGGAAAGAAGAAAAAGATATGCTGCAAGTAAATATCATGGCCTTAACTACATTAACAAAACAGCTTCTCCCAGCCATGATTAAACGAAACAGCGGGAAAATATTGAACGTAGCTTCTACAGCAGCTTTTCAGCCTGGTCCATTAATGGCTGTTTACTATGCAACAAAAGCCTATGTTCTCTCATTCTCGGAAGCAATCAGTTACGAATTAAGAAATACAAATGTCACCGTAACCGCTTTATGTCCCGGAGCAACATCAACGAATTTTGAAAAGCGAGCTAGCCTTGAACAGTCACGTCTTTTTCAATCGGGTGCTATGGGTGCAAATGAAGTAGCACTTACCGGCTATAAAGCACTTATGAATGAAAAGCATATTTCTATTCCAGGCTTTAAAAATAAGGCTTTAGCCCAGCTTGTTCGATTCCTTCCCCGCAAGGCTGTATTAAACATCGTCCATTATGTACAAGATAAAAAATAAGGCTGTTCCTAAGAGATTATTGCCTAAAATAAAAATAAAAATGAGCTGATATCCTTTATGATTCAGCTCATTTTCTTATATGAATTTAAGATTGATTCAAAAAAAAGATTAGTGTAATATTACACTAACAGAGAACTTTTTTATTACTTATGAGTTTGAACATTGTAACATATACATAAGTTGAGGGGGGGAGATTATGAATCAAAAATGGATGAAACGTGATGGCCAAAAATGGGTAGATGAAAAGATTATTACATCTGAACAGCTCGATTTACTGGTAGCTCGTTATCCAAACACAATTGAACAAAATAAACCCAGTCGTGTACTGCCCATTTTAGCAAGTATACTCATCGGAATTGGTATTTTATCATTCATTGCTTCTAACTGGGGTGAAATACCTCCGCTTGCAAGACTTGCTCTCTTACTCGTAATCATGACAGGCTTTTACACTGCCGGCGAGGTGTTTGCTAAAAAAGGCAATAATTCACTCAGTACATCCTTTAACTTTCTCGGAATCATTTCATTTGGAGCGAGCATTATTCTGTTAGGACAGACGTTCCACCTTTCAGCAGTAGATGCTCAGCTTTTTGTATTCTGGAGTTTACCAGCCATCTATTATTTATTTCGTGATCGAAAAAAAATCTTTTTCCTCCTTCTCGCTGTAATTACAATCGGCGGACAATTATACAGCATAAGCAATTATGAAAACTTCAGTTATTTATTATTTCTTGTTTTTTTAGTGAGTATCGGAGGCTACCTATTTTTATACCCGCGAAGACTTGAAGCAAATTTATTTACGATTGGATTAAGCGCACAAGTACTTATGTTCTTATTAACAGAAGAAATTAATTTTCTCTGGTTCTTCCTGTTTGGATTAGCATTATATACTGCAGGTTTATGGGTCGAGAAATCAGTATTTAAACAAGCGTTTAATCGCATTGGCACTCTTATCGGTTTTGCATTTGCTTACGGTTTGTATTTATCAATGACAAATGAGTTCTTCTCAGATTTCGATCTACCTAAAACAGCTCTTTATCTCCCAGGCTTTCTTATTCTATTTGCTGCTGCACTTTATGCAAAAAGAAGTGAAAGCTTATATATGCATTTTTGGGAGCTGCTGATCTTTGTACCTTTCTTTTATTTAATGAAGGTTGCCGATCCGCTGTTCGTAGGACTTCTTTATCTAATTGTCATGTTCACCTATTCAGGACTGATGTTGGCAAAAGGATTTAAGAATGAAAATCGGCAGCAGATCAATCTCGGAATTGTTCTGTTCATGCTTGTTTGTTTAATGGGTTATTTCAATCTGGCATGGGCTTTTATGCCAAAATCAATATTCTTTTTGCTTGGTGGAATCCTTCTATTTATTCTGAACGCATTTTTACAGCGAAAGAAAAAACAAATATTGAAAAATGGAGGGCCGCACAATGAGTAAAAAAAGAGGCTGGATGATTGCTGCTGCCCTGCAGGTTTTATTTCTCCTCTTCATTGCTGGAAGCTATTACAGCATTGATTATATTGGAAAGGAAATAAAAATCAAGACCGAACCTATTGACCCGACGGACATACTATACGGGGATTATGTAACGCTTAATTTTGATATCAGCACCGTTCCAATTTCTGAATGGCATGGTAAAGAAGATTTATCAAATCGAGGACAGAGTCATGTTTATGTTTTATTAGAAAAAAACAAAGATGGCTATTACGGCGTTTCCGGTGTGTATCCAAATAAACCTGAAGCTTCTGGCAATCAAGTAATACTAAATGCAAGAGCTGACCGCGTTTGGATCGGTAATGGATCCGCAGATCAGCTACAGCTAACGTATGGGTTTGAACGATATTATGTACAGGAAAACACAGGGAAAAATCTAGAAGAAAAAGCTAGTGATATGGATGTAACAATCGGCGTTGCTCCTTGGGGGGCGAGTAAAATACTCTCACTAACCCCCTAATAAACCCCTAATTTTGAAAAGCCTCTTCGTAAAGGGGCTTTTTTTCTTCGGTTTAAGTTTATCGATTTCGGGAAGATTTATATTGAGGTGAAAACAATGTCTGATACAAAAATAATCGAACTTAAAGATATAATTAACCGTTGGTCTGGCAGACAAATCGCCATTCGAAAAGAAGAAACTGGAGATATTGATGAAATTAGAATTTCTCTAAATGAAGCAACATTCGAACAAAGAAATGCAGAAGACGACTATTTGGGTGACAACATCTTGTTTTTACACGGAACCGCTTATGCCAGAGAAGAAGGGTCTGAAATCGAACTTCCAGCTGTCCTTTATGAAATTCCTATCGATGGAATCAATGATATTCGTCTGGATGATGATATTGTGTCATTTGAAACAAGCCGTGCTCAATATGTTATTCACAATAATGAAAAGAGCTGAATAATACCAGCTCTTTTCTCCTGTTAGATCTTATGAGCAGTATCTGTCAGGTTGTCAGCAGAAACGGCAATCTGACCTACCGCCTTCGTTAATTCTTCAATTACTTCAGCCATTACTTCTACTTCTTTTTCAAGTGCGATACTCTTTTTATTGCTATCGTCCATCGTTTTCAAAATCGTTTCAAAGAAATTGGATATTGTAACAGATTCAGTTACACTTTCATTAACAATATAATGGATTTTATTCACAGAATCTAAGACGGCTTTAATACTGAATTCCGTATTTATAACAAGCTCTGAAACACCAGAAACTGATATTTTCGTCTGATCTGCCAGCTTGCGTACCTCTTGTGCTACAACCGAAAAACCCCTTCCAGCCTCCCCTGCCCGAGCAGCTTCAATGGCTGCATTGAGCGAAAGCAGATTGGTTTGTTCAGCAATCCCGGTTACTATACTTACCACATCATTAATTTTATGTGCAGCTTCTTCTAATTTTGATAAGTCAGAGGTAATTATTTCTGATTGTTTTTTTATTTCATAGATCATTTTCTGATGGCCGTCCAGTTTGCTTTTACCTGCTATGGATTGATGTGTTACTTCATTCGCAGAATCGGCACTATTTTTCGCAAAGTCAACAACTTCATCAGCTTTTGAGGATAATTCCTGAAGCGCTGCACTCGTCTCTTCCGAAATACTAGCTAATTCATCCACGGAGTTTCCAACGGATTGAATAATCAATTGTTTTTGTTCTTCATGTCGCTCCCGCTCTTTAATTTGTTCTGCCTCAAATGCTTCCAGAACAAGCTGCTGTTCAAAATTGAGTATTTTTGTCACAGCTTTTACAGCTCTTTGATACTCTTCCTTATCTCTTATTCTGTCATCGAAAATAGATAACATGGATAAAAGCATATCCTGAAACGAACAAATATACCATTTTGGCTGTAAACCGATTCTAAAATGGATATGCGCGATCACTCTTCTTTGCTCAATAAACTTCATATCAATAACTCCACTGAACATCTCATGAATATGTCTCATTAATGTAACTTTCAAACGTTCCACAGAACTATGCTTTTGAATGATTTCAAGCAAACCTGGTACATATTCTATATTTTTATAAAACTGAGAAACAATTTGCTCGATATTTTCTTTAATTAAAGGCTGCAGCGATTTAATAATCACTAGATCTTCTTTCGTCATTGAAATCATTTTTAATTGCTTATGCCAGTCACTTGATGCGGGTAAATGAACCTTCACCTTCTTTTCATATTCAGTTGAAACAAAAAACAAATCTTCCTCTTCTTTTTTTATAAAAAGGTTTAACAGAGACCCCATTTACATGCCTTCTTCCTATTAATTGCTTCTTTAACACTATCCTAATTTTTGTAACAATGATGTGACTTTTATCACTTTTTGCCGCTTTCTGGTTTTATCTGGCGCATCTTGGGTATCTTTAAGTAAGTGAAAATCAACAATCAAAAAAAGTAAGGAGTGGTTCACATGTGGAAAAAGAGATGGGTTGCAGGTACACTAGCTGCGATGATGACTTTAGGTGGATTAACTGCTTGTGGTGATGGTGTTGATCAAGATAACGGAGTAGATGACGGTAAGCAAAATGATGAAATGGACAAGAAAAATAAAGAAGAAGGATAAACCGACGAAGAGATTTGCCGTTTATCAATCAATAAGAAAACAGGAGCTCCTATCAGGCTCCTGTTTTTTTAATCCCTATTAACTCACTGCGCGTTTTTTTTCTGTTTTGCCTTGCTGAAGCTGATACATCTGGTAGTAGCGGCCTTTTTGCTCCATTAGATCGTTATGATCTCCGCGTTCTACGATCATGCCTCGATCTAAAACGAGAATTTGGTCTGCGCTCTTAATTGTTGAAAGTCTGTGAGCGATGATGAAAGTCGTACGCCCGCGTTTCAAGACATCAAGTGCATCCTGGATTACTGCCTCTGTTTCTGTATCAATACTTGCTGTTGCTTCGTCCAGAATGAGAATAGCAGGATTATAAGCAAGTGCTCTAGCGAATGAAATCAGCTGACGCTGACCAGAAGACAGCGTACTTCCTTTTTCTATTACCGGTTCATCTAATCCCTTTGGCAGATTATTTATGAACGGCATCGCACCTACATCTGTTAAAGCTTTTTCGACCTGTTCTCTCGTTATCTCAGGATTATCCAAACTTACATTTGAAGCAATCGTTCCAGTAAACAAGAACGGATCTTGAAGAACAATCCCCATATGCTGACGAAGTTCTTGTTTGGATAATTCCATGATATCTGTTCCATCGATCACGATCTTCCCTTGCTTAATATCGTAAAAGCGGAACAACAGATTCATAATCGAGCTTTTTCCTGATCCTGTGTGTCCGACTAATGCGATCGTTTCTCCTTGGTTCGCATTAAAAGTAATATTTTTTAGAACAGGCTCTCCCTCTACATAGCTGAAAGTAATATCCTTAAATTCCACATTACCTTTATAACGGTCGATCTCGTTTTCCGTAACTGTCTGACCTGGCTCATCCATCAGTACAAACACTCTCTCTGCCGAAACAAGTGCCTGCTCAAGCTGTGCAAGCTGATTGACCATCCCTGTCACCGGGTGGAACATACGGTTCAAATAGTCAACAAACGCATAAAGAACACCGATGGAAATAACGGAACCTACTCCGAGTGACTGACCTCCAAAGTGCCAGATAAACGCCATGAAAGCGAGATTTTTCAACAAAAGCACAAGATTGTGCCCTGTTAAACCATTCAAGCTCAATAATTTATTTTGGAATGTAAAATATTCTTTATTCATTGTTTCAAATTCTTCAGTTGTCTCTCTTTGTCTTTTAAAGGCCTGAATAATCGGCATTCCATTAATAGATTCATTAATCATCCCATTAATATCACTGAGCGTCGAACGAATCTTGTGATTGTAATGTGATGCAAATTTTCGATAAACCACGATCCAAACAACTAATATTGGTAAAAGAACTAAACAAATTGCTGCAAGCTTCGCATCAAGCAAGAAAAGTGCTGTAAATATTCCGGTTAAATAAATGATTCCTGTGAAGAAGTTTGCAAGTACGTTAATAAAAAGTTCTTTAATTGCTTCTGTATCATTCGTAATTCTCGATACGATTTTTCCTGCCGGCTGATTGTCAAAATACGTAATCGCTACACGCTGAACATGTGCGAACACATCCTGACGAATCTTTTTAATAACGAGATTTGATGATCGCTGCAGCATATAACGCTGACCGTATTGGAAGAAACCTGCAAGGACTAATAATCCTAAGTACAGCATCATCAGTTTCATCATACCCGAGACCTCCGGCTTATAAAATCCAAATGTCTCACTTACACTCAACTTATCAGCTTGATAAGCTTTCGTCTTTCCTTTATATGAAATTACGACTTCCCCGCCCTTAATGGATCGGTCGCCGTCAAAAGAGATAGGCTGATCAATTACATAATAATCTCGTTTAACCTGAATTACTCTGATTGTTTTTCCTTTATCTTCTCCTGGATCAAAATGATCACTTCGTTTATACCAGTTTCCTTCGTACTTCGCAGCTGATTTTTCTTCTCCATCAACTTGGTACCATGGTTTTTCGATCCCAAGAATATGTTTATCGATCATTGTTTTTGCGATAAAAGGTCCTGTTAACTCTGCTGTTATTGCCACTGTAAGCATGAGCAAACCTAAGATGAAATGCTTCTTATATTGAAGTGCGTATTGAAACAGGCGTTTTCCAACGTTCATGGCTACACCGCCTTATTGTCATTTAAATTTTGTTCAATCTGCTGGCGTTCATGCTGCTCTTTATACCAGCCGTCTTTAGCTATCAAATCTTCATGTCTGCCTTGGTCAGCAATTTTCCCGTCATCAATAACGATGATCCAGTCCGCATGTTCAACAGCAGATAATCTGTGAGTCGTGATAAAAGTAGTTTTACCAGCTCGTTCTTTTCGAATATTTGAGATGATTGCTGTCTCTGTTTTTGCATCAACTGCAGACAGTGCATCATCAAGAATTAAAATTTCAGGGTCCACGCACAGTGCACGCGCAATCGAAACACGCTGTTTCTGACCGCCTGAAAGTGCCACACCTTTTTCACCAACAAGAGTGCCTAAACCTTCTGGCAAGTACTGTACATCATTTTTAAAGGAAGCCATTTCTAAAACGTGGTTTAGCTTATCTTCATCTGCTCCGCTATTGCCGAACAAAATGTTTTCCTTAACTGTTTTTGAGAAAAGAATTGCATCTTGTGGCACGTAACCGATCCAGCCTTGAAGATCCTGTAATGCGATGTCCTCAATATCAACACCCGAGAAGCTGATTTTGCCCTCTTCTCCTACTGGATACTCTCTTAACAATTGTTTGAGAAGTGTTGTTTTTCCACTTCCGGTTCGACCCACAATTCCTAACGTTTCTCCTTTTTTAACTGTTACATCGATATTCTTTAGGTTATCTACTTCTGATGAAGGATAACGGAAAGATACATCTTCAAATTTAATAGTTCCTGGATCCGTCAATGGCACAAGATCTTCTCCATCTTTTACATCTGGCTCATAAGCCAATGTTTCGTTTACACGGTCGAGTGAAGCACTTCCACGCTCCATTACGTTAATTAATTCGCCTACTGCAATCATCGGCCAGATTAGCATACCGAGGTAAACATTAAAGGTTACAAGTTCTCCAAGTGTGATCGAATTGTGAAACACCATGTATGCTCCATACCCAAGACCTATCAAGTAACTCAGTCCGACAAGGATTTTAATCGTCGGTTCAAAAAGTGCATCAATCCTTGATACAGCGAGGTTCTTTTCATATACATCTTCAGTTACTTGATTAAAACGGGCAACATCCGCTTCTTCCTGAACATAAGCTCGGATTACACGAACACCTTGAATACTTTCCAAAACAGAGTCGTTCATGTCACCGAACGCATCTTGTGCAATTGTAAAACGTTCATGCACTTTTTTTCCGTACTTTTTAATGATATAAGCAATAATCGGTAATGGAATAAGTGCTGCAAACGTTAACTTCCAGCTGATCATGAACCCCATCACAAATATGATCGTAAGCATAAATAGACTTGAATCAACAAGCGTTAAAATACCAAATCCTGCTGTCATCGCAATCGCTTTCAAATCGTTTGTTGCACGAGCCATCAAGTCGCCTGTTCTATTCTTTTCAAAGAAAGTCGGTGTCATCTTCAACAGATGTCTCATAAATTTCGAACGCATCGTTCGTTCAAGAATCTGGGCGCCTCCGAACAGCTGAAACAGCCAGATGTACATCGAAATATACATGCCGATCAGCACAGCAACGAAAATACCTAGCTTCTGCATCATCTCTTCTTTCGTAAACGTTCCCATATGAATGGAATCAATCGCATTACCTACAAGTTTCGGAGGAATCACTTCAAGAATCCCAACAAACGTAAGCAAGACAACCGCTACCGTATATCGCTTCCAATGTTCTTTAAAGAACCACGAAAGCTTACCTAAAACTGAAAACATATTAATCTCTCCTCTCGATCTCTCTGTCTGTTTTTATTAAACATTTGTTTAACGAGCTACCCAAAAAGTGTATGAGCCTTGCGTTCTAACCACACCATTAACATGTCTTTTTTCATCTGATTTCCTCCTCAATTTTATATCTATTGAAAAAGAGAATTCTTTCCCTTTTAACAATCCAGAAAAATAAAAAAGCATACCACTCGAAGGCGATATGCTCTAAAAGACAATAAAAAACACACGTCACGATTGGATGTGACCTGCGTGAAAGTATGTATAAAGAAAGGGCAAAAAAATGCGGAAAGTATCCTAATACTTCTTTTTCGGCAGGCCATGATATTCAGTTGTATTGTGAACTACCATTACAATAAAGCGTTTAATATGAGTTTTGACTGATGTGCTTACCATGACACAACCATCCTTTCCATAATCTTGTAGTTTTGTAACTTTGTAAATCTTAACACTTTTCTAATAACTATGTCAATTCCATTTTAATATGCAATTTAATTTAATTTGTACTTCAATATATGAACAATTTAGTGTAAGGGTGTGTCCATTTTTTATTTAGGCTGTTTTGTGAATGTTGTTGCTATTGAGTGGTTAATTTCCACTTCTGATCACTGGCTTTCCGTTGGCGTGCGGTGGGGATTCGAGAGAGATGAATTTTTATCGTCAAACGTATCATTTTGTGGTTTAAATCAGACAATTTGAATTAAAAGCGGAATATTTTTAATGAATTGGACTGAATGAGCCGATTTCAATGCTGCCCAACACACTTAACTAACCAGTTTGGTTGATAATCTCACGAAAATTTCCATAATCCCGCGAATTTGCTTCATAATCTCAGGAGTCGACATCAATCGTCATAATGCGACAACAACTCATCGCTATTCATCTAAAAAATTCACAAACAAAAACCCCGTCATCACCATGACAGGGTTCACACAGAAGGATATTTTACTTATTGAATTGACGTGATAAGTTCGCCATCTCTATTGCAGATACGGCAGCTTCCCAGCCTTTGTTGCCAGCCTTTGTTCCAGCTCGCTCTATCGCCTGTTCAATAGAATCAACAGTTAAAACGCCGAAAATTACCGGCACACCGCTTGTCATTGCTGCCTGAGCAACCCCTTTTGCTGCTTCGTTACAAACATAATCAAAGTGAGGAGTCGAACCGCGAATAACTGCGCCTAGTGTGATAACAGCATCGTAATTCCCGCTGTCAGCCATTTTCTTTGCGATCAAAGGAATTTCAAATGCACCAGGCACCCATGCGATATCTACATCGTCCTCTGAAATACCGTGTCTTTTAAATGCATCTTCAGCACCTGAAACAAGTTTATCTGAAATAAAATCATTAAATCTTCCTGCTACGATTCCTACTTTTAATCCTGTACCAATTAAATGTCCTTCAAACAATTTAGCCATAGATGGTTCCTCCTGTTTTAAAAGTGAAGCATGTGCCCCAATTTACTTTTTTTCGTTTTTAAATAATTCTCGTTATTTTCGTTATGAGGCATTTGAAGAGGCACCCTGTCTGTAACCTCTAAGTCATAGCCTTTTAAGCCCGCAATTTTCCTTGGATTATTCGTTAAGAGTTTCATTTTATTGATGCCGAGCTCTTTTAAAATTTGAGCACCAATTCCATAATCTCTTAAGTCTGGAGCAAATCCTAGCTGTTCGTTCGCTTCAACTGTATCCAAACCTTGCTCCTGCAGCTTATAAGCTCTCATTTTATTAATAAGACCAATACCTCTTCCTTCTTGTCTCATATACAGCAAAACGCCCGAACCTGCCTGCTCAATTTGGCGAAGTGCT
The DNA here is from genome assembly GCF_031582965.1 of Bacillus sp. NEB1478. Lineage (NCBI taxonomy): Bacteria > Bacillati > Bacillota > Bacilli > Caryophanales > Bacillaceae > Bacillus > Bacillus sp. NEB1478. The sequence goes on from NZ_CP134049.1 coordinate 3,284,289, forward strand.
GCATGAAGCTGAGGGCCGCAATCACAGCGATGTGAACTAAACACATCCCCTGTTAAGCACTCCGAGTGAACCCTCACCAGTACGGGCTCGTCTCCTGCAATATCACCTTTTACAAGGGCAACATGCTCTTTATCATCAACCGCATTTGAAAACCCGATCGCTTTAAATTCACCGAATTCTGTAGGAAGTGTGATTTCAACTTCTCTCTTTACCATCTGCTCAGTTTTGTTTCGATAAGTAATTAAATCTTTTATCGTAATAAGCTTCATTTCATGCTTTTTCGCAAGCTCGATCAATTCTGGTACACGAGCCATTGTGCCATCTTCTTTCATAATCTCACAGATGACACCCGCAGATTTGCTTCCAGCCATATTTGCCAGATCAATAGCTGCTTCTGTATGACCAGCTCTGCGCAAGACACCGCCCTTTTTACCGATAAGCGGAAAAACATGACCGGGACGCTTGAAATCCGCTGATACAGATTCACTGTTAACAAGTTCACGAACCGTTGTCGCTCTTTCTTGAGCGGAAATTCCTGTAGTAGTCGAGATATGGTCTACACTGATTGTAAATGCAGTCCCATGTGAATCAGTATTCGCAGCGACCATCGGCGTCAAATCTAATCGTGATGCGATTTCTTCTGATATTGGCGTACATACAAGCCCCCGTCCGTGGGTAACCATGAAATTGATTGATTCCGGGGTAATTCCTTCTGCTAATGCTATAAAGTCGCCTTCATTTTCACGATCTTCATCATCCACAACGATTATGATCTTTCCAGCTTTTAAATCTGCAACCGCTTCTTCTATGGAGTGAAACATTTACTCTCCTCCTAAAATCCGTTCTCTTGTAAAAATGCAAGAGACAGCTTCGACTTTTGTTTAGTATTTTCTTTCTCCGGATTCAACATTCTGTACACATACTTAGCAAGCATGTCACATTCAATGTTTACAAGATCTCCAGGACTTTTTTTGCCAAGAATCGTATGATCCGCAGTAAGCGGAATTAGCGAAACCGTAATCGTATCTTGCGTAACATCAAACACGGTCAAGCTCGTTCCATCCATGCAAACCGAACCTTTTAACATAAAATAACGTATTAAATGCGAAGGTAACTTCACAACATAATAAATCGCATTTTTCTCAGGACGCTTTTCAATAATTTCACCTGTTCCGTCCACATGTCCAGAAACGAAATGCCCGCCAAAGCGGCCGCCTGCTGCCATCGCACGTTCCAGATTCACCGTTGAACGATTGTTTAATTGTTTCAAAGTTGATGAGCGATACGTTTCAGGCATCACATCCACGGTAAATTGATTTGAATTGAACGAAGTAACTGTTAAACAAACACCGTTTACCGCTATACTGTCACCCAGATTTACATCCTGCAGAACTTTTGAAGCTGAAATTGTTAAAACAATCGTTTCGTTTCCTTTATTGATCGACTTAATTGTTCCCAGTTCCTCAATAATTCCTGTAAACAAATATCCGCACCTCCCTTTTGTTTTTTCCTATTTACATATTGTCCAATTTTCGGGAGGTAATTTACTACATAAAAAAACCCCTAAGAACGATTGGTTCCCAGGGGTTGTTAATAAATTCATACATAAACAAACCTTTAAAAATCACTTTATTAAACAAGTGTTTAAAAGTTTCCGTAATCCTTCTCCCATCCAGACTATACTGTCGGCTTCGGAATTTCACCGAATCCACCGTTTTCGCAAAGCAAAACCGGGTCACGGACTAAGAGACAACTGTCTCATCACCGCCGGTTGGGAATTTCACCCGACCCCGAAGGATGTCGTTAAAGTAACGACATAAAATATTTGATTTGCCTTTAATGTATCTGATTTATTTCATTAATGCAACTAATCATCCTTTTAAACGCAGAAAAACCCTCACCAAAAAATGTCGATAGCATGAATTATTGACCAATTATCAGTTTCTCTTTTGGATAATGAATATGTTCATTAACTACATTACCCCGAATAATAAATAGGAATGATAGAACACCAATTCGCCCTATAAACATTAAGATCATCAAGATAACTTTCCCTGTGGAACTCAGTGTACCCGTAATTCCAGTCGTAAGGCCCGTTGTACCAAATGCAGAACAAACCTCAAAAAAGAGTTTTTCTATTGGCATTGGATCGGTGATGGAAAGTATAACTGTCGACGTAGTGCAAAGCACCACAGACACAATAATGACGATAAATGATTTTTGGATATCCTCAGGAAAGATTTCACGATTGAAGATTTTGATTGTATTCCTTCCCTTTGCATAAAACAAAATGGACAATAGGGCTACGGCAAATGTCGTTGTCCGAATCCCCCCGCCGACACTGCTCGGTGAAGCACCAATAAACATCATAACGCTCAAAAATAGAATCGTTGGCTGAGAGAACTCACTAATATGCATTGTGGCTAGCCCGCCGCTTCTCGTCGTTACAGATTGAAACAGCGAATAAAAAATGCTCTCATGCCACGATTTCCCTTTAAAAAAGAGATTTATTTCTAATAAGAAAATTCCTATTGCACCAACAATAACGAGCAAAAGAAAGGTTGATGTCGTTACTTTTGTAAAAAGAGTAAACGTATAACGTTCCAAGTACTTTCGTTCTTTAATAAAATTGTTCACTTCAACTAAAACCGGAAAGCCAATGGCTCCAGAAGTAATTAAACACATGATTACGATCTGCACGAGATAATCGTCTTTAAAAGGAATTAGCGAACTTCCTGTAATATCAAATCCCGCATTTGTAGTTGCTGTAACAGAGGCAAAAAATGCGTGGTAGAGAACCTCAAGATGCGAATCATAATACGGCTGGAACAAAATAAATAACAGCACAGTCCCCACAATTTCAATACCTATGATAAGCACAAGTATCTGTTTCATTAGGTTTACTAGCCCAGATAGAGTTGATTGGTTTTGATCAGTCATGATCAATTGACGTTCTCTCATTCCGATCCGCTTACCAATCAATAGCCAGATAGCCGTCCCTAATGTCATGACACCAATTCCGCCGATTTGAACAACGAGGGCCAGTATGATAACACCTGTACGGTTGAACGTTTCTGAGATACTGACTGAAGTCAATCCCGTAACACTAACAGCACTTACAGCAGTAAATAACGCATCAATAAATGGGAGTTTAACGCCTTCATTATGTCCGACAGGCAGACTTAAAAGTACGGTTGCTACGATGACAGACAATAAATAAAATATGACGATTAGCTGTACAGACGTAAGGTGGTTCTTTTTTGGCTGGTTTGTTGTATTTTTAAACATATATTTCACCCGTCAAAGGAATTTTTCTATAACCTTATGAAAGCTTAACAATAGGATTTCCATTTAACAAGTGAAAATGAACATTTGTTAAACCCGTCTATTCCATTTTTTTCAGAGAATAGGTTCTATCAGAAATTCTGTTTTTAATTATTTTGTATTCCTAACCTCAATACATAAATCCTTATTCACAAAATGGAAATTTTTCTATTGTATAACGTAACAGTGTTATGTTACATTATTCTCAAGGAGGTTTAAAATGGAAAATCTTATCTCGAAAAAAGATCTGCTTGAAACAGCCAATATCTCTTATGGGCAATTATATCGATGGAAAAGAAAAAACCTCATTCCCGAAAACTGGTTTATTCGTAAATCAACTTTTACAGGACAAGAAACTTTTTTTCCGAAAAAAGATATTTTGCAGCGCATCGAAAAAATCAAATCATTAAAAGATGACCGTTCACTGGATGAACTAGCTGATATGTTTTCCCCTTCTCCGACGGTCACTTCATTAACAGCTGACGAATTAACGAAACGTAACATTGTTTCATATACTACCGTTGAAATGTACGCTAATCATCATGGCACTCAGACGACCTACTCTTTTGAAAACTTATTAACTCTTTACCTACTCGATCGTTTGCTCCAAACGGGTGAAATGAATCGTTCAGAAGGATTCGATTTATTGAAATTTCTTCAAGAACATCTATCAAAACTGAATAAAAGTGATAATGAATTAATCTTCATCCGAAAAATGGGTGTTTCCTTATTTATACTGACATCTGAACCATCTAGTCTTTTCATTGAGTCTCAAGCAAAAATTATCGCTCAATATAAACTGAATACATGTATGGAAGAGCTAAAATTAAAACTTTCTTAAACGTATGAGGAGGAATTTACAATGGAAAAAACAGTACAGCAAAACCTTAAGATCTCTGGTTCAGGATCAGCATCAGGCGGTGTATACAACCATGTAAATGTGAACGGTTCAGGTAAAATTACCGGAGATATCGAATGCGACATTTTTTCTTGCAATGGCAGCTCTAACGTCAAAGGAAATGTGAAAGCTGAATCAGTTAAGGTAAATGGCTCAGCCAATATCGAAGGGAATATGGACGCACATGAAGTTTCTATAAATGGAAGCTCTGATATTGATGGAAACGTCAATTGTAAGGAAATCAAAATACAAGGCTCTGCATCTATAAAAGGTGAATTGAAAGCAAAAGAAATTTACGTTAGAGGTACTTCTTCGGTTGATGGAAACGTTGCAGGGGATGAAATTGAAATAAGAGGACAAGTGAAAATAAAAGGAGATTGTGAAGCTGAATCCTTCAATTCTCGTGGAAACTTTTCTATTAGCGGTCTTTTGAATGCAGGGCATATCGATATTGAACTGCTGCGTCATTGTGAAGCAAAAGAGATCGGCGGAGAACATATTGTTGTTCGAAAAACGAACGATTCCACTGGACTGAAAAAATTAATCAAATACTTCGTAAGCCAAAACGATGATTCCCTTTCTGCTGATGTTATTGAAGGTGACCATGTCTACTTAGAGTATACTCAAGCAAAAGTAGTCAGAGGAAATACAGTTGAAATTGGTCCCGGCTGCAAAATTGAAAACATTGAGTATAAAGAATCACTTGAGATTGATGAAAACGCAAAAGTTGGCAAACAGCAAAAAATATAACCAAGAAACAGCCTCAGAAGTGAGATTTATTCCTTCTGAGGCTGTTTTTGTAATTCCAGTTCTATTTTTTTGATTTCGACATGCAGAAATTTGATTTATCCCACGGTAATTATCAATATATCCACGTTATTTTGATTAATTCCACGATATTTCCAATATTTCCACGTTATTTTGATTAATTCCACGTTATCAGATATTTTATCCAGGTTTAGCTAATTAACTGCCCTTCACAGTCACTGTCCCCCGGCTGTAATCTTCAAGCCAATAATTCCAGTTAAAACAAATGCTAAGAATATAAACCTAAGAATACTTTTGGGCTCCCCAAATAGAATAATTCCCAATATAACTGCGCCCGCCGCTCCAATTCCTGTCCATACCGTATAAGCAGTACCAATCGGAAGCACTTTGGTGGCTAACGACAGGAAATAAAAACTGATAATCATACCGATAACCGTAACAGCGGAAGGTCCTATTTTAGTAAATCCATTGGTATACTTCAATCCAATCGCCCACACAATTTCAAAAACACCCGCAATAAACAAATAAACCCAAGCCATACTCTTATCTCCCTTCAATGTAAAAGACTGTTTTCGTAAGTTTTGTAGCCATGTAATAGGAATTGTTTCTCTTTTAGAAAACAGCCAAATAAAAAAAGCCCAGAAAGATATATTATCTATATCCTCCCAGGCTTTTGTCCCTCCGTGTACACGATGTATCCATCCGTGCGCTTTCTCTCGGACCAGACTAGCAAAATCGCTACGGAACCCTAGAAAGCTTTCACTATATTATTTTACCAAATATGGTTTCGTGTCAAGTTAATCATTTATTCTCTAAATCATGGTAAATAATGGTTTATGCAGAATCAGTTGAGTACAACAAATGTAGATATCCCTCACTAAATTTTTTGAGAATAAAGGCTTATCGAAACACACTGTCCAGCTATAGCTGAATGGAAAATATGTTTCTTATCATAGATAGTCCTGTATAATATAGGAAAATCGGAGGGATAAGAATGAATTCTATTATCGACTACTATACTGGTTTTGGTGAAAGAGAATGGACCCGCCTAGACAGAGAGCCACTGGAATACATCATTAACTTTCACTACATCAATCATTATCTTCCAAAAATAGGACACATTCTTGATAATGGGGCTGGACCAGGAAAGTACTCTATTGCACTCGCACAAAAAGGTTACCAAATAACATTAACAGACTTAACTCCTAAACTCGTTTCCATTGCTGAAGAAAAAGCAATGGAGCATGGAGTGATTGATTCATTCGAAGGATTTTATGTGGAAAACGCTCAAAATTTATCTCGATTTAATGATGAAATATTTGATGCTTCTCTTATGCTTGGACCTCTCTATCATTTGCAAAATGAAGACGAAAGAATAAATGCTGTAAACGAATTACACCGAGTTACTAAAAAAGATGGGCTTGTTTTTGTTGCTTTTCGTTCCCGTTCTAATCATAGTATGCTGTCTTTAATTCATCCAAAACATTGGAGACCTAATGATAATATGGATTCGATCAATGATTTTTATTGCACAGGAAGATTCACTCATAGTGATGAAGGCCGATTCACAGGTGCATACTTCTTCAACATTGACGAAATTAATCCATTCATGGAATCAAAAGGTTTTGAAACATTAGATTTAATTGGTTCAACAAATATAGGAACACTTCTAAATCAAGAACAACTAGATTATTGGAAAGAAAAGGGCGAAGAAGAATACTCTAAGCTGATTGATTTCCTTATCCAGAGAGCAAGAGACCCCTACCTTTTAGGTGTTTCCTCTCATTTACTCTATATCGGAAGAAAAAAATAAGGAGAGTAAGAGATGAGACCCGCTTCTCATCTCTTTATTTAATTCACCACACAGCATTTATCATTCTTTACTTCTTCCTTAAACGCATCAATAAATGTTTGTAATGACGGGGAAATTTCTGTTTCACGTTTAAAATGTACTAAAGCACTCTCCCTATACACCTGAGGAAATCCATTAACTTTTAGTTTCACAAGTGTACCTTCAGCAATGTCTTGTGAAACCATCGTCTCAGTCAATAACGCCACACCTATTCCGTTTTTTAGCATGTCGTATGCGGTTTGCGGCGGTACCTCGAATTCCGCCCCTTTTTGTAAGATTAACTCCATTTGAAGCCGTTTCGCCTCCATACTCCAGTCTACTAATAAGAAAGGATCAGCCATCTCTTTTATCTCGTCTAAATCCATTTCCTTTTTCATGGCTAGTGGATGATTGGAATAGGTTACGAACATGAGCGGCTCTTTTATATGCAGCAAACTTTTTAGTTCCGTATTAAAAAACGGATAAGTCATAATACATAACTTTATCAAACCGTTATGCAGCATTTCCGTTAACTCCTGATTGTGCCCTGTATGCACGACGATTCCTAAATTCGGATGTGTTCTATGCAATTTTGCAAGTGTTGAAGAAAAATAGTGAGCTGCAAGCGTTGGAAGTGTTCCAATAGCAATTCTTCCACTCCTTCCCTCCTTTGCCATTTGTGCTAATTCAACTCCTTTATTGAGAGTCTCGAGCGCTTGTTGAGCAAAAGGTAAAAATGTTCTGCCTAACTCTGACAACTCCAGTTTGCTTCCTCCTCTATGAAACAATTCTCCTCCAACCGACTTCTCTAAATTTTGAATTCTTATGCTGATTGTCGGTTGAGAGATATCCATTATTCTCGCGGCTTTACTAAAGCTTCCATGACGAGCGACTTGTTCGAATGCGATTAATTGATTCGTATCCACTCATAATCCTCCCATTAAAAATTTCAATAATAGACATTGGCGTTATTGTATTGTTTAATACTCATCCATATTTTACACTTTTTTTATCAACAACAATAGAAAGGGTGTATGTAGTGTCTTTTATAAAAGTTTTAAGAATTCCTCATTTAGGTATTTTGTGGTTCAGCCAATTATTATCAGCGATTGGGGATCATTTATATGTCATAGCTATTACATGGATTGCAGTCAAAGAGTTAGGGGCATCAGCCGCTTATGTAATTGGAGCAGGAACTTTTTCAGCCATATTTTTCGGTATTCTTGGAGGAATCTACGCAGACCGATGGAACAGGCACAAAACTATGATTACAACCGATCTGCTCCGAGCTCTTTTTGTCGGTTTTCTGCCAATCATACATTGGTATTCTGAGATTGAACTTTGGCATCTTGTAACGATCAGTGTTGTCGTTTCAGGCTTAGGAACCTTTTTCAATCCTTCCTTGCAAGCCAGTCTTCCCGCTCTATGCAAAGACTCGATGACACTGCAGCAAACCAATGCATTGATGGATACAACACATCGACTTGCTAGAATATTTGGTCCCGGTTTAACCGGTGTTATTTTGTTCGTTCTTCCTTTACCGCAATTTTTTAGTCTGGACGCCGCTACCTTTGTTCTTTCAGCCATTGCTCTTCTCTTCATAAGACATGCATTCGAGGTAAAAGAAAAAAAAGCTCACAACAAAAAAACTGCTGCATCCACTCCATTAATAGATGTTAAAATAGCAAGCCAGTTATTAAAAAATCATAAAATCCTGCTGTGGGCGTTAATCAGCCTATGCCTCGTCAATTTATGCTGGGGTGCTGTATACATGGTTGGGGTTCCATTATTTACAGAGCAGATTTTAAAAGAAAATGTCGGCGCATTTGGATTAATTGGCGGTGCATATGGAGTCGGAAATATCTTGAGTCTTTTATTTGTTGGTTCTGTTAAACGTAATATTGGGTTTATGTATGCTGGGCACCTCATTTTGGGGATTGGTTTTTTAGTCATAGCTTCAGCTGACTCACTCTGGGCTGCGGTTATCGGAGCAAGTATTGCAGCGTTCGGAAGCCCGCTTGGTGACATTCTGTTATTGACAATAATACAAACGGATTTCCCGGCAGAGCATATCGGAAAAATTTATAGTTTTCGTGCACTGCTCGCTAGTCTCGGACTTTATTTAGGAACATTTATAGCAAGCTTTACATATTCATTTTTCTCTATTCCATCTGTCATGGTGTTTTTCTCTTGTGTAATTCTTTTAATTGGCTCCATAGGTTTGCTTCAAATTCGTAAGTCCATTCAATTAAAGACAGCACAGTCTAGCTCCGCATAATTTAAACAACTGTTTAAATTTCGAAAAGAAAAGGCAACCCCAATCAAATCTAACGGGTTCTGTTTTCGAGTCAAAACTTATAAAAAGACGGGATTTTTTAGAAAATTAGGGGTGAAGTCGCACGGTAATTCACATTGCTTTTAGAAGGCTGGACAGGAGTTTGTGTCACTCTCCTAATTCCAATGCTAAAAAAGTATCAGATTTCTTTACTGATTTTAATAGTCTTAAAATTGATTTTGTGAGTATTTTATTAATTTAGAGAAAGGTTCTTTAATTCACATTTAAATTAGTATGGGATAAATGGTAAAAATAGGTAATAAATCTGGAGGTTCAGCATAAAATTATGAAAATGAAAAAATGAATATTTGAATGAGTTCACTTAGAACACTAAATATCTTATTTTTGGTTATAGAAATTTTGTAGATGTCTAAGCAAACTCTTTCCGCTATCGATAAAAAAATGGGAGATGAACAAATGACTACCAAAAAAAGCGAACTAATCATAGGGATTCTTTTTATACTTGCAGCAGTTACAGCGATAATAGGTCTCATTTTATACAACCCAATTCTAAAGGGTTCGGATTACCTGATTAATGGTTCTGAACACGCTAATCAGGTGATCCTGGGAGCACTTATGGAATTAATTCTTGTCGTTTCAGCAGTCGGCACTTCAACAACGATGTTTCCTATTTTAAGAAAATACAACGAAACCATAGCTCTTTGGCATATTTGTTTCAGGTTTCTTGAAGCAATTATTATTACTGTTGGAATTATAAGCGTATTGTCTCTTCTAACTTTAAGTCAGGAATTTGCAACAATTGCAACTTCGAATATCGCCTCTTTTGAAGCTTCAGGTACAGTATTAAAAGCAATACACGATTGGACATTTTTACTCGGTCCCAATTTTATGCTTGGAATCAATACAATGATGTATAGTTATATATTTTATAAATCAAGGCTAGTACCTCGGTTTATACCTATTTTGGGTATGACAGGTTCAACACTTATTTTTATTGCAGCATTATTGGAAATGTTTGGTGTTATTACTCAAATTTCTATTTGGGGAGCTATTTTAAGTTTGCCGATATTTGCTAATGAAATGGTTTTAGCAGTATGGCTTATTGTAAAAGGATTTAATGCGTCGGCACTAGGATTTTTATCTGAATCAAGAAAATAAACGTAAGCTATCTCTGGTGCTTTTGTTCAAAATGCCAAATATATATAAAAATGCTCAGAGTTTATGCTCTGAGCATTTTTATATACCAATTATTGTATTAATTCGTTTGTTAATTTTGATGCTAATTTTAATGTGATTTTAGCCACTCATTCGAATTTTGTACTTCAAAACGGAACCCCTTAAAATCAAATCAGGGCTGCCTATTTCTCTTATCTCACTTTTCGTTCTAATGCTGAACTCCATCCGGTAAGAGCAACTGCACCAAGTACCATAACTCCGCCAATCCATGGTGTATGAATGATTCCGATAGAATCTACAATCAGTCCGCCTACGAAAGCACCAATGGCGATTCCTACATTAAATGCCGCAATATTAAGCGCGGACGCCACATTTACTGCTGATGGTACATATCTTTCGGCTAACTTCACAACATATACTTGCAGACCTGGTACATTCATAAAGGCCAATAAACCTAACAAGAAAATCGTCACAGTCCCTGCGATCTTAAATGGTGCTGTAAAACTTAACACAAAAAGGATGGCGGCTTGCACGATAAACATCCATAACAATGCTTTTAACGGATTTTTATCCGCTGCTTTACCGCCAACCGTGTTTCCGATCGCAACTGCAATTCCGTAACCTAATAAAATAAAACTTACAGCTTTCGGAGCATATCCTGTCACATCTTCTAAAATAGGTGCCAAATACGTAAATGCTACGAATGTTCCGCCGTATCCAAGAGCTGTAATGGCAAACGCAAGCAGCAATCGTCCGTTTTTAATTACTTTCAATTGATCACTAAAACTTGAAGGTGGTGCCTCTTTCAAATTTTTAGGCACTAGAATTGCACTCGCAATGATAGCAACAACACCTAACAAGGCTACTGCCCAAAATGTAGCTCTCCATCCAAATGTTTGGCCGATAAATGTACCTAATGGAACACCAGTAACTGTTGCAACAGTTAAACCTGTAAACATAAATGCAATAGCACTTGCCCTTTTATGCTCAGGAACTAAATCTGCCGCAATTGGTGCTCCGATAGAGAAAAATACACCATGTGAAAAAGCTGTTATAAAACGTGCTACTAACAATAATCCAAAACTTGATGATAAAGCGGCTACACTATTTCCGACAATAAAAACAACCATCAATGACAATAACACCGTTTTTCTGTTCATGTTATTTGTTAACGCCGTAATTATAGGTGCTCCTAATGCTACCCCCATTGCATATCCGGAAATCAATAACCCAGCCAATGTGATAGATATATTTAAATCATCCGCTAATGATGACAATAATCCAACAGGAACAAACTCAGTTGTACCTATTCCAAAAGCAGATATCGCTAATGCTAATAATGCGGGGAAACCACCTTTTGTTTTAGCGGCTTCCATTTTTGCTGTTGCTGTATTCATTTATTTCCCTCCATTTTCACCTTTATGAAAATGACTTGTGCGCACTAGTCATTTAAACAACTTGATGCTATTATGAAATATACACAAACAAAAAGTAAGTACGCACTTTAAAGTAATGTAGGTACTAAAAAGTAATAATTGAATTTGGAGGCTGTTTTCATATGAAAAAATATAATATTCCTGTAGAAGCGGCACTTGAAGTAATCGGCGGAAAATGGAAAGTCGTCATTTTATGCCATCTTATAAAGGCAAAAAGAAGAACCGGAGAATTAAAGCGGCTAATGCCAGGAATTACACAAAAAATGCTGACTCAGCAGCTTCGTGAACTAGAGGATGACGGTGTGATTTTACGCGAAGTTTATAATCAAGTTCCACCACGGGTAGAGTATTCATTAACCGATTATGGGTGGTCTCTAAAGCAGATTTTAGATTTACTTTGTGCTTGGGGCGAGCTTCATATAGAAAAAACATATCCTAATAAAGAAGATGTGCTGATCAAAACCGAAGAATTGGAGCAAGTTTAACTAATCGAATTTAAACGTTTGTTTAAGTCAGGCAGCAAAATGCTGTCTTTTTTCTTGATTTATTAGTTTTATCTACAAATTAATAATCCCTCTTTTGACGAAATACATTATAAAAATGAAAGTCATCCATAAGGGGGAATCGCGATGGACTACTGCCGTTTAACTGAGGATGAGATGCTTTCAATCATCCAGAATGGCTTGAAACAAACCGGTACTCCAAAAAAAATCATCGTGGCCGGTGCTGGGATGGCGGGCTTAGTTGCTGCTTCCCTTTTACATACTGCCGGACACGAAGTCCAGCTATTAGAAGCTTCCCAGCGAGTAGGAGGCAGAGTCTATACGATCAGAAACCCCTTCACTCACGGTAATCATCTAGAAGCAGGCGCTATGCGGTTTCCTGTATCACATAAGCTTGTTATGGCCTACATCAAGAAATTTAATCTGCCAATTCAGGAATTCTTTAATTCTCAGCCGCATGACTTAATTTATGCAAATGGTGTTATGACAGAAAATGAAACGTATGAAAAAAATCCTGATTTGCTTGGATACCCTGTTACTAATAGTGAAAAGGGAAAAACAGCAGAACAGCTCATGAAATATGCACTGCAGCCTTTGATTGATTTTCTCGAACAAGATTCAGACAAAAATTGGCCGATTATCATCAAAAATTTTCAAGGGTATTCATTGGACAACTTTTTAAGAAACAATCCTTTTGGCCGCTCTCTATCGTCAGGTGCAATTGATATGATTAAAGTACTGCTATCGTTAGAAGGTTTACCTGAGCTTTCATTTCTGGGCGTATTTCGCGACATCCTCATCATTTTCATTAACCCAAAATTAAAATACGTAGAAATTATAGGAGGGAATGATCAGCTTCCTAAAGCATTTCTTCCCCAATTGAAAAACCATATTTTTTTCAGGCAAAAATTAACCCGTATTGTCCAGAATCAAAAGAAAGCGACTTTATATACGGAAAGTACCCTCACTTCTCACCCCTATATGTTTGAAGCAGACAAAGTGATAATTACCATTCCTTTTTCCGTGTTGAACTTTGTCCAGATAGAGCCGTTTAACTCCCTTTCGTATTACAAAAGAAAAGCAATCCGCGAACTGCATTATGTACCTTCCACTAAAATTGGGATCGAATTTAAACACCGTTTTTGGGAGAAAAATGGATTGTCTGGCGGAAAGTCAGTAACCGACCTTCCTTCTCGATTTACCCATTACCCTAATCAAAAACGAGCTAAAACCTCATCAGGTGTAGTAATTGGCAGTTATACATGGGAAGATGACACAGTACCATGGAGAAGTTTTTCAAATGGAATGAGGGTAAAAGAAGCGCTGCATTATTTATCTCTTTTTCACGGACCGCAAGTATACGAATATTTCGTTACTGGCCACGCTCACAGCTGGTCACTTGATCCGCATACTGGAAGGGCATTTACGATGTTCAAACCGTATCAAGAAGAAGAAATCTATGAGGCCATCAAAGCTCCCGAGGGCAGGCTGCACTTTGCCGGGGAACATACTACACTGAAACATGGATGGGTAGAAGGTGCGATCGAATCCGGGATTCGAGCAGCTATGGAAGTGAATGATACTTAAAAAAGAAATGACTCAAAAGTGAATGGACCACTTTTGAGCCTTTTTTTGTTAATTTTGATTCATTTTGAACCTCAACTTGAAAAATTGATACTGAATTCCACTAATCTTGGTCACAAACCTTAAAAACAGTTCTTACTCCACAAATTAAGCTTTGATTTTTAATTAATTCCACGGTAACGGTCATTTTTCCCACGGTAAATCGAAATAATTACACGTTATTTTCAATAATTCCACGTTATTTTGCATATAACCACGAGCCGACAACAATCGACAACATTCAAACCGGATTACAAAACTAAACTACTCTGAAAGATACCTCTCTTGTATAATGTTTCGGTGATGTAATTCATGTCCTGCAATAATCGTAAGGAGCGCACGTGCTGACACTTCCGTATTATTGGCAGTGCCTTTTCGCATTAAATTCTCTTCACTTAAACTTTTTAGTAAATGAATGGTGGATTGTCGAACACAGGCAAAATGATCCAGCAGTTCTTTTAAAGTCAGATTATCAAAATTCGCTACTTCCACATATTTGTTTTCATCATAACCCGGCAATGATACTGTTTCTCCCCTAGCAATGCAGAGGAGTCTGTAGCTCATTATCCGCTCAGTATCCGTAACATGGCCGATCACTTCTTTTATACTCCACTTGCCCGGCGCATACCGATGTTCACTTTTATGATCTGTCAAAGCGCTTAACATCATCACAGTTTCTTTCATTTGCTTTTCTAAAATCTCTGCCATATTTCCTTCAGGCACTAATTTCACATACGAAGCATAATAATCTGCGTATTCGTAAGCAGAAGGCATATTCTCCATGTTTACCACCTCTTTTTAGTTTGTTTTTGTAATTCGCTTTTTAATAGATAATCCCTTCAATTCATTTCCTCTCATCTTCTGTGAAAGATTAAACTGTTATAAAAAACGAAGAAATGATGTTCTAGCTGGGATGGTAGTTGGACTCGCCCTGATCCACCTTCTCCATTATTGCATGTGTTCATCCGATTGTAGGATTATATGCACGATCCTATTAAGTAAATTGTTCTAAAAAAGCTAGCCTATCGTTCAGGCTAGCTTCTTTTCTTTATTATTTGAGTATCTGCCAAATGTCCTCAGGTCCACCGCCGACATACCAGGCCGCTGTTCCCCTTAGATGAAATTCTTTTACTAGATCATAGCGATATTGCATTGATTTCTTATCCTCAATCCAAATCTGATGCTTTTCAGCATTTTCATAAAATTCTACATAGTTTTGTAAAGTTTGTGGATCCCATTTATTTCTGAGTCCTTTTTCTTTTATAAGCTTTTCTGTTTCTAATATTGTCCGATCGATGCTTCTTACTTGACCTGATGAATTAGTTATCCATTCACGGGTATAAAAAGGAACACCAAGAATGATTTTATGTGCAGGTACTTCCTTCATTAACAGCTCTATGCCTTCACGTGTCCATGGAATAGACGCAACAGAACCTGCCTTTTGACTGGTTGCCCAATGCTCATCATATCCCATCATAATAATATAATCAGCTGCCTTTCCAAGGGCAGCTCTATCAAGGCTTCCTGACCAAAATGGATCTGCATTTTCTCTGCTCACATCAACAGAAACGGCAATGTCATAAGAATTAAGCGATTGTTTGAGTTCCTGAATAAATACAACGTAATCTTGTTTATTCTTAGGATCGATATTTTCAAAGTCTACATTAATACCCTGACTTTTTGTAAGCACTAGTGATTTTGTTATCAAATCAATTACTTTTTTGCGTTTCACAGAATCTGAAAGAATCGCATCAGTCAATTCTGGATCAAACTTGTTTCCAAAAAGGGGCCATACCTTCTTCCCTGCTTTATTAGCAGCACTTGCATAGCGCCTATCTTCAGAAATATTCACCATATTTGTATCGCTTAACGTGTACCATCTTGGCGAGACCACATCTAATCCTGAGATGTTAAGCTGCTTTGTGTACGAACCTGTTGTCCCGTTATATTTCCAGCCCAGATTAAAACGGTTTAGTTCCTCCACTTCAATTTCTGAACTCTTAACCCAGCCCGATTTTCCGCTCAATAGCTGAAGTTTATAAAAACCCTCAGGAATTTTTAATTCTTCTCCTGCCTTTAGAACAATCGCATTTAAATAATTGTATTTTATTAACCTATCCATTGAAACATTATATTGTCTCGAAATCTTCCATAGTGAATCAGACCGTTTCACACGATGATAAGCCGTATCTTGCGGAATAACTAATGGCTGCCCGACATATAATCGTGTTCCCAAAATTTTATTCGTTCGCTGTAACTCACTTACAGTTACACCATAGTGCTTTGCAATAAGATAAAACGTTTCCCCCATCGCTACATAATGCGTTTGAGAAACAGGAGGACTTGCCTTATGTTTAATGATAGGAAATTCATCACTTTTCATTACCTTTGTAACAACTTCTGCATTTGATTTTGGTGTTTTATAAATAATCGTTTTATCAGTTGATATTGCTCCAACTGCAATATTACCCGCTGCATTTGCCATATTTGAAAAACAGACAGTGCCTATAAAATTTATTGTTAAAATTAATACAAACCTATTCACAGCCTCTGCCCCCAGATTAACGTAACGATACTAATACTTAAATAGATTACAATCTGTCTGCAGGAAACTTATACAGGTACTTATTGGAAATCCAAATTACAGCAAATCGACAGCACCTGTGAGTGGTAAAGTTTGGTGTGCAATGCTTTTTTCTACTATCATTTATTCTTTCTGGTTTACAATAAGGAGAGCAGATCAATTTTAAAGGAGCACGACATTATGACACAAAATGCACTTAAGGAAAAAATCCTTTCGGTATTGGAAGATAAAATAAAATTAATCAAAAAAGATGAAGGTGCCATTTATTTAGTTGGACCGATTCGTCTTCCAGTTAATCTATATGGAGAAACCGTTGTTTTCCAATGGTATTGCTGGCTTCAAGGCTGTGATCAGACAGATAATTTTGAGGAAGTGATCGAGCGCCTTTCTTCCGCGAATCTCGCTGAATATCAGCAATCCAGCGTATTAGTGTACGGGGATTTCGAATATAATGAAGATGCTCTGATCCGTATGCACTCTATTTGCCATACAGGCGATATTTTTGGCAGTAAACGCTGTGATTGCGGCTACCAGCTGAAACAATCCATGCAAATGATTGTGGAACACGGTACAGGAGCTTTGTTCTACTTAGCCAATCATGAAGGAAGAGGCATCGGTCTTTTCAGTAAAGCAATGGCTTATCTTCTTCAAGAAAATGGACAGGATACAGTTGAAGCGAATGAAAGCTTAGGTTTCGTGGATGACTCCAGAAACTACGGTGATGCCATTGAAGTATTAAAAGCGCTTCGCTCAAAACCGGTTACACTTATTACGAACAATCCGAAAAAACTAGAAGCCCTTAAAAAGTCTGGTCTTCCTGTTGCGGGAAGAACACCAATTTGGGGAGATATTTCAGAATTCAACGAGAAGTATCTTCAAACAAAGATTAATCGTTCGGGACACATTCAAGAAGATGGGGTTTTTACGAATGAGTAATCATGAATTTTACATGCAGCTTGCTTTAGACAATGCTTTAGCAATGAAAGGTCAGACTGATCCCAATCCGCTGGTAGGCGCCGTGATCGTTAATGATAATCGTATCGTTGGTGTTGGGGCGCATCTAAAAGCTGGTGAGCCGCACGCTGAAATTCATGCCATTCGAATGGCCGGAGATAAAGCCAAAGGCGGAACAATCTTTGTAACACTGGAGCCATGTTCTCACCATGGACGTACAGGACCGTGTGCTGTTGCAATTGTTGAAGCCGGCATCAAAAAAGTGGTTATTGCCACATTAGACCCAAACCCTCTTGTTGCCGGAAATGGCGTGAAAATTTTAAGAGATGCAGGGATTGAAGTGGAATCTGGTATTCTTGAAAAAGAATCAAAGCAAATGAACGAAGTTTTTAATAAGTTTATTGTTGAAAAGGTTCCTTTTGTTACGCTTAAGTCTGGTATCACTCTTGATGGCAAAGTAGCAAGCCATACAAATAACAGCAAGTGGATTACTTCTGAAGAAGCACGGCTGGACGTTCATAAGCTAAGAAATGAGAATGCTGCAATTTTAGTTGGAGTGAACACTGTTTTACACGATGATCCTGAACTCACAACAAGAATTCCAAATGGCCGCAACCCGATCCGAGTCGTTTTAGACTCAACTTTAAGAATTCCGCTGAACGCAAAGCTAGTAACGGACCGTAAAGCAGAAACCTGGATTTTCACTGCCGAAAACTGCGATGTCACTAAAAAAGAACAATTAGAGGCTTTTGGGATAAAAGTCTTTATTACTGGGAGTACTCAAGTGAACCCGGAAGATGTAGTTGAAATCCTAGGTGAAAACTTAGTTTCTTCCTTGATGATCGAGGGCGGCGGAACAATAAATGCTTCTTTTTTTGAAGAAGGATTAATTGATAAAGTGATTTTATACGTGGCTCCAAAATTAATTGGCGGTAAAGAATCTCCATCATTCTTTGGTGGCACTGGAATCGACAAAATGGCAGATGCCATTGAACTTACGAAAATGACGGTAACCCCAATCGGTCCTGATTTCAAATTTACAGGGTACCCAAAATATACAAGATAAGAGGTTTTAATGATGAAATTTGGATTTGATATCGATGACACACTCATTAATTTAAGACAGCATGCATTTTCGATATACAACAAAAATTTAAAACAAGAAGTCCCTTTGGATATATTTCATAAAATTAAAACGCTGGAGATCCATGAAGCATTTGGTTTAACAGCAACAGAGGGAAATCAAATGTGGCGTGACTCGATGGAAGAAATCTACTTCACAGACTGCCCCCTATACCCGGACGCTCTAGAAATCTTGCAGGAGCTCGATAAGCAAGGCCATGAAATTTACTACATTACTGCGAGACCTGCAGAACATTGTGAACGCACGAAGCAATGGGTAGAAGAAGCAGGATTCCCTGTCCAAGAAGGCAGGTTTTTTTGCGGGATGAAAGATGAAGAAAAGATACACACGATTAAAGAGTTGAATTTAGACTTCTATTTTGATGATAAACCGAATGTATTAGAAACACTCACAAGTGAATCTGTTCAGTTGTACGTACGAGACCAATCCTATAATCAGCATGTGGATATGCCGAGGCTAACGAATTGGTCAGAGTTAAAAGAGATTATGAAGAAAACAGAAGAAAAAAAGTAACAGCACTCCACAAGTGCTGTTTTTTCTTTATCTTTCAAATAAAAAAATAGGCTTTTATCATTAACTTATTTACTTAAACTTTCATATGATGTTTTACATTGTATAAAGGAGTGTTGGAATATGTCGAAAGAAAAAAAACATGAGAGTTCATCAAGTTCATGTTCTTCAAGCTCTTCTTCAAGTGGTAAAGGCAAATGCAAACACGAAAGTTCATCAAGTTCTTCTTCAAGTGGTAAAGGCAAGGGTAAGGGTAAAGGCAAAGGTAAGGGTAAAAAAGACAAGGGTAAACACGAAAGTTCATCAAGCTCTTCTTGCTCTTCTTCAAGTGGTAAACATAAGGGTAAATGCTGAGTCATTTTCTAAATAAGCCTTCTACCCCAATCATAAAAGATAGGTTGGGGTTTTTATCGTTTTACTTAATAAGAATGGCGGTGCTCTTCAGTTGCTAGATGTTAGAAAATCACGTTATGGCAGAGGTGTTTTTGCGACAATAAATATTCGAAAAGGCGTATTGTTTCATGAAGCTCCTGTCATTGTATGCCCAGAAGATCAATACAAACGACTTAAAATGACGGCGCTTCGAAATTATTATTTTAATTGGGGTGAAGGGGTTGCCATAGCATTAGGATTTGGTTCGTTGTTTAACCATTCGTATAAACCCAACGCTCGATTTGAAAATAACTTTAAAAAACAAACGGTAGATTTTTACGCGCATAAAAACATAAAAGCAGGTGATGAAATCTTCGTTAATTATAATGGAGACCCAGATGATCAAGATTCTTTATGGTTTGAAGTTACCTAGAAACATAAAAAAACAGCACTCCATGGTGCTGTTTTTTTATATATTCGTAAAATCGTACACGGGAAACTGAAAAGAAAAGCTTGTTCCTTTTCCAACCTCACTTTTAACCTGGACAGTTCCTTTCATAGCCCGTATTACACTAAAAGCAACCATCATCCCGAGTCCTGTTCCATTTGCACCTTTTGTTGAATAATAGGGTTCCCCTAATTTACTCAATTGTTCTTTTGTCATCCCGACTCCAGTATCTTTGATTTCTATCATTACTTTATTTTCTTTTCTGATCATTGAAATGTACAGAGTTCCGCCATCAGGCATAGATTCTATTCCATTCTTGATTACATTTAGTAAGCATTGGCTAAATTTTTGCCCATCTCCTAATACATATATGGAAGGGATGAATTGAGCGGAAATGAGAACTGAATGCTGATTTGCTGTCGGAATAAGAAAGGAGATAATCTGACTTAATTCGTGCTGGATGTTTAGTTCTTCCATGGAATCAATTGTTGGTTTTGAGAAGGTTAAATAATCTTGGATGACTTTTTCTGCTGAATCAAGTCCTTCTTTTATTAAATTCAAGTACTCTTTCTGTTTATCTGGAGGAATTGAACCTTTTTCTAGTAATTGGACAAACCCTTTTGAAACGGTAAGGGGATTTCTAATTTCATGTGATATAGCAGCTCCCATTTGTTCTACTGCAGCAAGCTTTTCAGATTTGAATAGTTGCTGTCTCATATGTAAATCAGACCGTACAAATTCAATCGTACAAGAAATAACAAGCATACTTAGCGGCGGAATGAATAAGAAAGCAAACAATGGATCCAAATGATTCTGCTCTAATTTCACGATTTCCATAACCGTAATCGTCGCTATGCTTGATAGTAAAGTAATTCCGATTGAGATCATTACTCTGCACTTAGAAGATCGTTTCCAGAACCTGGGGTAAATCCACCATAACAGCAACCCTAGAGGACCATATATAAATACATTTATGATAAAACCAAAGTCTATTCCGTAAAACCCTCTTATGATAATAGAAGCAATCGCCAATATCGGACCTATTCCTACGTATAATCCACCAATAATAACAGGTACTTCTCTTAAATCAAAACGCGTATTATCCGTTAATTCATAAGCAAAAGCGATACAAGTCCATACTGCAGCAATCCCGCAGACAACCGTAGCCGTCTTGGAAATTTGTGATTCTTTTTTCTTTATTGACCAGACAATACATACAAAAATAAACAGCATTAATAAAGACAGGTTGAACAATAAATGTTTCGTTATTTCCAATACGTTCACCCTCCATAAGACCTATTATAAAAATTTTACATTTAGTGCAAAAGGATAACAACATCTTTTTATATAAACATTCCTTATTGCTATTTAATAGAATTATTTGTTATCTTTTATTAAGCTGGAGGTACTTAACATGATGACATTTATCTTTCTATGTGCTTTAGTAGTCGGTCTTTTTATAGAATTGTTTCAAAAGTATGTTCTAGGAAAAAAAGACCCTGAAATTGAAGATCTATGGAAAGAACTAGATCAAGAAGACTGGTATAACGAGCTTTTAAAAGATAAAGAGTTTAAAGAATGGATTTTGCTTGATAAACAAAAGGGATTATTAAAAGATCCGTACTATGTTCGGAAAATCATTGATCATAAAGGTCACCGCGATGGATTCATTACTTACTTAAATGAAAAAGCGAAATAATTCAGATGCGCTCCTATCGTTCTTTAGAAACCTTGATGGAGGGCTGTCGTTTAATGGCACATCCTGTCGACTCGCGGGTATATTTAAAAATCCGCGAGATTATGGGTTAAATCTGCGAGATTATCCAAATTTTCGCGAGATTATGCTTCAAATTTGCGGGATTACTTAAAAAGGCACTATAAAATCGGACCACCATAAGAAAAAGAGAGCTCCTCAGCTCTCTTTTTTTGCCTTTCCCTCTTAATGAATGCTGCCATTCATCTCTTTTATACGATTTACTGTCTCTTGATCAAGCATTTTAATACATTCTGTAAGCAGCTTTACCGCATGATCTAAATCATCTCTATTGACCATAGAAACATGGCTATGGATATACCTGGACGGCACACTTAATACAAGTGTTGGAATTCCTCCATATGCAAGGTGAAACTTACCTGCATCTGTCCCCCCGCCTGTCATGATATCAATTTGGAACGGAATACGATGCTGTTTGGCAATTCCTACAACAAAATCCCTTAACTTCGGATGCGGGATCATCGTTGCATCAAAGAATCCTAGTAAAGGACCATTTCCTAACTCTGAGGCTCCTTCTTGTTGAGACATACCTGGAGTATCCGCTGCAACCCCTACATCCAAAGCAAATGCTATATCAGGTTTAATCGTGTTGGCTAATGTCTGTGCACCACGGAGACCTACTTCTTCTTGTACAGTAGCTCCGGCATATAAAATATTAGGAAGGGTCTCTTCCTCTTTAAGCTTCTCGAGTGTCTTAATTGCAACGTAACAGCCTGCCCGATTGTCAAAAGCTTTTCCTAACAGCATTTTAGGATTTGGCATAACCTCAAATGGACAAACAGGAGAGATTGGATCTCCTACTTGAACGCCAAAACTTTCTGCTTCCTCTCGGCTTGTCGCTCCAATATCAATAAACATTTTATCCGTTTCTAGCACATTCTTTCTTTCTTCAAAGGAAAGAACATGCGGTGCTTTGGATCCAATTACTCCCGTTAAATCACCATTTCGTGTGATTACTTTTACTCGCTGTGCCAACATTACATGACCCCACCATCCGCCTAAAGGCAAGAAACGAAGGAACCCATCTTTTGTGATGTGGGTGACCATAAGTCCTACTTCGTCCAAGTGGCCAGCTATTAAAATCTTCGGCCCTTGAGAACCAATCCTTCCAACAACACCGCCTAATTGGTCTGTTTCAATGTCAGACGTACTTTCAGATAAACGGTCCCGAACCAATTTATGTACTCTTGCTTCAAATCCTGATGGACCATACGTCTCTGTTAACTCTTTTAAAAGTGTTAAATCTTTATCCATAATATCCCTCCTACTTTGTTAGTATGAGAGTTTGAATGTGTTTTAATGCACCAAATAAAAATAGCAGCTCCGCGTTATGGAGCTGCTTACCGTATTTTACTTTATTCTTAAGGACAGCAAGGAGCTTTTTCGCTCTTCTTCTCATTTTCACAGCAAGATTCATCATTGCTATTTACTTCAATGATTTCTACTCCGCAACATCCATCTTCATTTTTGTTTCCTAAGAGGATTTTTACAATACTCATGATCATCACCTCCTTTCACTGAAAAGATATTTATACGAGATAAAAAATGAAACCAGAAACAGTAGACATCGTGATCACTGAAAGTACAAAAGTTAGTACGAGTTCCTTTTGAAAAATAGATTTTAACAAAATGACTTCTGGTAAACTAGCTCCTGCTGAACTAATGATGAGTGCCATGACTGGACCTAGAGCCATCCCTTTCGCAATCAGAACTTGAGATATTGGAATCATGCTGGATAAACGAATATACAACGGAATTCCAACGATAGCTGCAATAGGGACAATCCACCATTTGTCACTTCCAAATGTTGCAGCGATCCAATGAGTTGGTACAACTCCATGAATGACAGATCCAATTAATGCACCAATGATTAAGTAAGGGTAAACACTTTTCATTAAAGCTAATGTTTCTTTTAATGCTGCTTTTACATTGAAGGATTTCGTTTCTTCCTCGTAACCCTTCATCACCACGTTTTTTACAAACTTTTCGAATCCAAATGCTTCGAGTGCAAATCCGATAATAACTGAGAAAACAGCTGTGATAATGGTATAAATAATCGTCACCTTCCACCCTAAAACGACTCCCATAATCGTAATAATTGTCGGATCAAGAACTGGAGAAGAAAACAAGAAAATCATAACAATAGAAAATGGCATTCTTTTCTTCAGCATGTTAACGACAACTGGTATTGTGGAACATGAGCAAAATGGCGTTACGAATGCAAAAAGAAGTGCAAATGCTGCGGCAACCCCTTTATTCCTGCCGCTTAAATACTTCTCCACCTTTTCATATGGAATATAAGCTTGCACAAGATTGACTACAAAAGAGATCACAACAAACAAAACGGTAAGCTCGATGGCGATACTTAAAAAACTTTTAAATGTTTCAGCCCACATAATTTTTTCCTCCTCTAATTATGAACAGCAAATCGTTTTACATTGATCCGTTGATTTTTTCATTCCTTTAAAAGAACTAATTTTTTTGAAAGCTGAATAGAAAACTGAGATTCTCTTCTCCCCATTTTTTCTTTTCCAAGCTTCCACTGATACTTTAGACAGCTCCTTTTGAGTGTGTTCCATCATTTTTTCTAAGTAATAAATATTCATTTACTATTCCTCCTTTAAAATTACATCAAAATAATTTGATTTATTCATCAAAAAAAATTGATGTTTTACTCGAAGCGAAATACTTATAGTACTCCACTTTTAACTGCATGAAGGTAAAAAAACACAGCATAGCTGGTCAGATAAAATGGCCTTTACACCTTCTAGATTTAACGAATAGTAATTCCAGGTTCCTCTTTTTTCTTTATTAACAAGCTCAGCATCCAGCAATATTTTCAGATGATAAGAAAGCTTCGACTGCGGCATATCAATTAAAGGTGTGAGATCACAGACACAAACACTTCCTTTTGTAGCAAGGATATGAATAATCTGGAGTCTTTGTTGGTCTGCCAGCGCCTTAAACTTTTGTTCATATTTTTCAAAGTCTACGTTCGTATTCGTTTCATTTAATAAAGGGAATTCTTTATTCATGTTACCACTCCTTACATCAATATTATTTGATGTATCTTCAGTATATACCAAAATTTTCTTTTCGCAACTATTAAATCAAAAAAAATTGATATTATAATCTTTAAGCCATACTTAACAAAAAAAACCAAAGAATGAACAAGCATCCTTTGGTTTCAATAAAACTATTTAAGCTTTTCAACATCTGATAATACTTTATTTAACTCTTCTGATGCTTTTGATAGTGTAGCTGTATCCAATGGTTCAGATTTAGCTCCCGCTTCAATCGTGTGTAAAGGAGTTTCTACCTGCTCATAAAGGTCAGCATCTTTTTCTTTCACACCATCTTCAAATTCTTCCCATGTTTCTTCTAATTTCTCGCCAGACTTCTCAACTTTGTCAGCATCTTTTGCCTCAAGCTGTGAATCCAAATCTTTTAACGTTTGCTTCATTTCTTTTGCTCCATCAGCAATCGTCATTTCTTTCGTTGAAGTTGATTCTTCATTATCCTTAGTTCCACATGCAGATAATAGTAGAGATGCTCCTAATAAAATGGGTACGATAAATTTTTTAGTTTGCATTGTGAAGTTCCCCCTGTTTTCTAAGTTGAATTTTTAATTTAATATCTTTCTTTTGGTTAAGTACTGCTGCAATAATTGCCACGATTAGAAGGAATGCCTGTGGAACAATACTTTGCACCGTTGGATAGAATGCCAAAAATTCAATCGCTGGCAAAGAATCAATTTGTGTTACTGGCAACAGCCCTGCCAGCTGCAATCCATGAATTCCCATTCCAGCAAATTTAAAGCATAAATAAAACATTAAAACACTTGATACTAAGAAAAACGGACGCATTGGAATTCTCAACCCTACCTTCAAGATGAAGTAAGACAGAATGATAAGAATTAAGACCCCTAGCCCTATTCCGGTTAAAAGAGAAGACGTTTCAATGGAATTTGCCATCCCTATAAAAAACAGAACAGTTTCCGTACCTTCTCGGAAAACCGCCAGAAACGACAATGCGGCAAGTGAAAATAAACTTCCTGTATTTAATGCTGTTGTACTTTTAGTACGTATATATCTTTGCCATTCAGCAACACTTGATTTACTGTGCAGCCAATAGCTCATATATAAAAGCATTGCGGCAGCAAAAACCCCCGTCCAGCCTGCAATTAAAAAGTTATTGCTTCCAAACGTTCCTGCTGAGAACATCAGATTCACGATAACACCTAAAATAATGCTTACTCCGACACCTGATCCGACACCCATCCAAATCCATTGCTTCTTATCTTCGTGTCCAGACTTCTTCAAGAAACCTAACAACGCCACGATAACGAGTAAAGCTTCTAAACCTTCACGTAATAATATGGTTACGGCATCCATCATGTTATAGCTCGATTTCATTGCCAGAGGTGCTAGATAATCACGCATCTCCTGAATCTTTTTCTCTGCCTCATTTATTTTGTTTGATGAGAGAAGAGCATAGGATGTGACCATATCACTCTCTGCATCAGAATACACCTTTGATGATTGTGTCAAAACTGACCCTTCAACTTCCAGCCATGATTTTCTAAACTGCTCAATATCTGCTTTTGCCCCCTCTACATCATTCTCATCAATTTTATCTAAGGAATGATCTAGCAGAGTTACGAGGCTCGCAACATTTATCTTTTGATTATGAGTGCTCTTTTCTTCATCCGTTGCAGGAAATTTACCATCAATGAACTTTTGGTTTGTCTGCATCAGTAATGTTAATCCATTAGTTACATTTTCATTTTTAACTGGCTGTTGAGCAAAAGAGAATTGTACTTGACCCATCGCATCTTCAATATCTTTGTAAGCGGTTGTGGATTGGTCTTTAACACCATCTTCTATCGATAGCCATGTGCTCGAAAATTTTTTAAACGTTTTAGCAGCTCCATCCAAATCACCTTGTTTCGATAATTGGAGAGATTGTGATACTAATTTATTTGCTTCAGTCATATCCTCCGTTGCCTTATTATCAGCAAAGCTATGTAAAGGAGATATGATTAGTCCAAACAGAAAAATTACAAGAAAGATTTGAGCCTTCTTTATCAAAACGATCTCCTCTTTTCACAAGGTTCTTTAAAGATAATGAAAATCATTTTCATTTACCCATTCAGAGTATAATATTACTGATAATGATTGTCAATTACAATTTTAAACAATTGTTTAAATACATTAATTTGAGGTTACATTACATATGAATAAAAAGGAGGTAATTATTGTTATGTCTCATGAACAATATCTAGAATGTATCGATGAATGCCTAGCATGTATGAAAGCTTGTAACCACTGTTTTGATGCTTGCTTAAAAGAAGATGATGTAAAAATGATGGCTGAATGTATCCGCTTGGATCGCGAATGTGCAGAAGTGTGCAGCTATGCCGCGACAGCTATGTCACGAAACAGTCCCTTTTCAAAAGAAGTCTGCCAGCTTTGTGCAGACATTTGTGAAGCTTGTGGCAAAGAGTGCAAAAAGCATAATCACGAACATTGTCAGCAATGTGCTGAAGCCTGTTTACGATGTGCCGATGTATGTCGCCAAATGGCTAGTTAATAACAGAAAAACAGAAAGAGCCTGAGGCACTTTACCCTCAAGCTCTTCTATCACATAAAAATCTATAAAGATATTTTCATAAATTTATTAACATCTTTAAATCCCATTCTCTCATACAAACTCATTGCCTTCTGATTATGAGTATAAACGTTTAGCCTTACATCACTATATCCATTTTTTCTAAATTCTTTTAAAGCTTCTTCCATTAATAATTTGGAGTACCCTTTCCCTCTGTAAGGTTTTTTCACAAACAAATCATTGACCCAGCCAATTTCATCTCCCGTAAGGTAATCAAATGCTTTATCAATTTGAACCCATCCAAGCAATGTATCTTCTTCCATGAGACAGACAAAATAAGCATTATATTTAGCCGAATGCTCATAAGCTTCAATCATTTTTTGCCTATTGTCATCTGAATCGTGATCTGTAGCTTCCCTGCGGTTTTCACCGGCTAACTCGTAAATTTCTTCTATTTCCGTTTCTGATGCTATTTTAAATCGTAAATTCATTTCTTTGTCTCCAATCAATAAAATAAAATCTATATATTTTTTTCTTTTACTTCCATTTCCTTATGAACCCACGTTATTGATTAAATAGATCATAAACAAGATCCCCATCACAATTAAGCTTACCACGAGTGAAGCCGATAGTATTAAAATGAGATTCTTTGCTGCATGAAATGTTTGCTGATTGATTTGATATCTTTTTCTCATATATTCATAAGACGAAAGAATTATGGTGGATGTACCTAATAAAAATGCCAGTGCACCTACCGTAATCGCAATTAGGTCAGCGGTATGAGATAATTTGTCTTGTAAAGTAAAGTGAAGATTAACGATAACAAAACCTATACCTACGATTGCAATCGCTGTACGAATCCATGCCAGATAGGTTCGTTCGTTTGCTAAATGCTGCTGAATATATTTTGAGTCTATTGTTTGATTTTCTTTTTGTACGAACATAAGAATGACCTCCGTCTAGATTGTATCCATTTCGAATCCGTTGTCTTGCCGTTTTTAATCTCATATAATGAATGTAAGATAACGATATAGAGGTGTTACCATGAAAGAAATTCAACAGATTGAAAAGAATACCTTTAATGACCTGGATGAAGAAACGCTTTTTATGGTAGCTCAATGTTTCAAAGCGCTATCAGACCCTACCCGTCTCCGCATATTAAACTTATTGCTCCAAGGTGAGCATTCTGTTAATGAAATCGCTGATACACTGTCACTCTTACAATCAACAGTATCTCATCAATTGCGTTTTTTAAAAAATGTTAGATTAGTAAAATTCCGCAGAGAAGGCACAACGATGTATTATTCTACAGACGATGAACACGTAATAGACTTGCTTAAACAAAGTATAAATCATGCCAAACATACGTAAAAAAAAAACGAATCAAAAATCGATTCGTTTTTTAATTGCAATGCTCTTCTTTTTGACATCCGATCTCTGCTTCATCAATTTGTATCGTTGTATGTTCAATGTGGAATTGATCATGCAATAATTTATTTGCAGCTTTCAGTACGGTTTGATAATTAGTATCGGATTCCTTTACGATATGACAGCTAAGTGCTGGAAAGTCAGAAGTAATCGACCATACGTGAAGGTCATGAACATCTTTTACTTCAGGAAGCCCCATCAATGCCTCTCTTACTTTTGCCACATCAATATTTAGAGGTGAGCCTTCCATCAAAATATGAAATGACTCTTTTGTTACTCGAAAGGCACTTATAATGATTAAAATAGCCACGATAATACTCGCAATCGGGTCTGCTATACTCCATCCCAAAAACATTATGAGTAATGCAGCAATGATTGCCCCAACTGATCCCAGCATATCACCCAGCACATGCAGAAATGCACTTCTTACGTTTAAATTTTCGTCCTTATCGCCTTTCATTAATATATAAGCCGCAGCGATGTTCACTGCCAAACCAATGAATGAAATAATGAGCATCCCCTTACTCACAACTTCGGGAGGGTTCATCAGACGCTGATAAGCTTCCCAAAAGATATAAAGTGAAATAATGAGAAGTGTTAGCCCGTTTAAAAATGCCGCTAATATTTCAAACCGTTTGTAACCAAAAGTTTTGGAATGAGTAGCTTTTCGCTGTCCATACGTTAAAGCTAAAAAGCTTAACCCCAGTGCAGCCGCATCACTCAGCATATGCCCTGCATCTGATAAGAGAGCCAGACTATTCGTTAATAATCCGCCAACTACTTCAACAATCATAAAGACTGCGATTAAAAAGAAAGACCATTTTAAAGCTGCCTTGTTATTACTTCCGTGGTGATGATGTCCATGGCTATGATTATGGACGTGTTCATGAGAATGTCCCATTGATTACTCACCTCTTATAACCTTTATATGAATATATGCTCATATATATTATGTCAGATACAATCTTTTCATGCAAACAAATATGTAAGGCTTTTTCCCATTAATAGAATAAGCACAAACGTGAAATTTCAACCAAATAATGACTGAAAGGAACCCGAACTGTAATGAGATCGGGTTTCTCTGCTTTTAAATAGGTTTTCTTATCAGGTGGATGATTAAGTCTAATTTGAAATGAATTAAGTCTAATATTAAATAATTAAGTCTTTCTGCATAATTCTGCATGTTTCAACACGCGCTCCCCATTTAATCCGCAAAAGAGGCTGAACCAAGTTTTTGGTTCAGCCTCTTCGTTCATATTAACGAATCATATATACGATTTGAGCGATTGTGAAAGTTACAGCGATCGCTATAACGGTAGGAATCGCAAATGATAAAAATGTCCATTTTTTACTTTTCGTTTCTTTATAGATATTTACTAGTGTAGTTCCACATGGGAAGTGCAGCAGTGAAAACAGCATCATATTTAACGCAGTCAGCCACGTCCATCCATGTTCAAGGAAGATTTTCTTGAGATCCACTAAATTATCAACCTCTGTTAGAGACCCTGTAGAAAGGTAACCCATCAACAAGATCGGTAACACTATTTCATTTGCTGGCAAACCAATTAAGAACGCCATTAAAATAAAACCGTCCAGCCCTAACATTTTTCCGAAAGGATCTAAGAAGTTAACGATATACATCATGATACTTGTATCGCCAATATAAATGTTGGCAATAACCCATGTTAAAATTGCAGCTGGTGCCGCTACCTTAATCGCTCTGTTAAGAACTGCTAAGGATTTTGTTAATGAAGAACGGACAACAGTATCAAAAAATTTAGGACGTCTATAAGGAGGCAGCTCCAACGTGTAATGGGTCGGTACACCTTTAAGTGCTGTTTTTGACAGAACCCATGACACGATGAATGTAACGATGATTCCCACCATCACTATTCCGACGATGACCGCTGTTGTCACGAGTGATTTTGTACCGCCTGTGAAACCCGAAGCCATGAAAAGCGAAGCAAGAACAATCAATGTACCCCATCGCCCATTACAAGGAACAAAGTTGTTCGTTAAAATCGCAAGCATTCTTTCACGAGGTGATTCAATTATTCGGGACGAAAGCATTGCTGCTGCATTACAGCCAAATCCCATCGCCATCGTTAATGATTGCTTACCGTGAGCTCCCACACTTTTAAAAATCCGGTCCATATTAAACGCCACACGTGGAAGATATCCATAGTTTTCAAGCAACGCAAACGTTGGAAAGAAAATTGCCATCGGTGGAAGCATAACACTGATTACCCATGTCGTACCTCGATAAAGCCCGAGCACTAAAATGCCATGCAGCCAATCCGGCGAGTGAACATACGTGAAAAAAGCCGTTATATGATTTTCAAGCCATCCGAAAAATTCAGCAAGCATTGATGATGGTACGTTTGCTCCTGCAATCGTAAGGTAAAACACGATGCCAAGCATGATAAGCATAATAGGAAACCCGAAGATCGGTGATGTGAATATAGCATCTAATTTTTCTGTTCGCTTATCACGATCCGTTTTCGTGTGAGTGACTGTCGCTTCACACAGCTGCTGGCTCCTTTTATAAAGATTCTGAACGATATTATCCCGCAGTCCAGTGTCAGAAATCTCTTGAGCATATGCATACAAATTTTCAAAACTACTATGTTCTTTTGATAATTCATTTTGCATTACTCACACCTCCTTCACCCGAATATCGTTTTTCCATCTGATGAAATAATGACTCATCCCCGTCCAATAACCGTAGGGCAACCCATCTTGATGAAATGGAATCCCCAATATATTCACGAACGAGTGGTTCAATCTGTCTGATCTTTTTTTCAATTTCTTCATCATACGTAATTTTCTCTGGCTCACAAACAACTTTTCCAGTTACGATTCGATCAATTGTATCTAAAAGCATCGCAAATCCCGTTCTGTTTCTCGCCGAAATTTTGATTACGGGTACGCCTAAACGTCTCGTTAAGGCTTTTTCATTGATTACAATTCCTTGCTTATCCGCTTCATCAATCAAATTGATGCAAACGATCACGTTCGTTGTCATTTCCAGTACTTGAAGCGCCAAGTTCAAATTTCTCTCAAGGGATGTTGCATCCAGCACGACAAGTGTGACATCTGGTTTTTCAAAAACAATATAGTTTCTTGCGACTTCTTCATCAGATGAGTTAGAAAAAAGTGAATACGTTCCAGGAAGGTCAATCATCCGCAATGTTTTACCTTTGTGTTCCACAATTCCTTCAGCAAGCGCTACCGTTTTCCCCGCCCAGTTACCTGTATGTTGTTTTAATCCAGTTAATGCATTAAACAGTGTACTTTTCCCTGTGTTCGGGTTGCCTGCTAAAGCAATGGTAAAAGAATTACTCATGGTTAATCAACTCCCCTTCAATCCTCATGCTTTCTTCTTTTCGCAATGCGATCGTAGTCTGGCTTACTCGAAAAGCCATTGGATCTCCCAATGGGCTTTTTCTAATCACTTCCACAATAGCCCCCGGTACAAAACCTAGGTCCAGTAATCTCCTCCTCATCACACCATCTATATTCATAGAGGTAATACGGATGAAGCTGCCGACCTTGCTATCTAATAACCGTACTTTTTTAGCTCCGTCCATTAGTTTTTCCTCCCGTCCCATTTGTTTCCCTAAGGCAACTTTTAATATCATAGTATGAGTCTATTCAGCTTTTGTCAAATAGTTTCTTATAAAATTTACTTTTTTTTAATCGCCCAACCGTATTTTACGTCGTGAAGTAAACATTCGTGAAAAGCTTATAAATGTGCTCTCTTCACGATTAGGCTTCACACTTTTGAAATCAAGCACCATAATTTATTAAAAAATCCAACAAAAAGATGTTCAAATTTAATTGAACATCGAGATTTTAGCAATAAAAAAAAATAGCCCAAAAGCTATGTTTTAACAACATCTTTTGGACTATCCTTTACATCACTTTATTCTTTTTTATCCTTAACCGCTAAAAGCCTTAAGCTGTTTAGCGTCACGATCAATGTTGCACCCATGTCAGCGAATATCGCAATCCACAATGTAAGCCAGCCAGGAACGACTAAAAGCAGTGCCAGCAGCTTGATGCCTAATGAGAACGTAATGTTCTGTTTAATAATCGCCAGTGCTTTTCTTGAAAGCTTCACTGTAAAAGGAAGCTTTCCTAAATCGTCCGCCATCAGGGCAATATCAGCTGTTTCAAGTGCGGTATCAGTACCCGCTCCACCCATTGCTACTCCGACGTTTGCGGCAGCCAGTGCTGGAGCATCATTCACTCCGTCGCCAACCATAGCCACTTTGTCATACGTATTGCGAAGTGTTTTAATTTTATCCAGCTTTTCATGTGGCAAGAGTTCAGCTTGGATTTCCGTAACACCAACAGCTTTCCCGATGGCATCAGCTGTACCTTTATTATCACCGGTGAGCATGATTGTTTTTTGTATTCCTTGAGCATGAAGTTGTTTAATAACTTCAACGCTCGAATCCCGTACTTCATCAGCAACTGCGATAAGTGCTAATACGCGCTCTCCATTCCCGAAAAGCATTACTGTTTTGCCTTCATTCTGCAATTGCTTTACTTTTACCCCATACTTATCTATTTCTTGTACTGATCTCTCTTTAAACCATAAAGGACTGCCAACATAATACTCTTCATTGTTAATGCTGCCTTTAATCCCTTTGCCTGTTACTGAAGTGAAATTTTCAACCTGCAAATGGTAGTATGAACATCCTAATGCTTCAGCTTTTTTAACAATAGCTGAGGCTAAAGGGTGCTGAGAAGCTTTTTCTAAAGCTGCTATTAAAGCGAAAACTTCTGTTTCGTTTCCATCCACTTCAAGGTTTGTTACTACAGGAATTCCTTTAGTGAGTGTGCCCGTTTTATCAAAAGCGATTGCTTTAATTGATCCTAGCTCTTCTAAATGAATACCACCTTTAATCAATACACCATTCCGTGCTGCATTACCGATTGCCGTTACTATTGACACTGGTGTAGAAATCACAAGTGCACATGGACAGCCAACAACTAAAGCGGCCAATCCCTGATAGATCCACTTTTGCCAATCTCCATCAAAAATCGGTGGAATAACAGCTACTAAAAGAGCGACTAAAATAATAGCCGGCGTATAATGTTTTGCAAAACGGTCTACGAATGCTTGTGAAGGTGCTCGTTCTGCTTGAGCTTCTTCCACAAGGTGAATGATCTTGGCTATTGTCGTATCATCCACTCGTTTCGTGACTTCAATCTCTAACAGCCCTTCTTCATTCAATGTTCCAGCAAACACTTCGTCAGCCTGCTCTTTCGTAACAGGAATAGATTCTCCTGTAATAGCAGCCTGGTTTACTGTCGAGATTCCTTTAACAACGCGTCCATCCATCGCGATCTTCTGTCCAGGCTTCACGATCATAATATCGCCGATTTGAATGTCGTTCACACTGATCATATGCTCGTGATGTCCGCGTCTAATCAATGCTTCTTTTGGTGCAATATCCATCAAGGACCGAATGGATTGCCTTGCTTTATCCATGGAATAAGACTCTAAAGCCTCTGAGATTGCAAAAAGTATTACAACCATTGCGCCTTCTCCCCATTCTCCAATAAGAGAAGCCCCGATAATGGCGATCGTCATCAGTGTCCGCATATCAAAATCGAATCTAACTAGATTTTTAAATCCAGTTATGAAGAGACGGTAACCTCCAACAACAATGGATAAAGCATATGGAATGATAGATGATAAAGAACTTTCCCCATACATTTCACCTGTCAGCCAGCCTATGATAAGAAAAACAGCTGCAGTCAGGATCAGTGCATGCTTTTTATAAAAAGGCTCATCATTTACTTCGAACTCTTCTTTTTCAGGAACAACCTTAATATTCTCAAATGAGCCCGCTTTTTCTATTTCTTTAATCGTCGTCTTGCCGAATACCGTAAGTTTTAACGCTCCAAAATTTACACTAGCATCAGAAACACCATCCAGGTGTTTAACGTTCGTTTCGAACTTTTTGGCGCATCCTGCTCAAGTGAATCCCGACACACGATATATGGTTTTAGATTCTTCTTTACTTAATGCTTTCTCCACGGTGTTCCACCTCCTCTTGGTGTGTAACAGCCAGCTCAACCAGTTGCACAACATGTTCATCATCTAGAGAATAGAAAACGAGCTTACCTTCTTTGCGGTATTTTGTCAGTCCCATATTTCTTAAATGTCTTAAGTGATGGGAAGCTGTGGCTGTAGTACTGCCCACTATATTAGCCACATCGCAAACACACAATTCTTTTTCAAGGGTAAGGGCATAGGCAATTTTCAATCTCGTGTCATCAGATAGTGCCTTAAACAGATCCGCTACCTTTAGTGTGTTCTTTTTATCAATATTTCCTTTTAATCGATTCACTTTTTCTTCATCAAAACATGTCACTTCACATATATCATGTTTCTTCATATATAACACCTCATTCATGAACATTCAAACATTCATTTGAATATTAGTATATGAAGTAAAACGAGAATATGTCAATAAACGATGCAAAAAAACCCCCAGCCTAATTACTGCTGGAGGTCTCAAATTATATGATAATTAACTATAAGATCTAATGCTCTCTATAGCCTGTTTTACATTAGCAAATGTCTTTAATGAAGAGAAATTGATTCCTTCTGAAACGGCTCTTATAGCTAATTCAGAACGGATACCGGTTACTAACACTTTTATTCCTAACAATCCAAGGACTTCGTACACATTAAAAATGTGAGCGGCAACCTCAGTATCTATTGTCACAATACCTGAAAAATCCATAATTAAGCAATCAATATCCAGAGCTGGAATTT
This sequence comes from Bacillus sp. NEB1478, assembly GCF_031582965.1. Lineage (NCBI taxonomy): Bacteria > Bacillati > Bacillota > Bacilli > Caryophanales > Bacillaceae > Bacillus > Bacillus sp. NEB1478. Next base: position 3,319,767 of record NZ_CP134049.1, read on the forward strand.
TCGGCAGAACGTAATTCATAAGATGTTCTGCTCGTTCCGCATCAATGGATCCGATTAACGGAAGTACTGCTAGTCCATCTTGAATCGGTACGATTGGCGTTGATAATTCTTTTAGTTCTTTTCTTGTATTAGATAAAATCTCTTCAGATCGACGCTCAAAAGCAAGCACCGTTTCATTGATGCTAACATCCAGCATTTGATGGACACGCTTAAGAATTAAGACTACACCTTCCGTATCCAATCCTTGCTTGAGGCTGATGTCTAAAATAAAGTCAGCAAAAACCATGCGTGTCTCGGGATATCGAATAAGGATGTCTGAAATCCGGCTATGTTTAGCCGCTGTCTTTTCTCCGTTTTCGCGGCTCCAGGCAATGAGTTCTTCGGGTACTGAACCCTCCGTACAATTTATGGATTCACCAAGAAACTCAAAGAATTCAACATATACTTTTTTTGCTTGATCGATATCTTCCTGGCTAACTTCAAAGCCAAACTTTTTTATTATTTCATCAACGATTTCATTTGCCAGAGATATAGAATTTTCTTTAAGGTAATTTGCAACCGTTAATGTCGAGTTCACTTTTCTTCACACTCCGCATTTTAATGATATAGTTCCTAACCATTGTACCATTAAAAAACCAGTAACTGCCTAAACTGTGAAATAAATTAATAAAAATTAGCAGTGAACGGATATTTTTTTCCATTGATTCCCTCTTTAAGATTTAAACAATTGTTTAAGCTTACTTTGGAGTATTTTGATTGCTTGCTTCAATGTTCCAAAAGTGAGGATTCTCTGAAAATCAACACCTAGATCCGGTGACTGTTTGTGCCACATCAGAGAGAGCAGTCTTAACCCCTAGTAAACGCAGCGAATCGATTACTTTAAAAAGTTGGTGAGCATATGTTGGGTTTACAGCATTAGCTCCAAAATCAGCTAATAAAACTACATCACATTAATTTAGTGGGATGACCAAAAGGCAGTCAATTAACAGACTGCCTTTTTGTTTATCAAGAAAACAGTGCATTTTTTAAGCACTTGCTCAATTTTTTTGTTACTCAACAAGAATAGAAACGGCGCTATAAACTAATAACAAAGCCATTATAATATTAAACTGATTTCTATATTTTGATAAAAACTTTTGAAAAACAGAGCCAAACAGACTCCAGCAAAAAGTACTTGTAAAACCTATGAATGCCAGGAATAAGGCAAAAAATACGAAACTGTAATTTGATTGGTGGTAAGGGAGAATAAAAGTCCCTACAACAGTAATGCCGTACAGGATTCCTTTTGGATTCACAAATTGCAAAAGCATACCTGCCAAAAAGCTATTATACTTGCTCCCATCTTCACTATTTGCACTATTTTTGCTGGTCATTATTTTCACAGCAAGATACAGCATATAAATAGCCCCTAGTATAGTCATAAAGAATTCAATCTTAGGAATGAAATTTTTAAGCAATAGATTGAAATAGCTGCTTAATAAGATGATAACAAAGAATCCAGCCCCTACACCTAAACAAAAACGGATCGTTCTCTTCAATCCGTATTTGTTAGCAAATAACATAGACATGATATTGTTGGGTCCCGGTGTGAAGCTAGTAATAAAAACATATAACAAAAACGAAATGACTGGCATAGGAAATCCCTCCCTGTTGTATGTTATAATGTCTAACATGAACACTATAACGATTTACTGTTTATTGTACAAAACGGTCGTTATATTGTAAATGATTAAGGAGTGTTTTCTATGGAGGAAATCCATCTTATCATTGCCAAAAATTTAAAAGCCTTTAGAGAAAGCAAAAAATTAAGTCTGGAAAAGGTTGCAGAATTGACAGGCGTGAGCAAAACGATGATCGGACAAATCGAAAGAGGCGAATCCAGCCCCACGATTACGACGATTTGGAAAATAGCAAACGGTTTAAAAGTATCATTTACTTCATTAATTAATAATCCACAAGAAGATACAAAAATTATCTTAAGAAGTGATATTCAACCATTAACTGAAGACAATGGAAAGTATCGGGTCTATCCTAACTTCCCTTTCGCTGATGATCGGCGTTTTGAAGTGTACTCCGTTGAAATTGAAAAAGGCGGGTACTTAAGTGCAGATTCCCATAGAGAGGGAACAGAAGAGTTTGTTACCGTTTATGAAGGAGAACTGACAGTACGCGTGAATAATAATGAATACACCGTAAACAGCGGAGATTCCATCCGATTCAAAGCAGACAGGCCGCATACGTATCATAATTCAGGAAAAACATTAACACGTTTAAGCATGATTTTGTATTATCCATCTTAATAAAAACAAAAAGCACTCCTCTTTTCCGGAGTGCTTTAAACATTTGTTTAATTCAATTTTATCCCGTAATGCTTCGTTCAATGGCATAGTCCCAGCTCGGAAAATAGTGGAGAGCATTCCGCATTAGATGAGGATGTGATTTTTTCACCATTTTCTTGTTTAAGTTTTTACCACTGGCACTCAAATTCTGAATTTCCAACAAAACCTCTTCTGAACTCATGGTTACTTCCATATCAAAACCTCCCTTTTGTATGAACTACTAACATTCATTTACATAAAGAGCTTTTCATATACCCATCATTTCGTTTTCTTCACAACTTCTTCATAACTGCCTCCTACAATAGAATAAAACCATCACTAAGAATGGATGCTATTAAAAAACAATGTACTATTTAAAACTTTACAGGGAATATAGTGATGTTTAATTATTAGAAGGAGGAAAACTTATGAAAAATAAAAACTATTTGTTCGGAACAATAATACTAGCAATCTCACTAACATTAGGTGCATGTGCGAATGATAATGATAAAAACGAAAGTATGAATCATGAAAGTATGGACCACTCAAACTCAGGTGAAGTTCCAAAGGATTTAAAAGAAGCTAAAAATCCAAAGTATGAAATTGGCAGCAAAGCTGTTATTAATGCAGATCATATGAAAGGTATGAAAGGCGCTAAGGCAACTATTTCCGGAGCCTACGATACTACTGCTTATGTTGTAACATACACTCCAACGACCGGCGGAAAAAAAGTAAAGAATCACAAGTGGGTTATTCAAGAAGAAATTAAGAATCCTGGAGATAAAACTTTAAAAGCAGGAACAGAGGTTACACTCATTGCGGATCATATGAAAGGTATGAAAGGAGCTACCGCTGAAATCGTATCTGCTGAAAAAACAACAGTTTACATGGTAGATTATAAGCCTTCAGCAGGAGGCAAAAAAGTAACAAATCATAAATGGGTTACTGAAGGTGAATTATCACCAGAATAAACTAAAAAAGTCTCCAACAAGGAGGCTTTTTCCTATTTCATAAGACGAATATATACTATTGTTCCCATCCCAAGTTCGCTTTCTATCCAAATATGTCCCTCATGAGCTTCAATAATTTTTTTAACTATGGCCAAACCTATTCCGCTTCCTCCAAAATCTCTGTTTCTTGATTTCTCACTTCTATAAAATCGTTCAAACACTTGTTTAACATCTTCTTTAGGAAATCCAGTTCCGGTATCTTTAACACTTATTAAGAGAGAATCTTTTTCTTCTGCCGCTGAAACAACTACTTTTCCACCAGCTGGTGTGTATTTCAATGCATTACTGAAAAGATTTATAAAAACCTGAGTGATACGTTTTGCATCAAGATTTATTTCAATAAAAGAACGATATTCTCTTTCAAGTTTTACACCTTTTTGTATGTATGAACTAGATATCGTATCCATACTTTTACTCATGATTTCACTCAAATTTACTCGTTTTCGATCAAGTACGAATTGAGGTGATTCCATTGCTGTTAGATGTTCTAGGTCTTGTACCAAAAGAATAAGACGGTCAATTTCTTCTTTAAGCGAGTGAATCCTCTCATCGGTTGGCTTAAATATACCATCCTCAAAGGCTTCTAAGTGACTTTTAATTGTCGCAAGAGGTGTTCTAAGTTCATGGGCAATGTCGGATGTCATCGTTTTTCTAGAGGTTTCTTGTAATTGAAGTTTTGAAGCTAACTGATTTAGAGAATAACCAAGTTCGTTTAACTCATCATTCCCTATCGTTTTTACTCTTACGCCTAGCTCTCCGCTTGCCATTTTTTCAGCAGCTTTTCTCATCTCGACAAGCGGTTTGGATAAATTTCTGGCAACAAAGAAGCTGATAATACAAACTAAAATAATTGCACCAATTGATGTCCAAAGTATTGAACCGAGCAATGCCCTTTCAAAGTGAATAGTTAACGTACGGATACCTTTGAATTCAGGCACATCTTTTTGGAACATCATAAAGTGATGATGAACCTCAATCATGATAATGAGCCCTGCGATTACAAGAATAGATGACGCTGCCAAAATAAATACAATAGAAAGTCTTGCATGCAGCCCTTTAAACATAAGACCCACCTGTAAACTTATACCCTATACCAAAGACGGTAACAATATACTTTGGATGCTTTGGGTCTATTTCAAGTTTATGCCGAAGATTTTTGACGTGCTGATCAATCGTTCTAGTACCGCCTTCATAATCAAAGCCTAATATTTTCTCGATCAGATCGTCCCTTGAAAAAATTCGGTTAGGATGTCTTGCAAAGGTAAGCAAAATCTTGTATTCATTAGGGGTTAAATTGATCAATTCCCCACCTGCAAAAACCTCTTGTTTGTTTGCAGCAATTTTTAGTTCACCATTGTTGTATGTTATTTGTTCAGCTAACAATTCACCATCACTTGAACGGCGCAAAATCGTTTTTACACGCAAAACAAGTTCACGGGGACTGAATGGTTTAACCAAATAGTCATCAGCACCTAGAGATAATCCTTTAATCCGATCTTCTTCCGCTACCTTTGCTGTTAGCATTAGAATCGGTATAGCAGATTCTTGTCTGATTCTTTGACAGATTTCTTCGCCGCTCACATCAGGCAACATGAGATCGAGTACGACAAGATCAATCGTTTCATTTTGAATATATTGCAATGCTTCTTTTCCATTTGATGCTTCTATTGCTGAAAATCCTTCATTTCTAATATAAGAGGAGACTACTTCCAAAAGTTTCGGTTCATCATCAATGATTAAAATGGTTTTCACTTTCTAACTCCTCCAAATTCTTTCTTGAATAGCTTCATTACATTTATTATAACGAAACAAGTATTCAAAGAAACAAAAGAGAGCCGTATCATAACAGCTCTTGGAAGATAATTCATATATTCCCCTTAAAGCTCCTTTGCTTTAAAGGTATCTCCACCTTCAATTGTTCCGGTATTAAACCCTTTATCGAACCACCGTTTTCTCTGTGCAGATGTTCCATGTGTGAAGCTTTCCGGCACTGCATATCCCTGTGATTTTTTTTGGAGAGTGTCATCTCCTACTCCACTGGCAGCATTCAATGCTTCCTCAATATCACCCTTTTCGAGCAGGTCCATTTCTTCCTCATGGTTCGCCCAGACACCAGCGTAATAATCGGCTTGTAACTCAGTACGAACTGAAATTTTGTTATACTCCGACTTGCTAAGAGTCGAACGCTTTGATTGAACTTTATCCGTCGTACCTAATAGTGTCTGAACATGGTGCCCTACTTCATGGGCGATTACATAAGCCATTGCAAAATCACCTGGTGCACCAAATTTGTCTTTTAGTTCTTGATAGAAACTCAGATCGATGTATAGCTTTTGGTCACCTGGACAATAAAACGGACCTACTGATGAACCGGCAGTTCCACAAGCTGATTGAACACTTCCTGAATACAACACAAGGGTCGGTTCCTTATAAGTCATGCCCTTTTCACGAAAAATATCAGACCAAACCTTCTCTGTATCCGCTAGAACAACAGAGACAAATTGTGCATCATCCTTTTCTTTAGCCGTCTCTTCATATGGAACTGCGTTTTCTGTACCGCCACCCATATTGTTAATCAAATCTCCAGGATTGCCTCCAAGCAGTGTGACGATCAAAACGATTATAAGTCCCCCGACTCCTCCTACAGCAAGGCCTTTCCCCCCCATTCCTCTCCGGTCTTCTACGTTCGAACTCCCTTGCCTGCCTCTCCACTTCATTCAATTTCCTCCTTAGACAAACATAGCTTGTTGTATTTTAATAATTTGTATACCCTAAGTTAATGGAGTTTAGACGGAGGAATCGCCACTTATAAAACCCCATCTGACATAAAAAGAAAGACCAGTATAAGTGGTCTTTCTTACTGTAATAATATCCAATAGTTACTTATTCGTACCGTGCTGTTTATTTGGAAGCTTTGCCCCAGGATTGCCTTTACCTTGATGCTTTTTATTTTTTTCGTCCTTTTCCTGGTTTTCATGCAATTTTTCTACAAAATCACTTGTATTCTCCACTGATACAGCCTCCTCACATAAAATCTCTTTTTTACTTTATCCATTTAGAAGTAAAATTACTCATAGTCCTTTAAATACATACTTCATTCCTCTTGGGATTCCGAGTTTATAATGCCAAAAAGAAAACAAAAAAAGCACGCCAGAAGCGCACTTTTACATTTAAATTTAAACACTTGTTTAATATTGTCCAGCTAAACCAGCTTGTACATAAGAATGTCGTCAACATATTCATTTTCATCCATTTTAAATTCTTTTATTTTACGGCCTTCTTCAATAAACCCTAGACTTTTGTATAGTGATATTGCCCTGTGGTTTGTTGAATACACGCCTAAACTTACCTTTTCAATAAATGGATTTTTTTCAGCCCAGTCCAATAAAGCTGTTACAAGCATTTTCCCAAGCCCCATACCTCTGTAGTTTTGACTGATCATCAAACCAAAAGAACCAGTATGAGACACCCTTTTTCTATCTTGAGAAAGAAATACGATCCACCCGGCTACTTCACCATTAATTTCAGCAACAATGAGTGTATCTTTTTCATTATCAATGATCTTTTGTATCCATTCCTTTTGCTGCTCAAGCGTTCTATTAAACTCCTCAGAAACTTTAATAAAGTACTCACCTTCTGCAATTACTGAACGGTGTATATCTAACACGGCTTCCGCATCTTCTATTTTCGCAGTACGAATTATGTATTTAAACTTAGTTATCATTTTGTTGCTCCTAATCTTTACAAATTCTTTATTATAAATAAACCAATAAAAAAGACCGGTTTTTTTACGGTTTTAAAATTTATAGAGTTATTTTATAGTTATGCCAAGTATTTGATCTGTGAATAATAGCATTTCACTTAACTTACGGTTCTCACCTGGATTGGTCATAGGGCTTATCGTTACTTCCTTTAAATGAAGTGGACCTGTTAAGTTAATGGCCTCCAATTTTTCAGGAAGTCCTGATAATCTTTTCTCAAGTTCTTTTAAACCTTGTGAAAAAAAATACCCCTCATCATCCACTTTATCAAAATGATTAATTGTTCCTTCTATATAAGCATTTTGCGTTATAATCAGAAGCTTGCTATCGGGTTTTAATGTTCTTTCATTCTTTCCGTCAATTATTAATTCCATTAAAAAATCATCCATCATTGTTGTGATTGCTTTCTTGTAGTCAAATACATTATTTAATTCTTTAACTGAAGCCATTCTTAATCCCCCTTATCCATTTATCTTCTAGTTTTTTATCTATAAGTAATTCTGGATAAATATGTATTTACCTTCTTAAACTCTTTGGCTGTTAAATAGAGTATTATAACTGCGATACTAAGTAGGCGTGTTTTAAACATTTGTTTAATTTATAGATAAATTCCGGTCAGACATTCTCCCTATTAACGTAAACAGATCTGTTTTTGCTATCATTGTTTTCCAGTAACCAGGACAGTCTTTTCAACTAAAACAACTTGTGGTTTTCTAAATGTAGAATTAGCTATATATACACCTATTAAAATAATTATTGCACCGATATAACCCTTCATCCCCATATTTTCATGGAGGATGAAAAATGCAAATATGGCAGAAAAAATCGGTTCGAGTGAAAAGAGAAAACCAGCGCTTTCAGGCGTTGTGTACTTTTGAACGATTGGCTGCATCACGAATCCATAAGCAGAACAGATGAGGGCGAGTCCAAGTATGGCAATCCAATGAATGGCTCCCTTAGGCAATACGGGAGTTTCAAAGAGAAACGTTCCAGCAGTTGCAAAAAAGGCAGCAAATCCGAGCTGATAGATCCCTAGCTGCAAAGTATCCACTTTTCGTGCAAATTGATTCGTTACTATAATATGCACAGCATATAACAATGCAGTAACCAAACAAAAAAGAGACCCGAATGCAAAAGTAAAGTCCTCCCCAATCGTTAGAAGTGCTAAGCCAATCGTAACAATCAAAACTCCCATAATTATTGTTTTGCTAGGTAATTTTCTGGTGATGAATATCTGTAAAATCGGAACCAAGATGACGGTTGTGCTCGTCAAAAAGCCTGCCGTTGAAGCAGTCGTTTGTTTAATACCATACATAAGGCTAAGGAAGATCCCCCATAGAAGCATTCCAACAATTGAACTGTATTTTAATGTCTTAACATCTACACGAAAAACTTTTTTACGGAAAATGAACATCATGGCAATAAAAGCAATTCCAAATCGCAATGCCACAATGGTTAAGGCTGGGATCGTATCTACACAAAGTTTCATAAAAATATAAGACAATCCCCACCCCATAGAAACAGATGCTAGAATCCAGTTCGCTTGTTTTGGTGTCATAGCTACAACTCCCAGCCTCTCATTCGTTCTTTAAAGATTAAATTTATGGTATCATCTCCCTTTTCATTAATAAAACGAATATTTATAATGAATCTATTAGTAACTCTAATGCAAAGGAGAAGAATGGATGAATGCTTATTATGCTTTTATTAAGGCAATTGAAACAGGAAGTTTTACGAAGGCTGCAGAAGAGCTTGGCTATACCCAATCTGCCATTAGTCAAATGGTCCATTCATTAGAGGAAGAGCTCTCTACCATTCTAATATCGCGCTCTCGAACCGGTATAACATTGACTCCTGATGGTGAAGAGTTTTTGCCTTATATAAAGAAAATCTGCAATTCCCACAGGGAGTTAAAAGAAAAAATCAAAGAGATGGAAGGGCTTGAGAGCGGACTTGTTCGAATTGGAGTATTTTCAAGTGTTTCCTGTCACTTGCTGCCTGGATTAATAAAAGATTTTAAAGCGCAGTACCCAGCTGTTCATTTTGAGCTGCATCAAGGAGATTATACTGAGATTTCTAATTGGGTCAAAGAAGGCAGTGTAGACTTTGGCTTTGTTAATCCTAAAGCTGTATCAAACTTAATGACTATTCCTTTGCAACAAGATGAGATGTTCGCTGTATTACCAGAAAATCATATTTTAGCAGAAAAGAAAGAAGTAACCTTGAAAGAATTAATGAATGAGCCTTATATCCTTCTCGATGAAGGAGATCTTAGTGAACCTCTAACGATTTTTGAACAAAATAATTTCGAGCCAAATATACAATACCGTGTACATGACGATTATTCGATTATGTCTATGATTGAGCAAGGACTTGGTATTTCGATTCTGCCGAAACTTGTTTTAAATCGCTGTCCTTATCACATTGTGACGAAAAAGATCTCCCCTTCTTTTTCACGTACAATCAGTCTTGCTTACAAGGACAAAAGAGTTCTGCCCATATCAAGCAGATTTTTCATTGATTTCATCATTAGACATTATGATTGACCGCTAATTGAATCAAAAAACAAAAAAACATAAGTGGTGTAACCCTTAAGTTGCAACAATGAACAAACAAAAAACCAGCCAAATGGCTGGTTTTTACTTTTTAAATCGATATGGCACTGTGGCTACAATAACATCTCTTTTATATAATAAATAGGCTCTTATAAGTAAACTCGATTGGTTATGGAGTATATTATGCCAGCTTTTTTTCGTAATAAATTGAGGAATCAATACTGTAACACGATAGTTGTTTTCACTTGCTTTCTTCTCTACTGTGTCAATAAATTTAGTTAATGGATGAATAATACTTCGATATTGAGAATGCAGCGTTACGAGACGAACATTGGGTTGCCATTTTTCCCATTTTTCTTCAAAGATTTTCTCATTTTCTCTTTCAAACGCTACATAAACAGCTATAACCTGATCTGCAATGGAAGTCGCATAATTAATTGAATTCTCTACTACATGAGTTATGCCTGCAACAGGAACGATAACAACATTTCCCTCAATTGGTTTTGAACCTTCAATAAGTCTTATTCTCAATTGTTCTCCTACTAAATCATAATGCTTTTTAATCCTATGAAAGAGGAGGATAATGATTGGTAAAAATACTAGAACTGACCAAACTTGATCGAACTTAGTTAAAAAGAACATAATGGTAACGATGAAACTGATAAGTGCACCTGTTGCATTGATAATAAGTTTTGATACCCATCCCTTTGGCTTTTCCCTAACCCATTTAACGATCATCCCTGTTTGTGACAGAGTAAAAGGAATGAATACACCAACAGCATAAAGTGGGATAAGATGTTCTGTCTGTCCTTGAAACACGATAATCAAGATAATCGAAGCAATCCCCAAGGCGAGGATTCCATTGGAATACCCAAGCCTGTCACCTCTAATCGTAAACATTCGAGGAATAAACCCATCCTTAGCAAGGTTAACAGCAAGTAATGGAAAAGCAGAGTAGCCTGTGTTTGCTGCAAGGATTAATATCAACGCTGTTGTTCCTTGAATGAAGAAATACATAAAGCCTCTGCCAAATGTATCATTAGCAATTTGGGAAACAACCGTTTCCGTTTCACTTGGAGTAATTCCATAATAGTAAGCTAGATAGACGATTCCCGAAAATAATACTGCCAACAATGCCCCCATTGCCATTAATGTTTTTGAAGCATTATTAGGAGCTGGGTCTTTAAAGTTAGGAATCGCATTTGAGATTGCTTCAACCCCAGTTAAAGCCGAACTACCAGAAGCGAATGCCCTCAGAAGCAGAAACAAACTAAGACCTGCAACAGGCGTACCTATTGGTGTATGAAGTTCAGGTGAAACTTGTCCTGTAGCAATATTGTAAATACCAACACCAATTAAGATAAACAGAGCTAAAACAAATAAATAAACCGGATAAGCTAAAATGGAAGCAGACTCTGTTAAACCCCTTAAATTCAGAGTTGTAATAATTAAAACAAAAACAATCGCAATCAAAACATTATGTTCATGCAAGCTTGGAAATGCTGAAGTAATGGCATCTGTACCAGCTGAAACACTAACCGCCACAGTTAATATGTAGTCCACTAAAAGTGATCCCCCAGCTACCAATCCAGGATTCACACCCAGGTTTTCCCTCGAAACGACATAAGCTCCGCCTCCATGAGGATAAGCAAATATGATTTGTCGGTAAGACAAGATAAGAGCAGTTAGTAAAATCAGCACACCCACTGCGATGGGAATTGAATACCAGAATGCTGCTGCACTTACTGTAATAAGAACAATCAATATTTGTTCTGGCCCATAGGCCACAGAAGATAATGCGTCTGATGAGAGGATCGCTAATGCCTTGGTTTTATTAAGCTTCTGTTCCCCAAGTTCCGTTGACTTCAAGGGTCGACCGATTAAAAATCTCTTTAAAGAAGATAACATAGAAGTACACCACCATCATTTTAGTCATAATTAGATTACCCAATTTGTGTGATAAATCACTTTTCAAGCATTAAATTTTGCACATAAAAAAGCCCACAGGTCATTACGAAATAGACCTGCGGACATTAATTTTCTTGTCTCACAAGCTTCACCTTCCCACTCATAAACGCTTACGAGGTTAGCTGTCGGATTCGGGCCTTTGAGTAGCCCTACCTGCTTTAGGATTCACCCCTCGGATTTGAAAAAATCCATTAACGGTTCCCCCGCACCTTTAGGTTTCAGCGATTTAAGAAATACGAAACTGTTGATTATCATACTCCTGCTTTATCTTCTTGTAAAGATGTAATTAGAAAACAATAAACTTTTTTATCAAATTTACAAAATAAATCTCTATGCGTACTTCTCAAGAACAGCTCTTTTAAAAATAAGAAAAAAGAATCTAAAGCTTTGGCTATCCCTGTGAAAAACAGTAATAGAAAAAACACGCCAGCAGCGTGTTTTCTTTGATATTTTTAAACACTTGTTTAATTTTAGAGGTACTTCTGATGTACCCTCTTCCCATCAAACGTGAAAGGAACAGGTTTCTGTTCAATCTTTGTTTCCATGTGTACTGGAAGGCCCCAGAGATGATGACCTGCGGCAAAACTTTTTCCGGATACTTAATGAGTTACATATCTTCATAGCTATGATTGAGGTATAGCTCCCCATTTTTCATATAGTCACTGTCATTACAATTATCCGCCATTTTTAGAAGTCAAATTAGTGTTTTGGTCATTATAAAGTCCAATTGTTCTTCATCTCCCATATAAAAGGGGTGGGCACCAGTTTGAACAAACTCAAGTTTTTTGTAAAAAGCAATGGCATTTTCATTTTTTTCCCATACACCTAGCCAGATTTTCTTTTTATTACCTTCCATCGCAATTTCTATAGCTTTATTTAGCAGATATTTACCAAGCCCATGTTTTTGGAATTTATTCCTTATATAAATCCTCTCGAGTTCAAGTGTTTCATCACCCATTTCTTCAGACTGAGCATCATCGATATTGACCTTTAAATATCCAGCGACTTCATTATTAAAATAAACAAAAAAGAATTGAGAAGAAATATTGGATAATTCTTTTTCTAATTGTTTTAAGCTAAAGGCCTTTTCTAAATAGGCATTCATATTTTCGGGTGAATTCTGATGCTTAAATGTCTCATTAAATGTTTCATAACTAATTTCTTGAAGTTTGAGTGAATCTTCAAAGGTACACTTTTTAATATTAATAGTCATTTAAATATGTCGCTCCTTAATATAATCAATAATTTCTTTTGATTCCTTTTTTTACAACTTCCCAGTCTTTTTCTATATTTTTTCTTACTCTTTGAAGAAGATTAAAAATGGTTTCTACTTCTGTTTCAGAAAATCCCTCTAATGCAACGATATTGGAATATTCATGTTCTCTTTTTATAAAAGGAAAAACATTATTCCCTCTCTCTGTTGGAAAGAGTTTTTTAATTTTTTTGTTATGTTTATCCTCTTTCTTTTCAATAAAGCCATTAATTTCAAGTTTTTTTATAGCACGAGCTGCTGTTGTTCGATCTACTTTTATCATCTCAGCTAACTTTTCTTGAATGATTCCTGGATTTTCACATATTCTCACAAGGTACAAATACTGCCCTTTTGTAAGATCATATTCTTTAAATTCTATATTACTTATAGAATCTAATGCCCTTGCTATCATTCCAATTTCACGAAGAATTTCCTTCATAATAGCTCCTTAGTACATATTTTTGTTGCAAATATAATAAAACGTTATACATTAAACCTAACCTTAATTTGTTGCATTTGCAACAAAAACGGTAAAGAGGTGAGTAAAGTGAATTATGCGTTTTATGTCTTAGGAATTTTAATAATGACTCTTGGTATTTCTTTCACTATACTATCAGACCTTGGAACTTCACCTTTTGATGCACTTTTGGTAGGACTATCCATTAATGTGGGGCTAACTGTGGGAAGTTGGGAAATAATAATAGCTTTAATAATGGTAAGCATTATTAATTAAACAAAGACCAGAAGTTTTGGGGTTATTAACAGCATTCTTTTGGTGGTCCAACTACGCTTAAATCTCCGCCATTTCTGCTCGGAGATTGACCACTGAAGATTTTCCCTATCCATGTTGGATCTATACGGAAGTTAAATTGAACATTATGAAAGCCCATGTCAACACACTTCCTGCATTCTGGGTAAATTCCCATGATTGTAAACCCATGACCATTCAAGGGTTCCCGTCGGCATCGACTGGGAGTGAACCTTGTGCTCCCATAATAAAATGATGAGGATTAGCGTGTTTGACAGCTTCATCAAGCGTAGCGCATCAATTTTGGAGCTGAAAATGTTAAAAATTAATAAAGAATAGGGGTGGCTGATTCCGCCTCCATTACAAGTTAAAGCTAGCGAATTATTTTAAAAAATTATGTTGATTATTATAGGGGATCACCAAAAAGTGGTCCCTATCTTATTGAACAAACTTCCCCAAATTGTTCGTACAATCAATATTTTTGCCTTTATAGGTAAATATTAAGGTTTTATAAGGAGGAATTAGATGAAGAAGCAAATGGAAATCAATATTTTAAGAAGTCTTTTTGTTATAAGTTTGGTTTTATTTATAAACCTAATTAGAAAGCCCCCGATTAAGGATTGGCTCATCATTTTTTTATTAAAAAGTTATATTTCCTCATTTCTTGATACCTTACTTGTTAAGCTGGGGTATCTAAAATACCCAGTGAACCTTTTTAAAATCTTTGATATAAGTGTTCTGTTTAGTTATCTAATTTTTCCTGTAACCTGTATTTACTTTAATCAAATGACTCAAAACTCAAATATTATAGGTACTTTCGTAAAATCTTTATTGTTTAGTGCTCCTTCTACGATTGTTGAATATTTGATTGAAAGGAAAACAAATTTAATTAAGTATAAAAAATCTTGGACTCCTATCCATAGCTTTGCATCTATTACAGCAACTTTTTTATTTGTTCGTTTACTGATGATATTAATTAATAAAATTTCAATTAAGCAAAGGATTTAATGGAATATTTGACTTGAAAATCACAATATTAAAAAGCCAGCTGGCTGCTGGCTTTTTTTTACACAATCTTTTATTCCAAAGTTGGACTAGTCTTTTCGGTCATCCCTTCTTCTACCTAATAACCCAGCTAGACCTATTAAACCGAGCCATCCCCATTTGTTGCTGCAACATTTCTTGTCATGTTTGTATTATTATAATTGTCATTATTATTTGCTGAAGCATTATTACCACCGAACAAAAGTCCTATTGATAAGATGATTACTGCAATAAAAGCTAATTGTTTTCGTTTAATTGTAATTCTCCTTTTTACTTTGGTTTTTCATACATCGAATAGTCTCCCCAAAGTTTATTTGATACTTTTTAGATTTTTTGTCTGCTCCACGCTAAACGAAAAATCAAAAAAATAGTAAAAACGAATAAAAATCGGAGTGCCTTCAAACTCGTTAGATGACACTTCGAATAAATGCAATTTTAATAACTAATAATATGACTTGTGTTCTATATCAATCCATCTAACCTAATAAATTACGGAGGTAATTTTTCATGACAGAACAAGGTCATAAACCACCAAGAGTGTCTGATAAATATGTTGACGTCAATCCTTATTTAAATACAAGCAAGAACTCAGTGACAAAAGCTAATTATGAGGATGGCAGCCCTTATTTAGATACTAGTGAAGATCCTACAACACAAATTAATAACTCTGGTGGTAATCCTTATTTAGATACAAGTGAAGACTCTTCAACAAACGCGACCAAATAAATATAAAAGGACTGAACAATAAGAAAGGACCACAAGAATGTGGTCCTTTCTTATTGTTATTTAAACACTTGTTTAATTTTAAAGATACTTCCGATGCACCGTCTTCCCATCAAACGTGAACAGGACAGGCTTCTGCTCGATCATCGTTTCCATGTGGACTGGGCGCCCCCACAGATGGTGGACATGAGGAAGGACTTTCTCCAGATACTTCACATCGAGTTCCATATCTTCATAACTATGATTGAGATATAGCTCCCCATTTTTCATGTAGTCCCCGTCGTTTACCGTGATATATGGAAATCCACCATTCACCCGCATACTGACGAGTTGATCACGAACTTCTTCCCACTGTTTGTCGACAATTTTGTATTCTTTACCTTGCTTCTGGAACAAGTACATATCTTCCCGCTGTGCTAAATCTTTAGTTAAATAGTTTCGGATAAACGACATGTCGGATTCGAGTTCGCGTACTTCGAACATTTTTTCACGTCCAGAGCCTGGTTTTACCCCTTGCCTGATCAGCTCTTCGTCTGGTTTGTTGTAGCGGTCTTCAATGTCTTTAAAAATCTGTAAGCCTAAGTAGTACGGGTTGATCGATGTCTTCGATGGCTGGACAACACCCGCGTTTAATTTCGCAAACTCAATCGTCTCATGAGAGGTTAAGTCCATTTCTTGCAATATCTTGGCGTGCCAATAGGAAGCCCAGCCTTCGTTCATGATTTTCGTTTCGAGCTGCGGCCAGAAATAGAGCATTTCTTCTCTCATCATTGATAAAATATCCCGCTGCCATTCTTGAAGCTCACGGCTATATATTTCAATAAACATCAAGATGTCTTTTTCAGGCTGAGGAGGAAATGATTTTTTCTTTTTAATCAGAGGTTTATCAGATTTCTTTAAATCCAGTTTCCATAAATCATCATACGGTGTTTCTTTTTTCGGTATTATAATTTCCTCTTCCTCAATACCATATTTAAATTTTTTCCGGACGATCGAAGGGTCAATATGTTCTTGAATAGCAAGGACAGCATCTAAGAACTGTTCCACCTCTTTTTTACCATACTGTTGTTCATATTGAGCTACTCGTTCCGCAGTCGCGGTCATACATTCAACCATATCCCGCCTTGTGTTGGAAAAGCGAACATTGTTTTTAAAGAAATCACAGTGCGCTAATACATGTGCAATAATAAGTTTGTTTTGGATTAATGAATTGGTATCCAGTAAAAAGGCATAGCACGGATCTGAATTAATTACGAGCTCATAGATTTTACTGAGTCCCAAATCATATTGAAGTTTCATCTTATGAAACTGTTTACCGAAACTCCAGTGTGAGAATCGAGTTGGCATTCCATAAGCACCAAACGTGTAAATAATATCTGCCGGACATATCTCATACCGCATTGGGTAAAAATCAAGGCCAAAGTGGTCAGCGATCTCAGTAATTTCAGCAATTGCGTTTTCGAGTTGTTTATTTTGCAGTTCCCAGTTCATGTTTACCCCCTCCTGCATATTCCTTACTCTTAACTGTATGACTGAAGAAGGACATTCATGAGAGGGGAAAGCTTAAAAATGGGGACTGACCCCAAACAATTTATTTCCCTTCGTGATTTCAGCTTGCTGATCTGTAATGTTTCCTCAGAATCATAGGCTATTTTTGAGGGGTTTCATATTTTATATCAAATTAAGTCTTCTAAGCTCATAAACAACAAAAGGCAAACTCTCAGCGGAGAGAGTTTGCCTTTTGTTTCTTACTTACTTTGGTATACATCGAGCACACATTGCCATCCATAGCATTCTGATGGTACTTTCAAATTATTGATCCATACTTTTTCTTTTGCATTTAAATTGTCCTTTTTCATCACTATCGTATGGTTCAGGTTAGAGTCTGTTCTAACCCAAATTAAGCCACCCTCGATAAGCATTTTCGGATAAACATCTGCCATTCCCTTTGGATATGTAATTTGCTTTGAACTTCCATCTCGTACATTAACTAAGGTTAAAAATGGCTTTGGTCTTTGTTCTTGCGCGATATTCCAGCCGCTTTCTTTTTGGCGGCTCAGCACGATTTCTTCTTTACTTCTCCATGTGAAATCCCCATCAGCAAAACCTGCTCTGCCAAGTCCATTTTCATTTTCGGTTTTCGCATCCCAGATTGTTAATTTCTTGTTTTCAGTAATAAGTCTTCCGATCCCTTTAATATAAGCCAGCTTCTCAAACTTTGGAGACCAGTTAAACCAGTTTGGATTACTGAGCATTTCCCCTACTATTTTTGTTGTCGCTCCGTCTTTCGATACAACCATTAATGTATTGCTGTCAGCCGATAGTGATGCTGTCGGACAAGCAATAAAGGCAAACTCATTTTCTTCTGCTGACCATTTAAATTTCGAAGTGCCTATTGCAAAAAAGGACTCGCTTTCTTTTGGCAGTGTAGTAAGCAGTTTCACCTTTTTTAAATCACCATTTGCATCATATGGAACTGTAAAAATGCTCACAGGTGTCCAGCCACTTGGCTCTAGATTTGCAGATGAAGATACAACAAAATTTTTTCCGTCAGGTGTCCAACTATAATTACCTGCACCTAGAGTTACATTCTGAAAAGATGAAGCCGGCTTTGATACATCAATAACATTGAGAACTCCGTCGCTTTTCCATGCTAATAAAGGTTCAGTTGGTGACCACCTAGGCATTGAGGCATTCGAAGTAAATACTCTTCTTTTCAAACGTGTCACTCTGTTGTAAACCCATAGTTCTTTGGAATCTCCAGAAAGATAACTGATATAAATACCATTGCTTGATATTCTCGGATAAGACAATTTTGGTCCTTCAACTATTTTTCTTTCGACATCACCATCAATATAATATAATCCGTCATCTCGGACAAAAGCTGCTTGATTGCCGGCTGCATCAACATTCAACTCATGAGAACCAAAGAATACAGTGATAATAAAAAACACCAAAATAAATCTACGTCTCAACACGATCACCTCTTTATTAAAATGAGCCATTGAGACAAAACCATACTAAAAAACTCAAAAACCAACTGGTTCCTGAGCCATTTAATCGTAATTTATTCTCCTGTTTCAGCAAAACGCTTAACGCGAGCTCCTATTTCGTCGCGTACACGCTGAAACTCGCTCCATTCTTTTCCTGCAGGATCATCGAATCCCCAATGTTCACGCTTTTTATGCGGTGGTGTAGCAGGACAAACATCATTGGCATGTCCACATAACGTTACAACTAAATCCGCTTTTTCTAATATGTCCTTATCAATCACATCAGATGTTTGATTTGTTATATCAATTTTTACTTCGTTCATCGCTTTAACAGCGTTTGGGTTCACTCCATGAGCTTCGATTCCAGCAGAATATACATCATATTTATCGCTCAGGTAGTGGTGTCCAAATCCTTCAGCCATCTGTGAGCGGCAAGAGTTCCCTGTACAAAGAAAATAGATAATTGGTTTCGCCATTTTATGACCTCCTAATACTTCTTTCGTGACCATATTAATATAAGTATATCCTTATATCAATATTTATTTATATAATCTTTGACATTCTATATAAACATATGGTTATATACTAATGAGGTGAAAGCGATATGGAACTGGATCAGTTGACCGATTGTTATAAAGCAATGGCAGACAAAACCCGATTAAATATTTTAGCTTTACTCCGTCACGAAGAATTATGTGTATGTGAGTTAGTTGAAATTCTGCAAATGACACAACCAAGTATTTCACAGCACTTACGCAAATTAAAACAAGCTAAATTAGTAAAAGAAAGACGCAGCAGCCAATGGATCTTCTACTCCATCGATGGAGAGATTTATCCTTTTATAAAAGCAAACTTAGAAGCTCTGCCTGACATGTCAAATAAAATTGAACAACTTAAGAAATCTGGCGGGAAGGTTTGCTGCTAGCTTAGAAAATCAGCAATTGGGGGAATTATTATGGACAGCATGGCGATTACAGCCTTTGCTGTATTTTTGTTTACGCTTATTTTTGTTATATGGCAGCCGCGGGGACTTTCAATTGGCTGGTCTGCCACAATAGGAGCTGCGATCGCCCTGTTAACGAAAGTTGTTACTCCAGCTGACGTATGGACGGTTACAGGAATTGTATGGAACGCTACTTTAGCATTCGTTGCTATTATACTTATTTCCATTATTTTAGATGAAATCGGATTCTTTGAATGGTCTGCCCTTCATATGGCAAGACTGGCGGGCGGTAATGGCAGGAAGATGTTTTTTTATGTCATTTTACTTGGGGCAGCCGTAGCCGCTTTTTTTGCAAACGACGGTGCTGCTTTAATCCTGACGCCAATCGTTCTTGCACAAGTCAGAGCACTTAACTTTAAAGAATCTATGATCTTACCGTTTATTATGGCAAGTGGTTTTATTGCTGATACCACTTCATTGCCGCTCGTTGTATCAAACTTAGTGAACATCGTGTCCGCTGATTTCTTCAACATCGGTTTTGTTGAGTACGCGAGCCGCATGATCGTGCCGAACTTCTTTTCATTGTTTGCGAGCATGCTTGTCCTTTACGCATACTTCCGTAAAGACATTCCGGTAAATTACGATGTATCACAATTAAAACACCCAAAGGATGCAATTCGTGATCCAAAGATATTCAAGCTTTCTTGGTTCATACTAGCTGTTCTATTAATCGCATACTTAACAAGTGAGTTCATAGGAATTCCTGTATCCTTTATCGCTGGTGCAGCTGCGGTATTCTTTATTTTTGCTGCACGTAATAGCCCTGCCATCCATACAAAAAAGGTTATCAAAGATGCACCTTGGACGGTTGTTGTTTTCTCGATAGGAATGTATGTCGTCGTATACGGTCTTCGCAACGCCGGATTAACAGACATGCTTGGAGATTGGATACAAGTGATTGCAGATCAAGGCTTATTCTCGGCCACAATTGGAATGGGCTTTCTTGCTGCCTTTTTATCATCCATCATGAACAACATGCCGACAGTAATGATCGATGCACTAGCCATTCATGGAACAAATACATCTGGCGTTATCCGAGAAGCTTTAATTTTTGCTAACGTGATCGGTTCTGACTTAGGTCCTAAAATAACACCTATCGGATCATTAGCAACGCTTTTATGGCTTCATGTATTATCGAAAAAAGGGATTAAGATCACTTGGGGTTATTATTTTAAAATCGGTATCATTTTAACAATTCCAACTTTATTTATTACCCTAGCAGGGCTTTACTTATGGCTTCTGCTTATATCTTAATACAAGGAGAGTGCAAAATCATGATTCAACGTATGCATGTTGCTGTTAACTGTACAGACTTAGAGAAATCTCTTACGTTTTATAAAAGCTTTTTCGGTCAGGAACCAGCAAAAATAAAAGAAAACTACGCAAAATTCGAACTAGATGAGCCAGCTCTTCACTTTTCATTAAATGTACGTCCCTTTGAAAAAGAAGGTGTCCTTAATCATTTAGGTTTTCAAGTTAACAAAACAGAAGATGTACTAGCGGTGGGCGAAAGACTTAGAGAAGCCGGACTTCTTTTAATCGATGAAATGGATACAACTTGCTGCTATGCGGTTCAAGATAAAGTATGGGTATATGACCCAGACGGTAACGCATGGGAAATCTTCTACACAAAAGAAGATTCCGAATTCGAATCTGCAGGAGATGCACGTGATTTATCATTATGCTGTGCTCCTCCACAGAACCCACAAACCATTCAATTAGGTTTTACAAAAAAATAAAACATAAAAAATCCCTCTGCCGCGTAAAAAAAGCAGGGGATTTTTTTCTTAAATGGCAGACAAAGCAATTATTTCATCAGTCCTTATGATGATCTGGTCAAATTGCTCATGATCATTACGCATGACACTTATTATAATAAATTCTCTTTCAACTACTTTAAGTCTGCCTTTGTATGTCTTCTTCACTGTATCCACAGCGACTTGCCTCTCAATTAGACGCATAGCTTCTCGTCTGAAGCCCATTCTTTTGACTCACCCTTCCCATTTAGTACAACAAGGGTCTTATATTCTATTACATGCAAGATGTTCATAAAAAGACACGGACAAACACACCAGGTCAAATGACTATTCTGGGACAAACAAGCATATATATGAGTAATAAAAGTACAAGGATGATTGCCATGATGAGACGTACTGTTGCTATATTTTTCGGCAGCATATTAGTTGGCATTGGTATTAACGGATTTATTGTTCCTTTTCATCTTCTTGATGGCGGGATGATTGGAATAAGCCTTCTTGTAAAATATGTATGGGGATATAAGATTGGTATGACACTCGTAATTTTAAGTCTGCCTATTTATCTGATGGCCTGGAAGCTTGAACGGCGCTATTTTATTAACAGTATACATGGACTTCTCGTTTCTTCACTTATTATTGATCTTCTTACTCCATTAAGAGGGATGTTTACCGTATCAATCATGGAAAGTTCAGTTATAGGCGGTCTGTGTATCGGAACAGGAATCGGCTGGATGCTTCGTCATGAAACGAGTACAGGCGGCACCGATCTTTTGGCTCTTTTTGTTTCCAGATGGTTTTCGATTAATGTCGGGATGGTTATCTTTCTAATTGATGCAGCAGTTATTCTTGCAGGACTGTATGTTATGGGAGAAGGTATATTATTCTACTCGCTAGTTACCATTCTTTCAGTTGGTTTTGCAACGATGACCATGACCCTCATCCGGTCGATTAATTTTTATAAAAGCACTTCTTGAGGGGGTCTGACCCCCAACCATATATTTCTCTGAACAAATTTCTCTATTTGTTCAGGGAATTTCCTTCATTTCTTTATTAAACAGATGATGATTTCATTTTTCTTTATTTCAAAACAGCACTTGATCGTAATATTTCCGAGTATATTGGACTATGTCAAATATTGACGACTCGGGAGTATATGCTAAAAACTCGTTGGATTATGAGTGAATTTCGTTGGATTATAACAAATTCTCGTTGGATTATGTGTGAAACTCGTTGGATTATTCATTCAGCTGCGTGGGAAAGAGAAAAAAGATGCCTCGAAAAAGGTTTTTTCTTATCTATGGAGATATATGTTAGCTTAATAATCACCAAATATTACTCTGAAACAAAAAAAGCTCCGTCAAACTACTTTTTAAGTGTAGTGACAGAGCTTTTTTCATATTAAAATGTCGAACCAGATTTTAAGTGCAGTGGCGATAATAAGTGCCGCTAAGACAACTTGCAGAAATTTTGTATTTGATTTTTTACCTATTCTGGCTCCAAGCGGTGACGCGATTAAACTAGCGACAACCAAAATTAAAGCCGGCCAAAACAAAATTTGTCCTGTTGAAATTTTTCCCGCAATAGATCCGATAGAAGAAATGAATGTGATCGCTAGTGAAGAGGCAATCGTCATTCGTGTTGGAATTTTTAGTACAACAAGCATAATAGGGACTAAAATAAATGCACCGCCTGCTCCTACAATTCCCGCAGCTAGACCTACTACAAAAGCAAGAACAGCTGCAACCCATTTGTTGAAATGAACTTGATCATTTGGAATATCATCTATCCCTTTTTTCGGTATAAACATCAATACTGCTGCAATTACCGCTAACACTCCATATACAACATTAACCTGTTCATCAGTCAATAATCGTGAGCCGAATCCGCCGATAAAACTTCCTAACAATACGCTTAATCCCATATAGAGGATCAGTGCTTTATTTAAATATCCACCTTTTCTATATGCCCATACACCGCCGATCGTAGCAAAAAAAACCTGGACCGCGCTTATCCCGGATACTTCATGTGGCGAAAAAGCTAAAAACCCTAATAATGCAGGGATAAAGAGAAGCATTGGATAGTTTATAATGGATCCACCGATACCGACCATTCCAGATATAAAAGAACCTATAAAGCCGATTAAGAAAATAGTAATAATAAAACTAATATCCATGGCTTTTCCATCCCCCTTCACTGAAACCAATTAGATAAACAAGTTAATCTTAGATTCATCAGCATCAGCAAGATATGAAGCCACACCCGCATAATCTAACCCGTCTATAAGCTCATCTTGTGTAATACCCATAACGTCCATCGACATTGTACAAGCGACCATCTTAACATCGAGATCTTGAGCCATATCAATCAACTCTTTAAGCGAAACAATATTTTTCTTTTTCATTGTGTACTTCATCATTTTTCCGCCAAGACCGCCAAAATTCATTTTGGAAATACCCAGCTTTTCTGGTCCTCTTGGCATCATTGCTGCAAACATTTTATCCATGAAAGATTTTTTTCCGACATTCACATATTCTTCTTTTCTTAAAATGTTGAGTCCCCAGAATGTAAAGAACATCGTAACTTGTTTCCCCATAGCTGCAGCCCCAGTTGCAATGATGAAACTTGCCATTGCTTTATCAAGATCACCGCTGAAGACTACCATTGTTGATTTATTTTGTTGCTGTTCCATAGCTATCTCTCCTTTTTTAAACCAATACCTATACGGCTATAGGTATTGGTATTTCTATTAAAAATACCGGGCTTAGCCTTTTTGAATATAAAATTTGAATACGCCGTCTTCTTCTTTGTGGTCTAATAATTCATGACCAGAAGATTTTGACCATGCAGATAAGTCATTTACTGCTCCCTTATCTGTTGCAAGGACTTCTAAAATATCACCGCTCTGTAAAGTATCCATCGCTTTTTTCGTCTTTACGATTGGCATTGGGCAAGATAACCCTTTAGTATCTAAAGTTTGTGTTACGTTCATTTGAAGAACCTCCTGGTAATTTAAGTTTTGTTAACTTACTCTGTAATTGCACAACGGTTTGGACCAATTTCCATCTCACGCTGTTCGTCAGCTGCAGGATCGATTTTACCCATGTTTGTCTGACGGATTTCTTGGTACGCGTTAGGCTGAGGCGGTAAGTTTTCTGTTACAGCCTTACGGAATTCATCATCACTTTCAATCTTTAATCCATCATTCTTATCGAATAATTCACCTAGTGGAGCAGAAACAGCACCTTTTTCATCAAGTTCGCTGATCTTACCAAAGTGAGCTGGCAATACGACTAAATCTTTTGAAAGACTGTTGTATTTGTTGTATAGAGAATCACGCAAATCACTTACCCAATCTTCTGCTTTACCTGCAAGGTCAGGACGTCCGATCGAATCGACAAACAGTATATCTCCTGAAAGCAAGTATTGTCCGTCAACGATCATAGAAGTACTTCCGATCGTATGTCCTGGAGTATACAATGGCTGAATTTCAATCTTCGTATTCCCGATCGTAATGTCTTTACCTTCTTCTAATGCTTCATAAGAAAACGTTACTTCCTCAGCATCTTTTGGAGGCAACCAGTATGTTCCGTTTGTTTTTTCCGCAAGTCGGCGTCCGCCTGAAATGTGGTCAGCATGCAGATGGGTATCGATCAAGTTCTTAATTTCTAGACCATTTTCTTTTGCAAAATCTTCATAAGCTTCAATCGTACGAGCAGTGTCAATAATTGCTGCTTCTCCGTCCGATTCAACAAGGTAAGAAAGACACCCTTTACCGATACGGTTGAACTGATAGATAGAGCCGCCATCCTTTAAGTCGCCAATCTTAACTGGCATCAAATATTCGCTCCAAGCTTTCATTCCGCCTTCAAGATAATAAACATCTTTAATGCCTGCTTCATCAAGCATCTCTGCAACCATTACTGAAGAGCCTTCTTTAGCACAAACAACTAACACTTCTTCTTTTGGAAGGTGTTCTAGCACATCTTCAACACCATCAATTAAATCGAAGTACGGACGGTTAATGGATTCAATACCTTTTCCTTCGATCTTCCAGTCTGAAAAATCACTTTCATTGCGAACATCAAGAATAAACATTTTTCCTTCAACAACTCTTTTTGCTACTTCTTTAGCTGATAATGCTTTTATCACAACAAATACCTCCCTAGGTATATCCTTATTTAAAATTTTTTACTGGGAATCTACAGGTCCGGTCCATTCAGACATTCCAGGCAATACGTTTTTCACACGCTCAAAACCATTTTCAGATAAAATTTGTGCAGCCATGTCACTTCTGCTTCCTGTACGGCATACAACATGAATTTCTTTATTTTTATCAAGCGTATCTAACTTATTTTCAAGTTCACCTAGAGGAATTGATACTGCCCCCGGTATACGTTTAAACTCGTACTCTGCCGGTTCTCTTACATCCAGCACAATCATGTTGTCTTTATTTTCGGATAGAGCGTTCTCTAATTCATCATTTTGGATCGTGTGTTCAAACTCTGCAGCTTCTTTAACTTCATTTGGATTCGATTTTCTTAAATAATGCTTAAGGACATCTCCTTCTTCTTTTGTCCCTAAATATTGGTTTCCTGTATTTCGAGCCCAGCCTTGTATATCAGCCAAAGAACCTTTATCTGTTGCTTGAACTTCAATTACTTGACCTGCTTCCAGCTGATCCATTGCTTTTTTTGTTTTTACAATCGGCATCGGACATGATAATCCTTTACAATCTAAAACTTGATCTACTTTAATACTCATTTAATAAATCCCTCCATACAATCTGTATTATTTTGTTTGACCTTTCCAATTCAACATTCCGCCTGTCATATTCGTAACTTTGAAATTGTTTTCGGATAAGATACCGCATGCTTTTTCACTTCTTTTACCCGATCGGCAAACCATAATGTACTCTTTTGATTGATCTAATTCATGTAATCTATTTGGAACTTCTCCAAGCGGAATATGCTTTGCGCCTGAGATCATGCCTTGTGCAACTTCATCATCTTCACGAACATCAATAATGTTTAATCCGCTTCCTTCTTTTAGTAAATCCTCAACTTTTTGTGGATCTATTGTTTTTAATGGCATATACTGCGCCCTCCTTTATACTTATACCCGTATAGGTATGTTTAAGATCAAAAAAATATAATCATTTGCATTTTTACAAAATACCCATAGGGGTATATTAAAACATAAAAGATAATCTGTCAACAGTCTTTGCTTTTGACAGATATTAGCGGCTTTTCACTAGAAGCTGAACCGCTTCTTTAACAAGATCAGAGTTCAGATTATCGCCTTTTTCCATTTGATCACGCAAACATTGTTCCAAGTTAGTGCCGACAATCAATCCAATCGTACGGTCAATTGCGGTACGAGAAGCGGAAAGCTGAGTAATAACATCTTTGCAATCTTTTTCTTCCTCTAACATACGCAGAACACCACGAATTTGACCCTCTATTCTTTTTAAGCGGTTTTTCATTTCTTGTGTGTACTCCAATTCAGCACCTCCTCGTTTTTGAATACCTATAGGGGTATATTACATGAATTCATCTTCTATGTCAAATAGTGAAAAGAAAAGGCTGCAACTATTTAACTGCAGCCTTTCGTCATGAATTATTGTGCCACTTTCTGCATTCTTTCATGAACAAGATCCATAACAGCCTGCTTAAGATTAGCTAATGATTCATTTGCTTTATCATTGGAATCAGATTTCACACCAAAATAAAATTTCACTTTCGGTTCTGTTCCTGAAGGTCTTACGCAGAACCAAGAACCATCCGCCAGCTTATATTTCAATACATTGGATTTTGGAAGTGTAATATCCTCCGTTGTATCTTCAGCAGCGTAATAACGGAGGCTCGCTTGATAATCCTCAGTTACTGTTAACGTTTGTCCGTTTATTTCTTGTGGCATATCCGCTCTAAATCCTGATAGCAAGTTCTCAATTTGTTCTGCACCGGACTTGCCTTTTAGCGTTAAGGATTCAAGTCCTTCCTTATAATAGCCATGTTTTTCATAAACATCTGTTAGTGCTTCATATAGAGTTTTACCATTTTTCTTATAAAAAGCAGCCATCTCAGCACCCATTAAACATGCTTGAACAGCATCTTTATCACGAACAAAGTCTCCGATTAAAGATCCGTAGCTTTCTTCATATCCGAATACAAAAGAATGAGCACCGCTCTTTTCATATTCTTTAATTTTTTCGCCTATAAATTTAAATCCAGTCAATGTATCTTCTACGGTTAAACCATATGATTCAGCGATAACCCGTCCTAATTCAGATGTTACAATTGTTTTAAAAACAATGCCATTTGAATTTAGGCTTCCTTTTTCTTCACGCTGTGAAAGAATATATTCGATCATAAGCGCTCCGGTTTGGTTACCCGTTAGAATTTCATATTCACCATCATTATTCTTCACTGCGATTCCTACGCGGTCAGCATCGGGATCTGTTGCCATTAAAATTTCAGCGTTTGTTTTCTTCCCATATTCAATAGCAAGCTCAAATGCAGCATGTTCTTCTGGATTTGGTGACTTAACAGTTGAAAAATTCGCATCCGGAAGTTCTTGTTCTTTTACGATTGTTACGTTCGAAAAACCAAGTCTTTTTAGTCCTTCACGCACTGGAATGTTAGCTGTACCATGAAGCGGAGTAAACACGATGTTTAAATCATGCATTTCTGTAACAACATCACGATTCAGACTGATTTTAGCCAATTGTTCCATATATGCTTCATCGATTTCATCACCAACTACTTTTATCAAGCCTGATTCTTTTAACACTGTTTCTTCTTTAACTGTAAGTGATAACTCATCTTCAACAGCGTTTACTTTTTCGATTACCATATCAGCTTCCTTTGGAGGGAGCTGTCCGCCATCTGGACCATATACTTTATAACCATTATATTCAGGAGGATTATGGCTTGCAGTAATCACAATTCCGCAATATGCTTTCAAATATCTAACCGCAAAAGATAATTCTGGAGTAGGTCTTAAGCTTTCAAAAACATATGCCTGTACACCATTAGAAGCTAAAGTCTTAGCAGCCTCCATTGCAAATTCAGGTGAATAATGGCGAGAATCATAAGCAATAACAACTCCGCGTTTTTGAGCTTTTTCTCCCTGTTCAATAATAAAATTCGCTAGCCCTAAAGAAGCTTTACGAACTGTATATGTGTTCATCCTGTTTGTACCAGGGCCGATTTCTCCTCGCATTCCGCCAGTACCAAACTCTAGATTCTTATAAAAGCAGTCTTCAAGTACTGTCCCGTTATCTTTCATTTCTTCTAATGCAGTTTTTAATGACTTCTCTAAATTAGCGTGTTTCATCCATTTCTCATGTGTTTGTTGCCAGGACATCTTACTGCCTCCCTCTTCATAGTTGTAAATAAATTGTTTAGTGTAATTTCGATTTATATCGATTATTTCCTGCTTTATCTTTTAATTACGGCATTTATTATACCGTTTTCACCATAAAATGAATACCTCTTATTGGAATTTACTCAAATATATGACACGATTCGAGATATTTCCCGAGAAATAGAGAAAATGCGGCAGCACATTTGCTTACCGCATTTCGTTTTTATTTGCTTTTGTCTTTTTGAACTACAGAATATAAATCTAGACGACGATCTCTAAGTAAAGTTACACTGCCTGTTTTCCGCTGTCTTCTTAGTATTTCCAAGTCTACATCCCCAACAACGACAGTTTCGATATTTGGGTGACATTCCCCCACAATTCCGTCCCGCGGGAAAGCAAAATCAGATGGCGTGAAAATACCAGACTGGGCATATTGAATATCCATATTTTCAACTTGTGAAAGGTTTCCTACTGTACCTGCAATCGCAGTGTAAATCTCATTTTCAATCGCACGAGCTTGAGAACAATAGCGAACCCGCAAGTATCCTTGGCGATCTTCCGTACAGAAAGGAGTGAAAATAATTTTTGCACCTTGATCCGTTACAATGCGGGATAATTCTGGGAATTCAATGTCATAACAGATGAGAATCGCAATCTTTCCACAGTCCGTATCAAATACTTGAACCTGGTCTCCAGGACTGATTCCCCACCATTTACGTTCATTCGGTGTGATGTGAAGTTTATATTGTTTATCAATTGTACCATCTCTTCGGAACAAGTAAGCCACATTGTAAATGTCTCCATCTTCTTCTACGAAGTGAGAACCTCCAATAATGTTTACATTGTATCTTACAGAAAGATTCGTAAATAATTCGATATATTGCTCTGTAAATTCTGTCAGTCTTCTAATCGCTGAACTTGGACTTTTTTCCTCGCAGAACGATAAAAGCTGTGTAGTTAGAAGCTCAGGGAACACAGCAAAGTCTGACCCTTGATCGGAAGCAACATCAGTATAGTATTCAACTTGTGTTGCAAAATCCTCAAAAGAATCGATGGTTTTCATCATGTACTGAATAGCTGTAATTCGTACAGGCTCACTCGTTTTGAAGTATTTCTTTGTTTTGTTAGGTATGAAATCAACGTTGTTCCATTCCATTAAGGTTGCGTATGCTTTTGATTGTTTGTCATCAGGAAGATAGCTTTTGTTTAAACGCATAACAGTGAAACCATTCATTAGTTGAAACGTTAAAACGGGATCGTAAATATTATGCTGTATAACTTCTTTTACATATTCACGGGGGGTCATCTCATTTTCATATTTATGATAGTTAGGAATTCTTCCCCCAAGGATAATACTTTTCAGGTTCTTTTGTTCAGCCAGTTCTTTGCGGGCTTCATATAGTCTCGCACCGATTTTCATTCTTCGATACTCAGGGTGAACCATAACTTCAATTCCATACAGATTAAAGCCTTCAGGATCATGATTGGTGATATAGCCTTTATCAGTAATTTCATCCCACGTATGCTTATCATCGTACTCGTCAAAGTTAACCATCAGACTGGAACAGCTTCCGACAATTTCCCCTTCAAATGTGACACAAAACTGTCCTTCTGGAAAAATTCTTAAATGACTTTCTAACTGTTCTCTAGTCCAAGGCTCCATATTATTAGGAAAGCAGATCTTTTGCAGTGCTAAAATTTCATCTAAATCTTCAAACTCAATATTGCGTAATTCTATCTTTTTCTCAAATTTGGATACATCAATCTCATTGCTCATACTATCCACTCCTCTAACCAGTAATGCTGCTGTTTTTTTTACGTCCAGGTTTTCATACGTTCATATAAAGAACCTGTGTAGAGTTCTAGTTCATTTCCATCGGGATCAGTAAAACTTACCGTCCATCCTTCTCCTCGTACAATTGGGCCTCTGATTATTGTCACTTGTTTTTCATTCAGTAATTCAATAGCTTTATGAAAACTAACTTCAGTCACTGAAAAAGCAAAATGGTCTACTCCAATTTGTTCTTTTTGAATAGGTTTTGCATTTTTCATTTCCAGTAAACACAGCCAGACTCCACCAATATCAAGATATACATCTGTATTCCCTTTATGGACTATTTTTGCACCTAAAATGTTTTGATAAAAAGAAATTGATGCGGTTAGATTTGATACTTTGATCGTGATGTGGTTAATCCCTAAAACTTCAATCATACTTTATGGAATGTTTTTCAATCATATCAATAAGGTTTGATAGTTCGAGCTCTGCAATGGATTCCATTCGTTGATCCACTTCATTAAAGTTCATATGTTTTGTTACAGGATTAGGTATAACTACACAATAAAGTCCCGCTTTCTTAGCAGCAAGTGATCCGTTTAATGAATCTTCAAAAGCAATCGTTTCTTCGGGTTTCACACCTAGTGCTTCTACTGCCTGGATATAAAGGGCAGGATCTGGCTTAACCTTTTCAACATCATCAGCTGTTTTAATTACTTCAAAATAATCCATAAGTCCAATTCGACCTAGATGTTCAGTAACCCAAGCACGGCTCGAACTAGACGCAAGACCAATTTTCAAATTAGCGTCCTTAGCAGCTTTTAAGTAATTTTCTATTCCCGGTAATGGCTTTTGCTCGCGAATTAGCGCTAATGCTCGTTCAGTCTTTCTAGTTTTTAAATCATCATGATCAAGCTTTTTTTGAATCTGCTCCTCTAAATATTCGTAAGGGTTAAATCCAGAATGGGTACCGATGCCTTCACCCCATACTTCGATCGGCAAATCAGCCCCGTATTCTTTAAACATTTCCTGTAAGGCATTATAATGCTGTGATTCAGTATCCAATATCGTGCCATCGAAATCGAAAACAAGTGCTTTTATCAATGATTATCATCCTTTTAGCTGTTCTTTTACTCTATCTTCTTAGAATTTAACTTTCTACGCAAGAAAACAGATCTACCTAAACAATCATTGTTGAATATTCCCGCGAAAAACTACAATAATCCCGCGGATTTTTCGATAATTCCGCAAAAACCGCTATTAATTCCGCGAAAATTACTATAACCCGCGAGTCAACAAAACGAGTCCAATCCGCTCTGCCTCGTACCTTACTTTTTTTAATGAATTGGGCTAGTTTTGAACATCACTTTTTTTCCGCTGCTCGTAGCAATGATCGCACCTAATTGATCTGTTCTGTATATCGTCATCTTTCTATTGTTTAATCTGTACATGACTTCTTTTGAAGGGAATTGATAAGGGTTGTTCCTTCCTACTGAAATAACAGCTGTTTTCGCCTTCACTTTTTTTAAAAAGTCCAACGTGGTCCCCGTATTCGCTCCATGGTGACCGATTTTAATAACATCTGCTCTAACACCGCCTCGGCTAAGGATTTCCTTTTCTTCTTCCGCACCAGCATCGGCCATGAATAAGAATTTCTTCTTTGCATGTTTGATCATAATAACAGCTGAGTAGTCATTGATATGTTTATAATAAGAAGCTTTTGGCGCCAGCATTTCCACTTTTACCGAAAAACCCATCTTAAAATGTACTCCTGCTTTCGCACGGTCTACGGGAATTTGCTTTTCATTGATCACGCGAAACAAGTCATGATAATATTTTGTGTCATATGGAAGATTGGGCATATAAAGAACGCTGACAGGAAAAGCTCGTATGACATCATCTAATGAACCGATGTGATCATGGTGAGGATGAGTGGCTATCACTATATCGAGTTGAGTAATTCCAACCTTTTTCAAGTACATAATAATTTTTTCAGCGTCGTTTTCATCTCCGCCATCAATGAGCATGGTCTGCCCATTAGGAGCTTGAACGAGTATGCAATCTGCTTGTCCAACATCTAAAAAGTGAATCGTCAATGGATCAAACCAGTCGGCATGTACGGTTTTCTCCGAGAACAACGTGAATACTAACAAGAAACAAAAGCATAATGCCGCTGATTTGTTATATCGCTTCAATTTTCACACCCCTTAATACCATCTTTTCGTCCCAAAAAACTTATCCTTAGTTATATGTAATTCTTTCTATTTCAACAACAAAAACCGCTATCCAATACATGGATAGCGGACAAATACAGCTTATAGCATTATTTCATTTTTCTTAAAAAAGCTCTTCATCGCATGATATACATCAGCTTTTTCTTTTAAAATATAATAATTAAATTTTGGATTATCCATATTTTTATACACACTCATTAATGTCGAATGTCGATTGTAAGCATTCACTTCACCATAACCGAACATATTCGAATGCTCCATGATCTCCTGAACAAGCTTCACACACCGCGCATTATCGCTAGTTAAATTATCACCATCGGAAAAGTGGAACGGATAGATGTTGTAGCGGCTGGAAGAATATTTTGTTTCAATCAACTCCAGCGCTTTTCGATAAGCAGATGAACAGATTGTTCCCCCGCTTTCTCCTTTATTGAAGAAATCCTCTTCCGATACGAC
The DNA here is from genome assembly GCF_031582965.1 of Bacillus sp. NEB1478. Taxonomy (NCBI): domain Bacteria; kingdom Bacillati; phylum Bacillota; class Bacilli; order Caryophanales; family Bacillaceae; genus Bacillus; species Bacillus sp. NEB1478. Next base: position 3,352,728 of record NZ_CP134049.1, read on the forward strand.
CTTTGCTTCTGTATGATGAGCGATAAATTCAATTTCTACCTTCTCATATTTTGACCGAAGAAAACGCGTCATCCAGAAGAAAAAGCTGCGTGCCATATACTTTTCCCAGATTCCCATTGACCCTGATGTATCCATCATCGCTAATACGACTGCTTTCGATTCAGGTTTAATGACTTCATTCCACGTTTTAAAACGAAGATCGTCATTCAAGATAGGGGCAACACTTGGTTTTCCGACTAGGGCATTTCTTTTGAACGCGGTTAAGATCGTTCTTTTTTTATCAACGTTACCCATCAGGCCTTTTTTGCGTACGTCGTTAAATTCGATTTTTTCCAGCACAATTTCATCTTGTTCTTTTTGCTTCAAATTCGGAAGTTCAAGTTCTTTAAAAAGCATTTCTTCAAGTTCTAAAATGGAAACTTCAGCTTCCGCATAATCCACACCAGGCTTATCCCCTGCTGAGCCTTTTCCTTTTCCGGCACCGTTTTGTCCTGCACGTCCATCTCTTGCGACTACATCCCCCACCTGGCTATCTCCGTCACCTTGACCGACATGTTTGTTTTTATCATAGTTGTATCGGATTTTGTATTCATCCATCGAGCGGATTGGAATCTTAATGACATCACGTCCGTTGGATAAAATGATATTTTCCTCACTTATCAAATCCGGCAGGTTATTTTTAATAGCTTCCTGCACCTTTTCCATATGCCGTTGATGATCTTGATATCCTTTTCGGTGGAGGGACCAATTTTCCTGAGAGACAACGAAATTGTTTTTATCTGGTTTATTCATAATAATCCCCTCCAGAGCAGCAATAATTAATGCTGCCTTTTCTTGATCAACCCGGGGCATATCCTGTTCTCTTGAAATCCGTTATTATTATGAAAAAAGGGTTGGTTACTCTATCTTATGCAAGTACTCACTAGAATTGCTAAACTTTCGCGATAAAAAAAGCCCTCTTTTTTAAAATAGAAAAGAGAGCTTTTGTTTATTTATCATATTCTTTTTTGTCATGCTGTTCTGGGTCATTTGTTTTACCGCTTTTTCGAACTTCTTCGTTAGTTGAGACATGTTCCATAACTTTTCCGTGTTCTTTCATTTCTTCAAATGTCGATGCCATTGAGCTGTTTTTTCTTTTCGGTTCTTTATTTTCTTTTGTCATAGGAATTCACCTCTTAGGTTGAATTTTCCCCATTTATTCATTTTTAAAACCGTTAAAAACTCTCATTTCATCAACTGGCCAGTAACGGAGGTTGGCTTGGCCGACGATATCATTCATATCAACAAAACCGATATGGCGGCTATCAATACTGTGCAGACGGTTATCTCCCAACACAAAAATCTTCCCTTTTGGAACTTTGTTTTGTCCTGTAATCTCTTCAAGGGTGAAATTGCCTGTCAAAGTGCGCGTGCCTGCATATTGTTTGTATTCCTGCAAATAGGGTTCATTTATCGGTTTGTTATTGATGTAAAGCTTATCATCTTTGTACGCGATATGGTCGCCTGGAAGTCCGATCACCCGTTTAATGTAATCTTCTTTCGGATTTGCCTTAAATACAATAAGATCGAATCGCTCAGGCTGCCCTATATCATAAACAATTTTATTTACGATCAAACGATTGCCGTTTTGAATGGTCGGCATCATGGATTCTCCGTAAACTACATATTGCTCAATCAAGAACTTTTTAATAATAATAGCAAGTATGAGTGCAATCCCTATAGCTTTGATCCAATCTACTAGCCCATTTCTTTCTTTTTGAGCAGAGCTCATACCGCTCACCCCTTATGTTAGCTTATTAGTATCAATTTACCATTTTTAATTTATAAAATACAAGCTCATTTGCTTTTAATGTAAACATTTATAATAGCTTAACATGTAATTCATTTAGTATTAACGAAAAAAATATAAAGAAAACACACCCTAGTGACTATTACTATGTCCAGGGTGTGTTTTTCTATTATTATCTGTTTAACAAACTGCCGACATAACGCAATAGCTCATTGGCACTCGTTGTATTATACCCATGCTCATCGACAAGACGTGCAATTACTTCATTAATTTTTTTCAATTGAGATTCATCAGGCGTTTTAGATGATGTCGTAATTTTAACAACATCCTTCAGATCAGCAAATAATTTCTTCTGAATCGCTTCTCTTAAGCGCTCGTGTGAATTGTAATCAAACTTCTTCCCTTTTCTCGCATAAGCCGAAATTCGAATTAAGATTTCTTCACGGAAAGCCTTTTTCGCATTTTCAGATATACCGATTTGTTCCTCAATGGATCTCATCAGCTTTTCATCCGGGCTCATTTCCTCACCTGTAAGCGGATCGCGAAGCTTGTTTTTGTTGCAATACGCTTCTACATTATCAAGGTAATTATCCATCAATGTTTTAGCAGACTCTTCATACGAATACACAAATGCTTTTTGAACTTCTTTCTTCGCTATATCATCATACTCTTTTCGAGCGACAGAGATAAAATTAATAAATCTTTCTTTATCTTCCTTCGATATGGATGCGTGGTGATCCAGACCATCTTTTAATGAACGCAAAACATCCAGAGCATTAATAGAAGGTGTTTCTTTACGAATGATGGCAGAAGAAATTCGGTTTATTACATATCGCGGATCAATTCCGGACATTCCCTCATCAGCAAATTCCTTCTTTAATTCTTCTAAATCAACATGATTAAAGCCTTCCACGACTTCTCCATCATATAATCTTAATTTTTTCAGCAAATCCATTCCTTGTTTCTTTGAATCTTTAAGCCTTGTAAGTACTGAAAAGATCGCTGCTACCCTTAATGCATGCGGAGCAATATGAACATGTGCCATGTCACTCTCACTGATCATCTTTGAATAAATACGTTCTTCTTGTGATACACGAAGGTTATAGGGAACACCCATAACAATGATTCTAGAATGAAGGGCTTCGTTCTTTTTATTAGAAATAAAGGATCGGTACTCAGATTCGTTCGTGTGTGCCACGATCAGTTCATCCGCGGATATAAGCGCAAACCTTCCCGCTTTAAAATTCCCTTCCTGAGTCAGTGAAAGAAGATGCCAAAGAAACTTCTCATCACACTTCAGCATCTCCTGAAATTCCATCATTCCCCGATTCGCCTTATTCAGTTCCCCGTCAAACCGATACGCACGTGGATCGGATTCAGACCCGTATTCTGCAATCGTGGAAAAATCAATACTGCCCGTTAAGTCTGCAATATCTTGCGACTTCGGGTCAGACGGACTAAAGGTTCCGATTCCTGTCCGCTTGTCTTCTGAGAAAAAGATTCTTTGTACGATAACGTCTTCAATCCGGTTATCATATTCATGTTCTAGACGCATCGTATTCAACGGTGATAAACTTCCCTCTACACGGATTCCATAGTCATCATAAAATTCTTTTCTTAAGTGCTGAGGAATTAGATGCAGCGGGTCTTCATGCATCGGACAGCCTTTAATAGCATATACAGCACCTTCAGGGGTTTTCGTGTATTTCTCTAGACCTCTTTTCAGCATCGTAACAAGAGTGGATTTCCCTCCCGACACAGGTCCCATCAATAATAATATACGTTTACGAACATCAAGGCGTTTGGCGGCAGGATGAAAATATTCTTCCACAAGGCGTTCGATTGATTCTTCTAATCCAAAAATTTGATCGCTGAAAAAATGATAGACCTTTTGTCCATTTTTCTCTGAAATGCCAGCATCTTTAATCATGTTGTATACTCTTGAATGCGCAGACTGGGCAACAAAAGGCCGATCTCGTAAAATTTCAAGATATTCAGCGAAGGTACCTTCCCAGGCTAGACGCTGTTCTTCTTCACGATGCATTTGGATTCTCGATAAAATATCCATGAGTACCTCCTTGATTGTATTGGCTCCATCAAGTGTTAATCTACTCTATGCGAGGATGTCCGTAATCATTCTGTTTGGATAATGATTTTATTTAGAAAAGTGATAATCTCTCTAAATTCTTTTCATGGTAAAATATGCTTACACTTCTTGTTGGAACGGAGAAACACTTTCATGAATCAAAAGCTTGGCGTAATGACGATAATCATCTTTTTAACAATCGTATTTTTTTCATTTGCAGGATTACGAAAAGAAATCAGCAACTATGTTCCTTTCCAGCGGGCTGTTCATTCACTCGCCGATTCGGAGAGTATTGTACTGGAACAAAACAGCCGCCTCCTGGACACTAACGGTAGTTTTCTATATGAATTTAAAGGCAATGAAAGCCGGATCAAACTGCCATATGACCAGATCCCGCACCATGTAAAACAAGCTTTCATAGCAACTGAAGACCAAAACTTCTTAACTCACCACGGAATCGACGGAAAAGCCATTGCGAGAGCCTTTTTAACTAACACTTCAGAAGGCGCAATCGCACAAGGCGGCAGCACGATTACACAGCAGCTGGCTCGAAATCTATTCCTGACACATGAGCGCTCTTATGACCGAAAATTGAAAGAACTCCTCATTTCATATCGAATCGAACAGCAGCTTACAAAAGAGCAAATCCTGGAGCTATACATAAACGCGATCTATTTCCATAACGGAATTTATGGCATTGAAAAAGCCAGCCGATTTTACTTCAATAAACCAGCTAGCGAATTAACGATAAGTGAAACAGCACTGCTTGCAGCCATACCGAACAATCCCAAAATGTACGATCCATTAACAAATCTTACAAACACCCAAAAACGGCAAAAATGGATTTTGCAAAAAATGAAAGAACAAGGATTCATTAGCGATAAAGAATTTACTGCAGCAGTTAAACAACCGATTAAATTGCAGACCACGAATCACTCTGTTCCGTTTCCTGAAATCATAGGATTTGTAAAAGACGAACTTACCGAACTAATTGCTTCATCCCCAGAAAACAAAGGGATAAGTAAAGAGCAGTTGATTGGAAAAAGGGATAAATTATTAAAAAGCGGCGTTGTTATTGAAACCTCTTTAATTCCTTCTCTGCAAAAAGAAGCAATGGAAGCCATTCAAAAAAGGGTACCCTATTCAAATGTTGAAGGCGCTGTGGTGGTCGTCGATCATGTAACGAAAAAGATTGTGGCTATTGCAGGTGGAAAGGAAACGGGACTTGAACAGTTCAACCGTGCTTACCAAAGCCGCTTGCAGCCTGGTTCGTCGATAAAGCCTCTCCTCGTCTATGCTCCTTATATAGATGTATTTGGAGCAACTCCGAACACAATTATATCTGCGGCAAAAATTTGTGAAGGTAAATACTGTCCTAAAAACTACGGTGGAACTTCTTATGGTTTGATATCTTTAAAAAAGGCGATGGCAAGCTCCGTTAACACCGCCGCTGTCAGACTTTTAAAAAAGACCGGCGTAGAAAAAGCTTTTTCTTACCTGGAGCCTTTTCAATTTTCCAGTATTAATCAACAAGATTATCAGCTGGCTAGCGCACTTGGCGGTTTTTCACATGGATTCTCTCCCCTTGAGCTTACAAGTGCATATACGGCATTCAGTAATAACGGCACATATGCAAAACCTAGAATCATAACAGCTGTTAAAGACAAAGAAGGAAACATCCTTTATGAGTGGAAAGAAACTCCTGTTTCTGTTTGGAAACAAGAAACGAATGCAAATATGAGGGTCATGCTAGAAGAGGTGACGAGATCAGGAACAGCAAAAAATGCACGTTTTCCCGGTTCTAAGTACATTGGCGGAAAAACCGGTACAACGAACGATGCAAAAGACCTCTGGTTCATCGGCATTACGGATCGGTATACTGCTGGCGTTTGGGTTGGCCGTGACAACCCGAAAAGTCTAGGAAACGTTGAAAATTCTTCCCCAGAAGTGATGATCTGGCGCGATATTATGATGAAAGCCTATCAAAAATGAAGAAACCCCTGCCAATTGCTGAAAACGGCAGGGATTTTTATTATGTATGAGCTGCAATTTTGATTTTTTCCACGGTTAATCGGATTAATCCCACGTTAAATTCAATAATTCCACGTTATTTTCGATAATTCCACGTTATTTTCGATAATTCCACGTTAATTTGCAGATAACCACGAACCGACAAAAAACGACATTCTTACACTCATTATGTAATCGTCACAATAAACGCATTATACAATCGGAGTACCGTGTAAACGACTAGCAAGCCAAAACCCGTCCAAAAGAACAAGTGCAAAAACACCATTCCCATGATCCCGGCAGTTGAAAAATGTGAAGCCACTTTTAATAGCCAATAAAAAAAGTAAACAAATGAAGACGCTAAAAATACGATTGCCAGCATAATAATGGAATGATTCAGCACAATCGCAAGCATGCCGCCCGCAAAGAAAAACCAGCCTCCGCTTTTCCCTTGACGCAATAACACACCCTCAGTATCTTTTGAAAAAAAGAACATGCTCAAATGCATAAGCGTGTCAGATACTAGCTTTAAAGCGGCAAAACCCATGAAGAATAATAGAAACAAACAAAAACCCACAGATAAATGGATCACATGCTCAGCAAATAATTCGAGCATTCCTTGATAAACACCAAAATATTTTAGCTTTTCTATAAGAAGCCTTTCAAGGTTGATCGCGAATCCAGAACTAAACAGGATAATAGAAAATAACGGCAAATACCCTGTCATATACACATTTTTCTTCATTCTGTTAACTGTATCCCCCTCAATTTGTAAACTTTCATACAAATATACATTCACACGATAACCGTTTTCATTTATAATGGGGAGAGAATATGGAAAGAATAAGACTACTTTCAAAGGAGGAGTTCAGATGAGCTTTATCCTCATCCTACTTGTGATGCTCGCCTTCCTGACTGCTATTTTTACAGCAGGCTATAACGACCGTCCTGGTAAAAACTAATCCATATACATATGGAAGCAAAAACGTCCTTAAACAAGGACGTTTTTTATTTCCTCTTTACTTTAGCTCTCCGAAACTCTGCTGCCTAAGTGCTTCATAAATTAAAATTGCTGCTGTATTAGACAGATTCAAAGAACGAATATTTTCGTTCATCGGAATACGCAAACATCTTTCTAAGTTCGCATCGATCAATTCTCTAGGTAAACCTTTTGTCTCTTTCCCAAAAACAAAAAAGACATCTTTTTCAGAATCTGAATAATCAAAGTCAGAATACGTCTGCTCCCCAAATTTCGTTATATAATAAAATTCACCATTAGGGTACGCTTGAAAAAAAGCGTCCAAAGAATCATGATGACGCAGATTTACGTGTTCCCAATAGTCTAGCCCCGCCCGTTTTAAATACTTATCTTCGAGCGAAAACCCCAGTGGATGGATCAAGTGTAAATACGTATCGGTTCCAGCACACGTCCTGGCAATATTTCCAGTGTTCGCAGGAATCAATGGTTCGAATAATACAACATGTATAGCCAAAAAGCTCACCTCAAAACAATATTCCAATAAGTACTTATTATAGCACTTTTTAAGGAATATCACTCTCTTATTGGTGAGCTTTGATTTTATAGGATGTGAAAAAATTTATATTGAATTCTTTTCGTATACGCTGTAGAGTCTTCATAGCCCCAGTAACGCATTCTGCTGTTTGTCGTATGAGCATTCACAAGGGGTTCCCCCGACGGATCCTTAGCTACGACAATCGTACTGTGCTGATAATGGCCGTCTCCAGTAAAGTCATAGCAAATGACATCACCTGGCAAAAGCAGACTGGCAGACGATTTTTCCTGTGCCTGCAAACTTGATTTCGACCCGCTCAAATACCAGCGGAAGGCGTTCGCTACAGACCAGCTATAACTCCATGAATTGTTGCGCATCCACCAGCCCTTTGACTTAATCGATTGAGGCGTCATCGGGATACCTCCCCCATGAAGACATTGCGAAATATAATTCGTGCAATCATTTTCGAATGTTTTAAAGGCCGGGTTATAGGAATTCCACCATCGCTCTGCATAACGGACGGCTGCCAATCTGTCATAACCATCCTTTGAAGGAACGATTGATTCGTTTTCGCGTTCGATTTTCGGCAATTCCTTATAGTTTCCTTCAACGATTACAGGCTCATCACTCATCATTTCACCATCAACAAAAACAGCCCGCCGTTCCTGCGACATTTCTTCCACATAAAAATCAAACTCTTGTTTAATGAGTAAGCTATAATGCACAAGGTAGTCTACCTGTGCACGGTTTTCTGATTCAGTTTTCCGCAGAATACTGCCATTGGCCTGATTATTTACTATGAATGCTTTTCTATCGTTAAGTATTTGCTTTTTACGCAAGAAACTTTCTTGTTCTTCCTTTAAGAAGAAGCCCCTTCCATCACCATCAGCATGAATCATCCACTGTGATTGATACTGGATATACTGTTTAAGTGCATTCACCCACACAAGACATCCCTCCCTGCACTATTAACATATGTGGGTGGCATAAAAAAAAAGAACCCTATGGTGGGCTCTATGAAGTCTTCTTACAGCTATTTTGTTCAATTGATAATAAAATTTCTTTTTTGTCTAAGCCCCCGCCATATCCTACAAGCGCGCCATTGCTTCCAATAACACGATGACACGGAATGAAAACAGGAACTGGGTTTTGGTTATTGGCACTTCCGACGGCACGAACTGCTTTCGGTGCTCCGATTCCTTGAGCTACTTCTTTATAAGAGCAAGTGGCACCATAAGGAATTTGAGTGAGCTGCGTCCAAACTTTTTTCTGAAAAACAGTACCAAATAAATCATAAGTGACATTAAATTCTTGCAGATGACCCGCAAAATAATCATTTAGCTGCTGAACTGCATCTGCTAAATGATCTGGAGAATGAAACATTTCTCCTTTAATAAAATGTTTCGCCATCCAAGCTTGCAAAGATGGAAGATTATCCTCCATTGAACCAAAATCGAGGCGACAGATTCCGTTCTCTGTTGCAATGATTGTTAATGGTCCGATTACGCTTTCCATTTCTTCATAATAGAGCAACGTTTTAATCTGACACATAAAATATCCCTTCTTTTCAATACTGTGACCTTACTATATCGGACACTTTAAACATATGCGATTACGAAATTTCCTGATTTCGAACCATTTTAAGTCCTTTATCTATCTCTAACGCCACCAAATCGTCTTTTTCACTTACTTTTGCTTTAGACAATTCCAGTTCCGCCTGATCTCCGCCTATTTTACCGATTGCCCATGCCGCAGTCCCCCGTATTACAGGTCGTGGATCATTATTCATCAATTGAATAAGATCCGGTACAGCCGACTCATCTTTAAAATGGGCAAGAGCAATAATCGCATTTCGCTGAATGGGTTTCTTTCCTCTCCAGCTGCCCGATACATGACCAAATTTTTCTTTAAACTCCCTATTGCTTATCGTTAATAAAGGCAACAAAAGCGGTTTAGCTAATTCTGGGTCAGGCTCCATTTCATCATGATGATGAAAATCTTTTCCTTTATTTTCAGGACAAACGGTCTGACACGTATCACATCCGTATAGCCGGTTTCCTAATTTTTCTCTAAACTGATCAGGCAAGAAGCCTTTCGTTTGGGTTAAAAATGCGATGCACTTATTCGAATCGAGCTGTCCGCCTTGAACAAGAGCGCCAGTCGGGCATGCATCAACACATTTATTGCAAGTACCGCATTGATCTTCCATCGGTTGATCGACGGGCAATGCTACATTCGTTATCAACTCACCTAAGTACATGTAAGAACCGAATTCTGGAGAAATAATGGCGCAGTTTTTCGCACTCCATCCAATACCGGCACGTTCTGCCACTGCTCTGTCAGAAAGCTCTCCTGTATCTACCATCGACTTCACATTAGCATCAGGAACCTTTTCTAAAATAAAAGCTTCTAAAAGAGCAAGCTTCTCTCTTAAAACATGATGGTAATCTCTGCCCCATGAGGCTCTGCAAAAAATACCTCTTCTCTCTCCCTTTATACTTTTCGGAGCATTTTTCATTTTAGAGGGATATGCGAGAGCGATTGAAATAATGCTGGAAGCTCCCGAAAGAAGCAGCTCTGGTTTGGTTCTTTTTTCAATGTCTTCTTCTTCAAATCCTGATTGATAGTTTAATTCTTGCTGCAATCGGAGTCGATCCTTCAGTTGTGCAAACACATCAGCGCTTGCAAAGCCAATTTTATCAATACCGATTTCTTTACTATATGCAACAATCTCTTCTTTCAACTGGGCACCTGTCACGCATATCCCTCCTTTCACATTTATTTTCCGCTAATATGATAAACTACAAATATATCTTATATGAAACGGGGTCCCCAGTTATGGTAAAAATTTCACCAAAAATTAAGGAACTTGTCCCGCATTTTAAAATAGGCACAATTACTTACCATAATATCGTGATTAGTGAATCACCGCAAATGATAAAAGGCCGATTCCAACTATTTCTAGAATCTTTAAAACTCGAAGATAAGTCAGCAGCGGACTTTCCAGGAGTTACAGAATATCGTTCAGTCTTTAAAAGATTAGGAACAGATCCTTCCCGATATCGTCCCGCCTCTGAAGCTTTGCTTCGGCGTGTGTTAAGCGGCAAAGAACTGCCCCCGATCAACTCAGGTGTAGACGTGAACAACTTTTTCTCCATACGTTTCGCTATCCCGATTGGGTTATATAACCTGGATGAAGTAAAAGGAAATGTAGAAATTCGGATTGGCACTGCTGATGATACATATGAAGCACTCAACGGCCGTGAAATGAACATGGAAGACAAACTGCTTTCGGGTGATGAAATTGGTGCATTTGGAAGCCCCATCGTTGACTCCAAAAGAACGATGGTAAATGAAGCAGTCCAAAACGCCTTACATATCGTCTATCTTCAGCCCTCAATGGATAAAAGTGAAGCAGAGAAACTATTGCAATCCATGGCTGACATGTTTACACAAGTAAATGGCGGAACAGCCGAGATCAACATCATTTAAACAAATGTTTAAATTATGAGCACCGCAAGAACAATACTGACGTAGAGATTCGCCGCTTATCAATCAGATCTATCGTTTGTTGATTTAGATACGATAAGGTCGAGGAAGTGAAGTTCTGAGGAGCGGAACGTATTTCACATACGTGAGCAACCGAAAGAACGAGACTGACCTAGAGATTCGCCGCTTATCAATCCAATCGTTTGTTGATTAAGATGCGATAAGGTCGAGGAAGTGAAGTTCTGAGGAGCGGATCGTATTTCACATACGTGAGCACCGCAAGAACAAGACTGACGAAGAGATTAGAAGCATATCAATCAACAAAAATAAAAAAATGCAGGGCTTCATTGGTACCAACGAAGCCCTGCATTAAAACCTACAACTAACTTGTTACATATATAAGCAGCATGTATTAAATTTATGACAAGTTCTTTTTATACAAAGCAAAGAATCTTCACTCTTCATATATTCTTAGAAAGAATAAGCAATGAAAAAAACAATATAATGATCAAAAAAAAGATTATTTTGATTGCGTGCTGTATTTTAATCATCATAATTTCAATTACATTAAAATAATGCACGATATCAATAATTAGGAAAAATATAGATGTTAGACAGATTGTTATCAAAACGATACAGGTCGTTACGATCCACCTTCTATCCATGTGCATCTACCTCCTTACACCTTAAATATTCAGTGTACAAGAAGAAGATTCAAAGAAAACTTACAGGCCAAACCTTTTATTCCTTTCCATGAAAAAAAGTCCCTCGCTGATGCAAGGGACTTTTGATTATTTAATATCGATTTATCAACCAGCTATATCTAAGTTTTGTGGCTGGCTCTTGCTCGATGTAAACATAATTACTGCAAATGACAGTAATGTGAATCCAACGAGATAGACTAGTAATACTCCCATATTAGCGAATGTTGTACCAAAATCATTTACAGAGATAAGTGTTTTAAATCCTTCAATCGAGTACGTAAACGGCAAGAATTGACTTAAATCACGCAAGTCTGCCGGGAGCATTTCAATAGGAAGGTTTCCTCCTGTTATTGATAGTTGCAGTACTACTAGTGCAAATGCGATAAAACGTCCGATATTTCCTAAAGTTGCAAAAAACATTACTATTCCTGTGAAAACTAAGCTTACAAATATCGCAAAAAGAACGAATCCCCCTGGATTTTGTACGGATACTTTTAAAACTAGCATGACTACCGCACAAAGAAGGAGCGCTTGAGTAATAGCTAATGCTGCCAAATTCATAAACTTAGCCCCAAACCAAGATAGAGCTGAAATATCTTCAGGCTTTTTGAAGTTAATAAATAACGACATGATCAAAATCCCTGCAAACAAAGCTAACGATAATACATAAGGAGCTGTTGAATCACGATAATGAGGATATTTGTTAACAACATCGCTCTTTAATTCAACAGGAGATGAGAACATGTTTATGTTTTTATCATCATCATTAATACCGCTTGTTTGTTCTGCACCGTCTTTAAGACCAGTAGACAATTTCATGCTTCCATCATTTAATTTTCCGGCACCATCATCAAGCTTTGTAACACCCTCAGTCAAATCACCCCAGCCTTTTTCAACTGCAGAGTTTCCGTCACTCAATTGTGATGTACCTGAATGTATTTTAGCTGCGCCGTTCGTCAAGTCTCTCCAGCCTTTTTCTACAGTTGAGTTACCAGCTGAAATCTGGCCAGCGCCATCATTCAATTTCGCAGCACCTACTGTCAAATCACCCCAGCCCTTATTGACTGACTGGTTACCTGCTGAAATTTGACCAGCGCCATCATTCAATTTCGCAGCACCTACTGTCAAATCACCCCAGCCTTTGTTGACTGCTTGGTTACCTGCAGCAATTTGGCTGGCTCCAGCATTTAATCTTGTTGCTCCATCTGTCAGATCGCCCCAGCCTTTTTCTACGGCTGCATTCCCTGCAGATATTTGGCTAGCACCATCGTTTAATCTTGTTGCACCATCTGTCAGGTCGCCCCAGCCTTTATTAACTGATTGATTACCTGCAGCAATCAGCTCAGTACCAGCTTTTAGTTCTCCAACTTTACCAACCATCGTATTCCAGCCACTTTCAATATCAGCAGTTCCTTGCTGAAGCGCTGGCACTTTTTCGCTTAAAATGGCAACACCATTATCAATTGAAGTTTGACCAACAACCATTCGATTTACTCCATCAGCTAAAGAACCTGGATTCTCTGAAAATGCAGCGGCAACATCTGCAGCGCCTTTTTGTAGTCCAGAAAGCTGAGCAGCTTTAGTCGGGTCAGTTGCAGCATTAGCTAAAAGTTTAGCATTCTCTGCAATTGCTTGAATTTGAGAATCACCTGAACTAGCTGCATAAGCTTGTAATGCCTCTGATAACTTAGTAAGATTTTTTCCAAGTGTTTGTGATTCAATTACGATAGTATCAATACCTTTGGATATATTCTCTGTACCTTTTCCAATACCTTTTTCACCTTTTATTGCTGCTTGTACACCTTTCAAACCAGATAACACTTCTGAAGTCCCTGTTTTTAATTCTGGAATCTTGCTTTGCAATTCTTTTGCACCGTCTGCAAGCAGTTTTACACCAGGCTGCTTTTCTTTCAATCCTTCCAATAACAACCCAGTACCTGCATTTGCATTATTTGCACCTGTAGCTAATTGGGAAATGCTATCTGATTTCGCGTTAAGAGAACTAAGCAAATCTTGTGTTCCTGCATTTAAATCATTTGAGCCCTTCGCCAGCATACTTATATCACTTTGTTTGCCTGTTAAAGAACTCAGCAAATCTTCTGTACCGGCATTTAAATCATCGGAGCCTTTCGCCAACAAGCTTATATCACTTTGTTTACCTAACAAAGAACTAAGCAAGTTTTGCGTACCTGCATTCAAATCTTTTGCACCATTTGCAAGCTTGGTGATATCACCTTGTTTGCCTAATAAAGAACTAAGCAATGTTTGTGTACCAGCGTTCAAGTCTCTAGACCCATTCGCAAGCTTGCTTATATCTCCTTGTTTACCTGATAAAGAGCTAAACATTTGTCCTGTTCCTGCATCTAACTCTTTAGCACCGTTTGCAAGCTTCGAAATATCTCCTGATTTTTCTGTAAGCGATTGCAAAAGTTCGTTAGTTCCATCATGAAGTTCTGTCATCCCATCATTGAGCTGTGCTGAACCGTCAGCAGCTGACTGGAACCCTTCAGAAACATCCCCAAGACTTGCAAACATATTACTCGTATACTTCTCCGTAATTTTATCCCCTAGTTTTTCTCTGATTTTTTCAGTAGCACTGCTCGTTACTTTAGCAGCAAGGAAGTTCAAACCTTGATTTTGAATATAGTTTAACTCCGGTTTTTTGGGTTCCTTTTCAGTGACCGTTGTAACTTTTTCTGAAAAATCATCCGGGATTTCGATCACCATATAATATTTTAGGCTATCAAGTCCCTTTTTTGCTTCAGAAGCGTCTACAAAATCCCACCCAAGATCCTTTCCTTTCTTTAAGTCTGCCACCAAGTCTTTCCCGACATTGATCGGTTCACCATCAGACGTTGCCCCTTTATCCTTGTTGACAACCGCAACAGGAAGGTTTGACAAGTTGTCGTAAGGATCCCACTTTGGAGATAACAAAATACCTCCATATACCACTGGTACGAGCAAGGCAGCGATGACCGAAATCAATACCCCTTTCTTTACTGCAAGTTTTGCCATTTCAGCTAAAAATAAGCGAAAGACATTCATCCCGTTTACCCCCGTATTTACAAGATAAGAACATTTGATAAAAGTGAATACCTATTCACTTCTACTAGAATGTATAATTCGGATAAAGGGGAATAAATCCTCCTTACTAATCAGAAAATTGTAAAAAATTAAAATATTTTAGGGGATTTAGACCTATTACGACAAATTGTTACACATAACTAAAGGCGGACACTGCTTTTTGCAGGATCCGCCCATACTCATTTTATTTAAATCGGCTCCAATAAACCCATTTCCAAGCATGCTTTTATAGAGAGCATTTTTTCTTTTGATGGAAATTTCATCTGAATAAACTCTTCTTTCACTTCTGTAATTTCCCCTGTTCCGAATACCCTATGAACAACTACAAGCCCCGCACGTAATTCTCCCTTTTCCCGAATGGCATTAGGATTATAAAGAACTCCATTTACCTTTTTCACATGCGTAGCTTTTTCGGTGTTGTCTGTTCCAATCTCTCTATTGAAAATTACGTTACTCTTTTCTACCGAATCATCAGGATTCACTATATTCTTGACTTCTGCAACAAAAGGGGACACTTCAACCTTTTTTCCATCACGGTAACCATAAGCAATAAGTTTTAATTGTTTTTTTGCACGCGTCATTCCTACATAAAAAAGACGAGTTGCTTCTTCCATTAAACTGCTGTCTGCTCGATCATCACTGGATGGAATGACCCCATCTACTAAATCAATCATATATACCTTTTCAAATTCGAGTCCCTTTGAGCTGTGAAAAGTAGAAAGCGTTACAGCATTCTGCCCCTTTTTCTTCTTAGCTGTCTTTAAAGCAACTTCTAAATGCTTTAATCTTTTTGCAAAATCCTCAAGACACTCAAGGTCAGCTGCAATCTCTTCAAGAGTATTTAAAATACTTATCAAGTAATCATTTCGAAACCCTAGACTCTTGCATATCTTCTCCAAAGCCTTTTCGTAACCTAGGCGATCCCTTATAACACGAATAGCACTAAGCGGTTTCATCACTTTCATCTCTTTAAATGTTTCTTTGCTCGCCCTCAATAGCTTAACTTGGTATTCCTGTAATTCAACATGATTCAACAAATTATCAAATACAGAACGATTATTATTCAATTGTTTCAAAGCATTCATCTGCTGCTTGCTAATGTAACCATTGAATTTCAAATGAATTTTTTCTAAAAGATCCAGACGCTTATCTGTAAAAGCCATCCGCATAAAATTTAAGATATCTTGAACGACCCAATGTGAAAAAAATCGATTATCCGTATCCTTCATATAAAAAGGAACTCCTGCACGATCAAAATCATTCATTAACCCAATGGATGAGGAGTTGTTGCGATATAAAATAGCAATTTCCTTTAGATTATCTGCATCTTTTAGTTCCGTAACCAAATATTTCGATTGTTCCTTGAAATTAGTTAAATTCCTTATTTGAATCGGTTTATAAGAAGAATTATCAGTGAACATATTCTTTTCATATCTATTCTTGTTTCGTTTAATAAACTGATTTGAAACTTGGACGATGTCCTGTGTCGAGCGATAATTCTGCTCCATGAAAAGAATAGCAGCTTCCGAGTATACCTTTTTGAATTCAAGTAAATAAGAAGGCTCAGCACCTCTCCAGCTATAGATCGATTGATCATCATCGGCCACAACACATAAATTTTTATGTTTGGCGACCAGTTTCTCTATAATAGAATGTTGTACCAAAGACGTATCCTGGCTTTCATCCGTCAAAATGTAATCGTACCTTTGCTGATACTTGCCTAGCAGCTGCTTATCTTTTTCTAAAATATGATTGCCGGTCGTTAGCATATCGTCAAAATCCAATAAAACTTGATTCTTATCTGAACGTTTAAATTCTTCATATTCGCTCATAATTTGTTCAGCTTTCGGAACATCACATGCTACCTTTGACCATTGATTTTGAGGGATCATCTTATTTTTGATGTAGCTGATGTAAGTTGTCAGCTCCTCCATTTGATCTTCCGTTATGTTCTCGCCTGCAATTGACTTAAATAAATTTCTTAAAATTTGCTTCTTGTTTAGCGAGGTATTCCTTACCGACGCTGTTTTCTCTTCTACTTCCTGATCACCTTCAATAATTCGAAAAGAAGTTCCCAACTTTCTAAAATAATCCCTAACTACCTCAAAGGCAAAGCTATGAATAGTAGAGAAATCTATAGGCTGCATTTGAGGATAAAATCGCTTGAAACGATCTTTCATATCATTTGCTGAAGCTTTACTAAACGTAACTGCCTTTATACGAGATGGATCCACGCCTTTTTCCTCTATTAAATACCCAATACGCAGGATGATGGTTGTCGTTTTCCCGGAGCCTGGCGATGCCAGCAAAAGAAGAGGGCCATCAGTCTGCAGAACCGCCTTCTTTTGAACATCATTTAGGGATATCCCTAAATCATTTTTCATTCTGACGAAAAAATCTTCCATTCTAAAATGCCCTTTCCGTAAAAACTAATTATTTTAGACTTTCTATTGAAGAAATTAAACTTTTCTTTAAAGCTAATAACTTAATACTGCATATCAAAAATAATAATAAAAAAACTTCCCACAAACGTGAGAAGCTTTGAATGTATGCTGTTAAGTTAAGTAAATTGGTACCGGTGGTCGGGGTCGAACCGACACTCCAGAAGGAACACGATTTTGAGTCGTGCGCGTCTGCCAATTCCGCCACACCGGCATGATAATGCTTGTAAAAACTGAATGGAGGCGGCACCCGGATTCGAACCGGGGGATAAGGGTTTTGCAGACCCGTGCCTTACCACTTGGCTATGCCGCCAGAGAGTATTCAAATGGAGCGGAAGACGGGATTCGAACCCGCGACCCCAACCTTGGCAAGGTTGTATTCTACCACTGAACTACTTCCGCAAAAATATAAAAATGGCTGGGCTAGATGGATTCGAACCATCGCATGACGGAGTCAAAGTCCGTTGCCTTACCGCTTGGCTATAGCCCAACACTTATATGGGGCGGACGAGGGGAATCGAACCCCCGAATGTCGGAACCACAATCCGATGCGTTAACCACTTCGCCACGACCGCCACAATAATTTAAATGGCAGGGGCAGTAGGAATCGAACCCACACCAAAGGTTTTGGAGACCTTCGTTCTACCTTTAAACTATGCCCCTGTAAGAAAAATATGAATAAAAGATGGTGGAGGGGGACGGATTCGAACCGCCGAACCCGGAGGGAGCGGATTTACAGTCCGCCGCGTTTAGCCACTTCGCTACCCCTCCACAATTGAGACAGGTTTTATTTTATAACATATACAACCTGAATTCAAGAGGAATTATTATCCTCAAGGAGCAAATCTGCTCCTGCGTCTACCTGCAATTCAATGCTGCTAATTCCTCGTCGCATGTCAGCTAAGAAGATAAATAGTAAGTAGACATGGTGCCGGCTAGAGGACTTGAACCCCCAACCTACTGATTACAAGTCAGTTGCTCTACCAATTGAGCTAAACCGGCAAAAAAAAATGGTGGCTCGAGACGGAATCGAACCGCCGACACGAGGATTTTCAGTCCTCTGCTCTACCGACTGAGCTATCGAGCCAAGAGTTAATATCTCTTGGATATATAACCACCAAAAACAAAAATGGCGGACCCGACCGGGGTCGAACCGGCGATCTCCTGCGTGACAGGCAGGCATGTTAACCACTACACCACGAGTCCAAATTGGTTGCACTTTACAGCACTACTGATATTTCATGACGAGAAGTAAATCGACGCTGTTCATGAAATAATTTTGGTTGCGGGGACAGGATTTGAACCTGCGACCTTCGGGTTATGAGCCCGACGAGCTACCAGACTGCTCCACCCCGCGATGATAATAAGATATAAAAAATTAATGGTGGAGGATGACGGGTTCGAACCGCCGACCCCCTGCTTGTAAGGCAGGTGCTCTCCCAGCTGAGCTAATCCTCCATATAAAAGGTTATGTATTAAATAGTAGAAGTGGTGACCCGTACGGGATTCGAACCCGTGTTACCGCCGTGAAAGGGCGGTGTCTTAACCGCTTGACCAACGGGCCATTTCGAGAATTATCTGGCGGAGAGCAAGGGATTCGAACCCTTGATACGGGGTTGACCGTATACACGATTTCCAATCGTGCTCCTTCGACCTCTCGGACAGCTCTCCAATGGCTCCACAGGTAGGACTCGAACCTACGACCGATCGGTTAACAGCCGATAGCTCTACCACTGAGCTACTGTGGAATAAAGGTTGGCTCAGCGACGTCCTACTCTAACAGGGGGAGACCCCCAACTACCATCGGCGCTGAAGAGCTTAACTTCCGTGTTCGGTATGGGAACGGGTGTGGCCTCTTCGCCATCATCACTGAACCTAAGTTTTTTGATAAGCATCGAATCTCTTCGTCACTTATTTAAACTCATTAAATTGTTGAGAGTATGTTCTCTCAAAACTAGATACGACGTTTCCAAACGTTATGCTTTTTTAAGGATAAGCCCTCGACCGATTAGTATCTGTCAGCTCCACGTGTCGCCACGCTTCCACACCAGACCTATCAACCTCATCATCTCTAAGGGGTCTTACTCACTTGACGTGATGGGAAATCTCATCTTGAGGGGGGCTTCATGCTTAGATGCTTTCAGCACTTATCCCGTCCACACGTAGCTACCCAGCTATGCCCCTGGCGGAACAACTGGTACACCAGCGGTGTGTCCATCCCGGTCCTCTCGTACTAAGGACAGCTCCTCTCAAATTTCCTGCGCCCGCGACGGATAGGGACCGAACTGTCTCACGACGTTCTGAACCCAGCTCGCGTACCGCTTTAATGGGCGAACAGCCCAACCCTTGGGACCTACTTCAGCCCCAGGATGCGATGAGCCGACATCGAGGTGCCAAACCTCCCCGTCGATGTGGACTCTTGGGGGAGATAAGCCTGTTATCCCCAGGGTAGCTTTTATCCGTTGAGCGATGGCCCTTCCATGCGGAACCACCGGATCACTAAGCCCGACTTTCGTCCCTGCTCGACTTGTAGGTCTCGCAGTCAAGCTCCCTTGTGCCTTTACACTCTGCGAATGATTTCCAACCATTCTGAGGGAACCTTTGGGCGCCTCCGTTACTGTTTAGGAGGCGACCGCCCCAGTCAAACTGCCCACCTGACACTGTCTCTGAACCGGATCACGGTTCTAGGTTAGAATTTCAATACAGCCAGGGTAGTATCCCACCGACGCCTCCACCGAAGCTGGCGCTCCGGCTTCTCAGGCTCCTACCTATCCTGTACAAGCTGTACCAAAATCCAATATCAAGTTGCAGTAAAGCTCCATGGGGTCTTTCCGTCCTGTCGCGGGTAACCTGCATCTTCACAGGTACTATAATTTCACCGGGTCTCTCGTTGAGACAGTATCCAAGTCGTTACACCTTTCGTGCGGGTCGGAACTTACCCGACAAGGAATTTCGCTACCTTAGGACCGTTATAGTTACGGCCGCCGTTTACTGGGGCTTCAATTCAGAGCTTCTCCTAAAAGGATAACCCCTCCTCTTAACCTTCCAGCACCGGGCAGGTGTCAGCCCCTATACTTCACCTTGCGGTTTCGCAGAGACCTGTGTTTTTGCTAAACAGTCGCTTGGATCTATTCACTGCGGCTCTCTCGGGCGATAAACCCTATCAGAGCACCCCTTCTCCCGAAGTTACGGGGTCATTTTGCCGAGTTCCTTAACGAGAGTTCTCCCGATCATCTTAGGATTCTCTCCTCGCCTACCTGTGTCGGTTTGCGGTACGGGCACATCTTTCCTCACTAGAGGCTTTTCTTGGCAGTGTAGGATCAGGGACTTCGGTACTAAATTTCCCTCGCCATCACAGCTCAGCCTTCACGTTGGACGGATTTGCCTATCCAACAGCCTAACTGCTTAGACGCACTATTCCATCAGTGCGCTCACCCTACCTTACTGCGTCCCCCCATCGTTCAAACGGAAAGGAAGTGGTACAGGAATATCAACCTGTTATCCATCGCCTACGCTTTTCAGCCTCGGCTTAGGCCCCGACTAACCCTGAGCGGACGAGCCTTCCTCAGGAAACCTTAGGCTTTCGATGGACAAGATTCTCACTTGTCTTTCGCTACTCATACCGGCATTCTCACTTCAAAGCGCTCCACCAGTCCTTCCGGTCTGACTTCGCTGCACTTCGAACGCTCCCCTACCCCTGTACCATACGGTACAAGCCATAGCTTCGGTGATACGTTTAGCCCCGTTACATTTTCGGCGCAGAGTCACTCGACCAGTGAGCTATTACGCACTCTTTAAATGGTGGCTGCTTCTAAGCCAACATCCTGGTTGTCTGGGCAACTCCACATCCTTTGCCACTTAACGTATACTTTGGGACCTTAGCTGATGGTCTGGGCTGTTTCCCTTTTGACTACGGATCTTATCACTCGCAGTCTGACTCCCGCGGATAATTCTCTGGCATTCGGAGTTTGACTGAATTCGGTAACCCTGTGGGGGCCCCTAGTCCAATCAGTGCTCTACCTCCAGGAATCTTGCCGCGAGGCTAGCCCTAAAGCTATTTCGGGGAGAACCAGCTATCTCCGTGTTCGATTGGCATTTCACCCCTACCCACACCTCATCCCCGCACTTTTCAACGTGCGTGGGTTCGGGCCTCCATTCAGTGTTACCTGAACTTCACCCTGGACATGGGTAGATCACACGGTTTCGGGTCTACGACCACGTACTATGTCGCCCTATTCAGACTCGCTTTCGCTGCGGCTCCGTCTATTCAACTTAACCTTGCACGGGATCGTAACTCGCCGGTTCATTCTACAAAAGGCACGCCGTCACCCGTTAATGGGCTCCGACTACTTGTAGGCACACGGTTTCAGGATCTATTTCACTCCCCTTCCGGGGTGCTTTTCACCTTTCCCTCACGGTACTGGTTCACTATCGGTCACTAGGGAGTATTTAGCCTTGGGAGATGGTCCTCCCGGATTCCGACGGGGTTTCACGTGTCCCGCCGTACTCAGGATCCACTCTGGAGGGAACGAAGTTTCAGCTACAGGGCTGTTACCTTCTTCGGCTGGCCTTTCCAGACCACTTCACCTACCTCGTTCCTTTGTAACTCCGTATAGAGTGTCCTACAACCCCAGAGGGCAAGCCCTCTGGTTTGGGCTGATTCCGTTTCGCTCGCCGCTACTCAGGAAATCGCATTTGCTTTCTCTTCCTCCGGGTACTTAGATGTTTCAGTTCCCCGGGTCTGCCTTCTCATACCCTATGTATTCAGATATGGATACCATCCCATTACGGATGGTGGGTTCCCCCATTCGGAAATCCCCGGATCAATGCTTACTTACAGCTCCCCGAGGCATATCGGTGTTCGTCCCGTCCTTCTTCGGCTCCTAGTGCCAAGGCATCCACCGTGCGCCCTTTCTAGCTTAACCTTATATTGATGTTTGATAAGCATCGAATCTCTTCGTTGACTTTGTCTTTCCGGTGCTCATGTATCGAAATACACTCCGCTCCTTCAAAACTTTGTCGCCTCAATCTTCTCGCTTCTGAAACATCAAACAGTTCTTGCTTGGCGCAGATAAATAATATATATCTGCCTTGCATATTGTTTGGATGTCGATATCTAGTTTTCAAAGAACATAGTTAAAATAACCTTTCCGATCTTTAAGAACGAAAAAATGTTATTTAGTTGAGAGTTTTGAGTTCTCTCAAAACTGAACAAAAGAAGAATAGGCGTACTTACGAAACAGTCTAAGCTGTCTCATAATCTCCATAGAAAGGAGGTGATCCAGCCGCACCTTCCGATACGGCTACCTTGTTACGACTTCACCCCAATCATCTGTCCCACCTTCGGCGGCTGGCTCCCAAAAGGGTTACCCCACCGACTTCGGGTGTTACAAACTCTCGTGGTGTGACGGGCGGTGTGTACAAGGCCCGGGAACGTATTCACCGCGGCATGCTGATCCGCGATTACTAGCAATTCCGGCTTCATGTAGGCGAGTTGCAGCCTACAATCCGAACTGAGAGTGGCTTTTTGGGATTGGCTTGGCCTCGCGGCTTCGCAACCCTTTGTACCACCCATTGTAGCACGTGTGTAGCCCAGGTCATAAGGGGCATGATGATTTGACGTCATCCCCACCTTCCTCCGGTTTGTCACCGGCAGTCACCTTAGAGTGCCCAACTGAATGCTGGCAACTAAGGTCAAGGGTTGCGCTCGTTGCGGGACTTAACCCAACATCTCACGACACGAGCTGACGACAACCATGCACCACCTGTCACTCTGTCCCCCGAAGGGGAAAGCTCTATCTCTAGAGTGGTCAGAGGATGTCAAGACCTGGTAAGGTTCTTCGCGTTGCTTCGAATTAAACCACATGCTCCACTGCTTGTGCGGGCCCCCGTCAATTCCTTTGAGTTTCAACCTTGCGGTCGTACTCCCCAGGCGGAGTGCTTAATGTGTTAACTTCAGCACTGAGGGTGGAACCCCCCAACACCTAGCACTCATCGTTTACGGCGTGGACTACCAGGGTATCTAATCCTGTTTGCTCCCCACGCTTTCGCGCCTCAGCGTCAGTTACAGGCCAAAAAGCCGCCTTCGCCACTGGTGTTCCTCCACATCTCTACGCATTTCACCGCTACACGTGGAATTCCACTTTTCTCTCCTGCACTCAAGTCTCCCAGTTTCCAATGACCCTCCACGGTTGAGCCGTGGGCTTTCACATCAGACTTAAGAGACCGCCTGCGCGCGCTTTACGCCCAATAATTCCGGATAACGCTTGCCACCTACGTATTACCGCGGCTGCTGGCACGTAGTTAGCCGTGGCTTTCTGGTTAGGTACCGTCAAGGTACGAGCAGTTACTCTCGTACTTGTTCTTCTCTAACAACAGAGCTTTACGACCCGAAGGCCTTCATCGCTCACGCGGCGTTGCTCGGTCAGGCTTTCGCCCATTGCCGAAGATTCCCTACTGCTGCCTCCCGTAGGAGTCTGGGCCGTGTCTCAGTCCCAGTGTGGCCGATCACCCTCTCAGGTCGGCTACGCATCGTCGCCTTGGTGAGCCGTTACCTCACCAACTAGCTAATGCGCCGCGGGCTCATCTGTAAGTGTCAGCCGAAACCGACTTTCAAAAAAGAAACATGCGTTTCTTCTTATTATCCGGTATTAGCCCCGGTTTCCCGGAGTTATCCCCGTCTTACAGGCAGATTACCCACGTGTTACTCACCCGTCCGCCGCTAAATCAGAGGAGCAAGCTCCTCATCATTCGCTCGACTTGCATGTATTAGGCACGCCGCCAGCGTTCATCCTGAGCCAGGATCAAACTCTCCATAAAAGTGTTTGTCTTGCTCGTTTTTAAAACTGACGGAATTAATTTAATTCCTTACCTATTTCTTTTGTTCAGTTTTCAAAGAACTTGTTTTTCAATGCCGCTCGTTTTGGCGACTTTATTAGGATAGCATCTTAAAAATAAGATGTCAACCTGTATTTTTGAGAATGTTTCCCGACTGCAACAATGTTTCCGTGTGTCGCAGCGACAAGAAATAATATATCATGATGTTAATATACAGGTCAACACCTTTTTCAAAAAAGTTATTCTTTTATTGCATAATAGCGATGGAACAAGCCTTTGCTCTTTGTTTCTTTTTTTACCGTCTTTATATATCCCTTATCCTTCAGGTGTGAAAGCAGTAATGGGAGGTCAATTGAATAATCACGGATCTCGCTGTGTTCCATTAATTCATGGTAAGCCCATTCTTGTTTTTGACTCAAAATCTCTAATAGATGATTAGCTCCAAGTTTAGTTTTTGAGGATAATGAAAATTCGGAAGCTAAAAGAAGCAGCTCCAGACGTTTATCGATTGTTTCATCCCCTGTTACAAGTTCTTCATACAGCTTGAAGATTTCGGGCTGAATCATTTTAACCTGGTTCCATACCGTAACTTCCGGATAATAACCGTGTTCGATAATTGCAAGACGCGCTAAATGGTGAAGTGAATGCATAATGTTGTTAAAGGCATCCAGGTATTGACCGGAATGGAACAATTCCTTCCCGTCGTTATATCTTCTAATCAGTTTGGCAAATTCAAGACCGATCTTGTGCGTTCTCTCTTCTACAGGAAACTCATGCAGTCTGTCACGGAGTCTCGTAATGTACTCGTTGCGGGTAAATAGAACTTTTCCGTTCATCACCCAATCGACAGCTCTTTTATTAGAACCAAGCATGAGCCATGAGTTCAATAAACTTTCAGTAACAATATGTAAGGCCGCGGAACCTGTTTGAAACTCATAATGTTTAATCATGAACGACTGTTCTGCTTCTTTTACTATAATAAGTAGAATACAGTCAAAATGATCGGTTCCAGGGCTAAAAGGTTTGTTCTTTTCAACAAATATGACACCTAAAGTATTTTCGTTGCTGGCTCTTTCTTGATAAAGGGGGCGCAAAATATCTTCCATGAAGGTCATCTCCCATTTTCACAAAATCTTGTGTGTAATCATTCAACACGAAATAACAAAATCCTTTTTCTTTTCCTATATGTTCATATGTTATACTAATGAACGTAGGAGGGACAGGTATGATAAAGTATACGAGCAAAATTAATAAAATACGTACGTTCGCTTTAAGCCTAGTGTTTATAGGAATTATCATTATGTATGCAGGCTTGTTTTTTAAGACAAGTTTTGTAGTAATGTCTATTTTTATGCTTGTTGGATTTTTAGCAACAATCGCCAGCGCAGGGGTTTATTTTTGGATTGGAATGATTTCAACACAAGCTGTTCAAGTCAAGTGTCCTAATTGCGGAACAGTGACGAAAGTCCTTGGAAGAGTTGATGCTTGCATGTCTTGCAACCAGCCGATGACATTGGATAAAAATCTTGAAGGCAAAGATTTCGATGAAAAATATAATTCCAAACGCGTTATGCGCCAGGAACAAGGGAAATAGATAAAGCTGACATTCCGGTTAGGGAAGTCAGCTTTTTTTATTAGTGTTTTCTTTTGCAGTCCGGGCAAACGCCGTATATTTCCATTCGGTGACGGCCAACTTCAAAGCCCGTTACCGATTCCGCAAGACTTTCCACTTCGTCTAAGCCTGGATAATGGAAATCTACAATTTTACCGCAAGAGTCACAAATGATATGGTAGTGATCCGTTGTTACACAATCAAATCTGCTCGATGAATCTCCGTAAGTCAGCTCTTTTACAAGACCCGCTTCTTTAAATACACGCAGGTTATTATAAACGGTTGCTACACTCATATTAGGAAACTTCCCTTCTAAAGCCTTGTAAATTTCATCGGCTGTAGGATGGGACATGGATTGGATGAGATGCTCTAAGATAGCATGACGTTGGGGAGTAATCCGAACCCCTGCACCTTTTAAGTTGTCTATTGCAGCATTTATCTTAGCACTTGACATCATCATCACCCCATTTCTTTAAGAATTCTTACTTTATAATCGTTATAATTAGTCTACTTGTTTACTACAGGTTTTGTCAATTCAAGTGTATGACAATCCCTTTGGTTTATACGTTTTTTTCATGTAAAACAGGTTCGTTCACCTTCATTTTTTCATTTACATATCTCGCCGCAACAAACAGAAAATCTGATAAACGGTTTAAATAGGACATGACGAGAGGATTCACTCCATCTACAGCTACAGCAAGTCTTTCAGCACGCCGAGCGATTGTACGGCTTGTGTGAAGTGCACTCGCTGCTGGAGACCCTCCTGGCAGAATGAATTGCTTTAATGGCTTTAACCCCTCTTGCCATTGATCAATCGTTTGCTCCAGAAACTGTATGTCTTCTTCTTTTAGCTTCCATGCTACTTCTTTCCCTGAAGGTGTCGCAAGTTCTGCTCCAACATGAAATAAGACCGTCTGTACTTTTCGCATAACCGTTATCGCACCTTTTGCCCATTCTTCGTCAGGCAACAAACTGACGCCAAGTCCGATCATACTGTTTGCTTCATCACACGTCCCATACGCTTCAACCCGGATGTCATTTTTAGAAACCCGTTCTCCAAAGATTAATGATGTTGTTCCTTTATCACCTGTTTTTGTATAGATCTTCATCTTAATACCCCCGGTCGTAAGGAATAATGTTTACCATGTCTTTTAACTTATTTTTCATGTACAGTTTGTAGTTCTCAGAAAAAATCTCTAATGCTCTTGTTTGATACTGTGGAGAAATGCCTGACAAATGCGGTGTTATCATCACGTTTTCCATGTTCCATAATGGACTGTCCGCTGATAAAGGCTCTTTTTCGAAAACATCAAGTACGGCATAGCCAATTTTTTGATCATTTAATGCGGAAATAAGATCTCCTTCAGCTATAGTCGTACCTCTTCCTATGTTGATAAGAACACTTGTCGGTTTCATAAGCGAAAAGGAGTCTGCATTAATAAAATCTTTCGTCTCATCTGTTGCAGGAAGCACATTTACGATAAAATCACTTTCTTTATAGAGCTTTTCTACGTGGTCACGGTCAACGATTAAATCAAAATGATCTACGGTTTTACCGCTTCGGTTAAAACCTATTGTTTTCATATGGAATGCTTTGGCTAGTCTTGCGATTTCTCCGCCAATTGCCCCTGTTCCTAATACCCCTATCGTTTGACCTGAGATCTCAGTCATCGGCACTTTGCGGTCCCATATTTGTTCTTTTTGTTTTTCCATCAGCTCTTTTGCTTTTCGTGAGACTTGAAGCATCATTGATATCGTATATTCAGCCATCGGTGTTTTATGGATGCCTCTTGCATTTGTGATAAGGATGTTTTTCTTTTCTAGTGCTTCAAATGGCATTTTATCAAGTCCAGCTGAGATAACCATAATCCATTTTAAGGCTTTAGCCCGTTCAACTAGCTCTTCGTTTAAATCTTCTCCAAAAGTAATCAGAATTTCTGCATGCTCCAGATCTGCAGCAGCTTCTTTCATTTTATTGTAAAAACGAAACTCTGACTCAGGAAATTCATTCTTAAGGTTCTCTTTCATTTCATCCTTTAGTCTTGCACTTGAAAGTATCATCAACAAACACCTTCTTATTAGTTTTATAAAATACAAAAAGCGGGACAGTTCATCCCGCAATCATTGTTTTGTTAAGGCTGTTTTCTAAAAGATTGTTGCTTTCAAATCTCTTTTTTATTGTCTTCTTAGATGGTTGATTGGAGTGGAAGGTGCGAGACTCCTGCGGGACAGGCGGGCAGGTGAGACACTTAACGTGAAACGTCCGAATGTGGCTCACCGCTTGCCCCGCGGAAAGCGAGCAACCTGGAACGGAAATCAAATACTTTCAAAAGCAACAATGAATACGAAAACAGCCTTTGTTAAAGACAATTTGTCTGACACTAAGCCTTGTTAATAAATTTGTCGCTGCGCGTACTAACAAGTTTATAGTGCAGTTTACTTAAGGTTCTCAGGATTTAATCCGAGTAGTTCCGGAAGTACAAACAAGCCGTCTTTTCGGATTAAGACGTCATCAAAATACAGTTCTCCTCCGCCGTATTCCGGACGTTGGATTAATACCATATCCCAATGGATAGCTGATTCGTTTCCGTTGTTTGCATCTTGATATGCTCTTCCAGGTGTAAAGTGGATGCTGCCGCAAATTTTTTCGTCAAACAGGATATCTCCCATAGGATGCTGGATCAATGGATTAACACCGATTGCAAATTCCCCGACATAGCG
The DNA here is from genome assembly GCF_031582965.1 of Bacillus sp. NEB1478. NCBI lineage: Bacteria > Bacillati > Bacillota > Bacilli > Caryophanales > Bacillaceae > Bacillus > Bacillus sp. NEB1478. The sequence continues at coordinate 3,381,015 of NZ_CP134049.1, forward strand.
AGCACCTTCATCAGTGTCAAAGATTTGGTTCAGCTTTTCTGTATTGTCAGAAGTCGCTTCAACAATTTTTCCGTCTTTAAATGTTAAGCTTACATTATTAAATGTTGTTCCATGGTATGGGCAAGGTGTGTTATATGTAATTTTTCCGTTTACACTGTCTTTTACTGGCGCTGTGAAAACTTCTCCGTCCGGAATGTTGTTTTCACCGGCACACATTACAGCAGGAATTCCTTTTATAGAGAAAGATAAATCTGTACCTGGTCCTGTAATGCGGACTTTATCAGTTCTTTCCATAAGTTCATGAAGCGGCTTTTGAGCTTCTGCCATTGCTTTATAATCAACATTACAAACATCCAGCAAGAAATCAGTGAACTTTTCAAAGCTCATCTTTGCCATTTGTGCTAAACCAGGTGTAGGGTAGTTTAATAATACCCATTGACGATCATTGATGATCAAGTTCTGAACAGGTCTATTTAACTCGCTTTTCATCTGGAATACTTCACTTGATATATCCGTGAACTCTGCATCATTATTTTTGCATTGGATAGAGATGTAAGCATCAACATCCTCCATGCGGTTTAGGTCCCATTTCACTTGAGGCTCTGTATGTTCTTTTGAAGAACCTAGCATCAGCTCTCTTGTAATCTCTTCATCTGCTAATTGCACGTATGGGTATGCACCTATTGCATATGTTTCTCTTACAAGTTCTTTTACGAGCGGCTTTCCGGCAATGAATGATGTGATCAGAAGCTTCTGACCTTTTTCTAGTTTAAGTGAATGCGTTAACAATGTTTTAGCCAGCGTCGTTAACCTTTCATCTCTCATATTTTAAACCCCCATAATTATCTGTTATAAAATTCACACAATTTCATTCTATCATGCGATTACATCCCTGCCTATATTTTATATTAAAAGCATATTATTCCTAATACTGCCGCATAATAACAAGTGTGGAGGTGAATGAAATGAACGTATCGCGTGCTCAGCAAATCATCGAATCAGAAAAAGAAATCGAAGTCCTACATAATGGAACTCCAGTTTGGCTGCAATCAATAGACGAAAGCAGACAGACTGCAAGGGCTTATACAAAAGATCAGCCCGATAACGAAATGAACATCCCGGTAAATGAACTGCAAGAAAGCTAAAAGCCCCAAAAAATCGGGGCTTTTTTCTATGATAAGTTTTCTTTAATAAATTCTAATGCTTCTTGAACGTGATCTTTTACCTTTACTTTACGGTATTCTTTTGCGATATTGCCTTCTTTATCAATAATAAAAGTCGACCTTTCAATTCCCATGTATTCTTTGCCGAAGTTCTTTTTGAGTTTCCATACCTCATATAATTCAGCCGCTTTGTTTTCTTCATCTGCTAATAGTACAAACGGCAGACCGTGTTTTTCAATAAACTTATCATGTCGTGATAAAGGATCTGGTGAAACTCCCAGAATAACTGTGTTTTGGTTTTCGAATTTTTCATGCATATCTCTGAAATCACATGCTTGTGTCGTACATCCGGGTGTCATGTCTTTCGGGTAAAAATACAATACAACATTTTTTCCTTTAAAATCTGATAACTGAACTTCCTGCCCATTGCTCGCCGGCAGTTTAAAATCAGGTGCTTTTGTTCCGATCTCAATACTCACTATTGAACCTCCTTAAAATCATTCTGTTTTAAGGGTAGCCCATTTCCTTCATTTCAAACAACTATTTAGCTATTTCGACATTTTATTATGCTGAATAACAGAAGTCAGCACAAAGGCGATTGGCAGCAGATACCCGATCAGCGCCTCAAATGTCGCAATCCATCTTCCTAATCCGACTGGCACAATATCTCCATACCCAACAGATAATATAGTAGAACTGCTGAAATAAATGCATGCTTCTATAAAGGTAAAAAAGTTAAATTGGCTCCATTCCATTTTCAAAACCGGGTAACCCATTAAAGACAGCAAGGCAAATATTAATCCAAAACCACAAATAATGGTTCCATATACAATAGCTAAAACAAGAAGGTGACTAGCCGGCATCAAATGCTCTTTAATTCCTGGATGTCTGAATAACATCATAATACTTCGGCTGATTATCCACACGGTCACGATAAGTAAGATCAATAACACGACGTCTTCCATAAAATCCACCTCAACACATCATATGAAGAGTACTTCATGAATAGGACAAACATAGCTTCAAACATGGGGTCTGACCCCTAACAATTTATTCCCCTTACGTTTTTTCAGCTTTTGCATCTATAGATTTACTCAATTTTCAGCCTCATTTTTTTCACGTTTGGATTTCCAGTTCAAGTCCATACAAAACAAAAAACTCCAGAAGCCGCAAATCCTGCGGCCCCTGGAGTCAACTCACTCATCCGGATAAAATTTTAAATCTATTTTTTCGAAACAAGTTCTGTTAAATCTTTAAGCTGTGTTGCTAATTCTTTTACACGTGTTTTAGCTAACTCATCAACAAGCACGTTTCCATCAAATGTAACTGGATCTGCTACATATTGATCTGGCAGCACGAGACTGTAAACTCCGCGCAATACAGTGCGAAGATTTGTTAACGCGTTTACTCCGCCTTTACCTCCGCCGGCTGCAACTGCAATGGCAGAAGGTTTGTTTCTGAAATGCTTTCCTCCTAAGAAGTCGAGAGCATTTTTTAATGCACCGCTAATTCCGCTATGGTATTCAGGACTCGTAACAAAGAAACCATCTGCTTCTTCTGCATACGCAGATAACTTTTTAACGACTTCGTCCTGAGCTGTAGATTCATCGCCTGTAAACAATGGCAGCTTATCATTACCCACATCAAAGAATAAAACTTCAACGTTCATTTCACGCAATACTTCTGCCGCATATTGTGCGATTCCTCTTGTTCTGGATTCCGCTGTAGGACTTCCGCCAATAACCATGATTTTCATCTATGTCACCTTCAATTCTGCTAGTTTCATCTCTAGTATTATCATAACTTGTTATTTTGTTAAAACAAAATAGCTCAAAAGTATAGATTTTGCAAATTTACCGTTGACATCTAAGTCTTTAGAATGTAAATTATTTGTAATTTTGGGATTTATAAAAACTGATTAGACCCGTACCTAATCAATCGAAAAAAATGTAAAGGAGATTTCAAAATGAACGTATCCATCGATTTTTCTCCATTTTGCGAAATGGTTATGAGTCTGCATGTCATTCAAAATCCTTCACACCACCCATACCGAAAAACCTGGGCAGAAAAAGCTCACAAAAATCTGCCATCTGACCTGTTGCTCATTATTAAAGAATGGGGTCCTCACTTTTATGATTGGATGTATTTTATAAATATCAGAAATGAATTTGAAATTAAAGAAGAAACTGTCGAAGAAGGCATTGAAAAACTATGCGGTATCCCAGATTTAACGTTATCTTATTACTTACTTGGAGAAAAATATCCGATAGATCAATTACTTAAGTGGAAAAACAATCCTACAGCTATACCATTGAGTTCACTGGAAAAAGATTTGCTCTTGCAAACAGGTAGCTGGAAAAGCAGATTAAGAGATTTTTTTTATGATTTCAACCGATTCTTATTTTCTGAAGAACTCTTTCGAATAACACCTTGGATTTTAAGGGCATCTGAAAACTTTAAATATGAACTGGCACAAACAAAGATTGAAACGTTAAATAGCATTCATCCTGATGTAATCGTGACAGCAGATTATATTAAGATCAAAAAAAATGATGTGTACACTTTTTCATTTGAAGAGTTTCCGAGACTTATCATTCAGCCTTCTACTTTTGCAACACCGCATGTGATGCTGTGCTGCAACCAAGATCGAGTTTCCATCGCGCTGCATGTTGCTGTTCCTGATGCTGATAAAGACCAAGAACCTCCTGGCGATTTAGTTTTATTACTAAAAGCTTTAAGCGAACCCACACGATTAAAAATTCTGCAAGATTTGCTCCATCACCCCTACAGCACGAAACAACTTGCTTATAAATTCAGTTTAACCGAGGCTACTGTTTCTAGTCATCTTAAACTATTGCTCTCCTGCGGTCTTGCAGAGTCTCAGAGAAAAGGCTATTACGTATTTTATACAGGAAAACGCGATCGACTAGAATCTCTTAGAAACGAGGTTGAGCAATTTATGCAGCAGCCTGTCTTGGATGAGTATATCTTCACACCTGATTTAACGTAAAAAGGGGTTTTTTATATGAGAAAATTCATTTTTTCACTCAAACAGATCCTTTTACTTGGCATTAGCATCATATTGCTTTCTTCAACTCCCTCTTTTTTCGTTGGAGAAGATTATGTAAAATTTAGCATTTCACATTATATAAATACTGTTTCTGAAGTAATGGTGAATCTTCTAAATCCTAATTCACTGACTTTATATACGCACTCTCAAACACTCGCTTTTGCTAAAATGCCTATAAATCGTTCTGTTGTATTTTTAAATCAAATAAGTGAAAGACCTTTATTTCCTGAAATTTTGGATATGGTTTTTTATATTCTTTGCCTATTACTTGCTAGTTTTGCTATCACGTTCCTCTCAGTTGTCCTTTTTGGTTGGATAATTGAGCTCCTTCCATCTCCATTAAAAAAGGCTGCACTTTGGATCAGTGATTTACTTGAAGCATTACCCGATTTATTTTTTGTTTTCTGTGTACAGTTAGCGGTCGTCTGGATTTATAGACAAACGGGCTGGTTAGCGGCAAACCCGTTTACAACGAGTGAACAGCCTCCATTCTTACTACCGGCTTTCACTATGAGCATAGTGCCAGGCATCTACTTGTTCCGATTCCAGCTTTTACTTTCTCAACAAGAAATGGAGAAGGATTACGTTACTTTTGCAAAATCTAAAGGTCTCTCAAAATCAAAAGTAATCTTTCAACACATCACGAAAAACACGGTTCGAGAATTAACTGTACACCTGCCATTCATCATGCTCCTGCTTTTTAGTCAAATGGTGGTTGTAGAGTACTTATTTAATATGAACGGCGTTATTAGAATTTTGTTGAGTGAACAGCCAGCTGAAACAAGAGCCATGATTCTTCTCCTTATTACTATTCCTCTTGCAGGGACAATTAAATGTATCAATATGTTTGTTCGGAAGGAGAAGTTTGCAAATGCTGCATAAAATCAGGGGATTTCATATTGGAGCCATGTTTTTGCTCGTCCTTCTTTTAGCAAGTTTTCTGCTGCCATTAGTATCTTCTGAACCGGCAATCAATCTTTTTCAATATAATACAGATGAACGGCATCTAGAAATGCCTCCGTATTCACCTTCTTTTGATCATTGGCTCGGAACAGACAGAAATGGAAAGGATTTATTATACGCATTGATCGAAGGTTCAAAGTATACGATTATTTTTGCCTTCATCATTACATTTGCAAGAATCCTAATCTCCTTATTGTTTGGCCTGTTTTTGAAACGAATCTTTATGAACAGCTGGTTTAACGGATTGATGCAAGGCTTTCAATATATTCCTCAATCTCTCTTTTCCTTGCTCGTTCTTTCTCCGTTGCTCATTTATGAACTGAGAGCTGAATCCCATTACACATATTCTGAAACATTAATCATTCAGTTAATCGTCTTAATAGGTGCAGGCATTTTTCCACTCACGAAAATAATTACTGATACGAGCGAAACTTTATCTCATACAGAATACGTAATTTGCTCAAAACACATGGGAGCTTCGGCATTTCAAATTACAATTCGGCACATCTTACCTCACTTAGTGCCGCGTCTCTTTGTCTTATCAGGAAGGCAATTTACAACTGTTCTAACGTTAATGCTTCATTTAAGTTTGTATCATGTATTTATTGGCGGAGTAAAAATTACATCTGGACAGGAACATGATCAGTTTAGCAGCTACACGACACCTTCCAACGAATGGACAGGATTGATCAGTATGAACCATCGCGAACTCATGTTGGAGCCTTTCGTGGTGCTGGTTCCCGTTCTGGCTTATGCTCTATTGATTCTTTTTGTAAACTCCATGGCTAAAAACTTAGAGAAAAATTCAGCAAAACGAACGTTGCCGCAATAAAAAACCGCTCTCCAATTGATTTGGGGAACGGTTTTATTCTTAGTTTCCTGCACCTCTGTATTTCGTAACTCCGATGTTCCAAAGAACTACCGCAATCGTGAAAAAGACAAGCCCTACAACTGGAGTTAAGAATGCATACACATACCAGTTTTCACGCCCCAGAAAGTAAGATGCAGGATATACTCCAACAAATGCAAACGGCAAAATCCAAGTTAGAATATATTTAATAACACTGTTATAAATATCAACCGGATATCGTCCATAGTTTCCGATATTGTACATCATCGGCATAATATCTGTTTTCGAATCTGACCAAAAACCGATGGTAGCAAGGCTGATGAAAATTCCTGCATAAACGAGTGCACCGCCTAAAACGAGGAGGATAAATATAAACGGATCATACCAGCTCATGTCGAGTCCTAAATTTCCTCCTGCATAAAACATCACAATCAAACCTGTTACCACACCAAAAAGGGATTCCAGCTCCATCCGTTCTAACACGATTTGAAAAAGACTGTGAACGGGACGAGTCAATATTCGATCCAGCTCACCTTTTACAATGTATCGATCTGTAAAATCCCAGATGTTAAAGAAAGAAGAGAAGATCGCAAAAGGCACGAGGAAGAATCCGTATATGAAAATCATCTCATCCTTACTCCATCCAGCCAGTAATGATGTATGTCCGAAGACCACAAGAATGAAAACGAGGTTAACGGCTTGAAAAAGAAAATCAGAAAATATTTCGACCACCATATCCGCACGGTAGCTAAATCTTGTTTTTAAATATTGTCCTGCATATTGAAAAAAAACTGAAACATTATCCATCATTAGATTCTATCCTCCTTGTACCACGAGTTGCCGTTTCGCTATTGTCCACAGCACATATATAGGAAGAATTAATAAAAGCGACCACATTACTTGAGTAGTTAGCGCTTGTAAAACTTCATTTCCTTTAAAACCTTCAGTAAAGATCATACTCGGAATATAACTGATCCCTTGAAACGGGAGATAACTCATGATGTCTTGTGCCCACATCGGATAAAAGCTGATCGGCAGTATCAATCCTGAAAAAAGATCGATGACTACCCGCTTTGCCCGAATCAATCCGTCGTTATTAAATAAGAAGAATGTTGCAATTCCTGCGAGCAAGTTAATTTGTGTATTGATGATAAAACTAAATACGAGAGACAAAAAAAATAAGAGCCAAGTTGCTGCATGAGCTGATAAATCGACAGGAAAAACGAGCGTTACGATGACCATCCCCGGAACGGAAAAGAACAAGATACGGAAAATCCCCTCGCCCAGTCCTTGCATCATCTTCATATTTAAGTAAGGATACGGACGGACCATTTCAACGGCTACTTTTCCTTCCTTTATCTCCATCGCAATTTCACGGTCGATGTTGTTAAAATAAAATGCGCGGGCCATCCAAGCGACAGCAAGATAAGTTGTCATCTGTGTAATGGAAAGACCTTGAATATTTTCTTTGCCTCCGTATATGGCACTCCACAAAAAATAATAAGCTCCGATGTTGATGCTGTAGATCAAAATACCGCTGTAGTAGTTTGTTCGATAAGCAAGCATCATTAAAAAGCGAATCCGGATCATTTCAATATACTTACCCATGACGCACAGCACCTTCAACATAAATGTTACGGATAATTTCTTCAGTCGAGATCTCTAGAATCTTCAAATCAGCAATTTTTTTAGCAGCGGTAACTTTTCCGATGACACCTGAGATTACTGTTTCATCACTATCGACTGATGCTACCCAAACAAGTTCACTTGTTCCCTTTTCCCATACAACAAGATGATCTTTTGTTAAGCTCTGCAACTCTTCGATTGTTGCTTTTTCACTGAATTGAAACTGAATTTGTTTACCTTCTGCCCAATTTTCACGAAGTTCCTTTAATGGTCCATCATAGATGATTTTTCCTTCGTCTAGCATAACGACCCTCTCACAAAGTGCCTCAATATCTGAGAGGTCATGTGTCGTTAAGAGAATGGTAGTTCCGTATTTTTGGTTTATTTTCTTTAAAAACTCTCGAATCTTAAGCTTGACGAGTACATCAAGTCCAATTGTCGGTTCATCCAAAAATAATAGTGACGGATTATGAATAAGTGCTGCAGCCAGTTCACAGCGCATTCTTTGTCCGAGCGATAATTTTCTCACGGGTTTATCGAGCAGTGGTCCGATGTCGAGCGTTTCGATCACATCATTCATGTGCTCTGCATATTGCTCATCCGAAACATTATAAATCTTCTTTAAAAGTCTGAACGATTCTTGAACAGCAATATCCCACCAAAGCTGTGATCGCTGACCGAACACAACCCCAATGGTTTTTACAAACTTTTCACGTTCTTTATGGGGATTCATTCCGTTTACGACAACCTTGCCGTCTGTAGGTGTTAAGATACCTGTCAGCATTTTAATCGAAGTAGACTTTCCAGCTCCGTTTTCACCGATGTAACCGACCATCTCTCCTTTCTTAATTGAGAAAGAGATGTCATCAACCGCTGTTTTTATCGTGTAGTTCCGTGTAAAAAGATCTCGGAAGGCACCTTTTAAACCCTCCCGGCTGGAATACGATTTAAATTCCTTTTTTAAATTTTGAACATCTATAATATTTTCCATATATGAAGCCTCCAAATTGAAAACATAATTCCTATTTAAGTAAAAAAAGAAATAAGGGACTAGCATAGTTTATCCTATCACCTCTCCAAAACTCAAATAGTTAATAATTTGTGGTACAGTTTCCCATCCCTGTTTCCTTGGATTATTCATGCTACAATACTATTTGATATTGTTTAATCGTGAATAAGGAGGAATACATATATGAAACAAACACGGTCGGAAGCACTTTATGAAGAAGCTCTTTTACATATTGTCGGAGGTGTTAACAGTCCATCCCGTTCATTTAAAGCCGTTGGAGGCGGTGCACCTGTTTTCATGGAGCGTGCAAAAGGTGCTTATTTTTGGGATGAAGACGGCAACCGATACATCGATTACCTTGCTGCATATGGGCCAATCATCACGGGACATGCCCACCCGCACATTACAAAAGCGATCACGAAGGCAGCCGAAAACGGAATTCTTTATGGTACACCGACTTCTCTTGAGGTCAAATTTGCTAAAATGCTAAAAGAAGCTATGCCTGCAATGGATAAAGTCCGTTTTGTGAATTCAGGAACGGAAGCTGTTATGACAACAATTCGTGTCGCACGTGCCTATACAGGCCGCGATAAAATCATCAAATTTGCCGGCTGCTATCACGGCCACTCTGACTTGGTTTTAGTAGCTGCCGGGTCTGGCCCTTCTACTTTAGGTACTCCTGATTCAGCAGGTGTTCCGAAAAGCATCGCACAAGAAGTGATCACAGTACCTTTTAATGATGTTGAAGCATATCGATCAGCCATGGAAAAATGGGGAGATCAGATTGCAGCTGTTTTAGTAGAGCCAATCGTTGGAAACTTCGGAATCGTCGAACCGAAAGAAGGATTTCTGCAAGCTATCAATGATATTACTCATGAACACGGTGCACTTGTAATCTATGATGAAGTAATCACAGCATTCCGTTTCATGTACGGCGGAGCCCAGGACTTGCTCGGTGTTAAACCAGACATGACAGCCCTCGGAAAAATAATCGGCGGCGGACTCCCGATTGGTGCATATGGCGGCAAAAAAGAGATCATGGAAAAAGTTGCCCCATTAGGCCCTGCTTATCAGGCAGGTACGATGGCAGGAAATCCAGCATCGATCTCAGCTGGAATTGCTTGTTTAGAAGTTTTGCAGCAAGAAGGTGTTTACGAGGAAATGGACCGCTTAGGTGCAATCTTAGAAAAAGGGTTAGCTGAACAAGCTGCGAAATATGATGTTCCAGTTAGCATCAACCGCCTCAAAGGAGCATTAACACTTTATTTTACAGACGAAAAAATTGAGAACTATGTACAAGCTGAAGCAACTGACGGTGAAACGTTCGGCAGGTATTTTAAACAAATGCTTAATGAAGGAATCAACCTTGCACCATCCAAGTACGAAGCTATGTTCTTAACAACTGCTCATACAGAAGAAGACGTTCTGGCAACGATTGAAGCAGCAGGCAAAGCCTTCAGCCGTTTATAATTTCAAGATAGAATCAAAAAGGGATCCGTTATAATACGGATTCTTTTTTAATTTTAAGGGAAAAACTAGTAACAAAACTCGCTTGTTATTCATAACGTATGAAAGTGTAAATTTCACAAATCTGTACTTGAAAAAACAAAAGAAACAGTATATAGTGTTTGAGATTATTAACATTTTCTTATTCAGAAAGGAATTATCTAAGTTATGAAATTAGGAGCCCGAATGATTAAAACGGGTCTAGCTATATCTTTAGCCATCTATTTGGCGATGATGTTTCATTACAATCAGCCAGTGTATGCGGCAATCGCTGCAACATTTGCGATACAGCCTTCTATCTACAGGTCGTATCAAACGATTTTGGAACAAATTCAAGGTAACATGGTTGGTGCTGCTTTTGCTATCATTTTCGTATTATTACTTGGCAACAACCCATTCGTTATCGGTTTTGTAGTCGTGCTTGTCATCGCAGCCCATTTAAAAATGAAGATCGAGAAAACGATTCCGCTTTCGATCGTAACAGTAATTGTTATTATGGAAAGTCATTCAGAGAACTTTATCGGATTTGCTGTCGACCGTTTTCTGCTGGTTATGCTCGGTGTATTCTCAGCGTTCATCGTTAACTTAGTATTCATGCCGCCAAAGTATGAAACTAAGCTTTATTATAAAATCTCAGGTCATACTGATGAGATTATTAAATGGATCCGCATGATTACGAGACATGCTTCAGAACATATCGCAATTAAAGAGGATTTGAACCTTTTTAAAGAAAACCGCTTTAAAATGGATCAATATTACCTCCTTTATAAGGAAGAGCGCACGTATTTCAGAAGCAACAAATATTCAAAAACGAGAAAGCTTGTGCTTTACCGCCAGATGATTCATACAACCAACAAAGCACTGGAATTATTGAAAAGTCTGCACCGTCATGAAAATGAACTGTACAACATGCCAGAACCGCTTCAAGAACTGATACAAATCAAACTCGACGGACTAACTAATTTTCATGAACAGATGCTATTAAAATACACCGATAAAATTAGAGCACAGCATACGATCGATATGGCTGAAGAAATCAGTAAAAAATCGCTTATGCAATGCTTTATGAACTATTACAGCAGTCCTGATAATGAAGAGTGGATCAGTTTGTTCCCTGTCTTCGCTCTCATTATGGATTACAGCGATCAGTTAGAACATCTGAACAGATTAGTAGAAAGCTTTAAAAATTATCACCAAGACGACAGCGAAGTACAGCTCCCACAAAGGGAAGATATATAATCGGAGACCAGCTTTCAATTACGATAGCTGGTTTTTTGTTGTTGGTTTGGTGTGGATTTGATGGTGCTCTGCTCGTGTCGATTTAATGGTGCTCCTGACATGTCGATTTGATGGTGCTCCTGACATGTCGATTTTCGTCTGATTGTGTCGAGTCGGGAGTATTTTATGAAAACTCGGTGGATTATCAATAAAAGTCGGTGGATTATTGGAATTTTCCGGTGGATTATAGTTAAAACTCGGTGGATTAATCTAATTACCATTCAATTTTGAGCAAACCCCTTTTTGTATTTTATAAAAATATGCAGCAATATTAAGTTCACCGTTAAACTAAAAACGAAAGGAGATGTTTTTATAAAAAAACAGCGAAAAACACCAATATTTATTATTAAATTGTCTGCTTTAGCTAATAGACTGCCTTTAGCTCATCTCAAAAAGCAAGAAATTCTAGAAGATTTACGTAATTACAAATCTGGATTTAAAGGGGAGCAATCATTAGATTTTTTTTATCGATATTTACCTAAAGATCAGTTTCAGCTTCTACACGGGATAAGAATCGAATATGACGATTATCACTTTCAAATGGATTCGCTCATAGTTACTCCTTCATTTATTTTGAATCTTGAAATTAAAAACTGGGGTGGCAACATTTACTTCGATGACCGCTTTTCACAAGTGATACGAACATTAGATGGAATGCAGCAATCTTTCACAAATCCTATTGAGCAGGTTAAACGCCAAAATTACCATCTCTCACAACTTTTACATCAGCATAAGTTTCCGTCCATCCCCGTTGAACACCTCGTTATAATGACTAATCCAAATGTAATTATAGAAGCTTCTCCTTCTTATATAGAAGCATACAAAAGAGTAATAAAAAGTCATGTGCTTCAAAAAAAATTTCAAGAATTCACTCATTTATATGAAACCCCTATCTTTTCTTCAAAACAAACTAAAAAATTCATTAAATTACTTAACAAACTTCATTGTGAATATAATCCAGATGTATGTGAAAAATATCAAATCACCAAAGATGAATTAATCACTGGTGTCCTTTGTCCAAGTTGTGATCAAACTGTAATGAATTATGTTAAAGGTACTTGGTGGTGTTCTATTTGCAGTTTTAAGTCAAAAACAGCACATATAAATGCTTTAAAAGATTACGCTCTCTTAATCTCTCCGATAATCACAAATCAGGAATGCAGGGATTTCTTACACTTGGATTCCAGGAGTAAAACAAATCATCTCCTTTACGCTCTTAACCTCCCGTCAACTGGCTCTACTAAATCACGTCAATATGATCTTGAGCCACTTTTCATACACAAATAAAAAAAGCTTGGCATTGCCAAGCCTCATCATCCTCATTATCCGCTTATTAGCTCTTCATCCGTGGATCCAGTGCATCCCGCAATCCGTCCCCCATCAGGTTGAATCCAAGTACGGTCAGCATGATCGCAAGTCCCGGGAACAATACTGTCCAAGGCGCTTGAAGGATAAAGTCTTTAGAATCAGCAAGCATCTTACCCCACTCTGGTGTAGGCGGCTGTGCACCCATTCCCAGGAATCCAAGAGCTGCTGCTTCAATAATCGCCGTTGCAATTGCAAGTGTTCCTTGAACAATAATCGGCGCGAGACTGTTCGGTAAAATATGATGAACGAGAATTCGAGTATCGCTCATACCGATTGCTCTCGCAGCAGTGATATACTCTTCTTCTTTTACGCTAAGTACTCTCGAACGAAGCAGACGTCCGAACGTCGGTACGTTAATAATCGCAATCGCGATAAGCGCATTTTTCAAAGAAGGTCCAAGAACCGATACAACTGCGATAGCTAGTAAAATACTTGGGAAAGCAAGCAAAATATCAAAGATGCGTGAAATGATGCCATCCACCCATTTTCCATAAAACCCTGCTATTATTCCTAGTGTAGAACCGACGATAACCGACCCCGCTACAGAGAAAAAACCAACCCACAAGGAAATTCGTGCCCCGTAAATAATTCTGCTTAAAATATCACGGCCAAACTCATCTGTGCCAAACCAATGTGCAGCATTTGGCGCAATATGCTTATCTCCTAATTCAACGTCACTATAATTATATGGAGCTAGCACAGGTGCCAAAATCGCAATTAATATAAACATAGCAACAATCGATAGACCGACTAGTGCAATTTTATTCTTTTTAAAACTTCTCCACGCATCTTTCCAAGGAGAGACAACTTTATCTTCTACTGGTACCACAACATGCTGAGGAACTACGGGAGGTGTTGATCTAGCTAGTTCTGACATGCTCTAATCCCTCCTACTTAAATTTAATTCTCGGATCAATTGCTGCATACAGCAAGTCAACGAGTAGATTAATGAGTACGAATATAGTTGCTACCACAAGGATTCCGGACTGAATAACTGGATAATCCCGATATGAAATAGCATCGTAAATGTATGTTCCAATTCCAGGCCAGCCGAAGATCGTTTCCGTAAGAATCGCCCCGCCCAATAGAAGGCCTGTCTGTAATCCAATAACCGTTACGACCGGAATAAGTGCATTTTTTAATGAGTGCTTGTACACAACCCAGAACATTTTCATACCTTTTGCTCTAGCAGTTCGAATATAGTCAGAACGCATCACTTCAAGCATGCTTGAACGCGTCATTCTCGCGATAATAGCCATTGGAATCGTACCAAGTGCAACACCTGGGAGAATAAGGTGGCGAATTACATCTGCGAACTGATCCATTCTGCCTTGCAGCAGTGTATCAATTAAATATAAGTGCGTGATGGGATCAACCGGAACCCGGATATTTTCCCGCCCTGTAGTAGGCAGAAGATCAAAATGAATCGAGAACACATATTGTTCCATCAAACCTAACCAGAAAATCGGCATTGATATTCCGATTAGTGCAACTACCATTGCCACATAGTCGAACCAAGAGTTTTGGAACCATGCTGAAACGATACCCGCATTAACACCAATTACAATAGCGATGATCATCGCCACAAGTGCTAATTCAATAGTTGCAGCTAAGTACGGCCAAACTTCTTCTGAAATCGGTATATTCGTTTTAAGAGAAATACCTAGGTCTCCAGTAAATAGACCTTTTAAATAATTAATGAATTGTGTATACCATGGCTGATCTAAACCAAGTCGATGAGTTAAAGCTGCAACCGCATCTTTTGTGGCCTGCTGTCCTAAAATTAATTGTGCTGGATTCCCCGGGATAGCACGAATCATCATAAAAACTATAAATGTCATCCCTAAAAGTACTGGGACAAGTGCTGCTAACCGTCTGATGGTATAGGCAAACATAAGGTCACCTCTTTCTTCGAAGTATTACGAGTTTGTAAGATTATGTGGTTTACATAAAAAGGGGGAGCAGGCTTATAAAGTCCATACTCCCCGCCATTTTTTATTCGAAATATGTGTCCGCGAAAGACTGAGAACCTGTAGGATGTGGAACAAATCCTTTAATTTTGCTCGCTCCAGCTAACTGTGGCTTAGAGTGAACAAGCGGTACCCACGGTGCGTCTTCATGAATGATTACTTGAGCTTGTTTATAAAGTTCAGCACGCTTGTCTTCGTCAGCTGTAGTTTGAGCTTCAAGAAGCAGCTTGTGAACATCTTCGTTTGCATAACGAGAGTAGTTATTAGAGTCGATTGTGTCTTTATCAAGAAGCGTATAAAGGAAGTTATCCGCATCTCCGTTATCACCAGTCCAGCCTAGCATGAACATTGGTGCTTCACCTTTTTGAACTTTTTCAAGGTACGTACCCCACTCAAACGTTACGATATTAGCCTTGATGTTAACTTTTGCAAGTTTTGCCTGGATTGCTTCAGCAACTTTTTGGCCATTTGGCATGTATGGACGTGATACTGGCATTGCCCATAGATCCATCGTAAATCCTTTTTCTAAACCAACGCTCTTTAAAAGTTCTTTTGCTTTTGCTTCGTCATACCCATAATCTTGAATGTCATCATTGTATCCAGCGATTGAAGGAGGCATTGGGTTTTTAGCCGGCTCTGCAGTTCCTTCATAGAAGTTGTCGATGATCGCTTGCTTGTCGATCAAGTGGCTGATCGCCTGACGAACTTCTTTTTTATCAAACGGCGCTTTTTCAACGTTAAATCCTAGGTAACCAACGTTCATTGAAGGACGTTCGAACAATTGAAGCTTGTTGTTTCCAGAAACAGATTTCATATCAGATGGATTTAGACCATCCATTAAATCGATCTCACCTTTAGTTAAAGCATTAAGACGAGAAGAGTTATCTTTAATTACTTTGAAAGTTACCCCATCAAGCTTAGGAAGATCTTTATCCCAGTAATCGCTGTTCTTTTCTAAAACGATTGTATCGTTTGGTTTCCAGCTCTTGAATTTGAAAGGTCCAGTACCAACTGGATTTTTACTTAACTTATCACCATCCAATGATTTCGGGCTCGCGATTGCGAACGGGCTCATTGCGATGTTCTTTAAGAATGGAGCTTGCGGCTTGCTCAAAGTGAATACAACTTTGTTCTCGCCATCAGCTTTCACATCTTTAATTACGTGACCTGGGTCTCCTTCAAATCCGCCGAACATAGAACCGTAGTAAGCGAATTTTTCCCCATCTTTACTTTGTGCCCAACGGTCAAAGTTCTTTACGACTGCATCAGCGTTGAATTTTTCTCCATCATGGAATTTAACGCCTTCTTGAAGTTCAAACGTGTAAGTCAAACCATCTTCTGAGATATCCCACTTTTTCGCAAGACCAGGCACGATTTCCATGCTGTCTTTTGCGTAGTTTACAAGCGGCTCATAGATTTGTTCAGTTACGATGAAAGATTCTCCATCAGTAACAATAGCAGGATCAAGTGCAACTGAATCCCCGCCGCGCCCATAAATCATTACATTGTTTGGATCTGCTTTTTCGTCTCCGCCTTTGCCGCTTTTACTTGAACTACATCCAGCTAAAGCAAGAGATAAAGCAAGCATTAAAGCAAATAATGTTAATAAACTTTTCTTCATCTTCTTTCCCCCAGTTCTCATTGTTTTAGTGCCCTTTTTATATGTACGCACTGTGCCTTTATTCGTATAAATGGCATGATGCGTAGTGGCCTTCAGCAACTTCCTTTAATACCGGTTTAACAGATGCACAATGATCCATAGCCTGCGGGCATCTCGTATGGAAAGGACATCCCTTTGGCGGATTCGAAGGACTAGGTACATCACCTTGCAGAATGACACGATCCTTTTTATGTTCAACGTCTGGAACAGGAACTGCAGACAATAATGCTTGAGTGTATGGATGTTTCGGATTGTCATAAAGCTTTTCGCTATCTGCAAGCTCCACGATATGACCTAAATACATAACACCAACTCTGTCGCTTATATGCCGCACAACTCCTAAATCATGTGCGATAAACAAATAGGTAAGATCGAATTCTTTCTGTAAGTCTTGTAAAAGATTTAATACTTGAGATTGAATGGATACATCCAATGCTGATACTGGCTCGTCCGCAATAATCAGCTTCGGATTCACAGCAAGTGCTCTCGCAATCCCTATTCGTTGACGCTGTCCCCCAGAAAACTGGTGAGGATAGCGTTTTGCGTGCCAGCTGCTAAGTCCAACTACCTCCAGCAGTTCTTTTACCCGCTTCTTTCGCTCTGCTTTATTTTTCACACCATGAACGATTAAAGGTTCTTCTAATATTTTCTCAACAGTATGACGAGGGTTCAAGGAAGCAAAAGGATCTTGAAACACCATTTGCATTTCCCGGCGCTTCTTTCTCATTTCACTCGTGGATAATTTTGTAATATCTTCGCCCTCGAAATAGATATTTCCTTCTGTCGGTTCTAAAAGTCTCAGCAGCATCCGGCCTGTTGTAGATTTTCCGCATCCGCTTTCACCTACAAGTCCAAGCGTTTCTCCTTTGTTAATAAAAAAGGAAATCCCATCAACCGCTTTTACTTCGCCGATTTGTTTACTGAGCACCCCGCCCTTTATCGGGAAGTGCATCTTTAAATTTTCTACTTTAACTAATGGCTGCGTCTGACTCATGCAGTTCCACTCCTTTCTCATCCTCATATAGCCAGCATCTCACTTGATGATTGCCATCATGAGTTTTGAGTTGAGGAGTTTCTGAGATACATCTCGTACCTGCGTGTTCACACCGTGGAGCAAACGAACAGCCTGTTTGAATCGTACCCGGTTTCGGAACGTTCCCAGGGATCGAGTAAAGTCTTCCAACCTTCTCTCTCATATCTGGAACAGATTTGATCAGTCCTACTGTATAAGGGTGTTTCGGATTCTGGAAGATCGTTTTCACATCTCCCTCTTCCACCACTTTTCCTGAGTACATAACAACAACACGTTCACACATTTCAGCAACAACACCTAAATCGTGTGTAATCATCATGATCGCTGTATCTGTTTCTTTGTTTAATCGTTTCATAAGATCCAAAATTTGAGCCTGAATCGTCACATCAAGTGCAGTAGTAGGCTCGTCCGCAATGAGAAGCTCTGGTTCGCAAATCATCGCCATGGCAATCATGACACGCTGTCGCATACCACCTGATAGTTGATGCGGATATTCCCTAACTAGCTCATCTGCCCTTGGAAGACCTACGAGTTTAAGCATTTCGACCGCTTTTCCCCATGCTTCTTTTTTTGACCATTTTCTATGTATGCGTAACGCTTCGATAAGCTGATCCCCAATTGTAAAAACTGGATTCAGACTTGTCATAGGCTCTTGAAATATCATTCCGATTTCATTGCCTCGTATTTGCCGCATTCTCTTTTCTGGTGCCGAAGCAAGATTTTCACCCTTAAAAAGGATTTCTCCTTCGATTTTCCCAGGCGGGGTAGGTACAAGTCCCATTACAGATAAAGAAGTCACGCTTTTACCACAGCCCGATTCTCCTACAATGCCCAGCACTTCGCCAGGATTGACATGAAAATCTACTCCGTCTACAGCTGGGATTTCTCCATCATCTGTCAAAAAAGAAGTTCTTAAGTTCTTTACTTCTAAAACAGGGTTCCCCATTGAGATCTCACTCCCTTCTCTAAGCTGCCAAATTTCCTAGAATATTACTTCTCTGTTGAGAATTATGACACTACTCTGACAATTTGACAATATTTAATTTTCAGAATAATCGACAAATACATCATTTGGTGTAGTTCGTAAGTATTAGGAATTTCAGGAAAAACAATCTTTTTTTCACAAAAAAAAGATCGGCCTAAGCCAATCTGATGATTCCATTAAGTAAATTGCTGGAATGTAAACAAGTCGTGATATGCTCCTTGTTTTTCCATTAGTTCTTTATGTTTTCCGACTTCTGTGATCCTTCCGTGTTCAATTACAACAATGCGGTCGGCATGCGTGATTGTTGACAAACGATGAGCAACAATGAAAGTTGTTCGATCTTTTGCTAATTTTTCAAGCGCTTCTTGAATGAGATGTTCACTTTCAAGATCAAGTGCAGAAGTTGCTTCGTCTAAAATTAAAATCGGCGGATTCTTCAAGAAAACTCTGGAGATCGCTACACGCTGCTTTTGTCCGCCTGATAATTTCACTCCACGTTCACCTATTTTCGTGTCATATCCTTCAGGAAGATTCATAATAAATTCATGTGCATTTGCGGCTTTAGCAGCTTGAATAACCTCTTTATCTGAAGCTTCAGGGTTCCCCATTAAAATATTTGCACGGACAGATTCACTGAAAAGAATATTATCTTGAAGCACCATTCCGATATTATCACGAAGCGTTCTCATCTGATACGTACGGATATCCGTTCCGTCGAGAAGGATGCTCCCTTCCGTTACATCGTAAAATCTAGGTATCAAACTAATTAATGAAGATTTGCCTCCACCGCTCATTCCAACAAGCGCAATCGTTTCCCCTGGCCGCACAGATAAAGAAATATTGTGAAGCACTTCCTCTTCTTCATCATTATAAGTAAAAGATACATTTTGGAAATCGATTGCTCCGTGTACATTTTTAAGCGGTGCAGCTCCCGGTGAATCCTCAATATCATATTTCTCGTCTAAAAATTCAAACATTCTGTCCATTGAAGCAACGGATTGTGTAAGGGTTGTTGAAGAATTCACAAGCCTTCTAAGCGGATTATAAAGCCTGTCCATATAGGCAACAAAAGCAACAAGCGCTCCGATTGAAAGATCTCCTTTAATTCCCTGATAAGCAGCGAATCCGATAACGAGCAGGGGAGCAACATCCGTTACAGTGTTGACGATTGAAAAAGTTTTCGCGTTCCACTTCGTATGATCCATCGCCCGATTTAAAAAATTCGTGTTTCGCTTATCAAATTGAGCTTGTTCATAATCCTCAAGCGCAAAACTTCGAATAACAGACATTCCTTGAACCCGTTCATGCAAATGCCCTTGAACCTCCGCTAACGCTTGGGAACGGTCCTTCGTTAATTGACGAAGCCGTGCATAAAAATATTTCACTGAAAACGCATAGACCGGAAGCATTGATAATGCTGCTATTGTCAGCCAAAAATCCATCGAGAACATGATGGCGACAGCGATTATAATTGTCGCCATGTCCAGCCAAACATTCATCAGTCCTGTAATGACAAATGTCTTAGTCTGTTCAACATCATTAATAACACGCGAAATAATTTCTCCTGATTTGTTGTTCGAATAAAAACGAAGGCTCAACCGCTGTATATGATCAAACATTTTATCTCGAATGTCGTATAAAACTTTGCTTCCAACCCACTGAGCATAATACTGTCTCCAATATTCGATCGGCGGCCTTAAAACAACAAAAACAACAGCAGCTCCTCCCATTAACCAAAGAAGCTTTGTCATTTTTTCATCCATCGGCAAATTCGTTTGAATAATGTCATCCACTACATATTTTAAAATAAGCGGCGTAAGTAATGGAATTCCAAACTTAGCAAGGCCGATTAAGATCGTCCAAAAAATCTGCCACTTATATGGTTTTACAAAAGTAAGGTAACGCTTCATGCTATTGTCCAATCATCATCACACCATTTCATTTTCCAGCTTTATTACTGTGCTGGAGGTCTCTTAACATGTGCCTTAGCATTTCTTATAAAAAAAAGAATAACCTGCTGATATCAACAGGTTTTCCTTTTTAACGGAATTCTAAATATCTTTCGTACCATTGTTCAACGAACCCAGGTTCGAATGGTCCCTTTTTTTGCGTAATCATTAAAATTAAATCTTGCAAATTTTGCTTAATGATGGCATCCAGCTGACTTGGATACCGCATCATTTTTTTATGAAGTTCATATTCATCCTCATCAAGTAAGATATAAGTACCATCTGGAAACACCTTAATATCCAGGTCATAATCAATGTATTTTAATGCTTCCTTGTCCCACATAAATGGGGAGCCTAAATTACAATAATAATAAATACCGTCTTCTCTTAACATGCCAATTACGTTAAACCATTGCTTCGAATTAAAATAACAGATTGCAGGCTCTCTCGTACGCCATTGCCTGCCATCAGATTCTGTTACTAAAATTCGGTCATTGCCACAGATGACCTGACTTGGAGTGCCTTTAAGGATAACTGTATCTTCCCAGTTCCTGTGAAGATATCCATTATGCTTATAGCTTTGAATATTGATTATACTTCCGGTTGCAGGAAAACTCATCTCTCTCTCCTTTCTGCCCGAGTTCCGGAAGCTAATGTGTTACCTATTTAGTTTGCATGCTCCTTTCTCCTAACTTTTTGTCGGTAATTCACCAGCTCCATGTTAAAACCTCGTTCTTAAAAATTTTTGTTTTTCCCGTACATTTCTTTTTTTCCAAACACGCTTTTTTTCTCTACTTTATTATATCGTTTTAAGAATAGTTTGGAAATGTACTTGTCCCTGTTTTTTAAAATTCATCGCCTTTTTTTCGTATAATTCCACTCTTTATTAGTATTCCCAGAGGCTATGTATAGAAAACGTAGTGATTGTAAGAAAACCAAAAAATGCCCCCTAGTAATTAGGGAGCATTTCTGGATAGAGGCAACTACTGTTGGTTCTTACGTTGTTGAGATTGTTGGTTTTGTTGTTGAACTTGTTGAGCGTTAGTTTCGCTAGCAAATTCAGTTCCGTAAGATTGACCAGCTTGTTGAGCATTTTGCTGTCTTTGACGAGCAGCTTGTTGTTGTTGTTTTTGTTGTTGTTGTTGTTTGTCCATGATTATCACCTCCACGAATAATAATTTACCCATGAAATTCAGGTTTTATAAGGTGTTTTTTTATTTAGATTTTTCCAGTATTAAAAAATTTGAAAATGGGGGATAAATGAATGACTGAACTATTTCAAGGGAGGTGTGAGCCATGTATGTTGGAAGAGATATGACAGAACTTTCAATGATCAGCAAAAATGATTGGAAAGATGAAGAACTTGCCTTTTTTCACCATTCTTTGCAGCAGATTGCCCCTTATTTAAACGAAGAAGGAACAACTATACACAGAGAAATCATAAAAGAAATCGAAGCCAGAGGCGGATTGAAGCACAGCGAAGCCAATTATACACACGGTACAGAAACGAAGTATGATTAATGATGAATAGATAAACCCCCAGCTGGGGGTTTTTTTATGTTCGAGAGCGCTCTTTTTTTGTATGGCGCGCTTATTTTCCGGATGGCGCGCATAAAAACAACCCCTGCGCTTCGCTGGGGCTGTTTTTACACCTTTTTATTTAAAAATTACTATAGGATTGTCCGCCATCGACGTTCAAGGTGCTTCCGACGACCCATGAAGCCTTTTTAGATGTTAAAAACACAGCGACATTCGCTACTTCTTCTACCGTTCCAAATCGCCCTGCAGAAATATGCTCATCCACAAACGCATTGATCGTATCTGGATCTTGTTCCAATCTTTTTTTCCAGTTACCGGTTTCATGCAAAATGGACCCAGGGGCAATTCCGTTTACTCTGATTCCGTTTTTGATCATTTCGTCACCAAATGATTTCGTAAAAGAAATGAGTGCAGCTTTACTTGCATTGTAAGTTGGTTTTCCGCCAGACTCCCGGCCGAAAATGGATGAGATATTAATGATTGATCCGTTAGCTTCATTTCCAATCATAACTTCTGCAGCTCTTTTACTAAGATCAACTGCTGATAGGAAATTTAAGTGCATTGCTTCTTCAAATAGCTCCATACTTGTTTCCATAACAGCAGAACCGTTGCTGCCGCCTGCATTATTTACTAAAATATCTATCGTTTCAAACTTCCCTAAAAAATCTTTTATGATACGTTCGCGGTCATTTGCATCCGTTACATCACCTGCAAAGATTTCGATGCCTTCTTTTTGTGCTGCTCGCAAGTCATCTTCATTCCTGCCGACGATCCCCACTTTGGCTCCTTCATCCAGGAAAGCATAAGCGATCGCTTTTCCAATGCCTTTTGAACCGCCAGTAACAAGAACGGCTTTTCCATTCAACTCTAAGTTCATACAAAAATCGCCTCCTTAACTAAGCGGATTATTTTTTGATGGGAAACAGGAAATGGATAATCCTCGAGTTCAGCTACAGCTGCCCATTTCCAATCTGCCGGAAGTTTTTCAGGCTCTGATGTAAGCAAACCCTGCCATACATTAATTTCCCATTTCAGGTGAGAAAAAACATGTTCAATATACCCTGTTTTTTCTTCGAACACTGCTTTTGCCGAAATATTTTCTTCCACATAATCCGATAAAGCAATCGTTTCAGCATCTTTTTTTGCTTGTACATATTCAGTGTTTGGAAATTCCCACATGTTTGCCAGAAGTCCTTCAGATTGTCTTTTGTGTATAAGTATACGTCCATCTGATCCAACAATTATTCCCGCTGCCATACTCGCTTTTCTAACCTTTGTTTTTCCTAATTTAACCGGAAGCTCTCTTTGTTTTCCTTCTTCAAATCCTTTACAAAGCTCTCGCATCGGACAAAGTAAACAAGCAGGAGATTTAGGTGTACAGATAAGCGCACCCAGTTCCATTAGTGCTTGGTTAAAAGAGGATGGATCTTCATGGGAAATCAGTTCGCGGACAGCATTTTCAAAAATCTGTCGGGTTTTTGGCTTGCTGATGTCTTCTTCAATCAATAAAATCCGGCTAAGAACTCGCATAACATTTCCGTCAACTGCGGGCTCGGGAATGCCGTATGCGATACTAAGAACCGCTCCTGCCGTGTAGGGTCCAACCCCTTTTAAACTTGCGATTTCACGTGGATCACTCGGAACTTTGCCGCCATAAGTTTTACATACTTCTTTTACGGCGGTTTGTAAGTTTCGAACTCGGGAATAATAACCTAGACCCTCCCATGCTTTGAGAACTTGTTCTTCATCTGCGTCAGCTAAATCTTGAAGTGTCGGGAAAAGAGTTGTAAATCGTTCAAAATAAGGGATAACCGTGTCGACCCTCGTTTGCTGCAGCATAATTTCTGAAACCCAAACACGATACGGATCTTGGTTAAGGCGCCAAGGCAGAGGTCTTTTATTTTCACTGTACCAGCTAAGTAAAGACTGCTGAAATTGTTTCACATATGTCTGATTGAGGGAAAATACATTATTACTTGGTGATTTCACTTTTAACGAACTTCCTTTGCATTCATTTTTTCAAACGCCCAGCAATGGATTTTTTCTAAACCGCCTGAAATAAAAGGATGAATCTTTGAATAAACAATGTGTTCAGGTGACGTTCGATCCAATTTGATTGACTCATAAACAGCTAAATCCCGCACTTGAAAGCACTCCACATAAAGCGTTTGCTGATCTGCTGCCTTATACCATGAGATATCAGCAGCGCCTGACTTCTCCAGTTCTTTAATCACAGAAGTCATTGTACTTTCATAGGCTTGATAAGTATCGGTATTCACTTTATATTCCATAAAAACAGTTATCATAATTTCACTCCATTCACTATAGGAGGTGTTGGCGTTGGATACAGGCACACATATTGTAATGGGATTGGGACTCGGCGGTTTAGCTATGCTGGATCCGGCCATTGCAAACGATCCTGTAACATCTCAAGCCATACTTGCCGGGACACTTATCGGTTCCCAGGCTCCTGACTTTGACACAATTTTAAAATTAAAAAACAATGCAGTCTACATCCGTCATCATAGAGGCATAACACATTCTTTACCTGCATTGGTCGTTTGGCCGCTTTTATTATTTGGCATCATATCCCTGTTTGTTCCTGATGCAGATAATGGAAAGCTCTTATTATGGACGGCTATAGCTGTATTTTTGCATGTGTTTGTAGATATATTCAATGCATATGGCACACAGGCTTTATATCCTGTTTCAAAAAAATGGATCGCATTAGGAGTAATCAGCATTTTTGATCCGTTTATCTTTTTCCTGCATGTTGCCGGATTGCTGCTTTGGTATGCAGGTGTTAACCCTGGATACACGTTTCTCGCTGTATATTCCATACTCGTACTTTATTACATCTGGCGAATAATAGCTCGGGTAAATGTTAACAAGTTTGTTAAACGTAAAATACCTGAAGCGGTAGAAATCTATGCGAGCCCTACTATCCGCTGGGGACAATATCACCTCGCCATAAAATCAAAAAGTGAATTCTTCGTTGCTGGTATAAAAAATGGTGAAGTAACGGTGTGGGATACATTCGATCACGTACCCGTACCAAAAACAAAAATAATCGAAGCTGCAAAAAAAGATAGAAACATCTCAGCATTCCTTTCCTTCTCACCAGTTAATAGATGGGAAGTCGAAAAAAATGATCATGGCCATATCGTTCAATTTATCGATTTAAGATACAGAAGTAAAGGTCACTATCCTTTTGTAGCCATGGTCCAATTGGATGAGAACTTGAATATTATCACCTCATATACAGGCTGGGTATATTCAGAGGACCGGTTAAAAAAGAAAATGGACTTCTCTCCATTAGATTTAATCAACAACAATGAATAAGGAAATAGACGGGCTTAATGAATAGGCCCGTCTTTTTTGATGAATCGCTGAAATTTCGGATTACTGGAAAAATACTCATGAAGCTTGTGTCCGTATGATGTTATGAGCTGTGTTACCATTTTTTCTGTAACATCCTGCCCTTCATAATCTCTGCCAGCTTTTGCACGAGTGGATTCAAAATCTTCCCATAAACCTTCCACCCATTCCCTTGCTTCTGCATAACTCAAGCTCGGGTTCATTTCCTGCAGTTGTTTAGCTAATCTTTCAAATCTCTCTTCCATTATTCTCCCTCCATAACCATTTTTTAAGGATTTTCCCGCCACATAAAGGTTTCTAACACGTCTCATACTAGTTGAGAACCGATTTAAAGGAGGAAAATACAATGCGAAATAAATCGAAAAACTTCCCAAATCGGATCTCCTTCTCAGGTGAGCCGAGATCAAAAGAAGAATTCTCTTCTAAACGGCCAGATGGGACAACACGCGATCATCCGCAAGAGCGCATGTTCTTGTCCAATCAACACCGAGACGATCAGTAACTCTTGCGGTTATGAATTTCATTCTGGGGGGTGAATCAGATGAACAAGAAAGACTACTTCTCATCAACCCGATTTAACGGTAAGTATTCTGATCCCTTTCACTCACCGCGTGCCAATTCGAAACATGCGTATAACCAAGTGAACGGGGAAACCCAGCAAGCATTAAATAACTATGTGCTTGAAATTCAAACACGTAAGCGTTCATAGTGATGAATAAAGAAGCGTGTTAGCAGCGCTTCTTTATTTATTATCCCTCCAAAACAGAGATAGGGAGCGCTTCTAATGTACTTTGTTTATTTTTATAGCCCCAGGCAAAAATACCGTTTAAGTATAAAACTGAAAACGTTGATCCTGGATCACCTTGGATGCCGTATTCTTTTCCGCTTTCGATTGTAGCAGGATCAATCAAGTAGCTTTTACCCATCGCTATTTTACGTTCATAAACAGCATACTCGCTTACCATGCCCATCTGTTCGGCTTTTTGTGCTTTTGCACGCAATGTTGCGATTTCAGCTCTTATCTCGACTTCTGTCATCTCGCTGAATCTTTTTTCCATTTGAATTCTTCCCTTCTTTTCTGTACGCTGAAACTTGGTCTTGTTGCTAAAATACATAGGAGTGATCATATTGAATAAAACCGTAATAATAACAGGCGGCGGTTCTGGTCTTGGATACGCACTCGCGAGTCAATACTGCAAAGATTATAATATTTGTCTCATTGGCCGGACTAAATCAAAATTACAGCTTGCAGTGGAAACCCTTACAGACACAAAAAAACGCGTAACTTATAAAGTTTGTGATGTTTCAAATCCTCAGCAAATAGAATCTGTACTGCAGGAAATATTTCAGAATGAACAAATTCATATGCTGATTAATAATGCAGGGACAGGTGTTTTTGAATCTTTGGAAACACTGACCGCATCTGATATCGAGCATATGATCGAAACGAATGTATATGGCACCATTTTCCCGACGAAAGCTGCTTTCCCTCTTTTCAGAATCCAAGGTTTCGGCAAAGTGATGAACATTATTTCAACCGCCGGATTGCGTGGAAAAGTAAACGAGTCGGTATATTGTGCAACAAAGTTTGCTGTTCGAGGCTTTACAGAAAGTCTTATAAAAGAATGGGAAGGAACCAGCATCTACCCAACAGCTGTTTACATGGGCGGCATGGATACTCCTTTTTGGGATGAAACGGACCATATTAAAGACCGCTCTCGATTAAAATCCCCAGCTATGGTAGCTGAATTAATCTACAGCGAAGATGATAATCGCCCAGAAATCTTTATAGACCGTTAACGAAAACTTTGGCTGACGCCATTTTTTTAAGTCAGCCTTAGTTGCACTTAACCTTGGTAAACCAAACAAGTTATCTTTTTTCTATTGTTAAAAAGAGTCACTGCTTAAAACTTCAGATATAACTTCAGAATTAAATCCCTTGCCGAATAAATAGCGTTTCATTCGAGCCTCATATTCAAATCCGTTGTATTTTTTATATTTTTGATGTGCTTTATTTGCATGATAGAGCAAAGCTTCTTTTTCTTCTTCAGCACTTTGACTGATCTGTGCATGCTGAAATGCCATTTCGATGACTTCCCAATTGAATCCTTTTTGCTGCAGCTGCTGAGCTATTTTTTGTTTCTGCTCTTTTTCAGACCGCTTTGATCTTCCGGAAAATTGTTTTTGAATGAATTTCACGCTCACATCCAGCTGCTGGTCAAAAGAAAACTGATCTAGCGCGCCTTCTGCATCATTTTCTCCGATTCCTTTTTTCTTTAGTTCCTGACGGATCGCACCAGGGCCTTTAAAGGTTGTATTCATCCGGCTTTTTACAAATGAATCTGCATAACTTTTGTCATTTGCAAAATTGTACTCCGAAAGTTTTTCAATCACCCTTTTTATCGTTAGTTCTGTGACTTCCTTTTTCTCTAAATAAGCTTCGATCTCATGTACAGTCCTCATTCGGTATGACAAATAATGAAGCGCCTTATTAAAGGCTTTACGGTACTCATCTTCTGAAAGAATCTCGTCCCACTCTTCTTTATTGATCTCCATGCCTTTTTGAAGTTGGAACTTAATGAGAACGTCAGCATCAACACTAAATGCGAATTCTTCTTTTGCACCTTTTTGGATATATATATTAAATCTTTCGTCATTCTTTTGTTGAGCAGAAATCCTTGTAATAACAGCCATCTACCCACCTCTTTTCAACAAATAGTGTACCATAATTGGCTTTATGTGACGCAGTATTCTTGTCTTGTTATGTGTCTCGGTTTGTTTGTCGAAAGATGTCGGTTCGTGGTTAAAGTGAAATTAACGTGGAATTATTGAAATTAACGTGGATATATCGCTCTTTTTCGTGGATATATTAGGATTTACCGTGGAATTAATTAATTAATTAATTAATTAAAATTGCTTGAATCAAAAACATCAGCTGGTAAATCATTTAAAAATTCGATTTTTTTGCTATAAAAACGCAAAAACCGACTCAAAAGATATTTTTTGAGCCGGCTTCAGGGTAAAAGTGCAACCTGCACTTATGGCTGCTTAACAGCAGCGTTTAGCATTAGGACCATATTTGTTCGCAAGCAATTCTTCAAAAAATTCTTTCTCGCTTGGAGGTGTCTGACCAGGATGTTTTTCTTGAACGTGTCTGACATAAGCCTGATAATCTGGAAGGTTTGATACGCCTTTACTGATGTATGAAATGATCCGTAAGACATGTTTAATCTTTTCCCATATGACCTGCATGATCATCAAACTTCACCTAACTTAGTTTGTAAAAACGGCTCCTCAGATGTTTCTAACGGTTTTTCACTCTTAATTGCTTTATACCAGATTCTCATAGCATCAATGAGGACACCAATGATAATAAGCATAAAAATAGCTGTTAGATAAGCATTCAGCGTGTTATTAAACACAAGGCGCTCAGCTGCTTCCATGGTTGGAACAGTTGGCGGAAGCGTTCCGCTTGCGGCTGCTTCTTTCATAACTTCAGCTTGCTTCAAGAAACCGATCTTCGGAATATCAGAGAAGATTTTTTGCCATGCCGCATAGAAAGTGACAATCATAAGCCATGCGAGCGGCACTAAAGTTACCCATACATATTTTTTCTTACCCATTTTTAAGATAACCGTTGTTGCGACGATTAAGGCAATTGCTGCAAGCATCTGGTTCACGATTCCGAACAGAGGCCAGAGCGTATTGATGCCTCCTAATGGGTCTGTTACCCCAACGACTAAGAAATAGCCCCATCCAGCAACAACGAGCGCACTTACAAAGTAAACAACAGGCATAGAATCTGTTTTTCTCATTGGTTTGAATACTTGCCCTAACAAATCTTGAAGCATAAATCGGCCAACCCGTGTACCGGCATCAATTGTGGTCAATATGAATACCGCTTCAAACAGTATCGCAAAATGGTACCAGAACGCCATCAATTGAGGACCTCCAATAATCTGCGAGAAAATTTGAGCGATTCCTACAGCAAGTGACGGGGCACCGCCTGTTCTAGAAAGAATCGATTCTTCATCCACATTTTTAGCCAATTCATTAATTTCATCTGCTGAAATGGTGAATCCCCAAGAGGAGATCGTAGTTGCAGCCGCAGTAACATCAGGACCAATAGCAGCAGCTGGTGCATTGATTGCAAAGTACAGACCAGGTGTTAATAATGTAGCTGCTACCATCGCCATTATGGCTACGAATGACTCTGTCAGCATACCTGCATAACCGATCATTGGTGCATGCTGCTCATTGGCGATAAGTTTTGGTGATGTACCTGAAGAGATCAATGCATGAAAACCGGAAACGGCACCGCAAGCAATCGTAATAAATAAGAACGGAAACAGATTCCCTGCAAATACAGGTCCTGTTCCATCAACAAATTTAGTAAGAGCAGGCATCTGAATTTCCGGCATAACAATCAAGATCCCTAACGCCATCATCCCGATTACCCCTACTTTTAAGAAAGTGCTTAAATAATCCCTTGGTGCCAGAAGCATCCAAACCGGAAGTACTGAAGCAAGGAAACCGTAAATGATTAGCATCCAAGCCAAAGTTTCTCCATCAAACGTGAAAAGCGGAGCAAGTGTTGCAGAATCCGCTACCCACTGGCCGCTGATTAATGCGAACACCAATAATACAAAACCAATAATGGAAGCTTCTCCTACCTTACCTGGTCTGATATAGCGCATATAAAAGCCCATGAACAACGCAATAGGAATTGTCATTGCTATCGTAAACGTACCCCAAGGACTTGATTTAAGTGCATTTACAACAACCAATGCGAGTACCGCAATTAAAATAATCATAATGGCAAAAACACCAATTAGAGCTAAAATACCTCCAACGGGCCCGATTTCTTCTTTCGCAATCTGACCGATTGATTTACCTTTACGGCGCATTGAAATAATTAAAATAACAAAATCTTGTACGGCTCCGGCTAACACCGCACCGACAATGATCCAGATCGTTCCTGGCAAAAAGCCCATCTGTGCAGCTAATGTCGGTCCAACCAGCGGACCTGCTCCAGCGATGGCAGCAAAATGATGTCCGTAAAGAACCCATTTATTTGTCGGTACAAAATCTTTACCATCATTGTACCTTTCAGCTGGAGTTGCATTATTTTTATTCAGGCTGAAGATTTTATTTGCTATAAAACGTGCATAAAAACGGTAAGCTATAGCATACGTACACAAAGAAGCTACTATAAACCAAATCGCATTGATTTTTTCATCCCTTTGGAAGGCGATAATCGACAGTGCTATTCCACCAGCAAGGGCGATAGCAATCCATAAAAGCGCTTTCAAAAAAGGATTTTTCTTTTTCGCGGGCACATTCCTTTGAAGCTCCATAAACTTCCTCCTTAAAAATGGTATTATATATGTACAAGATGGATTATATCAAATATTCTAAATTTTTGGATAAAATTATTTTTTGGAGGTGGGTTTATGAGAAGAATTTTGATTTCAGGAGGAAGCGGTTTTGTTGGAAATGCAATTACTCAACTGTTTTCAGCTTCTAACGACGAAGTTTTTATATTGTCTAGAAAAGAAAAAATATCCAATCATCCAAAAATAAAATATGTACAATGGATGAACGGAAATGATGACATTGAAAAAAAGCTTCCTCCAATAGACGCAGTCATCAACCTTGCTGGCGAGACTATAAATGGACGATGGACTGATGAAAAAAAACAAGCTATTTTAAACAGCCGTTTAAAAGTCACCGAAAAACTGCTTACTATCGTGAAAAAAATGGAGTCCCCTCCCCCGGTTTGGATCAACGCTTCGGCAATCGGGTATTACGGTACATCAGATTCTGAAGTTTTTACCGAGGGTACAAAAGAACATGGAACAGATTTTCTTGCCGAAGTTGTTAAAGCTTGGGAAACAAAAGCACAAGAAGCTTCATCAATAGGCTGCAGAACCGTTTTTACTCGATTTGGTCTTATTTTAGGTAAAGATGGAGGAGTTCTCCCTCAATTAACATTGCCTTATCGTTTTTTTGCAGGAGGAACAGTCGGATCAGGTGAACAATGGGTTTCTTGGATACATATCGATGATGTTGCGCGGCTTATCAAAGAATCAATTGATAACGAATTATATAATGGCCCAGTAAACGCTTCAGCACCAAATCCCGTTACGATGAAAGAATTAGGTGAAATAATTGGTGATGTTATGAAGCGTCCTCATTGGCTTCCTGCTCCTTCTTTTATGTTCAAGCTCATTTTCGGTGAGATGAGTATGCTGATATTAAAAGGTCAGCAAGTTTTGCCCGAAAAAGCTATACAAAATGGTTTTACTTTTAAGTATCCTAATGTAAAAAGAGCTTTACAAGACTTGTTACAATAAAGAAAAATTGGTTGACATAATCTTTTTTCGTCAGCTTTAGTTGCATTTATACTCTCTACTTTAACTTGTTGCCACTTCTCTTTATCATCATGCTACAGGTTATACTGATAGTGAAAAGATAAAAAATATTACTTCAGGTGGATCACATTATGAAAAAACTCATACAAAAAGCAAAAGTATACCCCATTACAAGCAGTATTCTGGAGCAGGGGGATGTGCTCATTGAAAACGGTAAAATCACAGCAGTTGAGCAATCAATAGAACCAACCGCTGAAATGGAAGTTATCGACGCAAAGGGTCTTCACCTTCTCCCTGGATTTATTGATGTACATACCCATTTAGGACTTTATGATGAAGGCACTGGCTGGGCAGGAAATGACGCGAACGAAACCCACGAAGTTTTGACTCCTCATATCCGTGCCATTGATGGCTGCCATCCATTGGATATTGCTTTTAAGGATGCGATAAAATACGGAATCACAACCGCTCATATTATGCCGGGGAGTGCAAACGTAATAGGCGGGACAACATCTGTTATCAAAACATACGGCCAAGATATACGTAAGATGATCATTAAAGAAACGGCTGGACTTAAAATCGCATTAGGTGAAAATCCAAAACGGATCCATAGCGGCCAGAACAATGACTCTATCACACGAATGGGAATCATGGGGATGCTGCGTGAAGCCTTTTATGCAGCAAAAGATTCTGCTTATCAGGACAATCTGAGGGTTGCCCCTATCGCAGCAGCCCTTAATCGTGAAATTCCTGTCCGAATTCATGCCCATCGTGCAGATGATATTCTTTCAGCGATCCGTTTTGCTGAAGAATTCAACTTAGATTATCGTATTGAGCATTGTACAGAGGGTCATCTTGTTGTCGATTCTTTAAAAGATTTAAATTTACAAGTAAGTGTTGGACCTACCCTTACCCGCAAATCCAAAATTGAATTAAAGAACAAAACTTGGGAGACGTATCGCATATTATCTGAAAATAATGTCGAAGTTTCGATTACGACAGATCATCCTTATATCCCTATTCAATATTTGAATGTCTGTGCAGCCCTTGCTGTGCGTGAAGGATTGAGCGAAAAAAAAGCTCTTGAAGGCATCACGATCGCACCAGCAAAAAACCTGGGAATAGCGAATCGTGTCGGAAGTATCGAACCTGGAAAAGATGCTGATTTATGCCTGTGGACAGAGCATCCGTTCCACTATTCTGCAAGTCCAATTATGACCATAATTGACGGTGAAATAATTTACAATAAATCAACAAAATAACTATTTTCTTTTTTAGAAAAATGAATTATGATACAAGAAGAGCCACATGCGGATTTAGAAAAATCCGGTTAATTGAATTCGTGCTCTGCATGGCAACAAAAACTATATCTATAAATTAAATACTGAGCAAGGGAAGGCAATTGGTGCGCCACCAGCTATGACTGGTCCTAGTGGGTTCGATTCCCACCCCGAATTAATTTTTATTCTTAATTCGAGGGTGGGGGATAATTCTGCCCTCTAGGAGGGGTTAAATTGTTGAAAAAGCGTGATTTAACGGAGAGTCATGTTCTTTACAATTTAATGGTGCACCCAGAAGTCTTCCCTTTTGTACGCCAAAAAGCTGCTTCATTTGAGGAATTCATGTTCCTTACGAAGCAAACGCTAGAGGAAGAAGAACAAGGAAAGATTATCTCCAGAACGATATTGGATGAGTGGCATAATCCAATCGGCACCATTAATTTATTCGATGTTCAAGATGGATACGGATTTCTTGGAACATGGATCGGCCAGCCATATTTCGGCAAAGGCTATAACAATCTGGCAAAAGAAGCTTTCTTTTCAGAATTGTTTTATGAAAAAGATATCCACACCATCTTTATGAGAATTCGTAAACAAAATATCCGTTCTCAAAAAGCTGCAGAAAAAATACCTTACGTGACACTAGCAAATGAAACAAGAAAAGATATTTATGACCAGCTTAACCAGGGACAGGAAATTTACAACCTATATCAAATTGAAAAAGACAATTATTTAATGCATCAGCTTCGTATACAGCCGCTGGAAGTAGCCGAGGAGCATTTAAAGGAAGCATAATACAGGTAATATCTTATGTTGCCTGCACATACTAACACCACCTTCGCTTTATGAAGGTGGTGTTTTTTTAATCTATTGAGGAGGGATACCAATGCAAAACAACAAACAAACTGCAAAAAATCGTAACAGCGATCTAACAAAAACTCAAGAAGTCACTTATGCACAAGAGCTAAAATCTTCTGCGGCTTCAATAAACAATCCAGGCATGGATGGCTCTGAAAAAGAACAAACAAATGAAGATAATTCATAAATAGCCTAAAAATTCCTCTTATATCTGAGTGTTAACTGCACATCCTATTATTGAGGACGAGTTCCTCACTAGCTTTTGATTTACGTTTCAAACATTTAGTATCTTTAAGGAGGTATTTTTGTGGAAAAACGTAACCGAAAGAACCCATCTCGCACAAATGCTGCAGCTTCAAATGCTAACGGACTTGACGTCGAGTACTCAAGTGAACTGGCAGATCAAAACGATCTTGAAGCTAACGCTCGTGCACAAGCAGCTGACCGACGCCAGAAAAAAGGCAGTCGCTAAGCAAAAAGACCTGCTATCACAGCAGGTCTTTTTTGTAATATAAAGATACATATACCTATTCTATTTGTGGATAAAGTTATACACAAGTTTGTTAATTATGTGCATAACTTTACATAGCAATATGATAATTCTTATTAAACCTGTGTAAAAGTATGATGTTATGCACATTTTCTGTGGAAAACACTGTGTATATTGTGTATATTTCTGAATTTTTAAAGGAATAAAATTATTATCTTAGATTAGCCTCTTAATAACTTTTGCCGGATTTCCACCAACTACTGTGTTGCTATCCACATCTTTAGTCACGACTGCTCCTGATGCAACCACAACATTGTTCCCTATTTTTACTCCGGGATTAATAATAGATCCGCCACCAAGCCAGACATTATTACCAATTTCAACTGATTTTGCGAATTCTGCACCTGAATTACGCTCATCAGGGTCTAGCGGATGGGTTGCTGTGTAGATATGAACCCCTGGAGCCAACATACAATTGTCCCCTATTCGAACTTCACACACATCAAGAATGATACAATCAAAATTTGCGTAAAAGTTCTCCCCTACATGTATGTTATAACCATAATCACAGCGAAAATTCGGCTCGATTCCAAGGTTTTTTCCCGTAGAACCGAAGAGCTCTTTTAACAATTCAGTGCGTTTCTCTGTTTCTTCTTCCGTTGTTTCGTTGAACATTCTTGTTAACCTTCTTGCCATTTTCCGTTCATTTATAAGCTGGGAATCATCTGGACGATAGAGTTCACCTGCCATCATCTTTTCTTTTTCTGTTTTCATTTTCTCAATTCTCCCATTGAATTAAAGTTAGCCTTTATACACAAGTGTACATACTGCTTCTACTTGTGCGGTCTGCGGAAACATATCCACAGGTGTTACTTGTTCTACAACGAAACCCTTACTTATCAACATGTGGACATCTTTAGCAAGTGTTGATGGATTACAAGATACATAAACCATTCTTTTCGGCTTGATCTGCGCTACAGTTTTTAAAAATGATTCATCACAGCCGGTTCTAGGCGGATCCACTACAACAACATCTGGGCGCCATCCTTCTTTAACCCATTGTGGAAGTAAATTTTCAGCTTTCCCTGTTTCATATTTTACATTCTTAATTCCATGCTTTTTAGCGTTTTTCTGTGCATCGAGAATGGATTCTTTTATCATATCCATTCCTCTTATCTCTTTTGCTCCAGATGCAAGCCACATGCCAATTGTTCCGGATCCGCAATAAGCATCCACAACCTTTTCTTTCCCCGAGAGTTTTGCTTGTTTTTTCACTTCCTCATACAGCTTGACCGTCTGTGAAGGATTTAATTGAAAAAAGGCTCGCGCAGAAAGTTCAAAGCTTAAGCTGCCCAGATGCTCAGTAATCGTCTTTTTCCCGTAGATTCCTTCTGTTTTATTCCCAAAGATTAATGACGTTTTTTCATCATTTACGTTTTGAACGCATGATGTTACTTGTGGAATACGTTTTTTTATTTCTTTGAAGAACAGCTCTTTCTTCGGAAAATCTTCCTTGGCTGTAACGATTACGATTTGAATTTCATCTGTTTTAAAAGCAGTTCTGACAACAATTGTCCGGATAAAACCAGTGCGTTTTTTTTCGTTGTACACTTGGATATTTAAATCTTGAATGATTTGTTTTACTTTATTCGTAACGATATTTGTATCTTCATGCTGAACTAGGCAATGGTCAATATTGATTAATTTATGTGTATTGCTGCTATACAATCCTGCGATTACAGTTTGGTCGATCTGTCCAACTTGAAACTGACTTTTGTTCCTGTAATACCATGGTTCTTTCATACCGATTGTTTTTCCGATGGAAAGATCATTTTTTGAAATCTTAGTATACCTTTCAAAAGCTTGACTAACGAGATCCCTTTTCTCTTTCAGCTGTGCTGGGTACTCTAAATGTTGAAGCTGGCACCCGCCGCATGTCTCATATATCGGACAAGGAGGAGTCACCCGGTGTTTTGATTTCTTTTTGATTTTTTTAATTTTGCCTTCTCCCCGGTTTGGGAACACTTTCGTTATCTCAACTTCGATTTCTTCACCGGGCAATGCTCCAGGTACAAAAACTACCTGTCGTTTATAAAATCCGATACCTTCGCCGTTAATTCCGATTCGCTTAATGTTTAACGGGAAAGTCTGTCCTATATTCATAATGGGGTTTACCACTTTATTCATTGATTTCACTCATTTCTTCGCAAAAAGTCGCTTTTCTTATTGTAGACGAAATTCTTGAGTTCTACCAACATTGATATGTGAAGTCATTCTTAACACAAAAAAAGTACCTTAGCAATAACTAAGGTAACTTTTATGGTCTTGTTAAAATCGGCGAAACAGAACTTCTCATCTGCAGGTCATCAAGGCTTTTGAATGTATAACCTCTTTTCTGCAATGCTTCGATTACGCTTTCTAGTGCTTCTGCATTATCTCTTGAAACAGTATGCAGCAGCAGAATACTTCCTGGATGAATCTGTTTTGTTATTTGGTCATAGGAATATTTCCAGCCGCGCTGTTTATTCGTTTCCCAATCAAGGAATGCAAGTGACCAAAACACGTGAGTATATCCTTCTTTTTTCGCAAGAGCGATCGTTCTTTCGCTGAATACGCCCCTTGGCGGCCGTATATACTTCATTTCTTTTTTGCCGGTTATTTCCGCATATCGCAACTTAACTTTTTCTAATTCCTTTATTAAACGTTCATCGGATACTTGTGTCAGATCAGGATGATAATAAGAGTGATTGCCGATTATATGACCTTCTTCAGCCATTCGCTTTATTAGGTGAGGGTGGGTTTTCATAAATTGTCCGGTTACAAAGAAGGCAGCAGGCACTTTTTTACGCTTTAAAACATCTAACACATCGTCCGAATATCCATTTTCGTATCCGTTATCAAACGTTAAATAAATATCTTTTTTGGCAGTATCGCCCAGAAAAAGGCTATCATATTTTTTTATAAGTTCCAAATACCTTGAATCTGTGACTGGAGGCTTCTCGTTCCCCTTTTTTTCAAAGTACCATTCCAGCCGCTGATTCGATAAACCTCTTTGCGCAAAAGAAATTTCCGGCTGTAGGAAAAGTATCAACGGAATTAATAAAAAGCAAAGGAGCCGATTGATCTTCATAAAATAATTCCTCCTTCAAACGACAGCCTATACCTTTATTGTGCGGTGAAAAAGTGAAATCATGCTAGGGATTATAAGGAAAGTGAGTGTTGGTTGATTGATAAGCGTCGAATCTCTTCGTCAGTGACGAGCAAAACTTGCACGAAAACTGCGAGTTGCACCGAGTAATCGCAGGTGCATTGTTACTAAGTACTTATGTATGTGTAATACACTCCGCGCCTCGAAAACTTCACTTCCTCAACCTTCTCGCTTCTGAATCAACAAATAATTTTAGATAATGATATTTCAGATGGGGGATTTGAATCTAATTTTGAAAAATTTAGCCTCATTGAACGATGATTGAGTCTGTTTGAACAATAATTGAGTCTAATTCATAAAAATTGAGTCTTTCTACAAATTCCGACATAATTCCACCTAACTGCAAAAAAAAACCTTAAAGATCGCTAAAGCGCACCTTTAAGGTCTTCAATCCATCTTCTTATTTAAATACCGGTTCTTTAAATTGCTCAAGTTTTTGCAGGGAAGATTTCTCAACATGTTCATGAAGGCTGTTTCCATGGGAATCCATCGTTACTACAGCTGTGAATCCATTAACACGTATGTGCCACATTGCTTCTGGAACACCGAATTCCATGAGATCTACACCTTCCACTTTTTCCATACATTCCGCGTAGTACTGTGCAGCTCCACCGATTGCGTTCAAGTAAACACCGCCGTGTTCTTTAAGAGCAGCGAGAGTTTTCGGTCCCATTCCGCCTTTACCAATAACGGCACGAATTCCGAACTTTTTCATGATATCGCCTTGATACGGCTCCTCACGAATACTCGTTGTTGGTCCTGCTGCTTTCACAACCCAGTTGCCTTCTTCATCTTTCGCCATTACAGGACCGCAATGGTAAATAATTTGTCCGTTCAGATCAATTGGAGCCGGGTTGTCCATGAGATGCTTATGAATCGCATCACGGCCTGTATGCATCATCCCGTTAATAGTTACTACATCTCCAACTTTTAATTCACGAATTTGTTCTTCCGTAATTGGAGCTTCTAATGTTATGCTTCTAGTCTTATCTTCTTGCTGTTCTACCGCTGCTGCCGCTTCTTCTTCAGCTTTAGCAAAATCTACCGTTTCCCCTTCTTGATATAGCCACTCTGTAATTTCACCTGTTTCAGGATTCAATTTCACTCCTAAACGGCGGTAAGCCCAGCAGTTATAAGCAACAGAAACAAAGAAACTTGCAGGAATACGATTAATTACACCGACTTTACACCCAAGCAAAGTTGTTTCTCCGCCAAATCCCATCGTTCCGATTCCTAGCTTATTAGCATTTTCCATTACATATTCTTCAAGCTTGCGCAGGTTTTCGTTCGGATTCGTATCATCAACCGTACGGAAAAGCATCTCTTTTGCCAGCTCATATCCCGAAGTACGGTCTCCTCCGATTCCAACACCGATAAAACCTGCACTGCAGCCTTGGCCCTGCGCTTGGTAAACCGAATGCATGATACACTTACGGATTCCGTCCAGATCACGGCCAGCACGGCCTAATCCTTCTAATTCTGCAGGAAGGCTGTACTGTATGTTTTTATTTTCACAGCCGCCGCCTTTTAGAATGAGACGCGCATCAATGTAATCATTTTCCCATTGTTCGAACTTGATAACCGGCGTTCCATCACCCAGGTTGTCACCACTGTTATCGCCTGTGATCGAATCAACTGAGTTTGGCCGCAGCTTCGTATCCTTTGTCGCTTCAGCGATCGCATTACGAATTGCTTTTTTCATCTCGATTTGGTTCGCGCCGACTGGAACTTTTATTTTAAATGTAGGAAGTCCTGTGTCCTGGCAGATCGGTGAAACATTCTCGTCAGCTTTTAGAATATTATCCGTGATCGTATCTAAAGACATCGCAGCTCGTGTACCGGCATTTTCTTTTAGCTTCGCTGCAAGGATGGCACGACGTACATCTTTTGGCAATTTGGTTGAAGTTTCGACAATCAGTTTATACATGCTTTCCTGAAAATTTTTCATCTCTCCACTACCCCTTTGTAAGCGTGAACAATTTTTGTTTTATTCTTGATTACAGTATAACAAAAAAACCCGTTCCTATAATACAGAAACGGATTTACTTCTACTGTTCTTCCCAGTCATGACGGAATTGCTTACACTTCATTTCCAGGTCATCCAGCATTCCTATAATTTTGTCGATTTCATCGATACCTGCAGTCTCTGCATCAATAGCATCTAGAACATCCATTAATAAATCGATGCGTGTTTTTATATATTCTTTTTGAGAGGATTTATCTTGAATAGAGTTACCCATGGTGATCTCTCCTTTCCATCCCCTCTACTTTAACAAGGTAAGACGAATTTGCCAACAAGATTATCCTTTTTCTTTAGGAGTTGTTCAGTTAAGATAAAGAATGTCCATTTCGTCTAGAAGGAGATTTTTTTAAATGGTATTAAAATTAAACAAAAAACCGATAACCCCAAAACACGATCCTTGGGAAGCTTATTTAGATATAGAGACTCATAAAAGCCTTAAACTGTCTAACATAGAAATCACAACCACGACCCTTTGTAATATGCGCTGCGCTCACTGTGCTGTAGGGTATACGCTGCAAACGAAAGATCCTGTGCCGCTTCCTTTAGAGCTAATCATAAAACGTCTTGATGAAATTCCGGATTTGCGGGCGTTCAGCATCACAGGCGGTGAGCCAATGATGTCATTAAAATCAATAAAAAATTATGTGGTGCCGCTTTTAAAATATGCATCAGAACGCGGTGCACGAACACAGATTAACTCTAACCTTACTCTGGATTTAGCACGCTATGAGATGATTATTCCCTATTTAGATGTCCTTCATATCTCCCATAATTGGGGAACGCTGGAGGAGTTTTCTGAAACCGGATTTGCTATGATGGAGAAAAAACCGACACTTGCGCAAAGAGAAGCTTATTTTTCACGCTTAACTGAAAACACCCAAGCCTTAGCAAAAGCAGGTGTCATGGTTTCTGCTGAAACGATGCTGAACAAAAGGACGCTTCCTTATCTAGAAGATATACATAAACACGTCCTTAAAATGGGATGTCAGCGTCACGAAATTCATCCGATGTATCCTGTTGATTTTGCGAGTACTCTTGAATCCATCAGCTTAGAAGAAATGCGTGAAAGTATTCATCGGCTTCTTGATATCCGTGATAAAAAGGTATGGATGCTTTTTGGTACACTTCCGTTTTATGCTTGCTCTGATAATGAAGAAGATTTGCAATTACTAAACAGGCTGCGAAATGAAGAAAACGTCACAGTAAGAAACGATCCTGATGGACGCTCTCGTTTAAACTTAAATATTTTTGACGGAAATATTATCGTGACAGACTTTGGAGATGCTCCCCCACTCGGGAATATCCAAGACACTAGTCTTTTGAAGGCTTATGAAACGTGGAATGAATCAAAACTGGCAAAAGAACTAAGCTGTCATTGTTCAGCTGTAAAATGTCTCGGACCAAATATTTTGGTTAAACATTCGTATTATCCTAAAACAGAGTTTCTCACTAGACAAGCAAAGCTTTAAAGCATTAAAAAGTTATAAACTTTACAAAAGTAAGTTTAAATCGTATAATGAACGGTAATTACTATAGTTATTAAGCTTTGTTATATAGAGGTGAGGTTGTATGGATTACAACACGATGTGTCCGAAATATGAAGTCGCTATTGAGATAATCGGGAAAAAATGGACAGGACTCATCATCAGAGTTCTGATGGGCGGTCCAAAACGCTTTAAAGATATTAAGTCACAGATTCCTGAGATGAGTGACCGGATGCTTACAGAGCGCATGAAAGAATTAGAATCAGTCGGAATCGTAAAGCGCCACGTTTACCCTGAGACACCAGTGCGTATTGAATATGCATTAACGGAAAAAGGAAATTCTTTAAAAACGATCATTAATGAAATTCAAACGTGGAGCGAGCAGTGGGTTGACCACTGTACAGCATCCGAATAAGAAAAGGACAGCAGGTTAAAATGCTGTCCTTTTTTACATATTTCCTGCATGAAACCGGAATGAAACGTGATCTTGTACCGGAATCCATGCCCCAATGCCTTGCTGTGTAACGTTTTGTACAAGTATCTGTCTTTTTCCGCCCTTTAAGACAATATATACCTCTCCGTATGTTACACGTCCTCTTTCATTTACAGCTGGTACATAACTGTACAAGTACCCAACCTGTTTTGGAGATACATGGTACGTATTTGATTTCTTTGTTCCTGCCCCAATTGCTGTAGAAAAAGCTAGCGGCAATCTGGATTTTTCGGCTGCCGCAATAAGCATCATTTTTTGTACAGCTTCACTATTTGGAATAGCTGCAGTTAATCCGCCTGATACTTTTTTATATGCGGTTTGGTTATAGGATAATTTAGCTACCGATTTAGCACCGCGATTATCCAAGCGATTCGTATTAATTTGCTGGTGCTCCCAGTTAACGGTCGTTTCAGTTGATTGATAAGATAACGGCCACTGACCTAAGTAAATTTTTGCACGATACCAAAAAGCTACCTTTGATGCATTAATGCTGGATTCATTTAAAAGACGAATCAGATCAGGGTTAGTTATCGGGACTTCAGATGTTTTAAGCATTGATTTTGCAAGCTTGCTTGGTTCCAAGTAAGGCAGATCTTGAGCTGAATTCGGGTATGTGTTTTCTTTAGAAATGCTTAGTACAGACCCAGGTACTTTAATATCTGCTTTTTTCGCCATCTTTTCAGGCAGCTTTTCTGTTTGCTTTACTGGTTTCTCAGCAGCAGGTTTTTCGGCAGCAATTGCCTGACTGGAAAATGCAAATAGCATTACAAATATAATAATAAGAATTCTCTTTTTCATAAAATCCTCCTTTCCCCTATTTTTTTCTTTCCGTTAAAATTTATCCACCCCACCCAGCCACTTTGTCTCGGTTATTGTTGGAAATCGTTTTATTGATTTAGAAAAAAGGCATTCCCGCTGAAATGCATATCTTTTAACTAATCTTGAAAGAAACACTTCTTTCTCTAGGGAAATATCGAAATTTTTCGTGTTCATTTCTTATATCAATGGCATAAAAATTATCCACAAAAAAATACTGACCTCAGATTTCCGCCTGCCTAGGTCAGCATTGTTATTTTAAGCACGTATTTCAAAGCTTTCTGTAATTTCAATACTGTCTTTTACTGATTGAACCATCGAACAATTCTTTCGAGTCACCACTAATGCTTTCTCTACTTTTTCTTTCGATAACTGATCGCCTTCAATTGTAAAATGAAGATGAATATGTGTAACTCTATTCGCTTCTTTCTCATCTCGTTTTACTTCTGCAGAAACTTCTATATTATCGAACCGAAGGCGCATTCTTTCTAAAACTTTACGCAAGACACCGCCACTGCAAACAGCAACAGACGAAACAAGCAATTGAAAAGGTCGGAATCCGTATTCTTCATTACCGCTTATTTGAAGTGTTCCATATTCGAACGTCGTTTCAAAGCCATTTTCTCTCATCTTAAATTGCATGTATAATCCTCCAATTTAATAACTTCTATTCACCTTTACGTAACATCCATTGTACAATAGCTGTAGTTTGTTTTGAAAAGGAGACGCTCATGCAGCTTTCAACTTATAAATTTTCAGTTTTAGTCAGCATTGTTTTTATTTCTGGTTTTGCACAAGGAATGCTGCTTCCTTTAATCGCAGTCATTTTTGAGCAAAATGGTACATCCGCTTCTCTAAACGGATTTCATGCTACAGCATTATATATCGGTATATTGCTGGCTTCTCCCTTTATAGAAAAACCGCTAAGAAGATTTGGGTATAAGCCTCTTATTATAATTGGTTTGATCGCTGTCATATTATGTTTTTTCTTATTTCCTTTCTGGAAAGTTTTCTGGTTTTGGTTTGTCTTAAGGCTGGTTATCGGAATTGGGGATCATATGCTGCATTTTTCTACCCAAACATGGATCACATCGAACAGCCCAGATACTAACCGAGGACGTAATATCTCCATATACGGAATTGCTTTCGGTGCGGGGTTTGGGATTGGACCTTTAATGACGAAAATGCTCGAAGTTAATGCCAACCTCCCATTTTGGCTTGCAGCAGGACTTTGCTTTCTTTCCTTTTTATTAATGACGACCATTCGAAATGAAAAGCCCGAGACAATTTCAGCAAAATCTGCTGGCATAACAGCGTTCTCCAGGTACAGAAAAGTTATTAAAATTGCATGGGTTTCTTTGCTTCCGCCATTTGCATACGGATTTCTCGAATCAACCCTTCATGGATCATTTCCTGTATTTGCTCTGCGTAACGGGATCAGTTTAGACTGGGTAGCTGCTGTCCTGCCCTCGTTTGTATTAGGGGGTCTGTTATTTCAGCTGCCGCTTGGAATTTTAAGCGATAAAATGGGCCGCAAACCGATTCTTATATTCTCATTCGTGCTTGGTTTTTTCTCATTCTTAGGGACATTTTGGGCTCTTCATTCATTCTGGATGCTTTTTGTACTTTTCTTCTTATCCGGGATGTTTACAGGTTCGATGTTTTCGATGGGCATTGCTTATATGAGTGATTTACT
Source organism: Bacillus sp. NEB1478 (assembly GCF_031582965.1). Taxonomy (NCBI): domain Bacteria; kingdom Bacillati; phylum Bacillota; class Bacilli; order Caryophanales; family Bacillaceae; genus Bacillus; species Bacillus sp. NEB1478. The sequence goes on from NZ_CP134049.1 coordinate 3,425,084, forward strand.
CCCAAAATATGATCTGCCTGCTGGAAATATTTTAGCGGGAATCAGTTTCAGTATCGGAAGCATGACAGGTCCGTTAATCGGAGGCAGTTTTATTAATTTATTTAAAGAAGGTGCCTTTGTAATTTCAATTTGCGGAATGTTATTAGTCCTCTGTCTGCCAATTTTGTTTATAAAAGCTCAACCTAAAAAGGAACTTCAAACAAAAACAGCCTAACTACAATAATTTTCTTCTTTTTACTCATATTATAAAAGCAGGAATTTTGACTTTAAGGACTCATTCTTTAAACTAGAAGTAGCTGAAATTTTTACTATTTTAGATAATAAGGAGCGATTTGATGAGATTACGTGCTGATATGCCTGAATTTAATGGTGCAACAGAATGGATAAATGGAGAAGTTAAAAAAAGTGACCTTATTGGGGACAAGCCTACTTTGGTTCACTTTTGGTCAGTAAGTTGCGGTTTATGTAAAGAAGCTATGCCAAATATCAATAAATTCCGTGATGACTTCAAAGACGAACTCAATGTAATAGCCGTTCATATGCCCCGTTCCGAAAAGGATTTAGACATTGATCAAATAAAAGAAGTGGCTGCAGAACATGATATTACTCAGCCTATTTTCGTTGATAATGATCATACATTAACTGACGCATTTGAAAATGAATATGTACCTGCATATTATGTTTTCGATGCAGAAGGAAAACTGCGTCATTTCCAAGCTGGCGGAGACGGAATGAAAATGTTAACGAAGCGTGTTAATCGAGTATTAGGCAAGGAAACAAAGTAAGCTAAAAAATAAAAGACCGGGGAGCTCCCCAGTCTTTTTATTTTTTCTTTTTTCGTTTAAATAAATTGCGTTCAATGACTCTAAATATAAATGCGAAAAATTTATAAAGAATCAACCCCACTAATGCGCCCATACCATTAAGTAAAATGTCATCGATATCAAATATCCGATGTGCATATTCATATTGCAGGAATTCAATAACAAAACTTGTACCGAATCCAATCACAAACATGACTCGCCACGAATCAAAGAAACGAAATACTAACGGCAGCAGCATTCCAAGCGGGAAGAATAATAGTACATTTCCGATAACATTCTTAAATATTAGCCAATAATCTCCACTTCTCCACATAAGACGGATGCTATCAAACAAAACAAGGTTTGCTGATTTTCCGTAAACATAATGGTTAAACGTAAAAAGTGTAGCATAAATTAGAATGGCAAAGTACACAGCAAAAATCAGTGCACCGAAAATGCTAAAAATAACTCTTATTCTTTTCGAGTTCACTGCCTTCTCCTGCCTTTAAAATAATAATTACTGTAGTCACCTTTTTTAGTTTACCATGTAAAGCTCTTTTTGAGATACATGTAACATATAAAACTTTCTTTAATTAACTGTATAATCAGGAAGCAAATTTCTTTCTCGTTTTCTTAAATAAAATAAAAAGCACGACTGCAGCCACAATAGTCACAGCTACAGGGAGCATATATTCTTCTGATTTTGCTCCAACACTTTTCCAGTTCGGTCCGAATTTTTGTCCAAGATAAATATAAAATGCCGTGATTGGAAGCATTGCAATGAACGTATAAATCGAAAACGCCCAAACGTTCATTTTAGCCATCCCGCATGGTATCGATATTGTCGTTCTTACCCCAGGAAGAAATCTTCCAAAAAACGCGACACCAGCACCGTATTTTTCAAAAAAACGGTCAGCAGCATTTATTTCTTTCTCTTTTATAAATACATATTTGCCGTACTTCATCAAAAACGGTCTTCCCCCATAACGTCCTAATGCATATAAAGTTAACGGTCCGAGAGTCCCGCCGAATGTTCCAGCTAATACGGCCAGCCAAAAGTTCATATCCCCTTCATATACCCAATAGCCTGCTAGCGGCAATACAAGCTCTGCAGGAACAAATTCAAATGTTAATGCGGCAATTAATCCAAAATAAGAAAATTGCTTTAAAAAGTCAACAAATGAGAGTATAAGTTCTTCCATCTTATCTCCCTCCTTATCTGTCCAAAAAGATGACGGAAATCATTATAGCACATACGTGTAACACCGAAAAAGGATTCAAAAAAGGAAAAAAAGCCGCCCGTTAACGGACAGCTTTTAATCATTAATGAAAGTTATTTTTCTTATTGGCACTGCTGCTTGTCTTGTGCTGGCTTTCATTTTTGTTGTTCTTGCTCTTATTTGTATTTTGCTTATTGCTTTTTCCCATGGTAATAATACCTCCTTTAATAAAAGGTATTACTAGCTTTTCCTATGAATCAGCCTTTAACAAGCCCCTTTTCTTGGCAAAATCTATTTTGAATTTATGGAAGGTCGCATTAAGAACACCGCCTGAAAGCAGAACAAGTCCTGTTAAGTAAAACCAAAGCATCAATACGATAATTGCACCGATACTTCCATAAGTTGCAGAATAATTACCAAAGTGATCAACATAAAAAGCAAAACCCAAAGATACTATTTGCCATAAAAATGTTGCCACGAGTGAGCCGTACCAAATTTCGGTAAATTTAAGTTTTTTACAAGGTGCTAAATAATATAATACAGAAACAAACGTAGAGATTAGTAAAAAACTGATTATCCATCTTATAACTCCCCAAATTTGCATAAAAGCTTCATCAAGTCCTAAATATGAAAAAGCAATATTGCCTAGCATTTTTCCGAAAACCGGAAAAACAAGAGCAATGATAAAAGCAAAGATTACGCCAATCGTTAAAAACAAGGCAAGTAATCTTGTCTTGATAAAACCTCTGCATTCCTCTACCCCATAAGCTTCATTTAACGTTTTGATAACAGCATTAATGGCGTTTGATGCAGACCATAACGTTGCTATGATCCCAATGGACAATAATCCTCCATTTCTTCCCTCAAGAACTGTCTGTAAATTTTCACCTACAGAATCCATCGCTTCTGATGGTACATAATGTTCAAGCATATTCAACGCCTCAGCAGGTTTAATAAAGAACGCTCCAAGTGTTAATAAAAAAATGAGAAACGGAAATAAAGATAAAAGAAAATAATATGCGAGCTGTGCTGCCAAACCCGTTACATCTCCTTTTTTAAATCCGTGCATAAATTCAATCCCGAATGCTTTTGCTTTCATATGTTTAAGAATGTGCCATAACGTCAATGTTTCTCACCCCTATCTTTAATTATGTATGTTTCAATTATCATTCCCTTTGACCAACCTTATAAAAACTTCTTTTCACTTTTGTTTAGATTTTTTTAGAATGGGTAACTTAAAAGTAATTCAATATTAGCAACACCAAACTTTTAAAAAAAATGAAGGAGGAATTTCAAATGAGTTTTTTATGGGCACTTATTATAGGAGGAATTATTGGTTGGTTAGCCGGTCTATTAACAGGGCGTGACGTACCGGGTGGTATTATCGGTAACATTATCGCTGGTTTCGTTGGAGCTTGGCTAGGTGGACTTGTATTAGGTGACTGGGGTCCTACGGTAGCAGGATTTGCTATTGTTCCAGCTATTATTGGAGCAATCGTGGTTGTACTTATCGTAAGCTGGATTATGCGCAGTATGCGTAGCCGTGCTTAATACATCGAATACAAAAAACCGTCCCGATTAGGGGCGGTTTTTTTGTGTGAAAAGAGAATCTGGATGAGCGCACATTTTTCCTGAATGGCGTGTTCAGCGATTATAAATCTCGCTGAACACGCACTATCAACAGTAAAAAAAGCTCTGAAAAAAGCGGCTTATTCCACTTTACAGGGCTTTTTTTAAAAAAATTTAAAATCGCTTTTTAAATACGTAACTTGGCTTATCATAATGCATTTTTTGTTCATAAAAGCGGTGTGCATCCACCCGCTCTAAATTAGAACTTAACGTTACACCGTTACAATTGTTCTGAACAGCATATGATTCAATATAGGACAGCAATTCTTCTCCATAACCCTTTGACCTTTCGCTGCCATCTGTAACGAGGTCATACAAGTAAACATGCTTGCCGTCGTAGAAATTCGTCAGTATCGCAAACCCTGCCAAGGCTACAATTTTTTCATTTTGATAATTGGCAATCAAGTTATAGCCTTCTTTTTGCATCTGCTGAAACATTTCATAAAATAAGGCTTCAGATAGATGTGTACGAAGTTGGCTCATTACAGGAAATGCTGCCCGAATTTCATGTTCTTCTGATAACTGTCTAATCTCACCCATTAATGTTCCTCCGGTTTAAATTAAAGCGATTCTCGATTCTTTATTTCTACAAGCAGCCGTTCACATCCTGCTTTCACCATTTCATATACTTCAAGGAAATTACCAGTGAAATATGGATCTGGTACGTCTTCACTTTCGTAATCGGGTACAAAATCCATCAGCCTTGCGATCATACCTGTTTTAGATTGACCAGCCATTCTGTGAAGGTTTCCAATATTTTCAGCGTCCATTCCAATAATATAATCAAATTGAGTTAAGTCACTTGTTTTAATTTGACGTGCCTTTTGACCTTCAAACGAAATTTCTTTCTGAGATAAAATATTTCTTGTTCCCTCGTGAGGAGGCTCACCAGCGTGCCAGTTCCCTGTACCAGCGGAGTCAATCGAAATAGCACCTTCAAGTCCTTCTCTTTTTACCAAATTACGAAAAATCGCTTCAGCCATTGGAGAACGACAAATGTTTCCTAAACATACAAAGAGTACTTTTACCATCCTTACACCCCCCCTTCTTATTCCTATTAAAGGTATAACAATTTCAGTCATTTTAAAAGAAGATGATGCCGGATTTTTTTATAAGGCTGTATTGGAAAGTTGTTGATTTCCGCTCCAGGTCGCTCGCTTTCCGCAAGTCACATATTTTAACTGTCTGCCCTAAAAAAAGAAATAACCTGAGCTATTATAGCCAGGTTATTTTATGCAGACTTAAGCGAGATATGCTTCCCGGACCTGATCATTTTTAATCAAATCTGCTCCCAGTCCTGTCATTACAATTTCGCCTGTCTGAATTACATATCCACGATGGGCTACCTGTAAGGCTTGATAAGCATTTTGTTCGACTAAAAGAATGGTCATTCCTTCTTTATTAAGATCACTGATAATATCAAAAATCTGTTCAACAATTACAGGCGCCAAGCCCATAGATGGTTCATCCAGCAATAACAGTCGCGGTTTAGACATTAAAGCCCGGCCCATTGCCAGCATCTGCTGTTCCCCGCCACTCATTGTTCCGCCTTTTTGGGACAGTCGTTCATGAAGTCTAGGAAAATATCCAAAGACTCTTTCCATACTCTCTTTGATGATTTTTTTATCTTTTATCGCAAAAGCACCCATCTCAAGGTTTTCTTTTACAGTCAGCTTAGGGAAAATCCTTCGTCCTTCCGGCACGTGGGCGATCCCAGTCTGTGCAGTTATATGAGCAGGCTGTTTTGAAATATCTTTATCTTCATAATATACTTTTCCTGTTTTCGGAAGAACTTGACCGCTGATTGTTTTTAAAGTTGTTGATTTTCCTGCTCCGTTACAGCCGATAAGCGTTACGATCTCACCTTTTTCAACTTTAAGACTAATTCCCTTTAGCGCGTGAATACCACCGTAAAATGTATTAACATCATTTAATTGTAAAATACTCATCGTTCTCCCCCTTACGCTGGCGTTACTGCACTTTTACCAAGATAAGCTTCTATTACATTTACATTATTCCGGATTTCAGCAGGTTTTCCTTCAGCAATTTTTTCGCCGTGATCTAATACAACAATGTGCTCTGAAATTTCCATAACAAGCTTCATATCGTGCTCGATTAAAACAATCGTTACATCCAGCTCTTCTCTCATACGATGGATAAACTCGGTTAATTCCCTTGTTTCCCTCGGGTTCATCCCCGCAGCAGGCTCATCCAGCAGCAGGAGTTTAGGATTAGTTGCCAGAGCACGAGCAATTTCAAGTCTTCGCTGTGCACCATACGAAAGATTTTGGGCATCTTCATTTAAATGATGTGCCAGACCTACATATTCCAGCCAGTGATATGCTTCTTCCTGAGCACGTTTTTCCTCTTCTCGAACGCCTTTTGTTTGAAATAATGTAGTAACAACTCCTGCTTTTAACTGTTTGTGCAGTCCTACCATTACATTTTCAAGAACTGTAATGTTCGAAAAAAGACGAATGTTCTGGAACGTCCTAGCAATTCCCTGTCTCGAAATTTCATGGGGCTTCAATCCAATCAATGATTTTGAACCTAGCTGTACATTTCCTTTATCAGGCTGATACACACCTGTGATCAAGTTAAAAAAAGTTGTCTTACCCGCTCCGTTCGGACCGATTACAGCTGTAATCGATCCTTTTTCAACCGTCATATCGACGGAATTGACTGCGACCAAGCCGCCAAACTGTTTGTATAGATTACTAACTGTTAAAATCGACATTGCCACGCCCTCCTAAGCTTGAAATCCCTTATCTTGATCGATTGTAATTTTCTCTTTCCGATGTTTTTTCGCTCCCTCTTTCAAAGCATTTTCATCGAAAACAGGATTTTTTGCAGGAATCAATCCTTGAGGACGATAGATCGCAAATATGATTAAAATTGCTCCAAAGATAAAGCGCTGCATCTTCGCAGGTGCAAGAGCTTCCGGGAAGCTGATCACGCCGTCCATGTTTAACTGGTTCAAATAATTTGTTACTTCAGTCAGCACTTGCAGATTCAGGATCGTAATAACTGCAGCACCAAGAATAACTCCAGGCACACTTCCCATTCCGCCGAGTATAACCATAACAAGAATCGTGATCGATTCCAGCAAAGTGAAACTCGTTGGATCAACAAACGTTTGTTTCGCTGCGAATACTACTCCCATCATTCCCGAGAAAGAGGCACCGATCGCAAAAGCTAATAGTTTTGTGCGCACTAAATGGATACCCATTGATTGTGCAGCAATCTCGTTTTCTCTTACGGCTTTCCAGGAACGGCCGATCTTTGAAAACTCAAACCTTCTCACAGCCAGGATAACAAGAAGAAGAATCCCCAGCACGATATAATAAAACTGATTAGGGTAAACAAATTGAAAACCAAAGATTTCAGGCGGCTGAACCGATGCTAAGCCCATTGCACCATTCGTAATATTGACAGGCTTATCAAGGTTATTAAAAACAATCCTGATGATTTCCCCAAAACCTAATGTAACGATTGCTAGATAATCTCCTTTTACACGAAGGACTGGAATACCTAATAAAATACCGAAAAGCGCAGCCATGAAACAGCCAATCAGAATAAAAATCCAAAAGCTTCCGCCGGATAACGGAAACGTCCCAAACGGCATAAAATTCGCTGCCTGTCCGGTAGCAAAAATACCGTATGTATAAGCACCTATTGCAAAAAAGGCAACAAAGCCAAGATCTAAAAGCCCTGCCAGTCCAACAACGATGTTAAGTCCTAATGCCATCGCCACATAGATGCCAACCACAGTAGCAACTTCCATATAGGATTGATAACTCGGTCCTGTGCTTGCAACAAAAGGTATGACCCCAATGAGGACCACTCCTGCAATCACCCATTTTAATCGGTTTGAAAGATCAGTATAGTAAAGCAATAACAAGGAGAACAAAAGCAATAGAAATGCGGTAACAGATTGTTGTGCTAAATATAAACTCAATGAAGTTACCAATACATAAAGCACGAGCAAAATGACCTGTGCCATTTTATTTCCTTTTAGTTTACTAGTCAGCTTTTGCATGGATCTTCACCTACACTTTCTCTGTAACTGCTTTTCCAAACAGTCCTTCTGGTTTGAAAATAAGAACTACGATTAAGATTGCGAATGCGAAAACATCTTTGTACTCTGCTCCGAAAACGCCATTTGTTAAAAGCTGAAGATTTGTCGCAGCAAACATTTCTAGCAATCCCAGCATAAGACCACCAACCATCGCCCCGCGAATGTTCCCGATTCCGCCTAATACAGCAGCTGTAAATGCTTTTAGCCCTAAAATGAATCCAATATAAGGATCAATTGTTCCATACTGAACTGCAAATAGAACACCAGTAGCTCCCCCAAGGGCAGACCCTATAAAGAAGGTTAAAGAAATGACTTTGTTTACGTTGATTGACATGAGGGATGCTGTCTCACGGTCTTGAGCGACAGCTCTCATCGCCATTCCCCATTTTGTTTTATTTACGAAAAAGTCCAGACCGATCATCATAATTACTACTGCAACGACTAGAATAAGTGTTGAAGTTTTAAAAAATGCATCACTGAAAGATGAAGAAAGACTAGAAAATTTAAGCGTAAACTTTTCATTAAACATCGATGGACCCGTTAAGATATAATTCCCGCGCTTATATTCTGTAATAAATCGAACTAAATCCTGAAGCAAAAATGATACACCGATTGCCGAGATTAACGTGATGAGCTTAGGAGAATTCCTTAGTGGCCGGTATGCCAGACGTTCGATTCCCACTCCCATGAATCCCGTTAAAATCGAGGTAACGATCAAAACAAGAATTAGAGCAAGTATGGCAGGCATTGAGGCGATCCATCCCATTCCCGTCATCAGAATAAGCATGGCAACACCAATGAATGCTCCCGTCATAAAAATTTCACCATGAGCAAAATTGATAAGTTCAAGAATTCCATAAACCATCGTATACCCAAGTGCAATAACCGCATAAATCGCGCCAAGTGCTAAACCATCTACAAGAACTTGGGGCAGCGTGTGCAAAATGTCAGCTAACATAACTTTTCCTCTCTTTCACAACTAGGATGTATGTGTGGAAAAAAGAAGAGGGAGATGGCCATTAGGGTCACTCCCTCTCGTGTAAACATCGGTTTACTTACTAATTTCGCCTTCTTGAACACCTGGATATTTAGGTTCGCTGAATTTATAGATATAAACTTTCGCGTACTTGTTATCCCCTTTATCATCAAATCCAACTTTAGTTACAACACCTTGGAAATCTTGTACTTTACGAACTTCTTCCGTTACTTTTTCACGAGATGGAAGCTTTCCGTCATTGCCTTTAATCGCTGCTTCTAGACCATGTAATAGAACGCTCATTGAATCATAGCCATAAGCCGAATAAGACTCTACATTTTTATTGAATTTATCTTTGTACTTGGAAGCAAAATCTTGTCCTTCAGACGATTTGCTAGCATCCGCTGCTACAGACGTGTAGTAAACATTCTTTACCGCATCACCGGCGATTTCAACTAGAGTGGAAGAATCCATTCCATCTCCGCCCATGAATGGAATGTCGATGCCTTTATCACGTGCTTGTCTGATTAATTGACCGCCTTCCGTATAAAGTCCACCGAAGAATACTAAGTCAGGTTTCTTGGATAATACTTGTGTAAGAACACCGTTAAAGTCTTTTTCTCCAACCGTGATCCCTTCATAACCAAGAATTTCTGCACCTGCGTCTTCAGCCGCTTTTTTGAAGGCATCTGCAAGACCTGTTCCGTAAGCCGTTTTATCTTGAACAACAAAGATCTTTTTAGCTCCCAGCTTATTGATTGCATAGTCTGCTCCTGCTGGACCTTGGAAGTCATCACGCGCAACGATACGGTTTACCGTCTTAAGTCCGCGATCTGTAACTTCTGTAGCTGTGTTAGCCGGAGAAACCATAGGCACTTTGTATTTTTCATAAACTTCAGATGATGGAATAGATACACCTGAATTCAAGTGACCGACAACCCCTAGGATCGCCTTGTCAGAACCGATTAGGTTAGCGTTTGCTACTCCTTTTTTCGGATCAGCTTGATCGTCGTAAGGAACGAGCTGAAGCTTATATCCCAATTTATCAAACTTATCTTTATTCTCTTCTAATGCAAGCTGTGCACCCAGTTTAATAGATTCACCCAGTGTTGCACTTCCTCCTGATAACGGAGTTTGTGTAGCAATCTTAATTACTTTTCCGCTTCCGCCACCGCTGCTTCCAGACCCGCCTGAAGCATTACAGCCTGCTAAAAGACCTAAAGATAATGCAGAAGCTGCTAATACTTTTAACCCTCTTTTCATCCCCATGTAGAAAATCCCCCTTGTTAGAAAATTTAGATAATTGCTACTATTTAAAAAAATCTTACATGAATATTACTAGATAGACAACTAAAATTTAGAAAAAATAGATATTTTATTTTAAATTAAAATAAATTCCCTATTATTCAACAAAATGTATTATATGTCGCTACCTTTAATGCTTTATCACAGAAAAACCCGCTGATTTCTCAGCGGGTTAATATTGTCATATGCAATATTTGATTATAGTTTCAGGACTATTTGACTGCTAAAATCGACTCAATCCTACTTTTGTAAAATCTTCACATAATAATTCCTATGTCTAGGACCATCAAACTCACAAAAATAGATGCCTTGCCATGTTCCGAGCAGCAATTCACCATTTTCAATCATTACAACCTGAGAGGAACCTACTGTACTTGCTTTTAAATGCGAAGCAGAATTTCCTTCCGCATGACGGTATTTAGGGTGTTCCCATGGATAAACCTCATCCAGCTTCATCAGCATATCTTTCACAACATCCGGATCCGCGTTTTCATTGATTGTGATACCCGCAGTCGTATGGGGACAATACACATACAGTACGCCATCATCGATATGCTGTTCCTCAACATAAGCTTGCAGCGATGTGGTAATTTCGTACATTTCATCACGCTGGTGTGTTTGAATCGTGAATTTTTGAGCCACTAAAATCCCTCCTCTAGTATTCTATAATTGATGATTCCCTAATTGTGCTTATTTTATCTCATAGGAAAATGAAAAGCCGACTCCCCATTAAAGAAGTCAGCTCGTTTTTGCTAGAAACTATTTTCGATTAACTCGCGTCCGGTCCCCAGCAATCTTTTTCCACTTCGCTCTTTCAGCAAGCGCAAGCTTCTGGTCTTCTTTTCTAGCGAAGTAAGCCATTTCACGCTGCAGTTTTAAATAGCTGTTATATCGATCTTCATCCAAATCTCCTGTTTCAATAGCAGATTGTACAGCGCAACCAGGTTCATTATTGTGTGAACAGTCACGGAACCGGCATTGGTCAGCTATTGACTCAACATCTTGGAAACTTTGACTCAAGCTGCTGTCGCCTTCCCAAAGCTGAAGCTCCCTCATCCCCGGTGTATCTATCAAAATACCGCCGCTATCTAAGACAAGCAGTTCACGATGAGTTGTTGTGTGTTTTCCTTTTCCATCTTCTACACGTATCTCGTTTGTCTTTAAAACTTCACTGCCGAATAGTTTATTTGCCAAAGTTGACTTGCCTACACCAGATGAACCAAGCAGCGCTACAGTCTGTCCTTCCTTTATAAAATCAGAAAGTGCATCAATACCCATTCCTGTTTCTGAACTGACTGAAAAGATCGGAACTCCAAAAGCGATTGATTCAACTTCATCGATGATGCTTTGAATATCTTCGCAAAGATCAGCCTTACTGAGCACTATAACTGGCGCTGCTCCGCTTTCCCATGCCATTAACAAGTACCTTTCCAACCGGCGTAAATTAAAATCTTGATTTAATGCGTTTACTAAAAAGACAGTATCTACATTAGTCGCCACGATCTGTTCTTCTGTCGTCACTCCTGCTGCTTTTCTGGAAAATTTGCTTTTCCGAGGCAAAATTCCATGGATATAAGCTTTTCCTTCTGATGGGTTGGCTTGGACAGCCACCCAGTCTCCTACTGCCGGATAGTCTTGTCTTCCTTCGGCGTTAAACCGGATTTTTCCGGTAATTTCTCCAAGCAATTCGCCGTTCTCTGTCAGAACTCTGTACAAACCTTTATGTTCAATGCTGATCCTTCCAGGAACAAGTGCTTGATTATTATATTCTTGAAAAGACTCTTCAAATGTTTGATTCCAACCTAATGATTTTAAATTCAATTTAGTACCCTCCGAATAAATGTTGTTATTTTTTAATAAAAAAAGAACCGCTGAAGAACGGTTCTTTACTGAAAATAAGAGTGCACAAATACCCTTATTCCATATAAAAAACCATGAGCTGTGTGTACAGCCCATGGTTAAATGACAAATTTAAACGAAGAATACTAATAACATGCAGAATTAAATTTATCTGCAGTTCTTCATTGTCCCAATAGGCTGTACACAATACATAACACTCTCTGACGTAAATCCATTAAGCTGTCTCATGATACATACCTCCTTGGGCTTTCAAAATTTTTAGAATATTATTTCCTTCACCACTATATCAGTATATGCAATTTTTGTAAATAGATGAATTTAATTTGTTATTAAATTGTGTTCGCGATACCCTTCAATAATCCTGTTGATCATCTCTTCATTCATTAATAGCGGTTCTTTATCAAATGCCTTCAGTAATTGTTGTGTATTTGAGTCGTCAAAAATGATTTTGCGATTCAAATAATTTTTATAAACGTCAACCATCTTGTTTAAGTTTTTCTCATCTTGATCTAGATGCTGTTCATAGGAATATGGAGCAAGTTTAAACGGGTGCAAATTTGCTTTTGTTCTCATAATTTGAAAGACATCTGCACTCAATGGCGGATGGCTGTTCGTTATATGATAGATTTGGTTTTCTCTTCCCTTTAGCAGAACATCAGATAAAATTTCTGCCACGTAGTCAACAGGCACCAGATTTTGAGTACTGCCTTCCTCACATAACAAATGGAATACCTTGTTGCCAAGTCCTTTGCGCTGAAAACGCTTCTTAAAGACTTCAAGACTTCTCATTAATCCGTACAGCGTAAATTTGGAATCAGCTTCCCCTGTTTGCGAATCACCGACTATGATCGCAGGTCTTAATATCGTAACATTGTAGGATTGCTTATATTCCAAACATAGATGCTCTGCCTTACATTTGCTTTCTTCATAAGGATTGTTAAATGAGCTGTTTAAAGGATGCAGTTCTTCCTTTGCAAACTCTTCTTTTCCGAGAGTATATGCCGTACTCACATAATAAAAATGCGAGACACCAAACTTTTTTGCTGCGTCCAGCGCATGCCTTGTACCTTCGTAATTTATTGCAAAAAGCTCATCTTCTAAGTCCAAGTCGAATTTTACAAGAGCAGCCATATGATAGAACACATCTACATTATGAATAAGTTCTTGCTGTGATTCTTTATCGATCCCCAAATCAGGGGTTGTAATATCGCCTTTTATAATATGCACTTCGCCTTTAAAATCGGCTGTTTTTTTAAGTAATTCTTCTGCTTTTTGAAGGTTGCGAGCCAAAACATACAGCGTATGACCTTCACGAGCTAGATTTTGAATTAAACGTCCACCTAAAAACCCGGTTGCACCGGTAAGAAATATATTCATTAAGCCTATCCTTCCCTATAACTTCATATTTCCTCCTAATAGTAACATAAGATTTTTAAGGAAGTTGGCTGATATAAAAATGTCACAGGAATTCAACATTTTCCCAGATCGGATTTTGGCTAGTAGCGGGTAGCCGGTGTTGGATGTGGAATATTGCAGACTCGTGGCTATCTAGCTAAAAAGTGTGAGAATGTGATAAAAAAATGTGAGTTTACCAATTAAAAGTCTGTTATTATCGACAAAAACTCTGGGAATACGATTCAAAAAAGTTTAATTAACCTTTCCTCACTAAAAAAACCTCCCTGTCTCGAAGTTCATACAGGAAGGTTTATCGGATTTTTTATTTTTCATCTTCTGACTTTTCCATATAGATGGATGAAAGTCCGTTATTAACTAATTCGTTTAAATTGTCATCTTCTTCACGTTCTTCTCCGTAAAAAAATTCATTAATCTTTTTCTCTGCGTTTGCAGTTAAATTTTCACCATTATTGCTGTTTTTTTGTTCAAAATCCAACGTCAGTCTTCCTTTCCACATGTTTCGCATGCTTTAAATATATCTTCATACTGAATTCTCTCATTCGCATCAAATTTATGATTGCAAAATTTGATGATTCCGTTTTTATCGATGACAAAGCAAGATCGATTAGCTGTTCCGTTTTCTTCATTCAAAACGCCAAACTCTTTCGTTACTTTTTTATGCCAATCAGCCAAAAGCGGATAAGGAAGGGTCCCGAGGCTCGCAGAAAATACATTATGAGAATAAATGTGATCTACACTGATTGCCAGTACTTCCGTATTGGCACCTTCAAATCTTTGGTAATCCTCTTTCCAAGAGGTAATTTCTTTTATTCAGCCAGGTGTAAAGTCAAGTGGATAAAAGGCTACCAGCACATTTTTCTTTCCTCTAAAATCACTTAAAGAAATGTCTTTTTTTAATGTGGATGGCAATGTGAAATCCGGTGCCAAATCGCCTGTTTTTAACAACAAACCACCTCCAATTTGCTTCTCATATTTAGAATTCCCTTTTCCTATAAAAGAAAACGGTGGAAAATTTGGATTGTTATTTAAACGTAAAAAGCCAGGGAACAGGTCCCTGACTTTTTGAAAAAACTTATAAAGTGCTCACTTCAACTTCTACTTCATCATTATCATTATCATTATCGTCTTCGTCTTCCTCTTTCGGTACTGCCGGCGCATCTGCATCATCAGCTGCATCTTCCTTTAATGCTTCTTCAAATGCTAAAATTGCCGCATTGATCGCTTCATAAAGCTTGTCATTTTCAGTTGCATTCTCAAGTACCAATGAACGAATCTTATTTAACAGAGCGATTACTTCTTTTACTTTTTCACCATTATTAAATTCTTCTATTTCAGTATCTTCATCAGCATCTTCTTCATGAGTCGCATCTTGATCGTCAGACACTTCATCTTCTGTAGCTTCTTCAGTGTCTGTATTAGCAGGAGCTTCAACTTCAGTTGCATCTGTATCATCTTCAGCTGCAGGTGTTTCAACTACAACCTCAACCGGCTCATCCGTTTTAGGTTCTTCTACTGCTGGTTCTTCTTTTTCAGTATCAACTGCAAATATAGCTGAGTTTGGATTTGCATGTAATTTTGCCGTTTCACTTGCATGTTCTGCACCTTGAGAATGGCTTTTGTCTTTAACAGGCTTTTCAGTTTTAACAGCTTTTTCTTCTTTAACAGCTTTTTCTTCTTTAACAGCTTTTTCTTCTTTAACCGGTTTTACAACTTTTACTGGTTTTTCTGCTTTGACTGGCTGTTGCACTTTTTCAGCCTTTTGTGGTTTTGCATGATTTTCATGTTTTACATATCTGTTGTGACTTTCTTTTGCAACAGGCTTTTGATTATGTTTTCCGTAAAATTCGTCTTTTGCCTGAACAGTTCCCTGAGATTCTGAACGATCCCCATGATTTCCAGATGCTTCAGCTGATCCTGTTCCAATCACTGCTGCAAGCGTTAATGCTCCAGCAAATACAAAAGATTTTACAAATACACGATTCATTTTTTTCATTTTTATTTCGCTCCTTAATTTTCAAATGGTTGGTTTTTAAAACACTATATCTCCATGAAAAATTAAAGAGCTGATTTCGGCGGTTTTGAAGGCGGTGCGTTCACCCATTGACTTCTTAAGAGGTCCAATCTGCTAAAATACACAAAAACCTTTTCACCATCCTGAAAAATAACTGGTAAAGACAAGCTTGCCTTTATGCTGGCAATATTGGCAGCCCCCATTCCTCCATCATTTGTTTGTGAGGAATGTGTAGAATTTTGACCAGCATTCACCGGGATTACCGTCGTATCCGGTTGTTCAGTACTTTTATCCAGCGGGAAATCCAAAGGAATCTTTTGAACCCGTTTGATCTGTTCACCGTGGACAGGATTACTTGTTGACCGCTCAGCAGGTAATGTTGCCTTTTTGCTTTCGTTGACCATACGATTTTTTGCCGCTGTCATTTTTTCCGGCTTCACAGAAGGTTGTTTAGTACTAGGCGTCGATATGATTCTCTTATGTACGACAGGTGCAGCATTCGGAAGTTGAATTATTTGTTGCCTTTTCAACTTATTGTGTTCATTTTCATTCTGTTGTCTGCTTTGCTGAGAAAGTTTAGTCTTAGAAACCTCGGATTGCTTACGTTTAACTTGAACATGCTGCTTTTCCGGACTTTTTTGAGCTTTTGATGCTGAAACATTTTTGTTATTAGATCGTTCAGTACTCTTATTACGCTCATCATTTGTCTGGCGGTTCTGCTCGGAAGATTGTTTACTTTGTGCAGTAAACTGTCCATGCTGCTGTGCATCTGGCTGGCTTCTTCCTTGCTCACCTTTTTCAGCAAAAACGGCTGTCGGAATAAAAAGAACCGCACCTGCAATTAAGCCCTGAATAAAGAGGTTTCGTATTCGCATCTTTTTCACCTCCCTTCTTTATATCTCTATATATTACACCCAAAATATGTGATTTTTGTCGGTCTTTGTCCAAAATAGTCATTATTCCCTAATGGACCATAATTTCAAAAAAATGCAACGGGAATTTTGTCTTATAATGATGAGAAGTAAAAGTGTACAATCATGAAACTTTAACAATTCTATATCGTATATTTGAAAACAGGAAAGCAGAAAGTCCAAGGAGGCAGTTAGAATGAGAAGTGCAAACCCTGCGTTAAAGCGTTCAACTTTTGAAAAATATAGAGGCATGTCATCAGGCAAAGAGATGACACTTTCAGGAACGGTTTCGAAAACATTTATTTTGCTCGTCATCTTGATGGCCTCGGCATTTTATACGTGGCATCAATATAGCATTGGAAATTCAGTAGGACATCTGATCATGATTGGTTTATTAGGTGGATTGATTACAGCTTTAATCGTATCCTTTGTCCCAAAAACAGCACCATTGCTCGCTCCTGTTTATGCGGCACTTGAAGGTCTTGCAATCGGCGGGATCTCAGCTACCTTTGAATCACAATTTAATGGCATTACGATTCAAGCTGTAGCTTTAACATTTGGAACTTTATTAGCTCTTTTGTTTGCCTATGCTACCCGCATTATAAAAGTGACACACAATTTCAGGTTAATTGTGTTTTCTGCCACAGCTGGTATCATGCTCGTTTATCTAACCAGTTTTATTTTAAGCTTTTTCGGAATTGCCGTTCCATACCTTCATAGTTCAGGACCTATCGGCATTGGAATCAGCTTGTTTATAGTTGTAATAGCGGCACTAAACTTAGTTCTAGATTTTGATTTTATTGAAAATGGAGCAAATCAAAGAGTGCCGAAATATATGGAATGGTACGGAGCATTTGGATTGATCGTTACATTAATCTGGCTATATTTCGAAATACTCCACTTGCTTGCAAAACTAAAAGATAGATAAAAATAAGTTTTTTTAAAAGATCCTAGTTCTTTACAAAAGCCCCGCCTGAAAATAGCTGCAAAGTTTAAGTCAAATAAAAAAAAGAGAAGCCTTATTCGGCTTTCTCTTTTTCTATGTGAAAATATGAATCCACCTATAAAATGACCAGCATCCTACTCCTATATTTAGGACAAATAATGCAGAAGTCATTATTTTTTTGCCATCGAAAAAATACTGAAAAACATACAATCCGCACCAAAGAATAAGGATGAGCACTGCCCAAATCAGCCTTATATAATCTCCTTGCATCACCGCTCCATAGCTATATAGCCAAGTATATGTGATGAGTAATAACCCTGTCAGAAAATAGCTGCCATGGATAATGAAATTTAAATTTCCTCTGGAGAAGGGAACTGCTTTTGTAATTAAGCTATAAAGCAATACAAGTCCCATCCCGAATTCAATGAAAAATAAAGCTTGAAAAATTTCATAAAAAGAAACAGGCAGAACGTAAAAGGCATTCATCCAGAGCAGTCTGCTGAAAAACAAGAGACAAAGTAATACGATTACTCCAAATACAGATTGAAAAGTTTTGATTCCTTTCCAAACGGTAAAAGCCAGAAGCGCTAATCCACTAATAAAAAACACCCCTCCCAGCAGCTGACTGGAAAACAGGATTAGAAAACTGTAAAAGCAAAGAAGCAAGGCAAACGTGATATGAAAGATATAATCATATTTCGTATGTTCAGCTTTAGTAAATGTAAGATTCGATTTAATCATGTTGCACCTGCCATATCAAGACGTGTCTATCCCATTTATCGTCTAAGAAAGACTTTCTTTTAATTATTCTTTCGGAACATTCACCGTTCCCCGAATATGCCACAAATGAATGAGCTCCATTCGTTTCCTATATTGTTTCGCTTGAAGTCTCCCTTTTTTATATCTGCGTTTTAAAAGCTTCAAATAATCTTCAATCTTTATGTGATAATCGTTCATTTCATTTACCCACCCTTATTAAATATCTCCATGTTATATTCCCAAATTGCCTGAGTTCATAACGTAAAAAACAAGAATAGTTATGTATTATTTACGTCGGTTCCCATTTAAGTTTCAAGGAATATCTTAACCGGTTTGAATCCATTTTTTAAGGGCAAAATAAAACATCCTAAAAAAAACAGAAAGGATGTTTGTAAGATGACGAATAGAGATAAATCACATGAAGGAAAAGACGAACTTTATCTGGATATCGATCGAATGATCAATGAAGGCATGGCTGGCGGCACCATCGCCAATCCAGAAGACTTGAGACAAATCGGATACGATACTGACGTCACATCTCAAGAAGAACCGCCGACAGTAGCAGGACAAGAGGAAGATAAATAGAAGAAGGAGGCTGACCTGATTTCGCGAGCAGTCTCTTCTTCATTTAAAGTATTATAAGTGTCGCTTCCAGATGCACACTTTTTAATGAATTTAGTACGTTTGTTGAATTAGCTCTTTCATTTGTTGGATTATCACACATGTTTGTTGGATTGACCCCTTTGTTTGTTGGATTATCACATTCACCTATTAAGTTTGTTTTTCTCAGAGAGAATGCGCTCTTATTTTTTCCTCAATAAACAGGCTCAACCACAAAATTTCAATGGTTGAGTCTCATTTTCATTTTATTGTGCTTTTAACAGTCTGATTTCCCTAATCACTTCTTGATATCTTTGGTCAAGCTGTCTTTTTTCCTCTTCTTTTTGGCACATCGACAACTGGCCGATTAGCTCAGTCATTTCAAACTGCAGCTTCATTAGCTTTTCTTCATTTTTGGGTTGTTTTTGTTTCACTTTTCTATCATTCATTTTAAATTCCGAATAGCTTCCCTCGAACCACTTTACCTTTGGCGGCTGGATTTCCAGTACATGTGTTGCCGTTCTTTCCATCAGCCTGCGGTCATGGGTAGCCAGAATAAATGTACCTGGATACGCAGCAAGAACCTCTTCTAATGCTTCACGTGTGAACAAATCCATATAGTTCGTAGGTTCGTCCAGCAGCAGTATATTATAATCATTTAGAAAAAGCTTCGCAAGTGCCGTCTTCATCCGCTCACCGCCGCTTAACACTTCCACCTTTTTAAATACATCTTCCCGTTTAAAAAGCAGCCTCGCCAAAATGGTCCTTACCCACGTTTCCTCATATAAACTGTTTTCCATCACATTCTCCAAAATACTTTTGGATTCATCGAGAATATTTAAGTGCTGGTGAAAGTAGCCGATTTTCAACTGTTTCGATTTTTCTATCGCGTTATTCCCATTATAAATCTGTTCTAGCAATGTTGATTTTCCCGTTCCGTTCTTCCCTGTCAATACAACCTTCATTCCCGGCTTTACCGCAAATGATAGTTGGGCAAACAACTGACGTTCACCAAACGAGATAGATAGATCTTTGACTGCAAATGCTTGTTTTCCGTGGATAACAGAGAATCGCTGGATATCAAAGTCAATTTGCGGCTGTTCTCTTGGTTTTTCCTTTTTATCCAGCATCTCGATTCTTTTTTCGATAACTTTAACCGTTTTCTCCATCGACTTTTTGGCACCTTGCACTTTGGCGATTCCTAGATTAGCTTCTTTATGTGACATTCGCGCCGGTTTATCTTTTACCGATTTCGCTTTTGAAGCTTTATCAACTGCAGCTTTTTCCAATCTTCTTTTCTCTTTTACATACTGATCGAACTCAAACTGCTGACGCTCTTCTTTTTGTTTTTTTAGCACCAGATATTCGGAGTAATTACCGTTGTATACTGTGAAGGTCTGTTGATCGAGTTCAATAATTTTTGTACAAACCATATCAAGAAACGCTCTGTCATGCGAGACAAGCATTACAGCTCCATTATGATGATTCAGCACTTTTGCCAGCTGATCCATTCCTTCAACATCAAGATGGCTTGTCGGTTCATCTAAAAAGAGAGTATCAGGTCTTTGCTCAAGTGCCGCGGCAATCTGTGTACGTGTCTTTTCACCGCCGCTCATCGTGTTAAAAGACTTACCTTCTAAATTCCATTGACTGGCACTTTTTGAAGTGATTTTTTGCTCTGTTTCCTCCAGCTGGCTTACAACTGCAAACGTACCAAATTGCTGGACTATTCCCGCATCTGCATGCTCAGCAGAAGTTAGCAGTTTCAAGAACGTCGATTTTCCGGTACCATTTAATCCGACTAATCCAATCCGGTCTTTTTTATAGAGCTGGAACGGTTCCGACTGCTTCAATATCAACTTGCCTTTATATGATTTTTCCAATCCAATCGCTTCTAATAACAACATAAAAAAACCTCCTAGTTTCACTAGAGAGGTCTGCCCCAACACATATTTTTAGACTGCCAAAAAAACCAAACAAAGGAGTTTTTGGGCACAAAAAAACAGGTATGTTGTCGAGTCCTAAAAATGGGCAGAGAAATCCTATCTAGCGTTCTACTTTTTATTTAAGTAATTGGCTAAAAGATAAGATTAATTGCGCATTGGACGTTTACACCTGTTCCTTCCGTTATTTTTCTAAATTGTAAGCGATAACCTAATGAGTCGTCAAGCCTATTCTTCATCATTCTTGAACCCATCTTAAATGCACTCTTTGCTGGTTCTCTGCAGCTCTGTGGTCTTTAAGCATTCGTATAAATAATAATCCCTTTCGATAAAAGGCTTGAATCGGCTCTTGAAGAACTTTAACCGGCAGATCGATCACTCTGTTAAATTCACCAAGCTGAAATTCTTCTTTATTTAATTTATACGAATCAAGTACGATCGAAAGCTTTCCACGTACAGTCAGTTTAGAAGCATCCACAAACACTTCTACATCTTCTGTACGATTAAGTCCAGGTAAAGCAAGAACACAGCATATTTCTTGAGCTGTTTCGTAAATATTGCAAAAAGGATCATTATTTCTTGCCGCTTCAGCACTTGGAGCTTCAGCAGGCGTGAAAAATTGATCTCCAAAATATTGTTCGGCCATTCTTTTCCAATCCATCATTTGTTTCCATGTATCCATCCCATTCACCTCTTAAGAAGGCGGCCCAAGCGGTACAGTAGGAACTTCAGACGGAGTGATTAGAGGAGCTGGGCCGGTGTATTTGCCTGTGTTATATAATTGCGAGATTGGTTGAATCATACCTGCACTGCCGATCTGGAGCACAGATGAATTTTGAATTCCTTCTACTTTTAATTGCTGAATCACAATGGTCTGACTGACAAATAAATTCATGCACCCTCCTCCTCTTCATTTTGAAAAGGATTTTTCATATAATTTCTGATATGCTTTACACGTGATTGCAATGTTATTTTATTTACAGAGCCGATATGCAGCACAGATGAACTCGAAACCCCGATAATATCGACTTTTCCTACTTTGATAAAAGGGACCGCATTAAACGTTTTCTTAACATTAACGGATGGACATACAGGAACTAATACCTTTTGCTGAAAAAGATCGTAATCTTTAAAGTGGAGATCAAACGTTCCATAAATGGTACTTTCTCGCTGTACAGCTAAAACAGCTGCATAGGATTCAATTTTTTCTGTATCACCCGATCTGAGAACAGATGCCGATGTCAGGGAATTTAATTTTACCTCGTTAACCATTGATGTACGATACATAATTCACCTCTTACAGCGGTACGAGTGAAGTTCCTAAAACGAGAGATTCCGGCGGTGTGTCAAAGGCAGAGCCTAAGCTGATGCAATCCACGTCACCAATCAGCAATACAGATGATAGACCGACCCCCACAATATAAATCTCACCGACAAAAAGCTCATGGTTTGTTACGTGAAAGTTCACTGTCTTCACCCCCAGAATTTGATTCTTTTAAATGCACGATAAACGTCTCAATTCCGCGATAAATGTCTTCTTTCGTTTTTTGGAGAATATCTTTTCGTCCTCTTTCATCTTTCGGCTCATACTTTGTTAAGTAATGTTTGATCCTGCCGGGCACTTGCCGCTGTACATCCTCCAAGATAAAAACCCTGTATGCATCATCCAGTGGAACTTTTGTTTTCGTCTCCAGGGACCGTAAGTAAACAGGAACCTCTTTAACGAAAAATTCATCCATCGCTTTTAACATTTCCCGGTAGCCCGGATTCTCGATACTGGCGCGCATTTGCTGCTGTTGAGGCATCTGGAGCGTATTTTGTCCCACGTTAAATTGCTCGATCAGATCTTTACTTTCGGCAGAATGACCAAGACCAATATGAAGCGTCCCTTCAAGCTTTTCAATTTTTAATTGTTCAAACGTGTATTCTACGTTTTGCGGTTTTGTATTTATTTCTTTCAGTTGCTCTTTCAGCTGATTCACTTGTTTTTCAAGCTCATAAATCTTTTCATTTTGCTCATAAATCATCTGCTGAAGTTTATTTAAATAGTAATTGTTTTCCTCATGCATACAATCAGCTCCTTAGTAAGATTTATGCTCTCTTACTGAGGAATTTGCATGTCAGTTATAAATTACCCACACTGTTATTGTCATTTATATCAGGATCTTGGGTGTACGTAACACTGTAACCGTTGTGTACACGCAGGTTATCACCCGTGTTAAAAGACCCCGCTCCAGCGTAAGTTTTTGAATAACTGACGGGACAGATCGTCTGGACGTCGCCGATATGAAAAACAGATCCGCTTGATACTGAATTGACACTTATCTTTCCAACGACTGCCGGCATATGCGCTCATCCTTTTTCATTTCTACACACATCCTATGCAACCGCCCACATTTCGGTTACAACTGTAACCACCTTTCACCTTTAGGCTTCTACCTACATAAGCTATAGCAAAGGACGACGTCACAATCGTTTAATGAGTTTTTATAGAAAAGGGAGGTGTTAGAGTGCCCTGCTTGATTGTTGCACCAATCAATATAAATGCTGCTGAAGGGGTGGTGAACTTTGGGGATACCTTAGTGATCAATCCTAAAACGTCTGGTAAAGGCTACAATGGTTCCGGCGGCGGAAATACGGGCAATTTTATTCAAACCATTTCAGTTGTCAGTGCTACTAATACATTAGATCCTGATGTATTTGATTCCAACAATGCCGGAAATGCGTAGGAGGAATAGTGTATGTTTGGAAAAGGTCCTTTAATGCCTTTTTTTAATAACCGTTCTATGGATGACTGGCTAAAATCGTTTGAGCAATTTGTAAATAAAGGGATGACTCAATTCGAGCAATACGCAGCGCAATTATCGTTTGAGGTAGATACAGAAGAAACTCCTCAAGATTATAGAATTTATGCAAATCTAAAGGAATATCAACCCAAAGACATCAGCATAGAAGTTCTTAATCAAGGGCTGCAGATTAAAGCTCAAAACGAAGAGGCCCAATCTGTCAAAAACAGCAAGACTGGTCAATTTCACAAAACACGTGCTACAAAGAAAACCGAGCGTTTTGTTCAAGTGCCTTTTACATTCCGAAACGAAGATGTAAATGCACAATACAACAATGGAATATTAATGATTTCGGTTAACAAAACGGATGCACCAGAACCAAACCCTGTTGTGCCGATAAAAGTAGTAACCGAAAATGATGCCGGTGTTGACGCTGGTGATTTTGAGGAGTAAAAAAATAATGGCCCTCTTATATTCTTAAGAGGAGCCATTTTTTTATCGTCCTAATGTCGGCGCCAGCCAAACTTCTCCAGTTCCTTCGAAAATATGCAGATACCCTTCACCGCTCGTTGCAGATCCGACGATAGACGATGATGCGCGTTTCACTCTAAAGTCGATATCCCCTTTTCTTAACAAGGCAAATGTACCATCTACCTGCAATTTTTCTTCGTTAAGCTCCACCTTCATAATTTGCTGTAGCGGAACGGGACTTTGGAGAACAACGAATCCTGATCCATTTAATTTTGTTTGAAACAAACCTTCGTCACCTTTAATGGATGACATGAGCTTTTGTCTCGCTACACCTAAATGAACGGAAGGTTCTGCCGCGTAAAACATCCCTTTATCCGCTACTACCTCTTCTTCGTTCAGATCTAATAATAAATAATGGCCATATGAAGGCTCCAAATATATTTCGCCTGTTCCTTCATATAACGGCTTGAACAAAGATTCATCCGTTAAAATATTTGAGGCTACTTTTTTCATAAAGCCCCCTACTCCGCCTGCGTTGCTTTTCATCTGCAGATCACCCTTGATAAACTGAAGAGCACCAGTTTCTGCCTGGACAGCACCTTGACGCAATGTGATTCTCACCTGTTTAAGCTTAACTCCTGTTTCTTTTGCATAATAAGAGGAACTCGAACCGGCGCTTGTGACTGGCAGTTGATTATATTCAAGGACTTCGAACGTAGCTCTTCGTCCTTCTTTCTTTTCTATAACTGTAAAAAGAGATTCATTCATTTGATCACCCTCCTCTTACTAATATACCTAATTGGTTTAAGTCTACCCAAAGCATGGTATAATTCACATAAAAAGAGGTGTTCTAACAATGCAAAATAAAATCATTCTCGTAACGACAGATTCGTTTGGTACTGGTAATGACCCGTCTCTTGGTGAAAACGTAATGGAAACGTACTTCACAGTTTTAAAACAGCAATCAGATCTGCCTGCAGCGATCTTTCTTATGAACCGCGGCGTATACTGCCTCACTGATCAATCTCTTTGCTCAGTCCATTTAAAAGTAATGGAAAACAAAGGTGTTAAAGTTTTCGGATGCAAAACATGTGTTGATCATTACAACATCGAAAACGAAATGACTGCCGGTGAAATATCAGGAATGGCACATTTTGTTGAGCTCTCCGCAAAATATGAAGTGATTACGATCGCGTAATACATAAATTGATAAAAAAAGACTCAAGAGGCAGCTAAATAGCAGCCTTTGAGTCTTTTTTCGTTATTGAAATGGCTGGTCGGATGATAGAATCCAACGGGAAATCGCAATAATCCAACGAGTTTACTCCATAATCCAACGGGTTTCCATGATATATCCCCGAGTCGACAAAACCTGACAAAAACAATCACTCACTAACTGCTGCTTCCATCACCGTCAGCGTCTGGTTTATTGAATTCATATTGACTTTAGCACCAATTGGGATCGCTGCTTTATAATACCCATGTGCTGTAGCGAGGCCAGTCATCAAAGGCTTCCCTAATGGAACTAAAAATTCATCTATAACCTCTTCATACGTTTTACCGTATGCCGGTTCACATTTCGTGCATTCCCCCATAACGATTCCGATACAATCATCCAGTTTCCCTGCGATTCTCAAATGCGTGATATACCGATAAATGGTATTCATTGGTTCATGTGTTTCTTCTAACAATAAAATTTTTCCTTTTGTATCGATTTCAAAAGGAGTACCAAGTGAGTCAACAAAAGATGTTAGATTTCCTCCAACGATCTCCCCTGTTACATTCCCTGGCACCTTGCCGATAAGAGTCATCCCTGGCGGATTCAGTATTTGACGTGGTGAAACAAGTGTAGCGGTTGCAGAGAAAAACTGCTGAAAGTTATAATCTGGAGTTCCTCTAGTAAAATCAAGCAAAAGCAAACTCTGAAAAGTAGTTAAATTTGCGTACTGATAAAGAACATTCAGAAGAATCGTAATATCACTGTATCCGCTGATGATCTTAGGATTTTGCTCGATAACGGAAAAATCAAGATACGGAAGAATTCCAGCCACGCCTACACCACCGCGTGTTGGCAAGATCATTTTAACTTCCTCATTAGTAAACATACTCATCAGATCGGAAGCCTGCTGTTCATCCGTACCCGCCAGAAAACCATTTGATGAATATACATATTTTCCGAGGACCACATTGAATCCCCTGCTTCTTAAGTTCGCTATGCCCTCATTTATAATACGTGCCTCTAGAGGGCTTCCGAGAGTCACAATCCCGATCGTATCTCCTTGTCTTAGAACAGGTGGTTTAATTGCCATCGACTAAATTTCCCTCCAAAGGCTGCAAAGTTTAAAAAATATCTCCTATCCATATTCATATGTGCTTTGGAATCGGCATGTGAGTACACACAAAAAAATGCCCTAAGGTATGTTTTACAACATCCTTCAGAGCATCTACTAATATGACATACGCATTGTTTTCCTATCGGCGGTCTTCTTTAATAATTCTCTCTTCGCCAGTTGTCGGATCTTCTCTAATTACTGTTTCTCTGTGAACCGTTCTATCTCTTCTCGGCGGAAACAGACGTTTTAGAAGCATACCAACTACTCCATAAACAATAATTGCAATAATCGTTGATAGTTCAACGACAAATCCATTTGAAAGTTCGATATTTGGAAAAATTGCGGCAAACGGCAATAGCAGCGGCTGACTTAGATTGTATATAAGCTGCGCAAAAGCTGCTCCTTCGTTTGCATTAAACAATTGAAAGATAAAACGTAAAACTAAAATAAGCTGAATGATACCGATGATAAAAGAAACGACTGTAGCGCCTGCGGAACGTCTCATAACAATTCCCTCTTTTCATTGGATTTGTTTTTAACATACCCTCTTAAGCGAGTTATTAAGCATTCATCTGATTCTTACCCCTTGGTCATAGTTGTTCAGCCATTTTACCGTATAATCAACAAGTCCCTTTTGCGGAATCATTCGGCAATCAGCCATCCAACTTTCCCTTTTAAGACTGGGAGGCTTTCTGCTTCATATGCCTTTCCGATCTCTTCAAAAAGGTCTTCTCGATAATCAAATTGGGTAAACGTTCTCCTGAATGAAAATGATTGATTTTGAATGATTGTGATTGTTTTTGATTGAATAATGTAAGGGCTTACGATACAATAACATCAATGAAAGAACTAAGTTGGAGGTGTCAGAATGTTAACACCTGAAAGACATCGTAAAATTATTGCACTATTAGGTGAAAAACAAGTTGTAACGATACAAGAATTAGTTGATGCCACATCCTCTTCGGAATCGACTATCCGCCGGGATTTAAGTCAGCTTCAAAAAGATAAAAAACTAAAACGGGTCCATGGCGGAGCATCCCTTTTCAACCAAAAGAGCGAAGAGTTGAGCGTTTCCGAAAAGTCAGCAAAAAACTTATCAGAGAAAGAAAAGATCGCTCAATACGCAGCTAGTCTCGTGAAGGATGGCGATTGCATTTATATTGATGCCGGGACTACAACATTGCAAATGATCCCCTTTCTGAAGGGAAAAGACATCACAGTTGTTACAAACGGAATATCACACCTTGACTATTTAAGTGAAAATAAGATCGCAACTTATTTAGTCGGGGGCTTTGTAAAGCCAAAAACAAAAGCCATCGTAGGCAGCAGTGCCTTAACGAGTTTAAATACTTACCGTTTTGATAAATGTTTCATGGGAATTAACGGTATTCATCTCGATGCTGGATACACAACTCCTGATCCTGAAGAAGCTGCTATCAAGCATTTAGCAATCTCTCTTACCCAGGAAGCTTTTATTCTCGCAGACAACTCAAAGTTTAACGAGATCACTTTTTCAAAAGTGGATGATATAAACAAAGCGATCATTATAACAAATGAGATCGATGAAGACGTTGCTTATGATTATCAAGAAAAGACAGAAATAAAGGTTGTGACATCATGATTTATACGTGCACACTCAATCCTTCGATTGACTATGTTGCCAGTGTAAAAAACTTCAAAGAAGGCCATCTGAACCGTACAGAAACAGCTCATATGTATCCAGGAGGAAAAGGGATTAACGTATCACGCGTTCTTAACCACCTAGGTACGAAAAGTACAGCATTAGGATTCATTGGAGGTTTTACCGGAGAATTCATTCGGGATTTTCTTAAAAACGAGGGTATCCCAAATGATTTTGTTCAAGTAAATGAGCCTACTAGAATCAATGTGAAATTAAAGTCAGATACAGAAACTGAGATCAATGGTCTTGGTCCTGCGATTTCATCAGAACAGCAACAAGATTTAATCGGAAAAATCCGTTCTATGTCCGAAGGCGATATTCTTGTACTAGCAGGGAGTATACCACCCTCCATCTCTAAAAACTTCTATGCAGACTTGGCTGAAATTTGTTTGCAGCAAGAGGTACGAGTTGTTTTGGATACAGCGGGTGAAACACTTAAGAATGCTCTGCCCTTCAAACCTTTTTTATTAAAACCTAATCATCACGAACTAGGTGAGCTTTTCGAAACAACAATCGATAGCATTGACGATGCCGTTCAATATGGCAGCAAGTTGCTGGGTGAAGGTGTCCAAAATGTCATCGTATCTATGGCTGATCAAGGAGCTATTTTTCTAAATAACGAGCATGTATTGTTCGCAAATGTACCTGCAGGAACAGTAAAAAACTCAGTCGGGGCGGGTGATTCGGTCGTTGCCGGTTTCCTTTCTCAAATCACCCAGTCCAATGACATTTTAAAAGCTTTCCAAGTCGGAGTAGCCTCTGGAAGTGCAACAGCGTTTTCAGAAGACCTCTGTACAAAAGAGCTAGTTGAAAGCTTAATCGAAGAAATTAGAATCACAAAGCTATAAATCATTTCGATACTTTTTAAAAATCATATAGGAGGGAAAACAACATGAAGATAACAGAACTATTAACAAAAAACACGATAATCCTGGATTTGCAAGCACAATCCAAGGAAACCGTTATAGATGAACTGATCGACAAACTTCATAGTGCAGGTAAGTTAAAAAATAAAGAAGATTACAAGAAAGCTATTCTGGCTAGAGAAAGTCAAAGCACGACGGGTATTGGAGAGGGCATCGCCATCCCTCATGCAAAAACGAATGCTGTAAGCGAGCCAGCAATCGCTTTTGGCCGCTCCATCCAGGGAATTGACTATGAATCTCTCGACGGCAATTCTGCTCACTTGTTTTTTATGATTGCGGCATATGAAAACGCCAACAACGATCACTTGCAGACATTGTCGAGACTTTCCAGCTTTTTAATGGATGCGGAATTTAGAACTAAACTTGAATCTGCGTCAACGAAAGAAGAAATTTTACAAGCGATCGATTCAAAAGAAAAAGAAATGGAAGTGGATGAAGATCCAATCGTCTCTTCCTCACGCCAAAAAATCCTGGCTGTTACAGCTTGTCCAACAGGTATCGCCCATACTTATATGGCTGCAGATAGCTTAAAAGCAAAAGCTAAGGAAATGGGAGTAAACTTAAAAGTTGAAACGAACGGTTCGAGCGGTGTAAAAAACGCTCTTACGAAAAAAGAGATTGAAGAAGCAGATGCCATTATTGTCGCAGCTGATAAGCAAGTAGACATGGCACGTTTCGATGGAAAACACGTCATACAAGTGCCAGTAGCACAAGGTATTCGCAAGCCAAAAGAACTTATTCAGCAAGCACTTGATCAAGACGCACCTGTATATAGAAATAATGGCTCAACTTCGTCAGACGAAACGAGTAATAGAAAGAAGAATGAAAGAAGCGGATTTTACAAGCATTTGATGAGCGGCGTATCGAACATGCTGCCATTCGTTGTCGGCGGCGGGATTTTAATAGCTATTTCCTTCATATTCGGAATAAAAGCATTTGATCCAAAAGATCCTTCTTACCACCCTATAGCTGAGGCGCTGCACACGATTGGCGGCGGAAATGCTTTTGCTCTTATGATTCCGGTACTTGCAGGATTTATTGCGATGAGTATTGCTGACCGGCCAGGCTTTGCACCGGGTATGGTAGGCGGTTTGATGGCGGCTACTGGCGGTGCAGGATTTCTAGGTGGATTGATTGCCGGTTTCTTAGCAGGTTACCTCGTAATAGGTTTAAAGAAACTATTTAGTACACTTCCGAATTCATTAGAAGGCATCAAACCCGTTTTGCTTTATCCGCTATTCGGTATTTTACTGACGGGACTTATCATGATGTTCGTCGTTATTGAACCTGTAAAAGCATTGAACGATGTTCTTACTGTCTGGTTAAAAGGAATGGGGACTGGGAATCTCGTATTTCTTGGCTTGATTTTAGGCGGTATGATGGCTGTTGATATGGGCGGACCGATTAATAAAGCGGCGTTCACATTCGGTATTGCCATGATCGACGCTGGTAACTATGCACCGCACGCGGCCATTATGGCAGGAGGTATGGTTCCTCCCCTTGGCCTGGCATTATCAACAACACTTTTTAAAAGAAAATATACGAAAGCTGAAAGAGAAGCCGGAAAGACTAACTACATTATGGGTGCTTCCTTTATAACAGAAGGTGCGATACCTTTTGCAGCTGCAGACCCCGCTCGTGTCATCCCATCAGCGATCGTTGGTTCAGCTATTGCAGGCGCCCTTTCCATGGTATTTGGCATTGGCCTCCCAGCCCCCCACGGTGGAGCATTTGTTATTCCGATCGTTAACGGTAACCCACTGTTGTACGTGGCAGCTATAGCTATCGGATCTATCGTAACAGCTGCTATGGCAGGCTTGATGAAAAAAGAAATTAAAGAATAGATATTGAAATCAAAGCTGGTTCATTACACTTAAATGAGCCGGCTTTTTTTGCTGCATAAGAGCTTCCTTCTAGTTTTTCTTTACCTTTTTCAAAACTTCTTTATAATGGAAATAATTAACTTTCGACAATAGGAGGTGTTGTTAATGGAGATTGAGAGTGTATTTGGCGATTTTCCAATACTTGAAACAGAACGGCTAATCCTTAGAAAGATCACTTTTGATGATGCAGAAGATATGTTTTATTACGGTTCTAATGATGAAGTTACTAAACATGTTACTTGGCATACTCACCAGTCTCTTTCAGACACAAAGGAATTTATCAAATTCATTTTAAATAAATACGAAAATAAGGAATTATCCCCATGGGGCATTGAACTTAAAGAAAATGGAATGTTTATTGGAACGATTGATTTTGTATCGTGGAATCCCACACATAACAGTGCCGAAATCGGATATGTCATTTCTCATGATTATTGGGGCATGGGCATAATGACAGAAGCAGCGACAGCCGTAATCAAATTCGGTTTTGAAAACATGGATTTAATCCGTATTCAAGCACGCTGCTTTTTAGAAAACATTGGGTCCGAGCGTGTAATGGAAAAGTCGGGTATGTCCTTTGAAGGTATTATCAGAAAAGGAATGTTTTCAAAAGAAAAACACCACGACTTAAAAATGTATTCGATCTTAAAAGAGGAATTCGCAGCTCATACTGATTTAAGCTATTTAATGAATACCGTAAAAGTGAGATAATTCGAGGTTGGCGAATTTTGAGTTTTTGTGTCGGTTCGTGGCTATTTGTAAAATAACGTGGAATTATTGAAAATAACGTGGGAATAAATCAAATTACCGTGGATATTACCGTGGAATTAATTGAAAATCATTGTACTGGTATAGTCTGTTCGCTAAGTTTGTTAACCAAAACTAGGATAATGAAATCTTTTTTAGTAAAAAAACCGCTAAATAACACCAGATTTAAATAAAAGGCTGTTTTCTAAAAGATTGTTGCTTTCAAATCTCTTTTTTATTGTCTTCTTAGATGGTTGATTGGAGTGGAAGGTGCGAGACTCCTGCGGGACAGGCGGGCAGGTGAGACACTTAACGTGAAACGTCCGAATGTGGCTCACCGCTTGCCCCGCGGAAAGCGAGCAACCTGGAACGGAACTCAAATACTTTCAAAAGCAACAATGAATACGAAAACAGCCAAATAAAAAAAGACTCAAAAGGATGAAAAATCACATTTGAGTCTTTCATTTCTATTTATGCCGCTGTTTGTTTTTCAAGTTCCCCTGCATTTTTTGTTTTAACACTCCATCCTGTGTATGCCAGTACTAAAGTGAACATCGGCGATAGCCATAAGAATAAGGCGAATGGGATGTATTCCAGCACTGAAACCCCAAGTGTCGAAGCAAAGAAAGCTCCGCTCACACTCCAAGGGACAAGCGGATTTACAAGTGTCCCGCCATCTTCTAACGTTCTTGATAAGTTTTTTAACGGAACTCCTGATTTTTCATACGCATCTTTTAACGCTTGACCTGGTAAAAGAATGGACAAGTACATCTCCCCTGCCAGCAAGTTGACCCCTACTGAAGAAGCTAATGTTGTTACAATAAGCTTCCCTGCTTTTTGAGTCGTGTTTTTTACAGATGCAAACAATAGTTCAAACAATCCAAGTGCCTGAATTACTCCACCTAACGCTAGAGCAATCAGAATCAAGGAGATCGACCACATCATTGACATGAGACCGCCTTTATTTACGATGTTGTTGACTGCATCGTTCCCAGTATCGATCTGTAGACCGTTCTGCATAACATTCATTACTTTTTGAACCGTTAAATCAGGAATCAAAATGAATGAAATAGCGATTGAAACTAGGACTCCTGTTAATAAAACAGGCATGATCGGCAGTTTACGAAATGCCAGGATAAGTACTAATAATGGAGAAACTAATGTTAGAGAGTGAATCGGAAACTGATCCGAAAGAACGGACTGGATTTCTTTTATTTCTTTAAAATTTGCAGTACCTGCTCCATCTCCGCCTAACACATAGAATGCGATTGCCGTAAGAATAAGTGCCGGAACTGTCGTCCACATCATATGACGGATATGGTCAAACATATTTACCCCAGCAATCCCCGGCGCAAAGTTGGTCGAGTCAGATAGCGGCGACATTTTATCACCAAAACACGCACCTGAGACGATAGCACCCGCAGCTAATGCAGGGTTCACACCAAGAACATGGCTGATTCCCATTAAAGCTACTCCTACAGTTCCTACTGTTGTAAAAGAACTGCCAGTGAAACTTGAAACAAGAATCGTAATAAATAACGCACTTAAAGCAAACCACTCAGGCTGGATGATATCCATACCGTAAAAAAGCAATGTCGGTACAGTTCCGCTTAACATCCAGCTTGCGATAACCAGACCGACCGTTAATAAAATAAAGATCGGCTGCAATCCAGATACAATCCCATTAATAATTCCTTTTTCGATCGTTGTCCATTTAGCTCCAAAAAAGGCTCCAATTGCCGATACCAAAATTAATGATGAGAGCAAAGGAATATGAGGCTCCACTTTTATATATACAAGACTAGTGAACATCACAGCAAAGATCGCTGTAAAAATAACTAGTGCTACTGGTAAAGTCATTTGTTTCTTCATGTTAAATCTCTCCGTTCGTTAATCTACAACCGCTTATCCGTTCACTTGCACACTTAAACGCTTTTACGCGTTGAAGTATAACGGTAACTGTTTTAAATATTATCGAACTTTACAGAGGCTGTCAACAGCTGGAGAATGGTAAATTAAAGAAAGCAATTTTAGGAGGAACTGTATCATGTACAAGATTAGAAGCTCCGTTAAAGCATTGATCATTCTTGAGAACCGCTTACTTACAATAGAAAAACAAAACAATGGTATAAAAAAATTTATCCTCCCAGGCGGCGGTCAAGAATTTAACGAAACATTAGCTGAAGCAGTTATTCGTGAGTGCAAAGAAGAAATCGGAGTCAATGTAAAGGTTAAAGAATTAATTTGGGTGCGTGAATTTATCAGCAAAAATCACGTTACCAACCAACCTGAAAATAAGGAAACGCATATTGTTGAACATATATTTAAAGTTGTGTTAGAGGAAATCCCCGAGGAATTCACACCAGCGGAACCGGATACTACCCAAACGGATGTCGTTTGGCTGTCAATTTCAGCTTTAGGCGATTACAATTTCTATCCTCGTGAGCTGATTGGAAGAATTCAAGCTAAAAATGCAGTGGGTGGAGCTTATATTGGAGATATCAATTAGGAATTAAAACCAATTACATATTAATTTCAAATATATACACATTTATTATCCTGAAATCCACGAAAATTAACAATTTCAGTGATAAATACAATTTAATGCCACAAAAAGGCTGAATATAAACACAAGCCGTCAATATTCGACAAACCGTACTTGAAAATCACACCTATCATAACCAACAAAAAAAGTGAGGCATTTTTTAGCCTCACTCCTTCTTGCTATCTTCCCCGTCTTGCGAAATCTACAAAACGGAACTTATCCAGCCTATGCCGGGATTCTGTGTACTGAAAAAGATTCGCATCATCTAAATACACATAGTTTTTCACTACAACAATATGCTGAAAACCGTCTAAATCCAGCAATCGTTTATCTTCTGCTGTACAGTTTTCAACCATGATTTCTTTTTTTGCGAAACTGATCTTAAGTCCAAGTTCTTTTTCCAAATAGGCGTAGATCGATTTCTCCGCCACTTCCTTTGAAAAGGTTGGAACGTATTTTTTCAAAAAGAAATCTTTGTCCAAAATGATTTTTTCACCATCAATTTGTCTAGATCGAATTACTTTCCATAACTCATCATCTGGTTCAGCTTGTAGCTGCTGCTGCAAAAATTCATCAGGCTGGATCAATCCAAACTCATGTACAGTCGTTACACTGCTTTTACCCATTGACTCTGACAGTTCTTGAAAGCTTACCAGCCCTGAAACAGGAAAACTCAATTTATTGTTTTCCAAAACGATTGACCCTTTACCGCGTATTTTTTGAATAAATCCGTTTTGAGATAAAAGGTTCAGTGCTTTTCTAACCGTTTCCCTGGATGTTTCATAGCGCTCAGCAAGTTCGTGTTCAGAAGGCAGCTGTGTGTGAGCTGGAAATAAACCTTCTTTAATTTGAGCTGTAATTTCTTGATAGATCTCTTGAAATTTGTTTTTTCTTGTCATCATTCTTCACCATAATTATTGTAGCACTATTTTTTCAAGTGAAACACGACTGATTCATACGGTCTCAGTGTAAATTGTGTAAAATCCGCAGGTGCCGAATCATAATTGCTGATCAGCACTTTTCCAGAATAGCCTTCTACAATAGCTCCTTGCGGAAGTGTGAACGCTGTTTCTTTACCGTAAAAATTATTTACTACAAGAAGTTTTTCATCCTCACCGTTCCTTGCATAAGCAAAGATTTCAGGATGATCTTTTAAAAGCAGTTCATAATTGCCGTATGTTATAATCGCCAGTTCTTTGCGCAGCATGTTCAGCTTTTGATAATGATAAAAAATCGACTGATTGTCTGCAACTGCTGCCTCAGCGTTGATTTCCTTATAGTTGTCTGCGACAGGAATCCATGGTGTACCTGTTGTGAATCCCGCATTCTTCTTATCATTCCATTGAACAGGCGTACGTGAATTATCCCGTGATTTATGTTTTAAAATTTCTAAGATTTCTTCTTCGTCCCTGCCTTCTTCTTTCAGCAACTGAAAGATGTTCAAAGATTCAACGTCACGGTATTGGTCGATGGAATCGTATTTCGGATTTGTCATCCCAAACTCTTCCCCTTGATAAATATAAGGGGTTCCTTGCATCATATGAATGGTTGTAGCGAGCATTTTTGCCGATTCTACCCGATATTTTCCGTCATCCCCATAACGGGAAACGATTCGAGGCTGATCATGGTTGCACCAGAAAAGCGCATTCCAGCCGTCTCCTTTGTTCATTTCAACTTGCCATGTGGAAAGGATGTCTTTTAACTTTAAAAAGTCAAAATTTGCAACACTCCACTTTTCACCGTTCGGGTAATCAACTTTCAAATGGTGAAAGTTAAACGTCATGCTTAATTCTTTCCGGTCAGGATTTGAGTATTTCACACAGTTATCAATTGTCGTGGAAGACATCTCCCCTACCGTTAAAACATCGTACTTGGAGAAAACTTCTTTGTTCATTTCCTGCATGTACTCATGAACTTTTGGACCATCTGTGTAAAATTTCCGTCCATCTCCTGGAGCGACAGACCCATCATCATTCGGAAAATCCTGATTTTTAGAAATGAGATTGATAACATCTAAACGGAAACCATCTACCCCTTTTTCAAACCAGTAGTTCATCATTTCATAAACTTTTTGACGAACCTCTTCGTTCTCCCAGTTGAGATCAGCTTGCGTGACATCGAACAAATGCAGATAGTATTGTCCTGTTTGTTCGTCAAGCTTCCAAGCAGAACCGCCAAATTTTGATACCCAGTTGCTCGGTTCCCCATCGTCAACAATGTCTTTCCAAATGTAAAAATCACGATATGGATTATCTTTTGATGAGCGTGATTGTTTAAACCATTCATGTTCTGTACTCGTATGGTTCACAACGATATCCATAATGATTTTCAAGTCTCTGTTATGAGCTTCTTTCAGTAAGCGGTCAAAGTCTTCCATTGTCCCGTATTCTTCAAAAATTTGAAAGTAATCACGTATATCATAACCGTTGTCACGCTGTGGTGAATCATAGATCGGTGTAAGCCAGAGCACATCCACCCCAAGCTTCTTCAAATAATCTAATTTATCGATGATTCCTTGAATATCACCCGTTCCGTTACCAGTCGTATCATTAAAGCTTTTCGGATAAATTTGATAGACGACCGATCGTTTCCACCAAGGTTCGTTTTTCATGTATGTTCACCGCCAGAATGTTTTTGTAATGAAAACAACCGTTTGGCAAAAGCCACCCGGCTGGTACTGTTTAGTTGTTTTTTATGCTTGCTTATCTTTTTTTACTTTTGCATAGATAAACGTTAATACGAACGGTACCACTAGTGCAATCGCCATTCCGATAAAGAATGAAACCCAGCTTCCCGGTAAGATTGATAAGAAACCTGGAATACCGCCTACACCGATGGAAGATGCCCGCACACCAGCTGTTGTGATGACTATACCAGCAATAGCTGAACCGACCATTGCAAAAATAAACGGATATTTAAAGCGCAAGTTCACCCCGAACATTGCCGGTTCTGTAATACCAAGATATGCAGACAGTGCTGAAGTTCCTGACAAACCTTTAAGCTTTTCGTCTTTTGTTGTAAAGAACATTGCAAGAGCTGAAGAACCTTGTGCAATATTAGACAGTGCAAGAATTGGCCATAGGAACGTTCCGCCTGTATTAGAAATCAACTGCAGATCAACTGCTAAGAACGTGTGATGCATGCCTGTTACAACGAGAAGTGAGTACAATCCGCCATAAATCAGACCGCCTAGCCATGCATAGTTATGGAAAATCATTACGAAGAAATCTGTAATGGCGTTCCCTATTGAAAACGTAATAGGACCAATAACGATAAATGCCAAAAAACCTGTAATCAATAACGTAATCGGAGCAACAAGAAGCAATTGAAGAGCGTCTGGAATTCGTTTTTTCAAGAAAAGTTCAATTCTTGCTAAAACCCATGATGCGATTAGTACAGGTAATACTTGTCCTTGATAACCGACTTTTTCTACCGGTAAACCGAACAGATTCCATGTTGGGATATCTTTTGTTTTCCCATAATCCCAGGCATTGAGAAGATCTGGATGAACAAGCATCAGGCCAAGCACAATACCGAGAAGCGGACTTCCGCCAAACTTTTTCACAGCGGACCAGCCAATCAGTCCCGGCAAGAAAACAAAGGCTGTATTAGCGATTAAATTTATAATCCCCGCAAGATCTGCCCAGTTTTGATGAACATCAATAAAGGATTTTTTATCATAAAAAATTCCCGGTCCAGTCAAAATATTGTTAATCCCCATTAACAGACCTGCAGTTACAATGGCAGGAAGGATCGGAATAAAAATGTCAGCTAACGCTTTAATCGCTCTTTGCAGCGGATTAAGCTTCTTGCTTGCTTCATCTTTAATATCCTCTTTCGAAGCTCGGCCAGTTCCTGTAATATCAATAAATTCGTTATAAACTTTATCTACTGTGCCTTGCCCGATAACGACTTGATATTGCCCATTTGCTGAAAAGGAACCTTTAACGAGATCGATGTTCTCGAGTGCATCCTTGTCCACTTTCCCTTCGTCGTTTAATGCTAATCGAAGTCTGGTGACACAGTGTGTTGCCGCTGATATATTTTCTTTTCCGCCGAGAGCCTGTACAATCTGCTCAGCTGATTCACGGATTTTACTCATATTTATTCCCTCCTAGTAACCGTTTCCATAACACTTCAAAAAAGAACGTATGAATTTCTATACCCTTGTTTATCATGTGATGAAAACAATAAGTTTAATCTGGTGATGTTTATGAAGCGTTTTCAACCCGCTAGATAAACTTGTATATACATATTGCAAAATAAGCTTATCTTGTATATACAAATCCGTCAACCTTTTCAATTTATCTGGTCTTTTTTACCTGTCAGTTCATCCCTTTTTCTTTTCATTTTTTCTTTTGTTATAATTTAATAGAGATAATAGTGATAAACGTAAATAAAGGAGATTAAATAATGGCACCTAAAAAAGTACTTACAATTGCAGGCTCAGATACTAGTGGAGGAGCTGGAATACAAGCCGATCTAAAAACCTTCCAAGAACTTGGCGTATATGGGATGAATGCCCTGAACGTAGTTGTTGCTCAAGACCCACATCGTGACTGGTTTCACGAAGTATTTTTACTTCCCATCGACCTTTTCAAAGCACAGCTTGAAACCGTTATTGCCGGAATTGGTGTTGATGCACTGAAAACAGGAATGCTTGCATCCGTTGAAGTGATTGAGACAACCGCTCAAATAATCGAGAAGCATAATCTTCAAAACGTTGTTGTAGATCCGGTAATGGTTTGTAAAGGCGCAGAACCGATTCATCCGGAATTGGCGACAACTTTGCAAAACATTCTTGTACCAAAAGCTACTGTCGTTACTCCAAATCTTTTTGAAGCTGCTCAATTAGCAGGAATGGCTCCTATTACAACAGTAGAACAAATGATGGAAGCTGCTCATAAAATCCAGTCTAATGGCGCTAAATATGTTGTCGTTAAAGGCGGCGGTAAACTGGATCATGAAAATGCAGTAGATGTATTGTATGATGGGAATGAATTTGAAGTATTAGAATCAGATCGCATTGAAACAACTTGGACACATGGGGCTGGCTGTACGTTCTCAGCAGCAATAACAGCCGAACTTGCAAAAGGAAAGCCTGTACGCGAAGCGATTTTGACAGCGAAGGATTTTATTACAGAGGCGATTTCAGCTGGATTCCAGTTAAATCAATACGTTGGACCGACTTGGCATGGAGCATATCGTGAAAAGTTAGAAAAATAATAAGTCACTTGAGGGAGCTGGTCTTAATGGATCAGCTCTCCTCTTTATTTGGGACGAGCATATGTTTCACGCAAATGAAAAATTTGAATTATAATAAGAACAACTTATTTTTATGGGAGAGTGACGGCATGCAGCCAATTCAACCTCAAGATGTTCAATCCGCTTTAGACGAACGTATCGGAAAAGAACAATATTTGCATTTAGAAACAACTAATGGCGCTTATGCCAATCACAATAATGATGCAGTATTAACTGTAAATGCCTATATCCGGAATGGAAAAGTTATTTGCTCATCAGGCAAGATTATGGGCGATGGTCCTTTTCGTGTTGGTTTAAAAATAGACTTAGGCTGGATTTATGCAGAAGGGCTGACGCATTGGGAGATTGATTCAAAAGATCGGCTGCTGATGGCAGGTCATGATGCAGAAGGTCGTTTAGCACTATCACTTCAGCTAAGCTCAACTCCATTCGACGTATAAAGGAGGTTTTTATAGATGAAAGACCATTTACTAGTGATCTTCCCTCACCCAGACGATGAAGCGTTTGGAGTATCCGGGACTATCGCTCAGCATACTAAAAAAGGATTGCCTGTGACATATATTTGTCTGACACTCGGACAAATGGGTAGAAACATGGGAAATCCCCCTTTTGCTACTCGTGAATCTTTGCCGTTAATTCGAGAAAAAGAGTTAGACGATGCATGTAAAGCTATAGGAATAACAGACCTTCGAAAGTTTGGATTGCGAGACAAAACTATCGAATTTGAGGACGAACAACTTCTAGCTGATCGTTTCCTTTCCGTCATTGATGAGGTAAAGCCTGCAAAGATCATCACGTTTTACCCTGGATATAGTGTTCATCCAGATCATGAAGCAACAGCTAGAGCCGTTATTCGGGCAGTCCGCAGCATTCCCGAACTAGATCGTCCCGAGCTATTATGTGTAGCTTTCGCTAAAAATACAGTTGACGATCTTGGAGCACCACATATCATAAACGATGTGTCTGATGTTTTTGAAGAAAAGATGAACTGCATTAAAGCACACAGGTCTCAAACTCAATTATTAGTTAATAATGTTGAAAAGGATCCAAAAATGCTTGAATGGGTTCAAAATGAAAGATTTTATCGATATCCGATATAAATAATTTTTAAGAGAATTCGCTTCCTGCATAAGGTTTCGGATTCTTTTTTTCTAGACAAATGTTGAATTTTCAAAAAAATACATGAAAACGTGTGGTAATCTTCCCCTATTGTGGTATACTAATTGTAACAAATCGTTCACAAATTAGACGCTATATTGTCAAAATTGAAAGCGTCATCATTATTTCAAGGGGTTGATCAGTAATGGATGTTTTTATGGTTTATCTATTTGTAGCGACAGCGACGCCGTTATTCTTATGGAACGATAGCCGCAAGCTTGCACTCTTGCAAACGCCGTTCATCGCCCTATTATGGACGTACGTTGGGCTTTTCATGGCATATGACCATTTGAATATTTTTGTTCATGCGTTCTTTATCACTGTTTTTATCGCTAACGTATTTTTTGCTCATTACGCAGCGTATGTCGTTTGGGGCCGTCCATATTTAGCTAAACGTAAAGTGGAAAAGGCTAAACTTTAAAAATTTAATGATTATCCCCCTCTATACATTTAGCGGGGGATTTGTTTTTTTATGGAAAATACCTTCGAACAAAATTACCCTGAATAACATGCCCTGACACTCTCTCATCCTCTCTCACCCTCCCTGTCATGAATATCACGTTTTTCTTCAGTTTTCTTCACTTTTTGCCCATTTTCTACACTATCTCACCAAACCCTGTTGTCATTCATTCCAGCCTTCGTTATACTCATTACCGTTGTATTTTTGACCGAAAAAAACGATGGAAATTGATTAAAACAGGAGTGATTATTCTTTATATGTCTTTACATGAATCAACGAATAAACGTATTGTTGTGAAAATTGGAAGCAGCTCATTAACAAGCCGGCTTGGAGACATTAGCAGACACAAATTAGAACGTATTGTAGATGAAGTCGTTGCATTAAAAGATGAAGGATATGAAGTGCTGCTCGTATCATCTGGTGCAGTTGCAGCGGGATATAGACGTCTAGGCTGTCTAAACCGCCCTACTTCATTGGCTGAAAAACAAGCGGCAGCTTCAATCGGCCAAGGTTTACTTATGGAAGCCTACTCAGAGCGTTTTATTTCACATGGCTATACAGCATCACAAATACTAATCACAAGAAGTGACTTTTCAGATCGTGACCGTTACCACAATGCACGGAATACAATTAATGTTCTTTTAGATCGTGGAATCATCCCGATTGTGAACGAAAATGATACGGTTACTGTCGAACGTTTGAAATTTGGAGATAACGACACACTTTCCGCTAAAGTAGCGGGATTGGTTGATGCCGATCAGCTCGTTATCCTTTCAGATATAGATGGGTTATATACAGAAGACCCAAGAAAAAACCCTGAAGCTAAACTACTAAGAAAAGTAAGGGAAATTACACCAGAAATCGAAGCATCTGCAGGCGAACCTGGCAGTGCGGTCGGCACAGGCGGCATGCGTTCTAAAATTGATGCTGTCAAAATTGCCATGGCATCTGGCATCTCATCTTTTCTTGGTAACGCAATAACACCTGACATTATCCATCAAGCTGTAAAGGGAAATGCAAGGGGAACGTACTTTGTCCCTGAAAAGAATTCATTTAATCTGGATATGAAGCGTCAATGGATTGCTTTCCATTCCGGTCCTGAAGGTGAAATTACAGTTTCCAACAAAGCAAAAGAAGGCATTGATGAACTTCAAAGCCTCTACCCTACAGGAATCCGCTATGTGAGCGGCCATTTTAAAAAGGGTTCCGTTGTGCGCATTAAAGATTTGGATGGCAATGAAATCGGACTAGGTGTATCAAACTATTCTTCAAAACAGCTCATTAAAATCAAAGGATTCTCAATGGACAAAATGACAGACGAAATCGGACCAGAAGAAGCAATCAACAACCAGGATCTTGTATGCCATACTCGCTTAGCAGCACCGATACTTTAATATCATTAAACAGTTGTTTAAAAATTTTATGGGAGGCGTTGGATGAGTACTTTACAAAGTACAACCAAACAATTAAACGTAAAACAACAAGCAAAGCTTGCACAGAAAGCTTCTAAAAAGCTCGCGTTATTAACTGAAAAAGAAAAAAACGAAGCATTGCTAACAATTGCAGATGAACTCGAAAAGGATTCGGCATATATTTTAGAAGAAAATAAAAAAGACTTATCATCAGGCGATGAAAAAGGATTTTCAGATGCTTTAATGGATCGTCTTCGTTTAACGGAAGAACGTGTGAAAGATTTTGCGAACGGTTTACGTGAAGTTGTAGACTTAAAAGATCCAGTCGGAGAAATTTTATCTGGCTGGACGCTTGATAACGGACTAAAAGTAGAACAAGTACGCGTTCCTTTAGGAGTTATCGGCATGATTTATGAAGCTCGTCCCAATGTAACAGTGGATGCGACAGGTCTTGCTCTAAAATCAGGCAACGCTATTGTGCTGAAAGGCGGATCAAACGCATTGAACTCAAACAAGGCTATAGTTGCTGTGATTCACAAATCTCTTGCGGAAACAAAAATTCCTGCTGAGGCTGTTCAATTTATAGCTTCAACAGACCGTGAAGCTGCCGGCCAGCTATTTACGATGAAAGAACATATCGACGTTCTTATTCCGCGAGGCGGCGGATCACTTATTAAAACGGTTGTTGAGAATGCTACTGTTCCCGTTCTTGAAACAGGTGTCGGTAACTGCCACATTTATGTGGATCAGTTTGCTGATGTTGAAAAAGCTTTAGCAATTCTTGAAAATGCAAAAACAGACCGCCCTGCCGTATGTAATGCAGCCGAAACATTTATTTTCCATGAAGCATGGCTGGAAACAAACAAAGATAAAGTACAAGCGCTATTTGATAAACACGGAATTGTAGTTCACGGTGATGAAAAAGCAGCCGAATTGCTTCCAGACGTTATTCCGGCAAATGAAAAAGATTGGGCAGAAGAGTATTTAAGCCTTGCTGTTGCAGTAAAAGTAGTAGACTCAGTTGAAGAAGCTGCAGCACATATTGATAAATACGGCACGAAACATTCCGAGGCAATCGTAACAGAAGATAGTAAGAACGCACTCTACTTCTTAAATGCTGTTGACGCAGCTGCTGTATACCAAAATGCCTCAACTCGTTTTACAGACGGCTCAGCACTAGGATTTGGAGCTGAGATCGGAATCTCCACTCAGAAATTACATGCTCGCGGTCCAATGGGACTTCCAGCATTGACAACGATTAAATACCGCATGACAGGTGACGGTCAGGTTAGATAAAAACGAATTTTTGATTCTTAGCAGTCCCATTTAGGGGCTGTTTTTTTTTCGGAAGGAAAATTTTATTTAAAGGAGAATAGTAAGGAAAAAGGAGGTATTGAATGTTAGTTAAAGATCGTTCGAAATCGTTAAGAATTCAAAAGATGGAAGTTTTGCAACGCAGATTGGCATACACTCATCCTAAGTTACTAGCCATTGAAGAT
Source organism: Bacillus sp. NEB1478 (assembly GCF_031582965.1). NCBI lineage: Bacteria > Bacillati > Bacillota > Bacilli > Caryophanales > Bacillaceae > Bacillus > Bacillus sp. NEB1478. The sequence continues at coordinate 3,468,707 of NZ_CP134049.1, forward strand.
GAATTAGGAGGCAGACTTTATGGACATTACGGTGAACGCTCGAATGATTATTTTTTAAAACCCTTGATTAGCAAAGGTTACTCCATTATTCATGATCTGAGGCTTGAAGGTTACGAAAGCTTTTTTCAAATTGATACCCTTCTCGTATCCCCTTGATATTTCCTAATCCTCGAAGTAAAAAATATATCGGGTACATTAATTTTTGACCATCTCAATCAAGTGATCCGTCAAAAAGAAGACGGCACTGAAGAAGCTTTCCCTAATCCTATTTTCAAGGTTAAGCGCCAGCAGTCACACCTACTTGAATGGCTTGCCCGCAATCGTGTCCCGCAAATTCCAGTGAAATCCTTAGTAGTTATGAGCAACCCCAAAACCATCATTAAAGCCCCCCCACTTTTAAAGAAGTGAAGGAAAAAATCACTCACAGTCCTTATCTCCAAGAACGAATTAATATCATAGAAAAAATGCACACTGTCGAGAAGTTATCGAGAAAAGAATTATCTAAAGTATCTAAAACAATAGTACGCCAGCACAGTCCAGAAAACCCAGATTTATTAACAAGGTTTCAGATTGAAGAAAACGACATTATCAAAGGTGTCTATTGTACAAAGTGCTTACATTTGCCAGTAATGAGGAAGTATGGAGCATTGTACTGTTCGAAATGCTCATATAAATCTCCAGACCTCCACATCCCTACTTTGGATGATTACACGCTTTTATTCGGAAACTCCATTTCAAACAAGCAAATTTTGCGACTTTCTTCAATTGTCGTCCAGGCATGTGGCCAGAAGATTGTTACTAGATATGGATCTATCGCATATTGGAAAAATAAAAATCGAAAATATATACTACCAACATTGAAGTAATGAAATACGCGCGATTATTTTACGTTTGGCGCTCGTATTTTTCAAATCGAGCGCCACACTAATTAAGAATCCCTCCATACAGACTAAAAAAATCTTAGAATCCAGTCTCTAACCCCTCAAAAACAAAAAAAAACACAAAAAAGCCCCCTGCTCGTAAGCAAGGGGCTTTTAAAAATATCTATTAATGATCCATATCCATTTTATCGTGGTCCATTTTTTCATGATCCATTTTCTCGTGATTCATGTTGTGGTGTTCTTGAGGATCATGTTTCGCATGACCTGCTGACAGTACCCAGACAGAACCTATTACGGTTACGATCGCTACAAAGAATCCGAATAAGACGTTTCCAACCTGAACGCGGCCTGTTATTCCGTTTTTCTGAGAGTTTTCGGTCACGTGCATGAACATGAGTAGCTGCAGGGCAGCCTGCAAGAACGCAAACCCAAAGATAACTACCAAAATTGTCGTAATTGAAAAATCAGTATATAACGCAGCCCATAGTGCAACAAGCGTCAGCACGATGGATAGCACGAAACCAATTAACAGTTTCCAAGGGAATCCGCCGTGATCGACAGCTGCTTGTTTATTAGCCATGATACATCACCATCCCTGTTAGATAGACTGCTGTAAAGATAAAGATCCATACAACATCTAAAAAATGCCAGTAAAGACTTGAGATGAACAATTTAGCAGTAGTGGCTGGTGTAAATTTTCTTCTCCAAACTTGTAATAAGATCATGGAAATCCAAGCGATACCGACTGTTACGTGAAGACCGTGGGTCCCTACAAGAACGAAGAACCCTGACCAAGCCGCACTAGTACCGATTGTTGCACCTTCACCCACAAAATGCACAAATTCTTTAATCTCAAATACAAGGAATCCAAGTCCCATCGCGAGCGTGATAATCATCCAGATCATCAGACCTTTTACATTGTGGCGGCGCATTTCATGAATCGCCAAACCACTCGTGAAACTGCTTGTTAACAGTAAAAATGTTTGAATCAAAAGACTTTTCACTTCAAAAAGCTCGCCAAGCGGCGGACCATCTCCCACACGATGCATCAGTACCATGTATGTTGCAAACAGCGTAGCAAATAGTGCAAGTTCTGCCCCTAGAAAAATCCAGAAACCGAGGATGTTTAAACGTCCAGTCTCTGATTGATACTCTAAAGGCGTGCCGGGGTCATGTGTTTCTGCATGTGCCATTTTTTCACGCCTCCTTAATTAGAAATATTTTCAGTTTCTTTAATTTCCTTTTCACTTACATAATAACCGTCATCATAAGCGAACGAACGATGAATCATTGTGCCGAATACACCGATCAATCCGATGATAGCCATCCAAAACCAGCCGAATACCATTCCGAATCCTGCTACAAAGAAGAAGGATCCCATGATGAACGGAACACCAGAGTTGCTAGGCATATGGATTTTCTTAATATCCTTAGCCTCTAGTTTCTCTACTTCGTTGTTTTGTTTTGCATACCAGAAGTGATCTAGACGATTAACAACCGGTATCTTTGCAAAGTTGTAGAAAGGAGGCATCGCTGAAGGAGTTGCCCATTCTAAAGTACGGCCATTCCAAGCATCGCCTGTTAATTCGCGTGTCGCATAACGGAAGCTGTAGTACATGTTGTATACAAGAACCAAGAATGCAACACCCATCAAGAAACCACCAATTGTAGAAACCATGTTCAATGGCCCCCAGCCAGATGCTTCACTGTATGTGTACACACGTCTAGGCATTCCATCAAAACCAAGAAAGTATTGTGGCAAGAAACATACGTTAAATCCAATTGCGAATAACCAGAATACCCATTTACCAATTCGCTCATTTAACTTGTAGCCAAACATTTTCGGATACCAGTACACAAGACCTGCAAAGCATCCAAATACCGTTCCAGCAATCAACACATGGTGGAAGTGTGCAACTAGGAAATATGTGTTGTGATACTGATAGTCAGCAGCTGCCATAGAAAGCATGACACCCGTAATACCACCCACAACAAAGTTTACGATAAATCCTAGTGCCCAAAGCATCGGGGTAGTAAATTCTATTTTTCCTTTATACATCGTAAAGAGCCAGTTAAATATCTTAACCCCGGTAGGTATTCCGATCGCCATTGTCGTAACGGAGAATACAGAGTTAACAAGTGCTCCTGAGCCCATTGTGAAGAAGTGATGGACCCATACTAAGAAACTGTATCCAGCGATTAGAAGCATGGACCAGACCATAGCTTTATAACCAAACAACGTTTTTTTAGAAAAAGTAGAAATGATTTCTGAAAAAACACCGAACGCCGGTAATATAACGATATATACTTCCGGGTGACCCCATAACCAGAAAAGGTTCGCCCAAAGCATATCCATCCCTGCACCTTGCAGCGTAAAGAAATGACTCCCGAATAAACGGTCAAACGTCATTAATGCTAATGCTACAGTAAGAATAGGGAAAGCGAAAATGATAATAATCGTCGTCATAAGCGCTGACCAAGTAAACATCGGCATGCGGAACAACGTCATACCAGGTGCACGCATTTTAAGAATCGTAACAAGGAAGTTAATCCCGGTTAGCAGCGTACCAATACCTGAAATCTGAAGCCCTAGCAAGTAATAGTTCTGGCCAGGTCCTGGACTTAATGCGTTACTTGCAAGAGGCATGTAACTTGTCCATCCTGCTGAAGGTGATCCACCTATAACAAACGAGATGTTAAACAGCATTGCACCGATAAAAAATGTCCAAAAACTTACTGCGTTTAAGTAAGGAAATGCAACGTCTCGAGCACCAATCTGCAATGGTACAACCACGTTGATCAAACCTATTACGAACGGCATCGCCATAAAGAGAATCATGATCGTTCCGTGTGTTGTGAAAATTTCATTGTAATGCTGTGAATCAAGGAATTTCGAATCCGGTACAGCCAGCTGTGTACGCATTAATAAGGCGTCAACCCCACCGCGGAACAGCATTAGTACAGCTGAAACGATATACATAATCCCTAGTTTTTTATGGTCAACGGTTGTTAGCCATTCTGTCCACAGCCAACCCCATTTTTTAAAATATGTTAAATAGAACAAGATTCCCGCTGCTGTTAATGCGATTGAAACGTCGGCACCGTAAATCAGCGGATCTCCTGTTACAAAAAATTCATCCCATTTCATTATTAATTGCCTCCTCTGCTACTGGGCATGAGATTATTCATGAGACTCTGACTCTTCAAGCTTCTTTTTTTGTTCTTTAGCTTCTCTAGAGTGAGGAACTTTTGGCTCATAGCCTAATCGTTCACGTGTTTTTAAAGCATAATCTTGTATTTCGGCATGGTTAACCCAACCTAAATGAGTTGAAGAAAACGTCATTTGTTTTGTATGGCCCGGAAGCAACAATTTATCATACTGATCTTTCGTTAACTTCGGAGCTTTATTTTTTGTTTCTGTTGCCCATTTATCGAAAGCGCTTTCTGATACGGATTTCACATCAAATGTTTGGTTTGTGAACCCTTCCCCCGTAAAGTTAGAGTTTCTTCCTTCATACGTTCCCTGTTCATCCGCTAGTAGATATAACTTCGTTTCCATACCTGCCATCGCATACTTTTGACCCCCTAATTGAGGGACCCAAAACGATGCCATAGAGTCAGCCGAAGTTAATTTAAATAAAATAGGACGATCTTCTGGGATGTGAATGTAGTTAACTGTTTCAATCCCTTGCTCCGGATAGGTAAAAATCCATTTCCAATCTACAGCTGTCGCGTGAATCACTAAAGGTTCCTTTTTCGAGTCAGCCTTTTCTTTAGCAGCAATCGGAGCCTCTTCTAAAGAATAATTTAATTTTATCGTTGGAATTGCGAGTGCAATTATAATAATAATCGGAATGATCCACCAGATCGTTTCAAGCAAATGACTTCCTTCATTATCTGGATCATAGCCTTTATGATTTTTGTGGTCGCGGTATTTATAAACAATAAAAGTAAACAATGCATATACAACAACTAGAATGAATGCCATGAATCCAATCGAATACATGATCAGTTCTTTCTGTTGTTGACCCACAGGTCCTTTAGGATCTAGAACTACCATATCGCTGCAGCCGCTAAGCATAACTACAGCAAGCATCAACCCGAATGTCAAAAACGGCTTTAACCGTTGCATCACCAGGTCCACCTTCCTTTCTCTATTTAAAACATCTTTTTTAACTAAATGATATCTAGCTTCTATTATGGAGCAGATTTCTAACATTGTGAAGTATATCACAATGTCTTTCGCAGACCAAACAAAAACTAATAACCCTGCCACTATAGTATCAAAACGTCCAAAAAAGTAACCTCAAAAAACAGAAGTGTCACAAGTATTTCAAATAAAGCTCACAACTTTATCACACTTTCGTCAAACAATGTTCACTAATTTGGAAAACCCTTCATCTGTTGGAAAACAGACTCTTCTTAGAATGACTCAGTTTTATAATTTTTACCCTAATTTTTATTGCTTCACACATGAAAGATCTATTAATCGAAACAAAAATGACAAAAAAGACTCAAAATGATGCTCTTCTAGAGCAATTTTGAGTCTTCCTTCATTTTTAGGAATGCTAGGTTGCGGAAATATTCTTTAAAAAACCCGTTGAAATATGAAAAAGAATTTTTTAGTGCGAATAAATTAGAATTCTCCTTTGGGTAAATCCCCAATATCAGCAAGGGAAATAAATTGTATGGGGTCAGTCCCCAACCCTCAACTAACACACCACACAAAGAACGGTCTCACCGACAATCGGTGAGACCGTTCTTATCTATTTGGATTTCATTAAGCACTTACATCCACTTGGTTTCCACTATCATTGTACGCTTCCGAATCTAGCTGTTTATTAATTTTACTAGTCAATATTCCTGTTGTCATTGCACCGCTGACATTCAGCGCCGTACGTCCCATGTCGATCAACGGTTCAACCGAGATCAACAAACCTGCTAATGCTATTGGAAGATCCATCGCTGACAATACAAGTATCGCAGCAAATGTTGCTCCGCCTCCTACCCCCGCTACACCAAAAGAGCTAAGAGCTACAATCAGAACCAGTGTTAATAAGAAGGATGGCGTTAATGGATCAATGCCAACTGTCGGCGCGATCATTACCGCGAGCATGGCAGGATATATTCCCGCGCATCCATTTTGTCCGATTGATAAACCGAATGATCCAGCAAAATTCGCAATTCCATCAGGTACACCCATGCTTTTTTGCGTTTGAATATTTAAAGGAAGCGCCCCTGCACTCGTTCGTGAAGTGAAAGAGAACGAAAGTACCGGAAAAGCTTTTTTCATATATGTTACTGGACTCAAACCTGCCAACATCAACAGCAGCAAGTGGATGGCAAACATAATCAGTAAGGCAACATACGAAGCAACAACGAACTTACCGAGTTTTACTATAGCATCCATATCACTCAGAGCTACCGTTTTTGTCATTAAGGCAAGAATTCCGTATGGCGTTAAGCGAAGAACTAACGTCACAACACGCATAATGACGGAATAGAAAGCATCCACAATTTTTGCAAAAGTCTCAGCATGCTCTTCCTGCTTACTCTTCACACCAAGATAAGCAACACCTATAAAAGCTGCAAAAATGACGACCGCGATTGTTGAAGTAGCTCTGGCACCTGTAAAGTCTAAAAATGGATTTGCTGGCAGCAGTGACAGCACTTGCTGTGGCAAAGTAACGTCTTTCACCTGAGAAAACGTACCTTCTAACTGCTCACCCCGTGCTGTTTCAGCATCACCTTGGTCGATTTGTACCGCTTCAAGTCCGAATCCAGATGCCGTTGCAATTCCCACAACGGCTGCTACTGCAGTAGTACCTACAAGTAATGCGATGATCAGCACGCTTAACTTTCCGACATTTCCTTTCATATTTAAACGAGTGAACGCTGAAAGTATCGAAATAAAGACAAGCGGCATAACGATCATTTTTAGAAAGGTTACGTATCCAGCTCCAACAAGATTAAACCAATCCGTTGATGTCGAAGTTACTTCAGAATCTGCACCATAACCATATTGAAGCACGAGACCAAACAATATACCTAATCCAAGACCTGTGAACACACGTTTTGAAAAAGAAACATGCTTTTTTTGCATATAAAACAATACACTTAAAAGGATAAGCATAATTGCAATATTCAATAAAACCAAAGTAGCATCCACTTGCGAGTCCCTCCCTTATTTCGTGTTAGTACTTCAAATGCCCTTCGCTTTATAGGAATGATCTTGTGAATACGTTTTTCTTTATATTTTTCAACCACCTCCTTTTTGCACAACAAAAGGCAAGCCTTCTGAATTGAAAGAGCATGCCTTTACTGTAATTGTGCTGAGAGTTTTGTGAGCTTATTTACTTGTGTTACAGGTATATTCTTTTGTTTATAAAAATATTCATGTTGTCCCTTTATTTTTGTAGCTAACTTATATTATCAGGTGTTAAAATTTGGATATATAAGGGGGGTTTTCCAATGAAAAAAGTTCTCATGTTTGTTTACGATTCTTTTGCTGAATTTGAAGTATCAATCTTAATCACTTGTTTAAGCGGTAAAAAAACTAATATTGATCTCTTTACTTGTTCGGATAAAGCAGCTGGAGAAACTGTGACATCTACAGGTAGAATGAAAGTTATGCCTGACCTGACCCTTGATGAAGTGAATCCAGAAGATTATTGTGCGCTCATTATTCCAGGCGGAAGCCCATTCACTCTTTTTGAGAATAAAAAAGTAATTTCCATGGTCCGATCTTTTTTTGATCAAAACATTTTAATCGGTGCTATTTGCGGCGGACCAGGATTACTTGGAGCTGCTGGCATTTTTGAGCATGTTCAGTACACTGCCTCTCTCACAAAAGACGATATGGAATATTTACATGTATTAAATTGGGAAAACAAGCGAGATGAATTACTCGTTGTCGATCAAAACGTCGTAACGGCAACAGGATCGAACTATATCCAATTTGCTGAAGAAATTTTACGCCAGTTGAATATCGTCCCAAAAACTGAAGAATATCCACTTCAATATTTTAGAGAACCTTCACTGGCTTAGTTACTAGCTGCTTTGAGATCCACTCTTTGATTTCTTTTAAAACTGGCATTGCTTCCATATCTTCTTTACTCACTTCACTCCACACAATCCCTGTTGGTTTCGGGTATGGTGAATTTGTTTTAATCAACCCTTTTTCCGTTGCAATCCAATCAACCGTCAAATCATACACATCAACAGGGATATCCTCTTCTACAAGCTGTGCACTTTGTATCGAAGTGATAATCGGAACCTCATTATTGCCAAGTTCCCTGATGATCGCATATTCCCGATCCGCATATCCTTCCCCTTTTCCTAACCTCCTGCCATCAGGATGAATGGCAACTGAACCGACTACAATCAGGTCAATTTCAGGCATTTGCGACAAAGGAAGAACCCTTCCATATTTCATGATGCTCGAAAGACTAGCCGCTTTTCTTTCTTCACCTTTTGGAACCCACTCCGGTTTAACCTGAATGAACCCCTTTTTCAGCCTTGGTGTAGGAACTAGCAGCATTTTTCCATCTTTTAAAATCTGTGTACGGAGCGGCAGCTGAGGAGAATCTGGGTTCACTTTTATTACGTTTGCCCTTTTGTATTGCTCCATTTCTGTTATGTATCTTGCTGCGGCCTCGGCTCCTTTAAAGTTAGGAATTCGATTTACGAGCGGAAACGGAAACCGTCCCAGTTTTTCTTGTGAAAGTTTGTTCCACACTTGATTTCGGATTTCATCTTTTTTGTTCATTATGTTTCTCCTTTTCGTTCTAATAGGATAAAAGTCACCAACAAAAGAAGGACTATTCTCCTGTTTCGCATAATAAAGTGAGAGGGATATTTGAAATTATTCTTTTAAAGGGGGAAATTTAATGACACTTTACGGCACTGTTGTTTTAATTCATGTGATCGCAGCTATTATAGGACTTGGTGCGAGCTTTGCGATGCCTGTTGTTACTAAGTTTGCAAAAACAAAAAGCCAGGCTCAATTCGCACTTGATCTAAACGCAAAAATTGAAACACTTCCGAAAATCGGAAGCCTAGCCTTACTTTTTACAGGACTTATTTTAGGATATATGAACACCGCATTATTTACTGAGGTTTGGTATATAACCTCACTTGTCATATACGTTGTGGCACAAGTTCTCGTTATTGGAATCATCCCGAAAAAGCAAAAGCAGATGAGTGAGATCCTCGTTGGTCACGATGGCGATGACTTGCCGGATGATTACAGAATGATTGATAAGCAGACAGACCCTTACATCTATCTTTTACACAGTTTGGCCGTCGTAATAATTATATTAATGGTTGTTAAACCGTTTTAATCTAACATAATCACAACACCACTTGGACACAATACGGTGTATCAAGAAATAGGAGTGAACAAACATGTCACGTGGTAAAGATTTTGAACATAAGAAAAAAGGCCATCCGGGCAGATTTCCAGATAACACGCTGCAAAACAGACTCGTGCAAGCGAGTGATGAAACTGACTCCACTTCGCTGGAAACAAAGGAAGCTTTTAAAAATCGCACAGAAGAAACAGAATAATTTACTCGAGCACTCTTGGTAAAATAGACCATGGGTGCTTTTTCTTGAATAGGATTATACATCCGCCTATTGAGTTCCTTCCCCATTCAATACTATAATCTTAGAGGGAACACATTACTGACAGAAAAGGTGTTATATAGATGAGTATTTTAACTGTAAAAGATTTGAGTCACGGTTTTGGCGACCGGGCAATTTTTAACAATGTTTCATTCCGTCTTTTAAAAGGTGAACATATCGGTTTAATCGGTGCAAATGGTGAAGGAAAATCAACCTTCATGAACATTATCACAGGCAAGCTTAAGCCTGATGAAGGAAAAGTCGAATGGGCGAAGAAAGTGCGTGTCGGCTATCTCGATCAGCACACCGTTTTAGAAAAAGGGATGACAATCCGCGACGTACTAAAAAGTGCTTTTCAATATTTGCTCGACATGGAAAATGAAATGAACAGCATGTACGAAAAAATGGGAGAAGCCACTCCTGAAGAACTTGAAAAACTTCTTGAAGATGTTGGGGTACTTCAGGATACGTTAACGAATAACGATTTTTACGTAATTGATGCTAAAGTTGAAGAAATCGCCCGTGGTTTAGGTCTTGAAGACATCGGACTGGATCGTGACGTTCATGACTTGAGCGGCGGCCAGCGTACAAAAGTCTTATTAGCAAAACTACTACTGGAAAAACCAGAAATTCTTTTGCTGGATGAGCCGACAAACTACCTGGACGAACAGCACATCGAATGGCTGAAGCGCTACTTGCAGGAATACGAAAATGCTTTTATTTTGATCTCGCATGATATTCCATTCCTAAACAGTGTTATCAATTTGATCTATCACATGGAGAATCAGGAATTGAATCGTTATGTAGGTGACTATGATCACTTCAAATCGGTTCATGAGATGAAAAAGTCCCAGCTGGAATCAGCTTATAAACGCCAGCAGCAGGAAATTGCCGGTCTAAAAGATTTCGTTGCGCGTAACAAAGCTCGTGTTTCCACACGAAACATGGCGATGTCCCGCCAGAAAAAACTCGATAAAATGGACGTTATTGAACTGGCTCGTGAAAAGCCGAAGCCGGAATTCAATTTCAAAGAAGCACGCACACCAAGCAAGCTGATTTTTGAAACGAAGGACCTTATCATCGGATATGATGAGCCATTGTCACGCCCGCTTAACTTGCGTATGGAACGCGGACAAAAAATCGCTTTAGTCGGTGCGAACGGTATTGGTAAAACAACATTGCTGCGCAGTCTTCTAGGTGAGATCAATCCTGTCTCAGGTACAGTTGACCGCGGTGAAAACCTGGAAATCGGTTATTTCGAGCAGGAAATTAAGAAGGCGAACCACAACACATGTATCGAAGAGATCTGGAGCGAGTTTCCCGGCTTCTCTCATCATGAAGTGCGTGCGGCACTTGCAAAATGCGGATTGACGACAAAACATATCGAGAGCAAAGTGGAAGTATTGAGCGGTGGCGAAAAAGCGAAAGTCCGTTTATGTAAACTGATCAACCACGAAAATAACGTACTCGTACTCGATGAGCCGACAAACCACTTAGACGTTGAGGCGAAAGAAGAATTGAAGCGCGCATTGAGAGCTTTCAAAGGCAGCGTTCTATTGATCTCCCATGAACCTGAATTCTATCAAGAAGTTGCCAATGAAGTTTGGAATTGCGAAAAATGGACAACAAAAGTATTTTAATAAACTTGAACCTTCACTTTTAAAAGTGGGGGTTTTTTATTTTGGCAGCGGAAGCTTGTAAGTGGCGGAATTGGTGTTGCCTCCAGGGAGAATTCCCATCGAAAATAGGAGCTTTTTCATCGAGTTTCTAGAAGATATGTGCAGGAATTTTCTTAATGCTTTATTTTTAACGTTTTTATCAAATAAAAGGGAGTAATCTTGTATAGCTTGAATGTGCGCAGTTTTGGATCGTTTTTGACAAGAGCTGCAAAACCAGTTTCCATAAGTGCGAATCATTGGTAGATTTCCACAATAAGGACAAATAACACCTGTCTGAATGTCATCTGGATGAATGTTGTAAATGCTCAGCAAATCACTATTATTAGGTTCATGTTGTTTGAACAGTTTTGCAGAAAGCCGATTCATGTCTTTTTTTTCTAAAATTATATCTGAGGGTGTGTTGATGAACTCCCTTATTTTAGAGGCTAAAACTCTTCCTCTGACAATTTTTTCAGCTTTTGCTTTTTCATAAAGCGGTGATAATGAAATATGAGACCTGGGATTTGTAATCACAACGAGGGTGTAAAGAGGGATCTTTGAAAATTTGTTTTGTATGAGCCATTTTGCAAAATATTCTTTCTGTAATTCAACCTGAATTACAGGATCGGAAAATGTTTCTTTCACACCATTTCTTGTTCTAATCATCTGATCAAACTGATGATCGAAATAAAGATCACCAATCATATTCTTTACTTCCAGCAGCAAACAAAATTGAGGGTGAACAAGCAAACAATCGATTTGAAAATAATATTTTTTACTAGAAACTCTCAGTAAGCGAAGATCATGCAGAATATCAAATACATCATGTTGTAATTCGGATAAATGAAAATCTAGTGACTCTTCTCCAATATGGCCAGTATGAGATTTAGAGTATTCATTTCGTATATCATGCATACTCGGGTGATTCAGCAGTAATCGGTTTAAAATTACTTCAAGTTTTAGCAATTTAAGAGACTTTGTTCGTTGTTTTTTTATCAAGAAACCACCTCTTCCTAATGAGTTATTACAAAAGTTCTCTAAAAAGAGCTATTTTCCTTTGAGAAAGAAAAGAAAATTTTGGTAGAAAGGTTATTATTGAGTTTAAATTTTATTATTGAGTCTAAATTAAAGAAATTGAGTCTTTTGGGTTGAGGATTGAGCCTTATATGCTCTTAATTGAGTCTCTCACTCCTTAAATTGCGTCTATCTACAATTTTTGCTAAAAAACGACATTTTTCTAATTCTGAATGTCCACCCGACAAATACAAAAAGCGGTTTTGTATTTGTATGGGGTCTGTCCCCATAGCAAATTCACAAAAACCCCCTGCTTCTGCAGGGGGCTCCTATCCATTCTAGTTATTCAGTTCTTCGACGAGCAGCGACAGCTCTTCCCAGCGTTCCATCGCTGATTCGAGCTCGCCTTCTATCTTCTTTTGTTCAGCAAACAGTTCGCTGATCCGTCCAAAATCACTGCCTGCAGCAGCGATTTCTGCTTCAAGCTGTTCTTTCTTTTCTTCCAGCTTCATGATGCGTTCTTCAATCGTTTCCCATTCTTGCTGCTCTTTATAAGATAGCTTTTTCCGCTTTTCTTTACGCGGTGAAGCCGCGGCAGAATCGGCTGCTTCCTGTTCTTCCTTTTTTTCAGCAGCCGCAGTCAGTTCATCCCGCTCTTTTTTCTCATCCATATAGTCGGAATAGCTGCCTTGAAAACGAACAACTTTCCCTTCTCCCTCAAAGGCAAGCAAATGATCGACCACGCGATCCAAAAAGTACCGATCATGCGAAACTGTCAAAACAACGCCAGGGAAGTGTTCTAGATATTCTTCCAAAATACTGAGGGTCTGAATGTCCAAATCATTCGTCGGCTCATCCAGAAACAGCACGTTTGGCTCTTCCATCAGCACTTTCAGTAAATACAAACGGCGCTTTTCTCCGCCAGACAATTTGCGAATATACGTATATTGCATATAGCGCGGGAATAGAAATCTTTCGAGCATCTGCTCCGCAGTAATGCTTTGCCCATCAACTGTACTGATTACTTGAGCGGTTTCTTTAACATAATCGATCATACGAAGATTGCCGTCCAGTTCCTCATGATCTTGTGTGTAGTAGCCGATCTTGACTGTTTCACCAATTTCAATCGAACCCGAATCAGGCTTCACTCTTCCAGCCAGCATATTTAATAGGGTCGTTTTTCCGCTGCCGTTCGGACCGATAATCCCAAGCCTTTCACCAGGAACGATCAAGTAATCCAATCCACCGAGAAGCAGCTTTCCATCAAGGCTCTTCGACAGTCCTTCCACCTCGATTACTTTTTTACCAAGACGCTGTGAACCAATCGCAAACTCAACGCTTCCTTTTGCAGCTGGACCAGTTTCATCCTGTAATTTTTCTACTCGCTGAATCCGCGCTTTTTGTTTTGTGGTACGTGCTTTTGCACCACGTCGCAGCCAGGCTAATTCCCTTCGCAGCGTGTTTTGACGTTTGTCTTCAGTTTGCATAGCCAGCTCTTCACGCTCGGCCTTTTTTTCTAAATACGTTTCATAGTTCCCTTCATAGACATATAGCTTACCGGCGTCCATTTCAAAAATATGATTGGTCACGCGGTTCAAGAAATATCGATCATGGGTAACCATTAAAAGGGAACCTTTATAGCCAGCAAGAAAGGCTTCCAGCCATTCGACAGTATCATTATCCAAATGATTCGTAGGCTCATCCAAAATGAGCAAATCTGCTGGTTGAATGAGTGCTTTCGCAATTGCCACTCGTTTTTTCTGGCCACCGCTTAAATGCTTCACTTGACGAGAAAAATCGCGCAATCCGAGCTTAGTCAAAACTGTTTTCGCCACTGTATTCGCTTCCCATGCTTCTGTCTCATCCATTTTTTGCTGACAGTTCATTAATCGCTGCAGTTTTTTCTCGTTAGCAGAATCAGCTTCTAAATCAAGCAATGCTTGCTCATAATCTCTCATCGTCCTCATGATAAGAGAATCACCATAATAGATTTGCTCCAGAACAGACAGCTCTTCATCCAGCACAGGCTCTTGCGCCACATATTCAATATGAAACTGGTTCGCGTGCGAAATCGTTCCTTTTTCAGCCGGTTCAAAGCCTGCGATTGCTTTTAGAAGCGACGATTTCCCTGTTCCGTTAGGTCCGATCAAACCGATTCTTTGTTTTTCTCCAATCGTAAAAGAAATCTCATCAAACAGTGTTTTTTCGCCATACGTTTTATATAAATTTTCAGCTTGTAAAATACTCAAAGTAATCATCCTTACCGTAATAAAAGTCATATCCCTATTGTATCTTAAGCCCGATAGATTAGCATCTTTACCATATGATTTGGGTTTTGTCTCAATCTTTGTTATAGTGTACAACATGTCCGAAAAGGAGTGGGCAATTGTTTGGAGTCTAAACGAATGCCACTATTTTCGTTATATGTCGGTTTTGGCTTGTATCTTGTAGTTAACCGGACCCCCATCCGGAACTAATTCAAGCGCATTTTTGTCTGCGCAATAACTTCAAGTTTTTTCACTCCTCGCAAGTCTTTTAAAAACTCCAATCTAGCTAGTACAACCAGCAATACGTCTCATAATGATGTTAGTTGCTGAGCAAACTAACATGAGTCACTTCATGAAATTAGAAAAGGAGAGATTTTTTTACATGCAAATAGGAGTAATCATTTCTTTAGTTATTTACATGGCCGGTATGCTTTATATCGGTTACTGGGCATATAAGAAAACATCGGATCTATCCGATTATATGCTCGGAGGAAGAGGACTGGGTCCCGCTGTTACAGCATTATCTGCTGGCGCATCCGATATGAGCGGATGGATGATGATGGGGATACCAGGTGCGATGTTTACAGATGGCGTAAGCAGTATTTGGATTTCTGTCGGTTTGACGATCGGTGCATTTCTGAATTACATTCTTGTTGCACCTCGGCTTCGTACCTATACGGAAGTTGCGGATGATTCAATTACGATTCCGGATTATCTAGAAAATCGTTTTAACGATACAAAGAAAATTTTACGTATTGTTTCAGGACTTGTTATTATTATTTTCTTTACGCTTTATTCCTCCGCTGGTCTAGTATCTGGAGGAAAGCTATTTGAAAGTGCGTTCGGCTTAGACTACATGACAGGTATGATTTTAACTGGTGCCGTAGTTGTTGCCTACACGCTATTTGGGGGATTCCTTGCAGTAAGCTGGACTGACTTTGTGCAAGGTTGTATTATGTTCATTGCTCTTGTTCTAGTACCTATCGTGGCATTTACAGATGTTGGCGACACACAAACGGTATTAGATACAGTGCGCGGAGTAGATCCATCATTGCTTGATCCAACAAAAGGATTAACATTACTCGGACTTTTATCGTTACTAGCTTGGGGATTAGGTTACTTTGGCCAGCCGCACATTATTGTTCGTTTTATGGCCATCACATCTGTAAAAGATATCAAAACAGCTAGAAGAATCGGTATGAGCTGGATGATTATCTCGCTTATCGGTGCATCATTAACTGGTTTAATTGGTGTAGCATGGTTCGCGAAAGCTGGTCGAAAACTTGCTGACCCTGAAACGGTGTTTATCGAGTTTGCTAACTTGCTGTTCCATCCATTGATTACAGGGTTCTTGCTTGCCGCGATTTTAGCAGCCATCATGAGTACAATTTCTTCGCAGCTGCTCGTAACTTCTTCATCTGTTACGGAAGATTTTTATAAGCAGTTCTTGAAAAAAGACGCTACACAAAAGGAACTCGTTCTTATTGGGAGAATATCAGTACTAACTGTTGCGGTTGTTGCAACATTACTATCGCTAAACCCTAATGATACGATTCTTAGTCTTGTAGGTTATGCTTGGGCAGGATTTGGTTCAGCATTCGGGCCTCTTATCTTGCTGAGTCTTTTCTGGAAACGCATGACAAAATGGGGCGCGTTAGCTGGTATCATTGTAGGTGCCGTTACGGTATTAGCTTGGGTCCAGTTCCCTGACTTGAAAGAACAAGTTTACGAAATGATTCCAGGTTTCTTCTTTAGTTTAATTGCGATCATAGTTGTAAGCTTCATAACAAAAGATCCTTCTACAAAAGTACAAGATCAATTCGAAGACATGGAAGATACTTTAAAAGAAAACTCATAAAATGGTTAAAAAAAGCGTTCCTGATTTCAGGAACGCTTTTTATTTTGTTTTTTTAAGGAACCGGTTATTATAGGCAAGATCTCGGATTGTTGCTGCTCCAATACCAAACATCGCTGCCCTAAGTTCAAACTCTATCCGTTCCATTTGTAAAAGCAATGCATGAGTTCCTTCCTCGATCGCCGATTGTAATAGGGTACGGCCAAAGCCCGCTAGATTCGCGCCTAATGCGATTGATTTTGCAGCTTCTACACCATTTTTTAACCCGCCACTCGCGATAAGCGGAATTTTACGGTTCGTTTCACGAATACCGATAATACAGTCAGCAGTCGGCAGTCCCCAATCCAAGAATGCTTCTGCCGCTTCCTTTTTGATCTTAGAGTTTGCGCGATGACTTTCAACTTGTATCCAGGATGTACCCCCAGCACCTGCCACATCGATAAATTGCACACCTGCAGCTATTAGTTTGTCGGATGTTTCATTGTCTATTCCCATACCCACCTCTTTAACTCCGATTGGAACATGCGGGATTTCTTTTGTGAGTTTTTCAATCTTTGAAAGAAGATGAGAAAAATCCGTATTGCCTTCAGGCTGAAAAACTTCTTGTAATGTATTCAAATGAAGTACAATGGCATCCGCTTCTGCAAGATCAACAGCCCTTTTGCATTCTTCTGCACCAAAACCATAATTCAGCTGTACTGCTCCTACATTCGCAATCACAGGTACGTCAGGTGCCAAGTGCCTAATTTGAAACGTGTACGCCAGCTCTTCTTTTTCAACCGCAGCCCTCATAGAACCAAGACCAATTGCCCAGCCTCTTTCTTGAGCCGCTTCAGCCAAATTCTGATTAATTTGATGCGCGAGCTTTGTCCCACCTGTCATGGAACTGATCAAGAAAGGCGTTCTAACGTTTCTATTTAAAAATGTTGATGCTATCGATATATTGCTAAAAGCAATTTCAGGCAAAGGGTTAGGAATGAACCGATATTGATCAAGTCCGGTTGTAATGCCCTTTCCTTCAACATCCTGAGTCAGACTGATCTCAATATGCTCCGACTTCCGCTTTTCTGTATAATCACGCTCATCACCCAACTCATCACCTCCAATGATAGGGGGACTGACCCCTTACAATTTATTTCCCTTCGTCAAATCGAGAAAACACCCGAAGGGTTTTCTCATTTTCACACACCTAAATCGATGCTTTTCCTTTTAGTATTTCTAATCCCTCAAAAATTACTGATAGCTACACATCTTCGTTCTATGATAAACTGTCAAATAAAACAATTAGTGGGGGTTTTTGTATGGAAATAAGACTGCTCAATCCTTCAGATGCAGAGAGTTATTGGGAGCTCCGATTAGAAGCTTTGCAACAAAACCCTGAAGCTTTTGCGACTAGTTATGAAGAAGCTTTAAAAAGAGAAAACCCGATCGAACAAGTTGCAAGCAGACTCCAAGGTAACGGGGACTTCACCTTTGGTGCTTTCCACAACGGCAAACTGATCGGTGTCGTCACTTTACTTCAAGAGAAAGTCATGAAAATGGCTCACAAAGCCTATATATTAGCGATGTATGTCACTCCTGGCAATCGTGGTAAAAGTGTCGGAAAAGCTATTTTAACAGAAGCGATCAATCACGCAAAACAAAATTCTGAGATTATGAAACTAAACTTAACTGTAGTTTCCAGCAATGAAAGTGCAAAGAAACTCTACGCTTCCCTCGGTTTCAAAGCTTATGGATATGAAAAAGCGGCGCTCAAAGTAAATGATAAATATTATGATGAAGAACATATGGTTTTGTTCTTACAGAATTATAATTGAACACACTGTAGACTGGAGACTTCATGAATTTGAAGTTTCTTTTTTATTTCCTGTTTGTCGATTTATAACGAATTTTGTCAAAAAACTTAATTGTTGTCCAATTAGACTTAATTAGGTTTAAAAGAGACTTAATTATCCATTGATCAGACTTAATAACACCCGAATCAGACTTAATCACACCTTTTCGCCTATCAACAAAAACACCAAAAAAAGCCACATAAAAAGAGCCAGCAATTTGCTGGCCCTCGTTTATTTGTCATCCTTCTCTAAATAGCTTTCTTCTTCATTAATGCGTTTTTTCTTTTTAGCTGCGCGAACAATAAAAATGATGATGAACACGAGCAATAGTAAACTAACGCTGAAAAATCCGCCTAAAAACTTAAAAATATCTGTTAAGAAGTTATCCATGCTGATTAATCACCTCTTCAGACGGTATTCCCATATCGAAGAGTTATTAAACTTGCTCATCAGCTTCCAACTTATTCAAAGGTAATGTAACACTCACCTTTGTGCCTTTATTCAGCTTGCTCGCGTACTCGACTTTCCCGCCCATTGACTCAATGATACGGATAGAAACCATCGTTCCAAGCCCTGTTCCTTGTTCTTTCGTAGAGAAAAACAAAGATCCGATATTGGACAGCTGTTCTTTTGACATACCTTTACCCGTATCTCTCACAACAATCTTTGCCTGCTCCTCTTCCGGAAACAGTTTTATCGAAACGCGGCCGCCCTTATGAGTTGCCTCAATCGCATTTTTCAAAATATTAATCAGTGCTTGCTTCAATTGATTGCGGTCAGTCGTCATTTCAGCATCTGACTCAATTGAATGAAAGAGCGTTATGCCTTCCTTCAGTGCATAAGGATTGAGCAAAATACTTAAATCAACCACAAGCTCTGCAATAGAGAATGTCTCTAATTTCTTAAACTCCGGCTTTGCAAAATTCAAGTAATCACTAATGATATGCTCAGCCCTGCCAAGTTCACTCAAAATAAGAGGATAATAATTTTTATGACGCTCATCCTCGCCCTCCATCAGCTGCAAAAAGCCTTTTACAACGGTTAGCGGATTCCGCACCTCATGAGCTATAGAAGCAGCTAGTTCACCGAGTGTATGCTGTTTTTCAGAACGCCGTATCTCATCTTTCATTAAGTTTCGTTCAATAATCGCTTCATTCAGTATGGCCGCTAAAACAACGCCGCCGATTTGCATACAGCCAAAAATCGATATGTACACCAGCAAACTATGATCTAAATGGTCAGCTATTTTGGGTCCTTGTATAAACATATAAGACAGGAGTATTAATAACTGTACGAACGCAGGCCAAAAACCTGCCATGATAGAAATATAAATTCTCTTTCGAGGATTAGCATTCAGGAAATAATTTCTCATTAAAAAAGGCATAGAACATGCTGCGGCAGCACTGATGTAAGCAAAAACTAGGGTATTGGTATCCATTAATGTCCGAGTTATTAAAAGAAATACAAGTGTGATGATTCCAGATATAGGTCCGCCGTAAAAGATGGACAATACTAGCGGTACATACCGCAAGTCCCAATATAACCCGATATCGTAATAAGCAAAGTACATGCAAAGTGACGCTGAAGTTCCGTATAAAACTCCCAAAAAATACGGAGACTTCCCAATTTTGCGGCCTTCGACAAAAAAGCTATAGAGCAATACAGGAGCGAGCACGATCAAAACATGTAAAAGCAGTTTTTCTACTATCATCTCAAATCTCCAGTTCAAAAATGGCTTGTGAACTAAGAATACGACAAAAAAAGGGAAATTCCTGCAAGAACCGCCCTCTGTATACTACTTTAGAAACGTTTTTATTAATACAAATGTATTATTTTTTTCAAATTAAGCGTCTTTTTTTAACTGGCTATGAAAAAGGGAATGGTAAAATTCTTTATTCTTCAAAAGCTCCTCATGTGTTCCTTTTTCTAAAATTCCGCCATCATGAAGAACCAAAATTTGATCTGCTTTTTGAATTGTATTCAATCGATGCGCGATCACAAAACTTGTACGTCCTTCCATTAATCTTTGAAGCGCCTCTTGAATCTTCATTTCTGTAATCGTATCGATGCTGCTCGTCGCCTCGTCCAGAATCAATAATGAAGGGTCAGCTAAAATAGCTCTTGCAATCGACAACAGCTGCTTCTGCCCCTGACTTATTCCGCTGCCTTCCTGACTCAGCACCGTGCTGTAGCCTTTTGAAAGCTTTTTAATAAACGAGTGAGCATTCGCAAGTTTAGCAGCTTCGATTACTTCTTCATCTGTAGCGTCTAGTCTGCCATATCTAATATTTTCAAAGATTGTTCCTTCAAACAAAAAGGAATCCTGCAGCACAAAAGCCATATGACTTCTAAGACTGCTTCTTTTTACTTTTTGAATGTCATGGCCATCGAGCAAAATCTGTCCCTTATCAGCATCGTAAAAACGAGAAAGCAAGTTCACAACAGTAGTCTTCCCAGCCCCAGTCGGCCCGACTAAGGCGACTGTTTCCCCTTCCTTAACAGAAAAGTTCAGACCAGCAACTGTAGTACCATCTTTTTCATAGGAAAATGAAACATCGCGGAACTCTACTTTTCCTTTTACAGACGACAAATCAATCGCATCCGTTTCATCGCTTTCTTCTTGCGCTTCATCTAAAATCTCAAACACCCTCTCAGCACCTGCAACGGCTGATAATAGCGTATTGAACTGGTTCGCCAAATCGTTCAAAGGTCTTGTAAACTGTCTTGAATACTCCACAAAAATAACGATAACCCCAATCGAAATTTTTCCGTTCAGCGCCAGCACACCACCAATTCCGGCAATTAGTGCAAAGCTTCCGTTATTCAACACGTTCATGAGCTTCGGTATAAAGCCGGAGAATGTCTGAGCCCAATAACCAGACTCCCGTAAACGCTCATTTTTTACTAAAAATTCTTCTATGACTCTCTTTTCCTGTGAAAATGATTTTACGATTCGCTGTCCTGAAGTAATCTCTTCTACGTATCCGTTGATATCGCCAAGGTTACGCTGCTGCTCCTTAAATCGAACCCCCGTCCTTTTCGTGATCCACTTCAGGCCAAAAAACATGAGCGGTACGATTGATAGAGATATAAGTGTCAGCATCGGGCTTAAATACAGCATCACACCTACTGTACCCAGAAGAGTCAAAACACTCGAAAACACTTGGATAAACGAACTATTCAGTGTGGAACTGACATTCTCAATGTCATTCGTTACACGGCTCATCAGTTCACCGTGCTGTCTCTTATCAAAGAAACTGATCGGCAGCCGGTGAAACTGTGTGAACAAATCCTTTCTCATTCTGAAAACCGTTTGCTGAGCAATCCCGATCATCCAATAGTTTTGCAGAAACGTCGAAACAGATTGACCAATGAAAACAAATATAAGTCCGATCAGCATTTTCGTTAACCCATCCACATTGCCTTTCACAACATAGTGGTCAATTGCTTTACCGATCAAAAATGGTCCGAGCAAGCTTAGGGCTGAACTGACAATGACCATTAACAGCACTAAACTGAGCAAAATCTTTTCGTTCGCAAAATAACGTCCAATACGTTTTACCGTATCCGTCCAGTTTTTCGGTTTCACCTTCTCACCGAACAAATGATTATGTGGATGAGGTCTGTTTGAACCCTTTGACATGCTGAAAATCCTCCTCCCCAAACTGTGACTGCACCATTTTTACATATAGCGGCGATGTCTTCAGCAGCTCTTCGTGTGTGCCCCATGCTTCCACACGACCGTCATCCAAAATCAAGATCCGATTCGCTTCCATCGCTGTACTGATTTTTTGAGTGATTACAAATGTCGTACACGAATACTTCTTTAATGCGGTCAATAGCTTTCCTTCAGTACGCAGATCCAGAGCACTTGTACTGTCATCCAGCATTAATATTTTTGGACGGCGCACTAATGCACGGGCTATGGATAGACGCTGTTTCTGACCGCCGGAAAGGTTCACCCCGCGCTGACCGACTCTCGTCTCATACTTATTTGGCAGCTTTTCGATCGTCTCATGAATTTGGGCATCTTTTGCCGCCTCAACAATTTCCTCCGATGTTGCATCTTCTTTACCCCAGCCAATATTTTCAATGACTGATCCTGTAAAAAGAACAGCCTCCTGCGGAACGACTCCAATGCCTTTTCGAAGAGTTTCGATAGGGTAAAGCTTCACATCATGTCCGTCAACAAGCACTTGCCCTTCATTCACTTCATACAGTCGAGGAATAAGCTGAACGAGCGACGTTTTCCCTGAGCCTGTCGAGCCCATGATCGCCAGTGTTTCTCCTTCTTTTACAGCAAAAGAGACATCTTGCAAAACAGGCACTTCGCTCTCTGGGTAGTGAAAAGAAACATGCTTAAATTCCACGAGGCCCTTTTGTATGGCAAGCGCTTGATCTGTGCCAGCTGATTCAGACAAATCCACTTCCGTATCCAAAACCTCCCCGATACGCTGAGCTGAAGCTTTCGCACGTGAAAAAGCCATAATGATAAATGAAATAATCGTTAAAACTGATGAGATACGAAATGTGTAATTGACGATAGCTACAACTTCCCCTACCGCAATCGAACCTAAGTTAACTTGTTTTGTCCCGATCCACAAAATAAATAGAATCCCGATATTCATAACAAAAAGCAAAACCGGAATCGAGACTTCAATTAAACGAAGCGAAGATATGGTTTGTGTTTTCAGGTCATCACTCGCTTGTTCAAACCGGTCAGATTCATGGCTTCTTCTTAAGAATGCTTTAATTAGGCGCATCCCCATCAAATTTTCGCGCATGACCCTGTTCACACCATCGAGTTTATCTTGAACATCACGAAACATCATGCCTGCCTTTTTCATTACCCAGCTCAAAAAGAATAATAAAATCGGAAGTGCAACAACGAGCACCATAGCCAGTTTCCAGTTCACAATTAGTGACATGATGACACTACCCATTAATAAAAGCGGTGCCCTAAGCATGATTCGCAAGCTCATGAATACCGTATTTTGAAGTTGGGTAACATCGTTCGTCATTCTCGTAATCAATGAAGATGCCGGAAACTTATTAAAATTAACAAAGGAGAAAGACTGTACTTTTTCGAAAACCCGCCGCCTTATGTCAAAGCCGTAGTTTTGACTAACATGCGCTGAGAAAAATGAGTTTGTGATTCCGGCTAGAAACGCTATAAGCGCAAGCCCAAACATAACTGCTCCCCAGAATTTCACCACTCCTAAATCACTTTTTAAAATGCCTTGATCAATGATTTTTGCCATAATTAACGGCTGCAGCAATTCCACACCTAATTCAGTCAGTGTTAAAAAAAGCGCGGCAGCAATCGCTAGACGATATGCTTTTAAATAAGCAAACACTTTCCACATAAAGCTTCCCCCGAACTCCCAAGTTGTTTAACAAACTTAACAATCTACTACTATTTTATCCTTTTTGAGGAAAATATTTAACTATTTCGACTTCTTATCTTAAAATCTTAGGTCAGATGCGGTGAATAAGGACTTTATTTGAGGGAAATGATATGTGATTTTCTGATTTTCTGTATTAAGTCTCATATGAGATTATTAAGTCTAATTAGTGCCCGATAAGTCTGATTTGAAAAAATTAAGTCTGATTTAAAAAAATTAAGTCTTTTTGAGTCAGAATTACGTCTCATTTTAAATAATTAAGTCTTTCTACAAATTTCGGCAAAAATCAAACACACACCCTATTGAACCCGACCCAAATAAAAAAAGCCGAACCCAGTATGCAATAAGCACCATGGGATCAGCTTTGATAAAAATAGTTATGAAACTCTTTCTTCATTTTCACCATCACTTGCATCATATCCGCCTTCCCAATAATCAGCATTCTTAATGCCGAGCTTATTGGAATCAAAGACAGGATCGAGACCAGCTTTTTTCTGCTCCTCGTAATCTTTTAAAACTTTCAGCGCTGGTTTGGCGAGAATCAAGATCGCGATCAAATTCAGCCATACCATGATTCCAAGACCGAGATCTCCGAGCGCCCATGCCAGGTCGGCTGTTTTAACCGCTCCGTAATAAGTAGACGCTAACAGGACAATTTTAAGAAGAAACATCGGAATTTTATTGTTTCGGCCCCGCACAAGGTAAGCGATATTTGTTTCTGCAATATAGTAGTAAGCCATAATCGTCGTAAATGCGAAGAAAAATAACGACACAGCTACAAATCCAGAACCAAAACCAGGGATGACAGACTCAATTGCCTTTTGTGTAAATGTCGCACCAGCTTCAACACCTGGTATATTTTCAACGATAAACGATTTGTCGGCTTCATTTTGAACGTTGTACATTCCTGTGAAAAGAATCATGAATGCAGTTGCTGTACATACGAGCCATGTATCAATGTAAACAGAGAAAGCTTGTACTAATCCCTGCTTTGCTGGGTGTGAAACTTCAGCTGCCGCTGCTGGATGAGCCCCTGTCCCCTGACCGGCTTCGTTCGAATAAATTCCTCGCTTAACGCCCCACATAATTGCCGATCCAATAATACCCCCAAATGCGGAATCCATTGCAAAGGCGCTTTTGAAAATTAATCCGAACACTTCTGGTATTTGTGGAATATGGAATGCCACAATAATAAGTGATACGAGTACATAACCGATCGCCATAAAAGGCACGACATATTGAGCCACATTGGCAATTCGTTTAACACCGCCAAAAATGATTGCTCCTAGAATCAAGACAAGAAAAATTCCAGTTATTTTGGGATCAACATTAAACGCATTGTCAATTCCGAGAGCGATTGAATTGGATTGAATCCCGGGCATCAGCAAGCTCATAGCCAATAATGCTGAAACGGCAAAAATTACACCATACCATTTCCACCCAATCCCTTTTTCAATGTAATAAGCAGGACCTCCGCGATATTCTCCTTCCTGTTTTACTTTGTAAATTTGTGCAAGTGCCGATTCAACAAAAGCAGTAGCTGCACCAATAAACGCAATCATCCACATCCAGAAGACAGCCCCTGGTCCACCGAATCCGATAGCCGTTGCCGTACCCGCAATATTACCTGTACCAACACGTCCTGACAGTGCAATTGCTAAAGCCTGAAAAGATGAAACGCCAGCGTCAGAACTCTTTCCTTCTAACATAAGTTTAATCATTTCTTTAAAATGGCGTACTTGTAAAAACCGTGTTAAAAATGAAAATAATAGGCCAACACCAATACATAAGTAAATCATCGGCTGACTCCAAAGAATCGCCACTGCATCCCCTACAAAAGCTTCAAAGCTGTTTTGAAATGTCCCCATCTTTTCCCCCTTGAATTTGATTGATGATAAAGAAAACTTAGCTGGTTTGATGCAATATCCATCAGCTTTAGTTGAGCTTATACTATCCTCTTAAACTTGTTACTGCGTCGATAATCATTTTAATAACAAGTTATACGTGATGATAGTGAAAATTGCGACAAACTTCTTCAATTGGTTTCTTCTAGTATTAATGGAAAACTGGTCATAAAACAACAGAAAATTCTTTCCAGGGTGGACATTTGTATCTTTAGTAACATACAACCAACAACTTAATATACAGAAAATTACATTAACCTAGTAAAATTAGAATAGATAAAAAAGAGCGGAATTTTTTATAGAGGGAGGTCTTTTCAATCAAAATATCATTCTTCATAGGATTATTGATATCTTGTTTAGGAATCTGCATTGGTTATTTCGCAGGATGGCAAATCACTATATTAAGCTGCGGCTTTATTGGAATCGGCACTTTAATCATATATGGTTTATTGGAAAATGTATTTGTAAGAGGTGATCAAACCCGTACAAACTTTATAATTGAGCAACATGAAGACCGAAAAAAAAGAAATGGGAAATCTCTCTGTCTTTACATCATCGGCTTTCCAAACTTAACCACAGCCATAACCCTCTTGTTTATCACTCGATAAAGTAAAGAACCCTCGCTCAGTTCATGAGTGGGGGTTCTTATTATAAAGCAAGGGGGGACAGACCCGGGTCTGTCCCCCCTCTATTTTTATTGGGATTTATCCACGATCGATTTTAGTCTAGACCGGCGAATCACCTGATTGATCACTTCAGAAAAGACGAGGCCAATCGCGATCGAACCCGATATCATAAACGCCTTAGCAGCAAGATTAATTGCTAAATTGTAGTCATTTTGTACAAAGTTACGCATTGCGTTATACGCGATGCCTCCTGGGACGAGCGGTATAATCCCGGCAACACTGTAGATGATGACAGGCGTTTTATATTTTTTTGCAAAATATTGAGCAGCAATCGCAATCGCAAACGCTGCGATAACGGTAGATAGAACCATATCGAGCCCGTTGCTTTCTAAAAGGTAATAAAGCATCCATCCGATCATGCCTACAAGTCCACAATGAAAAAGCGAACGTTTTGGACCGTTAAAAATAATAACAAAAGCCGCTGACGCGATAAAACTCGTAACAAGCTGTTCAATAATCGGCATCTAAAACGCCCCTTTCTACAAAAATGAAAACGTAACTGCAATTCCTGCTCCAATCGCAAAAGCCGTCAGAAAAGCATCTGCCCCTTTCGCAAGACCGGAAATCAGATGCCCTGCCATCAAATCACGGACGGCGTTTGTAATGAGCAATCCTGGAACGAGCGGCATTACAGAACCAATGATAATTTTATCGAGTTCACTGCCAATTCCTATATATACAAAAAAGAAAGCCTGCAGCCCAATCAATAACGACGCAGAAAACTCTGAGAAAAATTTAATCTGCACGAGTCTGTGAAAATAAAGCAGCGATAAAAACCCTGCACCACCCGTGATGAACGCCGGAAAAAAGTCTCCCCAGCTTCCTTGGAACATAATCAAAAAACACCCCGATGAAATGGCCGCTGCCAATACATGTACCCATAACGAATATGGTGATTCTGATTGATCGATTTTCTTTAATAGTTTGTAAGCTTGTTCAATCGTATATTCACCCGTACTGATTTTACGCGATATTCCATTTACACTTGCTACTTTTTCAAGATCAGTCGTGCGCTCTACGATCCTAATGAGTTTCGTTTTCGTAGGTTCAGCGCCTTCAACCGAAAAAAGTATGCCCGTTGGCGTCACATACGGATGAGATTGATAGGCACCAAAAGAAGCCGCGATCCGCATCATCGTATCCTCGACTCTGTATGTTTCCGCGCCGCTTTGCAGCATGATTTTCCCTGCAAGCAAGCAGACAGCCATTATGTCATAGGTTTCTTGTATTTCAATCTCAGTTTCCATCTGCATACGCTCCAATACCATTCTTACATTCATTTTACCCAAAACATCAGCTTAACATTTTTACAGTTTAACTGATTGAAGCAAGTTGGGCAATGAGAGAAGAAAAAAGCACCTGCCATAATTTTCGGCAGATGCTTCTTCCCATTTATTTTAGTTCTACTTTAATTGGATCGATCGGAATCTCGTCATTCAAACTGAAAATCTCAAATGGAACCATGAGCGAGTAATCATTTAAGTTAAAGTCCTTCACTCCGTCTATTTTAAACGTGGATTGAAAACGGAGCGTATCCTCATCCACTAGCTTTCCTTTGTTTCCAAGAATGAGAGAATCACGTTTGAGAGCATCATATTGTGCCTGCATATCTTCTCCTTCCACCACATCTTCTGTACGGACTAAAGTAATCATGTCCGCAAAATTCATGAGGAAGTCTTTTCTCGTTTTCACATTCTGAATTTGATAATCAACTACCACTTCTTCGTTCTTCTTTTCTACTTTTCCTACTACCATTCTATAATCGAAACGGCGGCTGTTCATCTCAAAAGGAACCGTCTTGTTTAATGGTGCAATCGCATCTTTTTCACCTTGATTTACCTCAGGATAGATTATTAAGTATTTTGCATCACTATTAATTTTATCGATTTGGTAACGTGTTTCTTTCTCAACATGGCCTTCCGCTTTTTCCACTTTAAACACACTGCTTCCAGATACGCTAATTCTTCTTCCTCGATCATCCATCACTTTTAGATCCACTGAATCACCTTTGCCCTCAAGAGGATGAACGGACGTGAAGTCCAAGAGTGCTGTTGCTTTTCCTTTTGTTACAGAATGTATCAAGATGCCGTGCTTCCTGTCTTTCGTAAAACCTTTTGCGTCTGACATGATTTTTTCGACCGGCAGCTGTCTGACTGGAACATCAAACCTCCAGACACCTTTTTTATTTGCCATTGAAGTAAATGTTAAAGGAAGCGTGAAGTCTTTCGGTAATTCTCGATCGCGCATTTGAAATTCTATTGCCGCGACATAGCTTCCATCCTCCATCTTTTTCAAATCTCCTATTGTACCGCCAAGCTGTTTGCTATCTTCTCCTCCAAGGGTATAACCTGCTTCCGGACTATTCTCTTTATCCATTTTTTCTAAAGATAAATCCTTCCCCTCAGCTTTAAAGGTCACTCCGATCATCACACCATCGTAATAAGCACTCGTCAGCGTCACATCTACTCCGTTACTCGTTGCATTTTGATTGATCTCTGTCACAAGATGACTTGCCGCCAAATCTTTTCCGATTTTAAAATTTACTTTTTCATAAAGCGAACCAATCAGCGGGACGTCTGCCAATACGGTTTGAATCGGAGAAAACATAAAGCCTGAAGCAAGAACAACAGAAGCTGCGGTTCCTGTAGCCCATGCAGACAGCCTTAAACCCGAATTCATTTTTCGCTTTCTTTTGATTCGTCTTCCTTCTTCCATCCCGTTTCGGATAGCCTGGAATATTTCTTCTCTCGGAAGCTCATCATGATATTGTTTATTAAACTGTTCTTTGTCCATATGTGCCCGCTCCTTCCAATAGCTTCTTAAGCTCTTGTCTCGCTCTATGCAGGTTTGTTTTGATTGTCCCTTCAGGTGTTTGCATACTCTCAGCAATTGCTTTTATGGATAGATCATGGAAATAAAATAAGATAATGACCGTTTGATACGTTTCATTCAAATTAGAAATGGCTTCCGTTAAATCCAGATCTTCGCCTGTATAATGCTGTTTATTTTCGCTCAACTGCTGGATGAAAGCATCGCCTGTTAAAACCAATTTTTTATTCTTATGAAGAAGCTGAAAAGCAGACCGGATTAATATCTTAATTAGCCACGTACTAAAAAACTGGGGTTCTCTTAATTTATGAATGCCGACAAAAGCTTTACAAACCGTTTCCTGCAAAACGTCCAGCGCATCTTCCTTATTGCGGACATATAAATAAGCTGTCTTGTACAATTTATCGCTTTCTAACGTAATCAACTGTTCAAATGCTTCTTCGTTTCCTTTAATCGCTCGTTTAACTAATTTTGTATCAATCAATGCCTTGCCCCCTTTCAACCATTAGAGCACTTACAACATGGAATAAGTTTCAAAAATAGAATTTATTATTTAGTTCGGTTTCAATAAGTACAATTTCCATATGGAAGGTACATTTTCTTTCCATGAAGAATATAATTACAGCAGTTTACTTTAAAAAAGGCTGTTTTCGTATTAAAAATGAGATTTGAAAGCAACAATCTTTTAGAAAATAGCCTTAAAAAAAGAGGAGTAATCGATATGGAGCATATAGTAAAAGCTGAAGTGTCAGATGCCTCAGAAATCCTTTCCCTGCAAAAGCTTGCTTACTTATCTGAAGCAGAACTGTATGGTAATTATGAGATAGAACCTTTAAAACAAACCGTTCAAGAAATAGAAAAAGCCTTTGAGAACAGCTTTATCCTTAAATATATGGATAATGGAATGATTATTGGCTCAGTAAAGGCATATGAAAGGGACGGGACATGTTACATAGGAAAATTGATGGTACACCCAGATTACCAGAATAAAGGTATCGGAAAAAAGCTGATGAATGAGATCGAAAGCAAATTTGAGCATGTACGCTATGAATTATTTACCGGAAGCAAAAGTATTAAAAATATCACCTTTTATGAAAGACTAGGTTATAGGGGTTTTTCAGAAAAAAAATTAGATAGAGAAGAAACGATTTTTATATTTATGGAAAAGCAGGTTGAAATGAGACCATAACTTTTTGTCGATCTTTGTCGGTTCGGGAGTATATGGAGAAAACCCGGTGGATTATTGGTTAAACCCGGTGGATTATGGGCAATTCTTGGTGGATTAACGCCAAAACTCGGTGGATTAATGTCATTTCATCTAAGGCGTTACTACGCTCAGTCCATGACTCCATGAAAAAGACCTGAAAAGTGCACGATTATGCACCATTCAGGTCTTCAATTAACCATGTGGAATGGATTTGCTGACATTAAATCCTAAAATGATCTGCTTTCCAGTTGTTAATCGCTTGTTTAATTTCTTTCGGAGCCATGTTCTCAGATGCCGCTCGATCAGCAAGAGCAACAAACTCTTCATCTGGAGCAAAGCGCAGTGCTACGATTTGACCAGGTGTTAATTTCGGATTAAGCAGCTTTCCTGTTAACACATAATAACGAAGGTTTTCTTCTGCACGAATTGCACGATCTTGCGCTTTAAGCGGATACGTGCGCAATAATACAAATATGACCACAAAAATAAGTGACATCACGACTAGCAAAACACCCAAGAACTTATCATCAGTCTTAACCAGGTATACAATACTTGATATTAATCCCCCAACAACTAAAAGTGATAGGACATAGTGATAAATCGGATGCATCCGGGCGTGATTTTTAAAATTTTGTTCGTTCATTTTTTTCTCCTCTTTCCCTATTAACTTACTAGCTTACTCCCATTTAAAAACAAAGCTTGCGATAATAAATGCCCCAACGAGCCAGCCGCCTAGAATCAGTGCTTCCATACCGAGACTCATAAAGGACGCTCCAACGTTCATCGTTTCACGCAGCGCATGGCTCAAGTGAGCAATCGGTAAGATCTGTACAATCGGCTGTAAAAAATCTGGCATGTTCTTAATCGGAAAGAACACCCCTCCTAAAAACAGCATCGGAAAGCTTAAGAAACCTGCAATTGGCGAGGCACTTTCAGGTGTTTTCGCAATACCTGCGATAATAAAACCAATCGCCATAAACGCCAGCGTTCCTAGTGACACAAAGGTAATCAGTGTCAGCCATGACCCTCGAACTTCTACCCCAAACACGAGCCAGGCTACACCAAGCACGATCATTGCCTGCAATCCGTTGAGCAAGAATCGAGCTGTAATCTGCGCAGCAATAAAAGTTGATGCTTTTAGCGTCGTTCCTTGCATTCTTCTTAATATACCGCGTTCACGCCAAGCTGAAATCTGACCAGCAACACCGTTCATGTTATTGCTCATGATCATCATCGCGACGATTCCCGGTACAAGGAAATCAATGTACCTTAAATTCAGTGTTTCGACCCCTTTGGAATCTGTCACGACAACCGGCTTGTAATCTACTTGTTTCTTACTGATCGTATCTACTGCATTGTTTACGAGCTGCAGACCGACCTGTGAAATCGTTAAATTCGTTTCATTGTAATAGACTGGCAGTTTCAATGGCTGCCCACCCGGTCCAGCTTTCACGCTTTGATCATATCCCTTTGGAATAACAACGACTAATTGCGTGTCACCTTTTTTCAGCGTGCTTAGTGCTTTCTTTTCGTCAGAATTTTTTTCTATTGAGATGGCTTTATTTTTCTTAAGCTCACTCACAAGATCCTTTGATTGGGCAGTTCCATCATGATCTACAACAGCTACTGTTAATGACAGACCATTTCCATTCCCTAAAAAGGAACCCAGCATAACCATCAAAAAGATCGGAAAAGCGAGTGTCCAGAATAATACTTGCCGGTTTCGAAGGAAGATCCGCAGCTGTGCTAAAGTTAATTGGTAGTATGCTCTCATCCTTCTCGCAACCTTCTTCCTGTCATGTGAATAAACACGTCCTCAAGCGTTGCTGTACGTGTCTGTAAATCTACTAGCTTCAGCTCTTTTTCAGAAGCTAAAGCTATTAAACTTGTAAGTGTCTTCTGCAGATCATCCGTATAAAGAACGTGGACATCCTTTTGGCTTCCGACTTGTTTAACTCCTTCGATTTCGGCTAAATCGACATCAACTTCCTCTACTGCAAAACGAAACTCTACAGCACTGTCCGACTGCAGATTTTTTACGAGTTCACTAGGTGTATCAAGCGCAATCAGCTTCCCTTGATCCATGATCGCAATCCGGTCACATAGCACATGTGCTTCATCCATATAATGAGTCGTCAGAACAACCGTTTTCCCTCTCTCTTTTAAGCGGAGGATGATATCCCACAACGTACGGCGAGCTTGTGGATCCAGCCCTGTCGTCGGTTCATCCAAAAAGATAATCTGAGGGTCATGCACTAGGGCGAGCGCTATTGCTAGCCGCTGCTTTTGTCCGCCTGACATTCCTTTGATGCGGCTGTTTTTTTTCTCAGATAACAGCATGTCATCGATTAGTTCAGGAATCGCCACATGACTGCGATAAAAACTGCCATACAAATAAAGAATTTCCTCAACCGTCAGCAATTCAAAAAGAGTCGTCGATTGCAGCTGTACCCCAATGACTTCTTTTACTTTGTCGAGCTCACGCGTAATATCAAAACCGCCAACGATCGCCGTTCCTTCATCGGGTTTACGAAGACCAACCAGCATCTCGAGCGTCGTCGTTTTTCCGGCACCGTTCGGACCGAGAACGCCGAAAACTTCTCCCTTATGTACTTGGAAAACACTGCCGTCAACAGCAGTGAAATCCCCGTATCTTTTCACTATGCTTTGTACATCAATGATTACTTGCTGTGAATCCATTTTTCACACTCCAAACGTAAACTTCACTGCTTTTTATTTTTGTTTCCGCCAAACATATCTTCAAACTTTGTCCATATTTGTTTTAATGCAGTCATCCATTCACAGGCACAATCCATCGACTCTGGCTTCATGGAATAATATCGGTAACGGCCTTCCTTCCGCTGCGTTACAAGACCCGCATTCTCCAAAACTTTTAAATGTTTCGAGATTGCCGGAAGCGACATATCAAAAGGCTCAGCTAACTCCTGGACACTCCTTTCTCCTTTTGACAGCTGCTCGATAATGCTCCGTCTTGTCGGATCGGATAAAACAGAAAATACATCATTCAAATTCTCGCTATTATATTTAACCATTTGGTTAAGTATAATTCTCTCCGCTCTCACCTGTCAAATTATACCTTACTTACCCATACATAAATTCAATTTTTACTGTGGCTGTGATCTTGTTTTCGCCGGGCTGGATCGGAACACCAGAATCTTGGGCAAGTGACATCGCTTGAAAAAGAATCGGTCTAGGCGGCAAGTTTTGAGAAAGTTCTTGAACGACAATCGGCACAGGGCTAAGCGTAACTTGCAGTGCCCGTGCCATCACGATTGCTTTTTGCTGAGCATTTTGAATCGCTAAAGTCAGTGCCTGATTATAAAAAGAATCAGGGTTTGAAACGGTGAATTGAATCGACGAAACAAAGTTTGCTCCACTCGCAACTGCGATGTCGATTACCTGCCCTGTTTTGCCCAAATCTTTAATTGTAACTTGAAGCTGGTGCTCCACCTTATATCCTCTGAAGATCTGTTTACCCTCTACATAGTCGTACTGTGGTTCAATTCGGTATGCAATCGACTGAATATCGTTTTGAGGAATTCCAAGTGCCAGCAGTGAGTTGATTACTGCTGACGTTTTATCTGTATTTTCTTTTTGTGCGATACTTAAGTTTCGGTTTTCCGTAATTACACCGATCGTAATCACTGCACGATCCGGATTTGCATAAACAGACCCTTCACCTGTAACCATTAAGCGATTTGGCTTCGTTGGAGCTTGTGACTGTCCGCTTCCCATTGCTGGATAGCCAGGCTGACTGTAATACATCTGCAATCTCCTTTCTCTTCGTACTCCCTACAAGCTATGCAAGCACTTTTAATAAAAGAAGAACACTCTTTACCAATAAAGAAAACTTGGCTGACGCAAGTCTTTTCCGTAAGCCTTCGTTGCCTATATATTTCTGCTATGACCATCCCTACTGCAAACAAGTTATACTTTCTGATAGTACAAAAATAAGCATTTGCCGCACTAAGACGACAAACACTCATATAATCGTTATAAAATTATTCAACCGTTCTTTTATCTTGGCAGATAGTTTAGGAAGTTTTGATAGGCAAAGCCTTTTACTTCGTCCTCTTTGTAATGTTTCAACAGTTCATTTATTAGGTTCTGGGTTTTCGATGCATCCTCAAGATCAACAATGAGATTAGTAATACCATCAAAATCCGATCCTAAACCAATCTGTTTCACACCGCCTAATCCGCAAAAATGATCAATATGCTTTATTAAATCAGAAATGCTCGCTGATCCTTCACTCTTTGTAAAAGGTGGATTATAAACAACATGAACCACTCCGCCTTTTTGGAACATCTCTTTTGCCATCTCATCTGTTAAATTACGCGGATGATTGCATAAAGCGCGCGAATTAGAATGGCTTGCCAAAGGATATTTCGCGATCTCCATTACGTCCCAAAAAGCTCTGTCGCACAAATGAGAGACATCCGTTAAAATGTGATGCTGATTATTAAATCGGACGATTTCTTTTCCGAACAATGTCAGACCTGCTCCGCGCGGTTCTTGTGCTCCATCGGCAGCTAGATTCGCATGATTCCATGTTAGACCGATCAACCGAACACCTAAGTGGTGAAGAATACTGAGCTTTGAAATATCATCACCAATCGCGTCAACACCTTCAAGTGTTAGTATCGCACCTATTTCGCCATCTTTTAATGTATCAAAATCAGACCAATTCTTTAAATGCTTCATCTCCGGATTATTACCGAGGA
Source organism: Bacillus sp. NEB1478 (assembly GCF_031582965.1). Taxonomy (NCBI): domain Bacteria; kingdom Bacillati; phylum Bacillota; class Bacilli; order Caryophanales; family Bacillaceae; genus Bacillus; species Bacillus sp. NEB1478. Next base: position 3,503,618 of record NZ_CP134049.1, read on the forward strand.
CTTCACGATAAAAATGATCCACTTGGTCTAAAGCAGCTTGAAACTTTTGGTCATATGGAATAAACGGTTCTATGAAAATAGCAAAAAACTGAACCTTCACTTTCCCTTTTTGAAGACGTTCTTTATTTGTGGCAAGTTCAGGTGCATCCGCATAACGCAAATCACCCTTTGTTTCCCAAAGCTTTAATAAAGCATCACAATGCAAGTCAATAACATTCATATCTGATCCCACCGTTTCTAATAATCATCCCTTAACAATAGAATGTGTAATGTAAACTACTTCTCCCTAAAGAGTATTGTTTAAGGTTTGTTCTCATTCTTATATCATCCTATAATAGGCTTTTCCTTGTAAACCGCAGATAAAAGCAAAAGAATACGTTTAGTTGAAAATTATTTTTGTTATAATGTAAAGTATACTTTAGTTTACATATAAGGAAAGGCTTGATACGGGATGGAGAATAGTTCTTCAAATTTTATTAAAACAATCATCCAAGGTGATCTGGAATCCGGAAAACATAAGAAAATCGTTACACGCTTCCCCCCAGAACCAAACGGATATCTTCATATTGGACATGCAAAATCAATCGTAATTAACTTCGGACTTGCAGATGAATTTGGCGGAGAAACGAACCTTCGCTTTGATGATACAAACCCATTAAAAGAAGATCAAGAGTACGTTGATGCAATCAAAAAAGACGTAGAATGGCTTGGCTTCGAATGGGAGAACCTTCGCTATGCTTCTGATTACTTTGAAGAAATGTACACACGCGCTGTTCTTTTAATCAAAAAAGGAAAAGCATACGTGGATGACTTAAACGCAGAAGAGATCCGTGAATACCGCGGAACATTAACGCAACCTGGAAAAGAAAGCCCCTATCGTGATCGTTCTGTTGAAGAGAACTTGGATCTATTCGACCGCATGCGTAAAGGCGAATTCGAAAACGGACAAAAAGTGCTTCGTGCAAAAATTGATATGAGTTCACCAAACATTAACTTGCGTGACCCTGTTCTATACCGCGTATCTCACGCAACTCACCATAACACAGGAGATACATGGTGCATCTATCCAATGTATGCTTTCGCTCATCCGATCGAGGACGCAATTGAAGGCGTTACACACTCGCTTTGTACGACTGAGTTTGAAGACCAGCGCCCTCTTTATAACTGGGTTGTTGCAGAGTGTGAGATGGAAGTTCAGCCTCAGCAAATCGAGTTTGGCCGTTTAGGTCTTATCAACACGGTTATGAGTAAGCGTAAATTAAAGCAGCTTGTAGATGAAGGATATGTGGATGGATGGGACGATCCGCGCATGCCAACGATCTCAGGATTACGCCGAAAAGGATACACACCAGAGTCAATCGTTAATTTTGTAAAAGAAACCGGCGTTTCAAAAGGTTCCGGTCTTGCCGACACGGCGATGCTTGAGCATTTTATTCGGGAAGACTTAAAAGTAAAAGCACCTCGTACAATGGGGATTGTTGATCCGCTTAAAGTCGTTATCACGAACTATCCTGAAGGACAAGTTGAAATGCTGGATGCTGAAATCAACCCTGAAAACGAAGAGATGGGATCACGTCAAATTCCTTTCTCCCGCGAAATCTATATCGAGCGTGAAGACTTCATGGAGGATCCTCCGAAAAAGTACTTCCGCCTCTTCCCAGGAAACGAAGTTCGTTTAAAACATGCTTACTTCATTAAATGTGAAGATTTTATAAAAGACGAAAACGGTAATGTAGTTGAGCTTCATTGTACGTATGACGTTGAAACAAAGTCCGGTACAGGATTTACTGGCCGCAAAGTAAAAGGAACACTTCACTGGGTAGAAGCAACTCAAGCTGTGCCAGCTGAGTTCCGTGTGTATGAACCGCTTATCATGGATGCAGATATGGAAAACGAAGAAGACAGCGAAGGTAAAACATTCTTGGATTACGTAAACAAAGAGTCATTGGTGGTAAAACAAGGATTTATCGAAGCGAACATGAAGGATGCGAAACCGCAAGACAAGTTCCAATTCTTCCGCCACGGATACTTCAACGTAGATCCAAAGCATACAACAGAAGACAAAATCGTATTCAACGAAATCGTATCATTGAAAAGTTCATTTAAGCTGTAATAAGATAAAGGCGTACCCGATCAGACACGGTGTACGCCTTTTGCTTTTATGAATCAATTAACTTTTATCTCTTTCGTTCTAATCAGCTTATCTCCACGGTATAGCTTAATCCAGTACTGTCCCGATTCCCAGCTCTTCGGATCAATTTCATTTATTTTTCCTGATGTTCCATTTGTATCTTGCCAAGTATCTTCAAATACAACCAGCTTATTTTCTGTTTTCAGTATTTGCAATTTAGCAGCAGTCTCATCATCTTTTTCAACCATATTTGCGTAGATGACACCGACATGAAAAGGCTGCTTTCTTTTAATAGTGTACGTTAGGTCATTTATCTTAGCACTTTCATCATCTACTTTATATCCCACTTGGATTTCATCTTGAGTAGGGGGAGTAAATTTTTGTTCCATCCTAAAATAAAGAAACCCAATAAACAGAACCGCCATACTAATAATGGCAATGAACTTTACCCATTTCATATTTGCTTTTTCCCCTATTCCTTCACTGGCGGCCGTTCACCATATTGCAGTTCGCGAATGCTTAACCCAAAATCCATCTCCATGTGTGGATAGTCTTTAAAACCATACCAATCTCCACCCCACTCAAATCCTAATTCCTTTCCGATCGCGACTACTTCCATCCAATCCGACTTTCCGTTTTTATTATCATCACGTTTCAAATCCCACACAACGGTTCCATCTTTCAAAAGAAGGGCAAAATCAATCGCAAGCCCATAATTATGGTACGATTCCCCGCCCTCCACATGTGTCACGATCGTTCCTTCAGTCGTTCTTCCACGAGCGTATAATTTATCCTGTTCTGCAGCTGAACGAAAATCATCGGTAATCACGATATTGATCCCCTTTTGAGCTGCTCTTTGAATGAGCTGATCCCGATGCGACGCTACAATAGGATTTATCTCAGTTGGCATTGGTACATTCTTTCTTCGCATTTCGTCAATAATCCAATAAAATAACACGAACAAAACAGCAATAAAAATAAATGTTTTAAATTTCACTTGAGGCAAAGTCCTCCTGTTACTCCAGCATTTTGTTAAATGCCTCTTCTGATAAAACGACCGGCTTAAATCCGCCAAGCTCGATATATTCCACCTCACCGTTGATGCTAACTTTAAACACATCGTCCATTATAGTATGTTCAATCGAATCTACAAATCGATTGTGTGTAAAATAATGATTCTTAATTTCATTTTCGTAGTCATAAAGAGGTTCATTCGATAGTTCATATGGCATTTTCATTTTTTCTATTTTCTTTAAAGTAGATGACGGCTTTCGCTTTCTCTCCCCTTGATTATAAATACCTTGGAGGAGTCCGACCACTTCAGAAAATCCTAAAAAAATGACGCACCATATAACACCGCCAGCAGCGTAGGCGAATGAAACAAGACCTTGATGATTTTCTGCGGGATCCCCTGGCAATACAGAGGTTAAATGAATCAATCCTAATAAAAGCCCTGCAGCTAAACAGGCCCATCCAAGCCATTTTAATGCATCAGCAATCAAATTTTCCTTGCTCGTCACCTTTTCTCCCCCTTGTAACTCTCTCAATATACTAAATTTACCATATTTTCCATAATGAAAGAGGATATTTAAAATTTGAGGGTCTTTTTCATACATATGCTTCGGAATATCTATCTCTACTGATGCTGTGACAACATAATTCCACGGTAATCCATCATAATTCCACACTCATGCTCCATAATTCAACGGTAATCAACCGTAATTCCACAAAAACACCTGACATGACCACGAGTCGACATTATTCGGCAAAGACTGTACATGCTTTGGGCTACTTAAAGGCAAAACCAGCCAATCCACGCCCACTTCCATCCAGAATAAAAAAACCGGCACCAAAGGATTACTTCTGCAAGCAACCTTTTGATGTCGGTTCACATCACTGGATCTATTGAGTTCCTTCACTAATCGCCTGTGCTAGATTAGATTTTATCGAGATACTTTCAAAAGAAAGTCCTAGCTGTATGGCTGTCATTGCGATCTCTGGTCTGATTCCAGACAATGTCGATTTTACGCCGATTAAACTCAGTGTTTCGATTAACTGGAAAATCTGCTGTGCGACCATTGTATCAATGATAAGAACACCAGATAAATCTATCAAGAGATGGGAGATATCTTTATCTATACAATGCTTCAGCGTATTCTCCACTATGAATCGTGCTCTCGTCGTATCAATTTCCCCAATTAATGGGAGAAGTCCCATCTGATTATTCAGCGCAATAACCGGTGTACTTAATTCATTGATCATCTCCTGCTGAGCTTCTAATCTTTGAATTGATACTTTTTGATTTTCCTCAACAAACCAGGTAACGATTTTATTAAATGTACTAATGATAATTTCATTCCAAGAGTCAATCGTCGTTTGAGGATATTCACCTTCATGCAGGTAAACAAACTCTTTCACAAAACTGAGGTACTGTTTTTGAACACTAAAAAATTCGTTCATAATGACTGTAACAGGAGTATTTAAATGTTCTTCGTCCTGTGCAATCATGATTACCCATTTCTCGAAGTCTTTTAGAAACTTGGACTCCTCGGTAACGAAAACTTCACAAAAATGCAGATGAAAGCCGTGATTTTGTTTTTTTAGAGTGGCAATGGTTTTAGGATCAGTAGAAGCATAGACCCCAGAAACTTTACTTTTGTCGATAGAAGCATACCAATCTTCCGTCATTTGCCAAGTTTTATCTATTAAAAATGCGTGAAGTTCTTTATCTCTATGCATTTCTCACTCTCCAATTCTGCCATTACGAATGAAAACCTTCTTTTCTTTATCATATATCTGTCAGAGTGATTTTACAATTTTTACAAACTATTAATCTTCGTCTTTTGCATCCCAATCCTCTGGAATAGGTTCGCTTAAATATTCTTCTATTAATTCTTTATATTTTTCCATTTGTTCTAGATGTGTGTCGAACTGGTCTTTATTGATCAAATGTTGGGTTCCATCAAAAAGAGCACGAATCTTTTTCTCCTGAATTAAACGTTCAATGAATTCTTCAGACATCGATAAATATTCTGCCGTTTCCTTTATTGTAAGGTACATAACCTATCCCACCTTGTCCTACTCATAGTTAACCTAAGCTTACAAGAAGAATGATAACTCTTCAATGTTCACCCCAACTGCACGAGCCAAAAAATTATTCCATTAATCCTGGAATGATCTTTTCTTGTTTAATAAAGTCTTAGTCATAACGATTGCAAACAATAAAAATGCCACATCAATGAATCCATATAAAAGCCCGTAACTGCCTAAATGAAACAGCATGCTTCCTAATATCGGGCCAACTGCCATTCCCATGTAACGAAAGAAATTATATGCCCCAATCGCAGTCGCACGATTTTCCTGAAACTGCTGAGTAAGCAAAGCCGTCTGTACCGGAAGTGATGTTCCTAAAAACAGACCAAAGAGACTAATAGAAATGATAAGCAAGGGCAGTGAAATATGCGACACCAAAATAAACAACAATAAAGAAGCTGTATTCATAAAAGTTGTGTATACGACCACCTTTCTTTCATCAAATCTTCGAAGCTTTCCACCGATAATGCTGCCCGCCACTATACCAAGCGATAATGGAAGGAAAACAAGACCCTTTTGCTCCACAGATAAAGAATAGCGTTCACTCATGATTCCTGGCAGGAATACTAAAAAGTTATACAACCCATAATATTGGATGAACCCAAGACCAATAACCGAAAAACCTATTCGGTTTTGTAAAATCTTAATAAAATCTACGAATCTAAAATTTTGCTTTTGATGGGACTCTGGTTTCGTTTCTTTTAAATAAAAGTAATTCCCCGCAAACACGATAATTCCTACACACAATAAAGCAACGAAAACCATATGAAAATCAAACGAACCACTCAAAAATCCGCCAGCAACAGGACCTACAACAGGACCAAGAGAAACCATCATCTGAAAAGTCCCCATCGGCTGGATGCGATTCTTGCCTTCAAATAAATCGCCGATAACAGTTACTGCTACAACTGAACCTGCAGCAATTCCTACCGCTTGCAACGAACGGAAGATGAGCAGAAATTCTATGGACTCTGAAAAATAACAGCCAATCGTTGCTGCCAAATAAATAAGCAGTCCGGTCAGCATCACTTTCCGCCGGCCAATTGAGTCTGTAAGTGGACCGTAGACCATCTGCATCAACGCTAAGAAAACCGTATAGATCGAGATCGATACATTGACTAAGAATGGCGTCGTATGAAGTTCCTTTGTTACTTCTGGAATAATAGGAACATAGATCGTTTGTGAAAAAGGACCAAGAAATGCAGCAATCGCTACTAAATAAACAATAAGAATACGGTATTTCAAAGAGAAAACTCCTCGTCATCTGAAATAAGAAAAGTCTGCTGAAACGAAGGCTTCAGTCAGACTTGAATCATTAATTTTCAATTGTAAATTATACACCTGATTAATCTTTTCTAAAAAGGTTAAGCTCAAAAATTAACATTTGATTTTTTTCAGGCGGCGATTCATTTCCTTTAAATCGAAATGTTCCGGATCAAACTGACGGCCATCTGTATCTTCCTCCGCCCATTGCATCATGTGTTCATATTCTTCGTCCTTAGGATTTCCAATGATAGAAAGGAAATAAGAATATCCTCCAGGACCTCCAACATCCTCAGGAGGACGGCTGCGGCTGCCTTCAAGACAATGAGGATATCTAGGCCCATCTTCAATCAGTACTTCCTACTTTGTTCAGCTAAATCTCTAACACTACCTTATCTGATTTCGCCCGTGAAACACAAGTTAAGATCATGGCGTTCGATTTCTGCTGCTCGTCATTAAGAAATGAATCAAAATGTTCGATTTCCCCTTCTCTTACTCTCACTTCACAAGTTCCGCACCGTCCAACTTGGCATGAATAAGGGACTTGGACTCCATGTTCATGGAGAGCATTTAAAAGGGTTTGATCTTTATTAACAGAAATTAGATGGCCATCTTTTAATTCTACTAGAAAAGGTTTAAGATTCTTTGGCTGCGGCGGTGTGAAACGTTCAAAGTGGATATTCATCTTGGTGTAGCCCATTCGAATTGCCGCATCTGTAAATTCAGTTATAAAGGAGTCAGGACCGCAGAAATATACGTGCGTTCCCATTCTGTGATTTTCTAAAATGTGCGTGTTCATACGTTGCTGATCTTTAGAAAAATAGAATTGAGTTTGGTCCCGATAGTGTTGTTTTAAAAAGTCATAAAAAGCACAAATGTCTTTTGACTTTGAAGCATAATGAAGCTCAAATGAAGAACCTTTCTCTTGAAGTTCTTCTATCATTGATAAAAAGGGAGTTATACCAATCCCAGCCGCATAAAACACATGATGCCTCGCTTTAAAACTGAGCGGGAAGTGATTCTTTGGATAACTGATTTCCAGCTCATCGCCAACCTTTATATGCTGATGCCAATATCGAGACCCGCCCCTAGAAAATTCGCTCAACCTGACAGCTATCTTGTAATATTGCGTTTCATCTGGACCGCTTGTCAAAGAATAGTGTCTTACGATCAATCCGTTAGGCGTTTCGATGTATGCAGCAATATGCGCACCTCCACTAAATTTCGGGAGCAGGTTTCCATCAAGCGCCGCTAAAGCGAAGCGTTTTACATTTTCTGTCTCCTTATCAATCGATTTCACAAATACCCGTATCGTTTTTTCTTTATACAACGATTATCACCCCTACAGTTTCGCCACATATCCCAAATAAGCATCGTGCGTTTTAGAATAGTGATCCGAAATCGAAAGCTCCAAACCGCAATGTTGACAAAAGATTTCCAGTTGCTTATCAACCTTTTTGTTTATTCCATGACAACGGCAGCAAAAAACTCGAACTACTTTTTCACCGTATCCAATAAACTGCGCGTCCCCTTCAGAAAAACCTGCATCCTCACTAAGCTTTCTTGCCTGAGAAAGATCGTTAGGCGGAAGGGAAACATACAGGTAAGTACCTATTTTTTGCTTTTCTAAAAAGCTAGTAAACTCCGTCCAGTCCCGCTCATCTTCAAATCGAAAGATCTCTTTTTCACTCGCCTGCTCCATTACATCACTCAGCAGCTTCATCCCCTGTTGATCAGCACAAAACAAATACTTTCTTTTGTTTCCTATAAAAACGCCATCATGTGTCATAGGACTTTCTCACTTTTCATCCGTTCACTTAAATACGCCAAGACCTCATCACGGTATAAAGAAATTCCTTTATAGTCATAAATCTGTGATGGAAGCTCGGATAGTATGTCGTAAAACTGCTGCAGCCACGCTGGATTAGAAGTTAAATTTTCTAAGGATAAAAGATGTGTATGAATCGTAAAAAGGATGCTGTTCGTTCTTGGTAATCGGAACAATTTCTGAACTTCAATCCTTAAGTGGACGAGTTCGCCTGTATTCTCCTTTGTTACTTGTTTTCTTAACTTACCCCACTCATCAAACGTTTCAATTGATGTATCGAGTCGATCCCCCGCCATGAGCGACCAGTTTTTCCGCTCCCAAGGGTTACCCGCTTCCAGCCTCAAAAGAAATTGCATAATTCTCGCATCTAAACCTTCTTCATTAAAACCGGGAATCGGATGGTGGATGCTTTTAAACGCCATTCCTAAATTAAATGCGAGCGACCAGTTTGCCGGAAAGCAAAGCTGACCCGCATCCAGATAAAGATCCCCATCCCTTTGCATCATGTAGATCAAATCCTCCTGTACATGACGACTGATAAAATGCAGCGGTTCAAATGGAAGTGTGCTGTTGTCGCCAAATGTAAAGAAATGCACTTCATTAAAAAGCTTATTGTGGAAAGTCCACTCGTTATCGGATTTTTGTAATGAAAAATGTTGAGGGTACGCGCTAACAAGATGATCGATCACTAAATCTACAATCTCCCACTGCCCTGTAAACGTATGTGGCAATGATTGATAACAACGTTCAGAATGATGGGTTAACAGATCCCTTTTCAACTGCATCTCTTCCATGTAACTTGGAGTAATTTCGATACTGATCGGACTTTTCATCGGTATGGAGTTATTCGAATAGCGATAAGTTGAACCTTTAAACGGATACGGAAACTGTTCCAAATTGGTCGTCCACTTCATACCCTCACCCTTTAACTGAATATTCTTATAATTTATTGTATAGAAAATAGGTGGGTAATGAAAGTAGGAAGGTAATGGAAAAGCGGAATAAATAATCTCACTTATGGAGGTTTTTACAGACGATTTTTGGATTACATGCTGCGTTTGTTGGATAACGCCCTGACTCGATCATAAAAATGGTTTCTAACAAAAAACAATCAGGAGAGACTATACGTCCTCCTGATTTTCATATTCCCTATTCTTTTTTCTCAGGATAATCACATAACTCTATGATCTGCCCTTGTGAGTGAATCGGGTTCATGTAAATTAATCTTCTGCCAAACGGATTTGTCCGGTACGTATCCTTTAAAAAAGTAAATCCTCTATTCTCAAAGTCTTTTATGGTTTCGAGAAGATCGTCCACTTCATAAGCTAGATGATGCACGCCTTTCCCTTTTTGACGGATGAATCGCTCAACAGGAGATGTTCTGCTGGTCGGTTCAAGCAGTTCAATCACTTGATTCTCCAATTCAATTACTGCGATGTGCGTCTCAACTCCAGGCTTTTCACTCGTATAACGTTCAGTCAACTTCCCGCCTAATACATTTGTATAAAATTCAATCGCTTCATCTATCCGCCGAACAGCGATTCCTGTATGATCCAGTCTCATTCCGATCACCTCTTCCTTTTGTTGTCTTGAATTATAAAGAGTTAAAAATCAATCCGCAAAATTCTTTAATTACTTATCAGCTTCAGCGTGATTTGGCGAGTTATTATTTTTGTTCAATACCTTTGTTACAAAGCTGGCTGTACTACTTCTTTTTCCACGCGTACCCTTTTTCCTTTCATTCCAAATAAAAATCTTAATATACTAAACTTTTGAATGACAAAATGATAGCAGAGCATGATAATTAGAAACGAAATGGGTATTAGGAAAAGCAGCTTTAATGAAATGGGCCATGCCAAATTCCGAATCATAAACCCTAAGCACAAAATAATCGGCTGATGAAGTATATAAAATGGCATTGAAGCTTCACTCGCGTACTTATGAAAGTCATTTGAAAATGACAAATATTTATCTGCCAGGAAGAAGATACATAATAATAAACTCCAGCAATTTATAGTGCGCACAGCAAAAAAGAGTATTTCTTGTTCTGACCCCTGTTGAGGGTATGCCTTCATAAACCAATTGATGTAAATGACAGAAGAAATAAAAGCCAAAACAAGGTTAAATCTGAAGGTAGATTTAAACGTTTGTTTAAAAGCTTCACTTGAAAAGAAATAATAGCCATAAATAAAAACGAGCAAATAAAACATTAGGTCCCAGCCACCTAATCCTTGTGTCTTAATCAATCCGGAAGCAAAAAGAAATATAGGCAACAGACAATAATGAATGAGTCTAAATTCACCCTTTTTAGTGATTCCTTTAAACAATGGAATGGTCAAAAAAGAAAATACGACGAGAACAAGTAAATACCACAGATGCAGACCAAAGAATGCAAAATTCCCTGTCCCTCCAAAGTCTAAATAGATCCCATCAAAGAAATGAGGAAAAAACTCAAAATACGAACCGTTAAATTGGTTGTTAGCCACTCGTTCCATATAAATCTGTGGAGGAGTCAAAAATAATACACCAAACAAAAGGGGTACCCCTAACCTTTTTAGCCGTTCTTTAAGATACAATGACACACTCCTTTTTTCGAAAGCATAAGAAACACTTACACCAGAAACCGCAAAGAAAATCGGCATGATCCAAGCCCCAACAAAAAGTGAGAAAACTAGAATACTGCTAGAATCAATTTCATTATTTTTTACGTGCCAAGGAAAAGGATTCACAAACATTGAGCAATGGTAAAGAAAGACACCAACTGTAGCCAAAACACGAATCCAATCCATATCATACTGTCTCTTTAAAAAGATATCGTGATTCTCCATACTCCACCTCAGAACAAAATTCATTTTAGTAATATTTTACATTTTGTGACACAAAAAAAGAAGATGAAACTACAATAATTTCATCTTCCTAAAAAATATTATTTTATTCTTATTTTTTCGTGACCTTTTATCCAAGAAGGATAATAGTTTAATTCCATAGATATTGGGTTTTTAAAAGTGTTCTTTGGAGGAAGCTTAATACCTAATTCAGTAACTTTCTTCTCGTCACTTGAACTCATTGATTGTTCATGTACATCTATTTTATTTCCGCTTGCGTCAATAATATCACCGAAGACTTCAAAGTTAAATTGTTTGCTTGAATGAAGCTCAAATACAAGCCCTCTTTCTTCCTCAAACCGGATGTTCTGCAACACTTCTCCAGTTGGCTGTTTTAGAATTTCCAGCTTATCGGTATCAACAACAACCTTTAAATCTTTTTTATCAACAGCCTGGGCACTGCCTAAAACTAAATAAAGCACATTTGGATCTGTAAAATAGTTGCTTTGCAAATAGATTTCTTGCTCTGTATCTTTGTCACCTGATCCGGTAGCACCATTTGCAATTTTCCCCCACACTTCATTGTTCCCATCCACAAGACGAAGATCATCTAGATTCAGAATCTGTTTTGTGTTATTCGGATCCATCTTCAAATGAATAGCCACCCTTAAAGGATAAATTACTGCTTTTTCTACATTAATTTTCTGGCCATCCAGTTCCATTGTTCTATTTATTGTGTATTCTTTTTTGGTTTTAAAATCGTTTAGTGTGAAAGGCAAGATGAATTTCTTTCCTTTTACCTCAACATCAATGATATATTTTTTAGCTATTAATGGAGCTTCAAAGAAATATTCGATTTCACCGCTAAAGGAATGTTCTCCTTTTTCAGACTGATGAAATTCTCCGTATGAAATAGAGGCTTCATCTAATACCGTTCCATCTTGGGCTTTTAAATTTACTTTATCAATCTGGATTTCTTTTATTTTTTCCTTAGAATGCAGCGTGTAAAAAAGAACAATTCCTTTTTCATCAGATATTGTCCCATCAATGGTTACTTTTAAGCCATCTTTTTCATCAGATACACTTTGCTTTTGGAAGTATTTCTTTTCAACGGCTGCCATCCTGCCTTTATCGTCATCTATGAGCTCCACGATCTTTTCCATCCCAGGAATTTCAGAAATGTAACTCGCAAATGCCGGTGAGATCTTTATTGAAGAAAATAACCCAATGAGCAATACAGCGGCTGTTACAAAACTATAGATGCCTCGCATTGTTATAGTCCGTTTCCTTTTTTCCTTTTTCGCTTTATGAAAACCAGACATTATAGCGTTATCCAATGAATCTAGCGAAACAGGAAGATTATCTAATTCATTTTTATAATGTGTTAATTTTTCCTCTTCATTTTTAAACATTGAGATTTCCTCCTTTCTCCTCCAGTTTGGATCGTAATGCTTTCAATGCCTTGTTCAGCCATGTTTTCACTGTTCCTTCAGGGCATTGCATGGAACTCGCAATCTCATTTATTTTCAAGTCATGAAAATACTTTAATGTCAGAATTTCACGGGATCGGTCATCTAACCCAAGCATGGCGTCCTTTAACTCCATCTCGGTATAATTTTCAGATACTGCTTGAACGTCCAGCAGCTCGTCGTTTAAAACGAGTCTCTTCCTCTTTTTTAATTGATCGTTACAATAATTGATCATGATGCGGATCAGCCATGTCTTAAAAAAAGAAGGTTCTTTCAGCTTGCGGATACTCTTATAAGATCGGTAAGTTACCTCTTGAATGGCTTCTAGCGCTTCTTCCTCATTCCTTAAATAAGATAAAGCCGTTTTATATAGATCTATTTTATAAGCTTGAATGAGCTGCAAAAATGCTTCGTCATCGCCCTTTATTGCTTTTTTGACTGCTTGCTCTGTCTCCAACTTTTCGCCCCCTTAACCCCTATCTATATATTAGACCTACGGAACTGGAAAAAGTTTTGAAATTAATAAAAAAATCAGCCCTATTTTTTCAAGAGCTGATTCTCTGTATTACAGGATATTTTTATTCGCTTTTGGAACGAGATACGATGGCATCTCTTCATGTAACCGCCATTGAATACTAACAGGTTTACTTCCATAATGACTAACATGCTCAACTGTTCCTAAGAAAATAAAGGGTGATGTATATCCATTTTCTTTTTTATATTCACGAACAAATAAAGCTATTTGATGGTTATTCTGGCGATGATTAATATATCGTTTCGCTGTACTACTTCCCTCTGCTACTGTGCTTTGAGATTGCCAATGAAACAATCTCTCATTTACTGCATAATCATCATAAAGTGTTGATGGAGAGAAATCTTTTTCTGATTTATTTAAAGTTGTAAAAAATATATCGAGATTTTTATCGTTGAAATGTTTAACACCTTCTCGAAATGCAGGGCTTTTCTCTTCGTTAAAATAACCCAGTGCAGCTAATACTTGTGCAGTTGAATATTTGCCATGAACTCGTAATGGAGTAGTAAATTTCAAATTTGTCTCATGTTCGATAGTATCTAGTGAGTTATAAAGGTAGTTAAGTATAGCTGAAATTTCAGAATTAAACTCGAATGAAGATAGAATCTTTTGTATTCCTTCTTCAATAGAAGTTAGTCCTTCTTTTTCTGGACAAGATTTATAAAAGGAATAATAAAACATTGCAAGCATCAGATGCTCTTCGTCATTGGTAACCGATCCTTCATTAATGTATTTGATTAAAAATTTTAAAAGATAACTCGAATTCAAATGAAAAAGTGCAGATAGCCGTTTTGTTACTAGAGTCTCATTACTAAACTGAAAGTCTGGTTTAACTCCAGCTTCTACCATCATTCTACTAAAGCTTCGTTCCCCATTTTTACCATAAAAGTCATACAAGTTTAAATGATGATAAGTAAGGAAATTGCTGAGTGTTAATAGTAATCCTGTATCTTGTTCAAAATGTTTCATTTTAGAAATCAAGTTAGCTTTTGTGTTTGATGATGATTTAATATTCCTCAAAATATAATCTTTTGCTTGTTTCTCTAACTGAACGAAACACCCTTTAGGTAGGTTGAAAAATCCATTCTCAACATAAAATTGTACAGAATGCTTCGTTCTCCCGATCAACGCTCTAAACTTTTCTTCAAAATTGTAGTTCTGGTGAGCTTGTCCTACAAAATCAAGAACCGTCAGGCAATCTTTTCCCTCACTTAACCGCAAACCACGACCCAATTGTTGAAGGAAGATTGTTAAACTTTCAGTTGGCCTTAAAAAAAGGACTGTATTTACTTGAGGGATATCAATTCCTTCATTGTATAAATCAACAACAAAAATAAATTTTATTTCTCCACTCACAAGCCTTGCTTGAGCTTCTCGACGAATAGATTGTTGAACATCTCCGTATAAAGCGATAGAAGGGATTCCAACTTGATTAAAAAATTCAGCCATATATTTTGCATGTTCTACTGAAACACAGAATCCAAGACCTTTAACATCATCAAGGTCAGTTACATATTTTTTGACACTTTTTACGATCAAGTTACTTCTCATCGAATTAGAAGTGTACACTTTCTCCAATTCTTTAATTTCGTACCCTTTTCGACTCCACTTTAGTTTGGATAAATCTACCGTGTCACTTACACAAAAATACTGAAAAGGACTTAACAGTTTTTTATCTACGGCTTCTGTTAGACGCATTTCCGCAGCAATTGTATCATCGAAGTATGACAATATACTTTTACCGTCCATACGTTCTGGTGTTGCTGTTAATCCTAATAAAATTTTCGGTTGATAATGGTTTAATAACCTTTGATAGGATTCTGCGGCAGCATGATGAAATTCATCAACAATAATAAAATCATAATAATCACTCGTCGTTCTCTCATAGAGCTTCTTACTATTAAAGCTCTGTATGCTTACAAATAAATGATCAATTGATGTTGGTATACTACTACCTACTAGCATTTCACCAAAATTCGCATCCTTTAAAATGGCTCGAAACGTGTTTAAACTTTGTTTTAGGATCTCTTCACGATGAGCAACAAAAAGAAGTCGTGAAGTTCCTTTGTTTTGTGATTTGAACCGTTTGTAATCAAATGCTGATATTACTGTTTTACCTACACCAGTTGCAGCTACCACTAGATTCTTCATCCGTTTGTGAATGGATCTTTCGGCTTCCAGATTATCAAGAATTTCTTTTTGATAATAAAATGGCTGAATATCAAATATGAAATGAAGATCATTTTTTTCTTTAAGTTTTTCCTTAGAGAGCGCTAGTCTGAGTAATTCATGGTCATGTTCATTTTCCATGTGGAATTGTTTAAACTCATTATCATTCCAGTAGCTTTCAAATGTCGCTTCAAACTTCTTTAAAATATCGAATGAATCTTTCTCTGTCACTTTAATATTCCATTCCAGTCCTGAGGTTAAAGCTGGATTGGACAAATTGGAAGATCCAATATAAGCCGTACTGAATCCTGTTTCACGTTTAAACAAATACGCTTTCGCATGAAGACGTGTGCGATCTACATCGTACGAAATTTTAATTTCGGTATTTGGTAGTTTACTCAGTTCAATAATAGCTTTATAATCAGTGGCTTCCATGTAAGAAGTTGTTATTACGCGAAGCTTTTTCCCGGCTTCAGTAAAAACCTTTAATTCTTCTAAAATACAACGTAATCCACTCCATTTTATAAATGAGACGAGCATATCAATAGAGTCTGCAGATAGAATCTCCTTTTTTAATTCCCCCATCATATTCGGTTCATAATTAGATCCGGTAAAAAGAGAACTTTGAGAAATAGGCGTGACAGGACGAATCGTCTCACCTTTTCGTATACTACGAACCGAATTTATCCGTGAATAAATGGAAGTTAATACTTCGCCTTCTTCTTCAATCTTCAATGCCCGAAATTCATCCTGGTCTAGTCTTTCACTTAATATTGTAATGATGTCATTGCATGTTTGAATTTGATTAAGTAGAGCGACTCTATCGTCCTTTTCATTATCTCTAACAAACTTCAAAGCCTTTCTGGTAATAGTTGAAATGTAAGAAGATAATAGTTTTCTGGCTTCCTCCACATCTATTTTCTCCTTCTCAACATCAAATTTCCCTAACTCTAAATGAGAAAGATCGTCCTTAAGCTTTTGTGTAATAATTTCTTCATAAATTCCTTGTTTAAGCATATTTCACCTCTGAAGTATGTCTTGGTTTACTAGTTTCTACCTTTTTATGCTCCACGACTAACAAATCTACATTTTGGATAATTACTGCAGCCCTTGAAAAAACCGTATTTTCCTTTTCGGTTAACGAGGGTGCTTCCGCAAGATGGGCAAGTATCTTGATTTATTTTTTGTTTTTTTACACGAAGATCTGTTTTAATCTGCTTAACATGTTCTTTTCGTATAGTTCTATCTTTCATGTTACCTTTTGATATCAACTCAGCTATTACCTTCATGTTATGTTGACTCATAACCTGTTGAAAGTGGCTATGAATAGTCGTAGTAATATATTTCATGTAAACGACTTTGGTTTCAGTGGGCTCTAACTTTAATTTGCAACTGTTACTAAAAGCAATGATTGATCTAATAGGTATGGTATCGTCATAAATTAAATCTTTTATCGAGGTGACATGTCCTTTGTTTTGTTTAATTGGATTATAAAACTTTTGTTTTCTTTTATAAATTACTTGTGTCCAATACTGGCTCTTTTCACTTCCAAAAATCCAACCTTGATAGTTTTTAGTCTCAATTACAAAAACACCAAAAATAGATACAACAATATGATCAACCTGTGTAGTTGTACCATCCTTTTTTGTTAGTAGTACATCCTTTAAGATTATGTAATTATTTGGATCTAACTTCTTTAACTGATTGTTTACAACCATTTCACCAATATACCCTTTGATATATGGTGACTTAAGAGCAATCGCCATAATAAAGACTAATAATAAGAAATAACCCATACAATGATCCCCCCAACCAACTCTCTTTTAGTTAAATTTTACCATTCATTCCACTTTCAAAATAGATCTCTCAACGAAAAAACCCTTATCACAATCGACAAGGGTTTTAAACAACTGTTTAATTAAAACATCCCCAGCGCTTTTTTCGTTGCTGGTCCTACGATTCCATCTACTTTTAGTTTCTTTGCTTTTTGGAATTTACGTACGGCAGCATCTGTGTTGGCGCCAAATATGCCATCGATCCCTTTTGTGCTGTATCCTAAGTTTGTGAGCCTGCTTTGAAGTTCTCTGACTTCAGCCCCTCTGCTTCCTTTTTTCAAATTATAAATGGAGAAAACAGGTACAGTTGATCCATTCGTCACTTTATAACCGTTTGCTGATGCGATGGCTGTAAATGTTTTTCCGGAAGTCGTGATAATAACTGGCGTGTTCACTGGAATTCTGGCGTATAGCCATTGCACGTCATTATTGTACATACGAATACAGCCTGCACTCACATATCCTCCTATTGAACTTGCATTGTTGTTTCCGTGAATGGCATACGTTGTTCCCCACGTTCCTCTTGCATTTAGTCCCAGCCAGCGGTTTCCTAAAGGATTTCTTGGATCTCCCCCTGGTATTTTCCCTGTATAATAAGGCCTGTTTACGATTTTGTTCACTATTTTAAACTTTCCTTCCGGTGTGTAAGAAGGCTGTCGTCCTGTCCCTACCTTAAATGTTTTTACTACTTTATTATTCTCGAAATACGCCAGCTGGTTGTTTGACTTATTTATTATGATTAAAGAAGAAGCTTCGGCTGTGGCCGGCTGAACAAAAAAGAACATTAAACAAAACATAAGTAACGCAGAAACTATTTTTTTCGTCTTCATTCCTTCGCTCCTATTCCTCTGAAAAATTTAAAATCCTCATATTCTATGCGAGGTAATAGGATCTGCATGCTTATTTTGTAAAAATTTTAATAAAAAAATCATGAATATTAAGCTTGTACCATGAATAGACTGATAGGTTATATTTAAAATAAGGATCAATAAGAGAAAGTAGTTGAAATAGATGCAGAAAATTATGCTGAAAAACAATTTAGAAGTTGAGATCAGAAAAGTTAATAAAGAAGATGCCCAAAACATGATTGATTTTTATAATGTGGTCGGTGGTGAAACAGATTTTCTTTCTTTCGGAAAAGATGAGTTTAAGAAGACACGAGAAGAATATGAGGCGTATATCGAAACGGTTTCAATAGAAGAGAATTCCATTATGCTGCTTGCAACGATTGACTCTCAGATCGTGAGTATCGCAACGGTTAATTCCTCACAAAAAGAAAGAACCAAGCATGTGGGGACACTAGGAATCGTAATCTCAGAAGCTTACACTGGTTTAGGCTTAGGGAAAATTCTAATGAACGAATTGATCGAGTTCGCTAAACAGAACAGCATTACGAAAAAGATCAGCCTTGTTACGCGAGAAGATAATGTCGTGGCGATTGAGCTATATAAGAAGTTAGGCTTTGAGGTTGAAGGCGTTATGAAAAAAGATAATTTCATAAGAGGACAATATTACGGTACGATCGCGATGGGGCTGTTTATCTAAACGGAAAAAGGTACCTGCATCTCTACAGGTACCTTCTCTACTTTATTCCCCTTTAATCTCCAGCAGCTTTTGTCTTAATCCAATCTCCATTGTTGCGAGTTCTTCTTCAGCAAGCCTTCGCTTCATTCGTCCTTCTTCTTGGATACGAAGAGTTTCTTCTAGAGTAGATAGTAAGTTTTCTTGTGTTTTCTTCAAAGTCTCAATATCGATCAAACCGCGTTCATTCTCTTTTGCGACTTCGATCGTATTCGTCTTAAGCAGTTCTGCATTTTTTAACAGCAGTTCATTCGTCGTTTTTGAAACTTGTTTTTGGGCTTCTACTGCATTTCGCTGTCTGATGAGTGTGAGCGCAATCGCCACTTGATTTTTCCATAGCGGAATTGCTGTCATGATCGATGATTGAACTTTTTCGATCAGTGCTTGGTTTGTGTTTTGAATCAAACGAATCTGTGGGGCGCTTTGGATCGTGATCTCCCTGCTAAGCTTCAAATCATGCAATCTTTTATCTAATCGATCGGCAAACTGGACCATGTCGTTTACTTCTTGATACTTCATCTGATCGTTCGTTTGCTCTGCCACTCTTCTCATCTCTGGAATCGTGACTTGATTCAGTTCATCCAGCTTCAATTCTCCGGCTGCAATGTATACATTGAGCGCTTGGAAGTATTCTTTATTGTTTTCATAAAGCTTCTCCAGCATCACAATATCTGACATCAGTACGTTTTTGCTGCCCTCTAGCTTTACGGAAATACGGTCAATTTGTGCCCCAGTCTTTTGGTACTTTGATAGCACTTCTTGAACTGATCCTGAAATTTTTCCAAACATGCGGTTAATTAAAGTGGGTTTTGTAGACTTTAGTTCTTCAGGATTCACATCATGAAGCTTTCTCATTAAATCATTAATGATTTCTCCGATCTGTCCTGTGTCTTTCTTTTTCACATGTTCTAGCATCGTGTTCGAAAATGATAATAATTTCGCTTGAGCAGGTGCTCCGTATGTAATCATCGTTTGATGATTCGTAGGATCTATCTGCTTTGCCAGCTGATACGCTTTTTCTTTATTCTCTTCAGGAAGCACATCGATGAGTCTGATCTGCTTATTTTCGTTATGATTTTCTGTTATCGCTGATTCTTTCTTATTATCTCCGAACGGATTTGACAATAGCTCATCCATTAAGTTCGCATCATCGTTTTTAAACAGGGGTGCATTATTTTCGCTCATGAATATCTCCTGCCTTTTTTATAAATTGTGATTCTTTAAGTGACCGGATCGAGTTCTTTGCGACATCGATCTCGAAATTCAGCTCTTCTATATCATTAGATAGAACGTCGTATAAATCCTTCTCAATATACGTTTTCAGCTCACTCAGCGTACTTTTCGTTTCGACCAATGACTTTGTAATCTCTGCACTTTTTTTGGGCTGAGACAATAGAAACATATACTTTTCCGTCAGTTCAACTGTTGAATCCAAGTGAGAGAAGTAGAATTGTTCAGCTTGATAAAATCGGCGAGGTTCTTTTTTTGTTAAGCTCTGAATCTTTCTGATGACACGGACGAGTTCAACTCTTTGCTTCAAAGACGGCAAATCCCGAATAGAAAGCAAGCTCTTCTGCAGACGATGAATCTTTGGTTTTGCTTCGTCTATATTTTGCTTGATGTATTTATACTCTCTTCTTGTGAGCTGATGTTTCGCTAGAAATCGATGCTTGGAAAGTGCCCCAGCTGCTGTATATGCAACAATTCCTCCTGCTATAGAAATTCCTGATGCTAGGAGATACGTTTGATTCAAATATAGATAACCGATACTCCATATCCCGATGGATGCTGGTACGGCTATCATCATGCGGAGTAAAAAGGATAAAAAACCGTTCATAATAATCGACTCCTGACGTCAAACTTCTTTCTACTCTATACATACGTAAGTACAAGTTTGGGAGTTTCGTATAAAGTGAAAAAAGTTTCCATATATTATCTTTCTATTATTACCTTACATCTCCCTTCCTAAAATGCCCATAGCTTCAAGATGTAATGTTTTCTAAGACTTGAGGCGTATATGTGATTAACAAATAATGAGCTTATGTGTAGTTATGGTTGATTTATGTTGGTTTAGGAGAGGTTAATGTAGATTCAGGAGGTTTTTATAAGGATTCGCAAGCTGTTTATGTGGCATCACAGCACATTTATGTGGATCCGAGTTAATTCTTAATAAATAATGAACCGCAAAACAACTCTAAACAATAAGAAAAAGGCTGTCACCAAAAAGTCCTTTAAATGAACTTCTGGAAAACAGCCTTATTTTTCGTTATGCAGTTTCCGTTTTACGGCTCGTAACAGCTACTGGTTTTGTTACTAAGCTCACAACGACAAGGACAACTACATTAATGATCATGGCAATGATTCCTACGTTAAAGTCTTTTATCGCTTGAGGCAGGAACGGGAGCAAAGAGCCTACAGTCGAGCCGGAGATAGTAATGTACGCGACAGTTGCTACTCCTGTAATAATACCAGCAAACGCACCTTGTTTTGTCACAAAGTTTCTTTTCGTTAAGCTAAGCACTAATGTTGGGAATAGCTGTGTTACAAGACTGTACCCCATCAAAAGAAGTGTAACGAGTGTGTTTCCGCCTTTAAAAGTAAAAAATACGGCAATCAATGCTACAACGGGAACAAGATATTTAGCTGTATTCGCTACTTGTTGATCACTGATTTTCGGATTCAATACTTGATAAATATTTTTCGCTAATAGTGTCGCCGCAGCCATTAATATCATAGAACCCGGAACAAGAGCAGTTAAAATTCCAGCAGCACCAATAATTCCAACGACCCATGGATCAAAGGTTTGAATTGAAATTCTTAAAAGAGCCAAATCACCAGCAGGGCCTTCCAAACCTGGAACCTGAAGAATGGCTGCAAAACCAACAAAGAAGACAAATACAAGAATTAATTGATAAATTGGCATGAAGATTGCATTTTTTCGAAAGACTTTTTCGTTTTGCGCTGAATAAACAGAACCAAATGTATGTGGCCACATATAGAATCCAAGTGCCGTTAGAAGAACTGTCGTCACGAACCATGATGGACTCATTCCTGTTGAAGGAAGAGCAAGGAAACCTGGTTTGGCTGCTTCAACAGCCTCAAACATCGGTTGAAAGCCTCCATAATAGTGAACCGGCAAATAGATTCCTAGAAATAAAACAACGACTAGAATCAAAATATCCTTTGCGACAGCCGTCCAAGCAGATCCGTGAATACCAGATACCATTACATAAACTGTGACAACGGTTAATCCGATCCAGATGGCAACAGTAGGAGAGATCGTTCCATAAGATGCTTCGGATACAATTATACCTAGTCCCTTTAGTTGTAGAACAAAATAAGGAATCATAGCAACAACACCAACTAAAGATACGAGTATCCCTAAATATGGACTTTTGTATTTACTAACAAAAAAATCAGATTGTGATAAAAGTTTGTTATCCTTTGCATAACGCCAGATTTTTGGAAGTAAAAAGTAAGACATAATATAGGCAAGACATCCATAACCAATAATGTAAAACGTTGGTCCGCCTTTTCCATATGCCCATCCACTTCCTCCAAGGAACGTAAACGTTGTATAGATCTCTCCAGCCATAAGCAGAAACACAAAGATGGTTCCAAATCCTCTGCCACCAACTGTCCACTGCTCAAGATCCATATCTTTCCCTTTCTTCGCTCGGATTCCCAAGTAGATCGACATGACCATAACAGCAAATATAATGATTAGTGCTGAATTCATTGCGCTTCACCTTCCTTATTTTTCGGATCGAGTTTGTAGATGATCGTCATTAGAACCGTAGTGATAACAACCCAAATGACACAATAAGCGAGCAAAAAGGGCATTCCGAAAAGATAAGGAGTGACTTTATTGGCAAAATAAGTTCCGACTAATAGTCCAGCAAATGGTATCAAAGCTAACAATTTTATTAGTATATTCATCCCCTAAACCTCCCAAGTGTTCTATTGATCTAACAATTTAAAAGCGCCATGAACGAAAATACGAACCCCTTTTTCCAAGGCATCTTCATCGATTTCAAACCTTGCATGGTGATGTGGATATACTGCGCCTTTTTCCTTATTACCTGCACCAATATAAAAGAAAGTTCCTTGAGCCTTTTGCTGGTAAGCTGAAAAATCTTCACCACCCATATTCGGTTTCATTCGATCAAGCGTTTCTTCCCCATAAACTTCAAGTATCGTATTCTCAATAACTTCTGTTACTTTATGGTCATTAATTACAGGGCGATATCCAAATTCATAGCTAAATTCATAGTCACCTCCATGTGCCTCCGTGATCCCCTTTACAACACGCTCCATCATTTTCGGAACGTTCTGTCGTATATTTGAATCAAAACTGCGAACAGTACCCAAAATTTCTACAGAACCAGGAATTACATTATGGGTAGTCCCACCTGTAAATTTCGTAACGGATACAACAAGCTGTTCAAGTGGGTCTGTATTTCTAGAAACAATGTGTTGAAGGTTTGTCACGATTTGTGAAGCAATGGCAATAGAATCAACCGTTTGATGCGGGAGTGCTGCATGGCCCCCTTTTCCTTTCACAGTAATATAAAATGTATCTGGCGCTGCCATCATTGGTCCATAGACTACTCCAATTTTCCCAATCGGCATTGGTGCCCATAAATGTGCTCCGATAACAGAGTCGACCCCCTCCATTACTCCTGCTTGAACCATTTCCTCTGCTCCGCCTGGATACAATTCTTCTGCGTGTTGAAAAAGGAGTCTGATTTCACCTTGAATATCTTCTTTTAATCCTGATAATACTTTTGCGGCACCTAGAAGCATGGCTGTATGTCCATCATGTCCGCAAGCATGCATTACTCCGGGATTCTTAGAGGCATATTCACTTAAATTCTCCTCTTGAATCGGAAGGGCATCCATATCTGCTCGAATCGCTATAATTTTTCCGGGACGTTTACCAATAATTCTTCCTACAACACTTGTTTTTGTTGGGCGTGAAAGTTCAATACCGTCAAATGAGTCTAATGTTTCATATATAAATTGGGAGGTATTTTCCTCATGGAAGGATAATTCAGGATTCTCATGCAGGTAACGTCTCCATTTGGTTACTTGTTCAGACACCTCGTCGACTAAATGATCAAATGTTTTCGTCTTTACTGTCATCTTCACCTCTCCTTTCATATTTGTTACTCCGATACTAAAGACTCAATTGCACTTTTTAATACATGGATTGCCTGTACGCAATCATCAAGCGTGGTCCATTCTTTAGGACTATGGCTGATACCGTTTTTGCTTCTTACAAAAATCATGGCTGAAGGTACATTGCGACCCAAAACCATCGTGTCATGTGCGGCACCACTTGGCAGCAGAACAGGTTTGATTCCGAGTTTCTTTACGTTTTCGATAAGTATATTTTGCATCGTTTCATCAATCGGTACAGGAGATACATTTAAAGTCTGTTCAAAGTCCACCTTGATCTTATGGAGATCACCAATTTCAACAGCCTTTCTCTTAATTAAATCCGTTAATGAATCGAGTGTATGCTGTTGAATATCACGTATATCTACATAGAGCTCTACTTTTTCAGAAATAACATTTACACCATTCGGATAAACGTGTAGTTTCCCCACAGTTGCAACAGCTGTCCTGCTCACTTGCTGAGGCAGCAGGCTCACATGTCCAATAAAGTCACTTGCTGCAATTAAAGCGTCACTTCGATCGTTCATCGGAGTATTTCCTGCATGGCCTGATTCTCCATGAAATGTAATTCTCAGCCAAGATGGTCCTGCGATTCCTGAAACAATTCCAACCGGAACGTTCTGTTTTTCAAGTATTTTCCCTTGCTCAATATGAATTTCTACAAATGCTTTTATTTTTTTTAAGTCTCGTTTAGTATTCATAAAGCTTTGGAGTGTCAGTCCATCACTCTCAATGACTTTTTGAAAAGGATCGCCATTTGAGTCTTTTTTTTGTTCTTCTTCTTTCATGTCGAGTTCGCCACAGAAAGCTCGGCTCCCTCTTAACCCTCCGTTGAATCTTGATCCTTCTTCATCTGAAAAAATAACGACTTCATATGATCTCTTTGGTTTATATCCTGCTGCATTCCAAGCTTCTACAACCTCAAGAGCTGCAATGACCCCCAGTGGACCATCGAAGTGACCACCGTTAGGTACACTATCAACATGTGAACCCGAAAGTACTGTTGAATTTGGATTATCCCCCTCCAATCGTCCGAATATATTTCCTGCTCCATCCTCCTTAACTTTTAGACCAGCATTTTCCATCCAGCTTTTCACAAGTTCTTTTGCCATTCTTTCCTCTTTAGAAAAGCCGATCCGATTGGAACCATTGTCTTCAGTTAATCCTATTTTTGATATCTCGTTTAAGCGCTCTGCTATCCTCTCACCCGAGATTCCTGAGTGATCCAGTTCTATGTTGTAACTTTTGAGCAGTCTTTCTTTAATGATATTTGTTTCCGTTGCAAGCATGTACTGCCCCCTTGTAAAATATCTTGTCTTAATTATAAAAGTATAGAATAGTCAGTATATTTTGAAAATATAAAAAAGAGACAAATAGAATCTGTTCTATTTGTCCAAATCAGCTAATTATTCAATTTTAAATATTTATCAAGATAAATGGCTAACTGCAGTTCAAATAATTCTTTTCCCTGAAGCTTATCCATTTTTAGAATTCCCTTTATCTTTTGTAACCGGTATTTTATCGTATTTAAATGTACAAAGCTTTTCGCAGCCGTTAGCGTCATGTTTTGTTGGCACTCAAGAAAAGTGTTTAATGTTTTAACTAGATCTGTATCATGCTCTTCATCATAGATGATAAGAGGGCCGAGGAGATCCATAGTATAATCCTTCAGTTCCTCTCGATCATGTTTTAAGAAAAGGCGATAGATGCCCAGCTCCTGATAAGAAAAAACAACATCACCACTATTATGCATCTTAAGAAATTCGACACATCTAATCGCATCACGATTAGAACTGCCTATTTCATTTAGCCTATTAAAAACTCTCCCTATACCAACATGAAATACGAAAGAAGTCATTTCTTTTAACATGTGGTTGATGGTCGAAAAAAAATCAGAAAGCATCTGGATCACTTTATCTTCTTCTTTTTTATTATGAATAATTACAAGAATATCGTATTCCATATTCCGATCGAGCATTAACACTTTATACTCTAGCTTTTGCAGTTCACGGTACAGAAGACGATTAAACAATTGCCTTTTGCTGCTTAACTCTTGGAAAGGGAGCAACTGATTCGAAATTTGGATATTAACACATAAATATTTATTTTTATTTGAAATGCCTACAATATTTCGTTGTGGTTGAGTAAATGAATCCAATTTATGATTAAGGAGTTGTTCTAACAGGTACCCTTCATATTTATAAAGGTCAGACAACATTCTTTCTTGTCCCATTAATTCTAGTGCGAAAATATTGTTAGCAAGATCGATTGCAATCTCATCAAGAGAATCCAGGTTATCTTTCATTTCACCGAATATAGCAATTACCCCGATAACTACTTTATCCGTTTTAATCGGAAAAAGAAAAATTGAACCTCGATTAATCTGCTCATGCATTATCGGATAACCTTGAATTATTTTATTAAAAAGAGATGAATGCTCTTTAGCCGCGTTTATCCCATGTTGTTTGGCGTCGGTTGATGATGCGACAGTAAAATCCAAAAATTCATTGAATAAGCATACGTCCCGGTTAATTAATTTGGCAAGGGTCTCAGATACCTTTTCTAATCCTTGTTGAGAGATAGAAGCTTGTGCAAGTTCATAATGTATCTGTTTTGATCGTTCTTGTTGTGAAAATAAAGTTGCATTTTCGATAGCAATTGAAGCCTGATTTGCGAAAGTCTCTAAGATAAGCAAATCCTGCTGATCAAAAAGCATATCCTCTGAGAAGCTGTCAATTGTTAAAACCCCTAGACAGCCTTCCTTGGAAAGCAGAGGTGCACAAATTGTGCTTTTCGGAAAGTGGTGTAATGTACGTAGAGCCCTATGAAAGTTTTCTTGATTTCCAGGTTGAATGTTTTCCATACCTTTTGTCGTATCATTAATGTGACTGAAGATCTGCGCTTTTCGTGTAGTGAAGGTTTTCCCTGTCATTCCTTCGTCAAGATTTAGTTCTATATGCTGCATGTACTCTTGGTCAAATCCGATACACTTATTGATTACTAGTTTTTCTCGTTTTTTGTCATAAATAAATAAGATTACAGCCTCAGCTCCATCTATTACATTTAGAACTTCACTAATGAGTTTATCTAGCACAATGTCCAAATCCAGAGTAGATGTAAGAACGCGGGCCGCATTTATTAAACTCACTAACTGTTTTTCAGATCTCATTAGCCCCACCTCTTTTACAATTCATTTGTTTCTCATTATAAAGAATTTAGATTGATAAGTGGGTACCAATTTTTGTAGTCAATTATGTACGCATAAACAAAACAAAGACGCTGAATATGTGTACCATACATAGACAGCGCCTTTAACTTAAATTAACCTTATTCACTTATACGTTCTTTCCTTTCTTACTAATACACATGTGCTAGCTACTTTTTAAATAACTAGACTTCAATTAATTGTCACTCGTTTCAATCAATTGCCTTGCATTAGAATAAATTTTCATTTTCCTCGGTAAATTCCCACATACTCACATATTGCGAAAATAGTTTTCACCGACTATTCTCTTTTGCAACATGATCCTAGTATGTTTCGCTCACATACGTCATTGGAATCTAACCTTTCATTAAGTGTTTCACGTGTCCCCACATATCCACACATCTCGAAACCAGTTTTCACGGGCTGATTTCTACCTGGATGTGATTATAATATGCTTCGCTTACGTGTGTCATTGGAATCACCCTCTTTCACTGAGAGTTGCTGCGTGTCCCCGCATACCCACACATCTCGAAATCAGTTATCACGGGCTGACTTCTAACTGGATGTGATGTTGATATGCTTCGCTTACCTATTTCACTGGAATCACGCCTTCCTTTTAATGAAGTTTGTGTTTCATTTGTTAACTATACTTTAACTTATTCTAAAGATTATTCAAATATTCAGAATAATCAATATTATGTGATTTAAGGTGCTTTTATTCCACTTATTAGACTCGTCCTTTTTTTTTCGTACAATTCCTTTATATTTCATCATATTTCAACAATCTAATAATTAAATACATTTTAGGCATTCACCTATTCCGACCTGTTTACATAGACTGTTTGAGAAATACACCTTATTTTCGGAAGGAGTGTTTTTAATTTGGCAGGAAAAATATTAAATTATTATGCTGGCGGAAATACTGCAAGAGGGTTCCATAATTTATTTGAATCCAATCTTAGCGGACTGGAACGATTGTTTATTTTAAAAGGCGGACCGGGAACTGGCAAGTCTACATTGATGAAGGCAATCGGAAAAAAGTGGAACGATATCGGATACGATGTGGAATACATTCACTGTGCATCTGACAACGGCTCGATCGATGGTGTTATTTTACGCGGCCTGAAAGTTGGAATCGTTGACGGAACTTCTCCACACGTTATTGAACCTAAAGCTCCAGGTGCATTAGAAGAATACGTTAACCTCGGTGCGGCGTGGGATTCTGTGCTGCTCGCAGAAAAAAAGGATGAGATTCTGCAGCTATCTGAATCGATTTCCGATGATTTTGCGCGGGCTTATTCCATTTTTCACGAAGCTCTTCTCGTCCATGACGAATGGGAAAAGATTTATATCGAAAGTATGGATTACAGCAAAGCCGATGAACTTACTGATGAATTGATAAGCACTTTTTTTGCGAAAAAAGTAAACCGGCAAGCAAATGTTTTTCATCGCTTTTTAGGTGCTGCAACTCCTAAAGGAGCTGTCGATCATGTGCCGAATTTAACCGAAGGCTTGAAGGAACGTTTTTTTATAAAAGGACGGCCGGGCTCAGGCAAGTCTACGTTATTGAAAAAACTCGCTGCTAAGGCAGAGGAATCTGGTTATGATGTTGAAGTTTATCATTGTGGTTTCGATCCAAACAGTCTGGATATGATTATTGTCAGAGAGCTGGGCTTTGCGATTTTCGACAGTACGGCACCACATGAGTACTTCCCTGAACGTGCTGGCGATACGATCATCGACATGTACGCAAAAACAATCACACCTGGCACAGACGAAAAACATGCTGCCGAGCTGAAAAACATCAGTGGCCGTTACTCAGATAAAATGAAAGAAGCCATCAGCTTTTTAGCAAAGGCTAAGCGAAAGCACGATGATTTAGAAAACTACTATATCGGTGCGATGGACTTTAGTAAAATTTCTGAGATTCAAGAACAGGTAGATCAAGAAATTGAAAAGCTGGCAGTTGCAAGGCAAAAATAATTATTTAATAAGCAGCCGTCATTGCTTATAAGTAGTTCCGTTTCCTTGGAGAAACACTGCAACCTTTTATAAGATAATAACAATAAAATTGCATAACAAATAGCACCCTGAATAACGACTTGACAATAAATAATGTCATCGTGCGAGTTAGGGTGCTTTTTTACTTGTTATTTGAGATGTGATTTTATACTATTCCTAGAAAACTCAAGGATTTATAACATTATGTGGTGAAATATACTTAATGATTATGAAAATTCAGTTCTTCAATTAGCGGCGCAGGTTAGCTTAAAAAATCTATATAATTATGGATTTGCAAGAAGTCAGTGTTAATGGATAATAAAGTTTTTTATATACAAAAAAGTAGGGTGATAAGTCAATGATAGGAATAAGTATAGCGACGAAGTGGGAATATGAAGCGACATTGGAATACTTTAGCATAAAGGATAACGAACGTTTTGGTTATCCTTATGGTGAGTATTTCATGAGAACAATTAATGATACTGAGCTTGTTTTTTATAGTACAGGTGTAAGAAAAGTAAATGGTGTTGGTGGTAATCAGTATATGATTTCTAAATTTAATTTAACTAAAGTAATCGTTGCTGGAACATGTGCAGGAATAGATAATAAGTTCAGAAATTTGGATATTTTTGTACCCGATAAAGCCGTCCAATATGATTGCACAGTAAAAGAAATTGAGCCTTTTATTAAACAATCCTTCATAGTCGATATTGATTTATCAAAATATGGAAATGATTTTTATATCGGAACAATTGCCACCGCTGATAAAGCAGTAGTTATGTGGAAGGACTATTTAGAACTTAAAGAAAACGAAATAACAATAGCCGATACAGAAGCGGGTGCAATTGCTTATATCTGTAAGAAGAATGATGTTGAATGCATCATCATTAAAGGAATATCTGATTTTCCAACAGAAGATAGTAACTCTGATAAATTCGAATCGAACATTGAACAAATTAATATTTATTTAGAAAACACCCCCAAAGTTATGAACAAAATATTTGGTGAATATTTAAAGAGATTTATTTAAATAAATTTGAAATAAATAGAAAGATTGTGATTGTTGATGAGACTTTTCTTTTAATGGAGTCTCCTTTGTTATACTTTCAATAGCAAGATTGTGAAAAAATGTACTTATACTAACGGGGGCTTTAATTGAATAAGGACATTTAATAACAATCCCAAGCTTTTTTGGTGTGTTAATTGTATTGTTAGTTCGCTTGCTATTTATGTTGCGAAAACGACTGTTATTTGGACTGCGATTTTAAGTTTTCTCCACGTTATCGGAACTACTTACATCGCTTTTTTTGTTAAGATAAAAATAGCAAGGATCGTACATATGGGAGGAATCAAGTATGGCGTCTTCAGAAGAAAAAAACGTACAAGCTCTTTATCAAAACTTTTTGGCTGCATGGAATGATCGCAGCGCTCGCGATATGGCGGATTATTTCTTAGCAGATGGCGAGATAATAGGCTTTGACGGAAGTCAGGTAATCGGAAAAAAAGAGATCTACTCACATCTTCATCCGATTTTTGAAAATCATCCAACACCTCCGTATTTCGGAAAGGTAAAAAACGTTTCGTTTCTTAGCGAAGAGGCAGCTGTAATACGGGCAATTGCAGGGATGGTGCCTGAAGGGAAAACAGAGATTGTCCCTGAGTTGAACACACACCAAACGCTGATCGCTGTAAAATCTGACGCCGAATGGAGAATCAAACTTTTTCAAAATACACCTGCTCAGTTTCACGGAAGACCTGAGCTTGTGGAGCAAATGACAGCAGAGCTAAGTGATTTGCTAGATAAATAGTTAAATGGAAATACGGATGATGCTGACTCATGATTGTGTGATAACACACTGACGGTTCAGCATTTTTCTTTTGATGAAAAGTGTGTATGCGGATTGTGGTACGCGCCAATGCGTGGGATCCTCCTGCGGCACTTACAAATACGAAGATTTCCATACTGAAAATCCAGTATATGATTAGTGATGAAAAGAAAAAGACCCTAAAGATGCTTTAAAACAACTTTTGGGTCTTTCTCATTAATTTTTATATAGTGAGACTAACGTTTTCCTAATAACTCGAGAATTCCCTTATAAATTAAAACAACTGCAAATATAAGGACTGTCAGGATAGCGATGATCTTGATTGCCGGACCGAACGTTGCTAAAAAGGTTCCAGCTACAGGCAACCCAAGTAGAAAATAACCTGCTAATAAAGCACCAATTAATGTTAATACATTTGCATTAGACATATTGCGCCTCCCTTTTACAGATTTTCCTTGCTTGATATAGGATATGCTCGTTATTTAAATAGGTTAATTAAATGATTGGTTATTTTGAGGTGCGCCGTTTACGGTACATGTTATTTTATTTATTACACGATTCCACATAAAAATGCAGCTTTCACTCTTAAATTATCCATTTTCGCACTCAAATGGAAAAACAACTTTCCTTAACGACTTTTAATAGCTCCAAAAACAAAAAACTGGCTCGACTGAACCAGTTTTCATCACGATCCTATTATTTTAGCAATTCTGCGTAGTCTTTCTTCGGAATGATGCCTTCATCTGCTGCACGATTCAATAGAGTTGTAACTGCATCAAACCCGCTCTGACCAAGGTCTGCGGTAAAATTATTCACATACAGATTAATGTGAGATTGCGCCACATCTGGTGACAGTTCACTTGCATGCCGCATGACATATTCTTTTGATGCTTCAGGGTGTTCCCACGCGTATTCTACAGATTGCTTGATCCATTTGCTGATCGCCTCTAAATCTAGTGACCGGCGGGCGATGATAGCACCGAGCGGAATCGGAAGACCTGTATCCTCTTCCCACCAGTTCCCCATATCAGCTAAGAGATTCAACCCGTAATTTTGGTATGTAAAACGGGCTTCATGGATGACAAGACCTGCATCAATACGTCCTTCTTTTACAGCAGGCATGATCTGGTCAAACGGCATCACGACGATTTCGCCTACGCCTCCAGGAACATTTTGTGCTGCCCATAATCGGAATAATAGATAAGCGGTAGAACGTTCACTCGGAACGGCTACTTTTTTACCTGACAGCATATCAGGCTTAACTTCACCAGGTTCGTTCACCAAAACGAGCGGTCCGCATCCGCGTCCTAATGCTCCGCCGCAATGAATCAGTGCGTACTTATCGAGCACCCAAGGCAGTGCTGCATACGAGATTTTCAAAATATCCAGCTCATCAGATCTTGCTGCTAAGCCGTTTGTTATATCAATATCAGCATATGTCACGTCAAATTCCGGTGCGCCTGTCACTAAGCCGTGAACGAGGGCATGAAAGACAAACGTATCATTGGGACAAGGAGAAAAAGCGATATTTAATTTGTTCATTACAGTACCTCCACTATTACTCTACTAGCAGCTTCTAGTGTACCGAATGCTTCTTTCATTCGCCAAGCAGAACGATCTCGAGGACCGATCGGATTCGAGATCGAACGGATTTCCAAAACTGGCACTCCGAACTCACCAGCAGCCATCGCGACTCCGTATCCCTCCATCGCTTCTGCAACCGCAAATGGTTCACGCACCATTAACTCAGACGTTGTATCAGTTGTACCCGTTACAGTGGATAGCGTAAGAATTATACCAGTTCGAGCCGGAATACGTGCCTCGTTCAACGCATTAAATAAACTGGCCACCAGCTGCTCGTCTACTTTTACACGTGTCGAAGCTCCAAATCCTAGCTCGTCGAGTGGTATAAATCCGTCTGGTGATTCAGCGCCTAGATCGGCTGAAACAATTTCATCCGCAATAACGATTGAACCCGGCTCAGCTTTTCCGACGAATCCCCCCGCAATGCCCATATTGATGACGAGATCATAATCCCCAGTGGACAATGCCTTCACGGTTTGGATACCAGCAGCAATCGGACCGACACCTGCCAGTTCTACATCGATTCTTTCGTTTTCACCAATTCCTCTTAAAATCGCTTCACGTTCAGCGGAAACTGATGTCATGATTAAGATGCGGCGATTTTTATTCATCGAGCTCCCCCTCGCTTCTTACTTTACCTTTTGAATGAAGACTACTTTTAGATAGTTACCTTCTTTAAACTCTCTATGTGTTTTGAAATCTGAAGGCAGCTTGAATTCTTCTAAAATTTTATATTTGAAGCCTGTTTGTTCGAACGCATGAGCGATGAACTCTTTAAACTTTCTCATACCAAACGTGCTGCAGTTGGAAGATGCCACGATTACGCCGTTGTCCTCTGTAATCTGAATAGCCTGGGCTAATAGCTCCGGATAATCCTTCCCTGCACTGAATGTATGCTTTTTCGAACGTGCAAAGCTTGGCGGATCTAGGATAACTAGATCAAACGACATTTGCTTTCTTACTGCATATTTGAAATAGTTGAACACATCTTCGACAATGATGTCATGATCTTCGTATACTAGACCGTTCACGCTAAACTGCTCTTGTGTCTTGCTTCGGCTTCTGTTCGCAAGGTCTACGCTCGTCGTTTTTGTCGCGCCGCCTAGTGCAGCTGCTACTGAAAACGCACCTGTATAAGAAAAAGTGTTGAGTACAGTTTTGCCGTTTGCATATTGATTACGAATTGCTTTTCTTACGTCACGCTGATCAAGGAATACACCTACCATTGCACCATCATTCAAATAAACAGCAAAATGAATGCCGTTTTCTCTAACGATTAACGGACTAGGTGCCTCTTCACCCTCTACAAAATCATTGTCCTCGATGTATTTTCCTTTTACCGCAAACCGTTTCTTTTCATACAAGCCTTTTACTTTTGTAAGTTTTTTTAGAGAAGTAACGACTTCCTCTTTAAACGCATAGATTCCTTCACTGTACCAAGTAATCACATAATATCCGTTAAAATGATCAATCGTCAGACCGCCGATTCCGTCTCCTTCACCATTAAAAACACGGAAAGCTGTTGTTTCATAATCGTTATAAAAAGACTCCCGGAAATCGATCGCTTTTTTCAGCTTCTTTTCAAAAAAGCTTTGGTCGATGAGTTCTTGGGGATTATTAGTCAGCATCCACCCGCGTCCTTTATTTTGCTTGCCATAATACCCTTTACCGAGAAAATCATTTCTATCATCGAAAAGCTCAATAATTGTGCCTTCTTCTTTTACATGGTGTAAATTTTGAACCGTATCTTCTGTAATTAATGGAAATCCTGATT
The DNA here is from genome assembly GCF_031582965.1 of Bacillus sp. NEB1478. Classification (NCBI taxonomy): domain Bacteria; kingdom Bacillati; phylum Bacillota; class Bacilli; order Caryophanales; family Bacillaceae; genus Bacillus; species Bacillus sp. NEB1478. The sequence goes on from NZ_CP134049.1 coordinate 3,537,915, forward strand.
TCAGACCCTTTACATATGAAGGTTTTACTTTTAATCGCACGCTTTTTTTCATCATGTCACCCGTTTCTCATTTTCATTTTGTAGTAAATATACTTTAATCATAAAATAGCTCACTTCATCAGGAAGCAGCTCTTTGATGGGCTTTAACTTTTCGCCGCCCGCTTGCTCGATGGCACTTTCAATATCAGAGACATATTCATCAGGAATAAGATCTTCCATATGAACGTCCATTCCTTCTTGCATGCATTGGATGAGATGGCTCTCCACCGTGCTCACCGCAAGATCGCGATGCTCTGCGATTTCTTCTACACTCATCTCTTTTTTATAAAACGTGTACGTTTCCAGATGTGAGTTTGGCGTCGTTTTCTTCGGTTTTACGGCTTCTTCTTTCCGCTCAGGGTTTTGTTCTAAATATTCCGCGATGGCTTCAATAAACTGATCACCGTACTTTTCAAGTTTATTTTGCCCCACTCCCGTAACCGTTAAAAATTCTTCCTTTGACTGCGGCTGTTTTACACACATATCTTTTAATGCGGTATCAGCAAAAATAACGAAAGGCGGAACATTTTCTTTTTCCGCAATTTCTTTACGAACTTTACGAAGCTCTTCAAATAACGGATCGTCAACTGCAACCTGCTTCGTTTGCACGGCTTCTTTCCGCTTTACGATTTCTTTTCCTAAGAGAACGTCTTTCCCTTGTTCTTTTATATAAAGAGTCGGAAATGTGCCGTGATATACTGCGATCAGTTCTTGTGAGATGAAAAATTCGATAAAGTCAGTTACTTCTTTTATCCCTTTTTCTTTCATCAGCCCGTAAGTCGGGAGCTTATTAAGCCTTAGTTCCAGTACTTTTTTATTCTTTGAACCAGTCAGCACTTGAGCAATGAGCGTCTTCCCGAATCTCTTTTGTCCCATTCGAACGATACAAGACAGCACGATTTGAGCTTCACGGGTCACGTCGATGCTTTCACGTGAATCCGTACAGTTGCCGCAACGCCCGCATGGCGGTGTTTCCACATTGCTGAAATACCGTACGATCGATGTTTGCAAACAGTTTTCGGTATGACAGTAATCCACCATGAGCTGCAGTTTTTCAAGTTCCTGCGGCATGCGGTCAGGTTCACTCGACTGATCGATCAAGAATCGCTGTACTTGTACGTCCTGTGAAGAATACAACAGAATACATTCACTTGGAAGTCCGTCACGACCGGCACGTCCCGCTTCTTGGTAGTAGCTTTCCATATTTTTCGTAAGCTGATAATGAATCACATAACGAATGTTCGATTTGTCGATTCCCATACCAAAAGCTGAAGTAGCAATCATCACACTGGATTGATCCTGCAAAAACTGCTCTTGCTGTTCCATCCGCTCCACATCGTTCATTCCAGCATGGTAACGAGAAACGTTGATTCCGCTTTTTTTCAAATGATCGTACAGCTGATCTACTGTTTTCCGAGTAGCAGCATAGATGATTCCCGCTTCTTTTTCGTTCTTTTTAATAAAATCTTTTAAAAAGCCGAGCCGATCCTGGCCTTTAATCACCGAAAAAGAAAGATTCTCTCGCTCAAAACCTGTCAGTACTGTGTTCTTCTCATCGATATCGAGCGACCAGCAAATATCCTGCCGAACTCTTGGCGTCGCTGTTGCCGTTAATGCCAGCACGGTCGGTCTTTTCGGCAAGTTCCCTATCATTCTCTGAATACGCTGATAGCTCGGACGAAAATCATGTCCCCATTGGGAGATACAGTGGGCTTCATCCACTGCGATCAAAGGAATGTTCAGTTCTTTTAAGTGCTCCATAAAGTCGTAGGATTCTAATCTTTCAGGTGCAATATATAAAAGCTTATACTCTCCGCCTTTTGCCTTCTCAATGCGTTCTCTCGTTTCCAAACCGGTGAGTGAACTATTGATGAATGCAGCGGAAATGCCTAATTGAAGCAATGTATCTACTTGATCTTTCATTAAAGAAATCAACGGAGAAATAACGATCGTCGTTCCCTCAAATACAAGCGCCGGGATCTGGTAGCAGATCGACTTCCCTCCGCCTGTCGGCATGACACAAAGGGTATCCTCCCCATTCAATACCGACTGTATCGCCTGCTCTTGCCCCACCCGGAATGATGAGTAACCGTAATGCAGCTGAAGCATCTCTTTAGCTTTTTGTATCAAAACTTGTTTATCCTCCTCCGGTTATCTACTCTCTTGATTATAAAGGTACCATCTCTACATAGCAAAAACACTCCAAAGAGACGTACATTTTTGTGAAATATGATACATTAGATAGGAATTGAAAAATTGGGAGGTCTCTTCATATGACTAACAACGAAACGAACAATACACTACCGCCAAAAACGTGTTCAGTAGAAAGACTTGTAACAATGCCATCAGATGTTGAATTGGTAATTGCGGGCAAAAAGACTGCCACTCGACGAAACGGCAGATATGCTGATGTTGGTGAAATCATGGAATTAAACGGCCATAAATTTGTCGTGGAGAATGTGTATGAACAATCATTAGGAGAACTAACAGATGAACACGCAAAACAAGAAGGTTTTGAATCAGTAGACGCCTATAAAGAAGCGATTCTTTCCTATCACCCTGGTATGCCGTGGCTTCCGCACATGAAAGTTTGGGTTCACGAATTCAGCCCTGTTAAGTAGGTGTTTGAATAAGAATGGACTTTCTGTACAGAATCCTTCTTTACATACATATCCTTAGTGTAATCGTTTCAATTGGTCCATTTTTTATTTTGTTTCCGATTGTAAAAAAACTGCGGACTGCAGGTGAAACGGAAATGAACGCTCATCTAGGCACATTCCGTTTTATTGTAAGGCTGGCAAAGCATTCAGGACACGTGCTTGTGGTTTCCGGAATCCTGATGGTTATATCTGGACCGTGGACTTGGGGCACGCCTTGGCTGTTAACTACCCTCATCATCCTGTTTTGCTCGCTGTTATTTTTAGCACGCGCCTTTTCGCCGACACTAAGAAAATTCAATGTAGAAGGCCACGATAAAGAAGTACTAACAAAAAAATTGAACAAAGCCGTTTGGATCTATATCTCATTATTGGTCATCATGCTTTGGTTCATGGTCGTAAAACCGTATATGTGGTAAAACGAGAAAGCAACCCGCCTGCACAGATGTGTGAGTGGGTTGCTTTTTTACTTTGGCCGTTTTCTAAAAGATTGTTGTCCTTGGAAGTGGTTGATTTCCGTTCCACTTATCGATTGAAGCCTCTCTACAAAAATGACATAAATGCAACAAACTTTAGAAAAGAGACTTTACTTTTGATCGCCATTTTATTTCGTTATTTGTTATATAATGGAATAATCAAATACTAAATGATAAAAGGATGCTGAAAATGAAATCTAATAAAAAGGTATTCGAAATAATAGATTCCGCAGAAGGCTTCGATAATGGATTTGAAGATCTATTAGCATTATCCGCGACTTGTAGGTTTTCTGACTGCACTCATACAAACGAGACTGACTGTGCCGTTAAAAAAGCCATTTCTGAAGGCATTCTTCCCGAAGATAGATTAAATAATTATTATAGAATTAAAAACGAAGCATCATATGTTTCTAAACAACAGAATAAAACGAAGGCCATTGATTATATGAAACAGAGGAAACTTTTTCAAAAAAGATCTGATCAAAAGTAATTTTGCTGAGTCCCTATTAGTTCAGAAACTCTTCCTATCAATCGATCTTTCATCCTTCACCAGTGTTCCACTGTGATAAATTCCATTTATGGATCGATTTCTCCACGCGACGGTAGAATCATAGAGATCATCCTCTGTATCAATTTCTGTGACCAAGACTCCGGCCACATTACGACTCAGTCGGCCTATCGTAATTCCGTCTGCTCTTACGAAAAAACTCGCCCAGCAGCTTTCTTTCGCCGAACTGTTGCTGGCACTGATCCACATAAAGTTGTTAGCTGCATAACTAGTCATCGTCGCTGGCATCGTAATTCCTGGAAACGTCATGGTCATTCCCGAATTATATTTTTTGTACTTTTCCCCAACAACGGACTGCATCGCTTCTAATCGTTCCGTTCCGACATTCGCCGCATGATAAGAATGAAACATCACCTGTACCCCTTTTTTCTTATACTCTCTATACAGCTCTGGATAGCGATAATCATGACAAATCTGAGTTCCGCAAACAATGCCTTTTATTTCGAACGTGCAGAAATGATCGCCAGCTGAATAATGAGCGAGATCCCCGGTTTGTTCTGTCGCGTCGCCTGCGCAGAACATTTTATCGTAACGATCAATGAGCTCACCTTTGGAGTTAATGATGTACAAACTGTTGTGCGGTTTATGACAGCCTGAAAGCTGGTGTGTTGTACCTAAAACGACCCAGATCCCAGCTTCACGAGCACAATTTAAAATCTCGATCGTACAATTTTTTAGCAAATCCCAGTCAAAACCCTCATACGAAGGCATATCAACTCCGGCATAACCTGAAAGTGCAGCTTCTGGAAAATGAGCAACATCCGCACCTTTTTCCGTTGCCATTTTTATCTGTTTCACTATGTAATCCTTATTACGCTGAATATTAGACGAAACAGGAAACTGGCATGACGCCACAGTCATTTTCATGGTAATTCCTCCGATTCAATTGGATGATTTTGAGATTTACAGCGCCCATCTGCTTTCCTTATTAATCTAAGGAGAGAATTCTACGAAAAGAGCTGTTAATCCTACCAAAACCGATGTCAATCCTACCAAAACAGTTTCTAATCCTACCATACATCGTTAATACGAAAATGAACCTGCGATTTTGCAGGTTCTTTCCACTTTTACACTTTTATATAAAATCATGCGTCGCGTCGTTTTGCCGCCAGTGATTATTAGTAATTCCTTCGTCTAAAGTAAAAAGTCCGCTGCTGTTGATGGCAGTTATTGAATGACAGCTCAAAGTTGTGATTTCATTTCCTGTTGTTCTGCCTGTTACAAATTGGTGATTGTTGCTTATAAGAGTAAAAGGAATCTGCTTGCCTTTTACAATAAGGACAACAGGGGTTCCGGGGCTCAAACAATTTAGCGTGTGACAAACACAGCTTTTTTTTATAAAAAATAGGCACACCCCCTCTTACTCAAATGCCTTGGCTCACCATAAGCTTTTTAGGTTGAACAGCAAATACTTTTTATAAAACGCTTACATTCTCATAATAAATTAAATATTTTAAAAATTTACTAAATTACCCTTGTTCCACTCTTTTAAAGCTGTTATGATTATGAACATTCTATTTCCAAAACAACTTAGAAGGAGCGCAGCACAATGAAAAAAATATTAATGATCTTATTAATCGTTCTCCCTTTTCTATCACAGCTCGTCGTTTTACCGTTCGTGAACCGGATCGATCCTATCATTTTCGGGTTACCGTTCTTACAATTCTGGCTCTTTTTATGGATTGTGTTAACTCCTTTATGCACTTTTGGAATCTTTCAACTACAGAAATCACAAGGAGGCTTGGAATAAATGCAGCAGGGCAATCTTACAGCACTATCCATCACTATTTTTATCATCTTAACTGTCGTACTGATCGGATTCCTTGCAGGAAGGGACAAAGCTACCCGCAGTTCTGTAGAAGAATGGTCTGTTGGGGGAAGACGTTTCGGCGGCCTGCTTGTATGGTTTTTAGTAGGAGCAGATTTATATACGGCATATACATTTCTCGGATTAACATCCACAGCTTATACAGCAGGTAGTCTCGCATTCTTCGCGATTCCCTACTCAGTACTGGCTTACTTCATCTCCTATTTTTTCCTTCCGAAACTTTGGAAAGTGGCCAATCATCATAAACTGACGACACTGGCAGACTATGCTCGTGAACGTTTTGACAGCAAACTGCTGTCTTCACTTATCGCTATCGTCGGTGTGTTTATGCTTATTCCTTACATTTGTCTGCAGCTAAGCGGAATTCAAGATACACTTCAAGTTGCTGGGACAGGTTTTATTAATGTAAAAGTGGTTGTTATCACTTCATTTGTACTCGTCGCTCTTTATACATTTTTCAGCGGTATTAAAGGACCCACATATACAGCCATCATTAAGGATGTCCTTGTGTGGGCAATCATGCTCTTTATGGTTGTTTCATTGCCAATCATGCATTTCGGTGGCTGGAACCCAATGGTCGATAAAATAGTTAATGAAGCACCACAGCTTTTAACGGTACCGAAAGCTGGACCTAAAGGAATTCCTTGGTTCATCACAGCTTCGTTCGTGTCAGCGCTTGCTCTATTCATGTGGGCACATGCCGCAACAGGCGTTTTCACTGCAAAAAGTGCAGATGCAATCCGTAAAAATGCAATGTATCTGCCGCTATACAATATCGTTTTGATTCTTGTTGTTTTCCTGGGATTCATTGCATTCTTGGTGCTGCCCGACGGAACAGATCCGCGTTTTGCACTATTGGCATTGATCCAAACGTCATATGGCGGGGTGGCTCAAGGTCTTGCTTATTCAACAATCGCACTCGCATCACTTATTCCATGTTCCATCATGGCGATCGGGGCTTCAAACTTGTTTGCAAATAACATTTATCGTGATTTGATTAACCCGGAAGTAAAAGGTGCTAAACTAACCATGATTACAAGGGGTATGGTGTTTGTCGTTATTGGGCTCGCCCTTTTATTCGGACTTGTTTTCCCGCAAGCACTCGTATCGCTCCAGCTTTTAGGAGTATCCGGAATGGTGCAGATCTTCCCGGCGATTGTGGTCAGTTTATTTTGGAAAAACCAATCTCGGGAAGCGACAATCATTGGTTTACTCGTGGGATTAATCGTGACTTTCACGGTTTACTCCACTGGCACCTCTCTTGGAATATACGAAGGATTCTGGGGACTCATGGCTAACTTTGCAGCGGTTGTATTATTGAACCCGCTTTTCGTTAAAAAAGCGAAATCCTCTACCAACTCAGTGAAAGATTATTTATTTAAAGACAAATCGAAAAAATTAGAACTAGTAAGGAAAGGTGCATAAAAAAGAGGGTGGCGATTCTAAAGCCATCCTCTTTTACTATTAATTAACGAATCTGATTTTGCTCAAGATAATGAAGCATTTTTTTATTAAATTTCATTCCAAGTACTCTAAAATAAATCGAGAAGCCGAAGATTCCGCCAGCATATATGATGTGGTACAACACCAGCATTTGATAAAACGTTTCAGAGCCAACCGCAAACCAATCAAACAGCTGGGACATCCCGAACAGCACTACTCCCAACAAAATATATTGAATAAGTACTTTACCTAATGCGGGCATTTTGATACGGCTATCTTCATTCCAGAGCAAGTGGTTCAAACACGTTATAAAGATACTTAAGAAAAACAATTGTACGATCATCTCAAACGAAATCTCCCGGACACCAAGCATATAACCAAATATAACGTAAATAATGATTCCAGCTGAGAAAAACAGACCAGCCATTGTTTTAAAAACAAGAGTTGATTCCATTATTTTATTCCACATTATTTATTTCCTCCTTATTTAAAAACCTAATTTCTCTTTCAAATACGTTACATATTGACGAGAAACCATCATATTTTCACCGTTCTCGAGTGTTACCTCTACCTTGCCGCCGAGCCTTGGTGTAATGGTTTTAATTTTATCCAAATTCAAAATGGTTGCTTTTGTCGCTCGAAAGTAATTTCCGTCTCCGAACATCTCCTCAATCTGATAAAGCCTCATCGAAACTTCATACACTTGTTGCTTTGTGTAAGCGAAATTCTTTTTATCAACCGATTCGAAGTAATAAATATCGTCTGGTGACAACAAGTAGATTTTGCCTTCTAATGTCCCTAACACTTTTCGTTCTAGAGACCGTAATGATGTTATTACTTTAATGACATCCTCGTTCATTTCTTTGCACTTGACGATGATTTCCAGTTCCTCTGAATCATGTTCTTCGATAATGGTCAACTTCATCCAACGCCCCCCTTCCTTTCAAGGACTATTTTTCTTGTGTCCCCAGTATATGACAGCACAACTAACTCGTAAATCCACTTTTAACCGACCTGCAGAAACCCCGCACTAAGCTGCACATAAGCATCATAGCCTGCACAAAAAACAGCAAAAAGAACAAAAAATAGGCTTTTTGCATAGACTATTGCGACATTATTTTTTGGAGGTAAGATGATGAGCTATCCAGGAATGGGTTCACAACAGCAACAGCAGCAACAACAGCAACAACAGCAGAGCGGAATGCAAATGACCTACCAGCAGCAGGCACTTCAGCAATCATTGGCATTAATGAAAGAAGCGGTAGAAGGGGAAATGGAAGATCGGTTATTTTACGATTACTTAATAAAAGAAGCTCCTACTAAAGAACAAAAACAAATTATCGCCTCGATTCGTGATGATGAAATCGGGCATAACCGGATGTTTAGACAAATGTATCGAGACATTACCGGCCAGGATATCCAAGTTCCATCAGATGTTCAATTTGAAAAGCCCAAGACGTATAAAGCAGGTTTAGTAAAAGCTCTTTTCGGTGAACTAAAAGCTGTTGAAAAATATCGTGTCATAAGAAAAGGTCTGCCAAATAACTATTATCGGGATATTCTTTTTGACATCATAACTGATGAAATCAAGCACAGTGCGAAATACAATTACTTGATTACAATCAACCAAAATATGCGGATACCTGACACAGACATCAGCCAATCAAACGTAACTCCAACTGCAAGTGCACCGGATCAATGGGTGATGTATATTGAGCCTCTTGTACAAAATGCCCTTAAAGAAGTGGAAGAAGGAATCAATCTCACTCACCTGTTCCAAGAATACATTCTGTCAGGTGTTTTGGTCGGGCAAGGGTTCACACCTGATGAAGCCATACAGCTTGTTGAAAGATGGGAAAAAACTGGCGAATCTCAGCTACTCGTTAAAAGCAAGATGTTCGGTCAGCAAGGATAATCCGGTCAGGGGGAATTTAAATGGATCAGACTCAGATCCAACAAGGTGCAAAGCCTTTTATCGGAGACATGTTCCCCCAGATGCATGTACAAACCACTCTAGGTGAACTAGTTCTCCCTACTAGCTATCAAGGTCATTGGTTCGTACTGTTTAGTCATCCGGGTGATTTTTACACCTGTCTGTACAACAGAATTTGTCGCTTTTCAAAAATTAATGCCGGAATTTAATAAACGAAATATTTACTTAATCGGTTTATCCGTAGAACAGGTTTACTCCCACATTAAATGGATTGAGTGGATCCAGCAAAACTTGAAAGTAGATATTACTTTTCCGATAATTGCAGATTCTTTAGGGAAAGTTGCCACAAGACTTGGGATGATCCATCCGACAATAGGTTCGAGAACGGTTAGAAGTGTATATATCATAGATCCAACAGGGATGATCCGCCTTATCCTAACGTATCCTGAGAATGTTGGTCGTAATATTCATGAGATTTTGAGAGCTGTTACTGCTTTACAGACTGCAGATGCACATAAAGCAGCAACTCCGGCAAACTGGCCAAAAAACGAACTGATTGGAGACCGGCTCATCGTTCATGCACCAAAAACGATTCAAGAAGCAAAAGAACGTGAAAAACAAGCACAAGCAGGAGAAATTCAGTGCTACGACTGGCGGTTATGTTCGAAACCACAATAAATGATGAATCAGCCTGAGATGAAAGGCTGATTTTTTTAATTCGTATAAACTAAGAAATTCTGATAAGCTACATACTAATATGAATCAGATCTTGAAGTGCAGGTGTGAAAATGGATATTAAACAATTACAATATTTTATCGAAGTAGCAAAACACAACAGCTTTACCCGTGCGGCAGAACAGCTTTTTATTACACAGCCCACCATAAGTAAAATGATTAAAAACTTGGAAGATGAGCTCGGAATCACTCTCTTTAACCGATCGCGAAAAAAATTGATATTAACAGATGCTGGCAAAATCATTTATGAACAGGCCAAGCTCGTCGATAAAGCCTTCCATAACATTGAAACCGAAATGGATAATCTGCTTGAACTGAAAAAAGGACACATCCGGATCGGCTTGCCTCCTATCTTTGATCCGACACTCTTCCCTAAATTAGTAGGAAGCTTTCATGATAAATACCCTGCGATAACCTTTGAACTGATGGAGAACGGTTCTAAAAAAATAGAAGAAGAAGTGGAAAACCACCAGCTCGATATTGGTGTTGTTGTACTCCCGACAAACAACGATATCTTTGAGTACTTTTCCTTTATGGAAGAAGATTTCAGGCTGATTATCCACCCTGACCACAAGCTAGCTAATCATGATGAAATTCATTTATCAGAGTTGAGTGAAGAATCATTTATTACTTTTAATAAAGATTTCGCTCTGCACGATCGAATCATCTCTTCCTGTAATCAAGCAGGCTTTAATCCGCATATCATATCTGAAAGCTCACAATGGTCGTTCATCGAGGAAATGGTAGCATGTAAGCTAGGTGTATCTCTCTTACCCGAAAGCATCTGCCGTCATCTCACAGAAAAAGTAAGAACAATTAAAGTGGTAAACCCTTCTATTGGCTGGAATCTGGCAATCATTTGGAACAAAGATCAATATTTGTCCTATGCCGCAAAAGAATGGCTACGGTATACGAAAGAACAACTATAATTGGAAACTTAGTTTAAAACCCTGGAAAAGGCTGCGTTGTATGCTGCCTTTTCCAGGGTTTTTGTTTTGCAGTGAAGCTTCGCCGACCTGTGATGAACCCCTTAAGAAATAGTCGGGAAATACAAGTCGTTTATAAATAGGAAAAATAAAAATCGAAAAAATAAACCAAAAAAACTCAGTAAACACCCTGAGCAAATTGAAAGAATTAGAAAAGGAAATAAATTGTTTGGGGTCAGTCCCCTTTCGTTTCATAGGTGTAAGCATTTACATAGATGAAAGCTATGTTCTTAGTGAAAAATAGCCATTTTACTTCATGTTTAACCCGGCGTAAAATGGCAATGTAAATGAGATGCATTTGTAAATTTCAACCAAGCATCCAATAAAAAATATTCGATTCCACATCTTGAAAGGAGAGATACTATGGAAACGAAATTAGCGAGAGAAAGCCGTATTATCAATACTGACCAGGTTATGTCCCTGGATTTAAATAACTACAATACATTGTTTGGCGGAGTTTTAATGAGAAAGCTGGACAACAACGCAACTCTATCTGCCAGAAGGCATGCCAGAGTAAAAGAATGTGTAACAGCATCCACTGACTCAATCGACTTTTTGCATCCAATCCACCAAACTGACTCTGTTTGTATTGAATCTTTCGTGTCCTATACAGGAAAGAGTTCAATGGAGATTTTCTGTAAAGTTATTGCCGAAGATATGATGACCGGCGAAAGAAGAATTGCAGCTACAGCATTTTTAACATTCGTTGCCCTTGGCGAAGACAAAAAGCCGGTTGAAGTCCCGCAAGTTATCCCTGAAACAGAAGAGGAAAAATTCTTATTTGAAACGGCAAAAGAAAGAGCAGAAGTACGTAAGTCTAGAAGAAAGAAAAGTAAAGAATTAGCGGAAGTTATTTCACTTAAGAAACCTTGGGATACAAAAGAGGAGGTATTTGCGTGATCACATTATGCAGCCAAAATGAATTGAAAGAGGCGCAAAGCGCAATCAAAAATTTAGAGCAGTCTTATCCTGAACTATTTGATAAATTATTAGACGTCATCAACCTTACACGTGCAATGCAATTAACGTATCAATACATGGGATGCCTGATCATGAATGAAGATCCAGGGAACTCACACCCTCAATTTATATATCGCTCAGTTATTCGTCTTTATAAAAAAGAAATTCAAAAACTAACAGACGACAAAGACATTGAAGCACTAAGAAATACATTCAATGAATATCAAAATACGGGTTACGCAAGACTTAGCCAACTCGCTCTAGGCAAAACACCAGAATCACTAGCTGGCAGTACTGCAATCATTCATTAAATAAGGTAAACCGATCTCTAAAATAGCAGATCGGTTTTTTTGTATACTTTGGCGGTATTCAAGAAAAAGAGGTTGATTTCCGTGGGGCCTGAGTTTCGCACATTGCACTCCAATCAACTTTTTAAGTCCTTTTTTATTATTATTTTTTCATTCAAGTACCGAAAAATCTATTAACTGAAAGAATCATGATTCGAATGCACCTTCCACATCCAATATTGCTGATGAAAACGGGTCGATGAGAAGAGTTGATGTCGTTCAAATGAGCCGATTAAGTCTAATCCGAGGTTAATTGAGTCTGAATTTGAATAATTAAGTCTGTTCGAAGGAAGATTGAGTCTTTTTGAGCCACAATTGAGTCTAATTTATAATAATTATGTCTTTCTACAAATTTCGACAAAAAACCTTGATATAACGCTTAATTGAAATACATAAAAAAACCTAAGTCCGGTTTCCCGCTGACTCAGGTTTTTCTATTCTATCTTCGTTTTAATTTTGAAAATGAAGTAGTAATACTTTAATAAAACAATGAGAACTAATAATATTCTCACATAAAGGTTATCAGTAAGAATAAACGGTATGGCAATCATGATGTCAGCTAGTAAATTGATCATGATTTTCTTTTTTCGTGTTAATGCTTTTTCTTTTACGAATTCTTCTAAATGTTTTTTATAGATCGAGGTTCCTTTAAACCAGTTATCGAACTTTTTCGATCCCTTCATGAAAAAATAAGAAGCGACAAGTAAGAAAGGTGTGGTTGGAATGAGGGACAATAGCAGCCCTACGATTCCGAGCAACAAAAACAACATTCCGAGAAAAATGAAAAATGCTTTTTTGACCTTCACGAGACTCATCCCCTCATCTGTATGAATTTGGTCTGAGTCCATCTTAACAGTTATCACCCTATTGATTCACATTTTTATAAAACAATCGGTTTTCTTTTCTGAGCCGGGCACTTTGAAACAGAACAGCTTCTTCCTTTGTTTCTGGAATAACACTCGGCACAGGTGTTGGGGTACCTTCTGCATCAATTGCTACCATCGTTAAAATCGAAGTCGTATTCAATGTCCGATTTCCCGTTTCTAAGTTCTGGCATTCTACTTTTACATAAACCTCCATAGATGTCCTTCCTGTTGAAATTACAACACCTTCTAAAATTAAAATATCTCCCACTTTTGCAGAGGATAAAAAGTTCACATTGTCGATGGAAGCTGTCACAACAACCTTTTGACTATGCTTCATAGCCGCTATTGCAGCAATTTCATCAATGTAAGATAACACCCTTCCGCCGAAGATTGTTCCCATGTGATTCGTATCAGGAGGCAACACCAATTTTGTCTGGATCGTTCTTGATATGTTTGCTGATAACTGTTCCATCCCATTCCTCAATTCCGGAGCTTGAAACTCCTAGGTTTTAGTTGTGGGAGCTGGTAATTGGTACTAATAAGCTGACAAAAGATTCGAAGCTTATCAATTAACAAACATTGTTAATTAAGAAGCAAGAAGGTCGAGGAAGCAAAGTTTCGAGAAACGGACGCGTATTCAACATACGTGAGTATCGCAGAAACAAAGCTGACGACGAGATTCGACGCTTATCAATTAACAAAAAACTCCATCACTAAGGATGGAGGAAGAATATAAATAAAACGTAAGAATACTTAATTAAACAGAAATACTCTGCATCAATTAAAATTCCTTCGTCTTATCTTCCCAACTCCCGAAGAAGATCAACGCGATAAACATGGCAGGTCTCCTGACTCGTGCGTCAATCTACTCTAAGCCCTTCCCGTTTTTAGACAGTGGTTTTCGCTTATTTCGTCAGCACTTACAGTTGCGGGTACAGTTCTGGTTTTGCACCAGATTCCCTATTAAGTCTGTAACAGACACCATGATTATTTGTTATTTAATTATCTATATTTTATTGTGCTCGTTCTCAAAAGACAAGCTGTACGCTATTAACTCGCTGCTTTTCCTGTTTCTTCAGCAGCTTGCCGCATCACATAACGATCTCCGCCAACAAAGAAAGCTACGACTAACCCTAAGCAACCGGCAATAAGAGCTAACATAAATCCATGATGCAGTGCTGTTTCAAGCGCACTTCTCATGAACTCCACTAATTGCGGAGGAAGGTTTGCATCTTTTTGCATTAAGATTTCTGGTTTTGCCATCTTTCCAATCTGGTCAGCCGGCATTTTAGAAGCTGCTGCAAAATCCAGCATCTTTTCTTTTAAGTCGCTATTTACGATCGTTGCTGTTATCGCCGCTCCCATTACACCGCCTATGCTGCGCCAAAAACCAACAACAGATGAAGCGATCCCCATGTATTTCATATCAACAGATTGAGCGACAGCATTCTGCGAAACACTCATTAATGGCCCCAGTACAACAAGACCCATCATGATCATGACAAGCGTAACCGTCCATTTCGCAGTTTCATGCGTAATGCTTCCTAACATGTACGCTTCAAAAATGCCCATACCCATCGAGATAATCATGATCGTTCTGAATGGAATTTTCGTACATAAGAATCCGCCTATAATGGCTCCGATCATGATTGGAAACATCATTGGTGTTAGTACGCCATTTGAATTTTCATTCCCCATAACCGCGACAGATAAAATCGGCAGGTACGTAATCGCCGAGAACATAATTGCTCCTTGGCAGAATACTACGATACTTGTGCCCAGCACCATCTTATTTTTAAAAATTTCAAGCGGTAAAATCGGTTCTGCAGCTTTCGTTTCAACCCATAAGAATAATGCAATCGCAACAGCTGCTCCACTAAACATGGAGATGATCTGTACCGAATCCCAAGCGTAATCTTTTCCACCCCACTCTAAGCCGAGCAGAAGCAATACGGTTGAAGTAATCAAAAGCAGCGTGCCTAAATAGTCTACTTTTGGCTTTTGATCTGACTTGGATTCTTTTAAAGCAAACATTAAAGCAATGATAGATAGAATTCCAAACGGCACATTCACGTAAAAGCACCATCTCCATCCTAACCATGAAGCTTCCGAAATCCATGTTCCGATCTGCGGTCCTAATACAGATGAGATACCGAATATCCCTGCAAATATTCCAGACATTTTAGCCGCTTGCTTAGGGCTGGTTGAGACCGAATAAATAATCGTAAACGAGATCGGAAAAATCGCTCCAGAACCAACCCCTTGAATCACACGATATGCAATCAATTGATCAATGTTTTGAGCTGTTCCGCATAAAGCAGATCCGATTAAAAACAGGCTGATTCCAATCAGGTAAAACAATTTTCGGCCAAATAAATCACTCATTTTACCGAACACCAACATCGTACTTGTCGCAGCTAGCATGTAAGCTGTAAAGATCCAGCTCATCTTTTCGAATCCGCCGATATCTTGAATAACCTGGCTTATGCTTGCTGAAACGATTGTATTATCAAGAGATGACATAAAAAGCCCCAGCGCCATAGCCAGGATAACAAATGGCATTCTTTTGTTTTGTTCCATATGCACTCACTTCTTCCCCCGTATTTTAAAATTCCACTAAACTAGAATACCATGATAATTATAAAAAACAACAAAATATGGAAGTCATTTTATGACAAATAAAACTGTCTGACGACAGGCATTATCAGTCGCCATCATGATCTCTGATAACATAAAGAAAACCACCGAAAATTCGATGGTTTTTAGCTTGTTATTCTATTTCACAACCCCTGTTAATCTCTCGTTAAGTTGACGAAATGCCTCATTTAGCTTGTCTTTAGGAACATCTTTAAACTGATCGCCAATACTGACTTCAAAATTACACTCATTCTCGCTAACTTCCCTTAAATGACCTGTTAACCCGATTCCTGATTCTCTGTAGATATCCACAAGAATAGGCTCAACTTTTTCTTTTGGTCTTTTAAAATGAACATGGAACATATTCGAAACAGGTTGAATTGGAACTGTAGCTGCATCAGTACATTGGTTATAAAGTGCAGCCAGCTCTTTCGCACCTTCATAATATTGCTCCATCTTATCGATCCGTTGATTAAAATAATAATCCGCACTGATAATATACGGATATAGACTGATTAAGTCACCGCCGTGGCGTCTTTTCCAAACCTTTGATTCATCTGTAAAAGACTTCTCACCTGCTAGTATCGCTCCTGCTACTCCGCCAATTCCTTTATAAAAAGAAACATACACGCTGTCAAAAAGCTCACAAACCTCAGCCGCCGATTTTTGATAATATGGCAGGATTTCAAACAAACGTGCCCCATCCAGTTGCAGTTTGATTCCTTTTTCACGACAATAAGCCGAAATGGCTTGTAGCGTCTCATAATCAGGCAGCTGCCCGCCAATCTCACGCTGAGGAAGCTCGAGAAGCAGGCAGGAAATATCCTCTTTCAAACCGGTAACATCCTCTAGCGTAATGACTCTATCTTTATCTGCCAGCAAAATCGGTTCAATATGATGCAGTTCCTTCAACCCATCTTCTTCATGGATCTCTAAATGGCATAAAGGATGATATGCGACTTTTTTTATCCCTTTTTGATCACACCATATTCTTAATGCAATTTGCTGTGCCATTGTTCCGCTCGGAAAGAAGACAGCTGACTCTTTACCTAGATACGCTGCCATCTTGTCTTGGAACTCCTCTATTATTTTACCCTCGCCGTACATATCACTATCTTGATGACCATCTATTGTTTCCAATGCTTCCTTCAAAATATCGATGTTTCTTTTACCATGGCTGGTTACTTGGTATTTTGTTTGCTTATAGGCTTCCAGTAAAGGATTATTATCACTCAAAGAAATACCTCCCTTTATTGATTTTTCCAGCGATCTAGCTTGTGGATGTTACGAGTGAACATTCCGGTTAAGAATTTAGGGAAACCAAACTCTACTAACTTACCTTTCACTCTTTCTCTCATTTGATCAGCCGTTAGATCAGGAGCTGTAAACTCACCATTTATATAACAATGACTACAATACGTTTTGCTGATTTCACCGTTTCTTTCAGTTCCTCCGCCTTTTTCATCACGTACAAGCGGCATACCGCAGCTTTGACAATTTTTATTTGCTTTTGACATATGTATAGTCTCCTTTAATACTTGCTTCCAATAAAAATTCGAGACAGAGAGCTGGAACCCTCTGTCTAAATGTGATTATTTAATTCACCGAAATATAGTTTTCGTTTACCTTACTACATTTGTACATCACTTTTGTAATGCGCTATATATATTACCATTATATACAAATTTTGTTTTTCGTTGAACGAAAAAGACAACTTCCTATTGCGGAAAGTTGTCTATTTGTATTTATATTTTTTATACTGCATATCCTTTCAGGGCTTATCCTATAATTCTTTTTGCTGTCCGCTTTTTAATCTTCTTTTTAATGACAAGACCATACTGCCAATCAAAATGACAATGCCATTTACGAATGTAACAAATCCTACAAAAAATCCGCCGTATCCTGCACCTTCCCCTGCATCCGTATAATGAAGCAATAAAAATCCAGTTATGAAGGCAAAAACAGGAGCTAAAACAAGAATCACGAGACCGGAAACGTACAATCTTAGCTGCCTGCTTTTATGCAGTTTAACCGCTGTATAATTAAGTACCAAAATAATGAGCAAATACGTCCACAAAATGATACTATCCATTTTTCATCTCCCATAATATGAGTCATACTATTAGTTTATCCTATTGGAAACATATGTAAAACATTAAACCTCTAAACGATAGATCAAAAACCGTTCATACGGATTATTTTCATAAAGACGCGGGATTCTT
Source organism: Bacillus sp. NEB1478 (assembly GCF_031582965.1). NCBI lineage: Bacteria > Bacillati > Bacillota > Bacilli > Caryophanales > Bacillaceae > Bacillus > Bacillus sp. NEB1478. The sequence continues at coordinate 3,555,612 of NZ_CP134049.1, forward strand.
ACCTCTTCTTTCAATTCAAATGCAGTCTGATATTCGAGAAACTGCAGATAATCTTCTGAACCATAATACAAGATGAGTTCCACATCGCGCGGATTTTGTTCAACTGATAATAATATGTTGTTAATGACCTTCATAAACACTTGTACAGAAAATGGATTGAAAAAATAAAACACATTATCTAACGAAGCAATCTCGTACTCTTCCGCCAAACAGCAATGAAAATGTATTTTCTCTTTGTTCTTCTTGCCCTCTTTAATATAATTCAGTTGGTTCATAAGTGCCTCGTTATAAAAAGAGGCATTCATTTCTATCCCTGTAACTGTTGCATTGAAATGATAATGAATATAAAAGTTCAGCCTTCCTTTGCCGCATCCAAAATCAACAACATGATCTTTGCTTTGTATATCATAATGCTGAAAAAGAGTTTCAAGTGCATGATATGGCGTGGGCTCGTACCGATTGTAATGTGCAGAATCATTAAACCCCTTTTGGAATTCCTCGGTATGTATGTTGAGTAATTTATCAAATTGTTGTTCAATCATGAGGTTCACTCCTAATTAACTTCAGTCCAATAAAAATAGAGAGCTCTAATGGCTCTCTAATTTATATACCAGTTTTTGAGTAAAATTAAAATGCCTTTACTAATCTTCTTTCGCCCCATCTTCAGCAATTGCTCTCAAATCTGTATAGAAAAACTCATCATTGCATAAAGGAGAATGTTCTTTTTCGTCTTTGTCGTACTTATTGACGATCTCTTTTAATTCACCGGTATCCCCTTTTGCGTTTATGATTTCAACAAGTTCATTCAAACCGTCAGATGTTTCTTGATTTTCTCGTTCTTCTTTTTCTTTCATGACATATCCCTCCTATAGTTTTTTATCTTCCCCAAAACGGAAATAATTACCCAAAAAAGAGAGACGAATACGTTTGAAAATGTATTATTTTTGTCTGCATTTCGTTTATCGGAGTTCTTATACTTTCCTGGCTATGGAATTGAACAGTAATAGGACGTACTATCTGTTTAATCCCGCGATTTCTAGCCATAATCCCGCGAATTTTTCAATATAACCATGAATCGACAAAAAAACAGAGAGCATCCGGCTCTCTGGCGTTAGTCATTTTCAATTACAACGAACGCTTCAAGATATCACGTACGCTGTCGTAATCCATTTCTTTATACGTTCCCACACCTGGCTTGATGAATGTTTTGTCAACCATCGCATCAAACTCACTATCATCGATATTATAATCACTTAACTTGCTAGGTGCTCCTAACGAGTTCCAGAAGTCGCGAAGTGCTTTTGCCCCTTCTTTCGCTACTTCCATGTCTGATTTATTCTCAGTTGAGATTCCGAACACATTAACCGCCAGCTGTTTCACACGTGAAGGATCTTCTTCTAACACATGTTCCAGCCAATTCGGGAATAAAATCGCCAGTCCGCCGCCATGCGGGATATCGTAGACCGCTGAAATCGCGTGCTCAATTCGGTGTGTAGCCCAGTCACCGCCATCTGTTCCATTGGAAAGTGTACCGTTGAATGCAGTTGTACTTAAATACATCATCGTTTCGCGATGTTCAAACGACTCCAAGTTTTCAAGTAATTTCGGTCCTGTCGCAATCGCCGTTCTAAGCAATGATTCGATAAATCCATCGATCATTGGAGTGTTTTCCGTACGGTGGAAATAACTTTCTAAAGCATGAGACATGCTATCCACAATGCCATAAACCGTTTGGTCACGAGGAACTGAGAACGTGTAGCTCGGATCTAAAATTGAAAACGCTGGGAATACAAACGGAGAACCCCAGCCTAACTTATCTTTTGTTTCCCAGTTTGTAATCACAGATATCGAGTTCATCTCAGAACCAGTTGCAGCCAGTGTAAGTACCGTACCGAAAGGAAGAGCGTCCTCAATTGGTGCGTTTTGAGTGATCAAATCCCACGCGTCTCCATCATATTTAGCTCCTGCAGAAATGGCTTTCGTACAATCGATGACACTGCCTCCGCCAACTGCCAGAATGAAATCGATCTTTTCCGTTTTACAGATGTCGACACCTTTATGAACCGTAGTTAAACGTGGATTCGGCTCAACACCTGACAATTCAAAAATTGTAGCACCCGCTTTATTTAATTCAACAATGACATCTTCATAAACGCCATTTTTCTTAATGCTTCCTCCACCATAAACGATAAGAACATTTAAATCTTTATCTAAAACATTAGATATTTGCTGAACTTCACCTTTACCGAAAAATAGTTTCGTAGGATTGTATTGCAAGAATTTATTCATGTTTGCACCTCAATTATTTCAAAGATATGGACTATTTTAGCATGGCCAATAAAATTATTGTTTAATATTGACCTGGGAACGAAAAAGACAGAAAGCTTCTGGGCTTTCTGTCAAACTTCTTTTGCTCAATATTCTGCAATTGCCTTAAAAGAATGGGCTGTTTCCGCACACTTTGTTGCTCTTTTTAGTGGTTTATTTCCGTTACAGAGTCAGCTCTTGAGCTATGATACTTTGTTTATTGTTGGTTTATTCGGCACATTAGCTTTTTGTACATTCATCGTTCTTCCTAAAAACCATGTTAATAATGCCGCGAGGACTAGAGAAGCAGCCAAAAAGTAGAACCCTGCATGGAAACTGCCTGTTGCATCCTTTAGCACACCAACAAATTTAGGTCCATTATAGCCTCCTAAATTTCCGATTGCATTTTGCAACCCAAGTGCTGCACCTACTACTCCTGCCGGAATGATTGCAGTCGGAATCGCCCAAAGCGGCCCGTATGGAGCATACACACCAATGGCAGTTATCGATAGAAGAACCATTTGTAAAACAGGAGAATCCACAAATTGTCCAGCAACCATTGAAATTGCGGCGATTATCAACGGAGTTACCACATGCTGTACCCGGTTCAAACGTCTGTCTGACCATATGGAGTTAACTACCATTCCTACAAGCGCAAATGTAAATGGGATTGCTGTTAACCACCCCATTGTTGCAGGATCTTTAGTAAACGTACTCACTACACTTGGCACCCACATCGTATATCCATAAAAACCTGTCATCCATAAGAAGTACATCACGACTAAGCCCCAAACCGTTTTGTTCTTGAAGGCTGCACCATAACCTTGTGATTTAACAGATTTACTTTGTTCTGCATTAAGGTCCGAAAGCAGCTTTGTGCGTTCCTTGTCATCCATCCATTTTGCATCTGACGGTCTGTCATCAATGAAAGCTAACCAAACAAATGCAAAAATAATAGGCGGAATTCCTTCTAAAATTAATACCGTTTGCCAATCAAAATTCTTTAACAAAAGACCGGAAATTGGAGCCATTAGAATGGCTGAAACAGGCAGACACGCCATCCAAAATGCGTTTGCTCGTGCTCTTTCTTTTATTGTGAACCAGTTTGCTAACAAGATCAGTACCGCTGGCCAAACTCCACCTTCAGCAACCCCTAGTAAGAATCTAACAACTTTAAGCTGACCTTCTGTTTGTACAAATCCTGATGCCATTGCGCATAATCCCCATAAAATCATCAGGATAAAAATAAATTTTTTCGCAGACCATTTTGTCGCAAGAATTCCACCAGGAATCTGGAGAATTAAATACCCTACAAAGAAAATTCCCGCGATATCACCGGCAGAAGATGCTGAGATATTAAGATCCTTCTGAATATAAGGCATCAATACACCTACGTTAATTCGGTCCATATACGCAAGCATATACATAATAAAAGCTACCGGAATGATTTTTAACCACTTTGAACTTGTCATGACACAATCCCTCCTAGTTTTTCGTTCATTTTCTGACAGAACTTAGAAGTTGTTGTAATCGCTTACATGATTTTCAATCTAGAAAGAGAGAACTATAACCCTCTCTCTCCAGCGATACCCGGAAAACCTAAACTTTTTGTGTACGGAAGTAAACAGAATACTTTGCCGCGAGCTTAATAGCTTCTTCCATACTTACTGATCCAGCAATGCCTGTTCCAGCGATATCAAAAGCTGTTCCATGATCGACAGATGTTCTTAGGAATGGCAAACCATTCGTTATCGAAATCGTTCTTTCAAAATCAGTCATCTTTGCAGCAATATGACCTTGGTCATGATAAAGAGAAAGAACAGCATCGTACTTTCCATGTAACGCCTGATGAAAAACTGAATCTGCTGGAACTGGTCCAAATACTTGTAATCCATCCTTTCGGGCTCTTTCAATTCCTGGCGTGATTTCGTCGAGTTCTTCTCGTCCGAATAACCCATGTTCTCCACTATGTGGGTTTAATCCCGCTACTGCTATTTTTCGTTCCTCAATACCAAGACGCTGCAGTGCCTCGTCACATCTTTTCACATAATCATATACTCTGTCTGCCGTTATCTGGCCGATTGCATCTTTAAGGGATAAGTGTCTAGTCAGGAAAAAGATTCTTAGTGAGTTCACTTCAAACATTGTTAACGGATCGTCAACACCTGTTAAGCCAGCAAGCATCTCAGTATGTCCGATGTAAGGAACCTTCGCTGCTTGTAATGATTCTTTATTAATAGGAGTGGTAGCGATAGCATCGACTTTACCTTGGTTTGCCAATTCAATACTTTTTTGAATATATTCAAACGCCGCCTGTCCACACATTGCCTGTACTTCTCCAATTCTCAAATCACTTATATTCAAGTTATCCAGATGGATAATATCAATCGTTCCAAATTCAAACTTTCCATCAACCGGTTCACTTATGTCATTTAAAGAAAGAGATACATCGGTAAATGACATTGCTTTTTTTAACACTTCTTTATGTCCGATTACTAACGGTTTACAGTTCTCATAGATTTCTTTTTTCTCCAAAGCTTTTACAACGATTTCTGGTCCAATCCCTGCCGGGTCACCCATAGGTATTACAACAACCGGTTTTGAATCAATTCTAGTCATCTCACAATCTCCTCTTCTTTTTTAAGACTTTTCAAATGATGCATTAAATACTGTACTGATCTTGTAATCGCGTCCTCTTCGCCCACCATACCGCCTTTCGTGATAATAGGCAGTCCATCCAAGTATCCACCGATCAACCGTCCATAAGCTGCAAGTGGAAATACCTCATCCAACAACTGAATACCATATGTTTTTCCTGCCGCACAAATGGATGCAGTTACATCTCCACCACTCGAAAAACACCCACTGATTACGGTTTCACTGCCTTGTATAATCTTCTGGGAGATTAAAGCAAGGCCATCGGTAATTCTCTTAGCTAATGATTCTTCGTTCGTATTTTGCTGTTTGGCTAAAGTCTGCAAGTCTAATAGTTTCATGCCTTCTTGAAAGGTAGTAACGAGTATGATGTTTTCATTCTTAGTGCGATCAATTCCTTCTTGAACAGCCCTTACCAACTCTGCCGTCCTTACGTCCATGTCAGGACTTACGAGCTTTTCTGGTACAACATACACGGGTTTCACTTTCATCGTACTAATCAGATGATTTAACTGTCTTCCAGTTGCAGTTGTACAACTTCCGACAGATACTAGTAACTTTGGTGAATGATTTCTTCTCTTAAACTTTTCTTTCACATATAAAGAGGTCAATGGTCCAGGATCAACCGGAACAAACGAGTGATTTAATGAACACATTGTTTCTGAGATGAGCTGTATCTGTTCATTGGTAACAGCATCAATCACAATAATTTTTTTGCCCTTCTTCATCATCGAATCCAACTCAGCGGACAATGCTGTTTTTCCTTTTAATACAAGGCTCAGTTCAATATGGTCCACAGTATACTTGCTTTGTTGTGAAATAATGCTCACTACATTTGATTGTTTCAAAGGATTTTGGGGATCTTTCGCAACATCTGTTTCTTGTACCGGAACGCCTTCGACTAAAAGATAGCCGCCAACTGTTGTCCTTCCTGAGTTTGGGTAAGAAGGGACTACGACAGCAACAAAATCTTCTGTTAGTGTATCCAAAATCGCATCAATTTCCGTACCAATGTTACCTCTGACTGTACTGTCAATTCTTTTGCTGAACAGCTCAGCCCCTAAAGAAGCCATGCGGGTAACAGCCCTCTTTACACGTTCGTACGCTACTTCTTGACGAATGTATCTGCTGTCTGTATCTATACAGATAGCGTCATAGTTGTATCCTTTAACGCTTGAGTCATCCAAAATTGTTGCTGTTGAAAACCCGTGTTTGGTTAAGAGAACCCCAGTTGCATTTGCTCCTGTCAAATCGTCTGCAATAACAGCTATTTTCATATCGCTGTTTCCTCACCTTCGGAAACAGTGCGAATAATCGTTTGTTCACCAAAACGTTTTAAATCTTCTTTGCTGATTTGAGAGTCTGTAATGATCCCGTTTATCTCATCTAAGGAACAAATTTGAGAAAAAGCATTTTTATTAAATTTGCTTGAATCTGCAACTAGCCAGATTGATTTTGCTGAGGCTACCATCAATTTTTTTATTAAGGCTTTTTCCATTGTTGGTGCTGACATACCATTGTCCAAGTCAATAGCATGTGTACCAAGGAAAAGAAGGTCTACTTTGATTTGCCGCAGCAACGATTGAGTATGTGGACCTGACATCGCTCCTATGCCCGACTGCACGTTTCCACCTGTGCAGATGACGGAAGACGGGCTATCGACTAATTCACTAGCAACCTTTAAATCGTTCGTTATAATTGTTAAATCTGCTCTGTTCTTAATTATTTTGGCAATTTCAAATGTTGTTGTCCCTGAGTCTAGTAAAAGACTGCATCCTTCAGGAATTATTGTTGCCGCATATTTCGCTATTAATTTTTTTTGCTCAGTTCTAGTTACTGTCTTGCTTTGATAAGGCGTTTCTGAAATAAGAACATTTACAGCGACTGCTCCTCCGTGTGTACGAATTAACTTGCTCTCATCTTCCAACTGCCCAAGATCTCTTCTTATCGTCATACTGGAAACTTGCAGTTCCTGAACGAGCTGATCAATCTGGACCTTCCCGTCTCTTTCTAGAATTTTTATGATTTCTAGTTTTCTTTCTAAAGGAAGCATGTTGTTCATTTTTACCACATCCTTGTGTTCGATTATGTTCGTTTATGTTATTTTTCGCAATAGTACTTTTTCAGTATTTTCTAAAAATACTTACAGCAAATAAAAAAACCAACTCCAATTAGAGAATCGGCAGTTGGTTCCTTTTTGTCATTTTCGTCTTTTCTCTGATACTTCCTCACAAATCATGTTATACATTTTCTCAACACCGTTTTCAGTTGCTTCAAAGTTAAACGCGTTATCCATCTGGATGCCAATGCTCTCCGCTTCTTTTACAGCATCGATGTTTGCTCCCATGAAAATGAACTCCCAACTGTATTTCTCTTGCTGGTGTTTGATGAGCTGCTGCACTTTTTCATACGTAAACTCACTGCTCGCATTTTCCATTCCGTCTGTCGTGATTACAAAAAATACCTTGCCAGGTTTTTGGTCCTCATTTGTGTTTGATAATCTGTATCCAACATCCAAAACCGTTTTCCCTACTGCATCAAGAAGCGCTGTGGTACCTCTTACGTAATAATCTTTATCTGTCAGCTTTGCTTTTTTTGCATCAATCCCGTTCCATAAAATTTCATACTTATCATCAAAAAGTACGGTAGTAAGAACTGTGTCACCTTCAAGCTGACACTGCTTTTCAATAAACGCATTGAACCCGCCAATCGCATCCTGCTCCAATCCTGACATAGACCCGCTTCGATCCAGCAAAAAGACAATCTCCGTTAAATTCTTATTCATAATCTTCATCCTCCAAAAATGTTTGTCATGCTATAATAATAACGAGGATTATCCATTATTTGGTCGCCTCATAAGCGACATTTCCAGGAGGTTGACCATATGCTAGATCAGAAGATTTTATTGGAACTGCAGGAGTATATTGAACAGCATTTAATCTATGAGAGTTCACTTAAGTACTCTGAATATATGGAACAAGAGCTCATCCTCGATAGCATTCATTTTGAACTGGATGATTATATAAAAAACAATAAGAAGCCAACTCTTCAGGAAGTGCTGTTTCGTTTTATTGATAAAAAAGAAATGAAAGATCCGGAAGTCTATAAAAAAGCTGGGATCGATCGGAAGCTGTTTTCAAAAATACGGTCTACTTCCGACTACCGACCTGGAAAAAATACGATTATTGCACTTGCCTTAGCACTTGAGCTAAATGAAGAGGAATTCGATGAACTACTTGAATCAGGAGGGTACTCATTGTCTGAGAGCGACACGAGTGATTTAGTCATCAAATTTTGTTTAGAAAAGAAAATCTATGATGTGATGCAAGTGAATGAGTGTTTGGACTATTTTAGTATGAAAACTTTGGGTGTTTAAATGTAAAAAGACAACTTCGAAATCGAAGTTGTCTTTTTAAAATTCTACTCAATCGCTCCTGAAACTTCATAAAGACTCAAGTCAATTTCAGTTTGTTTGTTTAATGCCAGTTTTGCTAGTTCTGCCCCAAGATATGGTCCACTTGTTAAACCGGAAGCCCCTAATCCATTGGCAATCAGAATTCCTTCGTAATCAGGCAAAGCTCCAATAACAGGTAAAAACCCTGGAGTGAATGGACGGAAACCTACCCTTGTTTCAAGAAGTGTACCATCTGATAATCCTGGCGCAATCGCTAAAGCTTTTGTTAAGATTTCATTCACTCCACCAGCAGTTACACGATTATCAAATCCAGCTTCATCTTCATGTGTCGCACCTACCACAACTTGTCCATCTTCAAAGGTGAGAATGTATTGAGTCGTTGGAGGCATGACAACCGGCCACGAACCTGTATCCATATCCGGCATTTCAAGGTGAACAATTTGCGCCTTTTGTGGTGTTACTTTGAAGTTCACACCAAATTCCTGCAATAACTCTTGCGACCATGCACCTGCTGTAACGATGACTTGATCTGCCAGTAATGTTTTTTCTTCAAGTTTTATTCCGATAACACGATTGTTTTCAATAACAATAGAAGCATTTCCGTATAGAAGTTCAGCTCCATGCTTAACTGCACCGTTAATCAAAGCGTTCCGTAATGCTCTTCCGTTTACTCGTGCTCCACCGCTCACATAAACAGAACCATACTCTTCAGATAATGGAGGGAATAACTTTCTCGTCTCTTCAGGTGATAATATCGAAATCTCCCCAATTTCAGGTGCGTCTTCCCGTCGTTTCCGTGCGCGTTCTGCCATTTTTTCTAACTTAACAGGATCACCATGAAGGCTTAGCGCTCCAACCCGCTCGTATCCCGTATCCGTTTCACCATCAGCTTCTAATTGAGCAATCAATTCAGGATAATAGCGGGCACCGCCTTTAACTAATTGATACCACGCTTTGTTTCGCCGCTGTGAAAGCCAAGGACAAACAATTCCCGCTGCTGCGTCTGTTGCCTGCCCTTTGTCTTGGCGATCTACTAAAGTCACTTCTGCACCTGCTTTGGCAAGATGATATGCGGTTGATGCACCAAGGATTCCAGCTCCGATTACAATGATTTTTTGCATATAAACACCTTTTTTTGTTTTCGTATATTTATAGTTTCCTACATAAGCGTTCTTAAATTGTAACATAAGCGATTTAGTTTTAATGAACGATCATTTTATTACAAGCAGAGTTCCCATGATGTATTATTTTCATTCAATTGTAAAAATTAATAAACTTTGTATTTGACAAAAGAAAAAGAATAAGTTAATTTGTATGTACAAGCAACTATATACAAATAAGTTTGCTTGTACACACAAAAGAATTTAAAGGAGACATTTCTTATGAAAACACTCGTTATTATCACTCATCCTAATCTTCAGCAATCTCGTATCAATCGTGCCTGGATGGATGAATTAAAAAAGCATGAAGAAATCACAGTTCATACTCTTTATGAAACATACCCTGATGGAAAAATAGATGTAACTCACGAACAAAACTTGTTAGAGTCACATGATCGCATTATCCTTCAATTTCCGTTCTACTGGTACAGCACTCCTCCATTGTTAAAACAATGGCAAGATGAAGTACTTTCTTATGGCTGGGCATATGGAGAAGGCGGCGACAAGCTTCATGGCAAAGAACTTGGCCTTGCCATTTCAACTTTTGGTCCAAAAGATTCGTATCAAACGACTGGTTACAACAATTTCACAATGGAAACATTAACAACTCCATTACAACAAACGAGTAATTTAATCGGTACTAAATTCATGCCACTATTCGTATTAAATGGTGTAATGCATGTAACAGATGAGGAACTTCAAGAAAGTGCAAAAGCTTATGTAGAATTTGTTTTACAGCGTTCTAAAATTGAAGCTTAATATAAAAATATAAGCAAAAGAGGTATTTCTTGTGTAGAAATACCTCTTTTACTTTTAAAAATGTATTCACTATTCACGCATTCATAACAACCTAGCTTAGAGTGCGTCCTTCTTAAAAATACCGAATGCCTTTGGATCCTCACTAAGCATAAAGAAGCATTCAGCCCCTGCTTCTTTTCTACTTTCTATTCAACCCCCGGGAACCATCCAGGTGTATTAATGATCGCGTTCCATAGCGGATCTGGAACAACTAGCTCTTTTTGTTTCGTTTTATCGATCTTTGTTACGATTTCAGACTCTTGTCCTTGTTCGATTTTTTCTAACCAATCTGGATCGATAATGAGCTCACGGCCAAGAGCTATTAGAGGTACACCAGTCTCAAACGCTTTGATCGCATCCTCTGCTGTGTAGATGGACCCGACGCCGATTACCGGTACACGGTCTCCAGCTCTTTCTTTGATGATCTCAATGCGAGGGCGTGCATCCTCTACTCCACGTCTAGGTTCTGACCAGAAATCCATCAGCGAAACATGAAGGTAATCCAGTTTCTTCCCACTTAATGCGTCAACAAGTGCCAATGTGTCCGCCATTGTGATTCCAGGTGTTGTTGGTTCTTCTGGAGAAAAACGAAATCCGACAAGGAAGTTTTCGTCAGCGTGTTCTGCCGCTGCTTTTTGTACAGCATCTACCACCGCAATCGGGAATGCCATGCGCTTTTCTAAAGAACCACCCCATTGATCTTCACGGCGGTTAGCGTGAGGAGAGAAGAACTGTTGAATCAAGTAGCCGTTCGCTCCGTGAATTTCAACACCGTCGTAACCCGCTTCAATCGCACGTCTCGTCGCTTCTCCAAAATCATGGATGATGGATTCTACTTCAGATGAAGTTAATGGACGAGGCACTGGTTTGCCTTCAGCTGATGGGATGTCACTTGCACTGACAACGTCTCCATTTGGAACGAGCTCTGGCGGAACTTCACGACCGCCATGAAAAATCTGCAAAATGGCTTTTGAACCTTTTGCCTGAATAGCTGAAGCCAAGCGGCGAAGGCTCGGAACCATGTCATCCGTATCTCCAGCAAACTCTCCCGGAAACCCTTTACCATTCGCTGTTACATACGTACAAGCTGTTATCACCATGCCAACACCTTCAGAACGGCGCTCATAATATTGAACCTCTTCATCGGTTACCGTCCCATCTTCGTTAGATGAGAAATTTGTCATCGGTGCCATTACTACCCGGTTCTTTAACTCAATACCATTTTTGAAACGGAAAGAAGTAAATAGCGGTGCGTATTTTTCGTTCATCATACTGTAAATCTCCACCTTTTATAATTCATAATTACTTTCTTTTTTAAAGTTACTACCTATATTAATGCTTCGTGTTTTGAAAATCAAAGAAAACGATTCAAGTTGTATGTTTCACCTCAAATAAAAAATCTAACCTCATAACAGTGAGATTAGATTGAAAAGTTTATATTCTATGATCCAAAAATAGCTACATTCTGATTCTGAAGAACAAATCGGTTCTTTCTCCAGCCTAATGTGTTCATTACATAACCTAATGCATCAGCATTATATTGTCCTGCTATTTTTTGATAAGCCAACAGCTCATAAATTCCATTAGAGTCAAAATCAACCGGATATAATACACTCAAAGGGTTCACAAAACCGGCTATCGGATTTTTTAGCTTCCCATTAGCATTATATATTTCGTTCAGATACTCAGGGTCTCTTAATGAAATATCGATCAAATACGTTTGTTGATTAATTTTGCTGACCACTTTCACTTTATAGTTATCGAGATAAGTAACTTCATATTGGTATAGTTCGTTGTAAACATTAAAATCAAAAAGTAAAAGCGGTCTGTTATTCACGAATGAATAAACATAGTCATAAGTGAAGGCACCACTGCCGCCTGAATTAATGCTAATTAAAATATCATCTACGCCGTTACCCGTAAAATCACCTAAAAACAAGGTTGGGTTATACCCTGCATTGTCAGAAAGTGGCACTCTTGACATATTTCCTGTTCTTCCATCCTGTATAGTTAAAGTAATATCCTGAATGAATGGACTATCAGATGTTTTGACACCGGTTAGATAAACGTTATCAGCTACACGATCCCCCGTTACATCCCCTTTGGCAAATGCAACAACAACACTCGGATTAGACCTAGCATAATAATTGTACATAAACAGATGCTCCTTCTTTCAGACCTTTGTTGCTATCCTATGGGCTGTCAGGAGAATTGCTACTTTTTACAGCAAAACAAAAAATGCTTCGAAAGTTTACGACTTAAGAGGCACCCTAAATTATTTAAGTATGAAAAATAATAAGATTAACTGCACCTAAAAATAGATCCAGTTCATTTTCAGTTTTAAATTAAAGCCATTTTCGTATTTATTGATGACTTTATTTTTTAATGTGATAAACTTCTTCCTTTGAATGAAAACCATCCCTGATGATCGTTTCGTCAATATTTCGTTTATCAACGGCAATTGGTGAAAGCAGTACGGATTGAACCTCGATTTTTCCGTTATTTATTTTTCTGTTTGCTTCTATTTCTTCACCCTTTGCCATTCTGACCGCTAATTTTGCGGCTTCCTCTGTCAATAATTTGATTGGTTTGTATACTGTCATGATCTGTGTGCCTTGGACAATTCTTTGAACACCCGAAAGCTCAGCGTCTTGACCCGCTACCGGTATTTTGCCTGCAAGCCCTTGTGAGGCAAGTGCCTGAATGACTCCTCCAGCCGTTGCATCGTTTGCTGCTATAACCGCATCGATCTGATTATGGTTGGCTTTGAGAGCTGCCTCCATGTTCGTCCGTGCATTAGCCGGGGTCCAGTCCTTAGACCATTGGTCAAACACCACCGTAATATCACCTTTGTTTATTAACGGCTGGAGGACTTCGAAGACACCTTTTTTGAATAGATGGGCATTATTGTCCGTTTCAGCGCCGCCGATGTACACATACTTTCCTTTAGGAACAAGCTTGGTTATCACTTTAGCTTGCAGTTCACCGACTTTTTCGTTGTCGAAGGAAACATACAAATCGATATCCGCATTTTTAACGAGTCTGTCGTAGGCCATTACTTTAATTCCAGCTAAATGTGCCTTTTTGACGATTGCCGCCATGGCCTCTGCGTTATGGGGAACCACAACGAGTAGATCGACCCCTTGGCTGATCAGTGTCTCCGCTTGAGCTATCTGGACAGAATCATCGCCATTCGCCGCTAGAATCTCTACTTCCGCACCAAGCGATTCGACCGCCTTTTTAAACAAATTTCTATCCTTTAGCCAGCGCTCTTCCAATAATGTATCCATAGAAAAGCCAATTTTAATCTTTTCTTCAACTGGCTTTTTTACATGGGACTTTTCACTGTTTGAAGGTGTCACTTTCCCTAAAGTACTATTTTCGTTACCTCCCGCATCGCAAGCAGTGAATGCGAATACGAGAACGATTAGAAACAGTATGAGATTCACATGTTTCAAAATCCTCTCCATAGGGTGCTGCTCCTTTTTCATGCCTGCCTTCATCCTTTTCTGCCAAGGACGGCTTTTCGATATTCCGTAGGTGAAAGCGCAACCATTTTTTTAAACACTTTGCTGAAATAGTTCGGTTCATGGTAGCCTACCTCGAACGTAATTTCCTTTAAGCTCTTTTCTGGATCTGCCATAAGTTTCTTAGCTTTTTCAATACGGCATTCCGTCAGAAAATCGATATAGTTAACGCCAAGTTTTTCCTTAAACATCTTGCTGATATAAATAGGACTCAAACCCACTTTCCTACCTAAAGTCTCCAAGGAAATATCCTCATGTGAGTGCTTCATAATGTATTTTTTAATCTGATGGATCGTATCCGCCTCAAGCTGCTCATAATGTTCTTCATACGATTGCCTCATCTGTACAAGCAAGCGGTCAGTCTCGAATCGCAGTTGACGAAAGTCTTGAGATTGATAAGAAAAGAAAGGTGTTTCCGTCTCGACGCCAATTTCGCTCATCACCCTTGCCGCGATCCAGAGCAGTTCAAGGACACGCTGCTGAGTCTGAAGCAATTCTGCCCCTTCGTTTTCGCATCGTCTAATAAGGTCCGTAACATTCATACGGATTTGATCCCATTTGCCAAGTCTTATTTCATCGAAAAACTGTCTTTCACGCTGCTTTGTCAGCGATTTTTCTTCCGTATTCCCCAGAACAGGAACATCTGAATAAAAGCGATATTTTACAGGCAGAGATGTATCCATTGTTGCTATTAGCGATTCCTGATAAGACTGGCGTACTTGATTCAATGAACTGCATACGCTCCCAATTCCGACAAACCAGCCAGCTCCTGGGCTTGTTTTCGCAAGGGAAAGGATCTCATTAGCAAGGGAAATTGACTGGGAACGAAAAGAACAATCATGTTTCCGGAACACGATAACGGGAAGCTGTCGGCCATACAGAGCACCGACCCACGCACTCCCCAGCTGTCTGATCTTTTCTTTTACCGCAGAATAAAGTTTTTCTCCACCTTCTGGCAGCAGGATGCTTACCACAAAAGATTCGTCTGTCGAAGGGATGTCCAGCATTTCAACGAGCATGTCCAGATGTACTTCATGTACATGATCGAACAGCAGTTGTGTCACAACATCCGTCTCGACAAGGGGCAGTGCTTTTTCTAAAACGCCCAATGACTTTCGCTCTCCTTCAATCTCTTCCAGCACTTTTCCAACGGTCGCTACAATTTCGCTCACTTTGCTAGGTTTCAGTAAATAATCCTTCACGCCAAGCTTTATCGCCTGTCGGGCGTAGTCAAACATATCAAAAGCCGTAATCATCACAAATTTAATAGAAGGATCGTTATCGGTAATTTGCTGGATCGCCTCTAGACCATTCATCCCGGGCATCTGGATATCCATTAAGACTAAGTCAGGCTTAAACTCATCCACCATCTCCACGGCGACTCTGCCGTTTTTTGCTTGGCCGATTGAGACCTCGGGAAAGGCTTTCTGCAAGATCACTTGCAGCCCTTCGCGTTCAATCTGTTCGTCATCCACGATCAAGAGTTTTAGCATGCTCTTCAATCCCTCTCGTTTTTGGTATTCTTAGTACAACCTTCGTACCTAGCCCGATATGGCTTTGGATATCCATAAGATTTTCCATGCCGTAAAATAGCTTGAGCCGTTTCACAACGTTACTGAAACCGATGCCCGTCGAAGCGGCTCCTGTCTGTACAAGCTCTCCTTCAACTATCTGCTTAATTTTATGTTCCTGAATACCTGGGCCGTCATCTTCAACCTCTATGATTACCTGGTTATCACCGTCTTTAATGCGGAACCAAATATTTCCGCCTTCCTCCCGCGGTTCAACCGCATAAATAACCGCGTTTTCAATGATCGGCTGCAGGGTCAGACCAGGAATCTGAACTTCTAGGCATGCTTCGTCTATATCCATGTTCAAAGTCAGACGGTCCGTGAACCTGGCTTTCTGAATGTTCATGTATTGCTGGATCACCACTACTTCATCGCGAAGTGTAACGGCTCTGTCCAGCCACTTTAAGTTATAGCGCAGCAAGCCCGCAACACTTACAAGCAAGTCGCTCGTTTCTTCTGATCCTTCCAAATACGCTTTTTTAGAGAGCGTATTCAGTGTGTTAAACAAAAAATGCGGGTTGATCTGGCTTTGGAGATTTCGAAGCTGACTTTCCTTCAGCAGGAGCTTGCTTTGCTGAAGTTCGTGTTCCAGCTGTGCCTTCTGCTGTATTTCCTGAAATAGATTATTAATGCTGATGCGCATTCTGTTAAATGTCTGGGCAAGGAAAGAGATTTCGTCGTTAGAATCGACCTTGATCTCCTTGTCAAAACGGCCGGCAGACAGCTCGTTGGCTGCCCGTGTCAATAGCTGCACCGGTCTTGTAATACTTAACGAAAACCAATAGGTGATCATCAGCAGCAGCAATGTGATAAGGAGCATAAGCCAGATGCCCAGCTTTTTAAATTCTGCTGACTGATCAATTATGCCGCGGTAAAAACGGTCGTACGTTTTTAGCTCTGTGTCGATCAACGTGAGCGTCATATCGGAAATGTACTTCGAGATGCGTGTCGCTTCAGTAAACTCTTTGTCTGAAGCCTCTGTATCTTTTTCAGAGTAAAACATGAGTGAGCGGTCCGTTGTCTCGATCAAGCTGTCTATCAAATTCATATAATTGGTAAGATCGAATTCGTTCTCTGTGTTCCTTAAAGATAAGACTTCATCCTTTGCCCGGTTAAGATTCTCTTTGCTATGATTCAGTTCAGTCAAGTTCGCTTTAGTTGGCTCGAGCAAATAGTTATTAAGATTCGTGACCACCTTCTGACTCGTACTGGTCACTTCGTTCATCCTTATATACCGCTGCAAAATTTCGTTATATTGATTTTGTGTTTTCTGGTTGTAGTATGTAAGTGCAATCCAAATGATCCCCATAATGACAAGAACGACAGTTGCCAGCATCCATATTTTCTTCTGAATTCTGTTCATCGCTTGCCCATCGCTTTTATGATCCCAATATCACTTAGATAGCCATCAGCATTCAGAGGAACCTTATCGTTATTCAGCCATTTGATTAATAGATTTACACTCTTTCTCCCCATCATCTCAGGAGATTGCTCGATTACACCATCAAGCTTTTTTTGGTTGAGCAAAGAAAGCGATTCAGACCCGTCGTCGAATGAATAGATATGATAGGGCTCGACCTTACCTCGCCTGCTGATTTCCTGAATCATCGCTCCTGCGATATTTGCATTCACAGCAATAAAGCCATTCACATCAGGATACTTGTTCAGTAAATCTTGTGTTTTGGCGATTACCTGCTCCCTAGAATCAGGCGTTTCCGCATAAACAGCTTTGACGTTCGGGTAATCCTTGAAAACTTCTCTGATCCCTTTCAGCCGTTGCTCCTGGTAATACTCCTTTTGGCTGTCGCTTAATAAAATGATATTTCCATGCTGGCCCATATCGGACAGCATCAGCTGAGCAATCATCTTTCCAGCCAAGTGCTGGTCTGATCCAACGTATGTCTTTCTAAGACTTTCCGCTTTCGGCACATCATTCGCAACGGTAATGACGGGGATGCCATAAAATGCCGCTTTTATTTTCGTCAAATCCTTAAATTTCTGAGTGTCCAGCCCTTGTACAATAATGCCGTCGACTTTCGACTGAATGGCTATTTCAAGCTTTTTCAAGAAATCTTCTTGGTTTTTGCCGTAGCTCCCCCATACCTCAAGGCTTGCTCCATCCTTTTGGGCTTGTTCGGCCGCACCTGCTCCGACCTTATCCCAAAACGGTGTCTCCAGTTCTTGAGTAATGAGAACAATACGATATCGATCCTTAGTAGGGGTGGATGCAGCAGGCAGTTCCAATTCAGACTTGAACGCTTTTTGTGCTGTGGTAAACGTAAAATAACAAAGGACGATACATAAGAAACTAAGTATGATTATGCCAGCTTTACGCAAAGTGAAGTATCTCCTTTTTTTCCGATAATTTACTAATTTTATTTTATCATATTGAACTAAACGTGAATGCTCAATCCTTTTCCAATCAGCAGGCGATTTAAAAGATCGTTTTGAAAGGGTTGCTCTTTGGGCTCGCTTTCCGCAGGACAAGGAAGGCTTCGGCAGCTTCACATCGCACGAAGAAAATGTGATTTTCATTTTCGAGGAGTCTCGCCCTTCGCTCCAATTAACTTTTCAATGATGAAATTCTTGAAAACAATAAAACCATCTTTTAAAAAAAATCATTAAAAAATAGGAGCACCTTCCTTAGATAGGTGCCCCTGCGATATTACTATAGAAAAATAGGAAACTATCCTCTCTTTTTACGAGTTATTACGTCAAAGAGAACTGCTGCAACCAATACGCCGCCTCTGATCATATACTGCATGGAAACGCCTACTCCAAGCAGGTTCATTCCGCTGGACAAGGAAGCCATAACGATCGCACCGATGATGGCGCCTGTTACTTTCCCTACACCTCCTGCAGAAGATACTCCTCCGACGTAGGCAGCAGCGATCGCATCAAGCTCGAATAGTGTTCCAGCAGTCGTTGTCGCAGACTGCAGACGGGACGTGAACAGGATGCCGGAAAGCGCTGCGAGCATTCCCATAGAACCAAATACAATGTACGTGATTTTATTAACGTTAATCCCGCTAAGATGCGCGGCTTCCGGATTGCTTCCAACCGCATAAATGTGTCGGCCAAGCACTGTTTTTGTTGTTAAGAAATGATAGACAACAACAACCAAGAGCATGATGACAACTGTCCATGAGAAACCGTTATAGCCTGCAAGAATCCAAGTAACGTAAGCAATAATTGCAGAAACAAAGACTAGCTTAAATGTAAAAATCCCTTTAGAAACCACATCGAACTGATATTTAATCTTATTTCGGCGCGTGGAGATTTCACTGTAAACATAAAAAAGAATGGATAATAAACCTAGAATCAGAGATAGAAAATGCAAACCGTTTACAACCATAATAGAAGGAATAAATCCGTTTCCGATCGCGTTAAAAGCATCGTCTTTAATGATGATTGTTCCCGTTGCCTCTGTTACCTGTAGCAGCGCACCACGGAAAATGAGCATCCCAGCAAGAGTAGCAACGAAGGAAGGAATCGCGTATCTAGCAATCAGCAAGCCGTTAAACAAGCCGATAAAAATTCCAAGCACAAGAATGATCGGAATGGTCGCATAAATCGGCATTCCCATCTTTGTAAGAAGGATAGCCGTAATTGCACCAAGGAATCCTGCCGCAAACCCAACCGATAAATCAATATGGCGGATAACAATAACAAGTGTCATACCTACTGCTAATACGGCAATGTAACCAGTAGAATCTAATAGATTGCTAATGTTTCGTGATGACATGAACAGCCCATCCGTCATAATGGAGAACGTGAGCATAATCACGAATAAGGCAATATACATCCCATAATCACGGATATTCTCTTTCACTAATGATCTTGCTTCATTGATAAATTCCATGTGTTAACCTCCTATTGCGTAGCAAGCTGCATAATGTTTTCCTGGTTGGCTTCTTCAATTGGCAGCTCACCTTTTATTTTGCCTTCAGCCATGACATACACACGATCGCTCATTCCAAGTACTTCCCCAAGCTCGGAAGAAATCATGATAATGCTCATGCCCTCGCTTATCAATTTGTTCATAATCGTATAAATTTCAAATTTTGCTCCAACATCAATACCTCGGGTCGGTTCATCGAGAATAAGCAGCTTAGGTCCGACAAAGAGCCATTTTCCGAGCGATACCTTCTGCTGGTTCCCTCCGCTTAGATTACCGACGACCTGCTCTAAAGAAGAAGCTTTAATGTACATTGATTTTTTATACGCTTCAGCCTTCTTCACTTCTTCATTCACGTTGATAATGCCGTTATCTGCAACACCATTCAGGTTTGCCGCAGTAATGTTGTTCTTGATATCCTGGATCAAAAACAGCCCGTCGCCTTTCCGGTCTTCCGTCACATACGCAATTCCTGACTTGATAGCATCGCTTGTATGTTTGAACGTCTTTGGTGAGCCACCAACCTTCAGCTGTCCATCCAGCTTGTAATTCTTTGGATTTCCAAAAACGCTCAATGCAAGTTCTGTTCGCCCGGATCCCATCAAACCAGCTATCCCAACGATTTCTCCCTTTTTCACATGAAAATTGACGTCCTTTACAACTTGACGGCCAAGTTCGGTACTGTAAGCAGACCAATTTTTCAATTCAAGAATGGTTTCGCCTATTTTCTTATCCGGACGCTTCGGATATATATCATCAATATCACGGCCAACCATGTTTTTAATAATGACGTTCTCGGAAATTTCGCCTTTTGATGCATCCAGCGTACAGATCGTTTTACCGTCGCGGAGCACCGTCGCTTTATCAGCGATCGAAATGACTTCCTTCAGCTTGTGTGAAATCATGATACTTGTGATGCCTTGTTTTTTCAGTTCACCCAAAAGCTTTAACAGATTTTCGCTGTCATCCTCATTAAGCGCCGCAGTGGGCTCATCAAGAATAAGAAGCTTAACGTCCTTACTTAACGCTTTGGCAATTTCGACTAACTGCTGCTTACCTACGCTCAAATCTTTTACGAGCGTTTCAGGATTCACGTCGAGTCCTACTCTTTTCAGCATCTCTTTCGCCTGGGCAATTGTCTGATTCCAGTCGACCAGATTACCGCGCTTAACTTCATTGCCCACAAAAATATTTTCATAGACTGTCAGATCCGGAAACAATGCCAGCTCTTGGTAGATAATGACGATGCCTGTTTTTACACTGTCACTGATCTTGTTGAACTGCTGCACGCTGCCTTCAAACACGATATCTCCAGCATATGTCCCATAAGGATAAACACCGCTCAGCACCTTCATCAGCGTTGATTTCCCTGCTCCGTTCTCCCCGATCAAGCAGTGAATCTCGCCTTTTCCTACCTTAAAATTGACATTGCTGAGCGCTTTAACTCCGGTAAACTCTTTGGAAATCTGGTTCATCTCCAAAATATATCCGCTCATCATTATCCCTCCATTAGCCAAACAACTGATTTAATTGTGAAAAATAGTGATAGACGTAGTATCTATCACTATTCCGCGCCGTACTATTTTCTTATTTAAGCCCTGTAAATTCGTCGGCTTTGTAGTATTTAGAATCGATAAGTTCCTTCTGTACGTTCTCTTTGTTAACAACGATAACGTTTGTTTGTTTTGCTTTAACTTTAACTTTTCCGTTATCGTATGATCCTGTTGTTTCAGGCTTCTTATCATCAAGGATATCAACAGCCATTCCCATTGCATCCTTTACAAGTGTACGAACATCTTTAAACACAGTCATAGATTGTTTGCCATCAATTACGTATTGAATAGAAGCTTTCTCAGCATCCTGTCCAGTTACGAGGTAGCTTGTTACAGCACTGTCAGAACCAAATACATCTGCGATAGAACGAGCTGTCCCGTCGTTAGGAGCAAGGATAGCCACATCACCTTTCATGTCTGCTTTCGCCGCAGTCAAGTGAGTTTGGGCTTTGTTTTTCGCTTCATTAGCATCCCAGTTTGTTGTTACCTGTCCGATGATCTTGCTCAGCTCATCACGAGAAAGATCAGCTTTGTCTTTTAAAGCTTCTGCTGCGCTAGAGTTAGCAATTTTAAATGTACCGTCAGCGATTTTTGGCTGTAGCACTTTCCAAGCACCTTCGAAGAATAAGAACGCGTTGTTATCTGAAGCAGCACCAGCGTAAAGATAAAGCGGTACATTAGAACCTTTTGCATTATCGATCAAGTATTGACCTTGTGCTGCACCTACTGCAAGGCTGTCGAATGTTACATAATAATCAACTGCATCTGTATTTGTAATAAGACGGTCATAAGAGATAACCGTGATGTCATCCTTCTTCGCAGCTTCCACTGCAGCTGCTGCCGCATTTCCATCTTGCGGGCAAATAATTAGAACGTCGATCCCTTTGTTGATTAATGTTTCAACGTTTTCTTTTTCCTTAGCAGAAGAACCTTGGCTAAAAAGGATTTCAGTTGTGTAATCTGTACCTTTCAGCGCATCCTTAAATCGCTGCTCATCCTGCACCCATCTTGGCTCATCTTTAGTTGGCAACACGATACCCACACTTACCTTGCTTTTGCTGTCACTGCAGCCAGCTGCAACAAGCATAACCATGACCACCGCAAGCATAAGAGATATAATTTTGCTTTTTTTCATTTTAGTTCCCCCTTTAAAAAGTACTTACATGTAAATTATAGCTACGAAAAAACCATGTTTGAAAGCGCTATCAATAGCACTCTTTTAACATTATCTGTACTTTTTTATACTGAAGGGTAAAAAAACCCGCAGCTTGGAAATAGCTGCGGGTTTTAAGTTTAACCATGATCACATATTAATGACAACTTTCCCTTGTGCGTGTCCTTCTTCAAAATACTTGAATGCTTCGGGAACTTCACTCAACTTATAGCTTCTATCAATAACAGGTTTCACTTTGCCTGCTTCAAGAAGTTCTTTCATAAAAACCAGATCATTTTGGTTTTGCCTTTGTAAAAAGCTACCCATCTTTTTATTCCCTGTCATCGAAACCCAAGGTCCCCGCATCATCACTTGAAACATTTGAGCCCCAGAACCTCCTACATGCACAAAAATTCCCTTTGGACGTAATGCCTGTTTATAAGCTGATATTGACTGATAACCATTTACACCAAGAATAAGGTCATAACTCTCCGTTCTTTTAGAAAAATCTTCACTCTTGTAATCTATGATATGGTCTGCACCAATCGATCGCGCAATCTCCAAATTTCTCGTACTGCATACTGCCGTAACTTCAGCACCAAACGATTTGGCAATCTGTACCGCGAATGTTCCTACACCGCCCGATGCACCATTAATCAAAACTTTTTGTCCCGGCTGAATCTTTCCTTTATCCCTCATTGCCTGCAGTGCTGTAACTGCCGCCATTGGTACAGAAGCCGCTTCCTCGAATGATAGATTGGCTGGCTTTCGTGCTAGTGCATGTTCAGGAACAGCTGCATATTCTGCAAAACCGCCCCAGCCGCAGCGTGATAAGTCTCCGAACACCTCATCGCCGGGTTGAAACTGTGTAACATCTTTCCCAACCGCTTCAACTGTGCCTGCAATGTCTCCTCCAGGTACAGCGTATTTGGGTTTAAAAAGACCGAAAGCAAACCGGGCTAGGAACGGTTCCCCCTTTAAAAGAACCAAGTTACCAAAATTCACGGATGATGCATGAACTTTTACGAGCACTTGATCATCGTAAGGAATAGGATTTTCAACTTCTTTTAATTCAAGAACATCTGGTGGACCATATTTGTTAGAAACTATCGCCTTCATAAATTCCCTCCTAATACACTAAAAAAGATCCATTAAATAAAAGATATTCCTAAAAAGAGATTCAATACTGTAATTTACAAAAAAAACATCGTTCACAAAGATATGTTGCTTTCTTTTAAAATCGGCAGTGCGGACGTTCTTAAAACTTATATATTTGGGTATTTAAACAAGCAAAATTCATATGGCTTCTAATCCCTAAACACAGATCTAACTGATAGATAAATTTTTATTTTTACAAATCCAATTGAAAAAGCAACTACCACAATAGTTAGTTGCTTTCTTTTATAATAATTAGTGCTACACACTCCATATTCTCGATCAAGCCAACAACAAATGTTGACCTTCGTAACAAGCTAATATCTAATTTAATAATGGTTTTATGCTCCATAACCCATTTGTTTTAATAGCTGTTTAGCTGATGATAAACTTTGTTCCGTTTGTTCCTGCCAACTGATTATGTTTTGAATAAACGGTTTATATTCATTCGGAGCATCGTCTCTCATTACGAGTAACCATTTCATTACTTCTTGATCTTGTCTTAACCCATTATCCACACAGGCAACCAAAGATTTAATAATGGACTCATGAGATTCTCCATTTTGCAGCCGCCTTGCGCTTCCTGCTGCAGTCACTCGATGATAAGAAGCCGGAACAAGATGATTATGCATTTCAGCATTTCCTTTTAAGTTTGCGGTTGCTGGAATGAAATATAGCTGTGTGCTCATTGAACAAACCATTTCTTCACCATTTAAGCTTTGATTTAAAAGTTGTAAAACAGCGGTCCAATCTGGTCTGAAAATATAAGGATTCAACACCTTCACCCACTTTTAGAAAATTCCATATATCTTATGTGAGATGAATGTATTTGCTTCAATAAGTCAATTGGAATAAAAAATTGTGGGTGTTTTTGAATTAGGAAAGTAACACTTGCCTACTCCCCTAAAGAAAGTTTAAATAATTTATCATCACCTTCTCGTGGAGTTCCTCTACCATCACGATTATTCGTAATTGTATACAATGCATGATCTTCAATCAGCACATCCCGCATTCTCCCAGCGTTTTTAAAGAAAGTTCCCACGGTGTTGTCATTTAAATTAAACACGAGAATTCTTTCACCTCGTAAATTCGCCACATACAATTTTTTGTTTTTAATAGCCATTCCTGATGGAGCCCAAGTCTCATCACCTGATTGAAATAAAGGAGCAACCATACCTGGGGCTTGCTCATTACCCTCAATGATCGGCCAACCATAATTTTTTCCGGACTCAATCAAGTTAATTTCATCATGGGCCGTTTGACCATGTTCAGAGCTATATAGTTTTCCGTCTTCATCCCAGGCTAACCCCTGTGGATTTCGATGGCCGTAGGAATAAACATAAGATTTTTCAAATGGATTATCGTTTGGTAAAGAACCATCTAATTCCATTCGCAAAATTTTACCTGCCAGACTATTAACATTTTGGGCATTTTCCGGGTTCCCTGCATCACCGGCGGTAGCGTATAATTTGCCATCCGGTCCAATTTTAATTCTACCTCCGTTATGAATCCTTCCTCCCGGGATCCTCTCCAATATAATCTTTTCTTCCGTCCACTTGTTTTGATCAAGCTTAAGCACAATAATGCGATTATAAACGGTACCATCCTGTTTATAGGTATGGTAGGCAAATGCTTCACGAGAATTTTCAAAGTCAGGAGCAAGTATGAAACCTAGCAATCCTCCCTCACCTTCATGCAGGACTTTCTTTGTAACCTCTACATTTTGAACGGTTTTTGAACCGTTATCGCCATCCACTTTAATGATATAACCTGGCCGCTGACTCAAATAAAAGGTATTATCTTGTTTGTTGATATTCCAAGGGATTACCAAATCTGTTGCGATCACATCTACTTGTCTGGCAAGCACTTCTGCTGCATCCTTTTCATTTTTTTCGGATGTATTTTTCTCTTCATGGAAACAACCTGAAAGAAAGAGGATCGAAATTAAAGTGAGAATGAACCTTTTCAATGCTAACACCTCAATTTTCACTATTTTACTGCTTAATAATAGTTTAACCCTTTCGCGAGTGGAATTATCTGGATTTTACTAAATTTAGCTTTTAGTCTATAAATCTGTGAAAAATAAAAAAAAGGCAGATCAGTCCGCCTTTCTTCATTTCCTATGTGATTCTATCCATTTCTTAACTAAACGCTTCGGTGCCGCACGTAAATAGGCATCTTGAATGAGATCGGTTAATTCATCCCAGTCTTCTCCATCTGGATTTTGAATAGATACCCAGCCGTGACGCCCTATATATGGTGTTTTGTAAAAACGCTCTTTCTGCAACAAAATTTCTTGCATTTCACGATCTGACTTGAAAGACAAGCTGAATCCTTGCTCGCTTTCACCAGATATGACGAACGATTTCCCGTTTATTTTAAACGTATTGTGACCAAAACCATCGATAATTTCATCAGCTTCAGGCAGTGAGAGACATATACTGCGAACATTTCCAAGCATACCTGCTGTGTCTTGTGATTTCATGTTTTTATCCACCTATTATGAATGTTATTTTGCGTTCTCATCCGGTTGATGGATTCCGAATAAATTGCCTTCTGTATCCATGTAGTATCCCTGCCATGCCATACCAGGAAGAGCATATTTCGGCATTGCAACTTTTCCGCCATTCTCAAGAATTTTTGCTTCTGTTTGATCGTAATTCCCCACACCCATTGTACATGCATAACCATTTAACGGTTGGTTTGCTTGTGGCGGAGGACTTTGACGTTTCATCAGACCTCCATTGATTCCTGGTTCATTCGCGTCACCTGTAACTGCCCCAAAGTAGGGTATTCCAGCGAATTCACTCCAATCTTCAAAAGACCAGCCGAATACCTCTCCATAAAATTTCTTTGCCCGTTCCATATCATCTACATGAATTTCAAAATGAACTAATCTTCCCATGATCTGCCTCCAATATTTAACTAGTAAATTACATCCTACTATCATTAGTTTGCTATTCAGCTTCAAAATTCCTCTTTCTATTAATAATCGTAATCTCGTTAATCGTTTTAAAAATAACAAAAAGAAGTTCAACCAATGAACTTCTTTCGTCTATCAAATCATAAATATTTCACGAATATCTTCTTCTGTTAAGGATGCTGATGCGATTTCATCAGAATCAACCATGGCTGTTATTAAATCTCTTTTCTTTTCCTGAAGCTCATACATTTTTTCCTCAATGGTACCACGGGCTATGAGCTTGATCACTTGTACTGTATTTTTCTGACCCATTCGATGGGCTCTGTCTGCTGCTTGCTGTTCAACTGCTGGATTCCACCAAAGATCATATAAGATGACTGTATCAGCCCCTGTTAAGTTCAACCCGGTACCTCCTGCTTTTAGGGAAATCAGGAATAAATCCCGCTCACCTCTGTTAAATCGATTACAAATCTCCAATCGTTCTTCAGAAGGCGTTTGTCCATCCAGATAAAAGTACGTATGACCACGTAATGCAATGTCTCTGCCAATCATCTCAAGCATTTTCGTAAATTGTGAGAATATCAGTACTCTCCTATTGGAAAGTCTGGCTTCCTCTATTATTTGCAGCAACTGCTCGTATTTCGCAGAACTTCCCTTATAGCCGTCAACAAAAAGAGAAGGGTGACAGCAAATTTGCCGCAAACGGGTCAACCCTGCTAAAATTCGAATACGATTTTTTCGAATGGTATTCCTATCGAGATGTTTTAAGGTATCATGCCGCAGCTTAGCCAAATATGCTGCATAAAGCTTTTTTTGTTCAGGCAGCAGTTCTGTTGATTCGGACGTTTCTATTTTTTTCGGCAGCTCAGCAAGAACATCTTCTTTTTTTCTGCGAAGTAAAAATGGACGAATCCTTCGAGCGATAGTTTTTCTAGAAAGGTGACTGTATTCCTTTAATCCTTTAAATAATTGCGGAAAGACGACATGATAAATTGCCCAGAGTTCCTCAATCGAATTTTCTATAGGTGTTCCAGTAAGTCCAAAACGATAATCTGCCTGTATTCTTTTAGCTGCTCGAGCTGTTTGCGTGAGGGGATTTTTAAAAGCCTGTGCCTCATCATAAAATACCGTATGAAACTTTTGACTTGCATACCATTGAATATCTCGGCGCATCAATGAGTAGGATGTAATCACAACATCTACATCCCCCATCTCCTTTTGAAGATTTTCCCGGTCTGCCTTTTTCCCATCTGCAACAATAGCTTGAAGGTCAGGTGCAAACTTCATGATTTCATGAAGCCAGTTATACGTTAATGATGAAGGACAAACAATCAAAACCGGGTTTTTCCTGTCTCGAATACTGGAAAGCTCTGATACGATAAACGATATACTTTGCACCGTTTTGCCAAGTCCCATGTCATCCGCTAGAACACCGCCAAAATTGAAACTTGCAAGTGCCTTCATCCATTCATATCCGCTCTTTTGATAGTCTCTCAATATGTTTTCTAGGCTTTGCGGCACCTCAAATTGCAAGTTACTCGGGTTACGTAAATTTTCTATAAAATCATGAAACGATTTTTCTATTGTGAACACCTGACTATTTTCAATGGCATCAAGGTGTTGAAGGCTTTGGGTAATAGGCATGTTCAGACTAGCTTCCATATCAAAATCCTGAACCGGAACTTCTTTTAGAAAACGTTGAATTTCTTCCATTTCCTTCGTCTCAAGAGAGAGCAGTGAGCCATTTCGCAAGCGGTAATATTTCCGCTTTTCTTCGAGCGCTTCTAAAATTTCCCGAATCTGTTGATCAGCAATTTCGTCCATTTCAAACTTGAATTCCAGCCAATCGTTACGTTCTTTTTTAACTTTCACTCTGATTTTCGGAAAGGCGTTCTTCCTTACGATGCGGTTTCGAACTGCTGTTGTAGCATAAATCTGTACGAGTTGCTGAAGCTTTGGAACTGTATGGAATAAAAATGAATACTCCAATGTTTCATTTTGCATCGTGTATCCGCCATCTGTTTTGAAGAAGCCGCTTTCGTCCATTAATCCAAGAATCTCATCTTCCTTTTCCTGATCCCTCACAACTACCGGTCCTGTTAGAGTTTCCCGTTGCTCTAACGGTTGAATAATAATATCTTCATAATGAAACTCTAGTCCGCAAAGCAGACGATTCTTAACACGATCCAAATATAGCTTGGCAACAAGAGGTTTTTTCAATAACTTTTGAGAGAGCGCTTTATCCAGTTGGACATCGCCAATCTTCTTCAGACTTGGAACAATGTTATCGAGGAAATGCTGAATTTTTTTATGTGAAATCGGTATATGATTCGTCCCCGACTTGAATAGCATTTGCTTTAAGTCATTTAATCGTTCACAATCCTGTTCATTTAATGTGTAGACTTTTCCGTCAAATAATACTGAACGATAGGGATTCAATACAATCATTCTATCGAATCCATCAATTGCTAACCGGTAATCTGTACCCTTTACTTCAAATGTAAACTGAATAGGAGGCGGTCCATCTATCATTCGTAAACTTTCAAAAGATTGGTCGTCTTGCTTCAGCCTCACTAACGATGTTGTAGTGAGTAATGGAGCGAGACGCGTCCAAGAGGAGGGTGGAATGAGCAAAGATTCATTATCACCTGAAAAAGAAGAAGATAATGCTTCAAGAAATGCCTTTTCATAATGGATAACCCCAATAAGCTCTTGTATCACTAAATCATCTTCTTTTAAAAAGCAATGACGGCTCGGGTCATATGTAAAGACAGAAGATAAAGCACTGCGTTCCCCAT
The DNA here is from genome assembly GCF_031582965.1 of Bacillus sp. NEB1478. NCBI lineage: Bacteria > Bacillati > Bacillota > Bacilli > Caryophanales > Bacillaceae > Bacillus > Bacillus sp. NEB1478. The sequence goes on from NZ_CP134049.1 coordinate 3,584,525, forward strand.
GTCTTACATCCTGAAGAAAGGTTTGAATATTCTTCAGCTTTGTGTTGCCGACCTTTATTTCCATTCCGAACAAAAATTGACCGTTCTCCATTTTCACTGGTCTGCATGTAAACATGACATCCAGTACCTCTCTTTTTTCAAAATGGAGTTGATGTCCACTTCTTCTTGCCGGTCTGTTATTGAAAACTGTCAGAAACCCTTTAGTCAGTTCATCATAATTAGACGATTGAACTGGTAAACTGTCAGGAACTGTCCCTTTTCGCTGGTAATCCTGAATGGACAATAAAACAGCTGCAATGTGCTGGCAATGCTTTTGAAAATTCACTAGTGAAGGACAGCTGCATTTCAGGTCAGTCTTCCCTGCCGCATCTTTTTCTATCGTGACTTGAAAGTCTTCCGTTCCAGAAACGCTAGCTTCACAAAAATCATGACTATATTGACTGAACGTAACTTTATTTGCTCGATAAAAATAATCTCCCTTTTTAAAGGATACGGTGCCGCACATTTCTTTAATTTTATGATGACTTATACTAATATCCATGTACTCCCGCTCCTTCCGCTCTATATCAAATTTCAAATAAATTCACGCGACTAATTATCTTATTTCAACTTACATTTTATCCTCAAATGAAGCAAGCTGCATTCCTCAAATAAGAAAGAACCTAAACAAGTCGTTTAGGCTCTTTCCATCAATTTTCAAAGTTATCAAGCAATGCACGCACTTCATCTGTTGATTTCGTGTTCATTAATTGATTTCGTAATTCAGCAGCCCCAGGGAATCCTTTTACATAGATTTTGAAAAAGCGATGAAGCCCTGAGATTGAACGCGGCACTTCTTCCGCATATTGATCTTGAAGGTCAAGCTGCAGTCTTAAAAGATCAAGGTATTCTTTACTGCTGTGCTCTCTTGGCTCTTTTTCAAAAGCAAAAGGATTTTTAAAAATTCCTCGCCCGATCATTACACCATCAATACCGTATTGTTCAGCAAGCTGCAGACCGGTTTGTCGGTCAGGAATGTCTCCATTGATTGTTAGCAGCGTATTTGGTGCGATACGGTCACGTAATTTTTTGATTTCCGGAATAAGCTCCCAATGCGCATCTACTAGGCTCATTTCCTCTCTTGTACGTAAATGAATGGAAAGGTTCGCAATATCCTGATTTAAAATATGCGTAAGCCACTCCTCCCACTCATTTACCTCCTTGAAGCCAAGTCGTGTTTTCACGCTGACAGGCAGCCCGCCCGCTTTTGCTGCTTGAATAAGTTCTGCAGCAACATCCGGACGGAGAATAAGGCCACTCCCTTTACCTCTCTGTGCCACATTCGGCACCGGGCAGCCCATATTAATATCAATGCCTTTAAACCCCATCTCTTTCATGCCAATACTCATTTGACGGAAATATTCAGGATTATCGCCCCAAATATGTGCCACCATTGGCTGTTCATCTTCTGTAAACTTCAAACGGCCGCGGACACTTTTTATACCCTCCGGATGACAGTAACTATCTGAGTTTGTAAACTCTGTGAAAAACACATCCGGCCGGCCGGCTTCACTTACAACGTGACGAAAAACAACATCTGTCACATCTTCCATTGGTGCAAGTACAAAAAATGGACGTGGTAAATCACGCCAAAAATTATCTATCATTTTACGCTCATATCCTCTCGACATATATACAACTTCAAAATCCCGGTAAAAAATATTCTTTTACACTTATATCATGACTGCTAACTGATTATCAATCTCTGTATATTGATAATTTATGGAAAATCTATAATGTTTTTTGATACTGAATGGTATTTTCACAAACAAAAAAGCAGGTGGCATAGAATTTTTCTATCTCAGCTGCTTTCCTATTATACTAACTCCAAACACGCGACCGCTTCACAATGTGTAGTTTGCGGAAACATATCTACCGGCTGTACTTCTGTTGTTTTAAAACCGCCGTCTTCAAGTACTCGGAGATCTCGTGCGAGTGTTGCCGGGTTACAGCTCACATACACGACGCGTTTTGGCTTCATTTCAATAATTGTCTTTAAAAGCTCTTCATCGCATCCTTTACGAGGCGGATCAACTACGATTACATCTGGTGTGATCCCTTGTTTCTTCCACTCCGGGATGACTTCTTCTGATTTTCCAACTGCAAACTCTGCATTTGTAATTCCGTTCAGTTCGGCATTTCGTTTCGCATCTTCAATCGCTTCTGGTACAATTTCGACACCGTACACTTTTTTCGCTTTTTGTGCAAGGAATAACGAGATTGTTCCGATTCCGCAGTATGCATCGATTACAGTTTCGTCACCGCTTAGTTCAGCGTATTTTAACGCTTGATCGTAAAGAACTTTCGTCTGATCCGGGTTAATCTGATAAAAAGACCTTGCTGAAATCGCAAACTTAATGTCTCCGATATTGTCATAAATGTACTCAGCGCCCCAAAGAACTTTGGTTTCATCTCCAAAGATTACGTTTGTTCGTTTTGTGTTTACGTTTTGCACAATGGATTTGATTTCAGGTAGAGCTGTTGTAATGTCATCAATAATCTTTTTTCTTTGCGGCAAGTCTTTGCCATTCGTTACGAGGACGATCATTAAATCGCCCGTTGTTTTTCCGTAACGTGCGATAATATGGCGTAGCATTCCTTTATGCTTTTCCTCGTTATATGCACTGATGTTGTATTTATTTACGATTTCTTTTACTGCTTGAACAGCATCGTCATTTGTATCACCTGTGATGATGCAGCTATCCATTTCGACGATTTCATGACTTCGTTTTTGATAAAATCCTGTGATGATTCGGCCGTCCCGCTCACCTACTGGCACTTGGGCTTTGTTTCTATAACGCCATGGTTCGTCATCCATTCCAAGCGTCGGCAAAACAGGGACGTTTTCTAATTTTCCGATACGAGTTAGAACGTCTTCAACCTGTTTTCGTTTATATTCGAGTTGTCCAGCATATGATAAATGCTGCAGCTGACAGCCTCCGCACCATTTATAGATGGGACATGGCGGCTCTACACGCTCTTGGCTCGGTTCAATCAATTCTTCCAAACGGCCAAAACCGAATCCTTTTTTTAACCCAACTACTTTTACCTTCGCACGCTCCCCTGGCAACGTGTTCGGTACGAACAAAGTAAACCCATTTACGCGGGCAACTCCCGCGCCTTCATGGGTTAAATCTAATATTTCAACTTCATAGCTTTCATTTTTATGAACAGGCAAATCAGCCTTCGTCATTTTCATCGTCCTTTTCGTCCTTTATGCTTTACTGATTGTAGCACAACTGAAGAAGTACACCAAATACCGGTGCGCAAAAACAGACCTGAAAAATCAGGTCTGTCGTATGTTAAGCAGCATGTTCGGTTGATGTTGTGTAATCTCTTCCTGTCCTCTCTACCTTATTCCAATTTTTATTATTAATGAAGTAAGCCACTGTGCCGTAAATAATGGCTGTCATGATGATGAATCGATAGATGAAAATGTCAAAGAAAATAACGAAAGCTAGAATCACGTCTTCTTTCTCTTGGAAGAAAAATCCGTGTTTTTCACTCATTTCGATCGCTAGTTCATCGTAAACATAACCAAGAAGGAATATATACACCACATAATAGACCAAGAATGTTAACGAAAAGAAATGTCCATTGAAAAAATCAATGAGTACGGCGCCTGTCATTACATAAACCGCAAGTGTACCTGATACGAAACCTTCTACAATATAGAAAAAGGATACTGGTTTTTTGAAAAATGTTTTAAATAAAAATGGTCCATAGTGGATGAAACAATCCACAAAAGCCTTTTGCCAGCGTACGCGTTGTTTAAACAAATCCCCCCAAGTCTCAGGAAGTTCAGTAAATCCTACTGCATCTGGAATGAGCGCTACTTTTCTTTTCTTGTCTTTTTCAATATATTTATGCATCTTCAACGTAATATCGATATCTTCTCCAATGGTCGCACGGTATCCGCCAACATCAATCAATGCTTTTTTCGTAAAAATACCAAAAGCGCCGGAGATCACGCCTAACGCATTAAATCCAGCTAATGAAATTTTGTTAATATAAAAGGCTCTTAAAAAATCAAGTGCTTGAGCCCGCACAAGCATCTTTGCTTTCCGGAGGGAAAGTCCATGCATCGGTTCTTCTACCTTTGTTTGTAATACATGCACTACACCGCCTGCTGCTACTACATTCTCATCATGGAATTTGCGGTTAACGGCAGCAAGTGCTTTATTCGTTACAATGGTATCTGCATCCAGTGTGATGACTAATTGCTTACTGGAATATTCGATTCCTGCATTTAAGGCATCTGCTTTTCCGCCGTTTTCTTTATCAATAACAAAGACGTTCGGATATAGTTCAGATTGATAACAATTTTTTACTTTCTCATGCGATAGTTTCTTTATTGGCTTTTTAGCCGACGGTTTTAACTGTAATAAAAAATCGAAATAGTTTAACGTCGTATCCTTAGAGCCATCATTAATGAAAATAACCTCTAAATTAGAGTAAGACAGCTCTTTAATGCTATTAATAGCTGTATCTAAGATTCTTTGTTCGTTATAGCATGGAATTAAGATACTCATACCTTTCTCTTCATATTCAAGGTCTCCATCTCCAGTATGATGTTCTTCCTTTTTAAAAGACCGGAAACAATGGATCGAATGAATAATGGGAAAGAGAATAGATAAGAAAAAGAAAAAATACAACAAGTATTCCAAAATACCCCTCCTTCACTATAAAGTTGTTCTAGTTATAGTGTTTGGAAGAGCAAACCTTCTTTCTGTGGGTGACAATTAATGTAAGGGTTTACATGACAGAGACTTAATACTATTAATAAAACCTTAATATGAAATAGGGAAAAGGGGACTGTCCCTGAACAATTTATTTCCCTTTCTGTTACTTAGGATTTATATATAGGCATTTGTCCATTTTTATATTGGTTTTTATCTTGTTTTTATTTTCCCGTTCTTTTTCTACCTAGTTTCTCCATGGGTATTTCCCATGACGTTCGATGCTCAAAACAAAAAAAGACTCAAAAGGGCTTATTGACCTGCGCCTTTTTGAGTCTTTTCTTTTATCCATTAAGTTTATTTAGTTGCCTGCAGCTTTCACAGCTTCGTATGCATTTACATATCCTGCTCCGACTTCATGCAGCTTGTATCCTGGCATCGGATCTGCTGTGGATTCCAACAGTTGCAGAACTTGATCAGGTGTTAAATTAGGATTGGCTTCATACAGCAATGCTGCTACTCCAGAGATATGCGGTGTTGCCATGCTCGTTCCGCTCGCTGTTGTGTAGTATGGCAGATATTCTGGTGCAATGTAATCTTTATCTTTTACCGTTCCTAGCGTGTTTATGACAACCCCGGTTTTTGATTTTGTCGAGACGATATCCACACCAGGCGCTGTTATGTCTGGATGAAGAAGTGCATCTCCTTCAACTCCACGAGATGAGAAGTCAGCTAACTGTTTGTCCTTCGTTCCAGCTGCGACCGAAATCACCCATGGTGCTGCAGAATATGGGTTTAATGTGTTGTCGTCTGGTCCTTCGTTACCTGCTGCGAATGATACGACCATTCCAGCATCATGAGCTTGTTTACTCGCTACGTTAATCGGGTCGTTCGGTGAATACTCACCTGTTGAACCCCAGCTGTTAGAAATGACGTTTATCCCGTATTTATCTTGATTTTTCAATACGTAATCAAAAGCTTCAAGTGCCCAAAGGATATTGATTCCTTCTCCCGTTCCGAGGCCAACTAGCTTAGCGTCTGGAGCAATCCCTGTATATAAACCTGCACTTTGTGATCCTAGTCCTGCTATTGTTCCCGCAACATGTGTTCCGTGGCCGGAAGATGTATCCGTATTTACAACGTTTTCAAGGTATGTGGCATCCTCGGAGAAAATATCTTGTCCTACTAAGAACTTCACGTTTTGTACCACTTTTTCTTCACCAAACGGAAGATCAGGATGCGTACCATCAATACCGCTGTCGATCACAGCAACGGTCGTGCCTTTTCCTGTGTAGCCCAATTCATTCCACACGCGTTCGGCACCTATTAGCTTTCGGCTTTCATTCATTAAATAATGAAGGTCTTTGTTGTAGTAAATGGAAACGGCATTCAGGTTGCTTGTAAGTAATGACGTTAGCTCCAGCTTCGTTCCTTTTACTGCTACCATCGGAAGCTTGCTGAACGTTTTCGTTTCTAATCCAAGATTTTTTAGTGCTGCCACATCGGAAGTACTAGGCAATGAATCATACGTTACAACAGCTTCGATCACTGTATTTGATGTAATATCTCCTAATACTTTTGTTAAAGTTTTATCTACTTCTAGACTTGATGCTGCCTTAACGTTTTGCTGAGGTGTGAAAAAAGCAACGGCTAAAACAGCTGTTAAACATATGGAAAGTATCTTTTTCATATATTCTCCCTCCACTTCTAAAATATTTGTCTTAATTTTCTAACAAGATTTAGAAGCGAACAATCGTACAAAAGGATAAAATGTGCTATGGGAAACGGTCTATGTCCATTACTCCTTTTGATATAACCCGAAAAAGTTATGTAAGTATTTCTTACTGCTTTTCTTTACAAACTTAAAATTAAACAAATATTGTCATTCAAATTGACATTCTTGTAATCCGCTAGTTATAAAAAACTACATTATTTTTACAACAGTACGTAAGGCCTGAAAATAGATTTGGGGAGGTAAACATACTTCGTTTGGTTACGAAAAACAGCCTTTATTTTTTACGAACAACAATAATACTGTAAAGACCATTGAGGACCTTGTATTCTTTCATTATTTCGAGAGGCAGTTTATTTTTTATTTGATAAAAGTCACGATTAATATCTGTTCCAATTGCTGACGTAAATGTATTGAATAATTTTCTAATCAGATTTGGATTTGTATGAGCATCAATAAATTTATCAAAAATTAATATTGTGCCTCCTGGAGCCAGACACTCTATCGTTCTTTCAAGTACTTTTCCAGGTGTCTCTGCAACACTCAAAATAAGATTCAAAACGACGACATTAAAAGTTTGATTGGGAAAAACCATTTCTTCTGCATTCATCTGATGAAGGGTTATGTCCCGTCCATTCTTTTTTCCAGCGGCTATCTTTAACATATGTTCTGAAAGATCAATCCCGGTAACCTTGGCATGATCAGGCAAAAAAGGGAAGTCTTCTCCCGTTCCGACTCCAACTAAGAGAATAGTTTCCCCGTGAATTATATTTATTTCAGAAAAAGCTTGCTGGCGTGCTTTTCTAAACAGACGATTACCCATAAGTTTATCGTAAAACGGTGCAAGCCTTTTGTACTTATTCATATTTGAAAGATTTTTCACTCTTAGCTATCCCCTATCTCCCGACTTTTTTCAAGTTAAGATATTGATATAATTGCAAAAAAAGAACACCTTAAGCACTTATGCCCTCGGTGTTCATTCTTGTATGGTTTGTATTATGATTTAATTCTTTCTTTTGGTACTAGTAGTTGGAAGTGATGATGCAGATTTTCGAACTCACCTGGCAAGATGCCGCCTAGTTCTCCATCTAAGTTAATCTGCATTTTTTCACGTGGTGTTACTTTTACACGCTGAGCTTTTTTGTAGATTACGTGATCATCGTGAATGTGTTCTCCACGGATAGCAAGAGAAGCAATACGTACAAATTCAGCAAGATTCGTTTTCTTTAAAATGATTACGTCGAAAAGACCATCGTGGAATTCAGATGCTGGTGCTAGTTTTTCAAAACCGCCAACAGAGTTTGTATTTGCCACTAAGAAAAGCATGATTTCGCCTTCATATTTATCTTGACCGTCAAATTCGATTTCAACGTATGTCGGACGGATCGAAGGAAGCATCTCGATTCCTTTTAGGAAATACGCGAGCTGTCCAATCATCGTTTTGAGCTTGCTTGGCACTTCATAAGTAAGCTCTGTAATGCGTCCTCCGCCAGCAATGTTAATGAAGAATCTATCGTTTACTTTTCCAATATCGACAGGCATTTGAGCGCCGCCGCACAGTACGTCACAAGCTCCTTCAATCGTACGCGGTACACCGACTGCTCGTGCGAAGTCATTTGTAGTCCCCGCTGGAATGATTCCCAGCATTGGACGATCTTCAAGTCCTGCAAGTCCGTTCACGACTTCATAGATTGTTCCATCTCCGCCTGCTGCTATCACTAGATCGAATCCGCGCTCACCCGCTAATTTTGCTGCACGTGTAGCACAGCCCTCTTCTGGTGTAGTCGCATGGCAAGAAGTTTCATAACCTGCGTTTTCAAGTCTATTTAATATATATGGAAGTTGTTTTTTTACAGTTTCTCGTCCAGAACTCGGATTGTAGATCAGTCTTGCTCGTTTCATAATGTTCACCTTCGTCATTTGACTTCTATTAAAAGCTTTAACTTAAACCTTTAGCTGTATAACCACAAAAAACAGCCCAGGATGGACTGCTTGTCAATTCTTCTTATATTATAAGGATTCATCCCATAAAAAGCAAAGCTGTATCTATCAGGGAAATGTGTTTAAATTGTGTCTAAATTGACTAGGGTCTGTCCCGGGGTCAGACCCCGGGACAGACCCCCTGCAATTCTCAAACAATTCACTTTGGATCGAATAAAGGATTTTCATGTCTCTTTATGGAATTTTCTAGATGAGGAGTGTGTATGATGGAAAAAACGACTATTGAAATTTCTTTATCCACCCCTGCAGACTATGCAGGTCTAATAGAGATCGACCATCTTGTTTGGAACATAGAAACAACACCTGCACCAGATATCCACTGGGATTCACCAGAGGATTATGGAAGACAGTTCCCTGCAGGAAGTCAGATTGTTGCACGGAGCAACGGAAAAGTTTGCGGCTACATTTTTTACAAAGATGTTTTTCCGGTTCCCTCCAACCTGCATGTAGCAGATGTTGCAATGGCAGTTCATCCAGATTTCCAAGGTCAGAACATTGGCTTTGAACTGATGCGTGCTGTTGAAGAATTAGCACGTGATAACGGGAAAAGAAAACTTTCTTTACGTGTTTTAGCAAGTAACGAAAAAGCCATACGTTTTTACAAAAAATGCGGTTATCAAGAGCAAGGAAGGCTTGTCGAAGAATTTTATTTAAATGGGCGTTTTGTCGATGACTTACTTCTTTACAAGCATATTTAAAACAGAACTTCATAGGTTTACTAAAGTACTGCAAATCTTTTAGGAGGTGTTGCTATGCTGTGGCTCATTCTCTTTTCACCGCTCATCTTGGTAATTTTGCTGGCGGTTTTCCTTAACTGGAGAGCAAAAAGACGCAACATGAAATTCAACCTGGACCATACTCCTGAACAATACGTTAGTAATCAAAATCAAATCAACAATGCAGCTGCAAGAGTAAATGCCATGCGCAACAATCATGATGGAGGCGGTGGCGGTTTCTAAGGCGGGATTACATTCCTGTCTTTTTTTGCGCACTCATATTCATAAAGGAGTAATTACATGTCACACACACTAGCCATTTCTGGCAGCACGATTATGTCTGATACTTCCCGCTTAAATGATCTTTTCATAAAAAATATTGAACACATCGAAATCGGTGAATTGGAAAACGAACAAGCTTTCCAAACTTTTTTACAGCTAGTCCAGCAGCACAATAAAACGTTCGGATTGCATTCACCTCTATTACGCAACGGCAGTAAATACGATTTGCTAGAAGAATTTCAATACAAACCAGAAGAAGCTTGGGCTCAGTTTGAAAAGGAAGTGAAACGCATGTCTGATTACGGTGCACAATACATCCTTGTTCATTTTCCTTATTTTCAGCACGAAGCTGCCGACCCTGTAAAACAGATCGAAGAAGGATTAAAGAGTTTATCAAAGCTACAATCAGCATACGGAATTCAAATCGTTTGTGAACCAAAGTTAGGCTTATTGAAATCCCCGAAAAACATTCAGTATTTAGATCAATTTCCTTTAGATGTATGGGGTCGATATGGTCTAAAACTTTGCATCGACATCGGTGATTATCTGTTGGCCGGCCACGAATCTGCTCTCTCGAAGATACAAAAGTGGAAAGACCATATTAAAGTCATTCATTTACATAACATCGAGTTCACAGAGGACAAATACATATGGATTCCGATTCATCCTTCTCATGAAACGGACGGTGTGCATTTTCCGATTCAAGAGATACTCACTTTCCTGGAAACTTGCCCTGACCTTTTTTGGGTGCTAGAACATACTCCACATTCCAATCCTGACATGGAATTTGTTACAGAAGGCATAAACTGGCTAAAACAAAATATTTTAAAATGACACAACTTAACAATTGAATAGAGAACTTGGAGGACGCCCTTATGAAACATTTAAAAATTGCATTATTTCTTGGTTTACTCGGCATGATTGCAGGAGCATTCGTTTTCCCGTATCAGCTTGATGCACTCAAAATCTCGCTCGGTGAGGCTGAGTACACAAAAATGATCGATCAAATTCCTGTTTCTATGACAGTAGTAGCTATCGTTACCGTGCTTCAAATCGCAGTGTTAACAACTGTGCTGAGTTGGATCGGACTTAAACTCACAACAAGGACCGGACTCATACTCCCTCTCATCACACCATGGATTCTTGAAAAAAAGAAACCCGTGATTGACCAATCTGGATTAAAGCTTGCTGTAGTCGGTGGAATAGTGGGAGCCATTTTCATGATCGGTGCTGACGTGCTTCTTTTTCAGCCTTATATTCCAAAGCTCGGAAACGGAGAAAGCGTAGTCTGGTGGAAAGCTCTTCTTGGCGGAGCCTTATACGGAGGGATTGTAGAGGAAGTTCTGATTCGATTATTCCTCATGACATTGATTGTTTGGATCCTTGCTGTATTGTTCAAAAAGAAAAAAGGTGAACTTCCAAATGCGTTTTTCTGGATCGGATTAATTATCGCAGCACTTCTATTTTCAGCTGGCCATTTACCGGCAACCGCTAAACTTTATGATGGTTTAACACCAATTCTCATCACACGTGCATTTGTACTCAACGGCGTTCTTGGGTGTCTATTCGGCTATATCTACTGGAAAAAAGGGTTAGAATACGCGATGATCTCACACATGTGCGTTCATGTTGTGAACCAGCTCATCCTAATACCGCTTTTATCACTACTTTAATTAGATGATGTCCCTGAAGGTGATGTGAACCATCACTTTTTGGGGTATTTTTTTATGTTTCGATCCGTGATTCGAATGTGTTAATGAATTAAGTCTGATTTTTAATAATTAAGTCTCCTCGAACCTTAATTAAGTCTAACTTCACCATATATAGGCCTTTCTACAAATTTTGACAGCCGAAGCACAAAAAATATATCCTCCACAATAAAATTGCCAAAATAATACATTCTTTTCACTTTCATTTCTGTTACAAATATTTTACAATTATTACAAACTGAATTTTCTAATAATTATATGAGATCGAGGTGTCCAATGAACTTCTCACTAAAGCGCTATTTCAACCGAGTTAGATCTATCGTCTTCGGAATATTAATAATCAGTATTTTACCTCCTCTTTTGATCGGTTTTAATTCGATGCAGACTTTCAAGGCATGGGCTTTTTCTATTAATGGTATAGAACGCGATCTTTTTCCTGATATTTTTGACAAATATAAATATTCGATGACTATATTCTTTGCCTCTTTATTAATCGGATTAATCATTGCCTTAATTCTTACCTTCCTGACTACCCTTCTTCCAAAAATTCTTCAACAGATGATCTTTGGATTTTTAACTTTATTAGAATCTTTACCCGATTTATTTATCGCCGTCTCACTTCAATTCATAATCATTTACATATTCAAGAGAACTGGCTGGCTAGTTGCTGATGTAACGATGTTCTTCAATAAACCTATTTATTTGCTGCCCATTATTACTCTTTCCATTTTGCCTACCATCCAATTATTTAAGATGACGCTGCTATTGATGAAGGAAGAGCAGCAAAAATCTTATGTAACAGTTGCTAGGGCTATGGGTCTTGGCCGACTCTATATCACATTAAAACACGTGTTTCGAAATATCATTACTAGCTTGTTCCAATATTACAAATCGATTTTTGTATTTATGCTATCCAATCTATTAATCGTGGAATATGTATTTAATTTAAATGGTTTTATGATTACCATGCTTTATTCCCGAGGAGTTGCTTTTGTTGTGACTGCTCTTATCCTCGCATTGCCGTTTTCATTGGTATTTGAACTCGTAGAAAACTACGCCGGATCCAGAAGCAAACAAGAAAAGGAGGAAGCCGCATGATCTTAAAGGTATTGAAACAGCCGCAGTTTTTGATCGGATTTATATTTATAATAGCATTGCTTATTTTCAGCTATAATTGGCCAGGCATATTAGATGTTAATAAAGAGAAGTCATTGGAACTGCTTAGTTATAAATATAATGATAAAGGTATTATGATCGGTGTCCCTCCATTTAAGCCTTCTGATGAACCGCCTTTCGGTACAGATTCAGTAGGAAAAAATTTATTTTATCAAATAATAGACGGTGCGAAATACACCATTCTTATTGCACTCGGAATTGCCTTTTTCAGAGTTCTGTTTTCTTTAGTCATTGCTTTGTTAAATCCAAAGTCGAAATTTAATTTTTTGGATGATCTCGTCCAAGCTACGCTTTACATTCCAGGTACAATTTTAGCGTATATGCTAATGACTGCGCTGTTATCAAGACAAACCGTGCAGCCTATGAGCTCTACAAAATTAATTATTATGCAATGCTTAATTTTAATATTGATTGGTGTATTGCCCTTGATCTCCACTTTTTCTAAAGAAATAAATTCACTTTTAAATAAAGATTATATTGTCAGCACCATCGCACTGGGCTCTAAAAAGACATATGTTTATTACAAACATGTTCTGCCAGAGCTTACAACTAAATTGGTATTGGTTTTTGCGCAGCAAATGATTCAATCTCTTATCCTCCTTGCTCACTTAGGCGTACTGGCTATTTTTATAGGGGGCTCCCTGACACTTATGGTTGGAGACCCTCGTTCTCCAACCCCATTTCCTATTCCATTAGAGGGGGAATGGGCGGGAATTATCGGAATGTCTTATAGCAAAATGATGGTTACTCCTTGGGTAATATTATTCCCGCTTGCTTTCTTTGCGGTAACCATTTTCGCTATTAATCTCATGATTCGAGGTATTCAAAACTCTGTTGATGTAAAAAAGACTTAAAATGAGGTGAAATATTTGAATCCATCCGTGCTGCAAATCAAGAATCTGCAAATCTCTTTCGGAGATAAAAAAAATACATTCACTGCTGTATCTGATGTAAGCCTTGATGTTAAAAAAAATCAAACTGTTGCTTTAATCGGAGAATCCGGATCTGGGAAAAGCATTTCTTCCCTTTCTGTTCTGCAGCTTTTGCCTGCTAATGGAAGAATCGAAAACGGAGAAATCCATTTTAAAGATCAGGACATTGTAAAATTAACCGAAAAAGAAATGAAGAAACTGAGAGGCAATGAAATCTCAATGATTTTCCAGGATGCGATTGCTTTACTTAATCCTGGCATGAAAGTCGGTGTTCAAATTACAGAAGGACTTAAATATCATAAGCTGATGCCTAAGTCAGATTTGAAATCTGAATCTCTTAAACTTCTGAAACAAGTAGGTTTTAACAACCCTGCTTATGTATATAACCAATATCCTGACCAGCTGTCAGGCGGGATGAAACAGCGGATTCAAATTGCAATGGCAATTTCCTGCAAGCCTCAACTTATTATTGCAGATGAACCTACAACATCACTTGATGTGACCATTCAACGACAAGTTCTGGATTTAATCAATTCTTATAAAGAAAACCATGATGCATCCGTTTTAATGATCACGCACGATTTCGGTGTCGTTGCTGAATATGCGGACTGGGTGTATGTCATGTTTGGCGGCCATATCGTGGAATCGGCAGATGTCTTTACAATATTTAAAAATCCTGTACACCCTTATACAAAAGCACTCATTGGGAGCATTCCGAACCCTGAAGATGGAGATAAACGCCTCAAAACGATTCAAGATTACGCGTTCGACAATGTGGGATACGAGGGCAGACCGTTCGCACCTGAGATGTTTTCATCTGAGAGCAAAGTATTTCATGCTCCTTCTTCACTTGTTGAAGTGGAACCTGATCATTATGTACGTGTTTTTACTGAAAGCGAGGTAGTCGCCATTGGCTAATCCATTATTGAGTTTACAGAATCTAGCGAAGTATTTTGAAGACTCCACTGGCATCCTTAAAGCAGTAGATGGTGTTTCTCTCGATATTTATCCAGGTGAAACACTTGGAGTTGTTGGGGAATCCGGTTCTGGAAAAACAACATTGGGCCGTACACTTATGCGTTTATACAGACCTGAACACGGTAACATTTTGTTTGATAACCGGGATATTACAAAATTAAATGAAAATAAATTAAGACCTTTACGAAAAGAAATTCAAATGATTTTCCAAGATCCCTATGAATCATTGAGTCCTCGTTTAAAGGTTGGAGAAATTCTTGAAGAACCCTTATATATTCAAAAAATAGGAACGAAACAAGAGCGCACCGAAAAAGCTTACAGTATGCTGGAAAAAGTAGGACTTCCGAAAACATCCTTTTACAAAACGATTCACGAATTTTCAGGCGGGCAGCGTCAACGGGTCGGTATTGCACGTGCACTTATGCTGGAACCGAAATTCATTATTGCAGATGAGCCGGTTTCTGCGCTGGATGTATCGGTTCAAGCTCAAGTATTAAATCTATTGAAAGACTTACAAAAGGAATTAAACCTTACCTATCTATTCATCTCTCATGACTTGGGTGTTGTGCACTATATGAGTGATCGTGTGGCCGTAATGTATCTTGGACATTTAATTGAATTAGCACCTAAAGATGAACTGTTCCGAAATCCGATTCATCCCTACACAAAATCACTGTTAGCTTCCATACCGGTTGCGGACCCTGAGCGGAGGAATCCATTCAGAGAACCAATCATGCTTCCGGAAAAACCGTTGTATCCACCACAGCTCGTTAATATCGGAAACGATCACTTCGTCTCTGCCAATGTAGTCAGCATTAAAGAATATGAGATTGAAAACCCTCATAAACAATTGAGCTATAACTAAAAGCTGCCGGAGTGATCCGGCAGCTTTTTCTTTACCCTTTTAAAATAAATTCATTTCCGTCTTCGTCTTTAAACTGTACGAAAGTTCCCCATTGCATCACTTGAGGCTCACCAAGCATTTCTACCCCGCTGCTCTTCATGCGGTCGTAATCTCCTTGCACATCATCTGTTTCAAATACAATTGAAGGTCTTTTCTCCTCCCAACCTTTCATCATCGCTTTTGGGTAGATTACAAGATTTGATTGTGCGTCTTTCGGTCCTACCTCCAGCCAGAATGAATCGGGTCCCATCGGAAATTCGGCTTTCACTTCAAATCCGACTTTCTCTGTCCAAAATGACTTGGCTGCCTGCTGATCCACAACATAAAC